>NZ_JBXUNW010000012.1:49825-122144 GCF_057196045.1 Lysinibacillus sp. DFXJR4 | reverse complement strand
AGGCGAGCAAGCGATAGCGCGCTTAGATTTAAAGCAAAATCTCAATTTTCCCTGTCCATTTTCTTGACATAGTATCAAGGTAACCAACCTAAAGGAGATCAGCTACTCGATATTGATGAGTACCTGGTCTTTTTGTTTAGGGTATTTTATGTTTCTATAAAAAAGGATAGACAAAAAGATAAAAAAGTCCATGTACTTCATTTTTTGTCCATGGACTTTTTGCGTTTTTCTCATGAATGTATATGTTCTTTTGATAATTTATAGCATTTTTTCTTGGTAACCAGATGAGAAAAACGCATTAGCGCATCATCTTTTTTATTTGCTTTATTTCATTATTCAGTTCATCAATCTGTTTTTGCAATCTCTCAATATCGTTATTCGAGTTATTGTTTTCGTTTAATTCCTCATCTAAAGCAAGTCCCGCAGCAATTGTTGAGATTGCATCGCCAAGGGTTGTAATGGCACTACCAATCAGGGCAAGTTTAGTCGCTTGATTTTCTGATTTTGGAAGTTGATTTTTGGGAGTTGATTTCTTATTGTTCATCATTTTTCCTCCATACAGAAATGGTTTTCTTTACAACTTATGCATATGATGAAAGACTTGTGCAGTGCCCTAACATGGAGTGATCTAGAATAAAAAAGGGGTCACTCTTGAGAAGTGACCAAAGTAGCTTATTGAGGATGTGTTTCTAACTGAAGGTATGAGCAAAGATGGAAGTTAGTTGGGTATAGTATCAGTATATGAGTGAGCAAAGTAGTTGATTAGGTAGTAGCCAATTTTATCTTAAAAATCTCTAGTGCTTTTAAACATGGAAGGTACAGTCCAATAAGTCCCCATTCGCCAAAGCCATTCAAATGGACCAAATTGAAAGAATTTTAGCCAAAGCCTACTAAATAATAATTGAATGATATAAATGCCTAGACAGATCCATAGAGATTGGATGTAGCTAATGTTTCCAATTAGCTGAAAAGCATGACCTACAACTAATATAAGAGCTGTTTGCCCTAAATAATTGGTAAGAGCCATTCGTCCGTACCCTTTTAAAGGAGAGAGCACAAATTTAAAGAAGGGAAGCTGTAGTAGCAGAATAATTAAGCCTACGTAAAATGCGGAAACAAATGGGCTAAATTGTAGTCCTATTAATGAAAACTGTTCAATATTTGTGATATGCTCAGCAAATTCTTCCTCTGATAACGAATTGAAGTTAATAAGTGAACTTGGTACATAATTCCATTGGTAAAGCCAGCCTCCAATGCTGATGAAGAACATCATTATCGTAAAGACAATAATCTTTTTTCGCTTGACATTCATATTTTCAAAAATACGATATTGTCCAGCAGCTAATCCAAGTAATATTAGTGGAAGTGGCATCGCGATCTTTATACCGTAATAAGCTGTTATAGCTAGCAGTATAAGTCCTATTGTAAGGTTGATCTCTTTTCGGACTTTATAGAATGGTAGAGCTAGTAAACCAAATATCGCGTATACCGTTAAGGCTTCTCCAGGATGGAAAAAAGCATGTACAAGCCCTATCAGGAATAAAATAAGAATTCTTCTAATAAATAATAAAAATGCCTTTTCATTTTTCGCATAAGCTCTAGCTATAAAAATATAGAAGCCTACACCGAATAAAAATGAAAAGATAGTAAAAAATTTCCCTTCCACAAAAAGTATTAGTATATGATGATACGCAATATCTATCGGCCTTTTTGGTGCTTCAATCCACAGAAGCCCTGGAATATTAACTAGAATAATGCCTAATAATGCAAAGCCTCTTAAATAATCTAATGTATCCATTCGTTTGTTCAAATCAATTGGTTGCAATATGATCTCCTCCTCTATACAAAGTATAGGTGAGTTGCATGAACTGTAGTAATGATGAATGTTACGTGAATCTTACAAATTCGTCATCTCCAGCTTTACATTTGTGGATACATGGTTAAAATATCATTTGCATGCTGTCGTAAATTTTCGATTAATGCTTGTGGTTCTAAAATTTTTGCATGTACACCAAGCCGATAGAAAAGGGAGCTAATAAAATGAAGCTCTCCTTCGTCAATTAAGGAATCTATATAGCCTGACCCATCTTCTTTAGTAATAACCAACCCTTCAAAGCTAGGTACACTTTTACATTGTCGGACACCCTCACTGGTTAATTGTACATATAGCCGAATGGGGTAGTTAATCTCATAAGTGTTGCTGAACCATTGCTGCAAATTTAAAAATTCCTTGCTATTGGTTTCATATTCGATGATGGCGTGTATCCGGTCTACTCGAAACAGCAGAATTTTTTCCTTTGTTAAATCAAAGGCAGGCATATACCATAGTCCATCTTGTGCATAGACACCAAAAGGGTGAACATATTTTGTGGTGGTGCCTTTTTTTGATGCATATTGAAACCGTATATGTTTATTGTCAATGGCTGCTTCTAAAACATCTTTTAATAAAGGTGTCTCAATTGATCTTTTTGGGCTCCAAAAGGCAACATAGGACTGAAGCTTATTTACCTTTTGCTGTGCCTCCTTTTGTAGAGAGCTATATAATTTGCGAGAAACGGAGTGGATTTCTGTCTCGAAGGGTAAATCACGATAATAATTGAAGGCTTGAAACGCAAAGAAAATCGAAACCGCTTCTTCTTCAGTAAATAAAATTGGGGGAATCAGCCTGCTCGACAGTACCGTATAGCCGCCATTACGTCCTTGTTCCGCATAAATAGGTAAGCCCATATCACTTAAATCCAGCATATAGCGGTGAACTGTTCGAATGGAAATCTTAAATTCATCAGCAATTTCCTGTGCAGTAAAATACTTTTTGGCACTAACAAACATAAGAATATCTAATAATCGTTGGGCCTTAGACATATTTTCACCTTTTCTTTAATCATGCCATTAATTGTCATGTTTTACGTTTAGTATAGCCATAGTTAATGATTTTAGCAAAAGAAATAGAGGGCTGAAGGTATGTCAAGAGAGATTACTTTATTGTTGGACTAGTTTAGTGGATTTACCGCAACAGAAAATGATGATTTAAGATGGCTAGAGGAAGCAGAAGGGGAAGGAGATAATGGTTACTATAGATTACATTGTGGAGCAAATTGAAGGCTTTCCGTACCCAGATTAAAAATTTTTATATTAACAAGACTGAAAATGAGGAAAATCAATACGAATTTGTGAAGGGGATACTGTCGCCTTTACGAAAAAGAAGAGGGTGCAGGGGGCAAAATTTGGATGGTGAGAGGGGGAGAAATTTGGATGCGTTTATGAAGAAAAAGTTCATTGATGAGTTGATTATCACCTTATTTGTTAGGCTCAGGTTCCCCTTGTTAAAACTACATAATCTATAGCAAGAGTTACAGCTAATTCATTCACAACGTTTATGGCCAAATATTATAAGGTGAAAAAAGAGGCATTATACCCCTTTTTTGCTATTTCATAAAGGATTGATAGATTTCTCCTATGATTCCCTTCATTTGATGTTTTCCTGTATCTGTATTTGTCATAATAATTAATCCTTTTTCTAAATATGGATAAGCTACTAGCATACATTGAAAACCAACTCCCCAGCCAAGTGAGGAAAATTCAAGCATCTCCTCCTGACCATCTAGAAATACTCCTAGCCCTGACCACTCTAAACATCCCTGCGGCTGAAACAGTTCTTTTATGTTTGTCACAGACAGTCCTATTTTGCTTCGTCCTTTTACAGCATTTAGAACTTCCTGTAATAAAATGGCTAAATCAGAAGCGGAAGTCCATAGACCACAGGCTGCAGGATACGGATAAATGGCGTATTTTCCTGAAATATGAGTACCAGTATGATGATGACCACAAGCGAGATTATCCATAGTTGACAATGTTAAATGGTTAGGGAATATGCTGTTTGTCATACCTAATGGCTGAAAAATAAGCTCTTCCATCAGAACGGGAAACGGTTTACACATTGTATCTTCAATAAGTAATTGAATGACGCAAAAGCCTGCATCCGAATAGTGAAATTCACTTTCGGGTTCATACATTACCTCAATAGGCGTTTTGCAGTAGGGCGTTTTACCATCCAATATTTCTACCATGGATGGCATTTTATTGATAGATTCTACTACTGTAAAACTACCTTCCAGGTCCATAATACCTGATTGATGACAGAGTAAGTTGCGTAATGTAACTTTTTTATACTTTGTAAATTGATTGTCAGGAACCTTCCATGAAGTTAACTTCCTATTAATATCTGCATCTAAGTTTAAAAAACCTTGTTCCACCAATTTTAAAACTAATATGCTTGTTAGAAACTTACTTATCGAACAAGCATTGAAAATCGTGTGCTCATTAATTTTTCTATGGCTACCAGCTTCTAGAACTCCAAAATGATCTGACATACTGATTATGCTCTTTTCAATAGCTACAAGACTGAGACCCGCTATACGATTATGCTTCATGCGTTCACTAATGTTTATCATCTATATGCTCCTAGTTTTTTCTTTATTATATCAGATGTTCGAACGAATGTTTGTGTAATGTGGGATGTTTTGTTTAATCACGACATCTACAATCATAGATGGATTAACCTAGTAAGGTCACTTTTATTTGAAATAATAGCCTTTTTATCTCCCTACGTAATAGACCACGAGAGACAGCTCGCTTTGAAGAGCATTTCTCGTATTCTAATACAAAATTCTCTACCTAGAAATGAAGGTACTTGAAGTAAGTTATAAGAAGCTAGTCCTATTAATAAGTATAAATTGAGGCAATCACTGTATAAAATGTCTGATTGAATTGAAGGAAAAAGCGTGGGTAAAATTATACCACGCTTTATTTGTGAACTACATAGTATAAAAATTTCCGATTAGTTACTAGAGCGCACAAATATTTGATAAAAAATTAATAGGAAATGGGAATTTTAAATCTCAATATTGTTTCTTTTGGATTTCCATTCATCCTCAACGCCCTCTAAACGTTGAAAAATAAGCTGATATATCAATTGGAAGTCCATCATTCTCTTTTTAGCTACATGATAGTTTTCCTTTTGGTCTTCCGATATTTCTGACTCTTCCGGCCATTTTTCCAATATGCTGTCGGTACTTGATAGAAAACGTTTCATTTTTGCTAAAAATGACTCGGCCATTACAAGGCTAAAATTTTCTGCTATGTAATAATAATCTCGCCGATCACTTATCTTTGACTTTTTAACAGATAGTCCACCTGCCTCCAATTCACGAATGCGAATACTTACGGCAGCTTTAGTTACTTCTAATTGATTAGCCATTTCTTGTAAACTTAATGGTTTAGACGAAAACAATAAAAGAGAAAATAAGCGCTCAGCTAATAAATTACCTCCGCCATCACTTAATTTCTCTAATTCTAGACTAAATTGTTCTTGTAAATTTTGATGATTAGACATTTTAGCTCTCCTAATTAACGTTATTATTAATGTTGTTAATGATAAGTAATCGTTAGGTCATTGTCAATAAGAGTTATCAGCTAACATTACTTATATTTTGCAATATTCAAGTTTTTTATTGACTAAATATTACATTTGTTTTATCGTTAATATCGTTAAATACATTTTTAACGATATTAACTTTGAGAGGTGTTTCCAATGACATTATCAATGGATAAAAAACATTACGAGCGAGCGGAGGGATTACTTGTATGGAATACGCTAAAAGATGTACTTAACGGAAAAGTGCTTCCGAACTGGATTGGTGAATCAGAATGTTTTTGGTATCAAAGAGATAAAAATACAGATGGCAAGCAATTTATGGTGGTTGATCCAATCAGGAAAATAAAAAAAGAAGCATTCGATCATGAAAAGCTAGCAAAGGCTCTTTCTCATTCAATTGGGAAACGTTTTACTTCTTATGACCTTCCATTTGATTCGTTCAGCTATCTCAATAACGAACATTCCATTCAATTTAGTATTGAGGAAACCTCCTGGCTTTGTAATTTACAACATTATGAATGTAAAATGATAGAAACAAATAATAAGGTTTCGCCTCATGAAAGCTGTTCACCTAATGGAGACTGGACTGTTTTTACTAAGGATCATAACTTGTATTTGCGCAATTTAAATACTAAAGAAGTTAAAACACTTACGACTGATGGTGAACTATATTACGATTATGGAAGTCAGCCAGAGGCAAGCACAAGTGCAGTCTTCGAACGTTTGTATCAACAACAGTCACCACCTGTAGCATTATGGTCGCCAAATTCTAAAAAAATCGTGTCGCATAGGTTGGATCAAAGAAAAGTTAGAACACTACATCTGTTGCAGTATGCTCCCCAAAATCAAACAGGTGAACCTGAAGCACACGCATACCGATATCCTTTGGTTGGTGATAAATACGTTCCGTTAATTGAATTTTTTATTTTTGACATAGAAAAGGGATCTGCAATACAGGTTGACTTTGATCCTATAATTTCTGGAATGGTGTCACCCTTAACAGAGTATTCTCAAACTGCGTTTTGGACGGAAGATAGTAATAGTTTCTATTTTTTAAATTTTTCTAGGGATTATCGAGTGGTTCAATTTATATTAGTAGATTCTGAGACAGGTAAGGCTAGAATTTTATTAGAGGAAAAAAGTGATAGTTTTATATTTACAGATCTATACAATCTTGGATTTGGAGGTGTGAACATAAGATGGATAAATAAAAGCAATGACTTTATTTGGCATTCCGAACGAGATGGTTGGTCACACCTATACTTATATGATGGAAATACTGGACAATTAAAAAATCGTATAACGTCAGGAGAATGGGGAGTTCGCCAAATTATAAGTGTGGATGAAGAAAAGGAATGGCTATACTTTACAGCGGGAGGAAGAGAATCAAACCGTGATCCGTATCTTCAACATCTATATAGAGTCCGCTTTGATGGAACTGAACTCATGCTTTTAACCCCTGAAGATGCAGAACATGAAGTATTTATCTCTCCTAATAATACCTATTTTGTTGACACATACTCTCGTGTGGATTTACCACCTCAAACTGTTTTACGTAAAACTGATGGAAGCTTTGTCTGTAATTTGGAAAAAGCAAACGTGGAACGACTTATGGAAAAGGGATACAGCATTCCTCAACGTTTCATGGTGAAGGCTGCTGATGGAGTAACTGATTTATATGGTATTTTGATACAACCAGCAAATTTAATTAAAAATAAAAAATATCCAGTTCTAGATAGTTTTTATGGTGGTCCCCAACTCACCCACACCCCTAAAAAGTTTACTTGGGGTGGTGAATTTATAGAAGGTCCTGTAGATTTTACAGGTGGAGCTCAAGCATTTGCTCAGCTTGGATTTGCGGTACTTATAATGGATGGAAGAGGCACACCTTATCGATCAAAATCGTTTCATGATTATTCTAATGGAAACTTAGAACGAGCAGCTGGTTTAGAAGATCATGTAGCAGCGCTTAAACAATTAACACAACGGTTCCCCTTTTTAGATCAAAATAGTGTTGGCATATACGGAGAATCTGGTGGTGGCTACGGAGCTGCTAGAGCCATCCTTTCATATCCTGAAACCTATAAGGTAGCAGTTGCAGGCTGTGGCAATCACGATCAACGCTATTATTTAGCATTTTGGGGAGAACGATTTCAGGGAATGTACGATCCTGAACTATATAAAGAACAAGATAATACACTCTTAGTAAGTCGTCTAAAAGGAAAATTACTTTTAGTAACAGGAGATATGGATGATAATGTGCACCCCTCGTTGACAATTCGAATGGTACATGCATTAACAAAGGCAAATAAAGATTTTGATTTAATGATCCTTCCTAATCGACATCATGGTATTGGTGCAGATGTTTATTATATTCGACGACGATGGGACTATTTTGTTCAGCATTTACTAAAGGTGGAACCACCTAAAGAATATTCCATTAAGGATCCGATGTATCCAGGTTAATAAGGTATTGAGGAAAAAGATTGGTTCTATCAGTCTTTTTCTTCTATTTTTTTCGTAATTTAAGCTCATTATAATGACTTTCACTTCGGCTGAGGCTTTCCTAGTGACGTTCGATTATCCTCTTCGCTTACGTTTCGGGAAATTTATAGTAAAGCTCACATAAAAAGCGTATCCGAAAACCAGAATACGCTCTTTATCTTTTAAGCATTTTTCTTCGTTCTTGTTGTACGTTTCCTTGGTGCTGGTTTCTTTGTTTTATCTAATGAGGCCTGAAGTGCTGTCATAAGGTCTGTAACATTATCAGGAACTGGGCGATTATCGCTCGCCGAAATTGTACTTGTTGCTTTTTTCTCCTCTATCAGCTCCATTAGGGCATTTCGGTAGTCATCTGTGTATTTATCAGGATTAAACTCTGTAGTTAATTGCTCTACCAGCATGAGGGCAGTTTCCAGCTCTTTTGGTACAACTGTTTGTTCACTTGGAATATTTGGTACATCGCTTACACTTCTAACCTCATCGGGATAATGGATGGTTTCCATTACTAAGGCATTTTGATAAACGCGGACAACGGCCAACTGCTCCTTAGAGCGAATAATAATTTTGGCTACACCAATCTTGCCGGATTGCTCCAATGTTTGACGTAATAGGGCATAGGCCTTACTACCAGTAGTGTCCGGGGATAAAAAATAAGTGCGTTCAAAATAAATCGGATCAATCTCCGTTAATTTGACAAAATCAATAATTTCTACGGCCTTATCTTCATTTTCCTTGCGTAAGTTTTCCAATTCTTCTTGATCTAAAACGACAAATTTATTTTTTGCATATTCATAGGCCTTGACGATATCTTCTTCTTTTACTTCTTGATTACAGCCTTCACAAACTTTTTTATAGCTGATAGGCGTATGACATTCTTTATGAAGCTGGCGTAATTTAATATCTTTATTTTCCGTTGCAGCATGTAGCTTCACTGGTATATTGACAAGACCAAATGAAATGCTACCTTTCCACACTGTATGCATTGATGTCACCTCGTTTTTCTTACTATGCTATATTTTCATTATTTTTATGTATCTTAAATGAAAATCAACAAAAACTGTTGGAAAAAGCAAATGAGGTGATTTTATTGAAACCAATGCTTTTAACAGAGACACTTGACATACCTGAAGGAGATGAATGGCTTTATGAAACAAAATATGATGGTTTTAGATGTCTATTAGAATGGGTCGAACAGCCAATGCTTATAAGCAGAAATGGCAATAATTTAAATCATTTATTTCCTGAGATTATTGCTTTTTGTCAGCACATTTCAGACCAAGTGAGGCCCTTTTTACCATTATTACTTGATGGAGAGCTAGTTTATTTAATCAATAATTATAAAAGTGAATTCTCGATTGTCCAAAAAAGAGGGAGGATGCAAAACGAAGGGGTGATTGCTGAACATGCAAACTCATTTCCTATCCATTTTATTGTGTTTGATGTACTAATTTATCAAGGCGCGTCACTAACAAATCGTTATTTAAAAACACGAAAACAACAGCTTATTAACCTTTTTATGACTTTAAAGCTTCCCTTAACGATAAACTATGAGAATAAGCATTCATTGCAAGCAATCGCTAGTACTGAGCAATATCAGTCTCTTTGGCATGCCATAAAAGTGAACAATGGTGAGGGCTTGGTGGCTAAGAAAAAAACGAGTAAATGGATGGAGGACACACGATCTTCACATTGGCTAAAAATTAAAAATTGGCATTTCGTAGCCGTTATCGTTACACATTACAATCATAGTAATGGTTATTTTCATGGGGCTGTGTACCTGCAGCAACAATTAGTAGAGATCGTCAACTTTAGGCATGGCATGACAGAGGAGGAACATAAGACCCTTGTTGCTTTTTTTCAAGCAAATGGTCAACGAAATAATGAAATTTGGCAGTTAGAGCCTTCTATTTGTGTAGATATCGCTTGTATTGATTTTGATGGTACTAAGCTACGAGAACCAAGATTCTCTAAATTTCGCTTAGAGCTTGCACCAGAGGATTGTCAATGGCAGCATATGCTACGACAGTTGTTTCCAATACCAGAGACAGTAAGCATAACACATCCAGATAAGCCTGTATGGCCAGCGATTGGGATGAACAAGGATAATTATTTGCATTATTTACAAATGATTTCACCATATATTTTACCATTTCTGCATAATCGCCCGCTAACATTAATTCGTTTTCCACATGGGGCTCCTGGTGAAAGCTTCTATCAGAAGAGTAGTCCTGAGAAAATACCTGAATTTGTGTCAACAGGGTGGATGGATGAAATTAATTATCTAGTATGTAATAATCTTGAAACTTTATTGTGGCTCGGCAATCAACTTGCGTTAGAGTTCCACATTCCATTTCAAACATTGCAAACAATACATCCGACGGAGATTGTTTTTGATTTAGATCCTCCTTCAGTGGAGTATTTCTCACTGGCCATGAAGGGGGCACTTGATTTAAAGGAGATTATTGACTTTTTTAAGCTACAATCTTTTGTTAAAACATCAGGAGGTAAAGGCTTACAGCTCTATATTCCATTACCTGAAAACGTATTTTCCTATGATGAGGTGAGAATATTTACGGAATTTGTCTGTAAGTTTCTATGTGAGCAAAAACCGGATTTATATACAATAGAGCGATTAAAGAAAAATAGACATCAAAAATTGTATTTAGATTATATACAGCATGCGGAAGGAAAGACGATTATCGCTCCCTATTCCACACGTGGAAATGACAAAGGGCTAGTAGCAACACCGTTATATTGGGAAGAGGTTCAGCCACAGCTAACACCGGATCTTTTTACAATTCCTGCTGTGTTGGAGCGTATGAAAAAAGTAGGGAACCCTTTTAAGTATTTTCGTCAGATTGGGGAAAATCAGGATTTTCAATCAGTTTTAGATCATTTAAAAAATTCCTAATAGGATTTATACTAAGAAGTTAAAGCATCGGTGAGAGATCCGATGCTTTAGCCATTTAAATCAGAACTGCTGTACTTTTACTTTTGCAAGGTAATCCAGAATTCCCATAGAGGAAACAATTGTATCAAACGGAATGGTTTCATATACAGGGTGACTTGCTGGTATGCCATTTTCCTGAAGATAGTTAAATAAAAGCTCTTTTAAACGTGCATCTAAATAATGGACTTGTTCTTGGAAAATGCTTGATACCTTACTTGCTTTTTCTCCCTCAGCTAGAAACAGTGGTGTCCAGTAGCGTACTTGGCGATAGGCTTCCTGTGGATTTTTATATGCACCATAGTGTCCAAAATACAATTCACTGGCATTCAGTCTTTCATATAGCTGGATGGATTGCTCCATTGTCTCAGGGTTATATTGATTAGGTGAGGTTGATGGGATGATTACATCAATCGCTTCACCATCCATTTCGGGATAACGGACACCTGTTGTATCGCCTACAAACAGGCCATTTGTTGCGGAATAAAGCATGGAAACATGATGTTTTGAATGGCCCTCTGTATGAAAGAAAGTTAGCTTGTGCTGACCCAATATTAATTCTTGCTCATGCTCAATTTCTTTTATTCGATTTGCATCGATTGGGACAATTGGGTCGAAAAGACGCTCAAACTCCTCTCCATAAACACTCTTTGCACTTGCTATTAGTCGACTAGGATCAACCATATGAGATACACCTCGTGGATGTACAACGAATATGGCATTTGGACAGCTTTGTAAAAATAGCCCTGCTCCACCAGCATGATCTAAATGGATATGCGTGACAATTACGTAGTCGATGTCCTCTAATGCTATATTTAATTCATCCAACCCATCTATTATATATGGCACAGACGGGCTGGCAGACGTTTCAATTAGAGCAATTTTTTCATCAATTAGTAAATAAGAGCTTGTACGCTGTTCTCGACTTAAATCATGTGTATCAATACAAAAAAAATTTGGCGCTATCTGTTGGACTCTAGACAATCTAATTTCTCCCTTCGGATTCAAATTTGTACAAAATATTCTCTTGTAGGAATTTTTTAGCTACAAAAAGTAGTAGTTATACTATATAATAATAGAAAACTAAACTGAATGTCCATTCATTTTTTAGGGGGATTAATTAATGGAGAGAAGGATTCGCTATGACACACGAAAGGTTCATCGGGTTAATTTAGCTATTATTTCAATTTTGGCCATTCTAATTTGTGGACCCATGATTTTTTCAAAGGGTATTATGTTCTTATTTATTGGACTTACTGTTATTGCATTCGCGATAGGAAATTATTTTTTACCTATTAAAACATATGTCAAAGGCTTTATTTTTGGTATGATTCCTTCAAGCGTAGTTTTTACATTATTTTTAGTCGATAGCTTTTCATTAAATAAACATTATATTTTACTTTGTACAGTAGCCATTATTGCTCTATATTTTAAAAAGGAACTAATTGTATTTTTTGGTGTACTAACAAATATAAGCTTTGTCTTCTTGTATATTGCCAATTCTAAATCATTGCTAGGACCCTTTGATGATATTATCGTTTTTATTACGCTATTAGCCATTATGAATGGGGTTATCATTGCCTTTTTTTTAATTGCCAAGTGGGGCAATGAATTGATTGAACATGCAGCAATTCAGCAAAATGAAGTAAAAGCATCCTTAGAGCAGCTACAGAAAACATTTCAGGAGATAGAAAATAGTAGCCAAGCATTGGACGAGCATGTTACACAATTCCAACATACAATGCAGAGAATATCAACGTCGAGTAAGCAGATCCTCTTAGCTACCGAGGATATTTCTGCAAGTATTCAGCAAGAGTCCTCAAGCCTACAAATGATTCATGGAACGATGAAGGAATCTGTCCATTTTGTCAACGAAACATTTTCTATTTCCAAGGAAACCGTCTCTAAATCTACAGATCTTCAAGAGGAGGTTTTAGCAGGATGGGAGAAAATGCAGGATGCAATGGCACAAATGGAGGTTATGAGTCATGCAATAGGCTCTACTGCAGAAACTGTCAATGAGTTACAGCTAAGTCTGCAAACGGTAGACAGCTTGTTACAGGGAATTCAGCATATTGCAGAACAAACAAATCTATTGGCTCTTAATGCAGCAATTGAAGCGGCAAGAGCAGGAGAGCATGGTAAAGGCTTCGCTATCGTTGCCGATGAAGTACGGAAATTAGCAGAAGAAAGTGCAGCCATAACAGTAAGCATTACGGAAGTGACAAAAACATTGTTTGCAAAATCTACAGAGGCGCACCAACGCTCAGATGCAGGCGAAAAGGCATTACATCATGGGGAGATACTGTTACGGGATGTCAGCAATTTCTTGAATGTTTTAAAAGATTCTTTTGCGATTACAAATACGGATTTAACTAGAGGGATGTCTGAATTAAGTAGTGCCATTTCACAGTTTGATAAAATACAGTCACAAATAGAAAAACTTAATGAAATGACTGAGCAAAACGCAAATTCTACTGGTGAAATTCTACTTTCCGTAGAGGATGAAAACAGCATGCTAGAAATGATGACGAACACTACAAATCATATACAAACATTAAGTAATACCTTAAAGTTGCTTGTTACAAATAAGGAAGAAAGATATTCATAGAAAGAAAATAAACACAGGGGATAAAGATATTTTTCTCCTGTGTTTTTATTTGATTTAAATACCGAATAAATATGATGGTTTAAGTATCTGTGAATAAGCCAATCCTGAAAGTAAAAGGAGTGGTTTGTGTGGAAAACAGATTTTTTATTGGTATTATAAATGGCTTTATTTTAAGTGCAATTTTGTGGATTTCAATTTTTGGGTGGATTCGAATAATTAAATATTTATTATAGGGTAGTATTTAAAACGAAAAAGCTGCTGTTAATGTTAAACGGTTAAATGAAAAAGAATAGCTAGTCGAAGTCAATACTCACTACATTAGAGGACCCCATACAAATGCATGCTATTTTTGTAAACGTTAAGTGCTGGATTTACATACATAAAATTTTTTCTCTGTTGAGTATGCAGAGAGGAGGGATTATCGTAAATAGTACAAGTTCCACAATTTTGGAAAAGAATCGAAATTTATTCAGATTTTGTATAGAGCAATCTGCTAATCTATTCATGTCGAGGAATGCGAAAGCAAACCAACACGCACAAATAGACCAGGCTCTCAATTTTTTTAGTAGAGCCTGGTCTTTCCAATATTTTTAATGAATTTAAAATTTTATAGAGATCAAATCAATTGGAAGTGATCGTCTATTTCCTCCTTCATTGCTTTTAATTTAGCCTTGTGTTTAGCCTTTGGAATCGAGTGATACTGCTCATATCGACACATTCTACATGAACAGTGAATTTTGCCTTTGCTTAATTTGCCGCGTACTGGCATGTAATTTCTCTCTAGTAAAAATACATTTTTTAAAGTGGCCCATTTTTTTCGAATTATTCGCTCTCTTTGGTGGCGAATATAGGCTTTTGATCGATTTTTCATAAACTATCAGCTCCCTTGAGAAACCCAAGCTTGCAGGGAAAGTCAAGGGATTTAATAGCACTCCCTACAAGCTTGGTATTGAGCTGATAGAATGGATGAATTGACGCATATTATTATTCCTTTTTATAAAATTATCCAAGAGTAGTGAATTCTTATAATCAATGCTAAATGAAAAGTTGTACTTATACTAGATTCTACGATTTATGATCGCGTTCCAATCTTTTCATTTCTTCTGCTACTGCACATGCGTTCAAATCATTTTCCTCATATAGATGATGGATAATATTTGAATAATCTTCTTTATTTCGATTCTGGCTTAATTTATATGCAGCTTGTATTTCTTGTACTTTAACCTTTACACCAACAATTCCTTTTATTTCTTGTTCTAATAATTGGGGAGAAAGTGTATCCCATAATACGGGATGCTCACGATGTTTTTCATATTTCTCAAGTAAATTTGACAAATCTCTTTCGAGCTCTTTGCCTTCAAAGGTTTCAGCATTTCCATATACATGTACTGATTGGTAGTTCCATGTTGGAACATTTTCTTGTTCATACCAAGAAGACGAGATATAGGCATGAGACCCCTGGAACATAACTAGTACCTCATCTATCTCTTGAAAAGTTCTCCATTGAGGATTTCCATATGCTAAATGCCCTGTGAGGTAATAATCATCACCTTGTTTGCTGAGAAGCAGTGGTAAATGGGTAGCAATGGGTCTACCTTTTTTTATAGAAACTATTGTAGCAAAAGCGTTTAAACGAATAAATTTTTTAATTTCCTCTACGTCGGTTACTTTGTAATATTTAGGAATAAACATAGAAATCGCCCTCTCTCTGATTTTTTAGTGAAATGCCTTAAAACCTTTACATTTTACATCTCACAATATAGATTTAATTATAATCATTCATTGGCACCTATCAAAGTGCCAATAATGTTATTTTTAAAGGAGCCAATAAAATGATTGAAATAACCCCAATTTTACATAAAGATGGTCCGCTGTATCTTCAGCTATACAAATTTATCAAAAATGAAATTCAAGTAGGGAATATTCGTGCAAATAGTAAATTGCCATCTCAACGAAACTTAGCTAAACATCTAAATATAAGTCGAAACACTGTTGACGCTGCCTATCAGCAACTTATCGCAGAGGGCTATGTTATTAGTAAAGAAAGAGATGGAATATATGTGGTGGAATTAGAAAAGGATTTCTTTCTAAAGAATAATCAAATAGATAATGATATTTTGGCAGCTAGCTCTAATCAAGAGTTGGAAGATGTAAAAGTAAAATACGATTTTAATTATGGTGATATTAATTTAAAGGATTTCCCCTATAAAATATGGCGGAAATTAAGTTTACAAAGTTTAAATGAAGAACATGGTTATTTATATTTGTATGGAGATCCTCAAGGAGAGTCTGAATTAAGAAATTCAATCTCTCAACATCTTTATCAGGCTAGAGGTGTAAGTTGTTCCGCAGAGCAAATTATTGTGGGAGCTGGATTACAATATCTCACTGGACTCCTATGTAATTTGATTGGAAGAGATGTTGTCTATGGTATGGAAGATCCCGGATATTATCGGGTTCGGTATTTGTTTGAGGATAGTGGTATACATATTCAGCCAATACCTCTTGATAATAGTGGCATTAGTGTTTATCATCTTAAAAAAAGTAAAGTAAAGGCTGTCTATGTAACACCCTCTCATCAATTTCCAACAGGAATTGTTATGCCCATTACCAGAAGGATGGAATTATTGGAATGGGCCAGAGAAGAGAACGCTTATATAATCGAGGATGATTATGATGGTGAGTTTAGATATAGCGGAAAGCCTATACCTGCTCTTCATGGATTAGATAGCTATGAAAATGTAGTGTACATGGGTACATTTTCGAAATCATTAATTCCTTCTATTAAATTAAGCTATATGGTTTTACCAATGGAGTTAATTAATCTTTATAAAAAGAACAATTTCTATGTTCAAACTGTGTCAAGGCTCCATCAGCATACTTTAAGATTATTTATGGAAAGTGGCCATTGGGAAAGGCATCTAAATAAATCAAGAAATATTTACAAGGGAAGACATCTTGCCTTATTAAATGCAATTCATCAAGTGATGAACGATGATGTCAAGGTATATGGCTCTGGTTCCGGTTTGCATATCCTTCTTGAACCGAACAATCATATGACAGAAAAACAGCTTATTCAAACGGCCCGAGAGCAAGGGGTCATCATCTATCCTACTTCAGTTTTTTATGCCAACCCTCAAAAAAATCAATCAGCTAAAGTATTACTTGGTTTTGCAAATTTAGATGAAGCTTCTATTTTTAAAGGGATTGAGCTTTTAAATATAGCGTGGTTTGAATAGTAGTTGATTGTCAGTCAAAATTGGGAGCTGTATCAAACAGCTCCTTACTAATCATCAAAATTCCAAACGCATGGTATGGTTCATATCTTTAAAACCATGTTTTTCATATAAAGAAATAGCACCAGTATTTTCAGCTAATACGCTGAGCTCCAAGTAATCTAAATTGCGATCTTGAGCCCAATTTTTCGCTTCTAATAGCAAAGCTGAACCAATTCCTTGATTCTGAAAGGATTTTCCAACAATGACATCAGTAATAAAGGCATATTTATGTTGAACTAGACATGAATATGGGGGAGTAGTTGTTTCTTGAACAAGTAGAAAGCCGGCTACCTGAGTATTTATCTCGGCTATTAGGATATCTGATCCCTTTTCATTAATTGTATTTTTAATAAACTCGACATCTTGTTTTGCAGGCTTCCAATAGTTAGGTTGTAAGATAGACATTTCTAAAAATAGTTCTTGGTATAAAATTTCAATTTGTTCAATTTCATCTACTGTTGCTATCTTTATCTTCATGTTATACCTCCATTAAGTTTTTAATAACTTCAAGTAATATTTTAGATTATTGGTTGATTTATAGATATAAAATTTCAATATGATAAGTAATTAATATAAATATTATACTCCTCAAGGTTTTGCCTACTATATAATCTCCAGTAGGATTAAATTTTTTGATATTTGGTACGATATTTGTGAAGAAATGTATTTTGCTGATTTTTCTAATAATAACTTATTAATACAAGAAAAATTATTGCTAGAGTATTCCTTTTATCGAAAATCCAATTTTTTATGTTAGACTAATACGAAAACAAGGGTGATACATATGATTCAATATCCATTTTTAGAAAAGGAGATAACAATTGGAGTTACAGCACCTTCTTCTGGAGTACCCACTGAACTGCATGAATTATTGAAAACGGCATGTAATCGTTTAAAGAGGAAAGGCTATTCTGTGATTTGTGGAGATACTGCTTGGACTCAAGATAAAGCAAAATCTGCACCTGCATCAAAGCGTGCTGAAGAGTTTAATGAAATGATGATGAATGATGATATTCATATTATTATTCCACCATGGGGAGGGGAGCTACTTATTGAAACTCTTGAATTTATTGACTTTGATAATATTCAAACGAAATGGATTTTAGGTTACTCAGATATTAGTCTTTTATTGTTGGCGATCACATTAAAAACAGGTATTGCTACTGCACATGGAACAAATTATATAGATTTAAGAGGCGAGTATTCTGATAATAAGACAGCAATGTGGGAGTCAGTTCTTTCTCTGAAAAAAGGGGAATCGATACTACAACTTTCGTCAGAGCAATATCAAAAGGAATGGCAGTTTGATCAACCCACTCCATATGTTTTTCATTTCACAGAAAAAACTGAATGGAAATCAATTTCAAATAATCTTGTTCAAATACAGGGGCGTTTACTTGGTGGATGTATTGATACTATTAGACATTTAATTGGGACAAGATTTGGTGAGGTTCAAAACTTTAAAGAAAATTATATTAAAGATGAACCTATTTTATGGTTTCTAGAAAATTGCGAATTATCAACGACCGATTTACGTAGATCCCTTGTACAAATGAAATTGGCTGGATGGTTTACTAATTGTTCGGGTATTATGTTTGGCAGAAGCCAGGCAAATACCACAGTAGGAAATTATACAGTTGAAGATGTTTACAAGGAGCTAGCTATGGAGCTTCAAGTACCCATAATTTATGATATTGACTGTGGACATGTGCCCCCACAAATAACATTTATAAACGGAGCATATGCAGAAGTGGAATTGTGCAGTGGGAAAGGGAGGATTTCACAATATTTTATATGATACATGCTCTATAAATGTGGATATGAAGCGATTTCAGAGGGGTTAGTACTATACCATATACCACTTCACAGATTTTAAGGAACAGGGAGAGCTAATAGAGAAGAAGCGGTATAGATCAAAAACAGAATCTAGCCGCTTCTTTTTATATAACTGATATTGTTATTTTGGAAAAAATGTAAAATCAAATTAAAATGTTAAAAGTGGTGCTGCAAATGATGATTGTATTAAACTCGGAATTGAGATGCCAGGTCTCTTAATTCCTCTGCCAAGTTTGCAAGTGCATTAGCAGATGATGAAATTTCCTCCATTGATGCCATTTGTTCTTCAGTTGTAGCAGACATACTCTCTGCTCCAATAGTAGTAGATTTAGTTATGGAGTGTATTGTATTCATACTACCAACAATTTCCTGAGTTCCCGCAGCCATTTCCTCGACTGCTGCCGACACTTCTTCTACCTGTGTTGTAACACTTTGAATTGCATTTTGAATTGAAGCGAAAGTTGTACGTGTATTTTCCGTTGTTTTAATCCCTTCTGTCACTTCCGATGTTACTAACTTCATTGATTCAACAGCCCTAAGCGTATCTTTCTGTGTCTCAGAAATCAACACTTCAATTTGGTTTGAAGAAACAGCAGACTGCTCTGCTAGTTTTCTAACCTCATCTGCAACGACAGCAAAGCCTTTCCCATGCTCGCCAGCACGTGCAGCTTCAATTGCGGCGTTCAGGGCAAGAAGATTAGTTTGTTCAGCGATTGCTGTAATTGAATCAATAATTTGACCAATTTTATTTGAACGTTGTCCTAACAAGTCCACAATTTCAGATAACCCTTTTACACGATCTGTGATGTCCTTCATTTGTTGATTCATTTGATTCGCGGCATTTATACCATTTATTACCAGGGATAATGAATCCCCTGAAAGTTCACTTACAGCTTGAGCATTTCCAGCCACTTGTTGAACACCTGTTGACAGTTCATTGACGGTATTGAATGTGTTAGAAACATTATTGAGTTGCTCTACTGATCCTTGAGCGATGGTTTCCATTGTATTTGCAACCAATTCTGTTGCTTTTGAAGTTTCTGCTGCATTAACATTCAATTCTTCAGATGCTGCAGCGACATGATTAGCAGTTTCAGTGACTTTCGTTACTGTATTATTAATATTATTTATCATTGTATTAAATGATTGGGTTAATTGACCAATTTCATCCTTTGATGAATAGGTACCCTCCACAGTCAAATCGCCATCGCCAACCTTTAACATATTAGCCTGCAATTCTTTAACTGGATTTACAATTAAACGTGCAATCCATGTTGCCAATGTAATAAAGAAAATAACGGCCAAAACAGAGAGAATGATAGTCATCATCATAGTAGTGAATAGACTTTGTTCATTTTCTTTATTAAGCTTATCGGCATCCTCAGAACATAGAGTCATAAGATTACGTGCATCATTTGCCATATTCTCACTAAAATTAGCTAAGGTTGTAATGAACATAGAATAGGCTTCGATGTTTTGGTTCTGACCAGCCAAATCAATAACTTCTTCCATGGCATTAAAATAACCATCGACATTGAATTTAAGAGATTCTAACAGTTTTTGTTCATCTTCATTTCCATTGTAAGAGGCCTCGAATTTCACGATTGAGTCTTTAATAGTTTCAGACCTCTTTGAGATGTTTGTTTGTAGGTCGGCATTACGATCTGCATCCGTTGTAATCATGAGCTCTAAAACGAAAGAACCCATCGCACGAATGTCAGTTCGAATTTCACCTATGTATTGAATTGGCAAAAGTGACTCGTTGTACATCTTGCTGGATTTATCCGCCATATCCTTTATGTAGAAAAAACCAACTCCTGAAATAAGTAGCAGAAAAATAACCGCAGATGTAATAAGTGTTAGCATTTTCTTTCCAATTGATAAGTTTTTCAAAAATTTATCCTCCTATAGGCCCAACTATCTTCAAAAATTATTGTGAAAAAAAAGTATAACTTTGAATATATTGAGTAAATCTGATTTAGTAATAATATACTACATCTAAATCTATTATAAGAGAAGAGTAAATTGCGAAATTTTTATTACGAAAATTAAGGATTACTGGCAATGATGTTTACTGAAGGAAAGAAAGCCTTAATTGGAATTGAAAAACTAAACAAAATACAAACTATGTATTTCTAGATTCGTTAGAAAAATAATAATAAAGAGGGGATGTTCGGAAAGGTTGCTTCTTCGATTTAGATAGTAAAAAAACAAAATCTGGTCTTATAATGAAGAAAGGAGTTGAATAGAAGAATAGGTGATTATGTAGTAAAAATAGAGCAATTTAATATTGATTTTAATTGTAATAAAATGACTCCTATTAAGTAAAAACACTTTCTATAACATACTTAATTTTAATCGCTTAAACAAGTGATAGCTAGGCTGTATTCGTTTTTTTGCTATGCCTAGCTTATGTTAGTTTGACTTCATATTGACATATTTACTTTATTTTGAGGCGACAGTTTTGTAGTAACATGATGATATAAAGTTATAGGAGGTATACCATGCCTGATTTTTTGCTTGTGCTTTTCTTATTTAACCTATCTTTATTTCTTTTGCATGAAATGGATGCCATAAGGCGCTCAGAATGGCGATTGTTTATTGTACTGAAAGATATGGAGGACTCTAAAGCATATAAAGTTTTCACGTTTCTTCATCTTTTTTTATATGTAATAATTTTTTCTTTACTATTCAGCGAGTACCAGATAATTGTGTTTTGGTTCCTAGATTTATTCTTTATTATCCATGCAATCTTACATTTATTTTTCGAAAAACACCCTCGAAATGAATTTAAAAATACATTTTCAAGAGCCATAATTTATCCAATGGGGATTCTTGCAGTTGTACATTTCTTGTTTTTAATTAATAGGTAATTTTTTTAAAAGTCACATCTTACTTGGTGTGGTTTTTTATAACTTTAAAAGGGAGAAAGAAATCGAAAGTAGACGTACATGGAGGTAAGGGAATCTTACATGCTTCTTAATGTCAATTGGCAAGCATCTGAAATTATTGAGCACAACCTAATCAAGAGGTTTCTTTTGAATATGCTTTGACAGGAATATTCCCTATGGGTTATATTAATAACAGGTGATAATGCCTGTGCGATGTAGATGATATTATACAGGCGACCATCATATGACGAGGTGAGCAACATGTCAGGGAAAATTCCAGGCGTAAATATATCGACATTAAGCGCTTTGTCTGAAACAAACCGTATAAATATTGTCGAACTCTTGCGCCAGGGTCCTCTAACCGTGGGTGAAATCGCCGACCAGCTGGAATTGAGGCAGCCCCAAACTTCAAAGCATCTAAAGGTTCTTAGCGATAATGGGATTGTGGAGGTGCAGGCTGAAGCTAACCGCCGAATCTACAAGCTCCGACCTGAGCCATTCCAAGAGCTGGATTCATGGATACAGTCCTTCCAGTGTGTAATGCAGGAAAGATACGATAACCTAGATGCATATTTGAAGGAATTGCAGAAAAAAGAAAGATCATAAAACCATTTCATGATTAAAGGAGGAAGTTCAATGTCAAGCAATTCAATGGTATCTAGGGTAGAAAATGATTGTGTACTTATACTAGAGCGCGTTTTTGATGCTCCACGTGATTTCTTATTCAAAATGTTTAAAGAGCCAGAGCACCTGAAACGCTGGTGGGGGCCGAAGGGATGGGAAGTTCCTGTTTGCACCGTTGATTTCCGTCCAGGAGGCGTTTGGCACTACTGCATGAAATGTGTCGATCCAAACCAAGGTCAATTTTTTGGTATGGAATCGTGGGGCAAAGGGATTTATAAGGAGATTATTGAGCCAGAGAAAATTAGCTATACTGATTACTTTTCAGATGCTGAAGGAAATTTGAATGATTCCATGCCATCGACCGAGATGACATTGGAATTCATCGATTTTAATGGCAAGACTAAGCTGATAAACCGTGCAGAATACGTGTCTGCCGAGGCACTTAAGACTGTTATGGATATGGGCATGTTACAAGGAATTACAGAAACTTGGGATCGTTTAGATGAGATTATTCAGTCACTGAAGTAAATTATCAAAAAAGTGTAGCCTGAAAACTTTAATGTTTTTGCGCAAAAGATTTCGATAAATTATAATTTTGCAGGTAATTTAAAACACTTTGCAGTAAGTAATAGAAAAAATAAATTTACGAGTGCGATGCTTGAATAAAAGCATCGCCTTTTATAGTTAAATAATCACCTGTATTAGAACCTCTCAGGTTTATCAAGGCATTCATATTCTAATATGTACTATCTTTTACTAATAAAGTAGAAAATTGATGATTATCAAAGAAAAAAGGAAACCACTAGTTATCTGGTTTCCTTTGATAGATATTTTAAACAAAGCAAGCGAGAGTAGTTTTATCACTATTAGGAGTACTAATTCCAAGTAGCCAATCATCTATCAACGCTAAGTGTTTATCTAAAACTTTATCAGAGTATCTACTCCATAACTCTTTTGTAAATCTAATGTGGGTTTCGTTTAGAGTGAAATCAACCTGTCTTACGGTATTTTTACCACCACTATAAAGCATTGTAACTGAACTTGAATAAATACAAAATTCAATTTCTTCATCTTTGCACACAATAACATTTTGAGCAAATATATTTTCTGTATTGGCTTGATTTGATCTTGAAGAGGCAGCTTCTGCTAAAGCTTGTAAACTATTTTTAATTTTCTCTTTATCTTTTTCTGTGATGCCATCATATAAATTACTGATTTCCTCAATAGCTGTCTTCCAGTTAGAAGTTCGTTTTGTGTATTTTTTTTCATAGTTGCTTTTTAAGTGCATTAAAGGATTTTGCAACACCTTCGTAATATATTGGTTGTATGCAATAACTCTTGCTTTTTTAGTTTCATCATTTTCTTGATCAGTGGGCAAAGCCGGGTTGTAATTGGAAACTATTCTTGCAATATCAAGTATAGTTGTTAATCCAACAATCGGACTTACTTGAGCAGATTCTTTGACCTCATTACTAAAACGACCGTATGTTTGCAGTGCATTTTTTACATTATTATTGGCATCGATAGCTTCGTTTTGTGTGTTACCAATAATTAAACCTCCACTTATAGTATCTTGGACAGGTGCTGCATCTAATAGAGAGGAAGTAAGGTCGAAAGAAAGTGGTGTTTGAATATTTTGATGAAGGGAAACATCATTTACTGTTAACCAGCTTTCCATCTGTAAATCTTGATTTGACATAATATAAGCCTCCTAAAAAAATTGTTTTTGGAATTAACAAAACCATATTTATAAATTCCATAATTGGTAATATAAACTATTAAGGTTAAAATTAGGTTAAAAAATTCAAAAAATAAAAAATTTATTTATTTGTAAGTATAGGATGGAAAAACTGAACTATTTTTGTTCGCTTTATAAAATGAGGAGGATGAATTTTTTAACTAAACAAATTATCTCAATAACTAATAAAACCAAAGCAATTCAATCTTGGGTTGCAAAAAGAAATTTAAAAGTGCATTCCTCAACTTCGTCATTGCCATAATTAGATACATAGAACAAAAACAAAAGTCCTACTGCTTTAAATAAGTCCAGTAAACAAACGCTTCTGTTGAGAATTTTAAACAAGAGGGGGAATGTAAAAGTAGATGAAATATATAAGCTTTTTATGATGATAGATATAGAAGCAACAGTAAAAAGCTCGTCCAATTAAAATCAATATTCCAGTATCCAACTACTTTACTGAATTTGCACTCGTTAAATCTATTAGCTTAAAATAAGTAATTAAAGTACGATAAAATTTATATCCAAAATCAAGATGGTAGATGCACAAGTTGGTAATTTTAACGTCTACACCTATTGCTTCTGGGGATTTTGTCTTGTTCAAGCGCATAAGAGGCAATGGAAAAAAACGAGGAATGACGACAATGGAAGTAATCAAGTACAAGTAATGTTTTATCTAAAGCTCCCAAGATACTACATTTTCAGTAATAAAGCTTGCTCTTTCTTCAACGTTCAATTTAGGTACTTCAATAAGTTCATATCCAAGATGTTTATATGTTTCAAACATGATTTTATAGGTTGCTACAGCTTCCTCAAAATCCTGTTTTCTTTCAGAATCAGTTTTGTATATATCTTTCCAAGGGGGTAAAATAAACACTCTCTTGTTATACATGTACTTCCTAGTTGCTGACTCAAGTTTCTTAGAAATTGGAAGATTAATCAATTGAGTATAAGCAAGAGTATCTGGAATGCCTCTATCAAAAAATAAAGGCTTATTTTGAGGGTTCGACAATGCTGAAATAAAACTTTCTATTGATCGATCTAACATTAAATCACGATATTTTTTTACATTTTTCCAAGGTAACGCATCACCCATGGAAGAAACTTGTGTTTGAATAATTTCTCTTGCAACTTCAGGGATATATTTATAGTTATTTTCCTGTAATTCATCTAACAAAGTTGTTTTACCAGAACCTGGACCTCCGGTAATAATGATAAAATCACCTCTAAATAAATGATTATCAATCATTTTCTGATTCCCTCCTAGATATTTACTTTATTATAATAATAGAGTAGATCCAATCTTTCTTATAAAAGATACGACTAAACTACATTCACTTCGCAGGTGTGCATTTTTTTTATTTAACCTCTTTCAACTACTACAAATTTTCTTGATTTTTTGGAGAAGAGAAAGCCGTAATATTCTAATCAGCTTCTGCTTTTTTAATTTAATGACTTTACCTTTAATCCCAACAAAGAAGCAAAACCAATAGCTTGTTCAGTGGAAACCTCACACCCATTCAAACTTTCTATGGTTACATTAAGTTTTTCAAAATTACATGTACTAATATCAATTCCCTTTAAAGATGTCTGAGAAAAATCAACATCATTAATATCACTTTCATAAAATTTCACCTTATTAAGTGAACAATCATAAAAATTTGCACTCTGTAATATTGAATTGTCAAATATCACCTGCTTGAAACGGGTTACGGCAAAATTGCATAGATTTGCAATACAATTTTCAAAAGAAACGTTTCCAAGATTAGCTTCAGAAAAGTCAGATCCTAATAATTTGCAGTTTTTGAAATTAACTCTATGTATGATCCCTTCACTTAAGTTTGCATTAGATAGATCACAGTTTTCAAAAATTACATCAGTTAAATCAATTTTTCTAAAAGAAACATCAATGAATTTTGCATTTTTAAAGATAACTTTAGATACAACTAATTTTTCAACAACTTCTTTATCAATTACTGTATCGGCAATTATACAATATGATAAATATGGGTCTTCATCATAAAAAATATCTTGAAAATTAGCTTTTTCTAGATCAGAAAAGATTTTTGGTAATTCAATTTTGAAACTCTGTGACATATTAGCACCCCTTACAAAAAGTTAGTAATATTATATACGTTAATTTTAGATAAAAAGAATAAAATGAAAAGACTTTCATATTAAGTAAAAGTATGTACACTATGAAGAAAAACACTAAAAAAGGGTCACCCAGCTAGGAAGTGACCCTTAAATCAGAAATGTTAATATCCTCCACTCATAAATGTAGCGCCGACAATAATTAAAAGTATAAATAGAACAACAATTAAGGCAAATGATGAACCATAACCGCCGCCGTAATTGCCGCAGTTATTAATGCCACCAACATTTCCACCATAGTATCCCATAAAGTATCCCTCCTTTCTACATTTATAATATGTTAGTTGTAGGGAATGAGTGGGGTGTTAAACCATTAAAAGCTATCCATATTTATATTTTTGTTAGATGGAAAATAAAAGTAGAAGTGAGTTTAAGTTGAATTGTAAATTCGAATAGCTTTTTGAATTCTATTATAGAGTAATTTTGATCCCTATGTATTAACTGATGAAGTGGCTGAGAGGCTGCTTCTATTTTTGCCATTTTAAAGATTATAGCTTCTTCAGCCCAATGTGAACAAAATCATATTTAAAACATATATGACATATGGTTAGTATTTTAGGTATTATTAAGGTGTAAAAGATGTTTTACACCTCGAAATATGAAGGTGGTTGTTGAATGAAAAATAATATAAAGGAACTTAGAGAACAATGTAATATTTCTCAAGGAAAATTAGCAGAACGTTGTGATGTAACTAGACAAACAATTAATGCAATAGAGAATAACAAATATGACCCGAGTTTAAAATTAGCTTTTGATATTGCAAGAGTATTAGGGGTCATTATGGAAGAATTATTTATACCGTATGGGTATGGGGAGAAATGAAATGGATAAATCAAAAAAATTAGTCGGTATAATTGTTTTGATAGTATTTTGTACATTCGTAAGCTACACCTTATACAAATGGTTACGTTTTGGTACTATTGATGGGGGTTCTATCATTTTTAGTTTTATTGCATTATCTTATCTTTTAAATTGGTTAAATTGGGGTGACCATAATGGCGCAAAAGACAAAGATGAATTAGAAAGGCATATTGAAACTCAAAGCGCAAAGGTTGGGTATTATGTTTTAATGATTATGGCATGTCTTATATTATTTATTTCAGAGGGTGTATCTAATTTAAATGACATGAAGAATTATCCTTTACTCTTAGTAGTTGGTCTTACATTTGTTACTTCACCAATAATAGAATTTATTTATTCAAGAAAATTTAAAAATTGAGTTAAAAAATAGAATGGCCCAGATACTCCAATAATTTGAGTCTGGGCCTTTACTAAATTTAGGATATGCACTCCCGTATTTATTACTTGCTAGCTTGAATTAATGTGAACCAATCATTTCCATTAAACTTTCCAGAAACATTGTATATTGGCTGGTAGAAGCCTTTTGTGTCATACATATGCGAAAGTTCAATCGATTCTATTTCAATTTGGTCTCCTTTTTTTATAACAAGATCTTCCTCCTGTACAAGTGCGTTATATTTTATTTGAGGGAATTCGCCATTCTTTATTCGTTCATACACCTCTGCAGGAGACAATATATCTACTTCTCGTATAAATTGATTTTCATGAAGACTATAGGCTAACGTATAAACACGGCCATCTTGTTTTAGGCCGAGCTCAATATCCCCAGTCCAATAATCTCTTTTTAAATCGGGACGATCAGGTAAATTCCATTCAAATTCGCCATTTTCCTGTACAGTTAATTCTGCATCTTGCGGTAGTATAGAAAGTTTGTCCATTAGTGATTTTGCCTTTTCTTCTTGCACAATAACTGAAGTTTGCTCTGGCGTATAATTGTTATCTGTTAACCACCATTGTCCTTCTGCATCATTTTTCGTCAATGTATAGGGGATTCCATCTTTACCCTCCACTAAAATCTCACCACTGTCCATATCATCCTGTGGATTTACCTGAGATAATCCTAATTTCTGTTGTAATAGGTCTTCTACGTCTTCATTTTTTATGATTTTCTTATATACTGGAGCAACTGTTGGTGCTGAGCTTAATTCCAATGAGGTTGATACTTTCACATCTGACATATTTGATTTTGTATAGGCATTTATGGCTAAATGACCAAACTCCTTTTGGGTGTAGACAATATTCATACACAAAAAAATCAAACCCATCGATAGAGGTATAGCAAGGTTTCCAATCAGACTTTTCATGTTTATTTTTTTGTTATGCGTAATGGAGGCAGCTAATCTGTATAACTGATAACCAAAAATACCACCAAGTGAGTTGTTCATTAAATCATCAAGCTCAAAAATCCCTGCTCCCGTTAGTGTTTGATACGTTTCAATTGACACTGTAGCACCTACAACTACAAGAAGAAGCCACTTAAATTCTTTAAATTTAGCGATAAGTAAAGGCAATAAGATTCCAAGTGGAACAAACATTAATATATTAAATAGACAATTTTGGAGATCTCTTAAAGAGTATTTTTTCCAGGCGTCAATATAACCACTGAATGGTTGAAGATTCATTTGCATGTAATGGGAAGTGCCACGACCAATAATCGTTAGCTCCAACACAAAAACAATATATCCAACGAAGATTGCACCAAGAATAAGCTTCTTTATAGGGATCTGTTTTTTGTCTAATTGTCGTTTTCGATAAAAGTAATAAAGTGCAATGAGTAAGAACTCTACACCAATAATAATAATTACTGGTAACATTAAAAAACGAATATTGCTAATAATTTCTGTAATACCCAAGATGAATTGCTCCTTTTTTCTACTGGTCATTGTCAAACGCTACATATCATAAGAGACCAACTAAATGTTTTTATTTGATTTCGCAAAATAGAATCCTTTTTGAGTTTTATTTGAAATGATATTGATTATTGTAAATGGAAATTATTAATAATTAATGAGAATATTTATGAAGATTTTCTTAAGGATTTTCATAATTAACAGGTTTTATATTAGTGTGATTCAAGGTTAGTGAAGAAGCTTGTAATAAATGCAATGTAAGGAAGGGTAAGAGGTTGTCCGAAAGATATTTTAAGAAAGGGGAACAGGTTTGGAGCATAGAAAAACCCTATACCGAAGTATAAGGCTTTTCTGATTTTACAATCTGTTCAAAATTAAAGAATCTGTGTTAATTCTGAGTTCACTAACCGTTGGGCATCAATGATAACACCTGAAGCTGTTCGCCCGTAAACGCTATATAATCCGCCAGTTTGATTCGGAACAATTTCAACTTCATATTGAAACGCACCACCTACACCTGCAGTTACAAAAGTAGAAGCGTTGGCATTAGCAGCAAAAGGAGTTGTTGATAATAATTGTCTTGTACCGTTGAGTCTAAAAACGCGTACAACTCCAGTCAGTAAACCTCCAGTAAGGTTGAGAACTTTGACACGAACGCTAGTGGCATTAGCTGGTAGATTTCCTGTATTTTCAATTGGACCAGTAGTTAAAGGCATGTAATATTCACCTCCTCCAAACTAAAGATTGATAATCTGCAGATTACATTTTTATAGTATGTAGTAAACTGTTACACTCTCTAGACTTATTCATCATATTTCAAAAAATAAAAGAAATATGAGGTTTGATTAGTAGAAATATTTAAAAAAATCTATAAATAAAGGTGTGCTTTTATATCAAGATGTATTACCGTAGTAGAAAAACCTATTGGCGTGAGGTGTCAATTTTATACAGTTGGTGTTTGATGGAATTATTTTAAAAAAAGGGGGTTTGACAGGAGGTATTATTCTAGGGCTTGAAATGATATTAGGCATCTATTCATAAAATAAAAGGGTAATCAAAGCGAGGATTAAAGATAGTTAGAGGATGTAAGGACTAGGTATCAATAAAATATGTGAATGAAAACAATAATAATAGAAATATAACTGATAGAGATATGATAATTTGAATATATTTATGACTTTCTCCATTATCTACTTTTCTCTATTTATAGCAAAAATACTTTCTATCAAATATTAAATGTCTTTTGTGGAAAGAAACTGTTATAGGGGCGCTCTGCTAGAAGCGACCCTATAAAAACATTAAGAGACTATTTGAATTTATCAAGTTTCTTTACTTTCATTGAAGCTACTTCTCCACAATTAGTACAAATAGATAATATAAGTGGGGAGCTCGAAAAAATTGAAATTGAGTCTACTGGTCTTACATTTGCATAAGGTCCACCTAATTCACCTTGTGTAAAAGTATTACTTCCACATAATTTACAAACTAATTTATCATTTTCCATGAAATCACCCCGTTGTGTAATTATGTAAATTGTATCATAATAAGGGCAGTAGATTCGTCAACGTTACAGTAAATCTAATCAGCTAAGGTACTCAAACATATGAGAGGCAAATTAGGTGAAGAGTGCAAACAGTTGGATTCTTGTACTTGTTAAGATACTAGTAGACCAAGACATCAATTGCCTTGGTCATTTTATTAAACCTATTTGAATTAATTTGCTAACACTAAAAATGCTATAAAACTCAATCCATACAAGCCCATAAATCCGAGACACATTTTTGATAATCTAGTTCTGATTGAAAAAGCTTTTTGAAAACCTTCTTTAAAAAGATTCACAATGAAAATAGAAACAGCTAAGAAAAATGATGCCATTGCAATAATTAAAGTAATTTGTTCCAATAAAATAACCCCCTGTGATGATCTGTATTGTAGAATAATAAATATATTCATCAAACTGATAAGCAATAACATATTACTCATACGAATGCCAAAAACTTGTCGTTCATTTATTTCGATTTTCCATGCATCAACAATTCCTCTCAGTAAATCGATAATAATAAAGAATGACCAATCTTCTTGTTCTAATAAATCAATTATTTCATCGCCGTATCGTTTTCTCCAATTTTTTGGATACAAATAAATCAACCACTTCATATTAAGCCAAGCCTTTTTGCTCCGAGTGCAGTTACTGCTTGGATTTCTTTGATTTGATTGCTTAAATATTCACGTCCTTCATCTGTAAGCCTATAAGGTTTTTTACGATCATCTGATTCAAGGACTTGAATATATCCTGCTTTCTCCAAACGAGTAATTGCCCCATATAAAGTCCCAGCGCCTAACTTAATACTATAATTTTTTTCAATGTCCTCCATAATCGCATAACCATGACAATCTTTTTCTGCCAGGCTAATCAAAATAAACAATGAGGGCTCGGAGAATCTATCCTTTTTCATTACAATACCTCCCTTAAAACTTTTATTACGTTTGGCGATATAACGTATAACGTAATAATAACTGCAATTTAGAATTTATGCAACTTCTTTAAGTTTTTAATGGAACTTCACCTCTGAAATAAAAATTATAAGCATCAATACTAAAAACTCTTTTCTTAAAAATTGGATTTGGAAATCAAACAGAAAAGTTTAGCGATATATCAGGTAATGCAATAGACTTAAGTATGTTAGAAAGGTTATATTCAGGAAGAATTCCCATGAAAATGTTTGTAGCTCATCGTGGCCCATTAGAAGTAAATTCAACATGAGGTATTTGTAAAAGAAATGATAATACATGAGAGGATTTGCTTAGCATCCTATTGTCTAGCTAAGTTGATATTGTAATCCCATATTCTATTTGGATAGTGTCAAACTACTTTTCTTCCTTCTACAAGATTAGGTGGAGCATCTAGATAACCGTACCCAAAAGTCCTCCTGCCTGTTTGGGGCAGGCAGGAGGGAATAAAGTTGAAATTAAATGCTTGGTGCTTCAATACAGGGATAAATGCCCAAACTATAGGGTGCTTAAAGGGGGTGCTAGTTTTTCAGTTTTTGAGAAATTAGATGGGTTTTTATAGAAACAAAATGATTTTTAAATAAGGATTTAGAATCGTTAGGGAAATGTAGGTATTTAAATACCTTTATTGTTACGAAGCTCTACAATTGTTCCTTCAGGTGCTTTTATTTTGCATAAGCTACCATTCTCAACATGGTAAATGAACTCATTGTTCTTTAGTAAGAATTCGGTACCTAATTCATGTAGTCGAGATACCTCTGATTTTAAATCTTCTACCCATAAGCAAAAATGAACTAGACCCTGAGAATTTGTGTTTACGTCACTAAGCATTTCATTTTGTTTTCCGGTTTGCAACTCAATATAAAAATCGCCTAACTGTATCCATGTATTAAAGTTTCGTCCATGAAAATCGGGTGATTCTTGTACTACTTTAAAACCTAGTACGTCCGTATAGAATTTTAATGATTCGGTGTATGTATTAGTTTGGATGCATAAATGATGGACAAAACTTTTTTTCATAAAAATACCTCTTTTCAATGGATAGATGTTCCTTTAAATAGTTCATTAAAATATTATATCAATTTAGTTTAGAAGGAATAAATATAAACCGAAAAAAATTTGGACAGGGGATTTAGTATGGAGTGTAGGAAGAAGCGTGCGGAATATCATGTTAAAAAAGACTGTTATATAGCATGGATGCTGAAGAAAACTTTCTAACCGAAATAAAGGAAAATGGTGATGTAAAAGGCAACCATATGAATGATATTTTCAGTATAATACAAGTATTAGAAAGTAAAGACAAGAGTATTTAAAACATGTGAAGGGAAGGTAGGTTATTGAAGAAAAAGATTGACTTGTTAAATAATTAGATTTAAAAAATCTTAATTTGGGACAGCCTCAAATATGTACTAACAGTGTGGGCAAAAACTGAAAATTAAAAATTTTTTATAAATTTATATGTATATTACATATATGAGATACTAATATTGGGGTGATTTTTAATGAATAGTATAAACAAATTAATAAAAGATAGAGTATTTTGGGCATCCGTTTTTTTCTTTCTAATGTTGTTACTTATTCTTAATATGCAAACCAATTTAAGTCTTTTAATAAAAATTACTGTTGCATTATTTTTATCTGGATTTTTCTTCTTCATAAAATATAAAAAGTAAAAAATGAATGGTGTAATATGGGGAATAAAATAATTAGAAATCAGTTTTTAATTTCGCATGAATAATCCAACGTTAATTGCGTTCAAGTGGTCGTTCCGAATGATATTTGCTTCAAGCCTTGTCACACCTTTTTCCTCATAGGCCCACCCATCGTGTTAAAGCTGATTTTGCTCGATGAATCCCTACTTGGTCGATATCGCAGCCTACATCTTCAAAGATTTTATGTGAACATTTTCCTTTTTCATATTCCGCAATCGCTATTGCCTTAATTTCATCTGTGTATGTTATCCCTTTTTCACTAATGCTTTTAAATAAGGATGTGCCTTGAGTATTTTTTGTCCTTGATGTTGTTATGTTCATCATAAAAAAAGTACCCTGCAAGAGAGATTTTTTTAAGTGTCTATCTTATAGGGGACTTTATAATAAGTTATCGCTCTTTATTTATTCTTTGAGAGGATTTTTTTATCAGAAATTTATGTAAATTGCCGCTTATCTTGTGAAAGATTGTACTTAAACTTCCATGAAAGAACGTAAAAATCTTTCATTTTCAGTTGCGTAGCGTTGATTTTGCGCTATGGATGGCTAACGGAAGCTTTGGTTTAATAAGGCTCATTTAATTGATCAATTCTTTTATAAAAATCTAGAATGATTAACTCCATTTTGAACAATCTTTTCAAAAATGGAGTTTTTGCATTTGCAGATAAAAGATTGAAGGGAATTTTTTCATAATCTTTATTCTAAAGCTAGAATGCTAGAACGTGTGAATGCCTATCCTAAATTTAGAAGGGAGTTTAGGAGGAAGATAAAAAAGGATTATAAATGGTTATAGTTGGTAAGTCGATTGAGATTAATTTCTTGTTTCATTAATTAATCTTGCTTTATATTAAAGTTGTGTTTATAATTAATTTAAATTTATTATGAAGTTGATTTTAATATTAGAGGGTGTGAATACATGAAAAATAATGATGGAGATAAATTATTTGAACTCGTTACCGAAATTAACGAGATGCATTATGAAATGAATAAAATCATCATTAAGGAATATCAATCCTTACTTGATGACGATTTTTCTAATAATCAAATGATTCTAATGGATATTGTTAAAAAATTTGAAGCAATTTCTATTGGAGAAATTGCTCAACTAATGAAAATAACATCAAGTGCTGTTGGCCAAATTGTTACGAAGCTAGAAAATGAGAATTACTTAATGAGGATGATAAATCCTAAGAATAGAAGGGAAATACTTGTACAATTAGCGGATAAAGGCTTTCGATATTATGAAAAGGAAGAAAAAATAAACCGTGAAATTGTTAATCGTTTTTACTCAGAAATGGAATTGAGTGAAATGGAAGAACTTAAAAAAATTCTTACAAAGCTAAGTAAGATTGTAGAAAAAAAATGTACAAACCAAAATTGGGAGGAGACTAATCTTGACCAACACAAAGGTTAACTTAGAAAGATTATTCAATGATATTAAGGAAAGAGAATTGTTAAATGGTACAGTTCTTGTCGCTAAAAAAGGCGAGATTTTATACGAAGGAGCTTTCGGTGATGCTGAGCTGTCAACATATCGTCCATTAACATCACGATCTGTTTTCAACCTTGCTTCTGTTTCCAAGCCAATTACAGCAACCGCAATTTTATTACTCGTTCAGGAAGGTAAGCTAAATCTTGATGATGCAGTCCAAAAATGGATACCTAATCTTCCTTATGAAGGCATTACGATTCGACATTTACTTCATCACACGAGTGGACTCCCTGATTATTTAGATCTATTTGAAAAGTATTGGGACAAAACGAAAATCGCTGACAATGATGATTTACTCATGTATTTAACCAAATACAAACCTGACCGTCTATTTGCACCGAATGAGCGTGTTGAATATAGTAATACTGGCTATATTTTACTTGCAATTATCGTGGAACGTGTAACTAACATGGGTTTTTCTGCTTTTTTACAAGAAAACATTTTTAAACCACTTAATATGACTTGCACTCAAGCCATTGGCGTTAGAAAAGAGAGTATTGAGATTGATGATTATGCATACGGTTATGTCTACGATGTGTACGCAGGTAAGTATATATTGGCAGATGATTTTGAGGAGTCAAAAATGGTTACTTATTTAGATGGAATGCTTGGTGATGGTGGCATTCAATCAACTGTTAGGGATCTCTATCTTTATGAGCGTGCTCTAAGCTCAGGGAATTTAATCAATGATAAATTACTACAAGAAGCTTATAAACCAGCGGTGACAAAAACTGAAACACCATTTAAATATGGTTTTGGTTGGATCTTGGAGAATGATAAGAAAAAAGGTCAAATAATTTGGCATAGTGGTGGTTGGCCAGGTTATGTTACAAGCCTTAGACGCTTCATCAATCATGATATTGTCATTATTGTACTAAGAAATAAAGAACAAGATTTCGATTTTGACCAACATATATTACTTGCAATTGAGCAAGCTGCTTTCGATGAGCCTTATGAACTTGCTGAGGAAAAACCTCCTTTAGAACGTGCCGAAGTTATTTCGTTAGACATTTTAAAACGTCTTGTCGGTAATTATGCACTAACAGAGCATCCAGATTTAATTATTCATGTTTTTTTAGAGAATAACAGACTCTTTATCAAGTTTCCTGGTTCAATGAAACTCGAACTGTACGCTAAAACAGAGAAAAGTTTCTTCATAAGAGGACTATCAATAGATGTTGATTTTACAACAGAAGGCAGTAAGGAATTAGTAAGAATTGTCGATGATGCCGAAGTACGGACTGCAGAACGTCAATAAGTAACTAACAAAACTGATGTTGATTTTATATCTTACAAGATTAAAAAATAAGAAAATTTTTGAGATATTTTATAAGGGAAATATTAAACCAAATTAAGTAAATATGAAGAAAGGAAATAAATGATGGATAAGAAACACACCATAGTAACGTTAAATGAATGTCCGGATTTAGAAGACGAATTTGACAAGCTACATCATATAGGATGGGCAAAGTTTATGAAAGAGGATCCAATAGGAGCAAAATATTGGGGTAATTTATATTCATGGTTTCCTGAATTTCAATATATTCTCCTGAATGAAGAATCAACACCTATGGCTTGTGGTAATTCAATACCTTTTGATTGGGACGGTAATGAAGACAACTTACCATCAGGATGGGATGGAGTCTTTGAAAAAGGAATATTAGATTACCAAGATAATATATCTCCTAATTCACTGTCAGCCTTAGCCATTGTCATTCATCCTAAATTTAGAGGGAAAGGTCTCAGTGAGTTAATGGTAAAAGAAATGAAAGGCTTGGCTATTAAAAATAGAATTAAAAATATGGTAGCTCCTGTTCGGCCATCCTTAAAATACAAGTTCCCACTTATTCCTATGGAAGAATATATTAGTTGGATAAGGGATGATGATTTCCCTTTTGATCCTTGGATTAGAACACATTATAAGACGGGTGCTTCGATTATAAAGGTGGCAGAAAGATCAATGGTAATTCCAGCATCAATTGAAATGTGGGAAAAGTGGTGTGGTATGAAGTTCCCCACTTCAGGAAGCTATATTTTAAATGAGGGATTAGTGCCATTGGAAATAGATAAGGCGGCGAATAAAGGTGTTTACATTGAACCGAATGTTTGGATGAGACATCATTTAGGTTAATATACTGATTCCAATCGGTTATCCTTACTTCAAACATCTTCTTAATGAACTACTGTTTGTTCCTACACGAAAGGGCACGATTGCTTAACCACTTAGATTTAAATAATTTTATTTTCATATTTTAAATAAATTTTTTGCACCAAAAATTTAAATTAAATAGTCAAATAATATAAAAAGGCGGCGAAATTTGTGGTTTTTGGTCTATGGTTAATAATTATGTTTACTTTAATATACGAACCATTTATAGGATACTTCGGTTATCAAAAATTTAAATTTGCTGTGAGAGAAAACCCGAATGCAAGATTAAATTATTATATAAAACTTATAATAGGGCTTTGGATTCCTACTATTTCAATAATATTATTAGTGTTTTTTACAGATTTAGATTTTAAAGATATTGGACTTGCTTATCCAAATATCGATACAAAAACATTAGGAAATGTAATAACTTATTCGATATTTGTTATTGCCATACTATATTTATTAAGTATTTTATATTATTTCATTGCCTATCATTTAAGTGATAAATTTAGAACCAAATTCATACAAGCGAAAGAAGAACAATTAAATACAGTAAGTTTCTCTGATATAATCCCAGTTACCAGTAAAGAGAAAAAGCTCTGGAATTATGTTTCATTAACAGCAGGAGTCACAGAAGAGATTATATATAGAGGTTTTTTAATCTTTGCTTTATCTTATATATTTCCTAGTTTTTCAATTTGGTTAATTATATTCTTTTCTTCGCTATTGTTTGGACTTGCACATACCTATCAAGGGTTACTAGGAGTGTTAAAAACAACAATCGTTGGAATACTTTTTTCGGGAATATATATTGGTTTAGGTTCAATTTTACCCCTAATTGTTTTTCATTTCCTTATAGATTATGTTGCAAAATTAGGTGACTCAAAATCAGAAGATAAGCATTTGATACATAACCAAACATGAATACAGATTTTTTGGGGAAACAACTGAAAAATAGAAAAGTGGCTAAAACGAATCATTTTGTCCCAGCCACGTTCTTACTCCAGTCATGTAAATTCTTTAATTTCTTTTGTTTTTTGATTTAGTTGTAGTTGAGAGGGGGACCCCTCCAAGCTAATAGGAAATACAGTGAAGAATTTAAAATAAATGGGGTTCATGTTAGGTTATATATTATTAACCAAAAAACATGACATACCAAATCATTCGCAATAAAAGTTTTGGGTATGTGGCTACAAAAAACGATTAAACGGCTTGAGCCCTTTAGAATTCAGGGCTTAAGCCGCTTAATACAGTTTTTATTATTTCCACTGTCTAGTTGACGGTGTGCAGTTCAAATCGCCTTCTTTGTCTTACTTATTAATGTATTTTAAAACACTTTAACTTTCATTAAAGGAAGATGGCGGTCAGGGAACACTGAAGATGGAGTGGAGCCAATGTTCTTTGCTCCCATTTTTAAATAAAAACCTTCTGCATTAGGTTCACTATCAAGCGTAAATTCGTTTATTCCTAACTCCTTTGCTTTATTTAATAAATGATCCCATATCGTTCTTCCTAATCCTTTACCGATATAATTAGGATCTATGAATAATGCATCTAATTTCCGCTCATTAATAGTAAAGCTATAAAATGCTACTATATTGTTATCACTCTCCATTAAATAAACTGGATTTTCTCGTATGTACTCTTTAGTTACAGTCAAATCATCTTTACATTGTTTTAGAAAATCTTCTGTATATCCCCAGTAGGCTTTTGATTTATAGGCTAAATCGCTTAATATGTTACAATCTTTATCTTTTGCACTTCTAATTAACATGATAATTCCCCCCCCGGTAATTCACTTTTTTTGGTAAATATAATTTAAATTCCATAATTTACTTATATTATAAATCTTAAAGTTAAAAAAATCTGAAATAGGATTTCCTATCGAATATCTAGATAAAACTCTTAATGAAATTGAAAAAGCTGGTAATGCTGCTAAGAAGGCAAAAAAACTACTGACAGATGGCCTTTTTAAAAAATAAATTCTGTATTTCTCATTAAGATTATATATTATATAAAAAGAGGTGGTTTTTTGTATAATCTATTCTCAGTTAAATTGTTATTTGAATCGACAGCGACATCTACAATAAATCCTGCTAAGATATTTGAAGAGAGAATTTTCTTAATTAAAGGAAGAAGCTCAGAAGAGGTATGTAGCATCGTAAAAAAACATTTTGAGCCAGAGACATATGAAAATGCTGATGGTGGAATCAACAAAGTAGAATTTGTTAAGATATTAGATGTATTTGAATTAGTTGACGATTTAAGTGAGTCTTTAAATTTAAAAGAGGTTTACAGTCGATATATAATATTTGAAAATCCTTCTACTACAGCAGAAGAAGCAATTGAAAAATATTCTTTAGACAAATAAGAGTAAAGCCAAGCCCAGGAACTCAATTAATTTAGAGCCTAGGCTTTTTTGTGTGATTACATCTAAAGCTTTATTCATTTGCTCTTCATTAGATTGAATAGCTTCACTATCCACAGTCTATGAGTAAGAATGATAAATATTGATGCAGCAATGGTTAAATACGCATATAAAAACGTAAAAAATATGATATTGGTTTTACAAAAATTATAAGTTGTTGTAAATCAGTTTTTTTTGTTATATTTTTACTATTAAATAGCCTGTCCAGATGAAAAGATTTATGTCTATTTATTATTGAGGTACACTTTTAAAGAAATAACGTGTACCTCAATTCGTACCCCAGTTAACTACATTTAGATTCATTTAGTAAGAAAGGTATAAAAAATATCCTTCCTGCAAACCCTTCATCTTATGCATATCTCTAAAATTAGAAACATTAGGTTAGAAACCAAGGTCATAAGTATTGCTTATCAAAAAAGATAATATTAATGTAATTTACTTATGAATATAAATACGTTATCATGGGTATTGGAGAAAAGTTGCTTTACACAGGCCTTTTCAAAAAGATATTTAGGGGGATCCGCAAATGGCACAAGGTAATTTACACAACAGCCGCGCATCATTCGAAGTAAATGGTAAAACTTACAATTACTATGACTTAGCTGCGATTGAAAAAGCTGGCATTGCAAAAGTTTCAAACCTTCCTTACTCAATTAAAGTATTATTAGAATCTGTTTTACGTCAATATGATGCGTATGTAATCAAAGAAGAGCACGTAAACGAATTAGCAAAATGGGGTAACGGCGCTGATCCAGAAGCTGAAGTACCATTCAAACCTTCTCGCGTAGTATTACAAGACTTTACTGGTGTACCAGTAGTTGTTGACCTTGCATCTCTTCGTTCTGCAATGAAAGAAATGGGTGGAGACCCAAGCAAAATCAACCCTGCTATTCCAGTTGACCTTGTAATTGACCACTCTGTACAAGTTGACAAATATGGTAATTCAACTGCATTACAAGCAAACATGGACCTTGAATTCGAACGTAACGCTGAGCGTTATAACTTCTTAAAATGGGCTCAAACTGCTTACAATAACTTCCGTGCTGTACCACCAGCAACAGGTATCGTTCACCAAGTAAACTTAGAGTACTTAGCTCCAGTTGTACACGTTAACGAAAATGCTGATGGCACATTCGAAACATTCCCAGATTCAGTAGTAGGTACTGACTCTCATACAACAATGATCAACGGTATCGGTGTTCTTGGATGGGGTGTAGGTGGTATCGAAGCTGAAGCAGGTATGCTTGGTCAACCTTCATACTTCCCAATTCCAGAAGTTATCGGTGTTAAATTAGTTGGCGATCTTCCAAACGGAACAACTGCTACTGACTTAGCATTAAAAGTAACACAAGTATTACGTCAACGTGGCGTAGTTGGTAAATTCGTTGAGTTCTTCGGACCTGGCGTATCTAAATTACCACTAGCTGACCGTGCGACAATCTCTAACATGGCTCCTGAATATGGTGCTACATGTGGTTACTTCGCAATTGACGAAGAATCATTAAACTACATGCGTTTAACTGGTCGTGACGAAGAGCACATTGCGGTTGTAGAAGCTTACTTAAAAGCAAACCACATGTTCTTCGATCCAACATTAGAGCCAGTTTACACTGACGTATTAGAAGTAAACTTAGCTGAAATCGAACCAAACCTTTCTGGTCCAAAACGTCCACAAGACTTAATTCCACTATCTCAAATGCGTTCTCGTTATAAAGAAGCAGTAGTGGCACCACAAGGTACACAAGGTTTCGGTTTAACAGAAGATGAATTCGCAAAAACTTCTGTAGCTAAATTCGCTGAAGGCGATGTAGAAATTCCAACAGGTGCTGTTGCAATTGCTGCTATCACTTCTTGTACAAATACATCTAACCCATACGTATTAATTGCTGCGGGCTTAGTAGCGAAAAAAGCTGTAGAAAAAGGTCTAACAGTGCCTAAATGGGTAAAAACTTCTTTAGCACCAGGTTCTAAAGTTGTAACTGGTTACCTTGAAGATTCAGGTTTACAAACATACCTTGACCAAATCGGTTTCAACACTGTAGGTTACGGTTGTACAACATGTATCGGTAACTCAGGTCCATTATTACCTGAAATCGAAGATGCAATTAAAGCAAATGACTTATTCGTAACTTCAGTTCTTTCTGGTAACCGTAACTTTGAAGGTCGTGTACACCCACTTGTAAAAGCTAACTACTTAGCTTCTCCACCACTTGTTGTTGCTTATGCACTTGCTGGTACAGTGGATATCGATCTACAAAAAGATTCATTCGGTAAAGACAAAGATGGTAACGATGTATTCTTCGCTGATATCTGGCCATCAACTGAAGAAGTTAACGCAGTATTAGGTACTGTTGTTAATCGTGAATTATTCCAAAAAGAATACGAAACTGTATTCACAGCGAATGAAAAATGGAATGCAATTGAAACATCAACTGAGTCTCTATACACATTTGATGACAAATCAACTTACATCCAAAACCCACCATTCTTCCAAGGTCTTGCAAAAGAGCCAGAAGCTATTAAAGGCTTAGACGGCTTACGCATTATGGCGAAGTTCGGTGACTCAATTACAACTGACCATATTTCTCCAGCTGGTGCAATCGGTAAAGATACACCTGCAGGTAAATATTTAATTGAAAACGGTGTTGCAATCCGTGACTTCAACTCTTACGGTTCTCGTCGTGGTAACCACGAAGTAATGATGCGTGGTACATTTGCAAACATCCGTATCCGTAACCAAGTTGCTCCTGGTACAGAGGGTGGATTCACTACTTACTGGCCAACAGGCGAAGTAGAGTACATCTATGACGCATGTATGAAATACCAAGAACAAGGTACTGGCTTAGTCGTACTTGCTGGTAACGATTATGGTATGGGTTCTTCTCGTGACTGGGCTGCGAAAGGTACATTCCTACTTGGCGTGAAAACTGTTATCGCACAATCTTACGAGCGTATCCACCGTTCTAACTTAGTCATGATGGGTGTTCTTCCACTTCAATTCATGTCAGGTGAATCTGCTGATACATTAGGCTTAACTGGTAAAGAAGAAATCTCTGTAAACATTACTGACAATGTAAAACCACGTGAAATCTTAACAGTAACTGCTAAATCTGAAGACGGCACAGTTAAAACTTTCCAAGCTTTAGCTCGTTTCGATTCAGAAGTAGAAGTAGATTACTACCGTCACGGTGGTATTCTACAAATGGTTCTACGCGCAAAAGCTGCTGAGTAATCATTTTTAAAAAAACCGATCTCCTTGGAGGTCGGTTTTTTTGTATTTCCAAAGGCTTAAAAGTTTACAAATTTTCTACAACTATAAACATTAATTATTCAAATTGCTCCAACATATAGCAATCTATCATAAATTTGTTTATAATTAATAATGTTATACATACATAACGGAATTAGTAGAGGAGATCATAAGATGAAAAATAAGAAAAGAAAATTGTATACAACAACTGCAGTTGCATTAGCAGTAACAGCGGTAGCAGCGGTACCTGCATCAGCGGCAAGCCCTTTTTCAGATGTAAGCGAAGACCACCCACATTTTGAAGGAATTTCTTCACTTTATACAGCAGGTGTTTTACATGGTTATAGTGATGGTACATTTAAACCTTCACAAGCTGTAACACGTGGTCAAGTTGCCAAAATACTTGTCAATGCTTTTGGACTTGCGACAGCGGATACAGCTTCTGTAGAAAAACAAAACTTTAAAGATCTTAACAAATCAAACGAATATTACAATGCTATTAAGAAATTAACAGCAACTGGTGTGGTTAAGGGGTATGATGATCATACATTCCGTCCTTCCGAAACTGTGACTCGTGGACAAATAGCTGTGATGATTGCACGAGCATTAGACTTAGATGCAAAAGGTAAAAGTCCGTTTGTGGATGTTCCAGAAGGTAGCTCCTATGCTAAAGCTGTGACAGCACTATATGAGGCAGGAATTTCAACAGGGGTTTCTGCTACAGAATACGGTGTCAATGAAAAAGTAACACGTGGTCAATTAGCTACTTTAATTGTCAATACATTGGCAGCAACATCAACGCCATCAACACCATCAACACCATCAACACCACAGCCAAGCGCTTTAACATTAGAAGAAGTATTTAATAAGGCACTAGCTAAACAACAAGATGTGAAGAGCATGAAAGCTAGCATGACGATGACACAGGCAATACAAGTGAATGATGGAAAGGAAACAATCAAAACAAACACATCTAGCAAAATGTCAATGGATGTTGTGGTTGATCCAATGCAATTTTTCGTAGAGGGAACAGTTGCTATGACAGAGCCTGAAAGCGGCGAAAAAATGGAAATGCCAATAAAAATGTACATGACAGCTAAAGATGGAATGTATATGTATGAGGCAACACAAGGCGCTTGGCTTAAGTTCCCAACTGATATGTATGATGCAATACTTGAACAAGCGGGCGTGCAAGCAAGTGCAGCTGACCAGCTTGAAATGCTAAAAGAATTTGCGAAAGACTTCACATTAAAAGAAACAGATAATGCCTATGTTTTGACATTAAATGCAGATGGTGAAAAGTTTACAAAACTAATTAAAGACCAAATCTCATCTCTATTACCAATGATGGAAACAGGAGCGGCAACAGCAACAAAAGATACAGCAGAAGTACAAGCAGGTGAAACAGCAACAAAAGATACAGCGGAAGTACAGGTAGGGACAGAGGAAATTTTAGCTTCATTGAATAATATGTCATTTGACAATATAAAGTATCAATTAACGATTGATAAAAAGACATTTGATATGAAAAATATTGAAATTGATATGACTTTAGCAATGAATATGGCAGATGTAAAAATAAAAGTTGACCAAAAATCAGCCATCAAATACGATGCATTTAATACACTGTCTACAATTACTATCCCACAAGACGTGCTGAAAAATGCAAAGGATTTATCAGAATTATCAGCGAAGGAAGTAGAGCTAGTTTCTTCAATTAATAAATAAAATTGGTACAGTGAAACTGTAAAACCGATGATAGTGGATTATTCCCGATCATGAATGATAGAAAATATGTAGCCACTTAGTATCGACTTAATCGGTGCTAGGTGGCTACGTTGTTTAAAGGGTGATTTTGCCCCGATGTGTAAATCAATACAAATCCACTTATATGAATCCCCTTTCCTCAATCTTAATAAATTATATATCCTCTTAACAAATAAAATTTACATAATACGGCATTACAACCAATGGATTTTTGGCAAGCAGACGTTCCACCACATCATACTCTCTTTAAGTAAACTTTCTTGAATTGTACTAGGAATAAAAAAAGCGCTACTATTTTACTTTACTTTAAATTGTGTTCCACTAAAGGCAAAACTTATTATGAGGGCTATTATGAATTATTTCCAAATCCCATATAGGTAGAGATGATAACAATATGGTAGTAATGATTATGTTTTAAACAAAAAAAGAGAATCACCGTAAATTTTTCAACGGTGATTCTTGGTGACTTACTATTATTTAAAACCCATTAGATCCTTTACTTTCCTTGTGTTATCAATTGATGTCAGCTTTTCAAGTAAGGAGAAAGCTACCTCGAATGCAGTACCTGGATTGGATGAAGTAATAATATGTTCATTTTGGACGATTCGCTCGTTGACAATGTCTGCACCATAGGATTGGAGCTGTGCTAAACGTTTACTTGTTGAATGATTATAGGTGGTAGCTCTTCGATTTTGTAGGATGCCACTATGGCCTAAAATAAGTGAGGCCACACAAATCGTGGCAATTGGTTTTTTATGTTCATCAAAGTAATGGACAACTTCTTGAAATTCTTGACTGAAGGCATCTGTATAAAAACCCGCTTCCTCAAAGCCTCCTGGGATAGCAAGAGCATCAAATTCCTCTAATGAAACTTCATGAAGCAATTTTTCTGGGACTACGTTAAAATTCCATGTACATTGCAGTTGTGGATGTAAACCGACAGTCACTACCTCTGTTGATCCATCACCCTCCCATTTATTCCAGCCTAGTACATCGGTAAAAACACTCGCTTCAACAGCCTCAAACCCATTTGCTAATAATAATAAAACTTTTGTCATGCTGATTATGCCTCCTTTATATGTTTATTTTAGAGGACGAGGTTTCACAATAACAGAAGTTGTATAATGTAATTATGAGAATCCAGTTTATAATATAAGGAATTTTCTTAAATCAAATTAATAAAAAAAGGTGGATACCAATGGATCAAATAGATACAGATATTTTATTGCAATTACAGCGAAATGCCAAAATTTCGATGAAGGAATTAGCGGCATCCGTTCATCTATCCTCTCCAGCTGTTATTGAGCGTGTTAAAAAGTTGGAAGAGCAGGGAATGATTGAGGGGTATAAAGCAAAAGTTAATTTAAAAAAAATGAAACGCACGATTCAAGCCATTATTTTGTTTAAATCGATTGATTGTAAAAGTCTTTCGGATTTCTGCAATAACCACCCAGATGTTTTGGAGTGTTATCGGGTTGCTGGGGAGATTAGTTATATTGTGAAGCTTGCTACATATTCAGTGGAAACATTGGAGCGGTTTATCGATGAGGCAATGCCTTATGGGACACCTTCAACTAATATTGTGCTATCTTCAACAGAAAAGAAAGTCATAGCTCCATTTTTTAATGAAAAGTTAGATAAATAAGAATAGGGAAGGGAAAGTGTCTAAGGGGAACTGCACAGGCAAGAAATTCCGCGGGCAAACTACACAGTTGAAGAGAAAACCGCTCGGGTAGCCAAAGAATGTGCTCAGGTAAGGAAACTGCTCGGGTGGCCAAGGAAATTGCTCAGGTAAGGGGAAAACCTGCTCGGATGACCAAGAAACCTGCTCAGGTAAGGGGAAAACCTGCTCGGATGACCAAGAAACCTGCTCAGGTAAGGGGAAAACCTGCTCGGGTGGCCAAGGAAATTGCTCAGGTAAGGGGAAAACCTGCTCTGGTAGCCAAGGAACCTGCTCATGTAAAGAGAAAACCTGCTCGGACAGCCAAGAAAATCTTTCAGGTAAGGGAAAAACCTGCTCAGGTGACTGAAAAGACTACCAGAAACCAGTTGAAGGTGGGAATCATTCTGTCAGCTTTGAAGAGGAAAAATTTCAAAAAATGCAAACCTCTAGCTTGTGAGCACCGTTTATAGGGCAGAGAGGGGGAGTGAAGTTGCTTGAGATTAATGAACTCGAAAAAATTATGGAACAGCATACAGAAAGACTAATTCGACTAGCCTTTTACTATGTAAGAGATTTACAATGTGCAGAAGATATCGTTCAGGATGTATTTATTAAGTTTTATGATCATCAGCAAAACTACGAAGAACGTGGAGAATTGCGGGCTTATTTATCAAAACTAGTCACCAATAAAAGTAAAGATTATTTACGTAGCTGGACATACCGTAAAATTCAGGTGCAACAGAAAATTTTTGCGAAGCAAGCTGTGATAAGAAGGGACATGCTTGTTCAGCAAGATGAACAAGCATTAATTGAAAATGCTATTTTAGCTCTACCATTAAAACAGCGTGAGGTTCTAATTTATTTTTATTTTGAGGAATTACCTGTTGCGGAAATTGCCGAGTTATTAAGTATTCCAGAGAGCACAGTCAAAACAAGGCTGCGTCGTGGAAGAGAGCTATTAAAGCCAAAGCTACAGCATATTGAGTGGGAGGTGCTACTGCATGAGTAAAGTGGATGTGACGGTAATAAGGGATTTATCGGAAAGTAAAAAGAGGGTTATGGCAAATGTTGTGCAGCATATAGAACAACGTGACAATAAAAAAAGAGTTTGGCGATGGCAATATAGTGTAATTTCCGTCTTTTTTACAGCATGTATAGTGTTGTTTTTCTATTCACAATTACAATTAGATAATAAATTACTTTTATCTTCAAATGACCTGCCAATTCTAGATGAAGATGAAATGTCCACAATGTTGAATGCATATAATCCTCAAAGTGAACAATCTCGTAATGAATTGTTTCAAACAATGATAGAAATGGATGCTTATTATGCATATGCTTTAAGTAAGGGCATTGACATAAATCAAAAGTTGGAAGATAAAGAAAGACTAATGAGTAAACAGAATTTAGAAGATGATCATTTCAAAAAAAACCTTGCTAATTTAGAGATGTCGGTGGATGAGTATTTTGAAAAATATATCGAACCTTTTAATATCAAAGGAAGCGCGAGAAATGAATTACTTAAAGATTATCAAAAGAGATATGAGAATTCCTTCCCCCTACATGCTTATCTAGGTGTTAAAAAAGAGGCGATGGACTATCTTACTGCAAAGTATGTTGATAGAATTTCCTATTTAAAGAAAAAATACCAATTTTCACTCGATCCAAAAGATGCATACATGTCTGGCACAAAATATAAAACAGGCTATGTTGTAGCAATTGAAGGAGATCGTTTCTTAGTTGTTTCTGGGGAAGTAAAAGATTTAATTGGATATTTATCAAATGAAGAAATGATTAATCAAAAAGAAAATGGAATTTGGTACCCCCTTCATGAAGTAAAAGATAAAATTACTGTAGGAAACATGGTAAGCGTTACCTATAGTATGCAAGAGCGTCTTGGCAAATATGGCTTTGTAGCTAATTTGGATGAAATTAAAATCGAAAAATAATAGAAAAATAGCTTATTAATAATGATATGCCCCCATTCACAATTGGGGTCATTTTCATTTAGGATAAGCTGTTTTTTGTGGCAAATTAAGGTACAATTATTGCAAGTAATTACAGCATTTTTACATAAAAAAAGAATGAGGGGAGTGAAGGCTTTGTTTATGCTTATGGATTTTGCAACCGCGCTTCTGTTAACTATTCCTCTATTATTTTTACATTTTAAGTGTAACTACCTGGAGCATTGTAAGCGGCAGCTATTTTCTTCAATAGGCTTATTAAATTTCTTAAGTACTTATTTTATGATTTCCTTCGGCGATATCTTTTGGATTGTACTTATTTGGCAGTTGGTTTTTATTTGGCCAATCTGCATCGCTTATTATTTGTATTTGTATAAACAGGATCAACACTCTTATTATTATTGGGGTTTAAGAAAAAAACATATCCTTTGGATTGGAACACTCACAATCATTAGTATCTTTATGGTGTTTATAGGTATGTATGAAACCAATAAAAAAATCATTGTCTTTCATCAGCAAGTAATGCAGGATTTTGAGGATAGCACTGACCGTCAGCTTTATTTAATCGAACATACAATAACCCCAGCTACATTACTAGGTTTATCAGATCAAATAGAAAAAGTGAGCGGTGGACAAGTACGTGCATTAACCTTACCGTGGAGAAGCAAGGTAATTGTGACGATAGACAATAGGGAACAGAAGGAATTCACTTATGTAAGGTTATACGATGGATGGAAGCTAGATGGCATTTATCGAGAAAGTTATACAATGGATGTTGATAGGAGTACAGAGAATGATTGATTATTTTGAACGTATTGTGCGCTTGACTGATTTGGAAATCTGGTCAATCCGCATCGAGCAAATACATTACTGCTTAGTCATTGTGGATGAAAGAAGGAAGGCGTCAATTGAGGAATTAGATTTGCCAGATGCTATCATTGATGAAGATATTCAACGTACAAACTATGTATCAGTGAGCATTTTTTCTGAAATCAGCATAAAAGAGGAACATATAGAGGTTTTAGATGATTATGTTAAGCGTTTCACAGATCATTTAGCACTTGCCCATTGTAACGTAGTCGTTAAATTTTATTTGGAGCAACCTGAAATTGCAGTAGATCGATTGTTGTTACAGAAATATGGCTATAAGTTAGCAGAAATACCATTAAAAAATTTATGGCACTTGAATCAAGAATAATGAAAAATTAAGGCTATACAATCCATGATAATACATATTAGCTCATTAGATAGTGAGCGGAGAGAGGAACTAATTTAAAGACTATTAGCCTAATTTTTGCCATGACTAATCTTGCAGAAAGGCAGGCACAGCTTGATGAGCAAGTATCACAAAATGTTATCCAAACAAGTAGATAACCCCAGCATACAGTACTTCATAGAAGCATTGGGGAATTTCTAAATGGTATTATAAGGTTTTTGAAATTGTTGACAGACAAAAATTACTTTGTTAAGATGAATGACAATAAAAGCATACAAATTCGTTGATGAGAAAGAGTAATGTTTCATTATGTTCTACAGAGAGCCGACATTTATGGTGAAAGTCGGTGTGCAAGTGTTACATGAAAATCCTCTCTGAGAAGATTGGCCGAACATAGTAGGTTAATCCGGGTGTCTACCGTTAAAAAGAACACGTATGATTGTACGTTGCTGAGTGCTATTGAACGGTGTGTCAATAGAATTAGGGTGGTATTCGCGGTTAACCCCGTCCCTTGTTTGGGACGGGGTTTTTTGTATGCCTTTTATACAAATGGATTGTATAGGAGGAAATCATATGCAAGTGGAAGAGAAAAAAGAAACAATTGTTGAAAGGGAATTAAGAGTTCGTGCATTATGGGAGCAAGAAGGGACATTCCAGGCTACTGTTGCAAAGCGTTCTGGGAAAAAGCCATTTGTATTTTACGAAGGACCACCAACAGCTAATGGATTACCCCATGTAGGTCACGCCTTTGGTAGAACGATTAAAGATGTCGTTGCTCGCTATAAAACCATGCAGGGCTATTTCGTTGAACGTAAAGCGGGATGGGATACACATGGTTTACCTGTAGAATTAGGGGTAGAAAAAAAGCTTGGGATTTCTGGGAAACAGGAAATTGAGAAATATGGTGTTGAACAATTTATTCAGGAATGTAAGGGAAGTGTCTTTACTTATGAAAAGAAATGGCGATCCTTTACAGAGCAACTAGGTTATTGGATTGATATGAATGATCCCTATTTAACACTAAGTAATGACTATATCGAATCCGTATGGCATATTTTAAGCCATGTACACAAGGAAAAGCTTTTATATAAAGGTCATCGCGTGTCACCATATTGCCCTAGTTGTCAAACATCGTTAAGCTCTCATGAAGTGGCACAGGGCTATAAAGATGTAAAGGATTTATCTGTAACTGCGATGTTTAAAATCGAGGGGAAGGACGAATATTTTCTTGGTTGGACAACAACACCATGGACATTGCCTGCTAATGTTGCATTGGCGATGAACCCAGAACTTATGTATGTACGTGTAAAGCAGGGGGAAAAGGTGTATATTCTAGCAAAATCGCTTGTCAGCAAAGTTTTTACTGAACCTGTAGAAGTGCTAAGTGAGCATTATGGTCATGAATTTGAGGATGTGTCCTATATCCCACCTTTTTCATACGTTACAGTTGAGAAAGGGCATATTGTTGTACTAGCCGATTATGTGACGGAGCACAGTGGAACAGGTATCGTGCATATAGCACCTGCTTATGGAGAAGACGACTATAAAGCAGTTCAGCAAAATGGTCTGTCATTTGTCAATGTTGTGGATGGAAAAGGTTGTTATACAGAAGAGGTGTCAGAGCTAGTCGGTAAATTTGTCAAAGAATGCGATGTCGACATTATTAAAATGCTAGCTAAAAAGGAACTATTGTTTGATAAGGAAAAATATGAGCATAGCTATCCTCATTGCTGGCGCTGTGATTCACCTTTGCTTTATTATGCAACAGATAGCTGGTTTATCAAAATGTCAGCATTAAAAGAAAAGCTTTTAGAAAATAATGAGCAGGTCACATGGTATCCAGAGCATATTAAACATGGCAGATTCGGAAATTTCTTAGAAAACTTAGTGGACTGGAATATTAGCCGTAATCGCTTTTGGGGCACACCTCTTAATGTATGGATTTGTCAGGATTGTGGTTATGAAGAAGCACCAAATAGTATTCCTGCCTTGAAGAAGTTAGCGAAGGGGATTTTACAGGATGTCGAGCTTCATAAGCCATATATCGACGAGGTTATTTGTAGTTGTCCAAAATGTAATGGTGAGATGGTACGCACACCTGAAGTCATTGATGTATGGTTTGATAGTGGCTCAATGCCATTTGCACAGCAGCATTATCCTTTTAAAGACCCTGCTACTTTTAACAATCAATTTCCTGCTGATGTGGTCATCGAAGGTATCGATCAAACTCGAGGCTTTTTCTATAGCCTATTAGCGGTTTCAACTTTATTTACAGGAAAGGCACCTTATAAAAAAGTTCTTTCCTTGGGTCATGTTTTAGATGAGCACGGACAGAAAATGTCAAAAAGTAAAGGAAATGCATTAGAACCAGTTGAATTAATTGAGCAATATGGAGCAGATGCTTTGCGATGGTCATTTTTAGTCGACAGTTCCCCCTGGAATCCAAAACGCTTTTCAAAAAAAATTGTTATGGATGCGAAATCAAAATTAATCGATACATTGGATAATACATTTAAATTTTATCAGTTATACGCAGAGATCGATGGCTTTGAGTATGATGCAAACAATACAGGCTCACGTACAAAATTAGATCATTGGATATTGTCTCGTTTACATCATACAATTCAATTTGTGACAAAATGTATGGACGATTTTCAATTTACGCAGGCAACACGTGAAATTGGAAAGCTTGTGGAAGAGCTCAGTAATTGGTATATCCGACGTTCACGGTCAAGATTTTGGGCAAATGGGCTGTCAGAGGACAAAAGGGGAGCATTTAGTACACTATATGAGCTACTAACAACAATTTGTCAATTATTAGCACCATTCACACCATTTATTACAGAGGATTTGTATCGACAATTATGTGGAGAGAGCGTGCATTTACAAGACTACCCAAAATATAATGAAGCACTCGTTAATGCGAAGCTCGAAAAAGAAATGCAAACTATTTTAACAATCGTAGAATTAGGGCGTAGCGTTCGTAATAGTCAGGGAATTAAGGTCAAGCAGCCATTAAGCGAAATCATTGTCTCTGTTGACGGAGAATTAACAGATTTTCAGCCGTATAGCGAGCTGGTGAAAGATGAACTAAATATGAAAGAATGTTTATGGACAAATGATTTTTCAGCATATGAAACAGTTCATTATAAACTGAACTTTAAAACAGCAGGGGCTGTATTTGGAGCAAAAGTGAATAAAGTAAAAGATTACGTCATGAATTTAAATGATCAGGAGAAACATGAATTACAGCGAACGGATGAGATAATCATTACGATTGAAGGAGAACAGCTAACGTTGCTAAAGGCACATGTGTTAATGGAATCCATCGTAAAAGATCAATATAGTTTAGCGAAAGATGCCTCATGTCGAATCCTTATGAATGTTCATCTTACAGCAAGCTTATTGGAAGAAGGTCAAATAAGAGAATTAATCCGAACAATCCAAGACACACGTAAAAAATGGCAACTACCTGTTGAGCAGTATGTTTCGATATCAATTGCTGGGAATACTAAAGTAACGTCTATTATCCAGCAACACGAAGCATTATTAAAAGCAAATGTGTTGTTGCATGATATTGATTATGTGAGCGAGAGTCATAGTGAACGTTTTATTGAGACAGATATGTTTGATGAAAAGATTACCGTTTATTTTAACCATCTTTAGTTCAAATAGTTTAAAGGAATGCTTAACATAGATTTATAAATACTCGGTTGTCAGAGAAAGCTCTCGGGTTCCTGTAATCCCGCTCAGGTCGCCGGGAAAAGCGCTCGGGTATGCCCGAAAACTGCTCAGGTCTCCAGGAAAAGCGCTCGGGTAATTCCAGAATCCGCTCAGGTTGCCGGGAAAAGCGCTCGGGTAATCTCCGAATCCGCTCAGGTCGCTGGTAAAAGTGCTCAGGTAGGCCTAGAAACTGCTCAGGTCTCCAGGAAAAGCGCTCGGGTAATCCCGGAATTCGCTCAGGTCGTCGGGAAAAGCGCTCGGGTATGCCCGAAAACTGCTCAGGTCTCCAGGAAAAGCGCTCGGGTAATTCCAGAATCCGCTCAGGTTGCCGGGAAAAGCGCTCGGGTATGCCCGAAAACTGCTCAGGTCGCCAGGAAAAGCGCTCGGGTTAACCCGAAAACTGCTCAGGTCACCAAAAAAAGCGCTCACAGCAACACTAGAAAACTGCTCAGGTAACCAATATATTTGGGATCCTGAGCGTTTTTTTTTTGTAAAAAATTACAATATGCCATTAATAAGATAAAGAGCAGTAGCCCAGATAAAGATAGCAGAACATTTATTAAAAATACTCATAAGTTTCCCAGAGCCATCGAGTTTTTTGAAAGAGGCTCCAGCGATGGTAAGACCGAAAAACCATAGCCAAGAGATCACTACACAAGCAGCGGTGAACAATATTTGATCGGTGCCACTATATTTTAAAGCACTTGTTCCAATCACACCGATTGTGTCTAAAATGGCATGTGGATTTAAAAGTGAGACAGAGAGCGCGAATAAAATTTGTTTTTTTCTAGGAAGTGCTTCGTTATTATTAGCTGTAGCTGGGGTAGAGCGCCAAATGGTGTAGCCCATATAAAGTAAGAAAAGGATCCCAACCGTCATTAAGGCAAGCCGTAGCCAGGCAAACTGCAATACGATGATAGACAAACCGAATACTGCAAGGAGTATCAGAAGCGTATCACAAATGGCAGCTGTGATGCTCGCAGGTAAGGCTCGAACTAGATGTGGCTGTGTTGCACCCTGTGAAAAGACAAATACATTTTGTACGCCTAATGGCAAAATAAGTCCAAATGCTAAAATCATTCCATGAAAAAATGCTTCCAACAAAATTCACTCCTTTCATTAACCATTCTAGTTATGTTATAACTAAAAGAAAACGACCAATTGGATGGTTTTTTTACCACCCAATTTTAAGGGCTTGAGGTGATGTGAATGAGTTGGCGGCCTACTAAACAGGATGAAATGACATTACAGCAGCAAATTATCCAGTGGATTACAGGACATATTGAGCGAGGAGATTGGGTGGCTGGAACGAAGCTACCAACACAAAGACAGCTTGCAATGCAGTTTGGAGTCAATCGTAGTACCGTTCAGCAGGCGTTAGAAGAGTTAAAGTCAGCTGGCATACTAGAGGCAAAGGTTGGCTCAGGTATTTATGTAGCTGATAATTCCTGGCATTCGTTAATTACACAAACACAACCAAATTGGCAAAAGTATATAGACACCAGTCTTCATAAGCCCAATTATCACACCATTCAATTAATCAATGAATATGAACAGCGCAATGATGTCATTCGCTTAGGAACTGGAGAGCTTGCACCGAGTTTACTGCCAACAGCTGATATTGAAGCATCACTGAAGGAGCTTACTTTGCAGCCGAAAGCGTTAGGTTATTCATCGCCTCAAGGTAATGACAGGCTACGAGCTGCAATTTGTGAATATGTGAAAAAAAGAGGCATCCATGTGAAGCCTCAAAATATTTGTATTGTTTCAGGCGCACTTCAGGCATTGCAGCTGATTGCTGTGGGATTGCTAGAGCAGGGCGCTATTGTGTTCCAGGACCAAACATCTTATTTAAATTCAGTGCATCCCTTTCAGTCAGTGGGTATGCAAATGATGGCTATCCACCGAGGTGACCAACTTGCCCAAACATTGGCTCAACAAAAAAGAAAAAGACAGGCAGTCTATTATGCTGTTCCTACGCTAAACAATCCAACTGGTGAGGTATGGACAACGCACGAAAAAAAGCAACTTTATGAAGCGTGTAAAGCGTCCCGCATTCCTATTATTGAAGATGACGTTTATCATGAATTGCTCTTTGAAGCGGCAACACCTCCACTAAAATCAATGGATGATAGCGGCCAAGTCCTTTATATTGGAAGTGTCTCGAAAACATTAAGCCCTGGACTTCGTATAGGCTGGCTAATTGGTCCAACGACAGTGATTGAACGATTAGCAGATATAAAGATGCAAACAGATTACGGTTCAAGTGCCATCTCGCAGGAAATTGTCTTACATTGGTTACAATCTGGTAAATATGAAAAGCATATTGAAGACTTACGCCAAAAATTACAGAAAAGGGCACATTATGTAGAGACTATTTTAAAAGAAAAATTCAATGATTTGGCTGACTGGAACAAGCCAAAGGGAGGCTTTTACATTTGGCTAAAGTTTCATGAGCCTATTGTTGATAAAGAGTTATTTACTAAGCTATTATACCGACAAGTCCTTATCAATCCTGGGTATATTTATGATCCACAGGATGCCCATCATATCCGATTGTCCTATGCCTATGGAACCTATGAAGAATTACAGAGTGGCTTGGAAAAGTTGTATGAATGTGTAGAGGAAGCGGTTCAAAAATAAATCTATTATATATTAGTTTAGATTCTGTTTTAGAACCATACGATAAGCTAATCATGTCATGAACCAAGGAAAAATGATCAGGTACTCAAATAATTTTGAGCCTGATCATTTTTTGACTTAATGATTATTCCCGTTACTAGTGGGCAACTTGACCGCCATCTACAGCATAAATATAACCATTACAGAAGCTTGCAGCGTCTGAAGAAAGGAATACTACTACTTCAGCGATTTCTTCTGGTTTCGCAGAGCGATGCATAGGAACGTTAGAAACAACTTCTTCCCATACTGCTGGATTGTCTTTCCACATTTGAGTCATAGGTGTTTCTGTTAAACCAGGTGCCACAGCGTTTACTCGGATACCATCTTGGGCATGGTCAATTGCGGCTGCTTTTGTTAAACCAGTGACGGCATGTTTTGCTGTAACGTATGGAGCCATATTTGGATCAGCAATTAAACCAGCAACTGATGCTGTATTTACAATTGTACCGCCACCGTTAGCAATCATGTATTCAAGCTCATGTTTCACAGCGAAGAATACGCCTTTTACGTCAACTGCCATCACTTTATCAAATGCATCTTCTTCAATATCAACAAATTTTGCTGGTGTATTTAAAACCCCTGCATTGTTGAAAGCATGATGTAACCCACCAAATGTTTCTACAGTTTTTTGGACAAGTGATTTCAATTGCTCAGAGCTAGTTACATCTGTTTTAAAAAATGCAGCTTCTCCACCATCCTGTTGAATGAGCGCAGCACGCTCATCAACATCACCTATTGCTACTTTCGCACCGCGGCGTGCAAAAGCAAGCGCTGTAGCACGACCAATACCAGTAGCTGCTCCAGTAATTAAAATAACTCGACCTTCAAAATCTTTTATGCTCATAATTTTATCTCCTCATGTGTATAAATTTGTTGTTTACATGCGTAGTATAGCTTCGCATAAAAAACGTATTCAATACTTTTGTAAGAATGAGCTTCTTTATAGTAATAAGCGTGAGAAGGTGAGAAAAATGCAAATTACACAAATAGACTTGGAACATATGTCGAAAGCAGCCTTGGATTTAGAGATATCTCACCTCATTAAGCAAAACGATAGCGCGTTTAGAAGATGATATTGAGGTGCCGCTCTTTGATCGAAAAGGGAAATCTATTCGTTTAAATGATTATGGGCGTATTTTTTATAAGATGGCTAAAAATGCTCTAGATGATTTGCAAGAGGCAAAAACAGAAATTCAAGAACTGGCTAATATTCAAGAAGATAGTATAGCGATTAATGTAATGAATTCTAAGCTCTTACCAAAATTGTTGCATTTGGGGTCATGTTACTAGCAGGGCAATTATCCTTTGGCGCATGGCAAACCGATTACTGAAAAATGACCAAACAACAAAAGATATCACAGTGGATTTAAAAGTTATTCTAAATCAAATTGTGGAAATGGCGCGTCCAGTTTCTTATTTCGCAGCAGTAATGGGACTTGCATTAATTTCTATTGCGATTGCAGGTGTCTATTTCCAACTCTTTGCAGCACCACCTGAGGAACCGATTTCAGGACGCTTTGCAGACTACCCAATGCTGGAAGCTTCATTTATCTCAGGTCTATACGCACTTACTGGTATAGGAGCTATTTTATTACCATTCTCATTAGCGAATCGAGAATCATTTGTGGTGAAAATAATGGGTGCTTTTTGGACAATTACAGGTATACTTTTCACTTTATTCGGCGCTTTAAATTATTTCACTCATATTGGATTAATTATCAATACCCAATAAAGATTCAGTGGAGTCCGTCCTGTGATTATGATATAAATAACAAGAAGGTAGCCATAAATGAGGCTACCTTCTATTATTATTATTAACATGAAGAAAGGTTCTGATTTTGTGCTTACTATTCTACCAGCAAAAGAGATATACCTTAAAGGAAATGGACATGCGATATTGCTTTTACATTCCTTCACAAGTCATACAAGAGATATGAAGAAAGTTGCTACGAAGCTACATGAAAAGGGCTATACATGTTATGTACCGCTATACCGTGGTCATGGTCATGTTCCAGAGCAGTTATTACAGTACAATGTTGATGATTGGTGGCAAGATGTGATGAAGGCCCATCATTTTTTGTGGAATGAAGGCTATCAAAAAATTTCCATTATCGGTTTATCCATTGGTGGTATTTTCACATTGAGGCTTGCACAATTAGAAAAGCTAGAGCGAATCATTATTTTATCGGTACCGATTGATAAGGAGCCAGCACAGTTAAAACAAAGAATCATTGACTATGCCTATAAATATAAAAATATTGAGGGTAAATCAGCGTCTGAAATTTCAAATGAAATAGAGCCGTTTAACGACATGCCATTGGACTCTTTGATCGCATTTCAGCATTTTATTAAAGAAACGATGCAACAACTTAATAAAATCACGATTCCCATCGCTATTTTCTACGGCGAAAAGGACGAGGACCTATACGCGCACAGTGCTGAAGTCATCTATCAGCGTGTGCATTCTACTAAAAAGATCAAAAGGGGCTTTGAAAACTCCAAACATTTAATGACATTAGGTCGGGAGCAAGATGAAATCATTAAGGAAATAATGGATTTTCTATAATCGAAATTTCGATAAAAAGTGAAAGAACATAGCGTTAAGAGGTATTGACTACCAATAATATTCATGATACTATTATCTCGAATTAGAGATATTTTAATTTGAGATAATTATTTCGAAATTAAGATCAATTAAGTCCCAGTGCAATTGTAGCTGCCGCTATGATTTCGAAACAAAAAACATTTGCCGAATTGATATAAATAAGGCATAATCCCATCATAGAGCATCAAATTTTAGGGATGGAATCTATGGAACTAGCAAATAAGTTTAGTAGAAAAGAGAAGGAGTGAAATATATGGGTTTTAAAGAGTATAGAGGTGAAAAAATTACAGTTTATTTTGATGGAGACATTTGTCAACATGCGGCTGAATGTGTTAAAGGATTGCCAGAGGTGTTCAATGTTAAAGCGAAACCATGGATTTCACTAGATCATGCAGATGTAAAAAATGTGGTAGAAGTAATTAATAGATGCCCAAGTGGTGCATTAAAATATAAAATTTAAAGGAGCATTACTGCAATGGAAATTAAACAGGGTACTCAGTCATTTTATATCGGAAACGAAGAAAATAGTGAAGCCGAGGTTCATTTTGTTCGTGTAGGAGAAAATCGAATCATTTTAGATCATACACATGTTGCAGAACATTTAAGAGGCCAAAATGTAGGTCAGCAATTAGTTAAGGCAGCAGTTGAATATGCCAAAAAGGAAAAATTACAAGTCATCCCATTATGTCCTTTTGCAAAAGCTGAGTTTGAAAAACATCCTGAATATCAAGAATTATTAGGATAGCCATCCATAACATCGGAAAAGTAAATACAAAGGACAAGCATTTGACCATCTGAAGAACTATGAAAAATTGAGTTCCTTGATAATAAAAAATATCACACCTCTATTCAGGGGTGTGATATTTTTAGATCTCTATTTCGAGATTGTATAATAATCCATTCCTTTAAAATCTAGATGTTCTTTAGGCGGAGTTGTTATGGAATATTGTTTAGTCATCCCAATTTTCTCTAAAATCCTTACCGAAGGAGTATTTTGGGGAAATACCGTCGTCACTATTTCATCTAATCTTAAGGTAGAAAAACCATAATCTAATAAGGCTTTTGCCGCTTCAGTAGTAAGCCCTCTTCCTCTAAAATCTTTATTGAGACCATAATAGATTTCAATTTTTGTAGAATCTAAATCATAGGGACCAAGACCACAAAAACCAATAAAGCAATTTGATTCTTTCAAAATAATACCAAGATTTAATTTATAAATTTTCTCTAGGGTATTTTTATTATTGCAATCCATAGACCATTGTATTATTTCCCCGACTTCTTTTAGGGAAGGTGGGGTTTCAGGAATATAATCATAAAAATTTGGCTCCGATATTATATTAAACAAATCTTTAGTGTCTTCCAATTGATAAGGTCTAATAATGAGTCTTTCGGTTTCGATTAATAAATTCTTGAAAATAGTCTGATTTTTAATTTCGTTATTCATCCTTCAATTCTCCTTTGTACAATTTCACACAGAAAAAGATGCATACTTAAAATAACTATATTTGTTAATATTGTCAAATTGCAAATTGAAATTTCCTGAGCGTTTGCTTAGAAAAAAGAATAATCTAGATAAAGAACCCATACATTTTTAAATAACGATTTCTTTATGAAGAGGTGAATAATTGGAGAATATGCCAGAGGGCTATTTTTATGTTCCACAGCCTATTCGAAAGGATGGAGCTGGAGGGGTGGATAAAGGGCCAAGAGACATTATGAGGGACCTGGAAAATCCCGATATGCTTGTCCCTCCAAAAACAGATGCTGGACTTATTCCAAATCTAAGATTCTCTTTTTCTGATACACATATGACCTTAAATAAAGGCGGATGGTCACGAGAAATTACTGTGCGTGATTTGCCAATTGCTAAGACATTGGCAGGGGTTAATATGAGTTTGACACCTGGTGGGGTACGTGAGCTGCATTGGCATCAACAAGCAGAATGGTCCTATATGCTTCTAGGTCATGCCCGTATTACAGCAGTCGATCAAGATGGCAGAAATTTCATTGCCGATGTGGGGCCGGGAGATTTATGGTATTTTCCACCTGGAATTCCTCATTCCATACAGGGGCTTGAGGGCGGCTGTGAATTTCTTCTAGTATTTGATGATGGTAATTTTTCAGATCTCAATACATTTTCAATATCTGATTGGTTTGCGCATACACCTAAAGAGGTGCTGTCAGCCAATTTTGGTGTTCCGATTAGCGCCTTTAAACATATTCCAAATGAACAAGTCTATATTTATCAAGATAAAGTGCCAGGACCTATCGACACTCAAAAGGTCGAATCTCCATATGGTGAAGTTCCTCAAAGTTTTAAACATCGTCTACTTGCACAAACCCCTATTAAAACACCAGGTGGCAGTGTTAGAATTGTAGATTCCTCTAACTTTCCAATTTCCCAAAATATAGCGGCAGCGCTTGTAGAAATTGAGCCTGGTGGAATGCGAGAATTACATTGGCACCCGAATAATGATGAATGGCAATATTACCTACAAGGAAAGGGGCGTATGACAGTGTTTGCCGCTAATGGTGCGGCCAGAACATTTGATTACCGTGCGGGGGACGTCGGTTATGTGCCATTTGCTAACGGTCATTATATTGAGAATACTGGAACAGAAACATTATGGTTCCTTGAAATGTTTAAAAGCAATCGTTTCCAGGATGTGTCGTTAAATCAATGGATGGCGTTAACTCCGTCTGAGCTAGTGCAAAGCAATTTACAAGTTGGCTCGGAGTTCCTTAAGGTATTGAGAAAGGAAAAATGGCCAGTTGTAAAATATCCTGGATTTTCCTATTTTCCGAGGTAAATCTATCGAAAAGCAGGTGAAGAAAGATAAATTCTCTTTCACACCTGCTTGTTTTTAGTATTGATATTTATTTCGTGTCGCAAGCACAATAGCAATAGCCGGGACCGTACAAATCAGCATCGCTCCAAAGGATAGACCAGGGGAAATCTCGTATAAATAACCGCCTAAAAATGTAAGAATGGCAGTACTTAATCCCATTGCTAGGGCAGAATAAAGTCCTTGTGCATTTGGAATTTGTTCCTTCGGTAATGTTTTAGTCAAATAGCCAATAAAGGCAAAATGCGCAAGGGCAAATGACATTGCATGCAAGGTTTGTGACGCGATGAATACCCAAACATTAGGGAAAAGATAAATAAGTAACCAACGTAAGGAGGAGCCACTTGCTGCTAAAAGCAATAAAGAGGATGAGCGCCATTTTGTAAATAATGTATCTGCCTTCATAAAGTAAAGGATTTCACAAATAACCGCTATGTTTATAATCATCCCCATATAAAATGGATCGACATGTAAATCACCCAAATATATATAACCGTAGCTATAATATGAAGCATGTGCACCTTGTAATAGGATGACGATGAATAAAACAATAGGGAAGCCTTTAATAGTCCATAGTGTTTTCATCGACAGCGATTTTGCTCGTTGTTCTTTTGTTGGTACCATAAGCAATTCTTTTGGTGTTGCTAGCTGCTGCATCAACAGCATACCGATAAGACCAAGAACCATACTCCAAAAAATAACATCCTTGCCAAATACACCTGTCAGCATACTAATAATTAACACCGCAATAACAAAGCCAAAAGATCCATATGAACGACTTTTACCATAGTGAACATTTCCGTGCTGGACTAATGTAGCGGCACTACTTTCAACGGCAGGTAGAAGAGCTGGGTAAAAAATACTAAATAAAATAGTAACAATTAAAAGCAAATTAAAGCTTGTGCTTGGTAAGTAAAGGAAAGTTGTTATAAGTGCGCCAGTCGCAAGAATTGTAATAAGTCTTTTATTGTGCACATACTTAGCAAGGGTTGGAAAGAAAAACAAATTTGAAGTAGCTCGAGCTAAAAGACCACAGCCCATCACAACACTAGCCTGTGAGACAGTTAGATGCTTGACATCTACGAGCCAGCCTGTCCAATAAGGCAAGAAAATACCCCAAGTAATAAAAAATGCAAAGAAATTCTGAGAAAGCCATCGTTGATTATTCATAAATTTACCGTACCTCCATTAACTACGTTGAATAATAGCACGTTCGTCGGTACAATAATGTGAGATATCTCATATTTTTTAGGAGAGAATAAAAAATGCATATACTGACAGCTAAAAAACGCTTACATTATCTAGAAAAATACCCGATTCATGATTTCTTTTCATTTGATATTTACCCTTATCTTGAAGTATGTCAATTTGACAAAGGGGAATGGATTTTTAAAGAAGGATCTTTTCCAGATACGCTTTATTACATGGTGGAAGGGAAAGCAAAGCTATATATGACCCATAAAAATGGTAAGGTTTCACTTATTGAATATTTAGAGGCACCACGTTTTATGGGGGAAATCGAGCTGCTAAATGAAGCAAGATATACGAAAGGAATCCAAACGGTAACAGAAACCATTTGCTTTTCTATTACACAGGCATGTAAAGAAAAACTCCTGGCTGATGCACTCTTTTTACGAAGACTCTGCGTGTTTTTAGGAGAGAAGGCGACAAACATGACAGCTAAATATACACAAAATTTGGCATATCCATTCGAAAATCGTTTAGCTGCCTTTATTCAGTTATCCGCAGATCAAGGTATTTATAAAGAAAGGCATACAGAAATCAGTGAATATTTGGGGGTTTCCTATCGGCACCTATTATATGTCTTGGCACAATTTTGTGATGAAAAGATTTTGGAAAAGAAAAAGAATGGTTATTACATTATTGATGAAGACCGTCTTCAACGATTGGCACAGGAAGTTCAGTAACTAGAGCTAATAGATCAGTAAATACTATATAAAAATAATTAAATTTTTTCTATGTACAATTTAGCCTTGGCGATAATGCTGCCATTGAGATGGAAACTTTTTAATAGTAAAGTGCTGAGAAATATAGGGGATTCATTAGATTTTATCAGCTCAGATCTGAAAACGAAATTAACAGACTTCATAAAAAGAAGTCAAACTCAAGCTTATTATATTCACTTTTTTTAACCAACCAGCGAGCAATTTCCTTGCCGCTACAATAAAGGCTAATTTCATTGATTCTTTGAATTTGAGGGGTCATATTGAGGGTTTTTTCTGTAACGTCAAAAGGAATTATTCCTGTACAAAAATGCATGTTGGGTGAAAATGGCTTGTGCTTTACCTCAGTGGAAGTTGAAAATGTAGTATCATACGCTTTTCCAGATTTCTGTGCATTTTGGAATGGACAAGCAAGTAATGCTCCTTGTTCACATGGTGTACTTGGTGAGTAAAAATTACTTTTCATTCATCATGCCCCCTTTTGTCGTTAATTTTATTGTACAAGATATCGGGTTTAAAAAGTCTTTATTTACAAGGCTTTAACGAAAACTTAAAGGATAGTATATAAAATAGTAATTTGTAACCGTATTCATGCCGTTGACTGATAAAAATCATAGAAAACCGATATAAATTCCCGATAAAAAACAGAACTCAAACTATTGTGAATTTTTCTAACACAAAGTATTATTGTAAGTAGATTTAACGTGAAGGTTTTCACATAGTCACGTAATCGTAAGGAGGAATTTTGATGAGTGCAATTCGAGTAGGTATTGTAGGATATGGAAATTTAGGACGCGGGGTAGAATACGCTATTTCACAAAATCCAGATATGGAATTAGTAGCAGTATTCACACGCCGTGACCCTTCAACAGTAAACGTTGCAAGTAATGCCAAAGTGTATGTAGTGGATGATGCTGAAAAATTCCAAAATGACATTGATGTAATGATTTTATGTGGAGGCTCTGCAACAGATTTACCAGAGCAAGGTCCACACTTTGCACAATGGTTTAATACAATTGATAGCTTTGATACACATGCGAAAATTCCTGAGTTTTTTGAAGCAGTGGATGCAGCAGCACAAAAATCTGGTAAAGTTTCAGCCATTTCAGTTGGTTGGGATCCAGGTTTATTCTCATTAAATCGTGTACTTGGTGAGGCTGTACTTCCTGTAGGTACAACATATACATTTTGGGGAGATGGCTTAAGCCAAGGGCATTCAGATGCTGTACGTCGTATCGAAGGTGTAAAAAATGCTGTACAATATACATTACCAATTAAAGATGCTGTAGAGCGCGTTCGTAACGGTGAAAATCCTGAGCTGACAACACGTGAAAAACATGCCCGTGAATGCTGGGTTGTCCTTGAGGAAGGTGCGGATGCAGCAAAAATTGAACAAGAAATTGTGACTATGCCAAACTATTTCGACGAATATAATACAACTGTAAATTTCATTTCTGAAGAAGAATTTAAAGCAAACCATACTGGTATGCCACACGGTGGTTTTGTCATCCGCAGCGGTGAAAGTGGCGCTAATGATAAACAAATTCTTGAATTCTCATTAAAACTTGAAAGTAATCCAAACTTCACATCAAGTGTTCTAGTAGCCTACGCCCGTGCAGCCTATCGTTTAAGCCAAGCTGGGGACAAAGGTGCGAAAACAGTATTCGACATTCCATTCGGGCTGTTATCACCTAAATCAGCTGCTGAATTACGTAAAGGGCTATTATAATTTTTCCCCTCGATTATCTCCCTACCGATAATCGAGGTTTTTTACTGTAAAATGAAAGTGGTGGATAGGATCAATGAACTGATGAAGAGAAAAGCCAAAGTGATGGATAGAACTACAAAACTGATGGTTAGAATCTCTCCTAAGTCTAACGTTTTTTTGAAAAATTGGGTATAGATGATATATTAGTGAAAACAATATTTTTTGGAGGAGCAACTATGCCATTTTGCCACGTTAGTAAGGCTAATATTTACTATGAAATGATTGGAGAGGGAATACCAATCGTTATGCTTCATGGATATTCGCCAGATCATAGATTAATGAAGGGGTGTATGGAGCCCATTTTTATCGAAAGGGAAGGCTGGAAACGAATCTATATTGACCTTCCAGGAATGGGAGAGACGACAGACTATGAAGAAATTTTTAATTCAGATGAGATGCTAGAGGCTGTAATAGAGGTAATCCATTCCCTAATACCAAATGAACCCTATCTTTTAGTAGGGGAATCCTATGGTGGTTATTTAGTTCGAGGAATTATGAGGGATAATGAAGAAGAAATTTTAGGGGCTGCATTTATTTGTCCGTTAATTATTCCAGAAAAGCAAAAAAGAACAGTACCAGAGCAAAGGATTATCCTGTCTGATAAAGAATTTATATCCACATTGACGAAGCAGGAGCTAGAAGATTATAGCTCACATCTAGTTGTTTTAGATGAACATCATTGTAACCGATACATGAATGAGGTAGTAGCAGGACAAGAAAAAGCTGACGTGAACTTTTTAGAAAAAGTACTGCAAAACTATAGCTTTTCCTTTCCTGTTGATGAAACGTCATTTGAAAAACCTTGCTTATTTTTACTAGGTAAACAGGATTCTATGGTTGGATATAAGGATGCATTTGATATTATTGAAAAATTCCCTAGAGCAAGCTTTACGATTTTAGATAAGGCTGGTCATAACTTGCAAATTGAACAAGCTAATTTGTTCAATAGCCTTATTGATGAATGGTTGGATAGAGTAGTGGAATTTACTGAATAAAAAATAGAAACCTATGAATTTATTGACTTAAGTGCTCAATAAATTCACAGGTTTCTTTTCTATATTTCATTTCTCATTAGAATCTATTTTAATTTCTATTGTCTCCAATCTTTCTTTCGTGACATTTCCTTCTTTATCCATCGTATGAACGATTGGTGTGATGAAAATGGAGGATGCATTCGCCTCAAAATGATTTAAAATTACTTTACCATTTGAGGAATTATCAGTTATTTTATTCGTCAATGTTTCAGATGTGTCATAATAATGATTTTCAAAATTATCAACTATGTCTAAAGTTATGAATTCTGTAGCAAAGTCTAAATTACAGCTAAAGTAAATGGTCGCTGTATTTTGTGAAATTGAAATACGATTAAAAATAAATTCATGCTGTTTTGAAAAGAGTTTTTCAGATAAAGTTACATCCTTAATTGGCAATATGGAGGCCATAGATGGAAAATTTACTAAGCTAGCAGAACAAATTCCGATGGCAAGAATGGATGCAATGGTCCATTTACGGATTTTCTTCTTTCGTAAGAATTGCTTCTGTAAGATGGTTTTTATAACCTTTTGCTTTTCATTTTTCGAGACCTCTACCGGTGTTATATCATCTATATCCAACATTAGAAAGTTTTTTTCTTTACTCATGTCCAACACTCCTGTAATTTAGGATTTTTAGCAAGCTTTTTTTTTCCTCTATATAAGCGATTTTCCACAGCAGATTTTGAAATATGTAGTATTTCTGCTATCTCGTTATTTGTATATTCAAGATAATACCTCATTAAAAATAAATCTCTATCTAAATCAGGCAGATGCATGATTTCAAGAAGTAATTGTTCTTTCGCATACAATTTATCTAGCTGTTGTTCAATATTATCTGGTGCGATAAGGGGAGGAATATTTTCCATCGGTAGCGTTGCCAGTTGCTTTTGCTGTTTTCTGTATAGATCAATTGCTTTATATTTAGTAATCATCCCTATCCATCTTTTAAAATCCGCTTCCTCCCCAATAAAATAATTACTTTTTTGCCAAATAAGGAGGAATACATCATTCACACATTCCTCAACCAGCATATAATCAGATGGTTTTTCTAAAATTTTAAGCGTAATTGCCTTTACAAATCCCAAATAGTGTTCAACGACATATTTCAATGCTTTTTCATCATGCCGCTGAAGACGCTGGATAAAATCATTCATTTTGTCACTCCTTATAATCGTTATACATACTATAACGAAAATTTTGTGGAACACTCGCGCAAAAATGGAAACTTTTCTTTGGATTTATCTAGTTTTGTGTCGTGCTATTAAGAGGAGGTTGTGAAAAATAAAAATGCTTTGCAGTTTGTCATAATGCGGATAACCCCAAATACTTTAAAGTATTTGGGGTTATTGTTAAATAATAGAGATTTACAAGACTTTTTTTATAGTAATCATGCTTCTAATATAGTTCTATTATTCATATCTTTATATGATCAGTTTTTTTCTTACTATAGTATCCGAAAGCAATTACACCAATTGTACAACCAAAAATTATTCAATTAAATCTTTAGTGTTACTAGATTTTTTCATAGTTAACGTGCCTTATTATATTTTATCTTTCAATAAAAAACAGTTTATATATGTAAAATATATTAATTTATTGATAATGTATTGAAACTATTATTAGAATCATGTTTAATTAACGTGATTTACATTTTATACATATTATTCCTACAAGCTATTTGAGAAAGGAGAGAGAGATTTTGCGTACATTTAAAATTAATACAAAATTTAATTTGCTTCTAGTGGTAGTCATTATATGTTTAAGCATTATCATTGGTGTTGTTTCCTATGTGCAAGTCAAGGATATTATGCGCAATAATTTCGAGCAAAGTATAACGCATCTTTCAAAGGTTGGTTATCTGTTGCTTGAAGAACGATTCAAAGGTGACTGGGCAATTAAAGATGGAGAGCTTTATAAAGGTAATACGAAAATGGTTGACCAAGTGAATTTTGTGGATGAAGTAGGAGAAAGCATCGAAGGTGGTGTAACGATTTTTCAAGGTACAAAAGGGCTGATTACTAATTTACAGCTCAATGGAGACCGCTTAGTTGGCAAGGATGCTGATCCTAAAGTTATTGAAGAGGTAATGAAGAAAGGCAATACATTTATAGGTGAAGCGGATGTTGTTGGAACAAAATATTTAACACTTTATGCGCCTATAAAAGATGCAAATGGCGATATTATTGGGATGTGGTTTGTGGGTGAAACGATAGATGAGGTTCAACAGATTATTTTCGCATTTATTGGCAAGCTGTTTATTGTCATGTTTATTGGAGCCGCTATTGCAACTTTAGGTAGCTTCCTTTTCACAAGAGCATTTGTAAGACCACTTCAGGAAATGAATCGTCAACTTCGAGATATAGCAGAAGGAGAAGGGGACCTTACAAAACAGCTACAAATTAATTCAAGGGATGAAGCAGGCGAGCTTGCACAATCCTTTAATAAAATGCTGACGAGTTTAAAGAGCTTAATGCAACAAATTGCCCAAACATCTCAACAGGTTGATTTATCCTCTGATACCTTAACGTCTCAGTCAGAGCAATCAGCAGAAATGACAAGAGCACTAGCCTCAACCCTACAAGATTTAACTCAAGGCTCTAAAACGACATTACATACAACAGCGGAGAGCTTAACAGCCATGCAGGAAATGGCGATTGGTATTCAGCAAGTGGCTGAAACTGCTTCAACTGTGTCAGATGCTGCTGATGTAATGGGACAAGAGGCAGCACAGGGAAATGATTCCTTAAATCGCGTGATGTCGCAAATGACAATTATTAATGATTCATCTGATCATGTAGAGAAACAGGTACGGATATTAGGTGAACAATCCCAGCAAATAGGCAATATTGTTGATGTGATAACAAGCATTGCCGATCAAACGAACTTACTTGCCTTAAACGCTGCAATTGAGGCAGCACGTGCAGGGGAACAAGGAAAGGGCTTTGCTGTAGTAGCAGATGAGGTACGAAAATTAGCTGAGCAATCGAAGCAATCAGCAGATCAAATTGCGGCTCTTATACTTTCGATTCAACACGATACTACCAACGTGATTACGGCTATTTCGAGTAATACGAAGGAAACTGCTGCCGGAATGGAAGTTGTTGATGAAACAAAAGAGGCATTCCAAAAAATTATGCAGTCCATAGGAGGAGTAAGTACACAGCTTCATGACATTTCAGCGGTGACTGAGCAAATGTCAGCGAGTATAGAAGAAGTAACAGCTTCCTCAGAAGAAATGGCTCGTATTGCTAGTAGAGCAACGGATAGTTCAGAGCATGTAACAGTCACTGCTAAGGAGCAACTAGCCTCCATAGAACAAATGGCTTCTTCGGCAAAGGAGATGGCTCAGCAGGCAGATGAGCTTCAGGGCTTATTAAAGAAATTTAATTATTAAAAGTTAAATTGTGAAACCACCTAACACCTCTAAATTTTATTGAGGGTTAGGTGGCTTTTTTATTACTAGATCCTAGTAGTTAGAAACTTCGATTAGATTTCCATCTGGATCCCGAATATAAACAGATGTTATGGAGCCAACTGCTCCTGTTCTTTTAATGGGCCCTTCTTCAATTAAAACACCTAACTTATTTAAATGGTTTACCACTTCAGATAAAGGAAAATCAGTAATCAAACATAAATCAGCACTACCAGAAGTAGCTTTTGTAGCTTTAGGTTCAAACTCTTTGCCTACCTCGTGTAAGTTTATTTTTTGTTGCCCGAAACTAAGTGCCTTTCTTCCTTCTCCAAATGTAACGGTATTCATACCTAATACTTCTGTATAAAATGTACATGTTTCATTAATATTTTTAACTGTCAGAACTAAATGATCAATATGTGAAATATGCATATTCAACCCCCTCGTAAATCTTTATTTTGTCATCATTCTACTGAATTTTAATTGGAAAGTCTAACTTGCGCAGTTCATTTTTTTGTATTGTGTACCATTAATTGAGAGGTTTGCTGTATAAAGTTGGAAATACGATGTAAAGCACGACGTAAAAAATTTTTTCTCATTGTTCTATATGAACCAACTGAAAACATTACTGACAGCGGATGTCAGTAATGTTTTTTTATAATTGGGATATTAATTACAAAAGGAAGTGTCTATGATGAACGCAAACGTATATTTGTATGTATTTGATACAATGTCAGACTGGGAGGTAGGCTATTTAATTGCTGAACTAAATTCAGGAAGGTATTTTAAAAAGGAACTAGTACCTTTAGGGGTGATTACAGTAGGCATTGATAAAAATGCTGTTACGACAATGGGAGGATTGAAAATAATACCAAGCGTTTCTATTGATGAGTGTATTTTAAAAAATTCAGATGTTTTTGTACTTCCAGGAGGAAATACTTGGATGGAATCGATACATGACCCCATCCTGAAAAAGGTATCTACATTTTTAAAGGAAGGAATTGTTGTTGCTGCAATTTGTGGTGCAACAGTGAGACTGGCAAATGAGGGGTTATTGGACTCTAGAAGACACACTAGCAATCATCTAGAATATTTAAAAATGGTTTGTCCTAATTATAGTGGAGAAAAATATTATGAAATAAAACCAGCCGTAACTGATGGTAATTTAATTACTGCATCAGGAATAGCTCCTTTGGAATTTTCCATACATGTATTGAAATTGCTGGATGTATTTGCACCCGAAACATTACATGCATGGTTTAAGCTGTATCAGACACAAGAACCAAAATACTTTTTTGATTTAATGAATTCTATTGAATAGCAAATGGAAGGAATAAAAGCGATGATCGCTGTCTTGCCAGCAATTATTTTTTCACAAAGGTTCCCATAATGGATATATATCAGTAAAATAGAGTAGGTTAGGGGGACTTTATTTTGAAAGATCAACGCTTTAAAATTGCGCATCGCGAGGCGCTTATTGGTGTCGTGCTTGTCATTATCAACTTTGCCATTTGGTTTGGCTTTGCCTATGGTCTAGGTTCTGGTGATCCGACAACCTATACGTATGTTTTCGGTTTTCCTGCATGGTTTTTCTATAGCTGTATCGCAGGGACAGGCTTTATGATACTTCTCATTTGGCTTGTGATGAAACTCTTCTTCAAAGAGGTACCATTTGAGGATGAGGAGGTGGATCGATAATGCATTGGCAAGTTATTTTTCCACTGCTATTATTTTTAGTTATTATCTTTGGCATTGGCGTCTGGGCTAATAAGCATGTACGTTCCTCCAATTCATTTTTGCAGGAGTACTTTCTGGGTGGTCGTGAAATGGGCGGTTTTCTCTTAGCGATGACCATGATAGCAACGTATGGTAGTGCAAGTAGTTTTATTGGTGGTCCAGGCGTTGCTTACACGAAAGGTCTAGGTTGGGTATTGCTAGCAATGGCACAACTTCCTGCCGGCTATTTTGTGCTAATGATTTTAGGGAAGAAATTTGCCATTCTTGCAAGACGTTATCATGCCATTACATTAATTGATTTTTTACGAGAGCGCTATAAAAGTCATGTAATTGTCATCTTATCAGCAATTAGTATTATTGTCTTTTTATTTTCTGCTATGATGGCACAATGGGTAGGTGGTGCACGTCTTATAGAATCATTAACAGGCTTAAACTATACAGCAGCACTCTTTATTTTTGCCATTTCCGTTTTAGTGTATGTCATCATCGGTGGTTTTCGTGCTGTTGCATTAACAGATACGGTGCAGGGCTCTATTATGGTTATTGGAACGATTATATTATTAATTGGGACAATTGTTGCTGGTGGAGGGATCGATCGAATTATGGCATCACTTGTTGTGGAAAATCCAAATTTCGTCTCTCCATTTGGTGCGGACGGAGAATTAACGCCATTATATGTTTCTACATTTTGGATTTTAATTGGTGTTGGCGTTGTTGGGCTTCCACAAATCGCAGTTCGTGCCATGAGCTATAAGGATTCAAAAAGCATGCATTTAGCCATTATCATTGGCACTATTGCCATTGGGACAATCATGTTTGGAATGCATTTAATTGGTGTTCTAGCACGCCCGGTTTTACCAGGAATTGAGATTGGGGACAAGGTAATGCCGCTACTGACCTTAAAGGTTTTACCGCCATTTTTAGCAGGTGTGGTCTTAGCTGCACCAATGGCAGCCACAATGTCAACGGTCAACGCTTTATTGATGCTTGTAAGCTCCACTGTTGTGAAGGATATTTACCTAAATTATATAAAACCGACAGCCAATGATACAGAAATTAAGCGGGCCAGCTTTATTGTCACGACTGTTATCGGTTTAGCAGTTATCGTTTTTGCGTTGAATCCACCAGATTTATTAGTGTGGTTGAATTTATTTGCCTTTGGTGGACTTGAAGCGGTCTTTATTTGGACCGTTGTATTAGGACTATATTGGAAGAAGGCTAATAAGTACGGTGCTATTGCGTCAATGTTTTCAGGCATGATTTTATATATTATTATTGATCGTTTTTACCCGTCTGTCTTCGGAATGCATACTGTGACTATCCCAATTGTCGCTTCTTTATTCATCTTTGTAATTGTAAGTTTATTAACAAATCATAAATTTAAGGAAGATAAGTTATTTATTTAACTTCTTTCAGCAAATGTTTGTTGTATCGAAAGCACTTTTATGAGAATAAGTGAATCGACAGCAACACTGTTTATCTGTGCGAAAGCGAAGCGACAGCAACACGGTTTTATCTGTGCGAAAGTGAAGCGACAGCAACAACAACAACAGACAACTGAGTGACCAACATCATGTTGCTGCCGCTACGTTAGCACTACGCTTTCGCACAAAAAACATCATGTTGCTGCCGCTACGTTAGCACTACGCTTTCGCACAAAAAACATCATG
>NZ_JBXUNW010000012.1:0-49725 GCF_057196045.1 Lysinibacillus sp. DFXJR4 | reverse complement strand
CTTTCGCACAAAAAACATCATGTTGCTGCCGCTACGTTAGCACTACGCTTTCGCACAAAAAACATCATGTTGCTGCCGCTACGTTGCACTACGCTTTCGCACAAAAAACATCTGTTGGCTTAAAGCCCCTGGGGATGGCATGGAATCGAAAAGGAGTTCATAAAGGATGTATCATCGCATCCGTGTGATAATGGCAAACTGACCTGTATCACGCAGGCCTAAGCGCAAAGCCGATTCCGGACGCAATTAGGCCGAGGCAAAATTGATTTAGAAAAATGCCGTGAACGAAAATTCACTGTGCGGAAAATTGTCGATGATTTTAAAAAAGACTCCGAAGTGTCTTATGTTTGTCAAATTAAGCGTACCGATAAATTGAAATTTAATTACTTAACATTATGCTTACCTTGGGAGCGAGGTATTTTATCGGTGAGTGTATACAAACCATGTAATGCTTCCTGTTAATAATGCTGACGAAATCAAAGCTGTAAGAACACTATATGTTCGCCAAATAAGTATCGTTGACCAATCGAAAGCACAGCACAGTATACCAAGGGCAATCGTAGCGATCAGGAAAATAACTGTTACGATTATTCTCTTTTTTGTCATTGGCTGCCGCTCATTCGTTTTCATTCTGCGTAATCCTAAGAGAAATAGCAAAACGGCCAATAGGCAAAGAATAATTGTGATAGACGACAAAACGATATCCAAAAGCTGTGTGCCGCTTATTTCATATGACTGAGTTAGATTGCCATCTAATATATCTTTAACTTTTAGTACCAAGCTTCTATTGATATTTGCGCCATTGGTCAGCAAGCAGATGGCTATTCGTTCATTTAGCAGTATGACCATTTCAGTTCCGAAATTGGGATTGCCCCCTGGGTGCTCTATAATCGTTTGGTCGGCGTTTACCGACCAGCCTGCCGCATAATACATATCGTTGACAGCCGAAACAGACATATCACCCCTATGTGATTTTTCGATAACCGTGTGAAATATTTCGGGTATGTCCTGCACGATACCCATCTGTATGCCCATCCAACGCGCCATATCTTTTGTATTAGAAATGATGTAGGCTGCGGGTTTATTCCCAGCATAATCCGGAGCATTAAATGGAGTTGTCATAAAAAAGGAAGAACGGTAGCCCTGCGCCAACTGTCCAGTGGCTTGAGCATCTTCTTTATAAACATACGTCTGATGAAGACCTAACGGCTGAAATACCTGTTCCCTCATAAAGTCTTCATAGCTTTGTTGCGACACCATCTCAATAACCAAACCCAATATGTCATAATTAACGGTTCCATAGGTATACTGTTCACCGGGAGGAAACGCCAATTCAGCATCCACGAGCATTTCCACAGTCTTTTGCAACATATCCGATGTATTGCCTTGTGGAATATTTTGAGTATGCCTAATATTTGTTAGACCACTGGTATGGTGAAGAAAGTTATTTAGTGTAAGGCTTTGCATATCAACAGGTTTCCCTTGATACTTTAACGTAAACCAAGGTAAATATTTTTGGACAGGGTCAGTCATTGAGAGCAGCCCTTGCTCTTCCAACAGCATAATACCCATACCGGTAAAAGCTTTACTAACCGAGGCTAACTCATAGAGTGTATTTTCACTTGCAGACAACCCCTTTTCACGGTCTGCATACCCTGAAGAAAAGTAGAGCACTTCATCATCAGCAAGTATTGAGATTGACATTCCCGGCACACCTGATATACGACTGGCATCATCTAGCAACGCTTGTATTGCCGCAGATTTCGAATCTGACAACGCATAACTTTGTGTTGCGAATCCTGAGAATAATATAAATATCGTTAATACAAAAACAATAATCTTTTTCATAAATCCTCCTTTTTGAAAAGTTATAAGGGAATAATATAAAAACCTACTTTTGCAACTGCTAGACTAAATTTTCATTTATCTTTCTATTCACCTATATAATATCAAGTAATTGTGAAGAGTTACACTTAAATTAAACAACTTTAAAGAGCCTTGCTACGTAGAATGTAGTAAGGCTCTTAGCTTTTATTAATCAAAATTCAATAACTTTATTATCATTATACATTCATGGCATTTTTCATGTTTATTAATGAGCAAAGTAATCATATGCATTTTTTGTTAATAATGTTATGGTCACAATGATGAATAAAACCCGTACAAAACCGCTACCTTTTTTAATGGCTACACGTGAACCCACCATTGCACCAGCAATTTGAGCGATACCCATTATGAATCCATAGGCAAAATGAACATGTCCTAAGTAGATGAACATTAAAAGACCAGCACAGTTACTTGCTAAATTTAAAAACTTTGCATTACCTGCTGCCTTTAAAAAGTCAAAGCCAACAAGTAAAAAACTAAAGATTAAGAATGATCCTGTACCTGGGCCGAGAAATCCATCATAGAAGCCAATACTAAATAGCAAAAACATAAATAAAACCAAGTGCAAAGGCGATAATGTTTTGACAGCGGATACAGAGCCCCAATCCTTTTTAAAAATTGTATAAACGGCTACTCCTGCAAGCATTATGAGCATGATTGGTTTGAGTAGAGAGGGATTGATTAAATGCACAGTCCATGCGCCAAACAATGACCCTACAAAGGCTAGTGGAAAGTATTTTAAAACAGAACGAATGTCTAGCTGTCCTGAACGATAAAAGGAAATTGTAGAGGTTAATGAACCCATGGTACCTGCTAGCTTATTGGTTGCAACCGCTGCTGCAGGATTTAAACCCGCAAACAACAGAGCAGGTAATGAGATTAAGCCTCCTCCGCCAACTACTGAGTCTACAAAAGCAGCGAGAAACCCAAACGCGATCAATAAAATTACTACATTTACATCTATTTCAAAAAACATGTTGACACCTCATTACATAGTTACTACTGAAATAGTAACTAATTTTCGTTTCTCTGTAAAGATATTTTTTTCATTGGCTTCTATTCGTTAAATTATTCTATAATAAAGGAAATGGAGGGATTGGATGGATGAATTAATCGCCCAATTAAAAGAGCTAGGATTTACAGAATATGAAGCAAAGGCCTATACAGCACTTGTACAAAAGAGCCATATTAGTGCTTATCAGGTCAGCAAAAATTCTGGTATTCCTCGAGCAAGAATTTATGACATTCTGGATGTACTCGTTGAAAAAGGATTAGTGCTAAAAGAGGAAGCTGTTGATCAAACAACCTATTGTTCCATTCCTGTTGAGATGTTTCTGCAGCAAATACAGCAGCGTTGGGAATCGAATTTTACGTCTATTAGTGATCAATTAGAAAAATTAGAATCTAAGGAGCAGGAAGCGGAGCCTAAAGTGTTAATGCTAAAAGGCAGGCAGACCATTATTAATTATTGTCAGTCCTTATTAAAAAAAGCTGAGAAAAAAGTACTTCTTTCTATGTGGGAAGAGATGTATGAAGCCTTACGAGAGGATATTTATGAGGTGGCTGAACAGGTCGCTGTACATGGTATTACGCTATACGTGGATGAGCCTGTGTCATCCATTGATAGGCATCGAATGACCTATTATACAAAAAAATCTTCCACTCCCCATTGGTTTATCTTGTCTATCGATGGGCAAGAGATGATTTATGGACATTCTCCTTCAAATCTTGAAACCGCTTTTATTACAAATGATCCGGTTCACATCTATTTATTAGAAGATTATATTTGGCATGACGTCCTTATTAATCGTCTACTAAGACGAGATGATCATGAGCTTGAGGAATGGATTACGAAAGAACGAAAGGCATTTTTTGTAGAGTAAAAAATAAAGAATCTGCTTGCCTAATACTTAAGAGGCAAGCAGATTCTTTTTTAATAAAATACTTTATCAACATTATATTTAGAACGGAAAACATTAATGGCATATGTTTCGTAAATTTCACGTTCCATCGGATCTTCGATTTCATATACCTCAATTTTGAAAATTTCTTGACGATGATTTTTCATAGGGGATACATTGTCTTCAAAATGCTTTTTTATACGTTGACGAATTTTACGTGCTTTACCGACAAATAAAAGCTCATTTTTCTCATTGTAAAATAAGAAAATACCACCTTTGTCTCGTGTGATTTTATGGAAGTCAATAAATCCGTGGTATGGTGTAATGGGTACATCACCAGGCTTTACATCCTGCTCACGCTGGCGAATGACTGTATCTGGTTTCGGAAATTCAATTTTAATCAAGCTAGTTCACGTTCCTCTCTGTTACTAAAGGTATATGTTAACATAATTACAGCATGTTTACCATAAAATTTCATATGTTGCTATGATAATTAGTGTTCATCAAACTTGAGCTGAACATGCATTGTAATGACGAAATATTCTATGTTTTATTGATATTCTTAATTGTTCATGTTACAATTCATTTTAATTAAATAATCTTATCAAGAGAAGCTGAGGGATTTGGCCCGATGACGCTTCAGCAACCTCTAACAAATGTTAGAAAGGTGCTAATTCCAGCAAAGGGTTTTTCCTTTGAGAGATAAGAGTGAACGTGGTAAAGTCCTTCTCATTCTATCTCGCATGGAATGAGGGGGATTTTTTAATTTCATAAAAGTGTCATTGTAATCATTACGATTAACACTTTTATAAATAAAAGAGAGGGGAATGCAAGATGCCAATTAATATTCCAAAGAACTTACCAGCTGGAGAACATTTACGAGAGGAAAAAATCTTCGTGATGGAAGAGGATCGTGCGAAAACACAACAAATTCGTCCATTAAATATATTAATTTTAAACTTAATGCCTGAGAAAGAGAAGACAGAGCTGCAGTTACTGCGCTTACTCGGGAATACGCCACTGCAGGTCAATATTACATTTTTAAATACAGCAACACATGAATCAAAAAATGTTAGTAAATCACATTTACAGCTTTTTTACACAACTTTCCAACAAATTCGTCATCGCCGCTTTGATGGCATGATTATTACGGGAGCGCCTGTAGAGAAAATGGCTTTTGAAGAGGTGAATTACTGGCAGGAAATCTCACAAATTATGGATTGGTCTAAGAAAAACGTTACATCGATTCTACATATATGTTGGGGGGCACAGGCTGCTTTATATCATCATTATGGGATCGGGAAGGTTGAACTTCCAGCAAAATGCTCAGGGGTTTACTCGCATGTCATTACAGATTTAACAGTGGACTTAGTGCGTGGCTTTAGTGATTTATTTACAGCACCACATTCTCGTTATACATCTGTTTCAATCGATGAAGTACGCAATCACCCTGATTTACGTTTACTGTCCTATTCAGAGGAAGCTGGTGTATTTATTGTGCAGTCCAAGGATAATAAAAACATTATGATTACAGGTCATCTTGAATATGACGCGACAACCTTAGCAGATGAATACGGACGAGATGTTGCGAAAGGGTTAGACATTGCTGTCCCGGTGAACTATTTCCCGAATGACGACCCAACAAATGAGCCCATTAATACATGGCGTGCCCACACCCATTTGTTATTCTCAAACTGGTTGAATTATTATGTTTATCAGGAAACACCATATGAATGGGATTTCGTTGATGAAATTGAATATCATATTTAATTTTGAAGCGAAATAAATGATCAAATGATGACCTGTTAGTTTCAAGGTCATCATTTTTAATGTTCACTTGTATCTTGATCGGATTTTCCATTATCTTCATTTTTAGTCTGTGGTTCACTGGCTTTTTCTAGTTTATTTTCATTTTGTGCCTCATCTTTAGAGTCGCTCTGTTTATTACTATTCTTGTTTTTAGTCTCACTATCTTGCTGCGCCTGATTATTGTTATTTGTTTGAATTTCATTGCTATTTTCACCTTGTGAATTCCCGTCTATTTTGCGGATTTTCGCAATGATCAGCAACGTTAACGGTAAAATAACGGTAAATATCGCAGAAAATATAGGCCAAATTTCATTATTGTAGACATTGGAATGAACAATATTAGGATGAATAATTTGAGAAAGACCAATCATTAATAAACCGAATGGTAAAATAAGTGGACGATGATCCTTTATCTTACATAACTGCGCTACACCAATGACTGATGCGTAAAAATACATAAAAGTCCGAATATAAATGGATACAATCCACATACCAGCCATAATAATTTCAATACGCTGTAAAAAGTTCCCGATTGAAATTCTTTGCGCCAATGCATAGCTAGGGAAAGTACGGGAGGCGGTATTAGCAGGACCTAATACAAGAATACATAAGGTAATTAGAATAATTAAGACAATTCCACCGATAAGTGTTCCTATGTAAAATCCCTTTTGTGCAGATTTTTGGACATTTACGACAGATGGGAAAAGCATTAGCAGTACAACTAGTGGGAAAGAAAAAATACTCATAAATCGAATAATACTATACAATAAGAATTTTTTAGGTGTTTCCAAAATTGGTTGTACATTATCAAAACTAATTTGAGGTGTAATACAAACTGCAAAGACGATAAAAATCAGGATAAAAAAGGGAAATAAAATCTCTGCAGAGCGAGCAAATACTTCGATGCCAAGAAAAGCAGCATATACAATGATGATGCTAAATAACAATGCAAATGCCATCGTAGGTGTTTCCGGCATCACTTCTGTTTTCATGAAAATGCCAATAAAATATAATAGTTCACCTGAGGAAAGAAAGGTAAGAAGTATAAAGCCAACCGCTGTAAATTTCCCTAAAAAGCGACCTAGTATTTTTTCATTTGCCTCAATGAATGTGAGGGAAGGTGTGCGTTTTCCTAAAGAAATATAAAGCTTCACTAACAGAAAGCTGATTGCGACTCCAATGATTGCTGCAATCCATGCATCTTGCTTTGCAGCATTTGCTATAGTGGCAGGAATAATTAATATGGCAGTTCCAATAGAAAAGAGAAGGGTAATGATCATAAATTGCCTTGAACTAATGATTTCTTTTTCCATTATGAGCAACCCCCTTCTTTTTTATTTTGTAAGTGAAACAATTAGATCTCTGATGGGCGAAAAAATAAATGTGATAAAGTCAAGTGGACTTGGAATCTTAAGCTTTAATGCAATGCCAATATTTATTGCAGTAGCAAATAATAAAATAATTGAAAAAGTTATAATCGTTTTCGTTTCTTTCTTTTTCTTTAATTGTGGGATAAAAGCAAAGGCAATTATAGACGAAATAACTAGTATAAAAAGCGTCATTATCAAGGCCTATTCCTCCTTTTTGGATTTATGCAATAATGAATTTTGCAAGGTTCCTAATCCCTGTGTATTTACATGAACCTCAACCTTAATAGGAAGTTCAGGGAAAATTGTATCCCAGTCTTTTTTTATTTTTTTCCACTGTTTTGCATCTGATCGATGGAGTACTTCGCTGAAACCGAAAACATCTACTTGATAATTTTGCTGAACGGTTCTGATTGTATTTTCAACCTGTTGTTTAATAATTTCCTCCGTTTTTTTATTTATATATTTAATGGATTTATTGTTAGAAAGCTTCATATTACATTCAACTTCTCCAACATTTTGTTCCACGTCAATATGCACATTGATCTGAGGAGAGCCCTTTTTAAAATTACCTTTTACTTTGCTAGTTGATTTGGTAATTTCGGTTGACAGAGTACCTCCTTTTTTACAAGCAATAATTTCAATGGTACTCTCTATTTTGTCATTGATAAAGCTAAGGCCTCTGCTTTCATCTTCTGTTAAAAGTCCGATATATCTATCTTTTTTAAAGACGGCTAATCCAGCATATTTTAAAAGTACAGGGGTTTTCACTTTTTTTACATTTGTCTGATCCATACCTAATTTTGGATCACCATGTATTTCAATAGCTGAAAGGGTTGCACTTTTTTCATTGTTGTTTAAAGTATTCACTAAATCATCGATATTGATGGAAATGGTGGAGCCCCAAACTTTTTCTGACACTCTCAGAGAATTTAGCATTTTGTTGGCTGGTACTTTTTCAATCGGTGTCAACACATTTAAAACATCCTTAGCAGATGCCTGATGAGAGAGGATGACATCAAAATCATTTCGAAATTCATGGTCTCTGGAAATTAAATCTAGTGCTTCATTTATTCCCTCTTTCGCTAATTCCTCACCGATAACAACAATCCTAAGATGAGAAAAATAGGGTTTCCTAGCTGCTAAAACCGTCATTTTTCGAATAGCTTCAAAAATGGTTTCTCCTTTTGCGTGATAGGTAATCACGGGAGTTCGTCCAGTAGAAGGCTGTCTAGTAGAAATTTCACTAGGATCTACTACTTGAATCGATAATTCGAATTCATCATCGACCTTATCAATGCCGAACGCTAGGACAATTGCTAATTCATTTAGTTCACGCTTACTCCAGCAACCACTTAGTAGTAAAGGGAGGATGAGAAGGAAACAAATTAAGCTGAATTTTGACATGTACCATTCCTCGTTTATACATTAGATTTATTTCTTTTTTTCGTATCCAAATACTTATGTCCTCTAACATTATTTTTTTGGCTGACTAAGCGTGGTCGAGTCAATAGCGCTCTTCGAGGAAACAATACTAACGCATCTTTTTGATCCTTTAAAATTAGTGGACCGAATGGACTTAAATACGGCACACCAAAAGAGCGAATGCTACATAAATGTAGGATAATAATCATAATGCCAAACATCACACCAAATAAACCTAGCATTGCTGCTACAATCATTAATGGAAAACGTAGAACCCGAATGGTGTTAGATAAACCATAGGCAGGGAACAGGAAGCTACAAATTGCTGTTAAAGCTACGATAATTACCATTACAGCTGATACAATGCCTGCTTCAACGGCTGCCTGACCAATGACTAAGGTTCCCACAATGGATACAGCAGGTCCAATTGTTCTTGGCATTCGAAGACCTGCTTCTCGTAACACCTCAAAGGCAATTTCCATAATAAGTGCTTCAACCACTGCAGGGAAAGGAACGCCTTCTCGTTGGGAGGCAATACTAATAAGCATAGCGGTTGGAAGCATTTCTTGATGAAAGGTGGTAATGGCAACATAGAGTGATGGTGCCACCAACGCAAGGCTTATTCCTAAAAATCTTAATAACCGAATAAGAGAGCTGATGATCCAATTTTGATAGTAATCCTCAGCAGATTGTAAAAAGGAAGTAAATAAAGCGGGTACCACCAGCACAAAGGGTGTACCATCCACTAGAATAGCAATTTTCCCGTCTAACAATTCTCCAGCAATAACATCAGGTCGTTCAGAATTATAGATTGTTGGAAATATTGCGAATTTAGAATCTTGAATAAAATCCTCGATATAGCCACTTTCTAATATGCCGTCAATGTTAATACGGTCAATGCGTGCCAGTACCTCAGCCACTATTTTGTCATTAGCAATACCATTTATATACATAACAGCTATATCTGTTTGGGTTACCTCTCCAACCACACGAGATTTTATCCAAAGATTAGGACTTTTAATTTTTCGACGGATAAGGGCAGTGTTAGTGCGTAACGTTTCAGTAAAGGATTCTCTTGGACCTCTAATCACAGATTCTGTTGATGGCTCTGTAACCTCTCGATCTTTAGCACCTTTTGTACTTGTTACAATACCAAAATTACATCCATTTAATAAGATGACTGTATTGCCATTTAAAATCGCGGTATACAATGCTGAGAAATGAGAAATATTATTGGCATCACCGGCTGTCAAACAAGATTCTTTAATATATTGATGAATTGTTTCTATATCTGTTTCTGAGCCATTTACTTCAACCAGATCGAGCATGAGCTTATCAATAATAGTATCCGAAATGGTTGTTTTATCAGATAAGCCATCCATATAAACAATTGCGATTGTGTGCTTTTCAGCTTTACCAATCGTAATTTCTCGTATAATTAGGTCATTACTATTTCCAAGTGTGTTTCGAATCAGTTTGACATTGCTCGAAAGTGAACTATACAGGAGTTCATTGTTGGAATTTGGTTGGGAGGCATCTGTACTTTTTGAAACGGACATTTACTTTCCTCCTCCAGGTGTGCATTTACTACATATAGAATGGACAAATATCTGTATAGATAAACAAAGATAGAAATTTAATCTATTTAATTGTTGGCAAATAAAAAAGCCGTGTTCCTCTCGTAATAAACGAAAGGAAACACGGCTTTATTTACGATAATCATATTTTAATTCATCGTTTGTAGCATCAATATCTACATGGAGATTGTGGTTATTAAAAAACCATACATCTTTTTCATCAATATAGTAGGTAACCCCGTCAATCTCTGTTTTGACACCAATCTCGATTGGTTCCTCACGCGTCATACCAAGAGAAAAGCCTTCATGAAATGGACTGGAACCTCCGTATCTTGCATAAAAACGAATGGTATCGCCTGATTCTACTTCCATTTCTCGTTTAAACCAATTTAGGGCTTCATCTGTTAGTGCAATATTCATTAGAATGCTCCTCTCTTTGCTACAGCCATTTCACCTTTGGCTCGGTCCCATTTTTAATGCGGCCAATATTTGCGCGGTGACGATAAATAATAAAGGTGAACAAACATGCGACTAAAATAGTTAACGCAAAATCACCTGTAACAAAATAATAAATGATTGAATAAATTAGTGCTACTAAAGCGGCAATCATGGAAGTTAAGCTTACAATCTTTGTGACTTTTAACGTTACAATAAACGTAATAAAAAGTAAGACAAATAATGGCCATGTATATCCTAAGAGAACGCCAGCAGATGTCGCTACGGCCTTCCCTCCACGGAAGCTTGCAAAAATAGGGAACATATGACCAATAACCGCTATAAGTCCAAGAATTAACGAGTGTATGGAGACTTCGGAAAATATCGGTAGTGCTACTAACAATACAGCCGCTGTCCCTTTTAAGACATCCATAATGGTTACGACAATTCCTGCTGTTTTTCCTAAGATACGGAAGGTATTCGTGGCACCCAGATTACCACTACCATGTTCACGAATGTCAGTTTTATAAAATATTTTGCCTATCCATAATCCAGAAGGTATAGAGCCAATTAGATAAGCACATAAAATAATAAGTCCATTTACCATAGTTGGACTCCTTTCATTTCATTGTAATTCATTACTTGGTACTAATAGTTTGTAACAAGTATTTTACACTTTTTCTTGATAATCTACAACGGCATGAAGGAGATTTCATGACGTTCCTTGAATTCAATACAAAAGAAAACTATTTTTTCAAGGGTTTCGATATGTATAATGATTAGGTTAGGCTATTTGACACGAGTATCCTTGCATTAAGACAAGCCTTTTCTAAAAATATAGGTAAAATGGCAATTTTGTCAATCATCCTTTCCTTTGGTAGAATAGAAGTCTATCTTAAATTTCATGGAAATGCTAGTATAAATCATCAGTCAGACAGAAGATACCCACTTAGTTGTTCATACATATCCACTCTTATTCAAGTGGCTATCAAATGCTTCTGCATGAAAAATTGAAAACCTTCACGAGCTATCTTTGTTTTAGCCGAAAGTTTATAATCGGTTATTAGTCATTCGATGTCTTATCTTGAAGCGGCAATGTTTTTGTACCGAAAGCTTAGCCTCAGGTACAGACAACTTTTATCCTTAAGCGGCGTATTTAGCGGATGACTTTGAAGAGGAGCTTAACTATGGAGAAATTTAGATGTCATTACGCTGTGGCATAATCGATTTATGCAACAAAAACTTAGGTCCTTGCGTCAAGGGAATATAATAGCTTATGACAATGCGGATCATTACTTTTAAAAACGAAGAAGCTGTGAGGAATAAAAAATTTTATTGGGCCTGTCGCTAGCTATTGACAGGAAATGCTATTATTATTAGGAAGAGAAGATAAATAGAACATGCGTTTGTTTTTTGGAGGGGAATTTTTTGACGAATAAACAGTCACCAAGCGTCTATAATGATGACGCTATACAAGTATTAGAAGGATTAGAAGCGGTACGAAAGAGACCCGGCATGTATATCGGTTCTACAGATGGCCGTGGTCTTCATCACCTTGTGTATGAAATCGTGGATAATGCGGTGGATGAAGCATTGGCTGGCTTTGGTTCTCATATTATTGTCAAGATTCATAAAGATCAAAGTATTAGCGTGCGAGACTTCGGTCGTGGAATGCCTACTGGTATGCATAAGATGGGAAAGCCAACACCTGAAATTATTTTTACGGTTTTACATGCTGGTGGCAAATTTGGACAAGGCGGCTATAAAACAAGTGGCGGTTTACACGGCGTAGGTTCTTCTGTCGTTAATGCGTTATCAACATTTTTAGAGGTGACTATACATCGCGACGGTAAGAAATATTGCCAACGTTTTGAAAATGGTGGTCATCCAGTTACGACACTTGAAGAAATCGGCAGTACGAAACAGACAGGCACTCTAGTCCATTTTCTACCAGATGACAAGATTTTTTCTGTTACAAAGTTTAATTATGATACACTTGCAGAACGTTTACGTGAGTCAGCATTTTTATTGAAGGGCTTAAAAATTGAGTTAATTGATGAACGCGAGGAAGGCAAAGGTGATGTGTTCTTTTATGAGAACGGCATTGAAGCTTTCGTTGCGTATTTGAATGAGGAAAAAGACGTTCTTCATCCTGTCAAATATGTAGAAGGGATTCAGGATGATATTGAAGTAGAATTTGCATTCCAATATAACGATGGCTATTCAGAAACAATTCTATCTTTTGTTAACAATGTTCGTACACGTGATGGCGGCACACATGAAACAGGCGCAAAAGCAGCATTAACACGTGTTTTTAATGAATACGCAAGAAAGATAGGTCTGTTAAAAGATAAAGATAAAAACCTTGAAGGGACAGATATTCGCGAGGGTCTAGCAGCAATTGTGTCTGTACGTATTCCTGAGCATTTACTACAATTTGAGGGTCAAACAAAAGGCAAGCTAGGGACGAGTGAGGCTCGTTCTGCCGTAGATAGTGTGGTCTCTGAGCAAATTTTATATGTGCTCGAGGAAAATGCTGAGCTATCTGCATCCCTTGTGCGTAAAGCTATTCGTGCACAGCAAGTTCGTGAAGCGGCTCGTAAAGCACGTGAAGATGCACGAAATGGCAAAAAGAACAAAAAGGCCAGTACCATTCTTTCAGGAAAATTAACGCCCGCACAATCTCGCAATGCTGCGAAAAACGAGCTCTATTTAGTCGAAGGAGATTCTGCTGGAGGCTCAGCAAAGCAAGGGCGTGATCGTACATTCCAAGCCATATTACCTTTGCGCGGTAAAGTCATTAATACGGAAAAAGCCAAGCTACAGGACATCATGAAAAATGAGGAAATTTCAACGATTATTCATGCTATTGGTGCAGGTGTTGGTACAGATTTCTCTGTTGAGGATTCAGCCTATGATAAAGTCGTTATTATGACCGATGCTGATACAGATGGTGCACATATTCAAGTGCTGCTATTAACGTTTTTTTACCGTTACATGCGTCCATTAATTGAAGCAGGTAAGGTCTTTATTGCCTTACCACCTCTGTATAAAATTTCAAAGGGCACTGGTAAAAAAGAAGTGATTGAATATGCTTGGACTGAAAATGATTTACAGAAGGCCATCAAAAAAGTTGGAAAGGGTTACATACTACAGCGCTATAAAGGTCTTGGTGAGATGAATGCAGACCAGCTGTGGGATACGACGATGAACCCAGAAACACGCACATTAATTCGTGTAACGATTGAGGATGGTGCACGTGCTGAAAGACGTGTTACAACATTAATGGGCGATAAAGTTGAACCACGCCGTAAATGGATCGAAGCCAATGTAAACTTCGGTATGGAGGATGATTCAAATATTTTAGACAATGAATTCATCCAACAAGAGGAGGACCAAGCATGAGTAGTACGGAAAAGTTTCAAGATTTACCTTTAGAAGAAGTGATGGGTGACCGTTTTGGTCGCTATAGTAAATACATTATTCAAGACCGCGCGTTGCCTGATGCACGTGACGGTCTTAAGCCTGTGCAGCGTCGTATATTATATGCAATGTTTTCCGAGGGGAATACACATGATAAACCATTTCGAAAATCCGCTAAAACAGTTGGGAATGTAATTGGTAACTATCATCCTCATGGTGATAGCTCAGTTTATGAGGCTATGGTGCGCATGAGTCAAGATTGGAAAGCGCGTCATATGCTGATTGAGATGCATGGGAATAATGGGTCAGTGGATGGTGATCCGCCAGCAGCGATGCGTTATACGGAAGCAAGACTTTCAGCTATTGCTGCAGAAATGTTACGTGATATTGGCAAGAAAACCGTTGAATTTGTGCCAAACTTTGATGATCAGGATATGGAGCCAACCGTTTTACCAGCACGCTTCCCGAATTTACTAGTGAATGGCTCAACAGGTATTTCAGCCGGCTATGCAACCGATATTCCTCCACATGCTCTTGATGAGGTGCTTGACGGGGTTTTAATGCGCTTAGAAAAGCCTCACTCAACGGTCGATGAGTTAATGACCGTTATTAAAGGTCCAGATTTCCCAACTGGTGGCATTATTCAAGGTGTTGATGGCATCAAAAAAGCTTATGAAACGGGCCGCGGTAAAATCATTGTCCGTGCACAAGCCGCTGTGGAGCCAATTAAGGGGGGCAAAGAGCAGATTGTCATTACGGAATTGCCATATGATGTTAATAAAGCGAACCTTGTTAAAAAAATAGATGAGCAACGTGTTGATAAGCGTCTAGAAGGTATCGCGGAAATTCGTGATGAATCAGATCGTACAGGTTTACGTGTGGTCATTGAACTGAAAAAAGATGTACCAGGACAAGGTATTTTAAATTATTTATTTAAAACAACAGATTTACAAGTAGCTTATAATTTTAATATGATTGCCATTCATAATCGTCGTCCAACGATGATGACACTGCCATTATTACTTGATGCGTATATTGCACATCAAAAAGAAGTCGTTACCAACCGTTCAATCTATGATTTACAAAAGGCTAAGGATCGTTCGCATATCGTTGACGGCTTAATTAAGGCATTGTCTATTTTAGATGAAGTAATTGCTACGATTCGTTCTTCAAATGATAAAAAAGATGCGAAATTAAACTTACAAACTAAGTTTGACTTTACAGAGGTACAATCTGAGGCGATCGTTAGCTTGCAATTATACCGTTTAACGAACACGGACATTACAGAGCTTCGCCAAGAACAGGATGAATTAAATAAATTAATTGCTAAGCTAGAAGGCATTCTTAATAGTGAGGTAAAGCTTATTCGTGTCATAAAACAGGAGTTGCTTGATATTAAAAAACGCTTTACAGAGCCACGCCGTTCGAAAATTGAACAAGAAATTGAAGAAATCAAAATTACATTAGATGTCCTTGTACCAAGTGAAGAGGTTGTTGTGACTGTGACTAAGGATGGTTATATTAAACGTACTTCTACACGTTCCCATGCAGCCTCAAATGGTCAGGATATAGCGATGAAGGATTCAGATTATTTATTATATGAAGAAACCTTAAATACACAGCATCATCTGCTGCTGTTCACAAATCGAGGCAATTATATTTATCAGCCTGTTCATGAGCTACCAGACATTCGCTGGAAGGATCTCGGTCAGCATATTTCTAGTATTGTGCCGACTGGAGAGGATGAATCCATTATTGCAGTCTATGGTTTCGAGACATTTGAGCAAGCGAATACTTATATTTTAACAGCTACGAAAGATGGACAAATTAAACGCTCTCCTTTAGCAGATTATGCAGTTACCCGTTATTCAAAGCCGATAAAGACAATGAATGTTAAAGCTGGCGATGAAATGATTTTTGCAGATTTCGTAACGGATGACACTGAATTACTATTAACAACCGATACAGCCTATGCGATTCGTTTCCCAATGGAAGAATTACCAGTAACGGGTGTCAAAACTGGTGGTGTTAAAGGAATTACCTTAAAAGATGGGGAAGCATTAGTGGGTGTTAATGTTTTACAGCCAAACGACACAGAATATGTTGTTATTGTAACGCAGCGAGGTGCTGTGAAGAAAATGAATGTAGCTGAAGTTGAGATGGCAAGTCGCGCAAAACGGGGCTTAAAGGTGTTAACAGAATTAAAAGCAAATCCTCATCGTATCGTTGCAGTAGTCAAAGCTACAGATGAGGAGCATGTTATCATTGAAACTGAAAAAGGTGTGCAAGAGGTTATTGATGTACAAGCATTAACACGAGCAGATCGTCATTCAAATGGCTCATTCAAGGTAGATATTGCAACTGATGGACAGATTTCACACGTATTAACTGCAAAAAAAGAACAAAACCCAAGCTAGATTGATGAAGCCTCTTTATAAGATTAAAGTCGATTTGCCACAAAACTGTGATGCAAATCGACTTTTTTTAGTTTTAAAGTGCCCTTCGTTATGAATGCAGGGTTTTTAATTTTTATTCAGCAAATGCCATTAATATAAAATTAATGAAAAGGTGAAACCAACAAGCATTGTGCTTTGTCTAACTTATACAAATTGAAGAAGGGAGGGAATTGCTTGGAGAAACAACAAAGAGATATACATTTACGGGAGGTTATGGATTTATACGGTCATTACTTACTTCGACTAGCTTATACATATGTAAAAAATAAAGAAAGGGCAGAGGATATTGTACAGGAAGTATTCATCCGCTATTACATTCATATGGAGCAATTTGAAGGGCGTTCTAGTGTCAAAACTTACTTATACCGTATGGTCGTCAACGAGTGTCATAATTACTTTAAAAGCTGGGCATATCGGAAAACAGAGTTAACTAGTCTTTTTAAAAAGCAGGAAGCCTCTATTTCAGTGGAATCACAAATTTTAAAGCAGGAGGAAATGGATGTAATTGCTCACAGCATTACTACATTAGAAACGAAATATCGAGAGGTCCTTTGGCTTTATTACTATGATGAACTATCTATCACAGAAATCGCATCCATTTTACAATGTTCAATCAATACAGTGAAAACAAGGCTAGCAAGAGGGAGAAAACGAGTAGGCATCCAATTAGAAAAGGAGGGATTTTATAATGGAAATGAATTTACGTAATCGATTAAAGGCTACAATACCAGATCAAATAGCATTAACTTCCCAAAAAAAAGAAGAGATTTTAGAAGCTGCTCATGTAAGATTGGAGCAACAGCAAACCCCTGTAAAAAAACATATGTGGAAGCCCTTTGCGGTAGGAATTTCAGCTTTAGCTCTTACGGCTTTATTAAGTTATCCAGTTATAGATGAAATAAAGGAACAATTGACAATATCGCAAATAACTGAGCAATCCTATGAAGAAATTAGTATCCCTGGTCGATCTGCTGATACATTATTTACAGCTGACTTTGATGATGCAACGAACTCCTTTTATTATTACGAAGGCAATACCATTTATTCCTACGCACTCGATACACATATTGAAAAAGCGGAAGTAACAAGTGAATTCCCTATTTCAAAAATGTTAGTAAATGAAAATTGGCTTGTTTGGATGGCTGATGATAGGAATTCTGTGTTTGTAAAAAATAGAGAAACATTAGAGATCAAAGGCTTTTCTACGGATACTTTTATAGATTTTGAAGATGATACACTACTGACAACAATATCTGATACAACGACAGGTCATACCATTTATAGCTTAACAAATCTGCGTACAAACGAGGTAAAACAATTTAAACAAGCCTTTGATAATAGTGCAGTAAGTCAGCCAATTTATCAAGACAATAAATTGCTCCTACCAAGTGCCTTTAAAAAAGATGGAATAGAAACAGTTCGCTTTACACTCTATGATGTTGGAACAGAAAAAGAAAAGCAATATGATTTCCCTTTTAAAGGCATACATGACGTGGCACTTACTGACCATAAAATCTATGCTTCCTTTAGATCTGGAGAAAGCTTAGAGACAGGATATGTTGATTTAGAAGATGGCTCCTATCATAAACTTGATGGTAAAAAAGCCATTACTTTAACAGCCTATCAAAATAAGTTTGCTCTATACGAATGGATACCGAAGGAGGAACATTACCGCTTTAGATTATATCAAGTCGAAGAAGATGGTTCATTAACACCACTTTACGACTTTAAAGATATTTCATTAATCCTCTTTGAGCCACGTTATACTAAGGAAGGGACATTACAGGTATTTGGGATAAATGAAAAGTATCTCACGGAGGATGGAATTCATGAAGCGAAAGATGCTGCAATTAAAATATTTTTACAGCGTTAATATTAAATAGAGCCTTGTCAATTGCAGTGAGATATGGGTATAATAATCATCGAAAAGTTCATATGGAAAGAATGTAGGGGGGCTGGTAGTTGCCAGCTGAGATTGTGTCCGTTAGATGCTGACCCTTTGAACCTGATTTGGCTCGTACCAGCGTAGGGAACATCTATTCAAAAAAAGTAAATTTTTGATATTGATTGACAACGTCTGGGAGAAATCCTGGGCGTTTTTTTGTTAAATGTACATATCTTGGGTGCAGATAATCCATAAATACGCTTTCTTCTGGTTAGAGCATTCCTTCATGAACACTTTCACACTACTTACTGGGAGGATTCAGCATGAAAAAATGGTTATTGGTTCTTATGGCTGCCCTTTTAACATTAGCGGGCTGTAGCGAAAAAGAGGATACCAAAAAGGATGAGCATGCGTTAAAGAAGGTGTCCGTTGTACTTGATTGGATGCCAAATACAAATCATACAGGGCTATATGTTGCTAAGAAATTAGGTTATTTTGAAGAGCAGGGCTTAGATGTTGATATCTTACAACCTGGTGACGCAGGAGCAGATCAGCTTGTAGCATCTGGCAAGGCACAATTTGGCGTAAGCTATCAGGAGGGAATTACACAGGCTCGTGTACAGGGTGTACCTCTGGTATCGATTGCGGCGATTATTCAGCATAATACTTCTGGCTTTGCCTCAATCGCCTCCAAAGGTATTACATCACCGAAGAAATTTGAAGGTAAAACATATGGCGGCTGGGGAGCTCCACTAGAGCAGGCCGTACTACAATCATTAATGCAAACTGAAAATGCAGATATTAATAAATTAGATATTATTAATGCTGGCGATATAGATTTCTTTACAATGATGAAAAAAGATATTGATTTTGCATGGATTTATTATGCTTGGACTGGGATTGAAGCTGAGCTTCGTGATGAAAAACTGAACATGCTGTATTTAACAGATTATAGTGACCAACTGGATTATTATACACCCGTTCTTGCTACAAATGAAAAAATGATTAAAGATGATCCAAAGACCGTTGAAGCATTTATCGCTGCCGTGGCAAAGGGCTATGAATACGCGATCAGTAATCCAGGTGAGGCGGCAGATGTTTTACTTGAGGCAGTACCTGATTTAGATAAAGACCTTGTGCATAAAAGTCAGGAGTGGCTGGCAAATAAATATCAGGATGACGCTGCTCAATGGGGCGAGCAAAAGCTAGCTGTCTGGGAAAACTATGCGAAGTGGATGACTAGCAACAACGTTTTAGAGGGCGAATTTAACGCAGAACAAGCATTTACAAACGACTTTTTACCGAAAAAGGAGACGAAGTAACATGGCAAACTCATTAATCAGTGTACAAATTATTCCGAAAACAGAAAAATATGAAGATGTGATTCCATTTGTCGATGCGGCCATTGCTATTATTGATGCATCAGGCGTGAAATATGAGGTGCATCCTTTAGAAACGACGATGGAGGGGGAGCTGACAACGTTACTACAAATTATAGAACGAATGAATAACAAAATGATAGAGCTTGGGGCTATCAATGTTATTACACAAGTGAAAATTTTATATCAGCCATCAGGTATTACTATGGATACATTAACGGAGAAATACCAGTGATGAAGCAGGCAATACAAAAGGGAAGGTCGATAATTTTTATCGCCTTCCTCTTATTCATATGGGAGCTAATCGTGCGTTTGGCAGATATCCCTCATTGGTTATTGCCGGCACCAAGTGCTATTTTAGCAGAAGGGGTACGATCGTTTGAAACATTTTTGCCTCATGCCTTCGCAACCGTGCAATTAGCTTTACTAGGACTTACAATTGGCATATGTTGTGGACTAGCAGTTGCTGTGCTCCTACATCGTTTTTCATTTATTCGAGAGCTATTTTATCCCATTCTTATTATGTCACAAAACGTTCCAATACTTGTCCTAGCGCCCTTGTTAATTATTTGGTTTGGCTTTGGTTTATTACCTAAGCTTATCATTATTTGCCTAGTATGCTTTTTTCCGATTGTTATTGCAGCAATGGATGGCTTTCGTCAAACCTCACCAGAGTTGAAGCATTATTTTGAGATGATTGGGGCAACAAAGGCACAAACCTTTTGGAAGTTAGAATGGCCATTTGCATATCCATCTATTTTTTCGGGTATTAAAATTGCCGCTACCTACAGCGTTATGGGGGCTGTTATTGCGGAGTGGCTAGGTGCTAAAAAGGGTATTGGGGTCTATATGACATTGGCACAGTCATCATTTCGTACAGATCGTGTGTTTGTGGCCATTTTGGCTATTATATGTTTAAGTTTAGTGTTATTTACCGCTATTCGACTGCTAGAAAAAATCATTGTGAAGGGGAGAGGATTCCATGCTAAGCGTTCAAAATATTGATAAATCCTTTAATTCTCTTCAGGTCATTCAAGATTTATCCTTTGAGGTTAAGGACGGTGAATTTGTGGCAATCATTGGTCCATCTGGTAGCGGGAAAAGCACACTATTTCAACTAATTGGTGGTGTTTCTTCTATTGATAAGGGAGCCATTTTATTAGATGGTACAGATATACAGCAGAACAGAGGAACAATTGGCTATATGCCTCAGCAACCCTGTTTACTACCATGGCGAACCATTTTAGAAAATGTCACAATTGTAGAAGAGCTTCAGCAAAAGCCGAATGTGGAACTTGCCAAGGAGTGGTTAGCAAAAGTGGGTCTTGCTTCATTTATAAATGCCTATCCGAATGAACTATCTGGCGGTATGCAACAGCGAGTGTCCTTTATCCGTGCAATCGTTACTGACAAGCCTATATTATGCTTAGATGAGCCATTTTCTGCACTAGATGAGTTTACGAGACTGGAAATGCAGGCTTGGCTATTATCCATTTGGGAAAAATATCGAAAATCCATTTTATTTGTTACCCATAGTATTGAGGAAGCGCTATTTTTGGCAGATCGGATTATTGTGCTATCAAAACGGCCAGCAACAATTAAACAAGAAATAGTTGTTCCGTTTGCACGACCACGACAAGAGAAAATTCGTCATTCTGAGACATTTACAGCATTAAAAGAACAATTATTTATGTTTTTAAAAGAAGAAAAGGATGATGTTTATGTTGATTGATGCTCATATTCATTTAGATCAGTATCAAGACAATGATATACCCTCTTTACTAGAGGAGGCAGAATATGTTATTGCTGTCAGTATGAATCTTGCATCATGTGAAAAAACGTGGATGCTATCGAAAGCCTATAAAAATGTAAAGGCTGCATTTGGCTTTCATCCTGAGCAAGTCTTACCTAGTAAAATGGAAATGGATGCTTTATTTGATTGGATACGTCAACATGCACATGAAATGATAGCAATAGGGGAAGTAGGTTTGCCTTATTATTTAAAGCAAGAAAAATCTATTGATTATCGTCCATATACAGCATTGTTGGAAAGGTTTATTTTGTTAGCAAAAGAATTAGATAAACCAATTATTTTACATGCCGTTTATGAGGATGCAGCATTTGTTTGTGATTTGCTTGAAAAACATCGAGTAACGAAAGCCCATTTCCATTGGTTCAAGGGAGATGAGAAAGTAATAGAACGCATGATCCAGAATGGCTATTTTATTTCTGTTACACCTGATTGTACGTATGAGGAGGAGATTCAACAGCTTATTACGAGATATCCAATCGAGCTAATCATGGTGGAAACGGATGGGCCTTGGCCATTTGAAGCTTCGTTTGAAAATAAACGTACATCTCCCTGGATGATGAATCATTCTATAGCGGTCATTGCTTCAATAAAGGGGATATCAATGCAGGAAGCGGCTAAAAGCATTACACAAAATACAAAATCATTTTACAATCTATCATAAATAAAAAAGCAGTATATAGAATGTTTATTCATCTATACGCTGCTTTTTGTATTTTGTGAAGTTGCGTTCCAAGGTTTCTTGTTTAGTCTTTGTGACACGTTCATGTGTACTAAAAGGGGAGGATTGACGATCGATTTCAACATTTTTTCCTTTTGTACGCTTTAAATGCATACGTTTCTTTTTGGCTTTTGATTGTGACATAGGATTACCTCCAATTGCTTATTATCAATATAATACTGAATAAAACAGAAAATGTAAAACCTCGTAAGTAAGTTACTTACGAGGTAGTTGTCATATTATTAGTGAGATACGTCTTGTACAGAAATACCTGTGTTTGCTTTAACATCCACTTCGCGATATTTCTTGTCATCACTTTCTTTAGAAAGTAATGTTCCAATGAAACCACCAATGAAACCAAGAGGTACCGAAATTAATGCTGGATTTGTTAACATAATTAACGGTTCACCCACGAAAATTGCTTTTCCTTCAACTGGATTCCAGATGTTTGGAGATACCGCAACAAGTACTAATGCAGAGATTAAACCTGTTAGCATTGCCGTTACAGCACCAGCTGTGTTAAAGCGTTTCCAATAGATAGTATAAATGATTACTGGTAGGTTAGCAGAACCTGCAATACAGAATGCAAGTGATACTAAGAACGCTACGTTTAATGTTTGTGCACCAAGTGCTAAAAGGATAGAAACAATTGAAATTGTAATCGAACCGATACGAGCTGCAAGTACTTGCTCTTTTTCTGTAATTTGACCTTTTTTAATGATTTGACCATAAATATCATGAGAAAGGGCAGACGCGCCAGAAAGTACAAGACCTGCTACTACCGCTAAAATTGTTGCAAATGCTACCGCGCAAACGAATGAGAATAGAATGTCGCCACCAAGTGCTTCTGCAAGAAGTGGAGCAGCCATGTTACCAGCTGCGTTTGCTGCAATAATTTCTTCTTTACCAACGAATTTTGCTGCACCGAAGCCTAGGAAGATTGTTAGTACATAAAAGATACCTACAATCCATGTAGCCCAAATAACTGAAGAACGAGCTGTCTTCGCATCTTTTACTGTAAAGAAACGCATTAGGATGTGTGGAAGACCAGCAGTACCTAATACAAGAGCGATTAACATTGAGATTGTATCAATACCATTTGTATATTTAAGACCAGGGTTTAAATAAGCTGCACCGCTTTCAGTAGCAGTCCCCATTTCTTTAAACATTGTAGCAATGCTGAAGCCGAACTCTTTTAATACTAAGAATGAAATAATGATAGTACCTAACATTAAAAGACATGCTTTAATAATTTGTACCCAAGATGTAGCAGTCATACCACCGAATAATACGTAAGTTGTCATCATTACACCTACGATTAATACGGCAATCCAATAGTCGATCCCTAAAAGTAATTGAATAAGTGCTCCTGCACCAACTAGTTGTGCAATCATGTAGAATAAAACAATTGTAATAGTGCTTAAAGCTGCTGTTCCACGAACTTTTGAGCTATTGAAACGCGCAGTAATCATGTCAGCTAATGTAAATTTACCAAGGTTACGTAAAGGCTCTGCAACAATGTATAATACCACTAAGTAAGCTACTAAATAACCAATAGAGAAGAAGAATCCATCAAATCCAAATAATGCAACTGCACCAGCAATCCCTAGGAAAGAGGCTGCCGATAAATAGTCACCAGCAATAGCTAGTCCATTTTGCCAGCCTGTTAATCCACCGCCTGCAGTATAAAAGTCACTTGCTGAAGAAGTACGTTTAGATGCCCACCATGTAATAACTAATGTTAAACCTACAATGGCAACGAAAAAGAATATGGCTGTAAAACTCATTCCTCCATCATTCATCGGCGGCCACCTCCGTTCTCATATTCAGCGATAATCGCCTTTGCTTCTTTATCGTAGCTGTTCGCTTTTGCTACATATAAATGACATAACCCCCATGTCATAATGAATAATCCTGCTGCATAAACCCACACCCAAGTGATTTCCCCAAATGCCTTTTGGTGTAGAATTGTCGTGTACGAAGTAAGAATTGGTAACAACATATATGCTGCTAAAAAGATTACAGTCATTGACCAAAGAAATGAATTCTTTCTTCGTACAAGTGCTTTAAACGATTGTTGATTTGCAATTGCATCATAGTCAATCACGACGCCTTTGTTTGCTTGATTGTTCGCCATTAACATTCCCCATTTTGTGTTTATTTTTACTGCTTCAAGACTTGATTTTGCTAGTTAAGTGAATTCACATCTTAATTTTATGAGACAGTTCACAAAATTGCAATACATTTCAGAAAAATTATGTAAAAAAAATTTTTAGAAAAATAGTCTTAGAAGAGAAAATTTATGACAAAGCCTAGAAATATAGGGGTTTTGGAAAATTCAGATAAATATACGAAATGGGGACAAATCTAGATTTCGGGGCATAAAATAAGGTTAAAATTTGAAAAAAAAATTATTTTTTCCATAAAAATTAAACACTATTTACCTAGTGAAAAATGGTTTTTTTCTGTTTTTTGGAAACAGAATAGTATTGTTCAATAAGTAAATTGGTAAAATTTTTATAATAAAAAAGTAAAAAACTTGATAAAAAATCGAGTTTTTTACTTATATTGTTAGTGTTGTAGAACAGGTAGAGGCACTTATGAAATTACATAAAAATTAATGTGAAATATCAGAAACCGATACACCTGTATTTGCTTTAACACGAATTTCCTTGTAAATGCGATCTGCTTCTGCCTGTGAAACTTTGCTAGAGGAAAGAACAGAACCTAAGTAACCAGCGATAAAACCAAGTGGAATTGTAATAATGGCTGGCACGGCTAAAGGCACAATAGGGTTACCAACAAAGATTGCCGCTCCTTCAACAGGACTCCATACATTTGGACCCATTGCCCCTAAAATTAAACATGATACTAAACCAGTTACCATTGCCATAACAGCACCTGTGGAATTGAATTTTTTCCAATAAATTGTGTAAAGAATAACAGGTAGATTTGCTGAAGCTCCAATACAAAATGCAAAGGAAACTAAGAACGATACATTTAGGTTTTGCGCAAAAAGAGCAAGAACAATCGACACAATGGCAATCGAAATAGAGCCAGTTCGAGCAGCAAGAACCTGTTGCTTTTCAGTTAATTTACCACCTTTTATAATTTCACCATAAATATCATGAGAAATCGCAGAAGCACCAGTTAAAACTAAGCCTGAGACAACGGCTAAAATAGTGGCAAATGCTACTGCACCAATAAATGCCATTAACACATCCCCGCCTAAGAACTGAGCAAGAAGTGGGGCAGCAGTGTTACCTGCTTTACTTTCAGCAAGTATTTTATCTAAGCCTACAAAATTTAATGCACCAAAGCCTAAGAAAATAGTTAATGAGAAGAAAATAGCTGTAATCCAAGTAGTCCATGAAATAGAAGCCCGGGCAGTTTTTGCGTCTTTAACAGTAAAGAAGCGCATTAAAATATGTGGTAAACCAGATGTACCTAAAACAAGGGCCATCATCATCGAAACAGAATCGACCGTACTTGTATATTTTATCCCTGGTACAAGGAATTTTTCACCGTGATCAACAGCGATTGTATCAAACATCTTCATAAGAGAGAAATCAAATTTAACTAATACCAGTGTAGCTAATAAACCTGTCCCAAATAATAGAAGACTTGCTTTAATGATTTGAACCCAAGATGTAGCAGTCATACCGCCAAACAATACATAAGTTGTCATCATCACGCCGACGATTAACACAGCAATCCAATATTCAATCCCGAATAAAAGTTTAATAAGAGCACCAGCACCTACTAGTTGAGCAATCATATAAAGAATAACGATAATAATTGTTCCTGAAGCTGCAACTCCACGGATACGTTTTTCATTAAAACGAGCAGTTAGCATATCAGCTAATGTATAACGGCCTAAATTACGCATTGGCTCTGCAATTACATATAATAGAACTAAGTTTGCTACTACATAACCAACTGAGAAGAAAAAGCCATCAAAACCTGTTAAAGCAATTGCACCAGATACACCTAGAAATGCGGCTGCAGATAAATAGTCACCAGCAATCGCAAAACCATTTTGCCAGCCTTTAAGACCTCCTCCAGCAGTATAAAAATCCGCTGCAGATGACGTGCGCTTTGCAGCGATATAGGTAACAACAAGTGTTAATCCAACAATTGCTAAAAAGAAACCAACAGATACCAAGTTCATTTATTTTCCACCTTTCGCATGATATTCTGCTAGCACGGCTGCTGCAGCTTTATCGAATGAAGAAGCTTTTTTTACATATACTGTACAAAGTACGATTGTCATAATGAATAACCCTGCTGAATAAACCCAAACACCTGTAATATTTCCGACGAATTTTTGTTGTAGTACAGGCTGAAAAGCAAGGATTGGTAGCAAGATATAAAGAATTAAAAATGCTGCTGTAATCGAGAAAAGAAAGGTATTTTTCTTTTTCACGAACTTGTTGAACGATTCCATAGCTTCAATTGCACTATAATCAACTGATTCTACATTTTTGTTACCAGAAATGTTTGCCATTATTATTCCCCCTAAAGTGTTATATTTCTGTTTTAAACGGCATATTTCTTTCTTTATCGCCGTTATATTCACTTATTTTATGAGGTATATTCTTATAATGCAATACTAAATTTTGAGTTTTTATAATTTTTAGTCTCTTTGCGTTTATGGAAATAACATAGAAATAATAAGGATTTAATAGAAATATTCCGTATGAAAGAGAACCGAATTACCTACTAGAATAATATTATTGAAATAGTTTAGTGATAATAATTTTGAATGTAGGAGAATATTTAAACACGAAAGAGAATTTTAATGAATTTGTTATTGCGCTATCAAATAATGGAAGATTTAAAAAAGCAGAAAAACTTTGTTATATAACAATTATCTGATACCTTGGGAAATAACCAAAATAGTAAAAAACGGCTTGAAAAAAATTTTTTAAAAATGAGAATTATCTGGAATATACAGGGTATTGTTATGGGAAAATCATACAAAATACAAAGATTGGACATATTAAATTGTAAGGTTTAGACCATAATCTTGTATTTAATGGGTAGAATTTATACAATAAAAATAGTGGTAAATTGAAGGGAAGTGGGCAAATAAATGAAAAAGAAAAATATGATGCTTGTATTGATACTAGCATTAAGTAGCATTTTAGCTGCTTGTGGTAGCTATAAATTCGAACCAGAAATGAATATAGAGGTACAGGATTTTTCAGTAACAAATCAACACAATGAAAAGGTGAATCTAGAGAATTTTAAAGGTAAGCCATGGCTGGCGATGTTCATTTTTACAAACTGTAATACCATATGTCCACCAATGACGTTTAATATGACAGAAGTCCAAAAAGCGCTAAAGGATAAAGGCTTGGAAGACTATCAAATTGTAGCTTTTAGCGTTGATCCAGAAGTTGATAAACCAGATGTGTTAACGAATTATTTAAAAACATACTCAGTCCCGGATGAAAGCAAATGGCAGCTATTAACTGGCTATGATCAAAAGTTTATTGAACAGTTTGCCATGAAATCGTTTAATTCACACGTTAAAAATGATCCAAATTCTGACCAAGTTATACATATGGGAAGATATTACTTAGTCAATGCAGACGGTACAGTTGTTAAAGATTATGATGGCACAACAGATGTACCAGTTGATACAATTGTGGCAGACATAAAAGCTCTATCAAAATAAATGGTTTATATTACAATTTAAAGATATGGATAACTTTGATGGGGATGTCCCAAAAGAATTTTTATCCAAAAATGAATAAAAAGGTGAATGACAGAAACGTTGATAAATCAATGTTTCTGTCTTTTCAATTTCCTGTGATTTTACTCCAAAAGACTGTGAGACAGCACCGTATAATTTGAGATAGAGAAGTGCTATCTAAAAAATTAATTGAAAGGGGAAGAGGTAATTTATATAGGGAGGTACCTGACATTACTTTAACCCCGTCCTAAATCTAGAACGGGGTATATTGTTTCAGCTTTTTATTAGTGAAATTAGGCATTTTCTCAAAATGTCAGCCTGTAATCTAAAGTCTGATCTTAACCTCCGTACCATCCTTAGCTTTGACATCTACAAGCACGGTACCTTTATAATTTTTCAGTTCCTTAACAATAGGTATTAGCATTTTTTTGTCTATTTGTGGTAAGGTAAGGTCTAATTTTTTTCTTTCGGAGTATTCTTTGGTCCATCTATTGACATACTGCTGAAAAAAATTAGAAGACAAAATAGAAAGAACAATGTTTAAAATAGCGTATGGAACTGGGATAGTAAACCGAATATCCTTTGCTTTTACTTTTACATGCATCATAAGCAACACTACTCAATAAAGACTGCAACGGAATCCCCGTTTGCCGATTTAATATCAACAATTTGTCCATCTAATTCGTTTTCGATTGCTTCAATAATAAGGTTTATGTCTATATCCTTCACATATTTTTCCGACTGTGGAATACTCGCTGCAATGCTATGTCCAGCCATTAATACTACCTTAACAAGTTTGATAGGCAAATTGACTGTGACGTTATCATTTTCTGCTGAGACAACACGGATTTTTAATGTTTTATCTAAATAGCTAGTAGTTTTTTCAAAAGACTTATTACTTGTTTCTTCTTTCTCTTGTAATGCTTTAATGAGTTCCGATCCTTTATCCGCATCAATTTTTCCTTCTTGAATCATTGTTAACACTCTTGTAATTTCCTCTTTCATGATAAATTCCTCCTTATTCTTTTAAAAGCTTAATGGCTTCTTCTGGTGTGATTTCACCATTTTCCAACATGGTTACAACCTTTTTCTCATCTACTTCATTTTTCTTCTTTTGTACATAGCCAAGGGAAGAAATGATGTCAGTTAGCTTACCTCGAACCGTTGGATACGAAATCCCTAGTTCCTTTTCAACATCTTTAATATTCCCTCTGCATGTTAAAAATACCTCCACAAAATGAAGCTGATCCTTTGACAAAGTTGCCAGCTTCGATAATTCAAACTCATTTTCAATCGTAGTGTGGCAATGGGAACACTGCAACTTTGTAATTTTCAATGTTTGACTGCAGACAGGACAATTTGTAATTACTTTATAAGCCATAATGAGATTCCTTTCTTTTGATTAATTTGATTATACAACAAGGAATAGAAAATTAAAATAATAATATTTAATTTTTTAAAACCAAAAACTCAATAATGTTAATAATGAAATTAATAATATTGAATTTTGTTACTCGGAATGTAGGATTCCAGATTTTGAGTTGCTAATTCAAATGAAGAACTAAAAAATAAAGAGAGGGAATAAAAGTATAGGGTTGAAAGCCTGATCCGAATACATTTCAGGTGAAATAAACGAAAAGAACGTGTTTGAAATATTTCAAACACGTTCGATAATATTATTTTTATTTTCGTAAAATTAGATTCGGAACTATACGAATATAAAAGATTTCCCCTATAATTTCAACAATGGTTTGTGTGACAATAATGGCGGCTACCAATGTATTTAAATGATTCGGTAATGATAGGGCTAGGGGAAGAACAACAAGTGAATTACGTGTAGATCCGCTAAAAATTAATGCTCTACCAGACTCAATATCAAGTTTGAACCATTTCCCAATTAATTTAGAAATAAACGGCATAATAATCATAAAGGCAATATAAATGGGAATGACCCTTATAATCCAATCAATGGATGTAGATAATTTTCCTATTTGAGATGAAACAATAATAAAAAGAGTTAACGCCATAAAAGGAACAGGTAGCCACGCAGAAAGATTAATTATTTTATCCCCTGCAGATGATTTCTTTGCAAATAATTGGAGGGCAATAGCTAGTAGTAGTGGTATAATAATAAGTTCCAAAAATGCCTCTAAAAACGGCTGTGGTTCAACGATATTAGCTGCTTCATCACCAATGAATAACCATAAATAGAAAGGTAGTAATAGCATTTGAGTGATGAAGAGGATGGGTGTAGAAACAAGCATAGCTTTTTCGTTACCACGCCCGAGTGCCGTAAATACTATCACATAATCAATACATGGTGTAAGTAATACTAAATAGACACCAAGTAATAAAGGTGGATGGTCTGGTAATAGCATTGTTAACAGCCATACAATAATAGGGACAGCAATATAGTTGACAGTTAGTAGAGCCCCAATAAAACGTCGGTTAGAAAATGATTCTTTTAAAGATGTAAAGGGGATTTGCGAAAACATACTATACATTAATATAGCAATTACAAATGAAATCGTAACGTCTAACTGCTTTCCTATAGTAGGTGTAAATAATCCTACTACTACTGCTAGCAATAAAACAATTACATACAGGAAAACTTGGTTATTTTCTAATTTTTCTCTTGCAATCATTGTTAGAATAACTCCTATTTTATTATCAATTAAGTAAGGGATTAAAATTATACTAAATTAGCAAAATTCCAATACAAGGGTACCATATCATATTAGTTAAAACTAGTTTGGAAATACAAGAGAAAAAAGAAGTACAATTCAATAAAATTAGCACAAAATTAAATAGGCATGGCGGTAACTTTATCCACCATGCCTATTTTTTTAAAAGACAGAAGATTAGAAAAATAATAGGCTTTAAAAAACAAGTTAACCTTCATTGGGCTAACTTGTTTGATGAACAAGGGAAGTGCTAATCGTTTTTTTGAAAAGTACTTGGCATTACAACAAGAACTACTGTACCTCGAGCACATAGAGTATCTTGTGCGTAAACTTCGGTTTCAACCTTCCATCTTTTCGGATGAATTTCTTCAACAGTTCCAATAGCTCTTAATGGGACATGTTGTGGTGTTGGTTTTAGAAATTCTACATTAAGGTTAGCAGTTACAAATCGAGGTGGCTCTGCTCCATCACCAATTTCATGTCCATTTTTACGATGCAAAGCAAGGGCTGCAGATCCTGATCCATGGCAATCAATTAATGATGCGATTAAACCACCGTAGATAAATCCAGGAATACCCATGTATTTTGATTCAGGTGTATAGATTGTAATAGTTTTTTCACCTTGCCAACCAGTTCGAAGATGATGACCATCATTATTCAGTCGGCCACATCCATAACACCAAGCGAAATCATCTGGATAAATATCTTGAATCGCTTTTTCTACTATTAAATCTTTCATTCTTTCCTCTCCCCAGTACTCTAGTATTTAATGTTTTCTAAACGATTGTTAATCATATAAGTATAAGTAATTATTTTCAATTCATCAATAAAAATCTAAATATTCTTTCTATTTAAAAGAGTGTTATTTAAAAGAGGTAATGGCTTGGGGCTAATAATTCTCTTGTATAGAGTAAAGGGGGCTTTTGTTAAACCTAAAATCCAATTATGGTCAGTTGGGTATTTTCTTGGAGAAGCAAACTTGTATTTTTTAATCCATTTATTAGAAATTCTATTTACTCTAGGAACCCGAAACAATTGGCCCTCCCACAAAATTGCAAAAGTTTTATTTGTTGCGGATGGGAAGTTTGGTTCCAAAAGAAGGGGAACCAGTACAGCTTAGTAATTCATATATGTTTTTCTTTTTATTGTCAAATTTATTGTGCATTATTAAAGTAGTTAAGAATTATTTTATTAATTTCAGATTACTTGCTTGAACCTTAATGGGAAATACTCTTATAAATATCAAGCATAAGTAAATCAGATATTTTAGAGTGGTAGCCATGTGTACTAGAAGATAGCCTTACTGCTAATGAGAAAGAAAGATACACTTGAATAAATTCGAAACAATTTTTTGTCAATTCTGGTTATTTGCAATATTGACAGAAATACACCAGCGTGGTTTAATTTAATTATTAAACAATTATTTAAATGTTTAAATATTATAGGAAAGGGAGATGATAATATGACGTTAAATCTTACATTCAAAGCGCTCTCCGACCCGACTAGACGTAAAATTCTTGATCTGCTTATGGATAAGGATTTAACGGCTGGGGAAATAGCCGATCATTTTCAGATGACAAAGCCTGCGATCTCTCATCATTTGGGCTTGCTTAAGCAAGGGGATTTGGTATGGGACGAAAGGCAAGGGCAGCATGTTGTTTACTCAATTAATACTACTGTATTACAGGAAGTAATGAAGTGGTTTATGCAATTCAATAATAACAAGGGAAAGGGAGAGGAACAATTATGAAAAAGTTTTGGTTTCCGGTGTTGCTTTTCATTATATCTGTGTTAGCAAGTGGATGGAGCTACCCACAGCTTCCTGAAAACATTATTTCCGCTTCAAAGTATCAACATGATTCTACCGCTACTCCCAAAGAGTTTATTGTGAGCATGATTCCAGTAATGATCTTTTTTATGCTTGTCTGTATGGCATTGATCCAGAAGCTTGGATTGAATAAAAAAAACCCGCGCTCCGTTGGACCGGTTAATGCGATTCTGAACGGCGTCATTCTTATCCTCCTGCCAGTTCACGGTCTGGTATTGGCCTATGGCATGGGTAATCCATTTAACGTGGATATCATTGCTCCTCTAGTTACAGGTGCTGTGTTCATTGTGATCGGTAATTTTATTCCGAGAGTGAGAGGGAATTTAGGATCCAGCCTGGCTACTTCCGTATACGATACCAATAATGGAATCGAAATTCGCAAGTCTCACCTTTTCATGGGTCGGGTATATGTATCAGGTGGCTTCATCATGCTAGTTAGTACACTCGTGCCTGGTGGAGCATCTTTACCAATCTTTATTACACTGCTGTTACTTACTGTAATTATCTCAATTATTGGGTATTACACAAAGTTGCAACACGTATAAGAAACCTGCCCTGAGATTATTAAAAAAGTTCATGCCTTCAGTTATTTTAAAGTGTACCCTGTAGTGTAGACCCCTAAAAAAGTCTACCTTCAGGGTATATTTTTGTATTATTAAGAAACTCAACTAGAGAAATACATATAGCGTTTTCTTCGTTTGCGACTAGGTTTAGCTCTTTATCCGACTTAACATCTTTCTTTTAAGAAGAGGCTTAAAATGGAACAGAAGGATTTATACGAGGTATTAAAGATTTATTATAAAGAGAGAATCGATACAGGAATGGCTACCTTTCAAACAGAGGTGCCAAGTGAACGTTAATGGGACGAAGGACATCATGTAAAATTGCGTTTAGGCAGGGGTTTGGACACTCCAATCATCTATCTTTGCCAATAATACATCAAGTATTCTATTACATAAAAAGATGGGCTTTAGAATTGTTTGTACGAGAGAAAGAATTGTGTGACTTTAAGTATATCTTTGCCGAATTGGCATTGTATTTTTGATGAAAATATACTTAATAATGGAAACAATTAAAAAGAAATAATTTCACCGTCTTCAGGAATCAATACTGAACCATTTATATCCTGTTCCTTAAGAAAATCGGATAGTTGCTTTCGGCTCAATTTACAGTGGCTAATAGTATCTAGATGCACTGCAAGTAGCTTAGTTTTCGGAGATAGCTGAGCAATGCGAGCAATATCCTCGCGTGTCATTGTAATAATATTCCCCATATCATTTCTGCCTCTAAGGCATTCAAAAGAGCAACATCAGGCGATAAATCTCGAAAGGTTTTTTCAATATTTGGTGTATAAATACAGTCACCTACTATATAAATAGAACCTTCCGACATCGTATTCAAGTAAAAACCAGAAACTGTCCCGAGTATCTTACCAGTAATGCCAGGAGCATGCGGTCCCTCAATTCTCCTCATTTGAATTCCTTCCCATTCAGAATAGTCATTAATTGCTATTATTTTCTTGAATCCAGCTTTTTGAACAAAGCTTTGGTCCCTAAGGCTACAAAATACAAGAGTTTCCTTATTCAAGATGGATATAGATTTCGTATCCCAATGATCAAAATGACGATGTGTTAGAAGGATAGCATCTACATCTTCGAAAATGTGAAGTGAAACAGTCAATGAAGTCAATGGATTTCTGCGATAATTTCTAGTGAAAGGGACAGGTGAAAGTTTACCGGCTTCACTCAACATCGGAACAATCAGTAGTCGTTTTCCATTTATTGAGATAATTGATGTAGCATGTCGAATATGCTGTACTGAAATGGGCATAAAAGCATCTCCTCTAAACAATTTAGTGACTACAAAAATAAATTCGTATGTATCTTCCAAAAAAACATATTTGTTTTCTTTTCAAAAATATATGAACCTAGCGTTAAAACACAAGTGAAAAATTGCAAGCCATCCAAAACAGTTTTGGGGTTCAGTTCAACTTTGTTCAAAATGAGATTAATTTTTAGCAGTAAAATCAATTAAAGTATAGCTTTTTTGATCAATTTTTTTATTAAACTAACAAAAATACTTGCAACACCAATTGTAGTACTGTATAGTACTAATTATGACAAAGGTAAAATTAATGAATCAAAAACGTGTAATTGAAGTAGCTGCAACATTATTTTTAGAAAAAGGGTTTGCTTATACAAGCATGGATGAATTAGTACGTGTAAGCAAAGTTTCAAAGTCTAATGTGTATTATCACTTCTCTAATAAGGAAGAATTGTTGGAAGGGGTCGTTGATTATTGGATTGAAATGTATCAATCTGCAATAGATGACTTACTAGCTCAAAACCATTTATTAGTTGAAGATCGTATCCAACTGTTTTTAAAGCAAATATCACAAGGAGTTCAGACGAGAGAATATAACGGGAGCTGTCCATTTATTACGCTTTATATTCAAAGTCCTACAAATGCCACAAAAGTAAAAGAAAAAATAGGTCTTTTTTTTAAAGGCTTACAAACGAAAGTTTCTCTATTCCTTCAACAAGGGGTAGAGAATGGTGAATTTAGAAAGACAATAAATATTGACGAGGTTGCATCTCTTTTTATTACAAATCTTGAAGGAGCGCTATTTATTTCAGAAACACTGGAGGATGCAACTGTCATCATGAAAACAGCAGATCATTTGTTTAACTTGCTTCGGTAAAAGAAGCATTTTTTTTACATCAAATTAGTACTACACAGTACTACTAGGAGGATTTTTATGAGAACAGTATTTTTAACGGGTGGAACAGGTTTTATTGGAAAGCAATTAGTGAAGGAATTAGTCAAAGAGGATGTGAACATTCTTCTTTTAGTGAGGTCGAAAAGTAAAGCAACACACATTTTTCAGGAAAGAGGCATCTTAAAAGAGGAAAATATGCACTTTATTGAAGGTGATTTAACGAAAATAGACTTAGGTCTAAGTGCTGAAGATAAGGAGTTGGTATTGAAAACGGATGTGATTATTCACGCAGGAGGCTCCATGGATATTCAAGCGACAAACAAAGAGGCAACTTCTGTATTTTTGAATGGCGCCAAACATATTAGTGAATTCGCTAAAAGTATTCATCAATTGAAGGGCTTGCAGCAATTTATTCATGTTGTAGGTTATATGAGTCCCTTTGATGATAAAAATAGCAAGATTGCAATTGATGTGTTTAAAGAAGGAAACAATTATTTGAAAATAAAAAATCCATATGAGAAAACAAAATTTTTAGCAGATCTTTATATCCGTCAACAGGCATCAGCAGTAGGTTATCCGCTGTCTGTCATTAATCCGCCAACTGTGGTTGGTAGTAGTAAAACAGGGAGTACAGAGCAGATAGCAGGATTAGGTTTGCTTGTGACAAGTATGCGAAGAGGGCTCTTGCCAGTGATTCCTGGAGGTAAGGGATATAGGTTGCCACTGATTTCAAACGATGAGTTTGCGAAGTTTATTGTGCAGGTTTTCAAATTGGAGCAGCCGGCTATTCAAACATATACACTTGTTGATGACAAAGAGAACGATCCGAACATTGCTGAATTATTAAGTGTTATGTCGGAAAGTATGAATATGAGGGCACCAAAAATCTCTGTTCCAATGCCACTTATGAAAACAATAATGAAAAGTGGAGTAAGTAAAATAGCAAACATTCCTTCTGATGGACTGAATTTTATCACAAAACGAACATTTTCAAATGGTTCGGTGAAAAACATGAGGGGGGGAGATTGGTTTAAGAAGATGAGTGTCATGAACTTTTTCCCTGCCGTAGTAGCTGATCTGGATTATCGATTGATGTATCAAAATGGTGAGCATCATCATTTATTTGAGCGAACATTATGCGATAACAATACCCTTTACCAATTACAAGGAGAGGGGAAACCGTTTATTTTATTACATGGTTTATTGAGTGATGGAGAGGATTTATTTCCTTTAGCGCACGAGCTTCATGAAAAAACTGGTCAACCTGTATGGATCTTGGATCTTCCAGGTTTGGGACGTTCTCCTTTTAAACGCGAGAAAAATCTTTTAAATATCTATTTGAATGTATTAAAAAAGTTATTGGAGAAAGCTACTAACGGCGCCCATCTAATTGGCCATTCATTTGGTGCGTATATTCTTTTGGAAGCATTAGTACAAAAGTACATAGATAAGAAGTATACAATTACTTTACTTCAGCCACCTATTGCTAAAAAAAATGCTAAATCGATATATGTTCCTCAATTTATGAACAAATGGACATTGAAATTGGCAACTACTAATTTGATAGAGCGATATTTATTAAGTAATGGTTTATTTGAAAGTATAGAGAGCATCCCTGAACATTATATTGAAAAAATAAGTAAAAGTTTTACTTCTCCTAGAATTTTAAATACTACCGTTCAGCTTAACACTTTACTATCGAAAAACGTTCAAGGTGATTTCAATGAAGTAACAAAGTATAATCTTCACATTATTTGGGGGGATTATGACAGAGGCTATTCTGCTCCTTCACATCTGGGTAAGGTTGATTTTGTTCCATATGGTCATCATTTTCCTCTTAACCATCCGAGTGAAACGGCTAATTTGGTAATAAAAAATAGTAGTACTAGCAGATGAGAGTGTGGGATAAATAAAAAGCATGTAGTAAGATCGTTGTGTCTTTGAAATAAAGTCGCCTTGTGAAGAAATATACTTAAACTGGCAGTATGGAATTGACCATACATTAGTCCAATATCTTCTCTAGTTCACATACCCATAACTTGGCTATATGTAACTAGTTCAGCAGCAATGCCACCGGGTGCGTTCGTTGAATAAGAAATATAACAACTTATTATTCATTTTTTAAGGGATGTATAATTATTGAATGTAAATTGAAACAACTTAAAGAGCTTTGCTACTTCTTATAGATTGTAGTAAGGCTCTTACCTTTTTAATTAAAATTAAATAACTTTATTAATTCAAATCAGAAGAAGATTACAAACATTTTTATCTCAATAAAAATAATTACCTTTAACTCAAATAACGGCGTCTTAGTAGAAAAATTTTGAGATTTTATGTTGTCCTTCCTCCTTTACCTAAACATTTTTATCTGCTTATACATTTAATAAAGTAAGTCATATTGATTCTATGACTAACAATGAGTATGGGATTAAATTATTGATAAGGAGGCAATTAATTTGAAATTTTTTCTTATTCCACAAACGGGCCAGATTGTTGAGGAACGTTTTCAATGAATGTTATTGTTGAAATATAGAGTTAGATAAAGATTAACTCCATTTTGATCAATCTTTTTACAAAATGGAGTTTTTGCATTTGCTGATAAATAAAGTCTGAAGGTAACTTTTTGATCAATCTGTATTCTAAAGCTACATACTTGTTTTTTATTTTTTATTTGTAAGTAAATCTTTATTTGGTTGGGAAAATGAAGAAAGGAGGTGAAATAATCCAGGTAAAACAATTAACATACCAACAATCGCATATATTTGACGCGTACTTAAATCTAAAAATGTTGAGGAAGCAAACAATATCCCTAATGGCATGGTAACTCGAATGAATAGTAATCGAACTGCACTTAGTTGGGTTAAACGATCTCTAGGAGCTTCACGCTGAAAAATTGCTGCACTTTGAGCATTGAATAAAGGAAATACCATTCCTCCAAACAATTCACACACCCATGCAATAGGAACTGAATTTACAAAAAACAAGAGTACGAAAGAAAGACCTCCTCCTATTAAACCGAGGTACATAGTTTGATAGGTTTTTGGTAACTTCGTAAGTAGTACCATACCTACAGCATAACCGACTGGGAAAGACCCAGAAAAGATCGCATATTCCCAAGAATGACCATTAAGGTCTCCTCGTATAAAAGGAATACTTAAAACCATCGTTGCTCCAACCGCAAATTGTACCGTGGAAGAAAGAATGGTAAGTCGAAAAAGATTTGGATATTTAAAGAATGTTCGATAGCCTTCCTTCATTTCTGCCCACCAAAATTTCTTTGTCCAAGTTGCCACTTTCTTCTTACTTGATTGAGGGATACGTGAAAGTGCGAGAAAGCTGACGAGGAACATTACAGATGAAAACCCATATATAAAATGTATAGGACTGACCAAAAGCAATAATGAAGTTGCTCCAGGAGCGATAAAACTCATAAGTCGAATAGTTCCATCTAGTAATGCATTTGCTTCGACAAGTTCTTTCTCTTTACAAATTTCTGGTAGAAGCGAGAAAGATAGACTTGCGTAAATTGGTTGCATCAAGCCTAACAAACATTGTAAAACGACTAATCCTAAAATGGTTCCCACGTCTGTACCAATTAAATAACCAACAAGTGGAAGGATGTAGGCTCCAGCACGAATCAATTGTATGTTTTGAAGCATTTTCTCCTTCACAACATGGTTTAGGAAAGGCGCACTAATGCCTTGCAAAATTAAAGAGGGGATAAAATATACAAGCCAAAGTACACCCATCCATTCCCTTGAACCTGTCAATTCATAAAGTAACAATCCATTAATGATTCCTCCAGCTGCTCCACCAAATTCGGATACAATTTCACCTATCCAAAGTGCTTTAAATGACTTAGAGAACTTATTCATTTGTGAACCCCCAGGTACTGAGTGAGTCGTCCAGAAAAAGCGTTAATCTGCGTTAGATTTGCTGAATAGATACCTTTATCAACACGAATAAACTTTGCTGCTTTCAATATAGAAAGTTGGTGATGTAGTGTTGTTTTAGATGTATTAAACTGCACGCTCAACTCTTGAAGTGATAAAGGTCCCTTTAGAAGTTGATAAAGCAATTTCAATCGAAGTTCATCCCCTAAGGCCTTATGACCACGAATTAACTCATTTGATGGAACACCAGGCTCTATCAAATATTCTTCCTTTAAAGGATAAAAGAAAAGTTTAGTATCAGGTGTGCGTTTTTCTAAGATCCAAGGACGATAAGATACGTGTGGAATTAATTTGACATTCCAGACAGAAGGTTCAGGGAGATACTTGATTCCACCCGTAATTCGTTCGATTTCCTCAATAGGATTTGTTATATCCAATGATTTGTATTGTTTCTGTTCAAAAGCAAGCGCATGAGTCCATTTTTCCCATTCTTCTTGTTGACTTACCCACATGTACCACTCAACCAATGTATTGTTGAATAGGTCACAAATTTCTTGTTGTGTATAACGACTAAGATTACGCACATACCCACCTAAGTAATCGTGGTCTTCAAAATATGTCGAATACTTCTCAAATAATTCACCTCGATGATGTTCAGTGGCTGTCGCTTTTCTTATAGGCTCAGTATTCCGATCTTTGTACGGCAAAAGTATGTCATAAAAGCGAGCAATTGGAATTTCTGAAAGTTGATTCGAAAAATCTTGAACAGATAATGCAGATAGTTTATCTTGAAGCATAATCAGTCCATACCATAAATTGGTCTCCTCAATTACCTTCAAATGTTTTAATAATGATGAAGGCATTGAATCTTGCTCTGATATCCACTTTTCATCTAAATCGAATGTATGTCGAAGTTGTCCATGTGTGTACCCTGCAATACCAAGTATCACTTCCCAAACAGGTGAGGATTCTACTTGTAAGGAAATGCTTTCAGCTGGATATGGAGAATAAAGGTGTTTCATAAAAGAGCCTCCTTATTATGTATTTCCTACATTCTAATATATTGGAATTTTTTATTCAATAAATTTGGAATTGAAATTTCTGCTTGCTCCCTTGTAACAAAATACTTCCTTTTATTGAAATCTTAAAAGGGAGATGTTTACAGTAATAAAAGCCCGTATTTTAGTTATTCCATTAAAGGGCGCTATTCTTGTATTCGAGAAGGTGTCCTTGTTGAATTGGACCAGTTCAAGTTTTTGAACAACACCTAGATATTTTTATTAAAGTTTAGAAGAGATATATGGTTGACACTATAGGATTACAAATGTAATATTTAATCATAGATTACATTTGTAATATTAAAGGAGGTGTAATTCCATAAGATGAAGGAATTACCTAAAATATCTGAGGCTGAATTGGAAGTTATGAAAGTCTTGTGGGTGGAATCACCTCAAACAGCGAATGAAATCATTGATAGGTTGGAGTCAACAACGGACTGGAAACCAAAAACCATTCGAACACTTATTAACAGATTAGTCCAAAAGGAAGCAGTTTCTTATCATCAGGAAAAGGGACGTTTGTATACATATTATCCTTTGGTGTCGCAGGAAAGTTATTTGCAAGTAGAAACAAAGTCTTTGCTGAAACGATTCTATGGCGCAGCCTTTAAACCTTTACTTGTAAATTTTTTGAAGGAAGAAAAGTTATCTTCAGAAGACATTAATGAACTCAAACGTATTCTCGATGAGAAGGCTGAAGAGAATCGGAGGAAGTGATAAGGAAAAATGATTGATATTGTTTTCGACACCTACCTGCCTCACCTTTTTGACTGGGTGATAGAAACGTCTATTATGGCAAGCATATTAGTGGGTGTCATCTTATGTGTCAAGGTATTACTGAGAAACCGGTTAACTCCAAGATGGCACTATCTACTATGGATGATTTTAATAGTGAGACTTATACTTCCCTGGTCACCAGGAAGTTCCTTTAGTGTTTATTCCATTCTATTAAATGGTTATGAATCAATTGCTTCTGAACAAAGCCAATCCATTAGCTCCTCAGAGCAGCTACATGAAACAAACAATTTGTCTAATCTAAAGGTCGTTACAGATGACGAACGCTTTGATACTCCTACCTCACCTACGATAGTGGAAAGCAAGAAAGAGACAACGAATAGTAATGGCAAACAAGAGGAAGAGCCACTTTCCATTCAAAGCATTGCCTTATACATTTGGTTAACAGGTGTAATTCTATTAGGTTTCACAACTTATCTTGCGAATAGACGATTACAGCACTATATAAAACAACAACCTGTTATAACAGATGAAAAGATTATCAACATTTTTGAAAACTGTAAGAAATCAATGTCTATTCAGCAGAATGTCCCTTTGCTTTTAGCTGGAAAAATCCCAAGTCCAACAGTGCTTGGATTCCTTCAACCAAGAATATTACTCTCAAGTGATCAAATCAATCTTCTCAATGAACAGCAACTACGACATATTTTCCATCATGAATTAGCTCACATAAAACGAAGAGACGTCGGTATTAATTGGCTTATGCATTTTTTACTAATCTTAAATTGGTTTAACCCGATTATTTGGGTTGCTTATGTTTGTATGCGAGAGGATCAGGAACTTGCATGTGATGCGTACGCTCTCAGCTTTATGGAGGAAGAGGAAAAGGTACCATATGGATATACCATTATCAGTCTTTTAGAACACTATAGGAATTATTATCCGGTGCCTAGTTTAGCCAATTTAAGTAAAAATAAAAGAATATTAAAGAGGAGAATCCTTATGATTAAAAAATTCAAAAAGAAATCTTATCGCTGGTCAGCACTTGGTATCTTGGCGGTGGCTGCTGTTGCATCAGTTTCTTTACTGAATGCAAATGCAGATGGGTCGAGTGAAAAACAAATAAAAGCGAACACAGATGGGAAAGCAAAAATAGAAACAAAAACGGAGACAACTGTATATACACCGCCAAAACATAAAGAAAATTATGATGAAATGACTGAAGAAGAGATTCTAACTAAAATGATTAACACAGTAGATTATTTTGAAACCGCAAGAGGTGAATATAAAATTCATTACGATTTTAGTCCTGGTTATGAGGTAGTTAAATATGATATTAGTTTAAAAGTGGAACCAGGGGGATATGGTAAAATAACATTTAATACAGGTGAAATTTCTTCTCAAGAATTTTATAAAGATGGAACAGTGTGGTCCCTTAATGATTCAGCAAAAACCTATATAGAATCGCAAGTAATGGGAATGGAAGAGAACTTAAAAAAAGGAACTACACTAACATTAGAACAAGCATTTTCAACTGCCCCTGATGGAAATCCCTTATCCATTTATAGAGAAAGATCCCCATTTGGCTTGGCAAATGCAACCTTATTTCCCTATGAGATTGCCTCTAACTATACAAGAGATTTAAGTAAATGGGAAATAGAGAATCAAAATGAAGAATTACTCGGTCATAACACGCTTGTAATAAAAGGGAATATAAACCATAGGGACGCCAGGTCATTCCGGTTTTGGGTGGATAAAGATACAGGAATATTAGTGAAATATGAAACTTATGATGCTAAAGGAAAGCTCGTTGATTATCTGCATCCTACAAGCCTTGAAGTGAATGTTCCAATTGATACAAAGAGATTTACCCCGAATTTGGATGACTATAAAAAAGAAGAACTGTGGAATGGCCCAAAAATAATTACAGGAAATATCGATGAATACATTCCTGAAGAATTAAAGGAACAATGGGAGGAAGCTAAGAAGAAGCCAAACGAAACAACTATTTTACATCAAAATGATACATGGTATATCCATGCGAAAAAGGGATACTTAGTTGATACTATAGAAGTCAATGGTGAGGAAGGGACATTACTATTGGCTAAAGCTTCACCTCAAAAATCTCAATTTACTTTCCAAGCCTTAGCACAGGGGTATAAAATAGATAGTCTTAAAATTGCTGAATAATTATTGGCATACGATACAAAACAATCAATTTTTTAAAATTCTTCAATCTTCTGCAATCGGGCGCTTTCCTGGAAACACGGAAAGTGCCTTTTAGATTAATTAGAGTTCATAACTATCACTATTTTTTTATATCCTTGTATGAAAAAATCTTTCATTGAACATAATAGAATTTAGAATTAATAGATTTTTAGGTGGGAGAGTGAAAGACACATGTTATTATCCGAAGCATGGAAAAGGTATCAACAGGATAAAAAAATTGAGGGATATTCATCGCTTACATTAAAAACATATTGTTTTCAATACAATCTATTATTACGATTTTTTGGTGATATTGATATGAACGAATTTAATACAGATAGATTAAAAGAATATTTAATACGATCAGGAGACCATTTAAAGCCTTCTAGTTTAGGACATAGGATTCGTTGTGTTAAATCATTATTTAGATGGTCACATGAAGAAGGTTATACTCTAAAAAATCCTGCAGCTAAATTAAAAGAGCCGAAATTAGGTAAAAGGATTCCTAAATTTCTCTCAGAATTAGAGATAGAACATCTAAGGGAAGCTTGTCAAACAACGATGGAGAAAGCACTATTTGAGTTTATGTATTCAACGAGCTGCCGTATACACAATGTCTTAATTTTGTTGAATACTGTGAAAATACACCAAAAGTGGTAGAGTGTCATCGTATAAGTGGGGAATATAATTACTTAATAAAAGTAGTAGTTGAATCTACAAAAGAACTTGAACTATTTGAAAATGAAAGTATGAAATATGGTAACTCCACTACACTGTTTCTCTTTCCTCACCTATCGACTATAAGCCATTGTTTCCCTCACCCGTGGTGCTAAAAGATTAAAATATGTATAAAATCAGTTAAGACCAATACGTTTATGATAGGTTTCTTCTTATCCTTATGAATAGGCTCTTTGAATCGATTATTGATAAATAAAAATCTTAGAGCAAAAAACAAAATTACGTATGGAAAAATTGAAGAACTAATAAACTAGCGAAAGAGAAGAGTCAAATGGAAGAAGAGTTGCTACTGGAAAAATTGATTAATAAATTTACCAAAAGCAATCTAAACTTGCAGTTCCTTACTACAAGAGATGTGGTTTATCCGTTCGAAGGTGATTGTTGAAGACCTTCAATACATTATAGTGTCTACTATATCAAGTACAGTTTAAAATTTGGCTGCTATATTACGAACCCAGCCATTAGAAACTACTCAGTTATTCCATTATAGGGCGCTTTTCCGTAATAAGGAAAGCGTCTTTATTCATGAAAAGGGCCCTATTATTGAAAAACATTTTTTAACGATAGGCTCCAAAACGACGCTTGGGGACGTTCCACTACACCTGTTAGGTGTTTTTAATAAATCTAAAAGGCTATACATAAAAAAATTCCTTTTTTCTTCCCTTTTATCATGAGTTACATGAATAAAGGAAGTTCTATTTTGAAACGTAATCGCTACAAATGTTCACTTAAAAACATTTTTTGCCACATGGAGAAATTCCTTAACTGCAGGAGAAGCATTTGCAATAGAATGACAGGCAAGTGATACTTCACGGCTGTTTTCAATATTTAGTTTGCTGATTTTTATGTTTTGCTGTGTCTTTAAATATAATTCTGGACCTATCGTAACGCCAAGTCCTTCCTGTACCATATTAGCGATGGTTGTACAGTCGTGTACTTCAAAAAGAATAGATGGTTTAATTTGCGCTTCTGCAAATAATTCCTCAACATGTGATTGGTACATCCCTGTTGGCATAATAAAGGATTCATCCATTAAATCATTCATTTCTACTGTTTCTTTAAAATGGAATTGATGATCAGGGTGATAAGCGACTACCATCTTGTCTTTAATCAAAGGAACTAAATCGAAATTTGGATTTGATTTTCCTTTTACTACAAATCCAATGTCAATAATGCCTGAACCCAACCATTCTGTAATTTCCTCATAGGTTCCTTCGTAAAATTTAAATTCTATTTTAGGATGTTTTTTCCGGAATTTCACAAGTAATTTAGGCAATAAGCAAGAAGAAGCACTTGCAAAAGTGCCGATACGAATAATACCTGTTTCCAAGCTTGTCATAAGTGCAATTTCTTGATTAATGACTTCCACTCTTTTCAATATTTCTCTAATATTCGGCAGAATTTTTTGCCCTATTTCTGTAAGTGTTATTCCTTTTTTTCGATCACGAATTAATAAAGAAACTCCCCATTCAGATTCTAAACTCGCAACTGCATGACTCACGGCTGATTGAGTCATATTTAATATTTCAGCAGTTTCTGTAAAGCTTCCTAGCTCGACTACTTTTGCAATGATTTCGTAGCGCACAATAGTCATGAGTAAATACTCATCTCCTTTATTAAAAACATCAATTTTACTTATATTAACATGGGACTTAAAATAAAAACAGCAGTTCAAATATAAGGAGATGTACAAATTGAAAAATAATATAAATCAACTAATCATCATACTTTTAGCTTTAGGAGCTTTTGTAACAGGAACAGCAGAGTTTGTTGTTTCTGGAATTTTAGAACTGATTTCTTTCGAATTAGATGTTTCAATTTCAATGGCTGGTCAGTTGATTACGATTTATTCCTTATCTTATGCTATTGGAGCATTGGTATTGGTCATGCTAACGTCTAAATTGGACCGTAAGAAAGTGCTTTTATGTGCCATCTCTATATTTATTCTAGGAAATCTAGTTGCATTTTTCAGTTATAATTTCGTCATTCTTATGTTATCCAGAGTTATTATGGCGATGAGTGGAGGGCTGTATATTGTTATTGCCACCAATTATGCCGCTCAAATTGCAGTTCCAGAAAAAAGAGGTAGTGCTATGGCAACAGTCATTACAGGTTTCACGGTTTCATTAGTACTTGGAGTGCCTATTGGAACATTTTTAGCTGGATATTTTGATTGGCACTATATTTTCTTGATCATTGTGCTTGGTACAGTTTTTTTAATGATAGGACTATATAAATTACTACCAGCTATAAAAGGAAACCAAACGCTGCCATTTACACAACAGCTACAAATCATGAAAGATAAACGAGTCCTTACGGGTTTAATGACAACGATCTTTTGGATTTTAGGATATACTATGGTGTTTGCCTACATTGCTCCATTATTAAGTCATACTGCTGGCTTTTCTATTGAAATGACAAGTATCGCTTTATTTGTTTTAGGCACTTTTGCTTTTATTGGTTCACGCTTTGGAGGATATGCGGTAGACAGATGGGGACCTAATCGAACAATATCATTAAGTTTATGTGTTCATATCATCTCTTTATTTGTACTAGCATTTACACAGTATAGGGCAGTGGGTGTATTTGTCACACTAGCTTTTTGGGGAGTAGCAACTTGGACAACGACACCAGCAAAGCAATTTTATCTGATTTCACTAAAACCACAATCCTCTGAAACAGTACTCAGTTTTAATACCGCCTTAATGAATGTGGGAATGATGCTGGGCTCTGCATTAGGAGGAATCATTATTCAATATACTAATATAGAAAATTTAAGCTGGATTGGTGGATTATTCGTTATACTCGCACTTATTTTTATCAGATGTTCTTTCTACCTAAATAAAAAAGTTATGAAGCACCATCGACTTTAATGAATTAAAAAGTAATTTCTAAACTCAACTGCCTTGAAATTCAGTTGGGTTTTTATTTTTTTAATACTCTTCGATATTTGGCATTTTATAAAAAATCTTGTTGAAGGTTATGGAAGGGGGAAATAATCACCCACATTTGCAGTTGCGAAGGGAGAGGAAATACATGTTAGAACGAACGTACCGAATGGCAAGTTCGCTGTGCATTTTACCGCCTTTTGTAAACGAGTATTGAAGAAGATAACAAGGAACTTTCATTAGAGTATGACTAATGAGTATAGGATTTAATAAACATCTTAGTTATTCCATTAAAGGGCGCATTTCTTTAATAAGGAATGTATCTTTTCCGTTTAAGGGCCAGATTGTTGATTAACATTTTCATTGGATATTATTGTTGAAATATAGAGCAAGATAAAGATTAACTCCATTTTAATCAATCTTTTTTCAAAATGGAGTCTTTGCATTTGCTGATAAATAAAGTCTGAAGGTTATTTTTTTATGGATCGAAGAATTAAAAATGACAACATGCATAGAGTGTTACTGCTCTCATACTTGTTGTCATCAATCTGAAGTGATCAAAACAAATTGATTAATTATTGATCACTAGTTTAAACTTTGAGCATTGTTATTTTCTTTAATCATTTCTTTTTTTTATATTTGCAATAAATACACCTATTAAAGTAATTAAGCCCCCAGTTACGGCAGAAAATTGTGGAACTTCACCAAGCCAGATCCATGCGATAAGAAATGCAAAAACAGAGGTTAAATAAAGTGTACTTGTTGCTTCAGCTGCTCCAGTTCGTGAGGTAACATAAGCTAGAGTAAAATAAGGAATGATTGTTGGAAAGATTCCAAGATACAAAATGACTAATGTTGTATTTAACGGGGCATCCATAATTGCTTCACTTAGGCCAGGTGAGAAAATTAGCATAAAAAATGTACCTGACCAAATTGCGTACATCGTAAAGGGAGTAGCCCCATACTTTTTTAGATATCGATGTTGAAAAACAAAATAAATACTTTCTGAAAGGGATGCTATTAAAACGATAATAATCCCTGAATTAAGCGAAGAACTTTCATTTGAACCTCCAACCGAAATAAATGCTACACCACAAACACCAATAAGTGAACCAAGCCATCCCCATAATCCAAGCTTCTCACGATAAAAGAATACAGCTAGCAAAGCAGTGAATATAGGAGTTGTGGAAACAAGTAAACTCGCAATCCCAGCACTAATCGTTTGCTCTCCATAATTTAGTGCTACTTGATACACGGTGAAACCTAAAAAGCCAAGTAATAAAATAATGGGGATATCTTTTAACGCAGGCAAAGGAGTTTTTGTAATAACTGCTATGATGATTAAGATGAATGATCCGACTAATAATCGTAATAGTGATAGATGTTCAGGTGAATAGGCTGACAATGCCACTCGTATTCCTGGAAACGCCGATGCCCATAAAATGATTGTTGTGAAATGAGCAGAAATAATCTTTACATCTAATGTTTTTAACATAAATACACCTCGTTTACTTTTATCATCCAACCAATTAAATTGATGTTTTCAATATTAATAGGATTTTGATAAAATTTCTCCAACAGGTTAAAATGAAAAAAACCAACCAGTCAGAGGAGGGTGTACATATGAAAAAACCAAAATATCAATTGATTATTGATTTTATAAAAGAAAAAATTGCTAAAGGGGAGTGGGCGATTGGAAGCCCCATACCAAGCCAACGTAATTTGGCAAAACAGTTTGAGGTTAATCGTAGTACAGTCATAACGGCATTAGAGGAACTAATGGCAGATGGGCTACTAGAAGGTAAGGCAGGGAAGGAAACAATCGTCACCAATAATACTTGGACTTTGATGGGGGCAAAATCATCGACTAACTGGAATGAAAACGTCACTTTAGGCATTCATAAACCCAGTGTATCTATGGTGCAGGAGATTAACGAGGCAGAATCGAATACGAATCTTATTCAATTGAGTAAGGGGGAGCTATCACCAGAAATGTTCCCCTTAGAAGAGATGAAATTCATCGTTCAAAAGATATCGAATCAATTGACCTCGTTTGGCTATGAAGAGCCGAAAGGAAATATAAATTTACGACAAGCCATTAGTGACTATTTAAAGGTAAGGGGTATCGAAGCATCACCTTCGTCCATTCTCGTAGTTTCAGGTGCGCTCCAAGCTTTACATTTAATTTCAATTGGATTACTAAAAAGAGGTTCTACGGTATTGCTAGAGATGCCGTCCTATCTTTACTCGTTGACTGTTTTTGAGTCTGCGGGGATGGAGTTGCAAGGATTAGCGATGGACAAGGAGGGGCTAATCATCGATTCAATTTATTTGACAAAGGAAAAAGGAAAAAATATTTTATATACGATTCCAACCTTTCATAATCCTACAGGCGCCTTAATGCAAGAAAAGAGACGAGAGAAATTAATTGCCTATTGTGAAAGAGAGCAGCTGCCAGTTATAGAAGATGATGTGTACCACGATTTATGGATTGATAACCCACCACCTAAACCACTAAAAGCAAGGGACCTTTATGGAAATGTATTATATGTCGGGAGTTTATCAAAAACCCTTAGTCCAGGATTACGAATTGGCTGGATAGTTGGCTCAGAGTCAGTTATTAATCGATTAGCGGATTTAAAAATGCAATCCGATTATGGATCAAGTACTCTTTCCCAGCTCGTTGCCGCAGAGTGGTTATCTAGTAATTTCTATGATAGTCATCTTGATAAAGTAAGAGAACAACTTAGGGTTCGTAGAAAAGTTGCTTTAGATGCACTGGATAAATATTTGAGTCCTTATGCTACGTGGGACATCCCAAAAGGTGGATTGTTCATATGGGTAAAAATAAAACCCGAATTCAAAGTAAAAAGGCTATTTGAAAAAGCATTTTCCAACAATATTCTTCTAAATCCTGGTAGTATTTATGCTGAAAAGTCAGGACAGTTTATACGAATCTCTTATGGGTATGCTTCACTCGATGAAATAAAAGTAGGCATCTTCAAATTAAGTGAAATAATAAAAATGAAATAGATATAATACTTTAATTATCTAGTGAATTAAATCGTTCTCTGAATTTGAAATAAAAACAAATTATTAAATATTAGACAACACTAACGTCGCATGAATTTTGATTGAATTTTCTGTTTTCAATTTCTTGCGTTTTTAAGAAATTGAAAGACACTTAAACAAAAGTAG
>NZ_JBXUNW010000011.1:104924-125849 GCF_057196045.1 Lysinibacillus sp. DFXJR4 | reverse complement strand
TTCCATTGCCCACCAAACGCAGTGCGGTAGCTTTAAAGCTCTCACTTTTTTATGTCCACTTTCTTGACAGAAGACCAAAAGCGCTCAGGTAAAGGATAAAACTGCTCGGGTCCAAGGAGAAAGCGCTCAGGTAAAGTGTAAACCGCTCGGGTGCAAGAGAAAAGCGCTCAGGTAAAGGGGAAAACCGCTCGGGTCCAAGGAGAAAGCGCTCAGGTAAAGGGTAAAATCGCTCGGGTTCAGGAAGAAAGTGCTCAGGTAAAGGATAAAACTGCTCGGGTCCAAGGAGAAGGCGCTCATGTAAAGTGTAAATCGCTCGGGTTCAAGAGAAAAATGCTCAGGTAAGGTACAAAACCACTCGGGTCTAAAAGAAAACTACTCAGGTACTAAATAAAAACAATCCATAAAACGATAAAGCATCATCCGCAAATTGGATGATGCTTTTTTGATGTGAAACATCACAAGAATATTTCAGGTGATTCACTAAATTGCTTGAACCTGAGCTATTTTAGCAATTTGTTCCTCAATCTGCTCAGGTGCCCAGCCATTTTCTTCAACGAAGAAGTTACGCTTTGCACGTCGGCAATCATCTGAACAGCTACGCATATAAAATGCTTCATGCTTTTCTTCACAAAGCATTAATCGATGACATTCCGGGTTTGCACAGTTTGTATAGCGTTCTGATGGCTCGCCAGTGAAGAAATCTCGTCCAATAACCACGTGCTCTACCTGATTGATTGGTACACTGCGACGTCGGTCAAAGACAAACATTTGCCCATCCCAAAGCTGACCCTTTACCTCAGGATCTTTTGCATATGTGGCAATTCCTCCATGTAATTGAGCAACGCTTTCACCATACCCCTCACGCTTTAACCAACCTGAGAATTTTTCACAACGAATACCGCCTGTGCAATATGTTAAGATTTTCTTACCTGTAAATTGCTCTTTATGTTCCTCCATCCAATCTGGAAGATCACGGAAGTTTTCGATATCTGGACGAATCGCCCCGCGGAAATGTCCAAGATCATACTCATAATCATTACGTGCATCAATAATGATAGTATTGTCCTCTTGCATGCGCTTCATAAATTCTTTTGGTGATAAATAATCACCTGTTATTTCTAAAGGATTAATGTCATTCTCTAAACCAAGGTGCACTATTTCACGACGAGGGCGAACATGCATCTTTTTAAAGGCATGTCCTTCCACTTCATCTATTTTCCACATGATATCGTTAAAACGAGAGTCGGCCTTCATCTGCTCCATATAAGCGTCCGTTTGCTCAATAGTACCTGAAACTGTACCATTAATTCCTTCATGCCCAACTAAAATACGACCAAGGAGTCCGATTTCTTTACATAGCGCTAAATGTTCTTCAGCAAATGCTTCAGGATCTTCAATCGTAATATATTTATAATAAAGTAATACACGATAGTCTTTCTGTGTCACAATACTTAACCACCTTTAAACAATATTCGACCTTTAATATAGCATATCAAGTGCAAGTTTGCGTAACAGAGAAGGAGTTTTCTAAAAAAACTCGAATAATACATAGTGAATGACTATTCATATTTGGGGGTGCAAGGATGGAATTTTCAACAATTACTTTGGAAAAATTAGAGCGTCGAGCAACATTGACGTTAAATCGTCCACAGGCAATGAATGCGATGGATGATGTGATGATGCGGGAGCTGGCAGAATGCTTTGAGGCACTACAACAAGAGCAGGATATACAGGTGCTTGTTATTCGTGGAGAAGGGAAGGTCTTTTCTGCAGGTGGGGATATTAAAGCGATGCTAGATCCAAATAAACCGCTTAATATTGAGGAGGCAATGGTTTATTTAACACGCATTGTAAAAGCCTATTATCAACTACCGATGATTGTTATTGCGGCAATTCACGGGGCATCTGCGGGATTAGGCTTTAGTCTTGCTTTAGGGGCAGACATTGTTGTGGCTTGTGAAAATAGTAAGCTTGCGATGAATTTCATTGGTATTGGACTTATCCCTGATGGAGGTGGCCATTTCTTTATGAAGGAACGCGTGGGCACTGTTAAGGCAAAGCAAATGATCTGGGAGGGCAAAGTATTAACTGCAGCAGAGGCACATGAAGCAGGATTAATTGACTACGTCGCTCCGGAGGGATCTGTTTTTGCAGTGGCTGACCAACTCGTTGGAAAAATGTTGGCGTCTCCAATTGCATCCATGATCACAACTAAGAAAATTCTGCATGCTCAAAATTTACCGCAATTAGAAAGTATTTTGGCAATGGAGGCAGAGGGGCAAACAGCTATGAGGAAAACAGCTGATCATTTAGAGGGAATTCATGCATTTGTTGAGAAGAGAACACCTGTTTTTGCAGGGAAATAAATAGGAACAACATAGTGAAAGGCGCGTAGAGCTATTACTACGTGCCTTTTACTAGTCACTTTTAGACATGGAATAATATTAATTTACCAGAAGAGTTGACAAGGCGATGAGTTTTATCGGCAACACCTTTTTCTTCGATTTGCTGTTGACCGTTAATTTTTGCAGTCTCATCGTTTTCGAAAGTCCATGTTTCATCGAATAATGTTTCCCCTGTTTTTTCAAAAGCTGTGAAACGATAATTCTCCATTCTACACCCCACCCTTTACATAAATATATATCTATTATACATAGAAGATTTATAAACTTCACGGTAAATCTAGCGATAATTTTGATAAATTACGAAAATTGTGGAAAATTAAAGGCGATCTTAATAGGGGATATATTGAATAAATTTCTCATCTAATGAGAAGTATGATAAAATAGAACAAATATTCGGTTTGAATCAAAGGTGATATTTTATTGTGAAAGGATGTCCCAAAGGTTCAAATTATTTATTACTTGAGGTGATTAGATGTCTGCAATTCGTTTTTTTCATATGGCGGATTTACATTTAGATAGTCCATTTAAGGGCTTATTTGGTTTACCTGAACATAATTTTAAAAAAATTCGAACAAGTACCTTTGAGGCTTTTAATACAATTATTGATAAAGCTATTCAAGAGAAGCCTGATTTTTTACTAATAGTTGGTGATATCTATGATGGTGAAAATCGTAGCTTACCAGCTCAACGTCGATTCCAAGAGGCTATGGAAAAGCTCTTTCAGCATAATATTCCAGTGATTTTAAGCTATGGCAATCACGATCATTTAAATGGTTCTTGGACGCGCTTTGCCTTACCAAGTAACGTCTATGAATTGCCAGCGGAAACAAGTGTTGTTCAGCTAAATATACGAGGACAGCAAGTGAATATTTATGGCTTTAGTTATAGTGAACGTCATGTAAAGGAATCAAAGATTGAGAGTTATCCTATTGCCTCTGACCAACATGTACTTCATATTGGTATGCTCCATGGTAGCGAGTTTAGTGATACCACACATGCAGTTTACGCACCTTTCACAAAGGAACAGCTACTTGAAAGAAACTATCATTATTGGGCTTTAGGACATATTCATAAACGCCAGCTGCTACATCAAAATCCACCTATTGTGTATCCTGGTAATATTCAAAGTCGACATCGTAAGGAACAGGGGATTAAGGGTTTTTATGATGTCACTTTATCGCAAGCCTCTGTTGAACTGGACTTTATACCGACATCAGCTGTTGTCTATAACACAGTGGAGGTAGATTGCAAAAATATGTTTCATGCAAATGAACTTTTAAAAAAATGTGAGGAAGCACTTTCACTCAATCGACAAGTCTACGGGGCATCTGTTGTAGAACTTCATTTAAAAAACATTGATGAACACGCCTCTTCTTTATTTGAACATGCTACTGTGGATGCATGGCTAGAAACTATACGAGAGGCGGAAGATGGGATTGAACCAATGTGTTGGGTACAGAAGCTAATGCTACATACTTCATCAACACTGTACGAACATACTGCTGCAACTAAATCTGTGGTGAATTTAATGGAGCAATGGGATATCACAGCATGGAAGGATATACTAAAGGACCTATATCAACATGCCGGTGGAGCAAGATTTATCGACCCTTTAACAGAACAGGACATTAAAGTCTTAATGCACAATGCACAGGAATTATTAGCAGAAGAAATTCAAAGGACGTGAATGACATGCTAGTGATACGAAAAATCCAAATATATGGTTTTGGGAAGCATGAAAATATCACAATCTCTTTATCTGACGGTGTTACTATATTTTATGGCATGAACGAGGCAGGAAAAACAACCATTCAACAGTTTATTTTACAATTGCTCTTTGGTTTTCCTACAAAGCAACAAACACAACGCAAATATGAGCCGAAAACATCAACTAGATTTGGCGGTCAGCTGACAGTTTGGCACCCAATATACGGGCAATGTACAATTGAGCGTGTTAAAGGAAAGGCAACTGGAGAGGTCACGGTTTATCTTGAAGATGGTACAGTTGGACAGGATGAGCTATTAGCAAAGCTGCTTTATGGCTATTCAAGGGCATCCTTTGAATCAATTTTCTCCTTTTCTTTACACGAATTACAGGGCATTGAGAAAATGTCTGAGGAGGAGTTAACACATTTGTTGATTGCTTCCGGAACAACAGGTGTTCAGCAATTGTCTACTATTGAAAAGAAATTGGAAAAAGAGGCTGGGGATCTTTTTAAAAAGTCGGGCAAGATACCTATTATTAATCAAAAGTTAGAGCAACTAAAGCAACTTGAGCGCACTATTAAACAGGAGCAGAGCAATATTCAAAGCTTTGAGGACAAATTGCTGCAATTAAAGCGGCTTGATCAAAAGCTTGAAGATTTGTATAAGCAGCAAAAATTACAACAACAGAATTGGCAACAGCTCAATATTCTTAAGCAGGCAATGCCCCTTATGAAACAGCAGAAGGCTTTGGAGCAAACATTAAAAAATTATGAGCATGTGCAGTTTCCACCAGAAGGTATAAGGCGCTATGAGCAATTAAAGGACCGGCTAATGCACGAAACATGGCAATTGCAGCAGCAAAAAGAGCAGTACCATGAACTACAGCAAAAACTGCAATTAACAGTGGACGAGCAAGCTATTCATGAAATGTCTCGACTTTTGAATAAGGAAGCGACATGGAATCAGTTAATTGTAAAAGAACAAAACTTAATGGATGATTTATATTTATTAGAGCAAGAAATAGAAGCACAGTTTCGATTATTAGGTGTACAGGAAAGCGAAGCACAGTTGAAGCTCCTTGAGGAGACGGTCTCATTGCAGCAAGAGGAGCAATTTCAGCAACAACTAAGTCTACTAGAGGAAGCGGAGGAAGAGTTAAAATTTCATTTACGTTCCTTAGAGCAAATACACATTGAACTAGATTCAATTGCCCAGCATAAGCAGCGTCTTCAACAGGAGGCATTAACAGCAGAAGAAGAACATATTTTAGCACAGTGGCCACAACGTAAACGGAAACTAGAGCAATACCGTCATGGAAGGTCACAGCGCTCAAAGCAGAAACAATTCAGTTCCATAATATGGATTTTATTGGCTATAAGTATATGTTCAATTATATATGGTGTTTTTGAGAAAAACATGGCTGTCATCGTTTTAGGAGCAGCTATCGCTTTATTCCTTATTTTATATGTGAAATTCTCAAGAGATGAAAGTAAAGCATCGGGACAGCCCAATCAGCAAATTCGCGAATTAGAGCAGCAAGAAAATATTGCTCAGACGATTCTTTTGAAAAAACAAAGGCATGAGGAGCGCTTGTTGCAGGTACATGAGCAGCAACAAGAAAAAGAACGTCAATATGTACAGCTAGAATATAAAATTCAACAGGTTGAAAGGATGAGTGAGGCAGCAACTCAATCCCTGCAACAATTTTTAGAGCGCTTCCGATTAGAGGGTAATATAGCAAAAACATTGTTACCAGAGCTTTTTATGCGAATACGGGGAGCACAAGAGCTGGAGGCAAAAAGGAAGAGTACAAGTAACCTTTTACAAACGATACAGATGGAAAAACGTGAGCTATTTGAACAGCTACAACAGGCTCTCAATGCAGAGTACAGTGAACAAGAAATTTTTATGCATTTGCGTACTACATTCCTTACGTTACAACAAGAGCTACAAATGACTCAGCAAACAAAAGAGCAATTGACTAATCTTACTGTCAATATTCAAGGGATAGAATCTCATATAGAAAACGTTGAATCACAAATTGCTCAATTATTTAATGAGGCAAATGTTCAATTAGAAAAGGAGTACTACGAGACACATGAGCAATTTGAACAACAGCAGAAATTCAAAGCTGAACTCCTAACAATAAAAAGTCAACTTGCTTCATTGGATTTATCAAACGATGAGGCATTGATGCATGATAGCCAACTAAGTGAACGTTTAAAGACTCTAGAAGCGGAACAGGATGCCAGTCAGTTAGCAATCGATCATTGCTTAGAGCAACGTGCTACACTCCAAGTCCAAAAGGAGCATCTTCTAAATGATGAGAATTATGGTCAATTACTTCAGCATTTTGAGCAAGAGAAATCTATCCTGCAGCAGCTGATAGGGCAATGGGCAACAAAAAAGGCATTGTCTAATGCTATTCATGAAACATTATTCAGCTTAAGAGAGGAGAAGCTACCTTATGTTTTAACAGAGGTCAATGCGATCTTTTGTTTATTAACTGGTGGTCGTTATACGAAGCTATTCATTAACGATGCTGGCTATTTTGTCGCTCAGGATGCTGCTGGTGGCTTACATTATCATATGGCCGAATTATCACAGGCAACAAAGGAACAAGCCTATATTTCACTACGTATGGCACTAGCAAAAACACTTTCAACTTCTGCACCATTTCCATTTATTATGGATGATCCTTTTGTCCATTTTGATCGAATCCGAACAGACAAAATGGTACAATTAATGAAAGAAGTAGGATATGAACGCCAAATTCTATATTTTACTTGTCATGACACGATGCTTAAATATTGGCACAAAGATCAAATTGTCGATATAAGCGCATTAGCAAATGAAAGGGGAGTGGCGTCAACATGAAAGGAATAACGACGCTCCAGGTTGGAGAAGCAGTTGATCAATTTTTATTAATTAAACAAGCAACAAAAGGGGTTACAACGGTTGGCAAGCCCTTTATGTCGTTGTTATTACAAGATAAAAGTGGAGATATTGAGGCAAAGCTGTGGGATACAAATGAAGATCATGAAAAAATGTATCATGCCGAGGCTATTGTCCGTGTCGGTGGCGAAATACATGACTATCGTGGGAAAAATCAATTACGAATAAAATCCATTCGCGTAGCTAAACCAGAGGAGGGAATTGCAATCCATGATTTAGTTCCTTCTTCAGCTACACCTAAAGAACAACTCTATGAAGAATTAACACAATATTTCTTTGAAATTAAAAATCCTCATATTTCAAGAATTACACGAGCAGCTATTAAAAAACATCAGGATGCTATTTTAGTATTTCCAGCAGCGACCAAAAATCATCATGATTATGCCTCAGGATTACTTGATCATATGGTATCAATGTTGAGACTTGGCAAAGCTATTGCTGATTTATATCCTACGTTAAATCGTGACCTATTATTTGCGGGCATTATTTTGCATGATATTGGTAAGGTAGTAGAACTTTCTGGCCCAGTTGCAACAATGTATACTGTTGAAGGGAATTTACTTGGCCATATTACGATTATGGTAAATGAGATTGCTAAGATTGCTAGTGAACTAGAAATTGAGGGAGAAGAGGTTATGCTGTTGCAGCATATGGTCTTATCCCATCACGGCAAGGAGGAATGGGGTAGTCCCAAAAAGCCAATGCTTCAGGAAGCAGAAATTTTGCATTATATTGATAATATTGATGCAAAGATGAACATGCTAACACGAGCACTTGGTAAAACAACTCCTGGTGAATTTACAGAGAGACTATTCCCACTCGATAATCGATCGTTTTATAAGCCAACTATCTATTGAATGAAAAAAGGGTTACGCTGATACAAGCGTAACCCTTTCGATTAGTAAGAGCATAACTATTTAGATTCTTTTTCAGTATCTTCAGCTTTCTCTTCTTTGTCTTTATTTTCTTTAGCCGCTTTTTCCTCAGCTTTTTTTGCTGCCTCTTCTGCTGCTTTAGCATGTTCTTCACTTGTAGTTGTAAAGAAATCTATTGCTGGTTGTAAATCTTTTTCAGAAGTTTTTACATTAGCTTCTTTTGCCATCTTAGCAACAATGTCTTTAATCATTGTTTCAGCTTCACCTGTTTGCGTTAATTTATTTAACATTGTTGAACGGATGTTTTCTTCTTCATCCTTGAATGAGCCTACGCCTTTTACATCACGCTTGTCCGTTACTTCAATAATATGGTAGCCAAAGCTTGATTTTACGGGTTCACTTAATGTTTTTAAAGGAAGAGCATAAGCAGCATCACTGAATTCCTCAACCATTGCACCAGCAGAGAACCAGCCAAGCTCTCCACCTTTTGCTGCAGAACCAGTATCAGTGGAGTACTCTTTTGCCACATCTGCAAAAGCAGCGCCACCTTTAATTTTGTCAATAACTTCCTTAGCTGTTTTCTCATCAGCCACTAAAATATGACGAGCATTTAATTCTGTTTTCATCTGCTCATAATGTTTTTTTACATCTTCTTCTTTAATTCCTTGGTCTTTTAAAGCCTTTTCTTGAAGAAGCTGAATTCGCAAAGATTCTTTGAAACCTTTCTCTGTTAAGCCGTTTGCAGCAAGTGCTTGCGCAAAACTGTCTCCGAATTGTGATTTAGTTGAATCAAACGCTTCATTAAGTTCTTTGTCTGTTACTTTATATTTCTTAGCTAATACTTTTTCAGTCATAATCTGTTGAAGTACATAAGGACCTGTTAACGTTTTGGATGCTTCATTAAAGTCAGCTACTGAAATATCACCGGCTTTTGATGTTGCAATCGTTTTACTGTCCCCTCCGCTACAAGCTCCAAGCGCTAAAACAGAGGCGGCTAATGTTAAAGATAATACAGTCTTTTTCATTGTGGATATTCTCTCCTAACATGGTTTTCGTCCATTTTTTACTATAACATAAACGTTTTAAAAACAAAATGGTTCCCCCTTGAGTATAGCCTATATTTCCATTTTTGAAGCGCATAGGATATAGAAAAGAAAGGGGGTGAAGTTATGAGCAACGGAGGATATGGCGGCGGTGGCGGCTACGGCTCAGGCTTTGCTTTATTAGTTGTGTTGTTTATTTTATTAATTATCGTTGGTGCAGCGTTCCTATACTAATTAATAAAATGGCGAAAAGCTAAGGGTGTAATGTCCTTAGCTTTTCTTAACAATGGAAGGCATTCACACCTACGTTTGAGGCCACGTTTATCCTTTGATACACGAGATGTCAAACTTACATTTGCTGGACAAGTGTAGATGCAATGTTTTTAACTATACTGCATATAAAATTTCAATATAAAATGAGACAAGTAATATTGTAATAAGTATATTTATAGTTCGGAATATTTTTGGCTGGTTTTCTTCGGGAATTTCACGTCGCATGCACAGTGCATAAGTCATGCGGTTTATTTGAAATAAATAGAATACCGAGAATAGAACTACGATCATTAATAGCAAGTCTATTCCTCCCCTCTTTCAATAGTAATAGCATAACAAAAAACGTCAATAAAACACAAGTACTAGCAATTTAATGAATAGTAGGCGGTACTAAAATTTCATAGCCCTTTGGTGTCTCCTCAATTTGAGAGTCCTTAGGTGAATTCAATAAGTATTTTACATAGAGAATATCGATTAAACATAAACTACAATGATAAGCTAAAAGCAATGTGCCGTAATGTGTGTAGGCAGGTAATAAAAGTGTACCTATTAATATGGCTGTATTAAGCACGAAAAATGGTGTAAGAAGTGCTATAATATAACGACTTTTTGAGAGTGGTTCACGTATCCGCATATGTAAAACAGGAATTACATAAAATTGTGAACGCATCCGTAATGTTAAATGCTGTCGTAAATCATACAATGCTAGAAAGTGTAAGCATTTATGAATTGGATAAAGGGCAAATACAGCGATAACAAATAACCAAAATAAATGATCAGTATAGTGTTCATCATTAAATAAATTAAATGTTACATAGGATAGGGAAAAGACGGTTAAAAACACAAAGACAGACATTATTATAATACGTGTTGTACCGTAATGATGTTCAAGATTTAATATTTTCCAACAGTGCATGCTTTATCAACTCCATAATAGGAAGGGTCCTATTTAATGTAAATTGATTTATGTTAGAATGCAAGAAAAAGGAGGTATCTCAGAAATATTTTCTGAAATACCTCCTTTAACATGATTTTTAAACGTTTCGTAAGACGACTTCAGATTGTTATTTACTAAACGTTATTCCTCAATTGCTTGACTTATAATCAGCAGGAGAAGAAACAATTCCTACAAATTAGTTTCGCTTTACCCTTTTACAGTTGAACGTTCTTCTAGCTTGTCAAAGGAATCACGGAAGTGCTGAAAGGAGCGTTCGAAAATATCGATGAAGTCCTCTCCATATATATTGCGGATAACAGCCATAACATCTAAAAATTCTGGGAAGCGGCCATATAAGTCTTTTAAAGCTAATGAACCTTCGAGGACAGAATGATACGTATTATGATAATTGCTATTCATTTCAATAATTAGTTCTGTGCCTGCTTCAGTTAGTTCAACATACGTATTACGTTTGTCGTCATCTCGCTTTGAAAACTTCAGGAATCCACGCTCTTCTAATTTTTTAGAGAAGTTAAATGCTGTGGAAACATGCATCACGCCAAATTTTGCTACATCGGAAATCGAAGCCCCTTTTAGATGATACGAAATCCATAAAATATGATGCTCATTGATGTTTAAATCGTATGGTTTAATCCATTGCTGCCAATCCTTTTCAACCGCTTTCCATAAGGCTTTTGATAATTGCGCAATTCTTTGACTATAAAGCATCGCCTCTTTTTGTGTGTATAATTCCTCTGACAAAGCCATCACCTACTGCTTTCTTTAACATTTTAAAAATATTATAGCAATAAAGAAAAAAAGTTTAAAGTTAGAAAAATTAAATAATTGAAAAGTGGTTGAATAATAATATTTTATGATTTAATTATGATAAAAAAATAGAATTATTTTTGAATAACAAGGACTTTAGTCGCTTATTTTTTCTTGCGGTTTTTTCTTCTTTTCTGTGATTTGTGCAACGTTTTTCTCGATTTCGCTAATTGTATTCTGTAATGCCTCTATTTCTTGTTGTAAATTATTTTTTGTAGGCTCGATTTCATCTGTAAATGTAGTAATTGTTTGTTTTAATTCATTTATTATTTGCGGTATATTATTTTTGACTTCATTTGTTAAGGTATTAACTGACTGTTTAACATTATCAACCTGATGTTTAACTTCGAAAAGTTTGCCCTTTGTGATTTCAGCATTTTCTCGCAAATTAGTGCGTAATTGTCTGCCTGATTGAGGAGTAGAGAAAAGTACAGCAATTGTTCCACCAACAATACCAGTAACTAGTCCAAATAAAAATGGTTTTGCTTTCATATTGAAATACCTCGTTTCTGTAATAATCATATTATCTCTATTAAACCACGAATTACACATATACCAAAAGAAAAAAGAAACTAAACGAGTGATTTTCTATCACGTTTTAGCTTCTTTTAGTAGTTGGAAGTACCTTTACCTCAAAATAAAGGTTCGAACTATATATTAAATTCGAGAAATAGCTGTGTTAAATTTAGAACGCTTTACTAATTTAACGACTATTGGATAAATTATCGCAAAAGCTACAACATTAAAAGCTACAGCGGGTAATACAACACCTACAAAAAGCATAGCAAATGTTGCACCAACATTGGCATTAAACACAAAAAGTGCTACTGCTAAAAATACTGTACCGGATAATATTGTTCCTACACCCACTAAGATAGCCGATATAGCAAAATTGTTTGCCAGTTTTTTCAGGGTGATTAAAATCGCTAAAAAGACAAAGCCCGTAACAGCCTTATCGATAATATTTGGAACAAGACCAGCAGGAAATGTTGTAAATAATCCTGATAGAACACCTGTCGCTAAAGAAAGCAAAAATGTTTCTTTGATGGTAGGGAACAGTAATATCCCGATAAACATCATTGTTAGCATGAAATCGGGCTTCATGCCATTAACCATACCTGGTGTGACTACATAAAGTGCCGCACCGACACCCACTAAGAGTGCCATTAAAACTAGATTCTTTGTATTCATTTCTAATCTCTCCTCAACTATGCTAATCTATTTGTCCCCCAACGTGTCCCCTTGACCGTTAGCGAAACTTATTTGTGATTGTACGATAAATAATTTTAAAATGCAAGGCACTATTCTGAAAATTAATCCTTCTTATTTCAAAGATGTGCTTTTATATTTTCTGCAACTTCAGTCAATTGCTCTGGTGTATATTTTTGTGTCTGCCAAATTAAACCTAGACCTTCTTTTTCGTCATAACGAGGAATAAAATGTAAGTGATAGTGGAAAACAGTTTGTCCAGCAGCGGCTCCATTGTTATTAATCGTATTCAAGCCGATCGGTTGAAATGCAGCTTTGAGAGCATTGGCAATTTTAGGTGCCACAGCATAAAGGTTTCGTGCTACTTCCTCTGGCATTTCAAATAAATCCTGACAGTGCTGCTTTGGAATTAATAAAGTATGTCCTTTAGCAACAGGTGAAATGTCTGTGAATGCATAGACATGGTCGTCTTCATAAATTTTTGTACTTGGAATGGATCCATCAATGATTTTACAAAATAGGCAATCGCTCATTCGTAATTTCCCCTTTCATTTATGTATGTAATTACATTCTATCATACTCATAACTGTATCATTTGCTAATTTTTGATAAAATATAAAACAAGAAGAGGAGTGAGGTCATGTCAGTATTAGAGGTACAGCATGTGACAGGTGGCTACACAAGAAAGCCTGTTATTAAAGATTTATCATTTACTATTGGAAAAGGGGAGCTCGTTGGCTTAATTGGCTTGAATGGTGCTGGGAAAAGTACAACGATTAAGCATATTATTGGTACAATGCTTCCCAAAGAAGGGGATATTCGATTAAATGGTGTCACATTAAAAGAGGATACGGACAAGTATCGTACATCATTTTCTTATATACCTGAAACGCCTGTATTATACGATGAGCTAACATTAAGGGAACATTTAGCATTAACGGCAATGGCTTATGGCCTAGATGAGGCAACACTTGCAGCTAGGTCAGAATTATTATTGAAAGAATTTCGAATGGAGAAAAGATTGAATTGGTTCCCATCGCATTTTTCTAAAGGGATGCGTCAAAAGGTGATGATTATGTGTGCCTTTTTAGTTAATCCAAGTCTTTACATTATTGATGAGCCTTTTGTGGGACTTGATCCTCTAGGCATTCAATCATTGCTAGATCAAATGGATGAAAAGAAAAAAGAGGGCGCTTCTATATTAATGTCCACTCATATTTTATCGACGGCTGAGAAGCATTGTGATCGAATCATCTTATTGCATGAGGGTCGTGTTCGAGCACAGGGAACGATGAATGATTTACGTCAGGCTTTTGCTATGCCGCACGCGACATTAGACGAATTATATATTGCTATGACAAAGGAGCGGGACCATGAAGAACTTGCGTGATGTATGGTCTTCTCGCTTCATGCATTATATAGGAGAAGTACAAAAATATATGCAATTTATTTTTACTGGGCATATCGCGATTGTACTCGTATTTCTTGTTGGAGCAGGAGGCTATCAATATAGTGAATGGCTAAAAAACGTGCAATTAGATTTTCCAGCAGAAATTGTTATTGCCGTAATCGTAGGAATTTTATTAGCTTTTAGTCGACCTACATCGCTCTTGAGAGAGCCAGACCAAGTGTATTTATTACCTGTAGAATCAAAAATGTCGCAGTACTTTAAAAAGGCGTTAGCATGGACGTTTTGGTCTCAGGTTTGGATTGTTGCGATTGTTTATATTGTAAGTATTCCTTTACTTAAGGCTGTTACTGATTTAACAACAATTGAAATTTGGGCAGTGTTTGTTCTAATGATCGTATTGAAATTTTTAAGTGTTGTAGGTGAATTTAGCTATCGTTATAGTGAACGAGGCAAACTGATTTGGGTGGACAGACTAATTCGAGCAATCATATTTGGTGTGACTATTTACATGGCGCTCCAAGCTCAATTGCTATTTGCCATCGTTGCAACTGTTATTGGCTGTATTTACATTCTTATATTCAGAAAAAAATGTAAGGATGAGCCTGTGCCATACGAGCATTTTGTCGAGCTAGAGCAAAATCGTATGATGAGCTTCTATCGTTTTGCAAATTATTTTACAGATGTGCCCCATTTAAGAGGAATCATTCGCCGAAGAGCATGGCTTAATTGGTTGTATACATTTATTCCTTATAAGAAGGAGAACACACAAAAATATTTGGTGTTCCGCACTTTTGTACGTACAGATGATCATTTTTATTTATGGCTTCGTTTAACAGTGATTTCTGCTGTTATTGCAGCGTTTGTTGATATTCCTTTTGTGACATGGATTGTTGTAGGAGCATTGAGCTTTGCGTCCACGATTCAGTTAAAGCAAGCGTTATTGGCAAGTGGAGAATTTCGTATGGACATGCTCTACCCATTGCCTGATCATGCGCGCAAGACAGCTGTTCAACAAATTGTTCGTTTAGCGATGATTACTCAAGCTATTATCGTTGGTATATGTAGCGTGATGCAGCCAATGTTCTATATAGGAATAGTCATTATTATTGTTGTCAGTGAAATAACATCGAAGGTTTCTAAGCCGTAATTAAAAGTCCATGTAGATGTCTACGTGGACTTTTTGAATGGTTATCAGAATGACTTAATATTGGTGAAAATTATGTGACTAATTGATAATGCCACTATCATACCCTTTTTCCTGTAAAGAAAAATATGCCTGGCTTTTCCCATGTCAACGCTGTCCACAGCAGCTATCATTGGGCCCACACGATATTGATCATATTGTTCTAGATAAAAACGGTGTGGTAAACCGAATGTTACTCCTCGTCTTCTTCTTTTGGGGTAGCACTATAGGTTGTAATATAGGAAGCAGCTGAAAATATATTTTGCTGACGTACGCCAGTTGGTTCTTCCCGTTCAGCATGTGCTGATTTAAATGCTTTTGAGCTTTTCCATGCTTCAAATGAATGTGGGCCATTCCATTGTGTCATGACGATATAGGTTTCGCTATTTAACGGTCGAAGTAGTCGGAATGCTAGAAAGCCCGGTTCATCCTCGATAGCACGTGCACGATTTAAAAAGCGATGTTCAAAAACAGGTCGACCTTCATCTGTAACAGGAATATTGTTAAAAACAAAATATCCACGCTCTTCTAAATCATTTACTGAATCTAATACTTCAAACTTACGTGGTGTGGCAAATACAGATTTTCCTTCAGTTTCATGTATAAGTACAGAATTTCCTTCCCCATGTATTAGAATCATCTTCTGGTTTTGGTGCTTTTTTCTTACTTGTTCTAAAAAATCTCCTGTTCCCGAAGTTAAATAAATATACATAAATTTGCCCTCCTTATGAATGCTCTGACTAATAGCTTGATTATCTCCATTTAAGTGGAAGTCTATAGCTTTGTCAAAAAAGAAACCTTTTAGAAAGAACAATTTTATGACATTTCATGTGGAAAACTATACAATTACTAAGGAAGCGTTTACTATTGAAAACGGATATCAATAATAAAGGAATAAACTAAAGATTTTATCTTCATTCAGCAAATGTATTTTGTATACGAAAGCAAAGAAGCGGATACAGAAGGCTCCCACTTCTACAGGTGGTGAGATGAACGCGGTTTTGATTTCTTTTCATTGGGTTTTCAAACACCTACTGAATGAAGTTAAAGCCTCTGGCAAATGTCACGGATTTTCAAAGGAATGAATAAAAGGATGTTACCCTAAAATCTTCGCATCCTGCGAAAACGGCTAACTGACCTGCATCGTGCAGGCCTAGGTACAATTCAAAATCCGGACGCATTGTTTATCTGTAGCGAAAGCAAAGCGGCAGCTACTATTACGCCAAGGCGAAATTAAAATGATATGAATTTTATCGAGGGGAAGGAACTATTCATGACAACATTTAATGATACACTTCTTCGTGCTGCACGAGGGGAAAAAACAGAACATACACCTGTCTGGTATATGCGACAAGCAGGTCGCTCTCAGCCAGAATATCGTGCGATTAAAGAAAAATATTCGTTAGAGCAAATCACACATCAACCCGAGCTTTGTGCGTATGTAACGCGTTTACCCGTAGAAAACTATAATGTTGATGCGGCTATTTTATACAAGGATATTGTAACACCTCTCCCTGGTATCGGTGTCGATGTGAAAATCAAAGCAGGAGTTGGTCCTGTTATTTCCAATCCTATTCGATCAGTTGCTGATGTGGAAAAATTAGGTGAATTTAATGCCAAGGAACAGACACCTTTTGTATTGGAAACAATAAAATTATTAACAGAAGAGCAACTAAATGTACCTTTAATTGGTTTTGCTGGTGCACCTTTTACGCTTGCAAGCTATATGATTGAAGGTGGACCTTCAAGAAACTATAATAAAACAAAATCATTTATGGTATCAGAGCCACAAGCTTGGTTTGCATTAATGGATAAATTAGCAGATATGATTATTTCTTACGTAACAGCACAAATCGAGGCGGGGGTAAAGGCAATACAAGTATTTGACTCTTGGGTAGGTGCTCTTAATGTTGAAGACTATCGTATCTTTATTAAACCAGTAATGACACGTATCTTTGCTGAGTTGAAAAAAGAAAATGTGCCACTTATTCAGTTCGGTGTTGGTGCAAGCCATTTGGCAAAAGAGTGGAATGATTTGCCGATTGACGTTGTTGGCTTAGATTGGCGTTTACCAATTAAAGAAGCGCATTCAAATGGGATTACTAAACCAGTACAAGGTAACTTAGATCCATCTTTATTAATTGCAGACTGGTCGATTATAGAAAAGCGTGCAAAAGATATTATTGATCAAGGCTTAGAAATGCCTGGACATATCTTTAATCTTGGACATGGTGTATTCCCAGAGGTAGATCCAGAGGTATTGAAACGTTTAACAGCTCTTATTCATGATTATAGTGCTCAACAAATCCAAGCACGCTCTTAAAGTTAAGAAGCTTTGACTAAATCTTGTCTGTGAATACTACATTCTGTACAACACAGCAAGGGAGCTGTCCAACCTAATGAATTGGACGGCTTCTTTTTGCCACATATTTTTTATTGATAAGAAGAGATATTTTTAAACTATTATTTAGAGGTGAAAAGGGTAATGAAAGAAATCAAAGGCTTGTTAGTAATGGCATATGGAACACCTTATAAAGAAGAAGATATAGAACCTTACTATACGCATATTCGTCATGGTCGTAAACCATCACAAGAGCACTTAGAGGATTTACGTAGTCGTTATGAAGCAATCGGTGGGTTATCACCACTTGCTGCTGCAACAAAAGCTCAAGCAGAAGCCCTATGTGCACGATTAAATGAAGTTCAAGATGCTGTAGAATACAAATTATTTATTGGTTTAAAGCATATTCATCCATTTATCGAAGATGCTGTAGAACAGATGGTAGCTGAAGGTATTAATGAAGCGGTTTCTATTGTATTGGCGCCTCATTTCTCAACATTCTCCATAAAATCTTATAATGGACGAGCAGTAGAAGCGGCTGGAGATCGTTTAACAATTACTTCAGTAGAATCTTGGTACAATGAACCAAAATTCATAGAGTATTGGAAAAATAAAGTGAACGAAACATTTAGTGGTATGTCTGGAGAAGAACGTGAAAAAGCATGTTTAATTGTGTCCGCACATTCGCTTCCGGAGAAAATAAAAGAGTTGGGCGATCCATATGAAGACCAATTAATCGAGACAGCTCGTTTAATCCAAGCAGCAACTGGTGTACAAAATGTAGAAGTAGGATGGCAATCAGCAGGGCAAACACCAGAGCCTTGGATTGGTCCAGATGTTCAAGATTTAACTCGCGAACTTTACGAGCAAAAAGGCTTCCGTTCATTCGTTTACACACCAGTTGGCTTTGTAACAGAACATCTAGAGGTTTTATATGATAATGATTTTGAATGTAAAGTTGTTTGTGATGAACTAGGGGCGACATATTATCGTCCAGCTATGCCAAATACGCATCCATTATTCATTGATGCAATGGTAGATGCTATTCATAAAAAATTAAGCTAAGCGAAAAGAAAGTGATGATGTTAGTGACCCAGAAAAGACGAAAGGTAGTTGTGGTAGGCGGTGGCATTACTGGTCTTACAGCTGCGTTCTATATGCAAAAAGAAGCAATCGCAAAAGAATTGCCGTTAGATATCGTACTTGTCGAGTCGTCACTACGTCTTGGCGGAAAAATTCAAACACTAAGAAAAAATGGTTTTATTATCGAGCGTGGGCCAGAATCTTTCTTTGATCGGGAGAATTATGTATATACTCTGGCAAAAGATTTAGGAATTGAGCAAGAATTAATTACAAGTAACACAGGTCCTATTTATATTGCAGTTGGTAGTCATCTATATCCAATCCCTAGTAATCTTTTGTCTGGAGCAACACCGCATGTTTCGTCATTTATTACATCTGGCTTATTTTCACTTAGTGGAAAAATACGTGCTGCAGGGGACTTTTTTATTCCCCGCTCTACACAGAATGATGACCAACCATTAGGGCCGTTTTTCAGAAGAAGATTTGGTGCAGAAATTGTCGAAAATTTAGTAGAACCATTACTTGCAGGAACATTTGCTGGAGATATTGAGCAGCTAAGCATGCGTTCAACTTTCCCACAGCTCTATAGTTTAGAGCAAAAATATCGTAGCCTTCTACTAGGAATGAAAAAGTCCGGTACAAACTTTTTAAGTAATAATCTTATCGCTAAGGATAAGGGGATTTTTCAAACTTTTAATAATGGTTTAGAGACACTTATCGAAAAACTTGAAAATTCATTACTTCCTGGGTCAATAATGAAGGGCGTCAAGGTCGAAGAAATTGAACATGGTAAGGAAGGCTCTATTCAAGTTGTATTAAATAATTTTACTCAAATTAATGCAGATGCCGTTATTATTGCCACACCATTTAACATTGTAGAAAAAATGTTTCATAAACAACAGCATCTTGCTGAATTGAGTACGATGAAGGCAGCTACAATTGCTACTGTGACAATGGCTTTTACAAAAGATCAATTAGGCGATTTAGATGCACTATCGTTTTTTGTCTCTCGGAATAGCGACTTTTCAATAACTTCTTGTACATGGATGAATCGAAAATGGCCAGGTAGCTCCCCTGAGGACTATGTGCTATTACGTAGCTACATTGGTCGAGTCGGTGACGAAGCGATTGTAGCACTATCAGATACTGAAATTGAAAAAACAGTGTTACAGGATTTATCGAAAACAGTCGGTATTCATGGAGAGCCAATGATGACGGTTGTTACTCGCTGGAAGAATGCCATGCCACAGTATACAGTTGGGCATCAGGAGAAAGTCCAACGCATAAAACAAGAATTACAAGAACATTTCTCAACTGTAAAATTGGCAGGTAGTTCATTTGAGGGAATATCCATACCAGAATGTGTGCAGCAAGGTAAACATGTTGCAGAAGAAATGTTAAAGGAAATATTTTAAACAATAGAAGTACAATAGTACGAACATTCATGATTATGTTCGTATTATTTTTGTATTTATGTAAGTTCAAAAAACAAAAAGAAATAGCAAACAAAATATTTCATAGTTTGCTATTTCTATTCCCAATCACTTCAAACTGTTCTCAGTAACCTAAACCTAAGAAATTCGATGACATGACCAAACGATACCACCAGAGTCTGCCCCACCTAGTGTAAGAGCGACAGTTAATCCATTAGCTTCATAGAACAAATCAATAGTATCTCCAGCGTTTAAATCCACTTCTCCAGCCAAAGTTATAGTGCCATTTCCAAGAATTGACCGCAAAGTTAATACGAGTGCAACATTTACGTTTAATACAGGAAATAAGCCGCTGATTAAATTCGTAGTAGCATTTTGTCGTATAGCAAATGAAGGGTTTATTCCAGCCCCTAAAGTAACAGTAATGGCTGCTGTAGTAGAGTAGTTAATGGTTGCTTCAAAGGAATATCTACCTGTAGTTGGTACAGTGAATATCCCAGATGCTGGATTGAATGCAGGAGTAGTAAAGTAAGGTGATGCTACACTCCAGTTTGTGATCGTAGTAGATGAACTAACAGCCAACGTGTTTTTAAATGCGGAGAATCCTTCAGTAAACGCAGGTCCCGTAAAGCCAGTAACGCCAGTAGGTCCAGTAACGCCAGTAGCACCAGTGACGCCGGTAGTGCCAGTAGGTCCAGTAACGCCAGTAGCACCAGTAGCACCAGTAGGTCCAGTGACTCCAGCTAACCCAGCTGCTCCAGTAGGTCCGGTAGCGCCAGTAGGTCCAGTGACTCCAGCTAACCCAGTAACTCCAGTAGGTCCGGTAGCGCCAGTAGTACCAGTGATTCCAGCTAACCCAGTAACTCCAGTAACGCCGGTAGCGCCAGTAGGTCCAGCTAATCCAGTAACTCCCGTAGCGCCAGTATCACCAGTAGGTCCAGTAACTCCAGCCAACCCAGTCGCTCCAGTAATGCCGGTAACTCCAGTAGCCCCAGTAGAGCCAGTAGCTCCAGTAACACCAGTAGGTCCAGTGACTCCAGTAGTCCCAGTAATGCCAGTAGCGCCAGTGACCCCAGTAGGTCCAGTAGTCCCAGTAGCGCCAGTGACCCCAGCTAACCCAGTAGCTCCGGTAACGCCAGTAGGTCCGGTGACTCCAGCTAACCCGGTAGCACCAGTAATGCCGGTAACGCCCGTAACGCCAGTAGAGCCAGTAGCTCCGGTAACACCAGTAGGTCCAGTGAC
>NZ_JBXUNW010000011.1:0-104824 GCF_057196045.1 Lysinibacillus sp. DFXJR4 | reverse complement strand
CCAGTAGCTCCGGTAACACCAGTAGGTCCAGTGACTCCAGCTAACCCAGTAGCACCAGTAATGCCGGTAACGCCCGTAACGCCAGTAGAGCCAGTAGCTCCGGTAACACCAGTAGGTCCAGTAGCACCAGTAACGCCAGTGACCCCAGTTAACCCAGTAGCCCCGGTAACCCCAGTAGCACCAGTGACCCCAGTAACGCCAATAGCCCCAGTAGAGCCAGTAGCTCCGGTAACCCCAGTAGGTCCAGTGACTCCAGTAACGCCAGTAGTCCCAGTAATGCCAGTAGGTCCAGTCGTTCCAGTAGGACCAGTCACGCCAGTCGCGCCAGTAGGTCCTGTAATTCCTCCGGTAGGTCCAGTAGGTTTAACTGGCCAAATAGGACAATTTTGAGGGAAATTTCTTTTACAATTACAAGGAAATGAGTTACATCTACTACAAATCCTATTTTTAAAATTTGCAAAATCCATTTTCTCACCTCCTTTCTCAGATATCGTATTCATTGAGATGATAGAAGAAATAGATAATTACCTCTTTTTTTGATAAATAGGATTTGTTCATAGTTTATTTTTTGGAAGTTTTATTGAAAAGTTGTTTTGTGCCAGATTATAACTTTAAAAAACTTAATTAAATTAATATATTACGAGCTCTTATGGTCTTTCCCTAAGATTCGTTCAAAATACTTTTTATTGTGTAAAACCTTTTCATCATTTGGAATAAACGATCTGGCTAATTCATTATGGGCATTGGCTAGTTCATATTGTTGCAAGCGATCAAAAAGTACACAAAGTTGTAAATGCGGTAACCATGTAGTATAGATTTTATTTTGGAATGGGGCGTTTGGGTTTTGTTTAATGACGAGGGCTTGTTCGTACCAAAATATAGCTTCGTAGTTTTTAAAATTCTCCATAAAGTGGAATCCTAGTCTACAACACGCTTCTGGGCGGGGAATATCATATTCGAAGCTTCTTAATATAGAGCTCAAATAATTTTCTGTATCATTTAAATGGGAATAGCAATCTGCTAATTTGTAGCATGCTTGAATATTATCTTCTACCCAGCCCAATTTAGAGGTTAAAAATGTTTCATAGTAAAATAGGGCATCCTCAAATTGTCCATGATCTAGTAATTCATTTGCGAAATAAAATGTATCACGGGGGGAAAGAGGTTCTCCAGATTGGACGAGTTGCCTATAGATATTAATATTTCGAGTATGATCATGACTAAGTGGTAAATGGCTGACAGCGACATCACTATCTAAAAGATGGCCACCTACCTCTAAATATTCGTGGACAGCTCCTATCCATTGAAAGTGTTTATCCCTTTTTACTAAACGATATCTTCTTATTAGAGAGCTTACATTGCCCTCACTATCAAAACTTAAGTGATAATTCATTGAAACTGCTTCTATATTTGAGTTTAATGATTGTTTTAGAGATTTGAATTTCTCCTGATCTTCCGCTAAAAATACATCGTCTGCATCAAGCCATAAAATATACTCCTTTGTTGCTTGTTGAAATGAAAAATTTCGTGCTGCTGCAAAATGATGAATCCATTTAAAATCAAAAATTCGATCAGTAAATTGTTTAGCGATTTCCTTTGTACTATCGGTAGAACCCGTATCAATAATATTAATCTCATCAACCAAGTCTTTAACGGATGCTAAACATCTACCAATAACATCCTCTTCATTTTTTACGATCATACATAAGCTAATTGACACCATAACTAAAATAACCTCCTTTCCAGAATCTATGTAGTATATGTTTTCTAAAAGAGGAGAGTTGGATAAATGTTTGTTAGTAGCATTATTTTTATAATGAATCTGACAATGCCGCTGGTTTGTCATAGAATTACCAATCAAGTTTCACTCGGATTTCACAAATGTGAAGTATAGTTAAGAAGCAGAGGTGATGATGTTGAAAAGGTTTGCATTCTTCATTCTTTCTTTACTTCTAGTGGTATGGTTGGCTGGCTGTACGGATTTATCCTTTAAGCCTATCAAGAGCAAACAGAACTTTATTGCGTCTTTAAATATACAAGAACCATCATTAGATTTTATAGATGAACAGGGGAAGGTAATTGCCACATGGTTGTTCGATAAAGCTTATACTGGTGCAGTATTGCTGGGAGACAATCGTATATTATTGTTCGGTCATCAGTTAGATAAAATTGATGTTTATACATTATCAACTGGGGAAAAGCTCTATTCAAAAAAAGTGAAGATGGGTACTACAAATGTTTATTATTCCGAAAATGATAAACAATTCTTTATTACGAATAGCACCACGAATACAGTGACAAGCTTTGATGAGAAGGGAAATGAGCTTGCCTCACAGCAGTTAGGTAATTACCCTATGTCCATGGTAGCTTTTAAGGAAAAGCTATATATCATAAATTTTAAAGATACCAAATTATCAATTTTAAATGTCAAAGATCTGCAGGTTGAACAGGAATGGGTCATTCCAAAATCAGCTCATGGTTTAGCGATAATAGAGGAGACAAATGAACTGTGGGTTGGAGGGCATGGTGATGGCAGTAAACCTAATAGCTCCGTAAAGCGTTATGATTTAGCTACAGGCGAATTGCATGGAGAAATAGAGATGCCGTTAATGCCTGTGGGATTAACAAAAACGAAAGACTCAGTGCTTGTAATTAGTCATGGACATAATGAATTATATGTAGCTGACTTTAATGGTAAGGTGAAATGGCAGCTAGAGGTAGGGGCTAATCCATTTGTTGTTAATCAATTTAAGGACTATATTGTGGTTGCTGGGTATGATGATCACACATTGTATTTTATTAATGATGGTCATGTAGAAAAAACAGTGGATGTTGGAAAAGGTGCATTTCAACTGTTAGTGAGGGAGGAAAAATTGTGACAACTGTATTAATTGTTGATGATGAGCGAGATATGCGCAATCTAATAGAGATGATGCTTAATAATTCTAATTTTGAAACCTTTACTGCAGCAAGTGGTATGGAGGCATATGATATTATTGTTCGTGAACAAATTGATTTGGTTCTACTTGATGTTATGATGCCGCATGAGGATGGCTTTGTAGTATGTCAAAGTATCCGAGCAATGTCGAATGTACCAATCATATTTTTAACTGCCCGGGACGCAAATGAAGATAAGGTAAAGGGGCTTACGCTTGGTGGGGATGATTATATTGTCAAACCATTCACAGTAGAGGAACTACTAGCTCGTATACGTGCCGTTTTGAGAAGAACTGGCTCAAGAATTACGGAAATACAGCAAAAATATATTGTTATTGGACCGATTAAGTTAGATGAAATATCTCGAAAAGTTTCTGTGAATGATAAAAGTATCCCACTTACGCTAAAGGAATTTGAACTATTGCATCTATTTATGAAAAATCCAGGAAATGCTTATACGAGGGAGCAATTGTTAGAACGCATTTGGGATATTGATTATATTGGTGGAACAAGAACTGTGGATACACATATTAAAACGTTACGGCTGAAGCTTGGAAAGGAAGCAGCGGCATATGTACAAACCGTCTGGGGAGTAGGTTACCGTTTTGACGCAAACGAATGAAAAAGATTTCTACTCGTATTTGGATATTAATTTTTACTTTTTTAATTATAACAGTCGTATTCATGTATGTTTTGACTGATTTTTTATATGAACGACTTTATGTGGAAGACACAGAAGATATGATGATTGAGGTCGGTACAAAATTACAAACTATGTATGCAGGCGGAAAAGTAACTGATGAATTTATTGCAGATATTGAACATTATAGTAATTATTCAAATTTAAATATTTTTGCAGTTAGAAATCCTCGTGAGCTTAGCGCTTGTGTACCATTCGATATTGATTATGAAACATTGATTGGTCCAGAGGATCGCCAGCAATTATTAGCAGGTCATTATGTACAGAAAATAGGGTATGAACCTCGGTTTGACAGACAGCTTATTTCTGTAGTACTCCCATTAGTAGATCAGAATAGACTTGAAGGCATCATTTATATTTACTTTCCATTGGCAAAAATTAGTGAGTTAGCAAATGAACAGGTTATTTTTCTAGTTGGAAGCGCCCTATTATTTTTACTCGTAATAAGTTTTTTAATTTATAAAGGGATTCGCCATATAATGCGACCGTTAAGTGAATTGCAAAGGGCAGTAGAAGAAATGTCGGATGGAAATTATGGAACTCGTGTGCCGGTTAATTCAAGAGATGAGATTGGGCGATTATCTAGTACCTTTAATAAAATGGCAGCTTCTATACAGCAAGAGGATGAGGCGCAAAAAACGTTTTTAGCTACCGTTTCTCATGAATTACGGACGCCTATTAGTTATGTGAAGGGCTATGGTGAAGCATTGCATAATGGTTTCATACAGGAAGAACAGAAAGAAGAAACTATTCAGCTGATTGTACGCGAGGCAAATCGTATGGAGCGTTTAACAAATGAACTGCTTCAACTAGCTCGGATGGAGAATGAGCAAAAAGAAATTACCCTATATCCAATTCCACTTGCTGAAACATTACGTGAAGTTCAAAAGATATTAATTCATCAGGCAGAAAAAAAGAGGATAGTACTCCATTTAGATGCTGACGATGCTTTAATTATCAAAGCAGATGAAATCAAGCTGAAGCAGATTTTTATTAATATAATAGAAAATGCTATTAATTACTCGAATGAGCAGTCAAAGATAGAAATAGTAGCTGTGGAGAATCATAACAATGCTCAGATTATAATAAAGGATTATGGAATTGGTATTCCACAGGAGGATCTACCACATGTGACTGAGCGCTTTTATCGTGTCAATAAGGCCCGTAGTCGAGCAGATGGTGGTAGTGGCTTAGGCCTATCAATTGTGGAGCAGCTTTTAAAGCAGCTATACGGTAAAATTGAAATTGAAAGTAAAGTAGAAAAGGGCACAACGGTGAAGATTACGTTGCCATTAATGGAGGAAGAATAAATGAAAAAATGGTTGTTTGCATTAATAGCAGTACCTACATTATTAGTTGGGTGTGGGGAAAAAGAACCGACAACATTAAAGGAGCCAGAGGTACCTCAAATACCAGATGTTGAAATTTTAACAGCAAAAGAAGTAGCAATTAATGAAACAATTGAACTTGCCGCACATGTTGAGCAGGGTGGAAAAAATGTCGATAATGCTGCTGTAGAATTTGAGGTTTGGGAATCTGGCAAACGTGATGAAGGACAATTGATTGAAGGAAATTTAGAGAAGGATGGCGTTTATAAAGCAACAACGACTTTCGACCATGATGGTGTTTATTATATGTACGCTCATACAACTGCTAATGGCGTACATAATATGCCTAAGCAACAAATTATAGCTGGAAACCCAGATATGTCAAAGGTTGTACCAGAGGATGACAAAGCGAAAAACAGCATGGATAATAATATGATGAACCATGGTAAAGATACAGAGCAAAGTGATGAAGAAAAAAATGAAAAAAATCATGATTAAACACTTGCATTATTGTTAAAATAGGAATATGATAATGACCAGATGACCGGAATGGTTTTCTGGTCATTTTGTTTCTGTGTACTAAGAATGTACATAACATAACAAGAAAGGATGTTACTAATGGATCGTAGGCAGGAAATTCTTGAAGCAGCTGCAAAATCTTTTACATTGTTTGGTTACAAGGCGACAACGATGGAGCAAGTAGCGAAAATTGCTAATGTCGGTAAGGGTACGATTTATACATTCTTTGCAAATAAAGAAATTTTATTTCAAGAGATAGCTATGTCACTTGTACGAGAGATGAAGGCAGAAGCAGATGCAGTGTTGGATGCATCAGCTAGTTTTATGGACAATGCACATAATGCTTTAATGAAAATGCTTCAGTTCCGTGAAAAACATCTTTTATTTGCGAAGTTATTAGAGGAGGAAAAAGAATTACGAACGCCAGTTGTCAAACAAGTTCTCATCCGTATCGAGACTGAGATTTTATCGTATGTTGCTGAGTTAATTCAAAGGCGTATTGATAAAGGTGAGATTCGAGACTGTGATGCAGAATTGGTAAGCTATCTATTGCTAAAGGCATATCTAGCATTTGTCGTTGATTGGCATGAACTACATGGTGATATGATTCCCGAGGAAAAGATTTTAAATCTTTTTAAAGAAACAATCTTTCGTGGACTAATTTTAACTTGATTACTGGATCAAGCACCAGTCTACTCATGGAAGGTTTCAATTTTTTGGATTAAAATGACCGACTGACGTTTTCGGTCAACTAGTATAGGAGTGAGGTAATTTTATGATTAAAGCTGAATGGCTGAAAATCTTGAAAACAAGAAAAATGCTTGTGTCAATCATCGCTGTATTATTTATCCCAGTCATGTATGCAGGCATGTTTTTATGGGCTTTCTGGGATCCATATGCAGGCCTACCTAACCTACCAGTAGCAATTGTCAATGAAGATAAGGGTGCTGAAATGGATGGGGAAAAATTAGACTTAGGTGATACCCTAGTCGAAAAGCTTGTTGATAGTGAGCAATTTAATTTTATTGAAGTATCTAAAGAACAGGCTGAAAAAGGTTTAAATGGCCGTGACTATTACATGATTTTAGAAATTCCAACAAATTTCTCTGATCATGCAACAACACTATTAGATGACAAACCTTCTAAATTAGTGATGAACTATATTCCGAATGAAGGATTAAACTTCCTTGGTGCACAGATTGGTGAAACAGCAATGGATCGTGTACGTGCAGAAGTAAATTCACAGGTTTCAGCGACTTATGCAGAAAAATTATTTGATTCCATTGCAACACTTGGAGACGGCTTTACAGAGGCTGCTGACGGCTCTAATAAGCTAGATGAAGGTGCTCAAAAAGTAGCTAATGGTGCGAAAGATTTAAAAGGTTATCTTGAGCAACTAGCATCAAGCACAATTGAGTTATCAAATGGTACAGATAAAATCACAAAAGGTGCTGGAGATGCTGCCAAAGGTGCAAATGATTTATCTACTGGTTTAGTAAAGCTTCAGGATGGTACAGTGCAATTACAAAAAGGTGCCCAACAAGCAGCTAATGGTGCTACAAGTCTTGAGCAAGGTTTAACGCAATATACACAGGGTGTTGCGAAAGTAGAAGCAGGTTTAAACACTTTAAATGACAAACAACAACAGATTAGTTCAGGCGCAGCTTCTATTGCTGAGAACGCTGGTGCATTAAATGGTGCAGCAAACCAATTAACATCTGGCTCTGCAAAAGTAGAAGCAGGAATTACAGCCTTATCTAACCAATTACAAGGTATGATGGCTTCAATGCCTGAAGAGCAAGCAGCGGTATTAAAGCAAACATTAGCAGAGCTTCAAGCTGGAAGTGCAAGCGTGCATAATGGTTTAAATTCGTTATCTGCAGGCACAGAAAAATTACAAGCTGGTGCAAATCAAGTTAGTTCTGGAGCTATTCAAATTGCAGCAGGTCAGGCAGAAGTGTTAGCAGGGGCAAACGCACTAACTGCAAAAAGTAATGCATTAGTGGAAGGCGCTAAGGGTCTTCAAGCAGGTAATACGACATTAGCAGCAAAATTAGGTGAACTAAATGCTGGCGTGAAAACAGCAGTAACAGGTTCTAAAACATTAGCGTCTGGTTTAAACGAATTAGCGAATGGTACAACAACTTTAAATCAAGGTACATCTACACTTGCCTCAAAATCTGGTGAGCTAGCACAAGGCTCTGCAACACTTGCAGATGGTTCAACGGAGCTTGCAGATGGTACATCAACTTTATCTGGCAAATTAGGTGAAGCAAGTGAGAAAGCAAATGAAGTTCATGCGAATAAAGACACATATGATATGGTAGGTAGCCCAGTTCAAGTCGATAAGGAATCTGTTAACCATGTACCTAACTACGGCACAGGCTTCGCTCCATACTTTATTTCCCTTGGCCTATTCGTCGGAGCATTATTAATTTCCATCGTGTTCCCACTTGTAGAGCCAGCTATTCGTCCGAAAAATGGAGCAGCTTGGTTTACAAGTAAGGTGTCAGTATTAGCATTCGTCGGCTTAGTTCAAACTATATTAACAGTGGTTATTGTTAAATGGGGACTTGGTCTTGAAGTAAATAATTTAGGATACTTCATATTAACAGCATTATTAACAAGCTATGTTTTCTTAGCATTAATTCAAATGTTAGTGTCTATCTTCGGTGATCCAGGACGCTTCATAGCAATTGTTGTACTAATTTTACAATTAACAACAAGTGCGGGAACATTCCCACTGGAGTTAATCCCATCACCGTTACAAGTATTTAACAAACTATTACCAATGACATATACTGTTCAAGCCTTTAAAACAAGTATTTCTACAGGCGATATGACATTCTTAATGCAAAACTACGGCGTTCTATTAGGCTTCCTAGTTGCATTCTTAGCAATTACGTTCGGATACTTCATGTTACTACACACAAAACGCTATTCCAAAGTAGCTGAAGAAAATTAAAATTTAACTTACTATGCACCCACCAATTAAATGGTGGGTGTTTTTATGTTGCTATTGTATTGAGTATTTTCAAGGGCTTGGCTATTGTGAGAAATTTCTCAGGTGGAGGGAAGATTCGCTCAGGCATGGGAAGAATTCGCTCAGGTAGGAGACAGAACAGCTCAGGTTGAGAGGAAATTCGCTCGGGTGAGAGACAGAACAGCTCAGGCTGAGAGGAAATTCGCTCGGGTGAGAGAAAGAACAGCTCAGGTCGAGAGAAAATTCGCTCAGGTGGGAGGCAACCTGCTCGGGTATAGAAAGGATTCGCTCAGGCAGGAAGTCTCCTCTACCCAGGAAATTAAAAAATTTGCTAGATCCCAGAAACAACAATAAAAAAACAACAGCTGATATGAGCGTATCAGCTGTTGTTTCGTAAGTGTAAGAGATTTAATTAAGGGTTCATCAAAAATGATGAGGAGTGTCATTAATAGTACGTGTGGGGCACGTAAATGACAAAATTACAGAATAGGCAAATGCTTATAGGTGGTTACATTTTTCACAAGTGTTGCTGTAGCATTCACTTTGTTCTTCAATTTTTTCACCGCATTCTGTGCATTGCTTTGCAGGTAGGTTCTTGAAAAATTCAACTACGTTTTCTAACATTGTGGACTCCTCCTTTAAGTTCATCTGTACTATTACTGTTTTGATATTTTCTAGTGTATTATAACAGATGCTTTTCGTCAACACAAAATGCCTAATTTGCGTTAAAATAAATATGGATATTTTGTGAAGGAGGAAAAGCAAACAATGATTTTTGTTGATAATAAAGGAATTCATGACCCACGCATTAACCTTGCCATTGAGGAGTACTTATTAAAAACAATGGATGTTGAAAAGGAACCTGTACTCCTTTTTTACATAAACCAGCCTTCCATCATCATTGGAAAAAATCAAAATACTATTGAAGAGATTAATACAGATTACGTGGAGGACAACGGCATTATTGTTGTGCGACGACTATCTGGTGGTGGTGCAGTGTATCATGATTTAGGAAATCTTAACTTTAGCTTTATTACCAAAGATGATGGCGAAAGCTTTATGAATTATAAAAAATTCACGCAGCCTGTTGTTGAAGCACTGGCTGCAATGGGTGTCAATGCAGAGCTTTCGGGGCGTAATGATATTTTGGCAGAGGGACGTAAGGTTTCCGGAAACGCACAATTCTCTACTAAGGGGCGAATGTTTAGTCATGGCACATTGATGTTTGATACAGAAATTGATGCTGTTGTATCTGCTTTAAAAGTGAAGAAGGATAAAATAGAATCCAAAGGCATTAAATCAATTCGCTCACGAGTGGCTAATATCTCAGAATTTTTGAAGGATAAGATGACTGTTGAAGCGTTCCGATTAGAAATTTTGAAATCCATTTTTAATGGTGAGGAAAATATTCGTTACTATGAGCTATCGGAGGAAGACTGGGCAAATATCCATAAACTATCTGCAGAACGTTATCAAACTTGGGAGTGGAACTACGGTAAATCTCCACGCTTTAATATTCAAAAAACACATCGTTTCCCAACAGGAGGCATTGATATTCGCTTAGAGGTAAATCACGGCATTATTGAAGAGGCGCATATTTTTGGTGATTTTTTTGGAGTAGGAGACATGGCGGATGTTGCACAACGACTAGTTGGGACAAACTATAATCGAGCAGCAATTGCTGAAGCGTTAGCGGATATTGATATTCCAACATACTTTGGTGGAATTACAACTGAAGAGTTTTTACAATTAATTTATTAAGTAAAGCTAATTCGAAAAAGACGCATGCCTAAGACGTCGCACTCGAATTACATGATCTTTTCCGATAAAGGTTCGCAGACAATTATGTCGTCGAACCTTTTTTTGATACAATAAAGAGTAGAAAGGAGTGTTCATATGGAGAAGCATCGAATATTTATTGTCGAAGATGATGTAAAGATTGCATCATTACTTGCGGAAACGCTTAGAAAATATCAATACGAAGTTGAAACAATTAAAGAATTTGATCATCTCATTGAAGAGTTTACAGCATTTAACCCACATATGGTGTTGCTTGATATAAATTTACCTGCGTACGATGGCTATTATTGGTGTCGTCAATTACGTCAGCATACAACTTGTCCAATCATTTTTATTTCTGCCCGTTCAGGGGAAATGGACCAAATATTCGCATTGGAAAATGGTGGTGATGATTTTATCACAAAGCCGTTTAACTATGAGATTGTGCTGGCAAAGATTCGTAGTCACTTGCGCCGTACATATGGTGAATATGCAGCAAGACAAGAAGAACGGACGATTAAGCAGGGACAGCTAATTCTTCATTTAGAGAGAATGGAGCTTCATAAAAATGATTTAGAGATACCCCTTCAGAAAAAAGAATGTATTATTTTGGAGCTACTAATGGGTAATGCTCCAAAAGTAGTTACTCGTGAGCAATTACTAGAAGAGCTCTGGGATGATCAGGCTTTTGTGGATGAAAATACATTGAACGTGAATATGACACGAGTACGTAAAAAACTTGCGGATTATCATATTTCTTCCACGATTGAGACAGTGCGCGGTGCTGGCTATCGCTTTATGTTAAGCGCAGGTGAGCTATAGTGGGATGGAAATTATTTTTGCGTGATTATGCATCATTCATTGTGTTCCAGCTACTATTAGTTGGATTCATCATGGTCTTATATGGGCTCGACGGTTTTCGAAACGTTGATACTGCGATTTATTCCTTCTGTATTAGTTTAGTATTGCTAGCCTCTTTTTTACTTGTCCGCTATTTAATGCGTCAGCGTTATTTATTGAAAATCTCGCAGCTTCCAAAAACTATGGAGGATGTACTCCAAAAAAACGCGAAAACGCCGGAAGCGATACAGACTGAAAAATATATGCATGAGCTTTATCGACTTTATCAGCATGAGCTCCACTCATTGTATGCAAGTCAAAAACGGCACGATCAATTTATGAATCAATGGGTGCATCAAATGAAAACACCCATATCTGTAATTGAGCTTTTATTGCAGGATGAGCGCCCACTTGATAAAAGGAATGTGCAGGAGGAGATTGATCGTTTACGAAGAGGCTTGGACATGGTGCTTGTGAATGCTCGATTGGAGAACTTTGAGGAGGACATGCAAGTAGAGCAAGTGGCATTAAAAACAATTGTTACTGCAACTGTAAATGAAAATAAACGTTTATTTATTACGAAAAGAGTTTTTCCTGAAATTCATATCGAGGATGACCTAATCGTAGCAAGTGACTCTAAATGGCTTCGATTTATTATCGGACAATTTGTAACCAATGCTGTTAAATATACCTTTGAAGCCAATAAAAAAATAGTTATTTCTGCTGTGGAAAGGGATGACCATGTGCAATTAGCCATTTGCGATGAAGGTATTGGTATTCCTGCCTCAGATCTTTCGCGTGTCACAAAAGCCTTTTTTACCGGAGAAAATGGTCGTAAAACAGGGGAATCTACAGGAATGGGCTTATATTTAGCTAAGGAGATTTGTGAAAAGCTAGGGCACGAATTAAACATTACATCAGAGGTAGGAAAAGGAACAATTGTGACAGTGACATTTACGAATTAGGGGGAGCAAGGATGAAAGAGGTACATTTTAATGAATGGGTTTTGAATATCGAGAGCGAAAAAACGGAAGCATTTATCGAATCAAATCATGGTGACTGTGAATGTCTTTCCTGCAAAAATTTTCGTAAGGCTAGTCTTTTGCTTGATGCAGAAGTTATGCATTTTTCAAATTGTCTTGGGTTAGACTTACAAAAACCAACTTTACTAAATGCTTTTCCTGTAGATGGTGAACAGGTGATGTATAGCGGACATTATACAGTATGTGGAGAAGTTATTGAAGGGGAAATGGATGCTTGGGATGTTGTTGTTGGCAATCATTGCTTTAGTCTTGTTGAGGACGATGATCAGACATCTATTGCAGAGCCACATTTTCAAATTGGTTTTGAGGTAGTCTTGCAATGGCTATTACCAGAATCCCTGGAACTAATTAAGAAATAAGGTGAAAGAAGCTATGTCTATTTTACAAATAAAAGATGTGACAAAGGTTTATGAAGGCAAGGTAACACATCGTGCACTAAATCAACTTAGCTTTGATGTTGAGGAGGGCGAGTTTTTAGCAGTCATGGGTCCATCAGGAAGCGGAAAAACTACATTATTAAATATTATTTCAACCATTGATGAACCCACTAGCGGTGAAATTATTTTAGATGGTTTAAATCCGCATAAGCTAAATGCAACAGAGCTGGCCTACTTTAGAAGAAGACAATTGGGTTTCGTTTTTCAGGATTTTAATCTGTTGCATATGCTGACAGTTGAAGAAAATATTGTGTTGCCCCTAACGTTGGATCAACAACCATTAGAAATCATGGAGGAACGTTTGGCAAGCATTGTGGAAAAGCTAGATTTAACTTCTTTCTTGCAAAAACGACCAAATGAAATATCTGGTGGACAGGCACAAAGAACAGCTATTGGACGAGCACTAATTCATAATCCAAGTTTGATTTTAGCAGATGAGCCAACTGGAAATTTAGATTCGAATTCTTCGCGTGATGTACTTGAACTTTTAACAAAAATCAATAAGGAAAAACAAACGACGATCGTCATGGTCACACATGATCCTATTGCAGCGAGCTACTGTGATCGTGTGTTATTTATTAAGGATGGGGAATTTTTCAACGAAATTTATAAGGATGATCGCCGTCAAATGTTTTTCCAACGAATATTAAATGTTTTAAGCTTACTAGGAGGAGGACAAGTAGGTGACCTTTCGACAATTCGCTTACCGTAATGTCGTACGGAACAGCCGTATTTACGGAGCCTTTTTCATGGCAAGCTTTTTTTCTGTGGCTGTGTTTTTTATCTATTCCATGCTAATGTTTCATCCAGATATTGAACGAGGTATTTTAGGTGAGGTATCACTAATTGGGATGATTGGTGCTGAAATTGTACTTGTTCTTTTTACACTTTTCTTTCTGTATTATTCGATGAGTGCGTTTTTAGAGGCCCGATCACATGAATTTGCGATTTTATTGCATCTAGGTATGGAAAGACGTCAGATGAATAGATTAGTTTTTTTAGAAACGATGATTATAGGATCAGGCTCCATTATTGTTGGCATTATATTTGGCTTCTCTTTCTCAAAATTCTTTTTCATGATTGTGCGAGAAATTTTACACTTAGATCAATTGCCATTGTATGTTTCTTGGCAACCATTTTTGCTAACAATCGGTGTCTTTACTAGTGCCTTTGTGGTCATCTCTTTTATCAGTGTGTACTTTACTCGTGAAAGAAAGTTACGTGATTTAATTAAAGGAAATGACTATTTAAATAAAGGTTCTACTTATTCGAAAATACGAGCAATATATGGTATTGCCCTCATTTTATCCACATATATTCTAGCGTTTATCGTTGCAAATACATCATTAATTGGATTGACTTTATTAATTCCGTTTTCAGCGACTTTCGGGACCTATTATTTTTTCAGTGATTCGTTACCTTGCTTTCTAGATGTAGCCCGAGGTAAACGAAAATTCCATTGGCAGCGCTATCGCCTTCTTTCATTAGCTGAGCAAACCCATATTATGATGGATAATGTGAAAATGTTTTTTGTTGTAACGATGGTATCAACTTTGGCATTTTTATCGGTTGGTGTATTAGCGACAATGTCTTCGTATACGACGCAGTATGATCGTTTAAATCCACTAGGGCTTGTATATAAAGGAGATGTGGATAATCCATATGAACGAAGTCATATTAACTCTTTGCGGATTCAGTTAGAAGAAAAGGGTTTATCTTATCATTTATCCCGCTTCGTTGTAGTAAAGCAAACGTCTTCTTTTACACATAATGAAGTGGAAGTTTTTAGAGAATCAGATATGAACGTATTACTATCTTCCTTTAGCTACCCATTGCTTGATTTGGCACCAGGAGAAGCTGTATTCATACCCTATTCAGAGGATTCCTTAAAAAAATTAAAAAATAGAGTGGTACATACCATTCTAGAGGAAAATTCTATCCCAATCACTATAGATAGTGTTTATCCTAAAATCATATTCCCAGGCTCTATCGTTAGTGTCAATTCAATTATTATAAGTGATGAGGACTTTGCCAAGCTCGTTAAGCCGATTATTAATAAAAATGTTGAGCAACCAGTTTATCATTTATTTACTTTTTATATTCCTCAATGGATGGAAACAAAGGATATTGGTAGTGATATTGATGAATTAGCTATATCTCAATATTTCAAAAAGAAAGGTAAATTCAGTCCATTCTATTTTGAAAACGCAGGATTAAATTATTCTTATATATTAGCTACCTACTCATTATTTACATTAGTAGGGGTTCTGGTGGCAACAGTATTTTTATTAGCGGCAGGCAGTTTTATTTACTTTAAATTGCATACCTCTCTTGAACGAGAAAAGCGTAAATTTGATGTTTTAAAACGGATGGGCTTAACAGATACAGAGCTCAAAAAGTTAGTGAATCGGCATCTCTTCCCGCAATTTTTCTTGCCATGGGGTGTAGCAATGATGCATAGTGCCTTTGCCTTTCTAATGGTTCAAAGCATTTTAAAGGATATTGCTAATATTTCCATTGTTAAGGAAGTTTTCTTTGCATTTGGTTTCTTTGTTTTAATACAAGTAATCTATTTCTATCTAATTCGATGGCGCTACATCTCCCATATTCGTTCGTAATGTAGGTGTATAAAAGAGAAAAAAATGAATTATTTGACGGTTTTTTTGACATGAAATAAAAAGTCTCATTGTCTTTTAGATATATTTCTTATATAATAATACTGAATGATGATTCATTTTATTTTCATTCAATAGATTTCTCCCACCTCTGAGGTGGTGATATGGATGCGGGTGTAATTCCTTTTTAAGGAATATCCAAATATCTACTGAATGAAGATAAAGCCTCCAGCGGATGTCACGGATTTTCAAAGGAATGAAGTGTACAGGCACAATTCAAAATCCGGACGTAATTACGCTTAGGCGAAATTGATACGATAAGGGGATGGTGTAATTGAATTTAGTTTCGAGTGTTCATCAACAAGCAGTGCAACAGCCAGATAAAATTGCGTATCATTTTATGGGGAAAGATACAACATATGGCGAGTTCGAGTTAACAGTTGGACGTTTTGCAAAGGGGTTACAAGAATTAGGAGTAGAAAAGGGGGACCATGTAGCATTTTTATTAGGCAACACACCGCATTATTTAATTGCCTTGTATGCGACGATGCGCTTAGGTGCTACTGCAATACCAATCAACCCGATTTATACACCGGATGAAATATCTTATATTTTGCATAATGGCGATGTTAAGGCTGTTATTGCACTTGATGCCCTTCTACCTCTAGTAGAAAAGGGTGTACAGGCTTTTCCACAAGTTACATCATTTATTATTTGTGAAACGACAGCAGATACTGCAGAAAAAATTGCAGCCTTGTCACAAGAGGCAAAAGTAAAAACACATTTATTTACACAGGTGATTGCTAACGTATCAGACTCTTTACAGCCTGTAGAAGTGGCCGATGATGATAATGCCATTATTCTCTATACTTCTGGAACAACAGGAACTCCAAAGGGAGCCATGCTGACACATGAAAATATTTATTCTAATGCACGAGATGTTGCACATTATTTAGGCTATAAAGCAGATGATCGTATTATTGCAACCTTGCCAGTTTTCCATGTATTTGCGTTAACAGTTGTTGCGAATGCACCATTATTGAGTGGAGCTACGGTATTACTTGCACCACGCTTTAGTCCAACCGAGATTTTCGCCTTAGCAAGAGAGCAAAAAGCAACTGTATTTGCTGGTGTACCTACAATGTATAATTTTTTATATCAACTACCTGAAGGCAATCCAGAAGATTTCTCGACAATCCGCTTAGCAATATCAGGAGGCGCTTCATTACCTGTGGCACTATTACATAATTTCGAGAAGAAATTTAATGTACGTGTTTCGGAGGGCTATGGCTTGTCAGAGGCTTCACCAGTAACTTGCTTTAATCCATTGGACCGCGATCGTAAAGCAGGTTCCATTGGGACATCCATCTGCAATGTTGAAAATAAAGTTGTAGACGTAAACGGGCAAGAGGTACCTGTCGGTGAAGTAGGGGAGTTAATTGTTAGAGGACCTAACGTTATGAAGGGATATTATAAACTGCCTGAAGAAACAGCGATGGCTATACGTGATGGCTGGTTATATACGGGTGACTTAGCGAAGGTTGATGAAGAGGGATATTTCTATATCGTTGATCGTAAAAAAGATATGATTATTGTAGGGGGATTCAATGTCTATCCAAGAGAGGTTGAGGAAGTACTCTTTGCTCATAACAATATCGTTGAAGCGGCAGTTATAGGCTATCCGGATCCTAATTTAGGAGAGGCTGTTCATGCATATGTTGTCTTAAAGGAAGTAGCAGCAACCTCCACAGAGGATCTACTTGCCTATTGTACAAAACATATGGTGAAATATAAGGTTCCTAAAGTCATAGAAATTATGGATGAACTACCGAAGAATACAACCGGAAAGATTTTACGTCGCTCTTTAAAGGAAAAAGTATAAAATGAAGTAGCTACTATTGGAAAATAGTAGCGCTTTTTTTATTGTATAATGCTAATTTGTAAAAAGAAATTGCTCTTTCAGGAAATAAGTTGAGCGTAGCTATCAGGAAGTGATAAAATCAAACTTGTGATAACTGTTACATACTTTTTCAAGGCTTGTCATATAGTGAGAAAGTAGTCTATAGTAGGCTGCTACAATAATGGAACCCTTTGGCGTAACTTTGCGTCAAAGCATTTAGAAAATTAAATTGAAAGAGAGCATTCGGAAAAATGATAGAACTCATCAAGGAGTTAATTAGCTTTATTATGCATATCGATGTGCATTTAGAGGAAATTATTCGCGATTTTGGTCATTGGAGTTATCTTATTTTATTTGCCATTGTTTTTGTTGAAACAGGTGTTGTCATTTTCCCGTTCTTGCCAGGTGATTCATTGCTCTTTGCAAGTGGTACATTAGCTGCAGCAATGGGCGCATTTGATATGTGGATATTAATTCCCGTATTTTTAGTAGCTGCAATTTTAGGAGATACGATGAATTATCATATTGGTCATAAAGTAGGAACATCCATTCCACCAAAGAGCTTTCTAGGCAGGGTTATAAAAAAGGAACGTATGGAAGCCGCAGAAAAATTCTTTAATACACATGGTGGGAAAACAATTGTCATTGCACGCTTTATGCCCTTCATCCGAACTTTCATACCATTTGTTGCAGGTGCAAGTAAAATGAAATATAGCTACTTCATTATGTACAATGTTGTAGGTGCAATTTTATGGGTATTCAGCTGTACATTATTAGGATTTTACTTTGGTAATATTCCAATTATTAAAGATAACTTCTCAACAGTGCTAATTTTAATTATCCTTATATCCGTAATACCAGCAGTAATTGGAGCTATTAAATCAAAAAGTGCAAAATAACAAGGACAGTCCAAAGGTGATAAAAAATCGCATGGACTGTCCTTCTTTTAGTCTATCTTAAATATTGTATAACCCCCTGAGAATCCTCAATATCTGTTCCATTGGGTGTCTCAATGACAATAAAATTGGAAGAAAGATAGAAGATGGAAGACGGATAGTCGTCATCAAAATCTTCCTCTCGATTGAAATCTAAAATACCTATGGATGCTTTTATACGATGATAATTAACTTCGTGCCTCGATAAAGCTTCAATCCAAAGTTGATTTTGTGACATATAAACATTTGGTAATGGGATCTTATCTGAAATATCAATGCCATCTATAATAGCCGGGAATTGATAATAGGAAACAAGTGCTTTTCCTGCTGGAATATTATCATTATAAAGGTGACGAATATTAAGGTTTGAGTCTTCATTTCCGTTATTTATTGTTACTGGCAATGTACCACCTAGAAAATCAAATTCCCATGTTTTCTTCTTATAGTTGTCTGTTAAAAAAGAAGCGTTATATTCCTGATCATATTTTTGGATAGACTCAATATTCTTTTCAATTTTCTTTAATTCTGACTTCGATAATACCTGTATGGATGAATTTGCAAAAAGGCTCAGATATAGTAGTGCAAATAATCCAACTCCAATATATACTGTAATCCCAATTGATAGACGTTTAAGAGTCCAGAAGTTTTTGGTTTTGTTACTTACCTTTCTTACTATAAAAAAGACCAAGGTAAGCAATAATATTGTAATCAATAATGAGAGTAGGAGTACTGTAGCGTTTGTCATTTGCGAGACACCTCCGATTTATCAGCAATCCAAATACAGAGAGTAAAGCACAATATAGATACTATTATATAAAATCCGCTAAGCATGAGATCTGGTAATTGTATGAATGGTTGAAGATTCACAGACTCGGGAAAAATAATCGGTGAAATAATGCCAATTGCTAATAATACTATCGATGCTATTTTTATGATGCTTGGGCCTTGGAAGCAGTAACCAAATAGTAAACCGATTGCGCTAAATAAACAAATGCTACAGATGCACAAAATAAAAATTGATGGTGAAATAAGAAGTTTATCAATTATGAATGTATCTTTTTCCATTAACATCAAACCTAATATTTGTATATAGTAACTAGCTAACATAATTAAGACAGCAAAAAAGCTATAAAGAATAAGTACAAGTATATTTGCGATTGCACTTGAAGTTCGACTTGAAATAATAGATAAATCATCCATGCGATATGCCTTTGTAGTAAAGAGAATGGCTGTTATAAAAGCCCAAAATACAGTAATAAAAAGAAACGTATCAAGCGAATAAATGGAGAACTGTACATTTAAATTCCCGCGTCCATGACCACTTGAACCACTCCCAGAGCTAAAAAGCAATGCGCCAAAAATAACTTGCAAAATAATAAGAGAGCTAAGGGCTGAACTATATAATTTGGCTTTCCATTTCACTTGCTTTTTGATGATTGTTTTAAAAGACATATTAGTCAAAGATTGCATCGATATCACTTCCTTTATGATTGGTTAAATACCTGCAAATCTCACTTGCAGTAAGGGCTGATTTTGTAATGCCTTTTGTGCGAAGCATTTCCTCCGTGATGAAAAGTTTACTTGCATCGACAATTGCCGTGGACACTCCACCTACAATCTGTTGGGCGTAAACGTCAGTTTCTGAAAGCAAGGATTTCATCCTATCACTTGGTCCGCTCAAGGCAATTAATTGTTCCTTCAGTTCATCTACGGAGGCATGTGTAACGACAGTACCCTCATCTATAAGCAGAATTTCCTCCAAAATGGACTCCATTTCTTGTAAATGATGACTAGCGATTAAAATTGTCCGAGGGAAGGCTATGTATTCCTTTAGAATGGCTCTATAAAAATCTGTTCGAATAGCCTCATCCATACCATTCATTGGCTCATCTAATATAGTTAATGCACAGCGACTTACTAATCCATAGACAAGATTAAAGGTAGCCATTTGTCCTTTCGATAATTGCTGATGTTTAACAGAAAGATCAATGTTTGCATAATGTAGCAGTCGATATGCTAACTCATTTTGCCAATTTGGATAAAAATCAGCCCCCATTTTTAAGATTTCCTCTAGGGATAAGTAGTCTGAAAAGCTTAACCGATCATCAATTAAAATGGTGTTGGCAGCAGTTTGAATATTGTTAAAGGGAGTCTCATTGAATACCTGACAGAAACCATTAGTCGGTTTTAGAAAGCCTGCTATAATCGTTAGCAATGTTGATTTACCAGCTCCATTACGACCAATAACACCGATTATTTTTTCGCCATTTATTGTACAAGTAATATCTTGGAGTGCATGAAGACGCCCAAATTTTTTAGATAGCTTTTCACATTGAATAACATTCATTTCAATTCCTCCTGTGTTTTTTTAATTAGTGCTAGCAATTCCTCATCAGAAACAAGTAAGCGTTGTGCCTCTAAAACAATCTCTTGAGCCATCTTTGTTAATATTTCATTGCGACGTTTCGATAAAATTCGATCCTTTGCATCTGTTGCAACAAACATACCTAGCCCCCGTTTCTTATAAAGAAGTTGTTCCTCAAGTAAAATGGTCAGCCCTTTACCGGCCGTAGCGGGATTAATATTGAATAATTCAGCTAGCTGATACTGTGAATAAACCTTTTCGTCTGCCTGTAACCGATTGGCGATAATTTCATGTTGTAGCCATTCGGCAATTTGAATATAAATGGGTGTTGTACTGTCTAGATGAATATGCATGAAAACCCTCCCTTCATTTCAGAGTATTACAGTGCATTAGTGTTGTAATGTACTATAGTTTAAATCAAATTAAATGTCAAATAAGGAGGCATTTTTTTTACAAGTAGTTATAAGGTTTTGTGTAACTGGAGAACATTTTTACATGTATGATGAATGATAAGCAAATGGTCATGAAAAAATGTTATAATATTCATTACAAATAATGGAGAAATGGGGGCGACAATATGGAAGTATTTATTGGCAGACAACCAATTTTTAATCTTCATGAACAAGTTGTTGCATATGAATTGTTATATCGAAGCAAAAATGTGAATACTTTTCCGATGGTTGATTCAGATGCAGCAACAGTCGATGTATTAGTAAACTCATTTCTTTCAATTGGAATAGAAGAAGTTACAAACGGTAAGCCTTGCTTTGTCAATTTCACTGAAAATCTGCTAATGAGCTCAATCAATGAATACCTAAATCCATCTCAAGTGGTCATAGAGATTTTAGAGGATGTCCCTTTGACACCGAAGTTAGTTGAGCGGGTTATTGAGCTTAAATCATATGGATTTAAAATTGCTTTAGATGATTTTATACTGGATGAGCATGTACAAATTTATGACGAATTATTTGTTCATATAGACTTTATAAAGGTGGATTTTCTATTGTCTCCTTTACTTGAACGTATGGAAATTGAGAACAAAGTAAAGGGAAAATTCCCTCATATTAAATTACTTGCTGAGAAGGTTGAGACACGTAATCAATTTGAAGTAGCGAAGCATTCAGGCTATGAGTTATTTCAGGGTTATTTTTTTGAACAGCCTCAAATTTTAAAAGCAACCGATATACCAGTGAATACGATTCAGTATTTTTATATTATTTCGCTGCTAAAAGAAGAGGAGCCTAATATCCAGTTATTATCTGAAAATATTGAACGTGATATCTCGTTAACCTATAAATTATTACAAATGGTTAATAATTCTTCTAGGCGTTCTAAATCGAAGGTACGCTCTATTAAACAGGCGATTTTAATCCTTGGAATAGCCGATTTACGCAAATGGATTTACTTATTAGCCATGCGGGAAATAGATATGAATACTGATTCGGATCTTTTTAAGGAAGTAATGAGAACATCATTATTTAGAGCAAAAGCATGTGAAAAATTAGCGAAGCTCTCCTATAAACAAAATTTTTCAGAGTATTTTTTTGTGGGCATGTTTTCATTGATTGATACTTTATTGCAAAGACCATTACATATTATTTTACAGCAACTTCCATTCTCTGAAGATATAAAAGCAACCATTTTAGGGTATCAAACTGAGATGACACCATATCTAGAATTTAGTGTTGCACTGGGGAAACTGGACTGGGATAGCCTAGAAGAGCTAGCTCCAAAAATCAATATAGATTTGACAAGTATTGATCTTTTATACCATGAGGCAATCGAATGGGCTGAAAAATCATTATAGTCAAAGCAGAAATAAGTACCCTTTAAATGCTCGTTCAGGTACTTATTTTTTGTTTTTATCGAATAATTTGTTATATATGGATTGATGAAAGTAAATAATATGCTTGCTTATTTCCTTCATCATGATGAAGTTCTCAACGTCAAAACTATTTGCTATAATCATCACGTCTTAAAAAATTCTGATAGTTGAAGTGGGCGTGGGGAAATGAGACATGATGTTAGGGAAAACATTGTGGAGTATGTGTATGTAATTATCGGAGCGGCAGTGATAGCTATTGGTTTTAATGTCTTTTTATTACCAAATCAAGTCGCTTCAGGCGGGGTAAGTGGAATAAGTACAATATTGCATGGTTTATTCGGCTGGAATCCAGGGATTGTTCAATATTGCTTTAATATTCCACTATTTATTGCGGGTGTATTATTACTTGGCAAAAAATTCGGGGTAAAATCGTTTGTTGGCACAGTGACTTTACCGTTCATTGTATTATTAACAAATAGTTGGGAGCCCTGGACTGATAATCCTTTACTTGGTGCGCTTTTTGGAGGAATTATTGTCGGTTTAGGAATAGGACTTGTTTTTAAAGGGAATGCTTCTACTGGTGGCACTGATTTGCTAGCGCAAATTATTACAAAGTTTACCGGAATATCTCTTGGTACTAGTGTACTACTGATTGATGGGGTCATCGCTATTAGTGCAGCAATTGTTTTTGACTTAGAAAAAGGTTTGTATGCCCTGATTGGATTATTTGTGACAACAAAAACGATCGATATTATTCAGCTAGGCTTTAGCCAATCCAAAATGGTTTATATTATTACGATGAAACAAGATGAGGTACGTGATGCCATTTATGCTGAAATTGATCGTGGTGTGACACAATTACCTGCAATTGGTGGTTATACGGGTGAGGCGCGACCAGTACTGATGGTTGTTGTTTACCAAACAGAATTCACAAAGCTGAAACAACTCATTAAAACCGTTGATCCATCAGCGTTTGTTATCGTTTCCGATGCATATGAGGTATTAGGAGAAGGTTTCAAACGTGCATAATTTTGGTATACTACTGTGGAAGTTATTTATTTTGAGGAGGGGTACTAATGAAAAAGGTAATGTTAACATTAGTGTTCGGTTCAGCAATCTTTTTAGCCGCTTGTGGCGGTGGTAAGACGACTAATGAAGGTACAAAAACGAGTGCTACACCAGATGGTGAAGCGATCGCTATGAAATCCTGTATCACATGTCATGGAGGCGAATTGCAGGGGCAAAATAATGCACCAGCTATCAAAGATGTAGGTGCCCGTTTATCTGAAACTGAAATTTTAGATATTATCGAAAATGGTAAAGGTTCTATGCCTCCAGGTATTGTTAAAGGTGAAGATGCAAAAGCTGTGGCTAAATGGTTAGCTACTCAAAAATAAGAGAGTATAAACTAGCGGACAGGAGAACCGCTAGTTTTTTTATGCTTTATAGAGAGTAATTCTCTTCCTTTAGCGAGCGAGAGTAAATACATTTCTTTTATACATAGTCATGCTAAAATAAAGTAATACTGCAATCAGAGAGACTGATTGTTAGTGAAAAATGAGCAAATACGGTCAGTTGTAGAGACCGTTAACAGAACAAACAATATTCAATTCCATTGAATGGAGGCTTCTAACATTGGTCGTAGTATTAACAAGAGACGTAATGGAGAAATTTAAGTTAGACCTATTAGCTGGTGAGGAAGGAATTGGAAGGACGATTGTCACTAGTGATATATCTAGACCAGGGCTAGAGATGGCAGGATATTTTACTCATTATCCTGCAAATCGAGTCCAATTGCTTGGAAAAACAGAACTGTCCTTTTTTGAAATGTTACCTGCAGATGTTAAGCTTGAGCGTATGCGTTTACTGTGTTCACAAGATACTCCAGCTATTATTATTTCTCGTGACCTAGAGGTACCAGAGGAGCTTTTGCAGGCTTCTAATGAAAAGCATGTGCCTGTCTTTAAAACACATATGACAACAACGAAATTTTCTAGTAGGCTTACCAACTATTTAGAGGGACGCTTAGCACCAATGACAGCAGCACATGGCGTGTTAGTGGATGTTTATGGTATTGGTGTGTTAATTATCGGCAAAAGTGGCGTAGGAAAAAGTGAAACTGCTCTTGAGCTTGTCAAGAAAGGCCATCGATTAGTAGCTGACGATTGTGTGGAAATTCGGCAGGAATCAGAGAATTTTTTAATTGGTAGCCCGCCTCCGCTTTTAGAACATTTACTTGAAATAAGAGGCATTGGTATTATTGATATTATGACGCTTTTTGGAGCAAGTGCTGTAAGACCCTACAAGCGTATTACCTTAATTATAGAACTGGAGATTTGGGATCCTGAAAAGGTTTATGATCGTTTGGGTCTAGAGGAAGAGAAAATGAAAATTATTGATACAGAGTTAACTAAATTAACAATTCCTGTAAGACCTGGCCGTAATGTATCTGTTATTATTGAGGTTGCAGCGATGAATTATCGCTTGAAAAAAATGGGTGTTAATGCAGCAGAGGAGTTTTCAAGACGTTTGGATGAGGTGATCTCTTCCGCTGATGAGTTAGATGATTAATTGTTCATAATTAGGATAAAATGACCTATAAAGTGAATAGAAATTGAGAGGAGCATTTGATGGAGTTATTACTATTGCAAATTAACCCAATTGCTTTTCATTTGGGGCCAATTCCCGTTCGTTGGTACGGGTTATTAATTGTATCAGGTATTATTTTAGCTTATGTTGTAGGTCAAAGAGAGGCTGTTAAACGAGGCTTACCAGATGATTTTCTTGCCGATTTATTGCTATGGGCAGTTCCTATTTCGATAATATGTGCACGTATTTATTATGTTTCAATGCGTTGGGATTATTATAGTGAAAATCCAGGGAAGATTATTGAAATTTGGAATGGTGGTATTGCTATACATGGTGCACTAATTGGGGCATTTATAACAGCGTACATATTCACACGTAAGAAAAATATTAGTTTTTTACGTGTAGCGGATATAGCGGCACCAAGTATTTTGATAGGACAAATCATTGGTCGATGGGGAAATTTTATGAACCAAGAGGCTTATGGTGGTCCAGTATCTAAAGAGTTTTTAGAAAATCTGATGTTACCAGATTGGATTATTAACCAAATGTATATTGAGGAATTAGGAACCTATGTGCATCCTACCTTTTTATATGAATCTGTGTGGAATTTCATCGGCTTACTTATTTTACTGTTTTTACGTAAAGTGAATTTAAATCGAGGAGAAATTTTCTTCAGTTATTTAATTTGGTATTCAATTGGTCGCTTCTATATAGAAGGTTTGCGTACGGATAGCTTGTATTTAGTTGGTGACTTACGCTCAGCACAGGTTGTCTCCATCATTGGTGTAATAGTAGGTCTTGGTGCTATTATTTACAGACGCCTAACAGTAAAACCAGCAGTGAAATATTTGGATAATAAATAAGGGGTGCAGAACGTTATGATAAAGGCATTATTATTCGATTTTGATGGTACATTACTAAATACAAATGATTTAATCATCCAAACATTTATGCACGTATTAAATGAACGATTTCCTGGGCAATATTCGCCAAAAGATTGTCTAAAATTCCTTGGGCCGTCCTTAAAACAGACAATGAGTGACATTGCTCCTGGAGAAGAGGATGCAATGATTGCTAAATATCGCAAATATAATGAGTTACATCACGATGAGCTTGTCACACAATATCCTGATGTTGTCCCAACTTTAGAGCAATTAAAAGCTATGGGTCTTAAACTAGCTATTGTGTCTACGAAGCGAAATGGGATGATTGATCGTGGTCTATCAGTTCTAGGTGCAAATCATCTATTTGATGTCCGTATAGGCACGGACGATGTAAAAAATGTTAAGCCTGATCCAGAGCCAGTTTTGCTTGCTCTTGAACGACTTGGTGTAAACAAGGAAGAGGCCATTATGATTGGTGACAATTCTCACGATATTGAGGCTGGACATAATGCGGGAATTAGAGCAGCTGGTGTCGCATGGGCTTTTAAAGGTCCGGAATATTTACAGCAATTCAAGCCAGAATATATGTTACATCATATGACAGATTTATTAGATATTGTGAAAGCGGGGTAAGTAAATGGCACGTAAAACAGAACGCTACCGTGTTGAAGGAGCAAACTCCCTGTGGAATATATATAATACGGTGTCCTTTTGGAAGGTGATGAAGTGCTTCATTGTCATTCAAATTGGCCGCTTCACACCATTTTTACGTGTAAAAAACTGGCTATATCGAACATTTTTAAAAATGAAAATTGGCGAGCAAACCTCATTAGCCTTAATGGTTATGCCAGATACCATGTTTCCAGAACGCATACACATTGGCAATAATACTGTAATTGGTTTTAATACAACTATTTTAGCACATGAATATTTAATAGAGGAATATCGTCTAGGAGATGTGAAGATTGGTAATGAGGTAATGGTTGGTGCCAATTCAACCATACTACCTGGTGTTACGATAGGTGACGGTGCAATTGTCTCAGCTGCTACACTTGTACATAAAGATGTGCCAGCTGGCTGTTTAGCTGGTGGTAATCCGATGCAAATTATTTATACTGCTGAGCAAATGGCAGAACGTAAACGCAACGAAGTGGTAGAGTGGTGTACGCCGAAAAAATGACCTATAAGGTTGAACAATGAAAAAACTGTTCCAAAAACAATGGTACCTTTGTTTCTGGAACAGTTTTATTTTTTTGTTGGGAATTATATTCAGGCATAAATTCATAATTATTTGGACTCTACAAAAGTTGATTTAATCAGTGTGCCATCAATGAAATCTGTTGTGTGTAATGCTATTTTGTCTTCAGATAAAACCCTCCTTTACAAATACCTACGATTATTTGTTCACCCAGTTGGACGGATGGACATGCTGTTGTGAATACTCATAATTTATAGTTTGTGTTCTTCCTGGTTATTCACTTTCATTCTCAGTGGCGACTAAATCTCTATTCATAAATTAAAATTTGGAGATATTTTGAATTTCATTATTTTCCATTAGTAAATGTGTATAATTAACAGAATAATCAGTGTTGAAATTGTTAGAGAATTCAAGTTGACTGAATGAGAGAAATAAGTTAGAATTCTTTCATAATCTAATTCTCTAATACTCTAGTGAATTAAAGTGAAACGTAAGGAAGTGTCTACATGTCTTCAATTAAAATGTTTGAGAAACCACTTGGAATGCGCGATACATTTCCACAAATATATGAAAAGGTAGAGGCTGTAAGAAATACTGGACGAGACTTTTTATGCAGCAGGGGTTATGAATTTATTATGACACCTGCTGTAGAGTATTTTGATACAGTAGGTAAAGCTTCTGCGATTGCCGATGCCCATTTATTTAAGCTCGTAGATAGTCAGGGAAACACATTAGTACTACGACCAGATATGACAACACCAATTGCTCGGGTGGCCACATCTAAATTATTAAAAGAGATGATACCAATACGTCTTGCTTATTTTGCAAGTGTCTTTCGTGCACAAGAAACTGAAGGTGGGCGTCCTGCAGAATTTGATCAGATGGGAATCGAGCTAATTGGAGACAATTCTGTGTTTGCTGATGCTGAAGTGATCGTGACGGCAATGGAGCTATTACAGCAATATGGATTATCTCAATTTAAAGTTACTATCGGTCATGCGGGCATCTTAAATTGCATTTTACAAGATTATACGGAAAGCGTAGAACAGCAAGACATACTTCGAACACTTCTTGTGCAACGGAACTATGTTGGGTTTGAAGAAGCGGTAGAATCTTTTGATTTGCCTAAAGCGAAAACAGATGCATTACTTCAATTTATTGAGGAAGCAATGAATTTAAAAGAAATCAAAGATATTGAAAAATATGTGCGAAAAAACGACGCTTTAGAATATATGCAACAGCTTGCTAAACTACTTGAAATTGCTAATTTAGCGGATTATGTAGCCTTTGATTTCACACTTTCTAGTCATATGAGCTACTACACAGGCATGCTATTTGAAGTGTTTGCATTAGGAAGTGGATTTCCGTTAGGCAACGGTGGACGTTATGACGGATTACTTGAGGTGTTTGGTTCAAAAGTAGGTGCTACTGGGTTTAGTATTCGCGTTGATCGCCTATTAGAAACACTTAATGGACTCGCAAATGAGCGTGAAGAAGCAGTGGTTGTGCTTTTTGAGGAAGAGCAATTTGAGGAGGCGCTAGCAAAGGTACAGGTTTTACGAGCGGCAGGTAAACAGGCTACCTTGCAATTAAGAAGTAGCTTAATCGATGAAAAAGCATTTTTAGCTTATTTTTCAGAGGTAGTTGTTGTTGGACAGGAGGAAGTTGGCGGTGAATGAATTAACGATTGCTATGCCAAAAGGGCGCATTTTTGAAGAGGCATACCAAATGCTTTTAGAGGCTGGCTTTAATTTACCAGAAGAAGTAGAAATGTCCCGTAAATTAATGATAGAAATTCCTGAGGAGAAAATTCGCTTTATTTTAGCTAAGCCAATGGATGTGCCTGTTTATGTAGAACACGGCGTTGCAGATATTGGGATAGCAGGGAAAGATGTTTTATTAGAGCAGCAACGAGAAGTGCATGAATTACTGGATCTCAAAATTAGTACATGCTATATCGCTTCAGCAGGTCTGCCTAATACAACGATGAATGAAATAGCGCCAAGGATAGCCACAAAATACCCAAATATTGCTATGAAATATTATAAGGGGATTGGGGAGCAGGTAGAAATTATTGAGCTTAATGGGTCGATTGAATTGGCACCTATGATTGGGTTAGCAGATCGTATTGTCGATATTGTTTCAACTGGCCGAACGCTTAAAGAAAATGGTCTTGTGGAATATGAATTTATTACAGATGTATCATCACGGTTAATTGCTAATCCAGTAAGCTATCGTATGAAGGGAGACCGTATTATCGATCTAGTGAGACGCTTAAAGGAATGTGTTAACTAAAAAATAGAACCATGAAGATAAAAGGGGAGTAATCCTATGAAAATAACAAAGCTAACAAAGGGTATTTCTTTAAAGCGCCAGCTTGAAAGTGGTAATGAAGAACAGCTAAAGGTAGTACGACAAGTATTGGCAGATGTGCGAGCACAGGGCGACGCGGCTATACGTTTTTATACAGAGAAATGGGATGGCTTTGCACCTGAAAATCTACGTGTAACACAGGAAGAAATCGAAGAAGGCGCAAATGCGATAGATCAACAGCTTTATGCTGATTTAACAGAAGCTGCTCAAAATATTCGACTTTATCATGAGCAGCAAAAGCGATCAGGTTATCGCTTAGAGCTAGAAAATGGGTCATGGCTAGGGCAACGAATTACAGCGCTCGATGCAGTGGGTCTGTATGTTCCTGGAGGTATAGCGGCGTACCCATCGTCAGTTTTAATGAATGTTATTCCTGCGCAAGTTGCTGGTGTGAAACGCATTGTTATTTCATCCCCAGCAGGTCGAGATGGAAAGTTACCTCCGGGTGTACTTGCTGCGGCGCGAATTTTAGGTGTAGAGGAAATATATAAAGTTGGTGGAGCTCAAGCCATTGCGGCACTTGCATATGGTACGGAAACCATTTCGCCAGTTGATAAAATTACTGGTCCAGGAAATATTTTTGTAGCACTAGCAAAACGTGAAGTATTTGGTGAAGTATCGATTGATATGATTGCGGGACCAAGTGAAATTGCGGTGCTAGCAGACGATACTGCATTTGCGGATGAGGTTGCAGCGGATCTTTTATCGCAGGCGGAGCATGATCAGTTGGCATGTGCCATTTTAGTGACGACTTCTGAGCAGTTGGCTAAAAAAGTAGCTAATGAAGTGGAGAAGCAATTAACCACTTTACCACGTCAAGAGATAGCACGTGCATCTATTGAAAAATTTGGAGCGATTTATGTTGCTGAGAAAATGGCAGATGCAATTGATGCAGTTAATTCACTAGCACCTGAGCATTTAGAAATTGTAACAAAAAATGCTGAGGCTGTGGCTGAACAGATACGTCATGCGGGGGGGATTTTCATCGGGCGTTATAGCTCTGAACCGGTTGGTGATTACTTTGCAGGGACAAACCATATACTGCCGACAAATAGTACTGCTCGCTTTGCAAGTGGCTTAAACGTCGATGATTTTGTGAAAAAATCAAGTATTGTTTTTTATAACGAAAAAACTTGGGCAGAAAATGCACCAAAAATTGCACGGCTTGCACGCATGGAAGGTCTAGAGGGGCATGCGCGTGCAGTGGAATCACGTGGATGGGAAAAGGAGTAGCACAATGACAGAAATAAAACGCTTTGCGAAAGTAGAACGAACAACAAATGAAACGCAAATCTCGGTAGCCATTGATTTAGATGGGGAAGGGAAGGCTGATATTAAAACTGGCGTTGGCTTTATGGATCATATGCTGGATTTATTTATCAAGCATGGACTTTTTGATGGAACAATTCAAGCGAATGGTGATACTTACATTGACGATCATCATACTACAGAGGACCTTGGAATCGTACTAGGACAAGCGATTCGTGAAGCACTTGGTGATAAAAAAGGCATTAAACGCTATGGCACAGCATTTGTACCAATGGATGATGCGTTGGCACAGGTTGTTGTAGATTGCTCTAATCGTCCACATCTAGAATACCGTGTACCACAATTAAAAGAAAAAGTGGGTAGCTTTGATACAGAATTAGTTCATGAGTTTTTATGGAAATTTGCTCTAGAAGCGAGAATGAATGTTCACGTCATTGTACCATATGGACAGAATACACATCATATTATAGAGGCAATTTTTAAGGCGTTAGCACGCGCGATTGATGCAGCAGTGGAAATTGATCCTCGTGTTAAAGGTGTGCCATCAACTAAGGGGCTGTTAACGTGAAAATAGGTGTGATCGATTATGGTATGGGTAATTTATTTAGTGTAGAGCAAGCATTAGTACGACTTGGCTGTGAGGTGGTTGTTACGGCTGATGAAAAAGCGTTGGATAAAGCAGATGCACTTTTATTACCAGGTGTTGGAGCATTTCCAGATGCTATGAAACGGCTTGCTGAGACAAAATTAGATGGCTATTTACAAAGGGTAAAAGCAGATAATCGTCCACTGCTGGGTATTTGCTTAGGTATGCAGTTGCTATTTGAGGAAAGTGAAGAGGTGACAGCGACAAAAGGCTTAGGATTTTTCAAAGGTAGCATCAAACGTTTTGCTGGTGTGAATGATGGTCAGGCATATCGAGTACCACATATGGGCTGGAACGAGCTAATCATGACTAATCGTCCAACTTGGCTAACAGCATTGCCGCCAGCGAAGCATGTGTATTTTGTTCACTCCTTTTATGCAACCGACATAGATGACACAGAGCTTGTCGCTTATGCAGATTATCATGGAATAAGGGTTCCAGGTATTGTTACTACTGGCTCTGTAACGGGAATGCAATTTCATCCAGAAAAATCAGGTGAGCTAGGTGTGTTTTTATTACAGCAATGGTTGAAGGGGGTGGCTTCATGCTAACAAAGCGTATTATTCCATGTTTGGATGTGAAAGAGGGGCGAGTTGTAAAGGGAGTGCAATTTGTGTCTTTACGAGATGCAGGCGACCCAGTAGAGCTAGCCAAGTTTTATGATGAGCAGGGGGCAGATGAGCTTGTTTTTCTTGATATCTCTGCCTCACATGAAGGGCGTGAAACAATGGTGGATGTCGTGCGACAAACAGCAGCGACACTTGCTATTCCATTTACAGTAGGTGGTGGAATTCGCACATTGGGTGATATGAAACGCATTTTACGTGCAGGCGCTGATAAGGTATCAGTCAATACTTCTGCTTTAGAGCGACCTGAGCTTATTAAAGAAGGATCTGACTTTTTTGGTGCACAATGTATTGTTGTTGCTATTGATGCGCGCTATAGTGATGAAGACGGCACATGGATGGTTTATACGCATGGTGGTCGCAACAAAACTAGTTGGCAAGCAACAGAGTGGGCAAGGGAAGCGGTTCGCTTGGGCGCTGGAGAAATTTTATTAACAAGCATGAATCAGGACGGTGAAAAATCAGGTTTTGATTTAGCCTTAACTAAGGCAGTGAGAGAGGCTGTAACAGTTCCTGTTATTGCTAGTGGCGGTGCAGGGAATGCCGAGCATTTTTACGAAGTATTAGCGGAAGATGTTGATGCAGATGCAGCTCTTGCCGCATCGATCTTTCATTACAAAGAAACGAGCGTAGCGCAAGTAAAAGAATACTTACGTGAAAAAGGAGTGGCAGTAAGATGATAGACAGCATTAAATTTGATGATAAAGGCCTTGTCACTGCAGTTGTGCAAGATGCCAATACAAAAGAAGTATTAACTGTAGCCTATATGAACAAAGAATCACTGAAAAAAACACTTGAATCAGGTGAAACATGGTTCTACTCACGTTCACGTCAGGAGCTTTGGCACAAGGGGGCAACTAGTGGTCATACACAAAAAGTAGTGGCCATGAAAGCAGACTGTGATGGAGATGCGTTAGTTGTGGAAGTACTCCCTGCTGGTCCAGCCTGTCATAATGGCACAACCTCCTGCTTTACAAAGCTTATTCAGCAAAATACGAAGGTTGGCTCTGTTGAGATTATTACTAAGCTTGTTAACGTTATTGCAAAACGTGAGCAAGAAATGCCAGAAGGCGCATATACTACATATTTATTCGATAAAGGAATCGATAAAATTTGTAAAAAGGTCGGGGAAGAGGCAACGGAAGTTGTTATTGGTGCAAAAAATCGAGATGCAGAAGAGGTTAAATGGGAAGCAGCCGATTTACTTTACCATTTATTAGTACTACTGCAAGAACAAAAAGTAAGCGTTTATGATGTTTTACATGTGTTAGAAAAACGTCACGAAGAGAAATAACAGCATATTGCTAATTGTATGGTATAATAAAGGTTACTGTGTAAAGGAACGTGAAAAACGTTCCTTATTTCTTGTTTCGGAGGAAATATTTTGGAAAAGAAACATCAAAAAGAGAATCTAACGAATGTCGTGTCGTTCATTCCAACAGGCGACTATTATTATAAAAAATCAATTCAAGCAATGAATAGTGGACAAATGAATAAAGCTTATAAATATTTACAGCGTGCGGTAGATCTAAGTCCAGATGATCCAATGATCTTATTGCAATTGGCAATCGTGGAGTTAGAGGGTCAACGTTTCGAGGAAGCGTATGATCTTCTTCGTCATGCCTATCAAATTGATCCAGAGAATCTAGAAATCATTTTTTATATGGCAGAGGTTTCAGGATGTGTTGGTATGATACAAGATGCTAAACGCTTTGCGGAGCAATATTTGCAAAAAGAGCCAGATGGTGCCTATGCAGATGAGGCGGCAGAAATATTAGAATTCGTTGCTTTTGAGCAGGATGATTTTGAGGAGCTAGATGGTACTGGCGAGGATTTATATCGACAGGAACAGGCGAGGCGTTGTATGGAAAAAGGGGACTTCCCCGAAGCTATTAATATTCTAGAAGAGTTAATTGAAGATCGACCAGATTTTTGGTCAGCTTATAATAATTTAGCACTTGCATATTTTTATGTCGGTGAGGCAGAACAGGCAAAGGCACTTTTAAATACTGTCTTGCGTAAAAATAAGGGAAATTTACATGCGTTATGTAATTTAACCGTTATTGCATATTATGAAAAAAATGAAGAAGAATTAAAGGACCTTTTAAATGTACTTGTTAAAATTCAGCCTTACACTTGGGAACATCGCTACAAGCTAGGTGCAACATTAGCGTTAGTTGGGCAATACGATTTGGCCTTTAAATGGTTACGTAGTATGCAAAAACGTGGTTATATAGGGGATGCTGGCTTTTATTTTTGGTTATCTCATGCGGCATACTTCTCAGGACATAAGGAAATTTCTAAGAGTGCTTGGGAGCAACTATTAGAGCTAGATCCGGACAAAGAAGGCTTTGAACCTTGGCGTGAACAGGAAAATGATTATGAGCTCGATGCATTAGAACATGACCGTGATTATATTGTAGAAAAACTAGAGAGTAATTATACTAGTGAGCGTATTTTTGGGTTGTTTTTATTGAGCTGTACAGCGCATAAGCAAGAAATTATTGCACATCCCAAATGGATAGACGTTGAGCAATATGGTTCGTTTGAAAAGTTATTCCTAGCATATGCACTTGGTCATCACTTTGATATGAAAAATAAGGTTGAGGCTAGTTTTTTACGAGCAGTAAGTGTGCCAGAAATTTTATTAGAACAGTATGGTAAGCTTACGGCCCTCATTGCACCAATGTTTCAAATGTGGTTTGTTCTCTGTGAGCAGGCACTTAACAGTAATTATCGTTTTACAAATCCAGCAGCTATTGCAGGAGCGAATGATTTTTTATTTCGTTCATCTCGAATGCTCAAGGTTACAAAAAAAGAGATAGCTCAGCAATATGGGGTATCTGTGGCGACTTTATCAAAGTATATTGATGAAATTTTAAAGTTCTTACCAAACGGTCATAAGTAACCTCTGAGCAACATAGTTGAATAACTTTTTACTTTCACATACGATGAACTTACAATCGTTATTAATAGGTAAAACTTCAAACAGTTAGAGTTGAGCCAATCAAGCTTTTCATGGGTAGTTGATTTCCCTCTTCATAATTGCATCACTTAAATGGGAGAGTGGGGGTCTTACAGTACATGTAGGCGGGATAAAAAAGTATTTGTGTAGGGGGAAGATTTTATGTCGGAAGAAAAAATTTATGATGTTGTAATAATTGGTGCAGGTCCTGCAGGAATGACTGCTGCTGTATATACATCACGTGCGAACCTTTCAACTTTAATGATTGAACGTGGTATCCCTGGTGGACAAATGGCAAATACAGAAGAAGTAGAAAACTATCCAGGATTCGATACGATTTTAGGACCAGAGCTGTCTACAAAAATGTTTGAGCATGCTAAAAAATTCGGTGCAGAATATGCTTACGGCGATGTTTCTGAAATTATCGATGGTGAAGAATATAAAACAATAAAATCAGGTGCGAAAGAATATAAAACACGTGCCATTATTATTTCTACAGGGGCGGAATATAAAAAAATGGGCGTGCCTGGCGAAAAAGAATTAGGTGGCCGCGGTGTCAGCTATTGTGCAGTTTGTGATGGTGCATTCTTCAAGCAAAAAAACCTAGTAGTCGTAGGTGGAGGAGATTCAGCTGTCGAAGAAGGGGTATACTTAACTCGCTTTGCTGAGAAAGTAACAATTGTTCACCGCCGAGATAAATTGCGTGCACAAAAAATACTTCAAGATCGTGCCTTTGCAAATGAAAAAATTGATTTCATCTGGAATGCTACAGTGAAAGAAATAAATGAAGCTAACGGTAAAGTTGGTAGTGTAACATTACAATCTACTGTAGATGGAACAGAATCTGAATTTGTTGCTGATGGTGTATTTGTTTATATCGGAATGCTACCATTAACAAAGCCATTTGAATCTTTAGGTATTTTAAATGATGCAGGCTATATTTTAACAAATGAAAACATGGAAACAACTGTACCAGGTATCTTTGCAGCAGGTGATGTACGCGAAAAATCACTTCGTCAAATTGTGACAGCTACAGGTGATGGAAGTATTGCCGCACAAGCAGTACAGCATTATGTAGAAGAACTATTAGAGAAAATTAATGCTTAATGTAAATAAAAGTTCCAAGGAAAAAAATACAATTTTTAACACGGTTTTAATATTGTTGTAACTTGAATGACATATAAAAGGTGTAATATATATTGTGTAATTAGCAATCCCCCTTTTATTTTGTTTAGTAGGTTGTCTCCGCCTAATATGGTGGGGCAACCTATTTTTGTTATGTTAGGATATTAATAATTGTGAGCCAGCTCTTTTAGATTCATGGATGATGACAAACTCATGATTACTAATAATACGATTAAAGTGAAAATTGCCAGGCACTAAAGTTCTGAATGGAGGACAAATATTGTTGGGTCTTGCTATAATGAAGGATAGAATGCAAAGTGATTAGAGGTGTGCCTATGCAAAGAATTGCAAACTTAATTGCCGTTAAAGACGGTCAAGTATTATTACTTCAAAAGCCTAGACGCGGCTGGTACGTAGCTCCAGGTGGAAAAATGGAGTGCGGCGAATCCATCTATGAGGCTGCTGTACGTGAGTTTCAGGAGGAAACAAATGTCACACCATTAAATGCGCATTTAAAAGGTGTTTATACAATGGTTATTAAAGAAAATAATGCAGTCGTTGATGAATGGATGCTTTATACGTTTGTTGCCAAGGATATAGAAGGTATACCTTTTGATGAAACGAGAGAAGGCAAGCTTGCATGGCACCCAGTAGAGGATTTAAACCATTTGCCAATGGCTGAAGGTGATCGGACAAATTTACAATTTGCTATCTCACAATCAGGCATTCAGTATGGAACATTTGAATATACGACTGATTTTGAATTATTGCATGAAAAAATACAAATATCAAAAGAACAATAAAAGGAGCTGCATGACAGTGGTGGTTGAAGGCCAACAAAGAACACATGAATTGGTTATTATTACAGGAATGTCTGGAGCTGGAAAAACAGTAGCTATTCAAAGCTTTGAGGATTTAGGGTATTACTGTATTGATAATTTACCACCGGCGTTACTTACAACTTTTTTAACCCTCCTTAGGGATTCGGGAAAAAATACTACACGTATTGCAGCTGTTATGGATATGCGGGGCGGTGACTTTTTTGATTCTCTTATTGGTGCTCTTGACCATATACAAAAAGAAGGGAATATTGTTGTACGCATATTGTTCTTGGATGCAGATGATGCAACATTAGTTAGACGCTATAAAGAGACAAGACGTTCGCACCCATTAGCTGTCAATGGCTTACCATTAGATGGTATTCAACAAGAGCGTATTTTGCTCTCTGAAGTGAAAGGGCGGGCTAATTTTGTCTATAATACGTCTACTATGAAGCCTAAGGAACTACGTGAAAAAATCGCCAAAGAGTTTGCGAGTGATTCAGATCATGTTTTTTCGGTTAATATTATGTCCTTTGGATTTAAACATGGTATGCCAATAGATGCAGATTTAGTGTTTGACGTGCGTTTTTTAAAAAATCCCTATTATGTTGAAGAGCTGCGTCCTAAGACGGGATTACAGACGGAGGTATCCTCTTATGTTTTAGCGCTTGAGGATACACAAACGCTTATTCAAAAATTGAAGGATTTATTTGAATTTATGATACCTCTATATAGACAAGAAGGAAAATCACAGCTTGTTATTGCCTTTGGTTGTACGGGTGGACAGCATCGCTCGGTAACATTAGCAGAGTATTTTGGGGCATATCTAAGTGGAAAAGAGAATACGGTTATAACGCATCGTGACATCAATCGAAGAAAGGATTGAGTGAATGGGGAAAAGGCACACTAAGCTAGTTGTTATAGGTGGTGGTACAGGGCTTTCTACATTACTAAGGGGGCTGAAGCATCATCCATTCGATATTACTGCTATTGTAACAGTAGCGGATGATGGTGGCTCTTCAGGGCGCTTACGGGATGATTATGATATACCACCACCCGGCGATGTCCGAAATGTTATTGCTGCATTATCGGATGTTGAGCCACTTGTAGAGCAAATGTTTCAATATCGCTTTTCGGCATCACAAGATTTACGAGGGCATTCATTAGGCAATTTAATGCTCACTGCTTTAACAGAGATTACAGGTGATTTTAACCATGCCATTAGTGAAATGGGAAAAGTGTTAAAGGTCCATGGTCGTGTTATACCAGCTGCCAATAAAAAAATTAATTTACATGCAGAGCTTGAGGACGGTTCTACAATCGAAGGTGAATCTAAAATTCCAACGGCTACAAAACGCATTAGTCGTGTTTTTCTAGTGCCTGAAAATGTGAAACCGTTACCAGAGGCAATACGAGCAATCCAGCGTGCGGATTATATTTTAATTGGTCCTGGTAGCTTATATACGAGTATTATACCTAACCTGCTTGTCAAAGAAATTGGTGAAGCTGTTGTAAGAGCTAAAGGAAGAAAAATTTATGTTTGTAATTTAATGACTCAAAAAGGTGAAACCATTTCCTATACAGCAGGAGATCATGTAAAAGCAATTTACGAACATGTTGGCGCTTCCTTTATCGATTCTATTTTAGTAAATGAAGAGAAATTACCACATCCTGTACAGGAGCTTTATAAGGAAGAATGTGCGGAACCTGTAACATTTGATGTGGCAAAGCTTGAAAGTATGGGGTTAGAGGTTATTAAGCGAGATATTGCCACAATTCGATCAGATGGGACGGTTCGTCATAATGCGACAAATGTTGCTAAATGGCTTGTAGAATACGCAAATATTTATAAACAAAAAGTAAACAATCCAAAAATACAATCATAAAGCGCTTATTGTATATGATAAGATGGCATATACATAGAACTGAAGTTGAAAGGGGGGCACGTGATATGTCTTTTGCTTCTGAAACAAAAAAAGAATTAACGCAAATAGAAGCGGACAATCATTGTATGAAAGCAGAAGTATCTGCCCTAATTCGTATGAATGGTTCATTATCCTTTGCGAATAAACAGTTAAGCTTAGACGTACAAACTGAAAACGCTGCAATTGCAAGAAGACTCTATACGATTATGAAAAAGTTGTATCCATATAATGTAGAGTTACTTGTTCGAAAAAAAATGCGTTTGAAAAAAAATAACGTATATATTTGCCGTGTAAGAGATGGTGCGCGCGAGCTACTAATTGATTTAGAAATCATCTCAGACGACTTTCAATTCAATCATACGATTTCTCCAAAGCTTATTAAAAAGAGTGGTCAAAAAAGAGCATATTTACGAGGTGCATTTTTAGCAGGCGGCTCTGTTAATAATCCAGAAACGTCAGCCTACCATTTAGAAATTTATTCGTTATATAAAGAGCATGGCGAGGCTTTAATGGATGTTATGAATGAATTTGATCTAAATGCTAAAACAATAGAACGGAAAAAGGGCTTTGTGACCTATTTAAAAGAGGCAGAAAAGATTTCTGATTTTCTTAATATTGTAGGAGCACATCAGGCAATGATGAAATTTGAGGATGTCCGTATATTGCGAGATATGCGGAATAGCGTTAACCGTATTGTTAATTGTGAGACAGCAAACTTAAATAAAACAATAGGTGCTGCATTGCGTCAGGTTGAAAATATTCGATTTATTGAAAATTCCATTGGCCTAGATCAATTACCAGAAAAGCTTCGAGAAATTGCACGTTTACGAGTAGAATATCAAGATGTCACCCTAAAAGAACTGGGTGAAATGGTATCAAGCGGAACGGTTAGTAAATCAGGTGTCAATCATCGTTTACGGAAAATCGACGAAATAGCGGATGCATTAAGACGTGGAGAAAAGATTGGTGGTTAAGTTTTCATACTTTTCAGGTATGAATGTGATGCGTAAACACATATTGTTCTTTTGCTAGTAAGTAAGGTAAGATAAAACTAATAAGATGAACGGTAGTAAAGGGGAGTTTTGAGAATGACCGAGAGAAGAGTCCAAGTCAAATTAAAATTAGGACTACAGGCTAGACAAGCAGCATTATTTGTTCAAGAAGCAAATCGCTTTAGTGCAGATATCTTTCTTGAGAAGGATGAGAAAAAAGTTAATGCTAAATCCATTATGGGTGTAATGAGCTTAGCTATTGCCAAAGGAACAGAAGTAGTGTTAAGCAGTGAAGGCAACGATGCTGAGCAAGCGGTTACAGCATTGGCAGAGTTAATCGAAAAAGAAGATTAAATTTAAAGACTGTCCAATAATTGGGCAGTTTTTTTATGCTCTATTTAACGAAAGTGGTGGATAGCGGAGCTAATGTGACGGATAGAAATGTCAAAGTGACGGATGAAAATGTAAAAGTGATGGATAGAGCGTCAAAATAAAGAAAGACATCTCAGAACTAAATCTGAGATGTCTGTACTTTGTTATTTACGGTCGCTACGGTCCATAATATGGTCGATTAAGCCATATTCTTTTGCACGTTCAGCTGTCATGAAGTTATCACGATCTGTATCTCTTGAAATGACTTCAAGCGGTTGCCCAGTGCGTTCTGATAAGATACCATTTAATTTTTCACGTAGGAATAAAATACGTTTAGCAGCGATTTCAATCTCAGTTGCTTGACCTTGTGCGCCACCTAATGGTTGGTGAATCATTACTTCTGCATTTGGTAAAGCGAATCGTTTACCAGGCTCACCTGCCGCAAGTAGGAATGCTCCCATAGATGCAGCCATACCAATACAGATTGTTTGTACTTGTGGCTTAATAATTTGCATTGTGTCATAGATGGCCATACCAGCAGTGATTGATCCACCTGGTGAGTTAATATAAAGTGAGATATCTTTATCTGGATCTTCAGCTTGTAGGAATAGAAGCTGAGCTACAATTGAGTTAGCCACGTTGTCATCAATCGCACTTCCTAAAAGGATGATGCGGTCTTTTAGTAGTCGTGAATAGATGTCATATGCACGTTCACCACGGCTTGTTTGTTCAATAACTGTAGGAATTAAATTCATGTTAAATCCTCCTTAATAAAACTAAATTCGAATACTCTTGCTGAAAACTTCCGTTGTATTTCAGCTGTATCCCTATCATACACATTATAGTCAGGGAAGGTCAAATATTAACCCTGCTAAAGTGAAATAAAAAAATAAATTGTTTTTTGCATTCTATAGTTGAATTGTTGGCAATACGTTTGTATAATAGTTAAGGTCATAGATTAAAGTACGGTACACTATTTTGCGGGTATGCTTCAAAAAATGAGGATTATCTACATCATGCTTTTCATAAAGCCTAGAGTGAGTACTTTTTTTTTGTGTTTAATGCCCTCGTGGTGTAATGGATAACACGTAAGATTCCGGTTCTTGCACTGGGGGTTCGATTCCCTCCGAGGGCGCCATTTTATTGATTATTTTATTACCTTTTATAGCTCGATTCTCCTAATAAGTAGTTTAGCAGCCTGCTTAGTGGAGAAAGAAGGGAAAATAGTGGAAATACTGCCCTAATTGGCATTATTCCCGTATTTGTTCCATTCAAACCTTCAAAAAAGCAACAACTCCAAATTATTTTTTAGTGGACATACTGTACGTGAGGACTAGCCATCTAGTCGAAAAAAAAGAATCCTATCTGAGGGGATTCTTTTTTTTTTGCCCAAAACTATCTAATTTTGGCATGATTAGTTGATGTATAAATATTCATTTTTAATGCTATTTTCGATTATTCATACCGTTTTTTGCTAAAAAAACACATGGAAATAAATTTTTATGAAAAAATAATTACTTTTATACGAAAAGTTATTGTCTATTAGCAATAATGTTACTATAATTGACCTAATAGTCTAACATTTCCGAATTGTGAAAAATGAAGTCGTATTTCGGAAAAACTTATTTTAGGGGGAAATGCTATGAAAAAAAGAGTATCTATGTTACTTATGCTCGTGGCAGCACTAATGCTAGCTCTAGCAGGATGTGGCGCGAAGGAAGATAAATCATCAGGTAGTGCACCGGCAGAGGATGGCGGAAGCGGTAAAAAAGTTTATAAGGTAGGTACAGAGGCTACTTTCGCTCCGTTTGAATCGATTGACGATAAAGGGAATATAGTAGGGATTGATGTCGATATTTTGCAGGCTATTGCTGATGAAATGAACTTTGAGGTAGAATGGCAAAATATTGGCTGGGAGCCTGTATTCCAAACAATTAAAAATGGTGAAACAGATATTGGGGCATCCGGAATTACAATTACAGAAGAACGTAAACAATCATTCGATTTTACTGAGCCATACTATGAATCTCAATTATTAATCGTTGTAAAAGAGGATTCAAAGATTAAATCATTAGCAGAGCTCAAAGATAAAAAAGTTTCAGTTCAAATTAATGCGACTGGTCATTTAGCAGCGAAAAAGCTACAGGGTGATGCAAGTACAAATATTATGGCATTTGAAAATCAACCAGTTGCTATCCAAGAAATGCTAAATGGCAATGTAGATGCTGCGATTGGTGATAATGCAGTAGTTTACGAATATATCAAAGCACACCCAGATCAAAAACTAAAAGTAATAGAAGATGATGCATTTGATAAAGAATATTATGGCTTCATGGTTCAAAAAGGAAATAAAGAGCTCTTAAACCTATTAAATGAGGGTCTACAAAAGATTAAAGAGAACGGTAAATTAAAAGAGATTACTGGCTCAGACTTTAAGTAAGAAAAGAATGAATGGTGCCCCTAGCATAGCCTTATGCTAGCGTCTTCATATTTTTCGTAACTTTTTAGGGGAAATGGGGTTTTCGGATGGACATCTTTGACTTACGCTGGGACATAGTCTGGAACTACCGAGATATGTTTATACGTGGTATTGGCGTAACACTAATTTTGACACTCAGTGGTTATTTTGGTGGTATTTTTTTAGGATTATTTTTAGGGCTCGGAAAATTATCAACGAAAAAATGGATTTATTGGCCGTGTAAGCTTTATGTTGATTTATTCCGTGGAACACCAATGCTAGTGCAAATTTTATTAATTCATTTAGCCGTAATACCTACGATTTTTGGACACTCTTTAGGCTATATGGTGTCAGGGATCACGGCACTTATATTAAACTGTGCGGCCTATAATGCAGAAATCTTCCGTGCCGGCATTCAAAGTATTGCGAAAGGTCAAATGGAGGCAGCTCGATCACTTGGCTTAACACATAACCAAGCGATGAGAAAAGTCATTTTACCACAGGCATTTAGACGAATGATTCCACCGTTAGGGAATGAATTCATTGCGCTATTAAAGGATTCCTCTCTAGTAACCGTTATTGCAGCTCCAGATATTTTATATGCAAGTAAAGTAGTAGCAGGAGCTAGCTTCCGATTCTGGGAGCCATACATTGTTGCAGCATTATTATATTTAGTTTTAACGTATGGTGTAACAAAAATTGTGGCATTTATCGAGAAGCGATTCAGTAATAGTTATGTCCCTCGTAAGGCAGAAGGGCGGGAAGCACGATGATTAAAATTCAGAATTTACACAAATATTTTGGCAAGCTGGAAGTATTAAAAGGTATTGATTATGAAATACAAGAAAAACAGGTGGTTTGTGTAATAGGACCATCTGGTTCAGGGAAAAGTACCTTTTTACGCTGTATTAATATGCTCGAAGAAGTGACAGATGGTGCCATTTATATTGAAAATGTGAAGATTAATGATCCTAAAACAAATATAAATGCAATACGTGCAGAAGTGGGCATGGTGTTTCAACAATTCAATTTATTCCCGCATATGACGGTTATTGATAATGTGACAATGGCACCAATGCAAATTCGTAAGATGAGTCGTGCCGATGCAGAAGCATTAGGACATGAGCTTCTTAAGAAGGTTGGTTTAGATAGTAAAGCATATAACTACCCTGAACAGCTTTCAGGTGGTCAGCAGCAACGGGTAGCTATTGCTCGCGCTTTAGCAATGAAACCAAAAGCCATTCTTTTTGATGAACCGACGTCAGCACTTGATCCAGAAATGGTAAAAGAGGTGTTAGATGTAATGAAGAATCTAGCAGCTGAAGGAATGACAATGATTGTCGTTACACATGAAATGGGCTTTGCACGTGAGGTAGGCGATCGTGTGGTCTTTATGGATGGTGGCTATATTGTAGAAGAAGGAGCACCGGCGGAAATTTTCGGAAATCCTCAAAATGAACGAACAAAAGCATTTTTAGGAAAAGTTTTATAACCACAAAGCAAAGCAGTCTCCGGTGATTTAGATCACATGTGAGACTGCTTTTTTGTTAATGAAGAGGATTTGTAGTTGTACCGAATGAATCGAGTATTGTACGCATATCCTGCTGCGAATATTGAGGTACTTGATAGTAGCCATGCTTATTTTGGTAAATAGATAATTCGTATGCCATTTCAATACAGTTGGGAATACTATCTGCAACAACACGGCGAACAACAGGGTTTGTAGTCTCAGTCGCAGCAGCTGTCATACATTTGGCTGTACCTTTTTGAGCACCTAATAAGAAGCCTGAAATTGTTTCATCATTCATTTCATTTGCATTTTGCATTGGTTTTTTAGGTTGCCCAGGATTTAATCCATAAGTAAAGTTATTGCCTGTCTCCATTTGGTAACGTCCAGTTGGAACAGATGGATCATGTCCAGTTTTAAAAGATTCCACAATAGTGTTATACATCCCTAAAGTGAAGTTATATTGGCGATCCAAAATACTAAGTAACTCAGGGTCCTTAACATGTGGACGTAGAATAATGGATTGATTCATACCAGCAATGATTTCGCCAAGTGTTTCATGCATGTCCATAACTTCATGTCCACCATGATTTAGGCTTTGTTGTTGGTTGAATGATGGTTGGTTAGCTGATTCATTGTGAAATGATTGTGACAAAAAAAACGCCTCCTAAATGTTATTTTGTTGCAGTATTTAGTATGTCTAATTAGATATATTTCATACGCTATAACTCCATTTGCATATATGTAGAATAGAGATGTTTTTTTGCAGCACATTAGAGGTAAGGAAAAGTAAGTGTGTAAAGGAGGGAATACCATTTGAAAAAAGTTCTTGGACCTATTGGCATTATCATTATTATTTTAGTGCTATTAGCTTTACTATTTATCCCTAAATACAACAGCCTTGTTACAGCGGAAGAGAGTGTGGATTCAAAATGGGCCCAGGTTGAAAACCAGCTTCAGCGTCGCTATGATTTAATTCCAAACTTAGTGGAATCAGTAAAAGGGTACGCTAAGCATGAGCAAGATATTATTGCTAGTATTTCGGAGGCACGCTCACAAATGGGAAATGCACGTAGTCCAGAGGAACAGGCGGTTGCAAATGATGCACTGAATGGCGCACTTAGTCGATTGCTTGTTGTGGTAGAAAATTATCCAAACTTAAAGGCAGACGCTAATTTTCGACAATTAATGGATGAATTAGCTGGAACAGAAAACCGGCTAGCAGTCGCTCGTGAGGACTACAATAATGAGGTTCAAACTTTTAATAAAAATGTAAAACGTTTCCCAGGAAATTTAATTGCAGGAATGTTTGGGTTTGAGCAGAAGGAATATTTTAAAGCTACAGCAGGTTCTGAAAAGGCACCATCTATTGATTTTAGTAATTCAGGTAAGCAATAATGAAACGTTTTATTGTGCAATTTGCAATTGTTTGTTTCTCATTTCTTGTATTGATTAGAATGGCAGATGCAGCAATGCCAACCCCCATGAAAAATACGTATATTCACGATTTTGCTAATGTATTATCCACTTCAGTAAAAGAGGAGCTTAATCATTATTCAGAGCAGCTAGACAAAGGGACAGGTGCCGAAATAATGGTGATCACTGTGGAATCTATTCATGGACAGGACCCAAAAATGTATGCGACTAAAATGATTCGTTCATGGGGAATTGGTAATGCACAAAAAAATAACGGTGTATTATTATTAGCAACATTTGGTCAGGGTGAAGGCAATAATGATGTCGTAATTGCTGTTGGTCAGGGACTTGAAGGAGCATTACCAGATGGGAAACTTGGACGGATATTAGATACAGCGTTTTATCCTAATGCAAGTGCTGGTAATATTGATCAAGCCTTTAAAGCAACATATGCTGAAGTATTTCAAATTGTTGCAGAGGAGTACAATTGGGAGGGGGAGACTCCTACAAATTCAGCTGAAGAGGAAGAAATGCCAACATGGATGATTATTGTCCTTGTTGTCATTGTCCTTGTTTTTTACTCCATTATTTCTAATGGTGGTGGAAGAGGACCACGCTCAGGTGGCAGAGGAGGCTATCCAGGAGGCTTTGGCGGTGGCTTTGGCAGCCGAGGCTCAGGTGGAGGCGGCTTTGGTGGATTTGGAGGTGGTTCATCTGCTGGAGGCGGAGCAAGTCGTAAATTCTAGCTGGCTACTTTGTAACATTAAAAATAGGGAATTGTACATTACTACCCGAATATAATGTTGCGCATATAATAGAAATGTACATTACTAAATTAAATTTTTTTAGTAATGTACATTTTTATTTTAGAGAAAATTCAAATTATTTGATACGTGAAATTATTAAAGTAATACTCATATATAAAGCAAGGTCGAGAATCATTATATAAAATCTAAACTATTTAAAATACCTGTTACTTCCAACTTAAATGTCTCATTCTCTATAACAGAGTGAATGAATGGACGGTCCCCAATAAGCTCTATAATTATTTGATGCTTATTTTCCTGAGCAAAATGGATTATATCTTCAAATTGAGTGTGATTATAATAAATGTCAACATCATAGTATTTTCTTAATTCACGAGCGATATGAAAAATCTTAGGATGGAACTCTTCGTTGGCATCAGCTAATAATATTTTATGAGGCAGTAATATATTTTTGTCAATATAATCTAGGCTTTTCAATACAGATAATAATCTTTCTAAACCAAAGGCTAAGCCAACTCCTGGTTCATTTAAATTGCCGACAGCAGAAACTAAATTATTGTATCGTCCACCACCTAAAATTGCTCCGATTTCAGAGTCAACAACCAAACCCTCTAATATATAGCCTGTATAATAATCTGCCCCTCTTGCTAATGTTAAATCAATTTTGATGTTGGATTGAACATTTTTTGGTAAATAAGAGAGGATAAATTTCAAATCGGCTGTCGCCTTTGTAGAAGTGAGACAGTAATTAAAGAACTTTTCAATTTGACTTATTTGATTTTGTAAATCCTCATATTGAGCTAAAAGGTTAGAAAAACATTCAATTTCAATTAGTATTTGATTAGCAATATTCAGTGGAATTTTATTTTCTATTAGTTTATTTTTTATACCTTGTAATCCGTCTTTTGAAACTTTATCTGCATAATCTAAGGCTCTTTGTAATCCGAGGTGTTCTTCTTTGGTATTCAAACCAACTTTAAGAGCTAAGGCTTGAATAAGTAGTCTATGATTTATTTTCAAAACAAAGTTTTTTATTCCTAACTTATTAATCAATTCATGGGCCATTATTGTAATATCGATTTCAGCTAATAAACTGTCTGAGCCAATGATATCAGCGTCGCATTGTGTAAATTCTCTAAAATGACTTTTTCCAGGCTGATCATCTCTAAAAGATGGACCAATTTGATATCTTTTATAAGGTCTCGGTATATTTGGATACATACTTACTACTCTAGCCAGCGGTACAGTTAGATCATAGCGAGGAATAAGAATTTTTTCATTTTTATCATTTATATGAAAAAATAACTTCTCTCCTTCCCCATGATGTCCGTTAAAAGTTTCTAAGTATTCTAAAATAGGTGTTTTATGTGGATTGAAACCATAGTTTTCATAAACGCCTTTAATTATATTGATGATATGTTCTCGATATCTCATATCAATTCCTAAAACATCTTCAGTTCCCTCAGGAATTGATAGAGTCTTTTCATTTAGGTTAAAAATCATCTTTGAATCTTCCTTTCGATGAGTATTTGAATCATATTAATTTTTATTTTGAAAATAAATCAAGAAAGTTAAGCCTATTAAGATGAAAATACCTCCCAATAGTTGAAGAGGTTCCATTACTTCCTGCAAAAACAGTAAGCCAAAGATAGAGGTGAATATGGGCTCTACCATACTTATCATAGAAACATTTGTTGAAGTAAGAATCTGTAGTGATTTAAATAAAGTTATTTCACCTATAATCGTTGAAATAACAACAATGCCGAATATATATATCCATGCATTTGAACCAAAATTCAAATGTAGTTCACTAGTTATTAGTCCTATGAAAATTACACCCAATGCAGCAAAGGAGGTAACATAAGTACTTGTTACAACGGGAGAATTATTGTCGGTGACTTTTTTTCCAAGAATCATATATAGTGCATATACAATAGCAGCTAATATCGCTAACATTACGCCTTTCATATTTATACCTTGAAAAGAAACGCCTAATAAAAAAATCATACTAATAAAGGTGAAAAATAAAGCTATGATTGATTTTACCTTTAGCTTTTCTTTGTAGATTAAAAAGGAAAAGATTGAAACAAATATAGGAAATGAAAATAATAATAAAACAGCCATAGCAGAAGATAGATATTTTAATGATTCAAAATGTAGGACAGATAACAGTGTAAATAAAACACCACCCAATAGAAAAAATAACTTTAAATCCATTTTACTAATTTTAATAGGTATTTTTTTCCATATAAGAAACAAAAAAAATAGTAAAGAACTTATTGAAAATCTTAAAACCAGTAATGTATAAACAGAAATCCCATAGCTATAAGCTTTTATAGCGAAAATGGGCATAATACCAAAACAAATAGCTGAAATTATTGCATAAATAGTGCCTTTTTTTAAATCTCTCACACTAACCTTCCTTCACAAATTTAAAAAAATAATAGAATTGTATCTAAAAATATAAGTTGCTACAGCAATTGACGCTCGCTCGAGTTAATTTAATCCTATCATTACAAATAATTACATTTCAATAGTGATCTTTGACATTTTTGTGTCCTTAAACCATTTTTAACCAATTGGAGAGAGTTTTTCGACGTTTATCCATGATGTGTAATCAGTTGCATGGACACTGTGCACGTAATAATAGCCCCAGCTTTCAGTTGGTCGAGTTGCTCACTTAAATAAAAGAGATATTAATTTTCATAGACTGCAATAGAATCTAACAATTAAATATCCTAAATTTTATTTTATTCCTAAATAAAAGCTGAACTAAATTGTGTGGATTAGTTCAGCTCAAAACCCCATGTACTATGGTTCAATTTTTTTATTGGTTTAAAAGGTAATTATATTTAATTATTATCATTTATTGACAAAAGCGCTAAAGTTGTTATAATTTTAATATATCGACAAACGATATAACGCACAATGATATAAGGAGGAATCATTTTGAAAAAACGATTTTTATCGGCATCATTAGCGGTCATTTTAACGACTTCTGCTGTTTATCCAGTCACAATGCAAGAGGTACGAGCTGCCAATGAAACTAGTCAACAAGTAGTAGCCCAAGAGGAAAGTGTCACAGCACAGGAATTTCTTAATTTAGCTGTAACAGCTTTAACCTTCCAGCATGGATCAGAATCTATGCGTCAGCAAATCATTGCAACGTGGGTAAAAGGTGAGGAATTAAAGGATTTAACCCTTGCTATTAAACGCGATGAAGCAGCACGTATTTTAGTAAGAGCTTTAAATAAAGAGGAAAAAGAATCAACGCTTGATGAGTACAAAGAAAAAGCAGCTAAGCTTGGATTATTTACTGGGCTTTTAATTAGTGATAATACGCTTTCTAAGCAAGATGCAGTCAAAATGTTAAATAATGCTAAACAAGTGAAAAACGGTACTAATAATGAGGGCGTAAAGGAAATTTCTGTAGAAGACTTCATGAAAAGTCCAGGAAACTTTGGCTATCAGCTTTCGCCAGATGGTAACTATATAACGTTTTCATCAGCATGGGAAAACCGTTCTAATATTTTTGTAAAAAAAATGGGTGATGATAGTGAGCCTGTCCGTGTATCAAGTTCAAAGGATCGAGATATAGCTGGTTCCTTCTGGAAGGATGATACATTATTATATGTTAAGGATAAAGGTGGAGATGAGAATTTCCATATCTACTCTACAACATTTAACGGGACAGAGGAAAAGGATTTAACGCCGTATCCAAATGTGACAGTAGGTTTATTAAGTAGTTTGCAGGGTGTAAAAGATGAGATTCTAATTATGATGAACAAAGAAGATGCAACAGTGTTCGATGTGTACAAGCTTAATGTGAAGACTGGTGAAACAACACATGTTGCTAAAAACCCTGGTAATATCTCAAACTGGTTAGCAGACCGTAATGGAGAAGTGCGTGTTGCGGTTGCATCAGATGGGGTAGTTGGAACTGTTCTTTATCGTGACTCCGAAAAAGATGAATTCAAGCCATTTATTGAATTAGCAGCAGGGGATGAAGTAACACCACTTGCATTCTCCAAGGATAATAAACATATTTACGCAACCTCTAATAAAGGAAGAGACAAAGTAGAAGTTGTTAAATATGATTTAGAAGGCAAAGAAGAAGTCGTTATGTCTAATAAAGAAGTAGACGTTACAGGTGTACTATATAGTGCCGAGCAGGATAAACTATTATATGGTGCGTATATAACAGATAAACCACATTACCAATTCTTTGATGAGAACTTTGAAAAGCTATTCCGTAAAATACAAGATAAATTAGGTGTTCATGAAAGTGAATTAGGTATTAACGATTACAATAAGGAAATGACTAAGTTTATTGTTAGCGTTTCTAGTGATACGGTTTACGGAAAATATTATTACTATGATTCTTTAACAGATAAATTAACAGAATTGGCTACATTAAGCCCTTGGTTAAAATCTGAGGAACTATCTGAAATGCATCCAATTTCCTATAAGAGTAGAGATGGCTTAATAATTAATGGCTATCTAACATTGCCAAAAAACAAAGAAGCTAAAAATCTACCACTTATCGTGAATCCACATGGTGGTCCATGGGCACGTGATATGTGGGGCTTCAATCCAGAAGTACAGCTATTAGCGAACCGCGGTTATGCAGTCTTACAGGTTAATTTCCGTTCTTCTACTGGTTACGGTAAGGAATTCCTGCAGGCTGGGAATAAACAGTGGGGTCTAAAAATTCAAGATGATATTACAGATGGTGTACAATGGGCAATTGACCAAGGTATTGCGGACCCTAAACGAATTGGTATTTACGGGGCATCATTTGGCGGTTATGCTACTTTAGCTGGTATTACGTTTACACCAGATTTATATGCAGCAGCAGTTGACTATGTAGGTGTTTCGAATATCTTTACGTTATTAAATACAATCCCTCCATATTGGGAAACAATGCGTGAAATGTTCTATGAGCGAGTAGGGCATCCAGAGAAAGATAAAGAGCTATTAACAGCTGCTTCTCCAGTGTTCCATGCGGATAAAATTAAAACACCACTATTCGTGGCTCAAGGTGCAAATGATCCACGTGTAAACAAAGCTGAATCCGATCAAATTGTAGAAGCATTACGTGCTAGAGGCGTTGACGTGGAGTACATGCTGAAAGAGAATGAAGGTCATGGCTTCCAAAATGAAGAAAATAAAATTGAATTCTATAATGCGATGTTAAAATTCCTAGATAGTCATCTAAAAAAATAATAGAAAAAAAGACTGTGCCGAGCGGCGCAGTCTTTTTATGTGAAAAACATAGTTTATAGGAGCTGAATTTTATATTGGGACGTAGCAGATCTCTTGTTGTCAATCAACGTGATACAATGAGCCAGCTTTTCTACACCAGTATGAATTTGATAGTCTTCTACCTGGGAAATGCTTAGGCGAATTAGGTTTTCCTTTTTATATTCTGGCAGAAACATTCTAGAGGCATCATCAACAAAAATATGTTGTTCCTTTAACAATTGAACAATTTGCTTTGCTGCAACATGTTCTGGTAAGTAGATTGTAAGGTAAAATCCGGATGCTGGCTTTGTGTAAAGCGTGTTATTGGGTAGAAATAATTCACAAGCTTCCTGTAGATGCTTCATCTTTCCAAAATAGAGCTCCTTAATTTTTTTTATATGGCTTTGAAACATGCCATTTTTTAAATAAATCTCTAATGCACCCTGCGAAAGCACGGAACTATTAAAATCAGCAGTAAACTTATAGCGTGAAAAATGGCTGCTCATTTTTGGGGGAAGAACGATGGTAGCAATCCTTAAACCAGGGAGAAAAATCTTAGAAAAACTTTTTATATAAATGACTCTTCCAGAAGGGTTGTATGAAAATAATGGATCAGATTTAGTGTTTGGATCGAGCTCCCCTAAAAAATCATCCTCAACGATATACACATCGTACTTTTCAGCCAATTCAACGATTCTCTTTTTCTCTTTATTTGTGTAGCTATGACCAAGTGGGTTTTGAAACCTTGGTACAATATAGAAAAACTTTATATCATTATTCCGAAAAATATACTCTAGACGATCAAAATCTATACCGTCCATCGATAAATCAATTCCAAAGGTAGTTATCGAATGTAAATTGGCTGATTCGATAAAGCCAAAATAAGTAGGCTGTTCAATTAAGATATTTTTTTTGCCATTTGGAAATGGCATGGATACTAATAAATTTAATGCTTGCTGTGAGCCAGAAACAATAAATAATCTTTCTGGTTCGGTAAAAACCTGTAAGCTTTGTAAGTATTTCACCAATTGTACGCGCAAAGAGGAGAAGCCTTGTTGATCGGAATAAGTAAATAATTCTTCCTTATATGTATCAATTGCCTGATTGATACAGTGCTGAAAATCAATGTATGGCATGATGTTTTTATCAGGACCAGCAGATAAAAAATCGATGGTCGTCCTTCTAGAGTCAATGCGCTGAAATTCATTGACAACATAATAGCCACTTTTGGGGATAGAAAATATTAAATGTTCCTTTTCTAATTCATCGTATGCTTTAATAACAGTGTTTTTACTGCAGGAAAATATCTCAGACATTTGTCGGACTGAGGGAAGCTTACTGCCTGCCAGCAGATCACCATTCGCAAGCTGATTTTTAATGTCTTTAACTATTCCATCATATTTTGTATCCATAAAAATCCTCTCCTTACTCTGTACCAGGACAGATGCTAGAAAACTCTATTTCTTTTAACGATGGGTTCTCTTATTATGTATTATACCAGTACAGATGAGACAGTTTTGTACTTAACAATAAGGGGAGCTGATTGATTGTGCAAGAAAGTAGAAAAGAAAAAATGGGGATATTATTAGGTTTATTGGGTGTTATTTGTTTTAGTTTAACCTTACCTGCAACTAGTGTAGCTGTTGAATATTTTGGTACTACATTCGTTGGTTTGGGAAGAGCAGTAATTGCTTCAATTTTAGTTGCTATTATCTTGATTGGAAGAAAAGAAAAATTACCTAGTGCTCGTCAGTTTAAAAGCTTAGTAATTGTCTCTTTAGGTGCCGTGTTAGGATTTCCTCTCCTAACTTCATGGGCAATGACTAGTTTGCCAGTATCTCATGGAGCGGTAGAGCTAGCCCTGCTACCTTTAGCTACAGCAGGCTTCGCAATGATGAGAGCAGGGGAAATGCCGTCACTTCAATTTTGGCTATCTAGTATTGCAGGTGCTTTAGCGGTAATCATTTATGCTATTTATCTTGGACTGGGTCAGCTACATATTGCAGATTTCGCATTATTGGCTGCTGTCGTAATACTAGGGCTCAGCTATGCGGAGGGTGGATTGCTTGCACAGGAAATAGGTAGCTGGCAAGTAATTGCGTGGGCCATTATTATTGCAGTTCCTGTTCTGATTATTCCAGTATTTCTAAACGTTTCAGGGGAGATGTTACATGCACCTCTAAAAGCTTGGATTAGTTTTTTATATTTAGCGATTGTAAGTCAATTTTTAGCCTATGTAGCATGGTATGGCGGTATGGCGATGGGCGGTATCTCTAGGATTAGCCAAATACAATACTTACAGCCATTTTTAATGATTATTTTTGCAGCTTTATTTCTTCATGAATCGATTTCAGTATTTACAATTGTCATAGCAATTGCTGTTGTGTTGTCAGTGATGATTGGCAAAAACGCTTCAATAACTAAAAAAGCTTCTATATAATAAGTAAAAAAACGATAGAACCTTTTTTATATGGCATAATAGCCTGAGGAGGTGCTGTAAAGTGAATGTGAAATTTTTTACTCGTGCTAATTGTGGGCTGTGCGTGGAGGGTTTGCATACATTAAAACTTGTACAAGAGGACTTAGGTTTTCATGTCGATATCATTGACATTGAAGAAAATGAGGCAGTGCATGAGAAATATATGCTAATGATTCCAGTAGTAGAAAAGGACGGGCAAGTAATACAATATGGTAATTTAGATTACGCAACATTGATGGAGCATTTATCTTGCGAATAGAATAAACCAATGAGTAGCAAAATGATTGGTTTTTAAAAAAGCAAACCCTTTATTTAAATTTCGCATTTCTCCTGCTAGATAAAATAGTAGCGAAGAAAAAGCGAAATTTTTTTAGTTTATTAGGTTGAATAAAAGAACAATCTCAATGTTGTAGCTTGTTTCGATTGGTAACAATCTCACAATTCACAAATTGTTCAATGAAAGCGTTTTGAATTTGAACAGTTTGTGAAGACCTTCACATTACGCTTTCTTTTTAAATAAATCGGAGTAGAATAAGAGTCAAGAAAGAAATTGTTATAAAACAGTTTAAAAAAGTATCACGATTTCTAGTGGTTGTTATATTACAAAAAAACAAATTCGAAGGGAGATTTTACAATGTGGGTTATTACAGTATTTGAGAAAAAAGATGTTCGTATTTTTGAGTATGCAAATAAAATTGAAGCAACAAAAGCTTTAGAAGGATTTAAGAAAAACGCCATTTTATCTTTTACAAAATAAGACGACTGAGGTCTCATAACTAATACTAGTTATGAGGCCTTTTTTAATTGGAAACTAATTAATATTAATTTTTTTCCAATTACCGCATCATACACTTGCTCTTTAATTCAAAGCATATTATAATAAAACTATAAGTGGGACACAAAATTATATAGTGGGACAAAATAAGACCCATTACTATTGAAAAGGGAGTAGATAAATATGTTATCTGTACCTGATGCACAGCAAAGGCTACTTCCAGAAATGTATCCGCTTCTTCAAACAAGATACCGTATTTTGCAGACAATCCAGCTAATGCAGCCTATTGGGCGTCGAACACTTGCAGAATCATTAAAAATGACTGAACGTGAAATACGAAAAGAAACAGATATTTTACGTGAGCAAGGGTTATTAGATTCTCAAAAGTCGGGTATGGTATGTACAGATGACGGTGAAGTAGTAATAGAAAAATTAAGAACGCTCGTCTATGAATGGTCGGGACTTACCCAGTTAGCAAAATTACTGGAAAAGCATTTTGGTTTACAGCATGTAATTGTTGTACCAGGTGATTATAATGAGGACGATACGGTACTTACCTTACTTGGTAAGGAGGCAGCGCAAGTATTTATATCTTCCAGTTTCAATGGGCAGGTCGTGGCTGTTACAGGTGGCAAATCTGTTGCGTCACTGACACCATTTCTACATCCTGCACATGCACAAGACATTACATTTGTAGCTGCACGTGGTGGAATTGGACATGAAATGCAAATGCAAGCCAATACACTCGTTGCAACATTTGCCATGCAGATGGATGCCCAATATCGCACCTTGTTTTTACCTGAGCATTTAAGCGAGCAGGCATATCAAGCTATGCTCACAGAGCCAATGGTAACGGAAATGATGAATTATTATGAGCGTGCAGATTGTGTTATCCATGGGATAGGCTCTGCGGAGGAAATGGCTTTAAGGCGGAACTCATCACCTGAGGATTTACGAATTCTTGAAGAAAAGGGCGCTGTGAGTGAAGCATTTGGCTATTATTTTAATGCTGCAGGTGAGATAGTTCATCGAATACGTACAATCGGTATTCAGCTAGAGCAAGTTCAAGGGAGTAAGCAAGTAATTGCAGTTGCTGCAGGTAAACAAAAAGTGAAGGCAATGCTATCGTATTTTAAGGTTGCGCCAAAGCAAACCATATTTATTACTGATGAGGCGGCAGCAAAAGCAATCGCTGAGAGTTTACCTTCTTTATAGAATAGTTTTACGTTTGAAAAAGTACTCTATTTCAGTGAGTGATCAACACTTTCTGGTTGAGAATAAAGCCATTTTGGCAAAAGAATATTTAAACATTATTGGAGGAATTGACAATGGCATTAAAATTGGCGATTAATGGATTTGGGCGTATTGGACGTTTAGTATTTCGTGAAGCAATGAAGCACGATGAATTTGAAGTAGTTGCAGTAAATGATTTAACAGATGCTGGTCAGCTTGCACATTTATTAAAATATGATTCAGTACACGGTATCTACGATGCTGAGGTTTATGCAGAAGGCGATTCTTTCGTAGTGAACGGAAAAAATGTAAAAGTTTATGCTGAAAAAGATCCTACTCAATTACCATGGGGTGAGCTTAGTGTAGATGTTGTGCTTGAATGTACAGGTAAATTCCGCTCTATGGAAGAAGTAAGTAAGCATATTGAAGCAGGTGCTAAAAAAGCGATCCTTTCAGCACCAGCAAAGGGTGCAATGCCTACATTTGTCATGGGTGTTAATCATGAAGATTACAATCCTGAAACAGACGATGTTATTTCAAATGCTTCTTGTACAACAAACTGTTTAGCACCTGTAGCGAAAATATTGGATGAGAAATTCGGTATTGTCCGCGGTATGATGACAACAATTCACTCTTATACGAACGATCAAAGAATTCTTGACTTCCCTCACTCTGACCCACGTCGTGCACGTGCAGGTGCTGTGTCAATGATTCCAACAACAACAGGGGCAGCTGTAGCAGTTTCTAAAGTTTTACCTCAATTAAAAGGTAAATTAGATGGCTTCTCTATGCGTGTACCAACACCAAACGTTTCTTGTGTTGATTTAGTAGTAGAACTAAAAGCAGATGTAACGAAAGAATCCATTAATGCAGCACTAAAAGAAGCCTCAGAAAACGAACTTAAAGGTATTTTAGGATACAATGAACTACCTTTAGTTTCCATTGACTACAATGGCAATCACAATTCTTCAACAGTGGATGGTCTTTCTACGATGGTGTTAGAAAATAGTATGGTGAAGGTTTTAGCATGGTATGATAACGAAATTGGCTATTCAACTCGTTTAATGGACTTAGCTCTATATATTGCAGAAAAAGGATTCAATCATAAATAAGCGACATATTTCAAAAATAAAAGTAAAAAGTGTGACATAATACCGCTTTTTAGGCATAAAAAGTATAGCCTTTAAAATATCTAAAAGATATAATATACAAGGGTAAAGAGAGTAAGGGATGTTTACCCCTTACTCTTTTTTTATCTTGATTCAGCAAGCATAATTAAACACCTGCTTAATCAAGATCTTGCGCCGGGCTGATATCACGGATTTGGATTGGAGCTTTTTCGAGCGAGCTCCAAAAAAACCAGAACCAATTGTGCTGGAGCGTCATTGATACAGGAATATAGCGTTGAATGAAAATGGGTGCAAAGTTTAACAAAGGGTCTTTCAAACAAATATATACAATCGCAAGACATAGAACGTGACTTTTGTTACTATAAAAGCAAGTAAAAGGATACTTTATCAAAAGCTGGTTCCTTTAGTGAATTCTAAGGGATATGCTATTTTTATCTTGATTTAGCAGACATAAAACGCCGCTAATCAAGATAAGCCCCCAGACCGATGTGAGGGTTTTGAAGAGCGAGCTCTAAAAAATCCGGAAACAATTCCGCTGGGGACATAATTGATTGAATAGAGTGATTGTGAAGAATTGAGGAGCCAAGATGGGTGATCCAGGGAATTCGCAAATTAAAAACTTTGAAGGGGGTTTCTTCATGTTAAATAAGAAGACGATGAAAGATATTGAGGTAAAAGGGCAGCGCGTATTTGTACGTGTCGATTTTAATGTACCGATGGCAGATGGTGTGATTACGGATGATACACGTATTCGTGCAGCAATCCCTACAATTGAATATTTAGTGGAGCAAGGAGCTAAAGTAATTCTAGCCTCTCACTTGGGACGACCAAAGGGTGAAGTAAAAGAAGAGATGCGTCTAACGGCTGTAGGAGTTCGATTAGCTGAATTAATCGGCAAGCCAGTTACTAAATTGGATGAGTCAATTGGTAAAGAGGTAGAGAAGGCTGTTACAAACATGCAAGATGGTGACATTCTTTTACTAGAGAATGTACGTTTCCACGCTGGTGAAGAGAAAAATGACCCAGCACTAGCAGAAGCATTTTCAAAATTAGCAGATGTCTATGTTAATGATGCGTTTGGTGCTGCTCACCGTGCACACGCGTCAACAGAAGGTATTGCTAAGCATGTTCCAGCTGTTTCTGGTTTCCTTATGCAAAAGGAACTAGATGTATTAGGTAAAGCATTATCTAACCCTGAGCGTCCATTTACGGCCATTATCGGTGGTGCTAAAGTGAAGGATAAGATCGGTGTTATTGAAAGCTTACTGGAAAAAGTAGATCATTTAATTATCGGCGGTGGTTTATCATTTACATTTATAAAAGCACAGGGGTACGATATCGGTAAGTCTTTATTGGAAGAGGACAAAATTGAGCTAGCTAAATCTTTTATTGACAAGGCTAAGGCAAAAGGCGTGCAATTACATATGCCGATTGATGCAGTTGTTGCAAATGAATTTTCAAAAGATGCAGAAACGAAAATTGTAGATGTTGACGCGATTCCAGCAGATTGGATGGGCTTAGATATTGGTCCAAAAACAGCGGCAAATTATGCAGAGGTCATTCAGAATTCTAAATTAATTATTTGGAATGGTCCTATGGGCGTTTTTGAAATGGATAAGTTTGCAAGTGGCACTAAAACTGTAGCTGAGGCAATGGCCAATACAGCAGGTTATACAGTAATTGGTGGAGGCGATTCTGCAGCAGCTGTTGAAAAATTTGATGTAGCAGATAAGATGGATCACATATCTACAGGTGGCGGTGCTTCATTAGAATTAATGGAAGGTAAAGAGCTTCCTGGTATTGTGGCACTAAACGATAAATAAACTATTGGAGGCAAAATGATGCGTAAACCAATTATTGCAGGTAACTGGAAAATGTATAAAACATTTGAGGAGGCCATCGAGTTTGTCGATGCGATTCAGGACAAACTTCCTTCAAATGACAAAGTAGATGCTGTTGTTTGCGCACCAGCACTTTATTTACCTACACTTGTGCAGGTTGCTAGTGATTCGGAGCTAGCGATTGGTGCACAAACAATGCATTATGAAAATGAAGGTGCATTTACAGGAGAAATCAGCCCGAATCAGCTTGCAAGTGTACAAGTGGATTATGTCATTTTAGGGCACTCAGAACGTCGTGAGTATTACAATGAAACAGATGAAGCCATTAATAAAAAGGTAGCAGCAGCATTAGCTCATAACATCGTACCAATTATTTGCTGTGGTGAAACGCTTACAGAACGTGAAGCAGGAACGACTGAGCAAAAGGTAGCTAGTCAAATTAAAGCGGCACTTGCTGGGTTTGAAGCGCAACAGGTGGAGCATATGGTCATTGCCTATGAGCCAATTTGGGCAATTGGTACAGGGAAAACAGCAACAGCAGAAGATGCAAACCAAGTATGTGGAGCAATTCGTGGGGTTGTGGAAGATCTATATAATGCTGAAACAGCTGCCGCTGTACGTATTCAGTATGGTGGCAGTGTGAAGCCTGAAAATATCGCAGAATTATTATCAAAAGAGCATATTGATGGTGCTTTAGTTGGTGGTGCTAGCTTACAACCAAAATCATATTTAACATTATTGGAGGCGGCGGCAAATGCCTAAAAAGCCAGTAGCATTAATTATTTTAGATGGCTTCGCATTTCGAGATGAAACATACGGGAATGCTGTAGCACAAGCAAATAAGCCTAATTTTGATCGTTATTGGAACCAGTATCCCCATGCTACATTAACGGCAGCAGGTGAAGCAGTAGGGTTACCAGAAGGTCAAATGGGCAATTCTGAAGTTGGACACTTAAACATCGGTGCTGGACGTATTGTTTATCAAAGCCTAACACGTTTAAATAAATCGATTCGTGAAGGTGACTTCTTTACAAATCCTGCATTTTTAGAGGCAGTGGCACATGTAAAGGCTCATCAGTCGAAGCTGCATGTTATGGGCCTACTGTCGGATGGGGGTGTTCATAGTCATTATGAGCATATGTTTGCCCTATTAAAGCTTGCTAAGCAACAGGGGCTAGAAGAAGTTTTCGTACATGGCTTTTTAGATGGGCGAGATGTTGGACCAACAACAGCATTAGATTATATTGAAGAAACGGAAAGACAGATGGCTGAAATTGGTATAGGTAAATTCGCTTCTATTCATGGACGTTACTATGCAATGGACCGTGATAAACGATGGGATCGTGTAGCTCTAACCTATAATGTGCTTGTTGATGGCGTTGGTCAAACGGCAGAAAGTGCAGCAAGTGGTGTAGCAGCATCCTATGAGCGTGAGGTAACAGATGAATTTGTGATTCCATTTAGTATCCAAGAGCATGGAGAGCCAGTGGCTACAATTAATGATAATGACGCAGTAATTTTCTTTAATTTCCGCCCTGATCGTGCCATTCAATTGTCAAAAGTATTTACAAATAATGAATTTGATGGCTTTGTTTTATCAGCTAAGCATCCAAAAAATTTAAAATTTGTCTCCTTCACACACTATAGTGATGAAGTTCATGCACAGGTGGCCTATGAAAATGACAACCTAAAAAATACGATAGGTGAAGTGTTAGCCACAAATAGTAAAGCACAGCTACGTATTGCAGAGACAGAAAAATATCCACATGTGACCTTCTTTATGAGTGGTGGACGTGAGGATAAATTTGAAGGGGAAGAGCGAATTTTAATTGCATCCCCAAAGGTTGCAACCTACGACTTAAAACCTGAAATGTCTGCCTATGAGGTGACAGAAGCCTTACTTGCAGAAATAGCTGCTGAAAAATTCGATGGAATCATCCTTAATTTTGCGAACCCAGATATGGTGGGGCATAGTGGAATGCTAGAGCCAACAATTAAAGCGATAGAAGCAGTCGATGAATGTCTAGGGAAAGTAGTAGATGCACTGCTTGCAAAAGGCGGTGCAGCTATTATTACAGCTGACCATGGTAATTCTGATGAAGTGCTGACTTTAGCAGGGGAGCCAATGACAGCTCATACAACAAATCCTGTTCCAGTAATTGTGACGAAACCGAATTTAGTTTTACGAAATGGTGGCATTTTAGCCGATTTGGCGCCAACCATGTTAGAATTATTAGAGGTATCACAGCCTACTGAAATGACAGGACAATCATTAATTGAAAAAGAGGAGAATTAATTATGCCATTTATTACACAAGTTTATGCGCGCGAAGTTTTAGACTCACGTGGGAACCCAACAGTAGAGGTTGAAGTATTTACAGAATCAGGAGCTTTTGGACGTGCAATCGTACCATCAGGAGCATCTACAGGTGAATACGAAGCAGTAGAGTTACGCGATGGTGACCAATCTCGTTACCTAGGCAAAGGTGTATTAAAAGCAGTCGAAAATGTTAACACAATTATTGCGCAAGAATTAGAAGGAAACTATTCAGTTCTTGATCAAGTCGTAATCGACAAAACTTTAATCGAGCTAGATGGCACAGAAAATAAAGGGAAGTTAGGTGCTAACGCAATTCTAGGTGTATCCATGGCAGTTGCACATGCTGCGGCAGATTATTTAGATGTACCTCTTTATCAATATCTTGGTGGCTTTAACTCAAAACAACTACCAGTACCAATGATGAATATCTTAAATGGTGGCGCGCACGCTGACAATAATGTAGACATTCAGGAATTTATGGTGATGCCTGTTGGCGCAGAATCATTCCGTCACGCTTTACGTATGGGCGCTGAAATCTTCCATAGCCTAAAGGCTGTATTAAAAGCAAAAGGCTATAACACAGCAGTAGGTGATGAAGGTGGTTTCGCCCCAAACCTTGGCTCTAACGAGGAAGCCATTACTGTAATTTTAGAAGCAATCGAAAAAGCAGGCTACAAGCCAGGTGAGGAAGTAAAACTTGCAATGGACGTAGCTTCATCTGAATTATTCAATAAAGAAGATGGCAAATATCACTTAGATGGTGAAGGTGTTGTGAAAACTTCTGAAGAAATGGTTGATTGGTACGAAGAGTTAACAAATAAATACCCAATTATTTCAATTGAAGACGGCTTAGACGAAAATGACTGGGCTGGACACAAGCTATTAACAGATCGTATTGGTGGTCGCGTACAATTAGTAGGTGATGACCTATTTGTAACAAATACAAAAAAATTATCAGCTGGTATTGAGCAAGGTGTAGGAAACTCAATTCTTATCAAAGTAAACCAAATCGGTACGCTAACAGAGACATTTGAAGCAATCGAAATGGCAAAACGTGCTGGTTATACAGCAGTAATCTCACACCGTTCTGGAGAATCAGAAGACGCAACAATCGCTGATATTGCAGTTGCCACAAACGCGGGTCAAATTAAAACAGGTGCTCCATCACGTACAGACCGCGTAGCTAAATACAACCAACTTCTTCGCATTGAAGACCAGCTTGGTGCAACAGCTGAATATTTAGGCTTACATTCATTTTATAATTTAAAATAAGCTCATAAAAATCGCCTCAAGGTATCCAATGACCTTGTAGGCGATTTTTTTGTGCCTACAAAGTTGTAATGATGCGGGGAAAAAATCAGATTTTCCAGAGTAAATAAATCTTCTTTAAAAGGTTTAAATATGTAAAATGTAGAATTACTATTAAAACTAGGAGGGACGCTATGCATAACTTATCAGGAAAAGTTATTCTTGTCACAGGTGCAAGCTCAGGTATTGGGCTTGCCACGGCTGAGTTGATGGCATCAAAAGGAGCTAAAGTAATTATTAATTATCATTCAAATGTGAAAGGTGCCAGGGAAGCCGTTCAACGTATTCAAGAAAAAGGGGGAGAGGCCATTGCAATTCAAGCTGATGTGAGGAATAAAGAAGAAGTGAATTCAATGGTTGAACAAGCTATTTCTTCATTTGGCACAATTCACGTTTTAGTTAATAATGCTGGGGGTGGTGTCCGTCAAAGTACATTTATGGATATGAGCGAAGAGCTGTGGGAAGAAACGTTCAAATTAAATGTTAACAGTGTTCTCTTCTGCTCTCAAGCTGTATTAAGACATATGATTCCGAAAAAAGGTGGAAAAATTATTAATGTCTCTTCAGCGGCTGCACGAATTGGAGGGGCAGGAGAAAGTATTCATTACGCATCTGCTAAAGGGGCGATCAATACAATGACAATAGGAATGTCCAGAGAGCTAATTGACTATGGAATAATCGTGAATGGGGTAGCACCTGGAATGGTAGAGACACCTTTTCATGTTAAATTTGCTCCTGACGATAATCGACTTGAGCGAATGGCTTCATCTGTACCTATTAAAAGGGCTGCAACACCTATGGAAATAGCAGAGGTAATCGCCTTCCTTTCCTCCGATGCCTCAAATTATATCCTAGGAGAAATTATAAATGTTAGCGGAGGGCGATAATTGGAAATGATATATTTTGTCGGAAAATTCTTAGTCGTAATGTAGCTGGATTGGTAAGGCTCTAATATTTTTATATGAAAACTAAATACTTTATCGAAGGGTCAGTAACCGCTCGGGATAAGAAGAAAACCGCTCAGTAAGAGTCAGAAGTCGCTCAGGGTAAGGAGAAAACCGCTCAGGAAGGGTCAGAAGTCGCTCGGGGTAAGAAGAATACTGCTCAGGAAGGGTCAGAAGTCGCTCGGGATAAGGAGAAAACCGCTCAGGAAGGGTCAGAAGTTGCTCGGGGTAAGAAGAAAACCGCTCAGGAAGAGTCAAAAATCGCTCAGGGTAAGGAGAAAGCCGCTCAGGAAGAGTCAGAAGTCGCTCGGGGTAAGAAGAAAACCGCTCAGGAAGGGTCAGAAGTCGCTCAGGGTAAGGAGAAAATCGCTCAGGAAGGGTCAGAAGTCGCTCGGGGTAAGGAGAAAGTCGCTCAAGTAGGGTCAGAAATTGCTCGGGGTAAGGAGAAAGCCGCTCAGGAAGAGTTAAGAACATCTCGACTCGAACTTTAGATTTGCAAATGTTATGTCAGAGATACAATATTCATAAAATTAAATATCCAATATTATTAACCTACTTAACATCCTACAGAGGGAAAAATTCCCTAAAGCGTAGTGTACCCAAAGAATATTGGTTGTAAATTTTGTTTGGAGGGTTTTAATAGTCCGACTTTTGTATTACAGGCGTTGACGCTAGAAAATAACATGACTATAATAGTCGTAACAACTATAATCATAACTAGTATATAGGAGAATTATATTGGAATTAGAAAAATATATTGGTGTGAATGTGCAACGAGCAGCACTAAAATTAAATAATTATTATCAAAAAGTGGTTAATCCGTTTGATATTACAGTGGAACAATGGGAAATACTTGTTATTCTTTGGGAAAAAGAAGGCATTACCCAAAAGGAAATTGCTGAAAGACTTCATAAGGATCAAACAAACATTGCACGCATGTTATTTAAATTAGAGAAAAAGGGATTTATTTATCGTGTTGTCCATGAAACAGATAGAAGATCGTTACGTGTGTATTTAACTCCAAAAGGCAGTGAAATTAAAGACGAAATACTTGAGCCATCCTTGGAAGCATACAAGAAAACAATCAAGGGATTATCTGAAGAAGAGGTTGAAACATTTAGAAGAATTCTTACTGTAATGTATAATAATGTGAAGGATTTATAACTGAAGTAACTAATTTTTATTAGCGATAAAATGAAGCTGCCAATATTGGCGGCTTTTCTTTTATCCCAATGACTTTTCCCTATGAATTTAAAGTTGACAGTTAATTTTTTTATAAATATAATTGTCGTAGCAACTATATTCGAGTCTATTAAAATTGTAGTAAGTTTAAAGCTTGCTACATAATTTTTAATATAATATTTGCTAAGACAACTAATGTCATGACAATAATGTAGGGGGAGTAAATAATGCCTGAAAAAAATGAAGGAATATTTGACAGCAAGTATAGAGCTTTAACAATTGGGGTTATTCTTGCTGTTACTACAGTGGCCTTTGAAGGGCTTGCTATCACTACCATCGCACCAAATTTGGCGCAGAAATTAAACGGGTTCCATTTATATGGCTGGATATTCACTGCCTTTCTTTTGGCGCAAATCATTGGAACGATGGTAATTGGGCAGCGTATAAGCAAAAATGGTGTGTTTGCAGTATTTATAGTTTCTAATCTTTTATTTGTAGCGGGGATTGTTCTTGCTGCTACATCGGTAAATATGTATATGCTGATTATTGGGAGAGTGCTTCAGGGATTTGGTGCCGGCGCAATTATTACCTGTGTCTATTATAGTATTACTCTAGGATATCCTGATCATCTGCGAACAAAAATACTTGCAATGTTTTCAAGTGCTTATATCTTACCTGCGTTAATTGGACCTTATATAGCTGGACTTATATCAGAATTAATTTCTTGGAGATTTGTTTTTTTGCTAGTAATTCCATTAATTGGATTGGCTGTAATGCTAACTCTCCCTGTATTTCGTAAATTTTCAGTAATAGAGAAGGAAGGGTCAACTAGTGGTAGTAAAGAACTGTATGCCGTGTTGCTTGCTATTGGAACGGGCATCCTGCTAACTGGATTAGGCACTATCACAGAGTGGAAGGGAATAGTACTTTCATTTATAGGTATCGTGGCAATGATTCAGCCATTACGAAAGCTATTACCAAGGGGAACGTTTGTGGCAACAAGAGGACTACCTGCGACTCTTGCCACTAGAGGATTATTTGTTGCTTGTTATTTCGCTACTGAAAGCTATGTTGTTTTAGCATTGACGGAAGTCAAGAAATTACCTGCTGATCTTGCAGGATTAGTTGTTGCTGCTGGAGCTTTAAGCTGGTCGATAGCTGCATGGCTCCAATCGCGATTAGATACTAAGGATCGAGGAAGTGGAAGAAAGATACGGATAACAATTGGTGTTTGCTTTATGATAATTGGTGTTACAGCTGTTATTTTGGCTGTAAGTTTACCTATAGGTGGAATAGTATTGGCGATTATATCTCAAATACTTACTGGATTTGGTATTGGCTTAGCACAACCAACAACAGCGGCGATTGCACTACAGCATGCAAATGTTGGGGAAGAAGGTGAAGTATCTGCGAGTATACAGTTTACAGATGCATTTAGTCCTGGCTTAAGTATTGGTCTTGGGGGAGCTTTTTTAGCTATTAGTGAGACTTTACAATGGGGTATAATAAATGGCATCCTATTAGCTTTATCACTTCAGCTTGTTTTGCTTCTACTAAGTTTTGTTATTTCTTTTCGTATAAAACCCAAAAATATCTCTTGTGAATAGAATTGAGCAAGATAAGTCTTATCATTCATAGGGATAAAAAATGAGTTTTAAAGGTGACTTTTATGAAAAACTTCACAAGATGATATAGAAGTCTTTTATGAATATCGAGCTTGTTCTAAAATTGCTAAATATCAATTGCCAAAAGCAGAATCTTATGTGAATAAATAATTTAATTATATTGCCTTAGCTGAGACTAACGAGCTTATTGGAGATTATGACTTCATAATCATAAGAAATTCGAATTTCATGGCTCAACCTTAGTTCAATAATTAAATAGAACCCTGTTGCTTAAAGTTAATGGGTTTATTTGTCTAAGAATCGTTAGTATTGAGCAGTAAAAAAGACAGCCTTAAGTGATTAACACTTTAGACTGTCTTTTCATTTGTAAACGACAATTATGATTGTGTCCAATAGTTATCTAGCTCTTGATCTACATATACCCAGCCCTTCCATGCAATATGAATCGTATCCATAATAAAATAAGGGTCATATTCATGATCTGAGAAATTAACATATGGAACATTTGCATTTGTTAATACTTGCTCCATTTTCTCATAGTATTTTTGACGACGCTCCTGTGGATATTCGTTGTAGTCATACCAATAGCCATTTACAGGAATTGAAATAAATAATGGCTTTGCACCGGCATCCTTTAAAATATCTATGACGAGCTGAAAATCCTCATATTCGGGTGATACTGTATAATCTTCGTTCTTACGAGAGCCTTTAAACTTTGTTAAATCAGCATTGACAAGACGTTTATAAAATTTATTTTCAATCATTAAATCATTGGTTACACGTTTCTTGCCATATTTCTCAGCATTTTTTAATTGCTGCTCAAATGTTTGGTTTGCCACCAGCTTGTCATTACTTTTTAATTTATGTGACTCTCTAGGGAAAAGCGAGTAATATAAATCTTTTTTCTCTAGCAATGCCTTTTGGAAATGACCTGCTAACATTGCAAGTCGTCCAACAATAGGTCGTTCTTTGCCATTCGATAATTGATATTGATAGATTGTTCTTAATAATTGGTCTCGATTCACTGTTTCAAATTCTAGCAGACGCTCCATTGCTCGATTTCGAAGCTTTACATCAATGTCCTTATTGTAAGCTAAATCATAGGCATGTAGCATAGAATAGTTAGGAGAAAAGTGTAATTCACCCATTCCTTTCTTCGTAAACCATTGAGGAGAAACGATGAAAACAATTTTTTTATCCTTTAAATTTTTCTCCTGTGCAGCAAAATTTAAAAAGTGTGTAATAGACTGCATTCCCCCTCGCCCTATCATAAATGTCGAATACGGTGCATTTGTTGCACGTGCATAATTATAGGGATGGAAGGGGTCAAAACGATTTAATTCGGATGAGCCGTATAAAGGCATTGAATTCGGCTCCTGTAGCATTCTCTCCTGTAAGTACATGCCCTGGAACACTAATGGAGACATGTTCGTTTTTGCCTGTTCTACATCTTCATCTGAAATCCATGCTTTAATCCATGAATTTGGGAAAAATACGAAGACAGCAAATAGAACAAAGGCAATGAATAGCGATAAAAAGCCTTTCTTAATCATTGTCTTTCAGCTAATTTCGCTACAATACGATTTGGCGTGTTCCATTCCTCACGATTGAAATCAGTAATTGGTACTGAGATATTAAAGCGGTTTTCAATTTCGACTAATAGATTAATGGTACCGAATGAATCAAGTAGTCCCTCTTCAAATAAATCGATATCTGGGTTTTCTACAATGATATCATCTTCGCATAATTCTACTAGCATTTCTAAAACTTGTTGTTTCTCCATAGTTCAAATTCTCCTTTAATTTAGGCTGTGTTTAACAAAGCCTTGTTTAAAATAATTTTCCTGAAAAAATATAAAAGCCAAAACAAACAGCATTAAAAGTGATAAACACACCAATTGCATGTGTCCATTTATTTTTCGGCCAAAGCTTACGTTTTTTGTTCCACCGTTCAAATTTATCGAAGCTAATGATTAGCAGGGCATGGTAGAGTCCATAGACCACAAAGTGCCATTCTAGTCCATGCCAAATCCCCATTAAAAAGAACAGTAAAAAGAAGCCAATATATGAGATTGTAAATTTATTTTTAATCCATTTTTTCTTAGTCATCCAAAGCACAAAGCGCATATAAACATAATCCCTAAACCAGAATGAAAGGCTCATATGCCAGCGATTCCAAAAATCTTTTATATTGCGACTTGAAAATGGACGATTAAAGTTAATTGGCGTTTGAATGCCCATAATGCGACTGACCCCAACGGCAAAGGCACTATAGCCAGCAAAGTCGAAAAATAAATAGAAGCTATACATATACATATACGCGATTTGCCCTTGAAAAGGTGTCAAATAATTATAGGTATGATTTGGTAAATAAATAAGTGTGTAATTATAAATTAAATAAGCCAAAATGAATTTATATAAAAAGCCTACAAATATATAATTAATCCCACTTAAAAGTAGCTTCTGGTAGTCCTGATTTGACGGAACTGTATGCATATCTTTATAAAAACGTCGCCAACGATCGATAGGACCTGATGAAACGGTTGGGAAGAATAGTAAAAAATAGGCCAGCTCAACTGCTGAAATTTTATCCTTTATTAGACCGTCACGTGTTTCTAAAATCATTTGAACAGATTTAAAAGTAATGTAGGACACTCCTAGGAATCCAAATAAATGATGTAGTCCAAGAATCGGTAGAACCTTTACAAGCACAAGTGGCAAGATAGACAGCAGTACAGCCACAATAAATACTGTCCCACTATTCTTTTGTAGTCGGTATTTTTGATAAGCAATGATTAATAGTAACTGAAATACTGTAAAAAGTATGAGAGAGATTGTGCCATTTAAAGAATTACCAAAAATAAGAGCTAAAACAATAATCGAAACAAAGATATTATAGCCTTTTGCAGATTTTTCTCGTAATCCTAATATAATTGTGGGCAGCAATAAAATCCCAATAATAATGAAAAAAACGATATTTCCGTAAGGCGTCATACTGTTTCCATAACCGCCAATCCTTTACGATCAACTTTACCATTTGTATTTAGAGGTAAAGTGTCCATGTATTTGAAGGTTTTTGGAATCATATAGGATGGTAAATACTCAGATAACAACGATTTAAGTTGCTTCGTCATTTTAAAGGCAGATTCCAGTAATGGCTCACGTAGAACAACGAACGCATTCAGCGAAACAATCTCGCCATCTTTTAATACAGGTACAACAACACAGCTAGAAACGGGTGGTAGAGTGCCAATTTGCTTTTCAATTTCCTCGATTTCTAAACGATAGCCATGTAGTTTTACTTGAAAATCCTTACGACCTGAAAAGAACAGATAGCCATCTTTTTCATAGCCAATATCCCCAGTTTTATAAATGCGCTGACTATTTATAGTAGGAAAGGCCTTTTGCGTTAAATCAGGTGCACCAAGATAGCCAGCACTAACTGTTGGTCCTGAAATAATAATCTCGCCATCCTCTAATAGAGAAAGATTTGGTTCTGATAGCGGTGCAATTGGCAGTTGATCAAATTGCTCCAACAGTGCTGATGAGACCTCTACAAAAGATACAGCAACGGTTGTTTCAGTTGGCCCGTATAAATTAAAAATAGTCGCCTGTGGGAAGCGTTGCATTAATTCTTGTGCAACGGATACTGGTAAAACCTCTCCACAGAATAAAAATGTATCTAAAGCGGGCATTAACTCCTGATGCCATTCTTTGTTCATTAAGCACATTTTCGCAAAGGACGGTGTGGAGGTCCAAACACGGATTTCAGCTGTTGCTAGTGCATCAAATAACGATTTTGGATAAGCAATTTGCTCTTGTGTAATAGCGTAAAGCGTTTGCCCATTTACCAATGCAGGGTATAAATCCATTACTGATAAATCAAAGGAATAGGGAGCCTGATTTAAAAACACACCAGATTCCTGTAATGGGAAGTGCTTATTCATCCAAGCAACAAAATGAGCTAGGTTATTGGCTGTAATTTGAACACCCTTAGGTTTACCAGTTGAACCAGATGTGTAAATAATATAATAAACATCCTGCTCCTGAACCCATAAGGAAGGCTCTACCGAAATCGTAGAAGGCTGTGTGATTATATCACTTACCTCCACTTCAGGAATAGACAATGGAGCACTTAATGATTCTGTTTTTAGTAGCATGCAGGCTTCAGAGGCTTCAATTATAAGCTGTAGTCTTTCAGAAGGCGTGGACGAGTCAACTGGTACATATGGGTGCCCAGCCTTTACAGCGCCTAAAAAGGCAACAATTTGCAATGGTGACATATGACCGTAGACGACAATGGGCTGTTTTCTTTTTAAGTTCTGAGCTAGTAAGTACTGTGCTACACAATCAGAGAGATACCAAAGCTCACTATACGTTAAGGACTCACGATTGGTTTGATACGCAGTTTTTTGTGGCTGCTGTAGCGCCACATTTTGAATAGCTGCTAATATACTTAACATCAATAATTCTCCTTTTTTTAAAATTCCGTATATATAAATGGTCCAGCGTTCATATCATGGAACCCATGAATAATAAACAAAAGCACCAATATGATAAAATAAAATAATGTAAAGCCTATAAAACGTAATAGCTCATTATTTTTAATGGATTGCATCAGGTCACCTCCAATTAATAATGAAAAAGGATTATAACCTTGTAAATATACTAAATAAATAGATATTTTTTCAAGTTATTTTTTATAACCTTTGTATTAAAATTTTTAACACTGTTTTGACGGAATGTGGAGAAAAATGTTGCTGTATTTTGTAATATTCATTAAATCATAAGATTAAATTAAGATTAAATTAAGGTTTGGGAAAAATTGATAGATCATCATGCCCTTAAATCAAAAAAAGGACCATCATCAGTTAATCAAATCAACTTATGATGGCACCTATATTTTTATCCCGCTAAAATGTACGGAACATCATTTAATTAACAGCATCTAACACTTTTTTGGAAACATAAAAATCCGTTCCATTGTAGACATTAATGGTATCAAATGTATATGTTTTGGTCATATTGCCTGAGGCTTGCTCATAAATCATAATGTTTTTATTTACAGGGATTGTTAATGTAATATCCTTTTTTTGTGCAATAAATTTCGGGTTTTCCTTATCTGATAGATCTATCTTTGTCGTATAGCCCTTTTCAGTAAAAGCTTTTGTGGCAGGGATATATAAATCCTTCGTCAGCTTATTTAAATCAAAGCTCATAAATTGCGCCATTGCATATGCTATTTCTGTGTTTTCAACAAGACCAGTTATTGTGGAAGGTCCAAATGAATAAAGAAATACATCCTCACCAGTATGGCCGCCTGTGGTAAAACCAATATTCGCTCGTTTGGCTAGCATCTGTCCCATTTCTTTGCTCACATTCCTAGAAGCTTTTAAAGTTGTGCGTTCTTCTTTAGATAAGTCTGTTAAACCATAAAGTGCTGCTACCTCTATCATATTGGATTGGTTTTGCTTCAATCGGCTTAAAGCACCCTCAAGAGTCATTTTAGCTTTCTTTAACGGATCAATAAAGGCAGAAACAGGCATGCTGGCATAAGTCTTTGTTGTATTTGCATTACCCATAGTAATACCGCTATTACCATGATCTGTTACGGCAATGACCATTGTATGCCCATCCACTTTGGCAAAATCAAGTGCTTTTTGGACAGCCTCATCAAACGCTAAAATTTCACTGATAATGCCGATTGTATCGTTGGCGTGTGCTGCCCAATCTACCTTACTGCCCTCTACAAATAAGAAGAAGCCTTTGTCATGCTGCTTAAGCGTTTGAATAGCTTTACTTGTCATTTCAGCAAGCGTTGGCTCGGATGCGCTGGTGATAGGGCGATCTATATTGTAGGCAAGTGCGTTTGGAGCAAAGCTTCCCCAAATTTTTAATGAGGTACTTTTTAAAAGCTCATCACGAGTTTTTACGATGTCATAATTTTTTTCTTTTAGGACATTCACTAAGTTCTCGCCATCTTTACGAGCATTTTTAGTAGTACCTGGAATGAGAGATGCGAAGCCACCACCTAACACAACATCAATATCTTGATAGACCTGCTGCTCAGCGATGTCATCATATTGGCTTCTATTTTTAACGTGTGCAGAAAAGCCTGCTGGTGTTGCATGTTGAATTTCAGAAGTAGAGATTAGCCCAGTTGCCATGCCCTGCTGTTTCGCTCCTTCTAAAACATTGGCTACAGGACGAGTAGCATCATCTTTGGCTAATTGCGCTAACCCTGGAGAATTGACAATGGCTGGCAGCACACCAACAAATTTACGATTTGATTTATGTCCAGTGGCTAATGCAGTAGCGGCGGGTGCAGAATCGGTAAGGGCAGATTCTGCAGAGTACGTACGAACTGCGCCAGTTAAAATCGCATCTAATGCCAGATTGCTACCCTTATACCATCGGGAGAGTGTGACAGCGTTATTACTACTCCCATCCATCACCATCATAATAACATTTGCCGGCTGAGTAACTTTAGCAGCTTGTACTTGTGGTAGAGCGATATTTGTCGCCGAAAAAATCATTGCACTAGCTATAACCCATGAACGCCATTTTAGTAAGTATTTCATGATGTAGTCTCCTTTAGGTTAATTTTAAAAGTAGTGTAACGAACGGTTATTCAGACAATCTCACCAGCTATGTTGTAGCGTTAAATTATAGTGCAAATTCATGTATATACTCCTCACCGACTACTGTTGATAATATAAAATGCCATTACCAGTAACACTTCCTCAGAGCATTATCATAATCACGGCAATAAAGCCCATCCTCATTAGCAGCCAAGTAGTAGCAAGCTGTTTTCTTATTTTGCTGTGTTGCTAAATCAAAGCTATACCAAGTTGTCACGAATGCTTTGAATAATTAATATCTTTTATCCGTACGGCATACCACATATCTACATAAACTAGTCCTTACTCGTGGCTACTAAATAGTTGCCTTTGCCAATAAATGATCTTGACTTAGTTTTTCATCATTCACAAAAAATATTCGTAGGAAATTGCATAAGGTTCATTTGAATAAACATCATTTATTGACAAAGGTATCAATTTTTTAAATAAGGTCCATTCAAAAGTTAAGAAATAACCAGCAAGCTATTCATGAATAATGTAAGCGAGGAGGATGGGTAAGGCCAGGTAGAGAAATTGGGTAATTTACAGATATTTTTAATCTAAGTTTGTCATGGCAACCTTTTTTTGTTATAATGTGGTGTGTTGTGATGTTTCGAAGTTCGGGAGGTGCAGTGGATGCATACAGTAGTATTAGTTTCATTAATTATCGTATCATTAGCATTGATTGTTGTCGTATTACTTCAATCTAGTAAAAGTGCAGGCTTGTCAGGTGCCATCTCGGGTGGAGCTGAACAACTATTTGGAAAACAAAAAGCACGTGGTATGGATCTTATCCTTCACCGTGCAACAATTGTGTTAGCAATTTTATTCTTTATTTTAGCAATCGCTATTACAAAAATCTAATAGTTGAAGATATATCGCCTAACCGAATTGGTTGGGCGTTTTCTTTTATTCAAGATGTAAAAGACGGATAGAAAACCGAAAGTGATGGATAGTACCATTAAATAGACGGATAGTGCATCATCACTGATGTAGAATCTCAAGTAAATGGCTATAATGGTGATAGTATGTATTGGTATGAAGGAGAGCTTGCGATGAATAAAACTTTATCTCAACCATTTTTCTTTCAAGCAGGACCACGAGCAGTATTATTATTGCATGGTTTTACAGGAAGCTCAGCAGATGTTCGAATGCTTGGTAGATTTTTAGAGAAAAAAGGGTATACTACATTAGCACCTCACTATAAAGGTCACGGTGTGGAACCAGAAGAACTTATCACAACAGGACCTGCTGATTGGTGGCAGGATGTCGTAGCTGCCTATAAGCAGTTACAGGATGCTGGTTATCAGGAGATTGCAGTTGCAGGTCTTTCATTAGGCGGTGTGATGGCACTTAATGTGGCATTAAATAACCCAGTAAAAGGAATCGTAACAATGTGTGCCCCGATGACAATGCGTACAACCGATGTCATGTTTGAGGGAGTTTTGAAATATGCAAGAGACTATAAGAAATTCCAAGGCAAACAAGATGAGCAAATCGAAGCAGAGGTTACAAACATTGCTGAAAAAGGTATGCCATCTTTACAGGAGCTACGAGAATTTATTGCACGTACCCGTCAAGAAATTGACATGATTTATGCCCCAATTTTTGTCGTTCAAGCAACAAATGACGAGGTAATTGAGACAGAATCTGCCAACATTATATATAATCAAACTGAGTCACTTGAAAAGCACATCAAGTGGTATGAAAACTCAAAGCATGTTATTACATTAGATCAAGAAAAAGATCAATTACATGAAGATATTTATCGCTTTTTAGAAGGCCTAAATTGGGCACAATAAACTAATAGGATTTTCTCATGAAGGAGGGAAATTATGAAAGAGCAAAAGGATTCACTACAAAATCGTTTACTCGAATTTTTCGGTGAAGAAGATTATAAACCTTTAACCGTTGGCGAAATTGAGGACGTCTTTGGCTTTGAGGATGCGGACGAGTTTAAAGAGCTAGTAAAAACTTTAGTGCGCATGGAGGGAGAGGGCTTAGTTGTCCGTTCACGCTCTAATCGTTATGGCTTGCCAGAGCGCATGAATTTACTAAGAGGTAAATTTATCGGTCATGCAAAGGGCTTCGGCTTTGTGACGCCTGATATCGAGGGAATGGATGATGTCTTCATTCCACCACATGAAGTAAATGGTGCTATTAACGGTGATATCGTCCTGATCCGCGTGTTAAAGGAATCATTCGGTGATCGTCGAGAAGGAACGGTAACAAAGGTAGTTGAACGTGGACAAACAAGCTTTGTCGGCACTTTCCAGGCAAATCGTGGCTTTGGCTTTGTTGTCTTAGACGATAAAAAGCTACCAATGGATATTTTTATTGCAAAAGGTGATACTTTAGGTGCCGTTGACGGACACAAGGTTGTCGTTGAGGTCGCTACTTGGCCAGAGGATTTAAAATCAGCTACAGGCTATATTACAAAGATTTTAGGCCATAAAAATGATCCAGGTGTGGATATTCTTTCTATATTATATAAGCACGATATTCCACCAGAGTTCCCTGATGAAGTGATTGCTGCTGCACAGCGAGTGCCAGATGAAATTACTGAGGCTGATATAGAGGGCCGCCGTGATTTACGTCATGAAACGATTGTCACAATCGATGGAGCAGACGCAAAGGATTTGGATGATGCAGTGACTGTAACAAAAAATGGTGACGGTACTTATAAGCTTGGCGTACATATTGCAGACGTTAGTTATTATGTAACGCAAGGCTCAGTCATTGACATTGAAGCCTATGATCGTGCGACAAGTGTATATTTAACAGACCGTGTAATCCCAATGATTCCACATCGTTTATCGAATGGTATCTGTTCCTTAAATCCTCAGGTTGATCGATTAACATTGTCCTGTGAAATGATTATCGATGCTAATGGGAATGTGATTTCACATGAAATTTTCCAAAGTGTTATTAAAACAACAGAGCGCATGACGTATAAGGACGTTTACAAAATATTAGTTGAGCAGGACGAGGAGCTAATTGCCCGATACGAGCCTCTTGTACCAATGTTTAAAAACATGGCAGAGCTATCATCGATTTTACGTCATAAACGTGAAATGCGTGGAGCAATTGATTTTGACTTTAAAGAATCCAAAGTTATTGTCAACGAGGATGGCTGGCCAGTAGATATTGAATTACGCGAACGTACAGTAGCAGAGAAATTAATTGAAGATTTTATGCTAGCTGCCAATGAAACCGTAGCAGAGCACTTCCACTGGATGAATGTACCATTCCTATACCGTATTCACGAAGATCCAAAGCCAGAAAAGCTCCAACGCTTCTTTGAATTTGTCACGAATTTCGGTATTTTAATTAAAGGTACTGGCAACACCGTTCATCCAAAAGCTTTACAGGATGTTTTAAAGGCGATTGAAGGAATGCCAGAGGAGCCTGTGATTTCAACGATGCTTTTACGCTCGATGCAGCAGGCAAAATATTATCCAGAAAGCCTTGGTCACTTTGGCTTATCAACAGATTTCTATACACACTTTACATCTCCAATTCGTCGTTACCCAGACCTAATCGTGCATCGTTTAATTCGAACGTATTTAATTAATAAAGATACATCGAGAGAAACGATTGCACAGTGGAGTATGGCAATGGATGAAATTGCTGACCATACATCAGAGCGTGAACGCCGAGCTGTCGATGCAGAGCGTGATACCGATTCACTGAAAAAGGCTCAATATATGTCCGATAAAATTGGCGAGGAATTCGAAGGAATCGTCTCATCCATCACAAACTTTGGAATTTTTGTGGAGCTACCAAATACGATTGAAGGACTTGTCCATATTAGCAATATGACAGATGACTACTACCATTTTGACGATCGTCAAATGATTATGATTGGCGAACGAACGAATCGTCAATTCCGCATTGGTGATGAGGTCATGGTTCGTGTAGCAAATGTTATTATTGAGGAGTCATCCATTGACTTTGAAATCGTTGGAATGGTAACTTCATATGGACGAACACGCAAAGCAGCCCCTACTGTTATTCACGCTCGTAAAAATTACAGCGACAACAAAGGCGGAAGCAGTAGCCGTAGAGGCAGTCGCAACGAGGACGATCGAGGTGGTCGTGGAGGTCGTAGAGGCGGTCGCAGCGAGGAAGAACGAAGCAGTCGTGGCAGTCGCAGAGGTGGTGGCAACGATGAGGAAAGAGGCAAACGCGGAGAGCGCCGTGAAAGCGACCGTGATCCACGAGGCAGCCGCAAAGATGGCTCAAGCCCAGGTCCAAAAAAACGCGTAAAGCAAAAGCAAAAGTTCTATGAGGGCATTGCTAAGAAGAACAAAAAGAAAAAATCAAAACGTAAATAAATTCATTAACAATCCAATGCGAGCAGGTTAACCCCTGCTCAACCTTTAAATTAGAGGGTGAAGAATATGGCAAAAGGTACTGGGAAAGTATTAGCACAAAACAAAAAAGCAGGACATGACTACTTCATAGAAGAGACAATTGAAGCAGGCATGGTGCTAACAGGCACAGAAATAAAATCCATCCGTGCAGGCAAAGTCCAGCTCAAAGACTCCTTTGTCCGCATCCGCAATGGCGAAGCATGGATCAGCAATATGCATGTCAGCCCATTCGATCAAGGCAACCGCTTCAACCACGACCCACTACGCGCCCGCAAGCTGCTGCTCCATAAAAAGCAAATCGGCGAGCTAGTCGGTGCCGTTAAACGTGACGGCTACACAATCGTCCCATTAAAAATGTACATCAAGGACGGCTACGCCAAGCTCCTAATCGGCGTAGGTAAAGGGAAAAAAGACTACGACAAACGCGACGACATGCGTAAAAAAGAAGCCAAACGCGAAATGGAACGTGCCTTTAAAGCAAAAAATCAATTTTAATAGATTGGGAGAAAGCTCACTAATGTTGGTGAGCTTTTTGCTTTGGGTTTGGAGCGGATGGGAGCGAGGGCGAGGCGAGGCGAGGCGGATAGAATGGCGGAAGTGAAGGATAGAACTGCGAGAGTGATGGATAGAATAGCGAAGCCGATGGATAGGTTCTACTGTTCGAGCCAATTTCTTCTAAGTTAGCAGGATACTTGAACTATCGTTAGTTTTGTTTTATAATATGTATTACTGATTGCCAGATTTCATGGAAGCGTACTTTAGCTCCCACCGTACTAGAAGAAATTCTAGCTCCCTTACTTGAACGAGGCCAAGCCGCTTCGCTTCATATTCAAGGGGACGTTACGGATTCGACAGGGATGGTTCAAGCTTTGGTCGCGCGTCGGAGGGCTCGGCTCCGTCATCAACGACAGTTATATAATAACTGGCAAACAACAAAACTTAGCTTTCGCAGCGTAAGCTCTTAAGCGCTCTGCCTCTCTATCGCCCATGTAGAGAACGTGGGGCCCAACTTTAGTGGGATACGGTCGATGGTGCCACCTGAGTCATCGGCAAGAGATTTCCAGGTTAGCGTACAGGACGCCTGTTTGTCGGCATAATGTTACGTGAATCGTAAATAGGCAAACTACACGCGTAGAAGCTGAAGTATTGGAGTCTTTGGACGCGGGTTCGACTCCCGCCGTCTCCATAAATTACCAGCCTATAAACGGCGGTATATCAACGATTTTCGAGGTTAGGGATATTGAATGGGAGTTGAACTCTTGTTGAATATCCCTATTTTCACTCTGACACAAAATGATCTATTTGAGTATTTGTTTAATTCCTAATAATTTCATTATGAATAATTTTAAAATTAAGAAATAAAATTTTTATTCGCATCATAATCAACTATATGGAAACAATGAATATAATAGTACCATCTGAAAGTTTTTTTGAATTATTATTTTTTTGCTATTAAAAAGCTAAACGATGAATAAAAAATAAATAATGACTAAAACTGTTTTACTATTGTTCACAATATTCTATTCGCTAAGATAATAATACGAGGGGTGTTATTTATGAAATCATTGAATCTGATTTCACAAGAAGAGCGTCGTAAACGTATTCGGTTTGCAGTTGGCATGGCAGCTATTGATGGTGGAAAACCTACTGCTTTCACACAAAACTTACTGGACCAATATGAAAAAGGTGAAGTAACAACAAGTTATCTAAAACAAGCTATTATTGAAAAGTATGCAAGGGCGGCACATTAATAACTATTATGGATCCGTATGTATATGAAAACTCTAATGTTTTAAAAAATAAGTTAAACATTCGAGATGAACAAGAATTAATTAATATTGAAGCCCAATTTTTAATTGTTGGTATTTTAGATATTGATGAAATTTTATCAGACATTGATTTTTTTCATTTATCTAGTCTACAAAAGGTTCATTATTTTCTATTTCAATCAATTTATGAGTGGGCAGGAGAATTTCGTACAGTCAATATTTATAAGAGCGAAAAAATTTTAGGTGGTGTATCTGTTGCATATAGCGATACTACATGTATTGAGACAGATCTAAAACTCATTTTTGATTGGACTGCTTCAATTAGTTGGAGTGTTTCTAACAACCAATTAGCTCAGAATTTCTCCAGACTCATGACAGATATATGGCGTGTTCATCCTTACCGTGAAGGAAATACTCGCACTGTCTCGATATTTATGAAGCTTTTTGCAGATGCACAAGGTTTACAATTCAATGAACAATTGCTTTCCAAAAATGCAGGGTATGTAAGGAATGCCTTAGTATTAGCCGCTGTTGAAGAATCTCATGAACCAGAATATTTATTAAAAATAATTACAGATGCACTAGGTTTAGCTAAAACAGGTTTTGTACCTAAGCAGAAAACAAATGATGAGAAATATAAAATAATTGAACAATATCGTGTTTCAAATTATGAAGAAAAGCCTTTTACAATCGGAACAAACTTAAATAAAAAGTGAAAAAGAACCAATATGAAAATCGTATTGGTTCTTTTTTATATACAAGAGCTTAATATAATTTTGTTAGAATATTTAGATATATATAATAGGTTTGGCATTATCTTCAATGTTAATCCTGTGAGCCATTTTAAAGCTTTAGACCAGTGATTTTCTAATGTAGCCCATTGATTTTCAATGACTGGGCTTGTATTAGTATAGGCTACCCTATTCATGATATTGTAAAAGTTGCATAATTAATGGGCTTTGCTGTTGTAAATATGGATTATCAGGAAGATAAAGTAGATGCATTTAAATCACGTAAAGAGACTCAAGATGCTATGAATCAGTAGCAGTTCAAGGTATACAGTGGCACATAAAAAAGTGTAAATCCTACTCTGAACTGCTTACGGAACAGAGTGTAAGGTATTAGTAGCTTGCATACTTATCATATTATTTATAGCGTTTAAAGACTAATTAGAGTTTGTAGAAAAATAAAAAGAACAAGTCTAAAAATGAGCTTGCTCTAATAGTTCATATATTAAATATAATTTTCAAATATTAGCTTTGATATCCTCTGTATCAACAATATAAACCATCACCGCTATATTTATTTTCATCCTTCACTGTGCTGCGATACCCTACCGCTTCACCGGAGACGGAGAATAATTCTCCGACCTCCCATCCCTGGTATATAATGATTAAAAATTCTCCCTTCATGACATACATAATCATTGGCAATTCTCCCATTTCTGTTTATTTCCGTAGAAGTTATCAAGATCATCAAACGAAGCTCTGAAGATATTTAAATTAGAGTCATTCAGCTCTAGCGTACCTTGAATGAATCCTAGCATGTCATCTGAGACATTAGAAGCGTCTTCAGCCCATTTGTTCACCACTTTGTATACTTCTTTGTCATAAGTCGTTGTGTTGGTCATAAGGGTCGATGTAGCTAAGTTCTGAGTGATGCCGTTATAAGCGCTGATTGCGTTATCGAAATTTAGTGATCCATCTTCATTAAGTGCCACTCGTTTAAACACTAGGTAATTTGCATACATTTCGTCTAAAGCGATTGCGTTTTCAGGTGACAGACAAGATTTATCAGTAGCAGGCTTATGGATCATCTCAACCGGTTCTACTTCTTTTGTTTCTACCACCTCAGCATTTTCACCTTCAGGGCTCAAACTTTCTTGCTTGTTCTTTGTAAGATAACTGTCGGGAGATACGAGATACCATATAGCTATGATACCCATCACTATAATAGATGTTAAAATTGCAATTATTACTTTGTAAACATTATTCTTTTTCATTGTTCAATAACCTCCAAATTTTGTCCTGAAATATAACCAAGATTTGTTTCTCCTCCACCATATTCATAACTAACCATAAACCTCCGTCGTAATCGTTGGCACTTTAAAGTTGTCTTCAAGTGCAATTGACAATTCTATAATGCGTTGTTTACAGAGATAGAGTGTAAGATAGAGTAGTACCTTCCATACTTATCATATTATGTAAAGCGTTTGAAGACAATTAGAGTTTGAAGACAAATAAAAAGAACAAGCCAAAACGAAGCTTGTTCTAATAATTCATATACTGAATAAAATTTTCAAATGCATTAGCTTTGATTTCCTCTGTTTCAACAATATAAATATCTGATGTAATGTCCTTAAAGCTATGACCCAACTGCTTCTTTATTTCGTAATGTGTTGTATAGTACATTGTAGCATTCGTCCTTTAAAACCATGAGATGAAATCTTTTTTAGTTTATATTTTTTTGGATATTATAGCATCAGTCCCATGCCTTTGAAGGGAATAGAATATTATATTGCTTGTCCGTAAATACAAGCCTATCAGTACTTAAATTACAATTGAAAAATTATCTTTTTTGTGAATGTTGATAAACCCAGACCACAACTTAACAATTTCCTCTTAAATGAATTAAAGTTGCAGATTGTATATATAATTTGCGAATAATGGAGCTTCCATTTGAGCAGCAGTCTATTACAAGTAAAAAGGGATAATTATGATAAAATAGTAATATAAATTATGTTTAGTTAAATTATATATATCTTTTAACCAGAGTATTGTGATAAGGAGTAAAGAAATGACAGCTATCGAAATACTATCATGGCCTTTTATACAAGAAAGTATCAATCAAATCAACAACAAAGAGCAGTATTTAAATTATCCAGTCATTTATGTTTTAAATGGCAATAAAGAAGCTTATATTGGTGAAACTGTTTATTTTAAAAATCGGATGAAAGTTCATTTAAAAGCACGTAAAAATATTAAACAAGTAAATTTGATTAAGCACGAACACTTTAATCGTTCAGCAACCTTTCATCTAGAGACAAAGCTGATTAACTACTTCCTTGGTGATGAAAAATATATGCTTCAAAATAAAAGTAAGACGGCTAGCGATTTTACTCATAACTACTACAATAAGCCTTATTACGATCAGCAACTATTTGAAGAACTTTGGCAAAAACTATATGAACAAAAGCTTGTCGACAATGAGCTACATGTGATTGAAAACAAAGATATTTTTAAATTATCTCCTTTCAAAGAATTATCTTTAGAACAACTTGAATTAAAAGATAAAGTACTCGAATTTTGTGAGAAACGAGTAACTCAAAGCTCAAGTAAATATGGAAGTCTATTAGTCATTGAAGGTGAAGCGGGCGTTGGTAAAAGTGTTGTCTTAAGTTCTATTTTCAACACCATTCAAGAAAGAGCTGAAGAAGCATCCTCAAACTTATATCGTACAGAAAATTATTTAGCTGTGAACCATGAGGAAATGTTCAAAACATATAAAAATATAGCAAAACAGGTGAAACATTTAAAAGGGAAAAACTTTGCAAAACCTACATCTCTGATTAATATGTTGCAAAAAGAGGGAAAAAAGGCTGATATCATTTTTGTTGATGAAGCACATTTACTTTTAACAAAGCCAGATACTTATAACAGCTTCCATGGCAACAATCATTTAGAGGAGCTGTTGAGGCTAGCAAAGGTAGTTGTCATCATTTATGATCAAGATCAAGTATTAAAACTGAAGAGCCTATGGGGAGCAGCAACATTAGAAGGGCTTAAGAAATTAAGTACTTTTCACGAAGAATACCAGTTAACAAACCAATTCCGCATGCAAGCAAATGATGACGTAATCAATTGGATAAACGAGTTCAAGCGGAAAAAATTATTGCCGCTTCCTAAAGATAAAAACTATGAATTTAAAGTGTTTGAATCTTTGAGGGACATGCATGATGAAATTAAATCCAAAAATACACAGCATGGTTTAAGTCGTATTGTATCAACTTTTGATTACTTACATAAAAAAGATGGTGAGACCTACTATGTGAAAGATTCAAATGGTGAATACCAGCTACCATGGAATACAACAAGTACGAAATATACATGGGCTGAAAAAGCAGAAACGGTTCATGAAGCTGGTTCAATTTATACAATACAAGGCTTTGATTTAAATTATGTTGGGGTCGTGCTTGGACCTTCTGTTCAATATGACCATACTAAAGATGAAATCATTATTGATACGAGTAAGTATATGGACAAAGGTGCGTATACAGGTATGGACGGAATTGAAAATGTAAATGAAGCAAAGGAAAAAATCGTCCTAAACTCAATCAATATCTTGATGAAGCGAGGAATTAAGGGGCTGTACATTTATTCAAGTGATGAAGCATTACGTAATAAACTTTTAAAATATCAAAAAGAAGGTGAATAGCATGAGCGAGTTAGAACAACTACGTGAAAACATTTTGCACTTCCGAGACCAACGAAACTGGCAGCAATTCCATAATCCCAAAGATCTAGCACTCTCATTATCACTTGAAGCAAGTGAATTATTAGAGCTATTTCAATGGAAAAAGAGTGATGAAGCAGTTGAAAAGAATTTAGATAAGATGAAGGATGAGCTGGCGGATATTTTAATTTATGCAATATTGTTTGCGAATGATACGGATATGGACTTAGTAAATATAATAAATAATAAACTTCAAAAAAATAATGAAAAGTATCCTATTGAAAAGTTTGCTGGTAAAAATACTAAATACAATGAGATATAATTATTAATACAAATATATAATATTCATCTAAATAGCAGTTTAAAAAACCTTAGTTTTCGTTTAAATACGAGAAACTAAGGTTTTTCTTATGGAAATTTATCTGATATAGGGAAGTAACAGTACATATAATCCCTTTTTTTGTTCCTCTGATAAATTTTTAATGATATTAAATAATTCGTCATCTATATTTTCACTTTGTAGAGATTTATTTTGTGGAATCTTAATAGTTGTATCAACTTTGTTTTCCAGTAATAAAAAGAATGAGCTAAGCGTTAGGCCAAATTGCTCGCAAATTTCACCTAACAGTGTATAATTCGCTTCCTGAATACCGCTTTCTATTCGTGAAATAGATGCTTGAGAGATATCTAACTTTTGAGCAAGATCGCTCATACTTAAATTATTGTCTTTGCGTAACGAACGTATTAACTGTCCTATTTGCAAGTTATTCATATATATGATTTCAACTCCACATTAATCATTTAATTAATCGTACAATTATTGCATTTTACAATCAATAGAAAATAAATTATACTTAATACGTAAATATACATAATAGGTAATAGAAGGGGTTGAACGTTATCGGAAACTTCGAATCAGCACTTATTCTATTAATAGATGAAAGGATTGATGTGATTTATCATAATAAAGTGTTTAGGAATCACCAAAATGAAATGGTTAAGGATGTTGAACAGAAATTATTTAAAACTCTTTCTGGTATAAGTGAAAAAGAGGTTAGAGAAATTTCTGAGTTGATACAGAAATCAATTCTTAATTATCAGCATCTATTATTTCAAGATATATATAAGCAAGGCTTTTTAGATGGGATTGTACTCAGAGAAAAAATACCAGGGAGATCGATAAACGATGAAAGTACTTTTTAAAGGTCAACTCACGATGGATGTATACAAAATTGTAGAGAGTTTAGAGGATGAAGAAGCAACACGGAATTTAGCACATGAAGATATTACATCTGAATTATTTAAAGAACTAAGGGTATTAGTTGAGGCAAAAGGCTACCGTGTACCTCACGTGGGGATAAATTTAGAATATGAGAGTGTACCCACTAAACAATATGAATCAATAGTAAACAAAGCAATTAATGAAGCTAAGAATCGTGAAATATATATTCGTGGAAAAGGAACTATAACACATATATCTTTTTAAATAGCATTTAATTATGCAGTTTTTTGGTAAGCAAAATCTTCTAAAAAACTGCTTTTTCTATAACTTGTAAATTCAATTTTGAAATCCTTGTAATGTAAGAGGTGACGCAGTTGAATAAAGATAATATAGAAATCGAAAAATTGAAAATATTGTTTTCCGAAGATAAAATTTATAATGCATTAATAAAGTATAGTGATCAAGAAGTAGTGCTTTTTCCTGAGTTTTTAAAAATTTTAAGTGTTTAAACAACGATATACATTAGTAGAAGTCTCTGAAATTCTTAAAATAAATGATAGTAGTTTACTCTATTACATTGCAAAGCTGTGTAAATTTAAATATCTTGATGATCCAGGAATGGGGCGAAATTATAAGTTTGACTATATAAGTATTTATAAATTGTTGCAGGTATATAATGCTGGAATTTCGGGGAATGCTACATCCGCATTAGAAACGCTAGAAACTACTTTACAAGAGATTAAGAGACAGGCAGCGGAAGTACAGTCGCATTCAGGAATAGATGAAACTCAGAATGTGCAACAAGAGTTATTGTCACTTTACCAAAATTTAGAACAGTCTGCATATACTCTTAAGGAAGGTTTGACAACGATGGATTATTATCTACTAAATCAGTATGTGCAAGTAAATAATTCGCTTGTCGAATCATGTGAATCATTTTTAAATAATCTTCAAAGTTTATATTAGAAGAATTCACTTTAGGAAAGCTTTTTGACACAGAGATTAAAAAGAGGTTTTTACTTTGTCTATGGATTAAAATTTATCAGGTTTGCAACGAATAATGATGACTGTTATGCCGAGTTCTTCTTCTGCAATCCTTGCTTTTCTATTGTTTGATTCTTCAGTATAAGGATTTCCGGTTCAGTATTTTAAAACTCATATATTTATAATTGATTTCACAAAGGAAAGGGATATTGCTCAGGGGTTAACTATTGAGCAATATCCTTTTATAATGCCTTCAATTTTTTAATAATGGCACTTTTCATGTGCATATAAGTCGATAATGGAGTTATTTATTAGATAAGATATTTGATAGTATCGGATTCTCAACATCCAGGCCATTCGTCGTGTGTACCGAGAAGATTTGCTGTTTTTGTATATTTCGGGCTTACAATCTTAATTAGTTAAGATGTACGATTATGCAATTCAAAATGGCTTTTTAGATGACTGATAGCCGAAATAGAAGAAACACAAAAGCAATGTAAGTTTAGTTTCTTTACATTGCTTTTGTGTTTTATAATTGATTAAATATATTTAGTTCTTCGAGTTTAATATAAGGAGAAAGAGAGATTCTAATTGTTTGTCGGATTTCATTTAATCCCAAGCCAATAGAAGCCAATACATGAGAAGGTTTTGCAGAGCTACATGCAGAACCTGTTGAAACAGCAACAATTGGTGCTAACTTTTTCACTAAAATTTCATTGTTAATACCTTTGAATTGAACACTAATGATACCAGGAACTTTATGTTCTTTAGGATGGTTAAAAGTAATGTTTTCTTGGAACTTATTTTTGAGTAGCGTAATTAAATAGTTTTCTAACTCAACTAATTGATTGATATTTTGCTTTAATGATTTAAAAGCAATGTCACTAGCCTTTCCTAGACCAACAATATTATGAACTGCTAATGTACCACTTCTTAATCCTTCTTCTTGACCACCACCATGTAAAAGTGGCGTAATGTCTGGAAAGACGTTATATTGGTCTTTTTTCAAGTAAACCGCGCCAACACCTTTTGGGCCATAAAATTTATGTGCGGAAATAGAAATAGCATCTAAACCTTCAATTTCTTCTAAAATCACTTTGTATTTTCCGATTAATTGAGTCGCATCTGAATGGAGAAAGACAGGGTGATTTAAACATATCTTTGCAATTTCTTGAATAGGATTCAAAGCACCAATTTCATTATTAGCCCATTGGATTGAGGCCAATATAGTATCAGGGCGTAGTGCCTGTTGGAATTGTTCAACTGTTATACGACTATTTTCATTCACTTCTAAAATTGTTAAATCAAAACCATTTTGACTTAAATATTTGCAAACTTCTAATATAGATGGATGTTCAACGTTTGTCGTTATAATATGTTTTCCAAAGTTCTTACGCTTGTCTACAATTCCTTTAATAATAAAGTTATTACTTTCTGTTGAGCCACTTGTGAAAATAATTTCGTCAGAGCGACAACTTAATAATTTAGCTACAGATTGACGTGCGAATTTAACAGCCTCTTTTGCATTATTAGCAATCTCGTAATACTTACTGGAAGGATTTCCGAATTCTTCTAATAAATAGGGTAGCATCGAATCTTTAACCTCAGGATGAATAGGGGTTGTTGCTGAATTATCAAGATATAACAAAGAAATCACCTAGTTTCATTTTTTAATAAGTTGGTTAATAATTTCTCATAGTTTCCATAAAGTTTATATTCACTTTCCAAGATTCGAATGCCACGTTCGATGTGACGATTGAATAAGTCAGGGAAGTATTCTTCTTCTGGGATATGTTTACATGCATGTTGTCTAATTAAAGCTTTATAAGCGTAATCAAATTCACCTGTCATCGTATTACGATGAATTTCAACACCGCCAGTATCCGGAACACATGGTGGCTCTACAGGGATTTTTAACGAAAAAGCAACTGCAATTCTCGATAGAACATTCCATGTTAATCCAGTTGAATGTTGTAGAGACTTTAATATTTCACCAGTCTCTTTTGACGTTTTTAATCGAAAATTCATATGTTTTTCTCCGTTTAATTAAAAGTAAAATATTCTTTTTGAATTTTTGTTTGTTGTTTAATTGGATCAAAGTTTAATGTGTATTCACGTGCCACATGCTGTGACAAAATATTATAATGTTCTTCATCAATTTCACTGTCAGTCGCTAAAATAATTGCTTGTTTACCGAAGTTCGGAATAAATGTATTTAAAATAGCTACCTTATGTGTTTTATCAAGACGACCTAAAAGTGTATCGAAAATAAATGGTACTTGAAGGCCTGAACATTTAAAGATAGCCCAGATGATTGAAATCAGTAAAATCTGCTTTTCACCAGCTGATAACATACGTTTTTCTAAAATGTTTTGATGTGCATCTAATAGTGTTACATCATAATTTTCAGGGTTGATTTGTATTAAAGAAATATAGTCATGCTTACGTAACATTTTCTTTAAGTTTTTCGTAGCTTCAATTTGTACGTCCTTAAGCTTTTGGTGAATTTGAATATCTCTGTAGCGGCGACTTAAAGCAATGATTTTTTGTGCTTCGAGTAAAGAACCAGAAGTTTTATTAAAGCTGTGTATTTGCGATTTAATTTTATTAATTTTTTCAAGCAATGCAACTAATTCATTTTTAAGGGTAGAGAGATTTTGTTCTTCAAGCTCTAATTGTTGTTCTAGCTTTAAGACTTGGATACTGTATTCGTCCATATGTTGAATGAGTTCCCCGAATTCATCTGTTGAATCATGTACATTAATTTTTTCTCTAAGTTGATGAATCGTTTTTAAATCTGATTGATTTTGATTTAAAAGATTTAGATGTTCAGTAGGCAAATCTTTTTGGGTGACATTATAAATCTGTTCAACCTTCATTGATTCTGAGAATGAAGCGCCATGAATCATCGTGTCGCCTTTTTTAGGTTTAAAAAGTGACACTAAATGGTTTTTAATTTCTTCTGCTTTTGCAAAATCACCTTGAAGCTCTACTTTATTAAATAGCTCAAGAATAATGTCCGAAGATAACTTCTTTTCTAGCTGTTGAGACAATTGCATCGATTCTTCATTTTTAATTTGTTCGCGAGTTTGATTTACTACTTCTTTCATTATGAAGAATGGTAAGAAGGTGGAAGCAAATTGTTTGATTGTTTCAGCGCGATGTTTACGTTCTGTTTCGATTTGAGCGATTTGTTTTAATAAATCTTCGCGTTCTTGCTGTACTAGGCCACCAAATTTTTCAAAAGTCGATTTCATTTCTAAATATTCATCTTTAATACTATTCAATTCAGTAGATTTATATTCGATTGCACGAAGTGTTGTAGAAATATCTGTACGAAGCTGTTTTTCTTTCTGATTTGCTTCGTAAAGTTCTTGTTCAATAGCATCCATTTTCTTACCATGTATCTGTTGTTTTGAATAGTTATCTAAATCTGATTCTAACGTTTCGAATAAATCTAAGTTGAATACGACTTTAGATAATTGTTTAATATAACTAGATAGTGTATTTTGTGTTACAATTTGGGCAATTTCTTCACCATCAAATAAGCAAAAGTCTAAAAGTTGTGGGGGCATAATATCCTTTAATTTCGCATTGAATAGTTCGATATTCTGAGCATCTAAAAATGTATTGTTTTCTGTTAAAAAAACGTGTTCTTTAACTTGCTCATTTATTAAAGTCCATTCACGTTTTAGTTCGTATTCAAATTTCTTTAGGTTATCAACAATAGAAAATTGAATTGTAATACTAAAATCGTTATTTTGAACTCTCTTCGCATTGTTATTTAAAATGCTCTTAACATGATTGAAATAATCGGCATTTTCGGTTTTATATCCAAAACCATAAGATCCGAATAAACCTAATTTAATCGCATTCAAAAGGGTCGTTTTACCAGCGCCATTTTCACCACCGATTAGTAATACATTTTTGGTTAGTGTAGTTTCAAAATTAAAGCTATTGTAGCCTTTATAGGCACCGATATTGACAAGTGCGATATTTTTCAAATACATAGTTCTACCTCTTCTATAGATGTAAATAATCTTGTTTTAAGATTTTACCGATTTCGTCATTTAAACCACGGCGGAATTTGTATCCAGCGTAATTTTTTTCAACATTTATTAATTTACGCATGACCTTAATGTCTACATTAAATTCTTTACATAAAAGTTCCAATTGAGAAGTTTGTTCAGCATCTAAAAGAGGACGGTCATCTTGCTCCCAAATAATATTCTGCTGTTGCCCATAGACCTTTTTATAAAGCATAGGCACCCAATCTTCCCAATCGCCTTGTTTAAGCCAAGTACGACGAATTTCTTTTAACTCATCTTCGGAAATTACTTCGTAATGCGGGTCTTCGGGATGTTGAATTGTACATTGTAACGCTAATAATCTTGTTAAAATTTCACGTCGTGTTTCCATTGTATATGGACCAAGACCAAGTTGAGCGTATTTCTCAACAATGATGCCATTTAATGATTCTTCTTCATAGCGGATTAAAAGTTTTTGATCCTCAGCAGCACTTAAGTCAATATTGTGTTTTTGGATGTAATCTTGAATTTCATATTTTTCTACAATATCGTAATCTTTAAAGGGAACTTTCATGGCTTTACGTCCAGATTTTTTAGGAATCATTACGTAAAGTTCACCGTTATCTTCAGCTACCCGTATATCTCGGAAATAAATTTGACCATTCATACGATATTTCATACGTTTATCACGATCATCACGAATTGTCGTTAACCAATTTCGAAAATCAAGTAGAGGTTTCATCCAATCATGTCCACTTTGAATAAAGCCAGTTAATGCTTTATCTTCAGTGACGACGGTACATACCCAACAACCAAATCGGCTATTTCCGCATGAACCAGCACTTTCTTTAATACTTTTATCAATAACTAAAGGACATTCGCCGCTATTAGAATCTTGATATAAACGGTGTAACTCATAGTTGTCATCGCCCCAAGGGGAATGACTATTTAATAAATAATCCCAAACGTCATCTACAGTAAAGCTTCGAATGGGTGCATATACAAATGCATTAGATAACGTAGAATGACGCATAAAGCGTTGACCTTCAATAGAGTGTTCACGAATACTATTTCCACGAGATATACTTTCATCCTCACGTACACCTAATACCATAATAACTTCACCGAAAGATGATACTTTATTCATGACAAAATAGTTAGCAGGTTCGATCTTTAAGCGGTCTGTACACCAACGAAACGTTTGGTTTGGAGAGGGATATCCGCGACCAATTAAATTGACCCAAAATGAATTTTTAGGTTCAGGTTTCACTTTATGAGTCTCAATAGGTAGGCCTTTTTCAAATGCAGCTTCTTGAATTAATGATAATGTTTTATTTATCGAATTAATAATTAGTGGTGTTTCAATTAAAGTATCTGAAGAGATTACGTAAACTTTTTTGGTTAATTCGATTTGTTCCATTTCTGACAATGCTTCAAATACTAGCTGTACAACTACTGTAGAATCTTTTCCTCCACTGTAACCGACAACCCACGGTCGGTCATCTTCTTTATAAGCTAATTTAATTTGTTCTTTTGCTTGTTCGACAATCGATTTTTTGTTCGAAAACAAACTACTAATAATGCCGCCACCGCTCATTTTTTTCACTCCTTCAAAATAAACAGTGTTTTATAACTGCTCTATAAGTTCCTTTATACGTTTAGCTGTTGCTTTAATAGAATGACTAGTTTTCTGGATACGACCATTTGCATTAAATGTGCGACCGAGCCAATCTTCTGTATTTGCTCGACTCCAATCGATGGAGCGTAATAATTTCAACTTTTCTTTCCAAGTATCCGGATATTCGTCCATTAATTGTCGACCTACTTCACCGACAGACTCAAGGAAGACACTGTGTCCTACAATATAGTTGATTCTAAGGTTTTTTGGTGAGAGTTCTTTATTAATAATAGCTTGCCACTCAGCAATGTTTTCACAGAGAGACTCCCAAAATTCAAATAATAATAGTTGCTCTATTTCAGTAATATCATCGCCTTTTGTCTTCTTTAGTAAACGCTTATTCGTGTTGTGCACGAAGTTTAAGCATAAGACTTTAGGTGAGTTTTTGGAGAGCGTAACTTTTTCCTTATCAGTATAACGCTTAAGAAAAGGAATTTCATTTACTAAAGATTTTGTTATTGTGGAAAGTGGATCACGGTGGTCATATAAAATACCGATGGATGAAGTTGTATTGATTGCATGTAAATTTAAGTCGCTAAAAATTTGCTGGGAACGATTTAAACCTGTGTCATGGAAAAAAACTACTGAGATTGTTTCATTCCCAAGCTCAGGTGCAATCTTTAAGGCTTCTTCAATTGCTGCTCTACGATGTTGTCCATCGTTAATTAAAAAACGAGCATCCATGGCGATTTTTAACAAACCAAGATCCTGTGTTGAGTTATTTGTACCCAAAGGTTCAAATGAGATTTCACCATCAATAGAAGCTGTAATAGATGAAAATACGTAATCTTCGGTGTTCTCTACAATATAGCTCGTTAACAAAGGAATTCTTGAACGATTTAGGATACGCTGCGAGCGATATTCTACTGGGATCTCTTCCTCATCAAATAGAAATATTTTAGGAATTAATCGTAGAGGGCACATTACAACGTAATATGATTTATTGGCTTGGCGGCCACGAAGTGCCGGAAAATTATAAGTGAAAGATAAGTCCATTACTTAAACTCCTTTTACGTACGTAATAATGATTTATTATATCATCGAGAATTAATTCTTCAATATTATTTGAATAAATGTTAAAGAAGGCTGATAAATTATTATTTATATGTAAAAATAAAGGAAAGAGTAATATTTATTTAGGAGCGAATTTTATGGAAAAATATTTTCTGAGCTTTATAGAAACAGTGCTTCCGAATGCTGCAAAATGTGCGAAGCAAATGGAGCAATTATTTTTTACTGATTTGAATAGTGCACTGTCGAAAGCCCGATTATTTATTGAAGTAATAGTTAATTCAGTATGGGAAATGGAAAGGTTACCGAAGTATACGAATCAAAACTTAGCAGAAAAGATTCACTATCTATATGAGCACGGTTATATTGAAAAATCTATTTATCAATCGTTAGATGTCATTCGTCGTTCGGGTAACAGTGCGGTTCATAATCCGGATCATAATGACATGAGTGCAGCATACAGTGCACATAAGGAAATGTATAATCTCGCTAAATGGTACTTTGAAGTTTATACGCATGATGAAAGAATGCTTCCTCTTTATGAGTTACCACAAGTACCAAAAACATCTGAGGAATTAATAGAAACAAAAGTATTGGCGATTTTAAAGAATATGGCATTAACCAAAAATAAGCCAATAGAGCAAATAACGTCTGAAGAAAAAGATTATGCTCGAGAAGAAGCTCAAAACCAACTGGCTTATTTATTTGAAGAACCTGCCGATAGTTATTTGATCAGAGAATTAAGTCGTTTGAGGATTTCCTCTGCTGAAGCAGTGGAAAATGCAAATACATTTAGTGCATTTAAAGAATATTTGCATGTAAAGCGCCCTATTCAATCGAAAATAGAAGAAGTACTTGAAAAACGAGCAAAAGAACAAAAAAGTAATTTAATTTTACTTTGTGGCAGTGTTGGGGATGGGAAATCACATTTGCTGGCTTATTTAAATCGTAATCGAAAAGATTTAATGGAAGACTATTTGATTTTTAATGATGCAACAGAGAGTTTCTCTCCTTCTAAAACGGCACTTGAAACATTAGAAGAGATTTTGAAAAACTTCTCAGATCAACACTTTGAGGAGAAAAAGGAAAAAGTAGTTATAGCAATAAACTTAGGTGTTTTAAATAACTTTGTCAATCGGGAGCATAAGCATTTCAGCTATAATAAGTTAAAACAATTTATTGAACAAAGTGATTTATTTACATCGAAAATTTTAACACATGCAGAAGAAGGACCATTTGATTTAATTTCCTTTGCTGATTATCAAATGTTCGAACTAACGCCGTCTGGTGTTGAGTCGAATTATTTTTTAAGCTTAATCCAAAAGATCTGTGTAGTAAGTGACGACAATCCTTTTTATCTAGCTTATAAAAAAGATTTGGAAGAAGGTAAGTCAACAATTGTTCATGAAAATTATAAGTTTTTATTTGATGAGTATGCTCAAAAGCAAGTTGTACAACAAGTGATTGAAGTAATGATTCGTTATAAACATAGTGTATCATCTAGACACTTTTTAAATTTTATAGCAGATATTTTAATTCCTTATGATTACAAAGAACGTACTAATTACAATCATTATGATAAGTTAGCGAAAACATTACCAAATTTACTATTCAACAGTAAAGGCCGTTCGCAGTTACTCGACTATTTATATTTATTAAATCCGTTGCATTTTCGAACAAGAGCTGCCGATGAACTATTAGTGACACTGAACACTTTATCTGATTGGAATGGATTGATTGAAAGTCGACTGCTAAATGAAATAGCAAAATCATGGGTTAAACCACTTGCTAATGAAGTAGATGCTATAAATGAAGTCTTTGAGCAACTTATTATGCATCTCGTATCAACAATTTATTTAACGGATGAAAGTTTTGTAAAAGAGTGTACGAACGAAGTATATGAAAAGTATTTGGATTATTTATATAGTTTCAATAAACATCAAGTACCGAAAATTAGAGAGTTTTACCGTCTTTTAAAAGCGGCGATTTTTAATTGGAGAGGTACGCCACTTACAGACCATATCTATTTAACTCGATTAGAAAATGACTTTGCGCTTGTCCAACATTTAAGGCTGAATCCATATTTGGAGGAAATAAAAAGCCCGAATGAAGTTAAGCTTCCAACATTTAAAACATTTATAACTGTTAAGTATGTAAATCAAAATAAATCTGATTTTGCAGTTTTAGATATAGATTATTCTTTATTCCAACTGTTACATAAGGTAGCAAATGGTTATCGTCCGAATAAAAAAAATGAAGAAGATGCAACAACATTTATTGAGTTTTTAGACAAACTAATGGAGTTTGGAAATAAAAATGAAGAGTTGATCTTTGATTTAATTGCGGAAAATAAAAAATATCGATTAACAATCGATGAGTTTCAAAATCAAGCTTTTGTATTCGAGAAGGTGGATTAATAAATGGAACATGTACTCTTAGTAAATGAGATTCAATTCCCAGCAGCGCCAAAACATATTCTAGCAAAACCAAAAAAGGTATTTCCTTTTTTAACAAAAAACACAGCGCAAATTAAAGGGAACTTTAATGTTGTTGTAAGTGATTTAGCTAGAGCAGTTACAAACTATAAATTAAATACCCGAAAATTGGATGAATTACAATTCCATCATATTGAAGGTTCATATAAACTCAGTGAATTTATAGCCAATACCGATAAAGTGGATTTTCCAAATGATGCAGCGAAGGTAGACTTTATTCGTTTAATCGATACGTATTTATTTAAAGGGGATCGTATTAATATCGTTCATACGTATCTTTATAATTTTATTGACGAGAGTGAAAAGAATCAAAGTATATTACGAAACATTGCGGAATTTTTAAAGAATAATATCATTGGAAATGATGATCAACTTGAAGAAATCTTCAAAAATAAACAAACTGATCACGTGTTGATGAAGTTAATTATTGGAGAAATTGAACATTTAATTGTGGAAAAGGAAGAATCAAATAAGAAACAAACATACGTAGATATATTACCTGAGTTCACACTATTATTTAAAGAAGATTTAAAGTTTTTAATGCAGCATAGAGATTACTTCATAAGTAATTTTGAGATTTTCTTAAATTACTATACATTTATGTACAGTATTCAATGTTTATTACAATTTGAGCGTTTTATGAGAGGAAGCTCGACACAAATTAAACCATTATATTTTGCACTTGAATGGGAATCAGTAACAAAAAAACGTATATGTTCAAGCAGTTATAAAAGAGTAAAAGAAATGGCATCTAATTTATTCGTGCATGAATATGTGTTGCAACTTTTAAGTCATAACATTTTCAATAAAGATGAGTCAGGATATGATGTTATGAGTTACAATGCACTGCTAGCAAAAATAGAAGCCCATGGTGAGTCTTATATTGAACGTTTTAAAGAAGACCTAAAAATATTAATAGTGACATATGTAGAATGGTCGGAAAAAAATGAACAAGCATTAGGAATGCCTAACGATATAAAAGATTTATTACAATTACTCTTTAATTTAGTAAGTGAAAGAATGCATGTTAATGCAAAGTTGAGATTCGGCCAATCAATTGATTATTTAGGACAAGGGACTTTTTTAAAGTCGCGTGGTAACTTAGGCAATATATTAAATATGTCTCATGACTTTTTAATTTTAATGACAAGTGTCATCGTTAAGGATAAGCGTATGTCTTTTAAAACGCTACTAGAAGAATTCGAAAAGCGAGGAATTACATTCGATCGATATTCAATCGAAGAGATTCTTGCATTATTTGAGAATCATAATATTTTAGACAAAAAAAGTGATAGTGGTGATGTTCAATATGTCAAACCAATTTTATAACTATATAGCTGAAGAACTCATTCAGTATTGGAAAAATCCTAATAATAATATTCAGCCAGGGAATCGCTTTTTCTTACGCTTTGACCAGGCAGATGAAGTAAAAGCCATGACAGAAGCTTTGAAAACGGTCGAACCGAACATTGTACAAAGTTTTCAATATGAGCATGAGTTCGGGAATTTATATGAAACATTTGCGTTGCAATTTGAAGATGTAAAGTTAGTTGTAGCTCATACAAATGAATATGTTTTAACAGATTATTTAGCGTTGATTCGAAATCTTGTCAGTGAACAAAAAGATGATTGGAAAAACACAGCTTTAATCAGTATTGTATCTGAACAATTAGATACGATTCCTGGAGGAAGCTTAGATGTACAAAGTGAAGGAATGCCATTACATGTTGTTTCATTATCAGAAAGCTTAAGCGGTAAAATTTCAAAAAGTTCTCTAAAAAAAGCAGAAAAGCTTATATTAAATGATTACCTAGAAAAAATGATTAACGACCATAAATTAATTCGATTATCTATTTTCGAACTAGAAGAAATTTTAACGACTTTATATAAAGGTGAAATTGAAGCGGCAGATTATCGAAGCTTAGGGATGTTCAATGATCCGGATCTAGAAACCTTTTCAGGTAAAAGTTTGAAGAATAGGATAGCTGAAAATAGAGAACTATACGACTTGGTACGAGGAGCAAATGAATACGGCAATACAGAAGAAGAATTGCAAAAATGTTTCACTGTAGACGGAGCTAGAGAAATGCAGGGTGAAGGTTGGGAAGATACACCTTTTACGGAGGTTTCAAAAAATCGTCAGAAATTTTTAACTGAAAATAAATTGGCAAAAGTATCACTTATTGATGTGCAAGCAGAGGACAAGCTTGAGGTATGGAATCGTGAACACGCAGCTACTTCTTCTGGGCGAAGAAAGCGACATATTATCGTCTTTAATCCAGAGCATAATAAAGAAGTTTTATTAGTAGCTAAATTCAATTTGGAAGGCCAAATTAAATCGTTAAATGCAAAATTTGTTAAGCAAGCCAAAAGTGTGAAGGAAGTAGAAGTAGATGTGAAAACTTCGAATATCCATATAAAAATTCCTACGGAAAATAAAAAGCCAGTATTCGCTCAATTTTCATATAAACATGATGATCGCGTAGCTTTAGGCGCAGAGTTCATTATTTGTATTTTACCAATAGCAAGTCATTTGCTAAAAGGTGTAGAAGCTCATTACAACATCGAGGCCAAAAAAGGGAAAATTTCAATTCCTTTAGGAAGTAATAAATTAAATTTCGGAACAGGTTATCCTATAAATGATTTAGTGCTTGAAGATAATGATGTGAATTTTGATGTTGAAGAATTGGGAACGTACAATGTTTCGATTAACCCGATATTATTTGAAAATGAAGCTGATATTACGTTTAGTTTGAGCGCAAATGACACAGTGGTGCCTATTTTAGTGAATAGTGATTCAGTAGATTCTATACCTATAACAGGACAACGGATTTGGAAGATTATACGAGAAACGAAATCTGATATGGTTTGGGTGAAAGAGTTAAATCGTTTAATGCATAATCATCGAGAGTATTATATTCAATCTAGCTATTTAAATTACTTTGAATGGGAATATAAATGGATCGACAAAGCATTCCGTTTTGGTAAGTTGGAGTCGGGTATTTTACAGCCGATTACTGTTGAGTTAAGTGAAGAGTTGAGAGAAGCTTATAGCCGTTTTATTGCATGTTTTAAAACAGCGACGAAGATTCCAAGTTTAACGCATGTTTCAGACGAATACGCGCAGCGTGCAAAAGAATATATTCAAGCTTACATTAAAGAGATTGATAGTTTCGCAGAAGGGAAACCTGCTGGTAAAAAAGGCGTAAATTTATTTCAATTAGGCGTTATTGAAGCGAAGGATACGCTTTATATCACTCCATTCCATCCTTTAATGGCGGCTTATAAACTAAAAATCTATGAAGAATTAGGTTCAGAGGAAATTAATAATCTTATTTTGAGTCGACTTTCACCAGAAGCATTATTACCATTTGTTGAACGAAACGAATTATTTCGCCCTCAACATCAAGAGGATGCTCCAGAATGGTTAGTTTTAAAGTCTGTAAATAAAGTTACAGCAGCAGATTCTGTTCAATATCTAGCAAATGTTATTTCAGATAAAATGAAGCAGTTTAAAGAGCACTTTGGATATTTATTTACACCTACTTCTAAAGCGCCTATCTTAATAAATGTAATGAATCTGCCTGATGATAAAGAAGTGTTAAAAGGTATTTTAAGCTTCATGCTTAAAGAAATGGCGTCTAAAGGTTTAACTTATGTGAAGCCAATTGAAGTAACACTTTATACGGATTCACTTATTACAAGTGCATTTGAAAAGTTTGCACAACTTAAAACAATTGAACAAGTTGAAGCCTATACAAATTTAAAATTTAATGTTTCAAAGGATATTGATAGAGAAGCCGCAGTGCGAATTATTCGTGAGAATTTATTGTTTTATAGAAGTACAAGTAGTGATCATGGCTGGAATTTACATTATGCACATATTACATTTTATAAAATGTATGCACAAGAAAGTTCAGCAATACAATCTATGAAAGAAATGCGTTCAGATATCGCCTTAAACGGTCTTTATGCAAGTGTGCCTGCTATGCGCGATGCAGAAACTTATAAGTCTGGTTTCGGTGTAAAAGGTTATTCAATTGGAGAAAACGATTATTTAGTAGAGACAGCCTATTACGTGAATGAGTTAGTAGGGAACTCTCGTAATAAGGGTAATGATTCTTACATTAAAGCAAATACAGTATTATCGCGTGTAGATACTGAGGATGAGACGACTTTATTAGAAATTTTCGAGAACTCACATTGGGTAACATTCATTGATCCGACTGTAGATTTAGCTTTTTTCAAAGAATTTAATAACAATTTAGTAGTGATTCATTATAGCGATCAGTATACATCGTCAAATAAATTTGACGCAATTACTGTAACAAATAAATCTGAACAGTATTATGAAGTCATTAAAGAGTTTTTAACGAAAAAGGATATCGAAGGTTCTAAAAATAATATTTTAAATACAATTCAAGCTTTTAATACATTTAATGGAGAATGGTTGCTTAGAATTATTGGTTCAAAGGGATATGCAGATCGTGAGAAACTAAGTATCATTTCAGCTATTAAATATGCACTGGCAATTCTAGATCATCCAAATATTAAGTGGGTACCTATTTCACTAGAAGAAATTTTACGTGTTGCAGGTGTATTTAATTTATCGAAAGCAGGAGGAATCTTCTCTGCGAAAAACTTAGGTTCTAAAGGTCCAACAAGCGATGATTTATTATTAATTGGTTTAGAGAATTATCAAGAAGAATTAATTATGCATTTCTATCCGATTGAAGTTAAAATCGGCATAAATGGAAATGACGTTATTAATAAAGCAAAAGAACAAGTAAATAAAACGAAAGACTTGTTAATGAATGTAATAGTTAATGATTATGTAGGTACATTTAAAGAGAAGTTTTATAAAAATTTCTTTGTACAGCTTCTACTGTCAAACGCTAATAAAATGGTGCAAGGTGATATTTGGCCAAGTAAGGATTATCAATTATCAGATGTTATTGTCGAGAAACTAGTCAAGCTTGATTTTAAAATTACAGATCACCTTACTACGATGATTGGTAAAGGAGCTGTTGTTTCATTTAAAGATGGTATATCTGCTCGTTCATCTTACGTAGAAGACGAAATTCAAATGATTGAATTCTCAATGGAAGATGGGTTTAATGGTATTGTCAAGCAAATGGATGAAATAAATCAATGGTTACACGTTGAAGAGACGGATTTTCTTAAAACAAGATTTTTGAAAAAGTTGTATAGTGAAGGCACGATGGTAGATTTGGTGCAGAAAATGCAGAAACCTGTCTTAAGGTTTGAACATGAGCAACCACAATTAGAAATCGTCAAGCAGATACAATCAGAAATAACCAATATTGAAAAGCTTGAAGTAGCCTCAACGATTGAAACACAACCAGTCCAACTTGTAGAAAATACAGAAATGGTATCAGAAAAAACGAATGTTTTAACAGTAGTAGTAAAGGAGGAGCCTAGGGAGATGGTTCAAACAAAACTCGAAGAAGTTCGAATTTTATTAGGTAAACCTGAAAATTCGAATAAAGATATTTATTGGGAATATGGTCATAATGAGTTAGCAAATCGTCACTTACTAATTTCAGGTAAATCGGGTCAGGGCAAAACGTACTTTATGCAATGTTTATTGCTAGAGAAATCAAAGCAAGGCATCTCAAGTGTCATTATTGATTATACAGAAGGTTTTTTACCGAACCAGCTAGAGACGTCATTTGTTACAGCTTTAAGCGATAAATTAAAACAACGCATCGTTTATACGCAAAAGCTCCCAATTAATCCTTTTACTCGCAATATACGTAACATTGGTGGAATTGAGCTTCCAGAAACGGATACAGATATTGCTGAACGAGTGAAGAGTGTATTTGCTGCGGTGTATCCCACATTAGGTATTCAACAACAAAACATGCTATATGATCGGATTCTAGTTGGATTATCTCGCTATGATCAAAATATGACCTTGCGTCATTTGAAAGAGTTACTAGAAGAAGAAGGATCAAATACAGCGCTAAAAACCTTATCACAGTTAAGACCTTTAATTGACCGTGAACCTTTTACAAATGAAGAGTCAATTGACTGGAAGAAACATATTGAATCGGATGGAGATGTGTTTGTTATTCAGTTGACAGGCTTCCCTCGAGATGTTCAATTAATTATTACAGAATTTATTTTATGGGATTTATGGAATTTCTCTATTCGTCAAGGGACTAAATATAGTCCAATGCCTGTTATTATGGATGAAGCGCAAAATTTGGACCATAAAGAGGAGTCTCCATCTGCACGTGTATTAACAGAAGGACGTAAATTTGGTTGGTCAGCTTGGTTTGCAACACAATTTTTAAAGGCCCAAATGGAGCCAGGAGAATTAGCGCGCTTACAAAATGCAACGCAAAAAATTTACTTTGCTCAGTCAGATGAAGATGTTAGTTATATTGCTAATACATTAGTAAATGAAGAAGGCGATCGTAAATATTGGGAAAGCAAATTGTTGAACTTAAGAAAAGGGCAATGTATCATACAAGGACCTCAATTAGAAAATAATAGTGGACTTTCGAAACCACGTACAGTAGTTGTGAATATTACATCTTTAGAGGAACGTATTTAAAAAGCGGCTGCACCAAAAGATTTTTTCTCTTTTGGTGCAGCCATTTTCTTAAATAAGAATTGCAACACGGATATCTTCAAATGATGTTTTATTATCGATTTGCATTTGAATAATACGTATGCCTTTTTCAATATAAAAAGCAAAGTAACTGTTAATTTCTATATCTGATATTACTTTAGTATGTTCGTTAATGATGAGGTGTTTAAAGAGTAGATACTCTTTATCGCGAATAATATTTTCAGGAACTAACCATTGATCTTTACTGTTGAATTTTTCATTTCCTTCACTTGCATTGCTGAAGGCAATACCTTTAGCTAAGGCCAGTTTAATAATTGTAGGGGTTTCGTTAATATCTAAAATTAATTTTAGTGAGTCGATTAGTTCTTTAGCTTCTTTAGAAATATTAAATTTACTATTGCCCAAATTATTTCACATCCTTAATGAAATTAAAATATCCGTCGCGAATGATAGTATACTTTTTCTTCTCATCATAATCTAGTACATATTGTCGAGCAGAGCATTCGGTCATTAAATCGATGTATTCACGTGTGATTTCTGTATCGGTCGATAAAATGACGACTTGATCGCTCAAATGTCTATAATAATATTCTATTAAATGCGTTCTATGTTGGCTATCAAGGCGCCCAAGAGGTGTATCGATGACTACCGGTAATTTTAAGTTTGATGCTCGTGTTAATGCCCAAATAAGTGACGAAGAAATCATTTGCATTTCACCAGCAGAGCGATCCTGAATACTAATCTCTTGCATTTTGTCGTTGTATAAGCGGACACTAAAAGTTTCAATATCAAACTCGATTTTTCCAAATTCATCTTGTTTTCGGAATAGCTTTTTCAGCATTGTTTCGAATTCTATTTTTATAACGTTTGCTTTATGCAATGTATATTCTTCTTCATATCTAATCAGGGCTTTGATTGTACGATCTAAATATTGCATTTCTGCAAAAAATTGATCAGCATTTCCACCTGTCACCTTATTTTTAGATAATTGCGATTCTAAAGTACGTTTTTCATCGCTTAAACGTTGTTGCTTTTTTAAACGCGAATTTTGAAGAAGCTGCTCTTGGCCAATTGATTGAGTTAGTCTTTCAATTTGTTTTTCTTCTTCCCTTGTATCTGTTGCTTCTGGCGCATTTTGCAACTGTATCATAATCTGTTCATGTTCAGTGTTTAATTTATCAATCTCATTAATATGGCTAATTAAAGGTGTTACAGATTTTGGGGTTAAATTCATTAAATAGTTTATATCACTATTATTTAAATCATGTAGTTCCTCTAAATATTGTAATGGTTCTGCCTGTTGTGCCTGTTTTGCAAACCAAATCTTTTCACCTGCTTCTTTTAATTGTTTAATTTGCTCATTTGTTAATGAAGGTGTAGTTTGTGTTTGGATTAGCTGATTTATAAAGTCTTCATATGGTTGAAGTAAAGTTGACCGCAATGTCTTGTGTTCACGATATTTTTTTTCATCTGTAATGCGTTTTTTTAAAGCGATAATCTTTTTAGATAATATTATTGAAATCATATTATCTTGGAAATGTTTAGTTAGTTGTTCTTGCTTTTCTTTAATTTGTGCTTCAATTTGGCCAATTTTTTTAGAAATTGTTTCGCGAGATTTTGAGTTATTTAATAATTTTTCTTGGCGAACTTTTGTTAAATGGTGTTGATCATATTTTAATTTTAATAATTTGTCTTTGCTGTTATTAACTTTAGCTGTAATATCTTCAAGTTGGTTACAAACTTCTGTAAATTGTTTTTGCATTTCATCAATTTTGGCGGAGTTACTCGACTTATGAATTTCTTTTAAAAGACGATTTTTCAATGAATTTAGATCATCGATTAACTGTGTGTTGGATTTCATACCAGTAATTTTTTGAATTGCATTTTTCATCTCTTCGGTGTTTTGCTTTTCAATTAAAACTCGAATTTCTTCTCCATCAAAAATAAAGAATGGCGCAGCATAGAATGGTATGATACGATCAATAAATTGATTGAATGTATCAATGTTTTCGATATTTACTTTTTTGGGATATGAGTCAGGTCGCTCTTTAATTGTTAATTCTCGAACTTCATGCCCAATTTTTTTATAAGCATTTACATACCATTTCACAGAAAGAATCCATTCAGCACCAGAATCTGTTTCTAAGGTAAGTGAGATAGAGCATTCATTTCCTCCTTCATCAAAAAAGGTATTGTTAATTACATTAGAAAATATTTTTACATATTCTTTTTCGATTTCACTTGGATTTGTGCTGGTTGAAATACCGCGCTTCCCATATAAAATGTATAGGATTGCTTTTAAAAAAGTGGTTTTACCAGCTCCATTTAAGCCGCCAATTAAAATAATATTTTTATTTTCATCGTGCGAATTATGGATTGTTAAGTCAATCTCTTGAGTACCATAATAAGTTTTATAATTTTTGAAAATTAGTTTTTTGAAAATCATTTTAAAAACTCCTATTTAGATAAATGATTTACAGCAAATTTTATTAATCCATAATACTCGTCCATTCTTTTTCCAGACATTGTTTTTTCATAAGAAAAACGATTTGAGGATTTTAAAATATCTGTAATTGTTTTTGAAGAAATGTTATGTTCTTCAGCCAAAGATTCAATTAAATTTTTTTCGAACGTTTCCATATAAAAATCTCCTTCGTTAATATCTAGAAAATAAATAGATGCTCCTATCGGTAAGTAAGGTATGAAACTGTTTATCATATTTAATATTACAGTATATATATATATTTACCTATATGGAAACAAAACTTTTTATAATTCAATTTTATCAAACGTGAAATTAACGGATAAAGTGTGCTAAAAAATAATAAAGCAGACTTTTTTAACATTCTTTCTAGAATGACTTATTAATAATATAGTTGATGCATAATTATAAAATTTGTTAATTATACGAACGGGGCAGGTTAGTGTAAGAAGTAACTGTCCCTTGTGGTAAATTTTGTTACAAATGAAGGTGAAAAGGAGAAACGAAGAAAAAAACTTTTAACAAGTTAGAGAAGATTCAAGTTGTTATTGTTAGCGTCACTTTACTACTAGCAATACTTGGATTTGTTTACGATAACTTAACGAAAACCGCAATCATATTAATCTCTATAAGTTTGCTTGTGAATGAGGTACGAAATTTAAGTAAAGACGAAAATTCCATTTTTTTTGTGTGATGATAGTAATGGCAATACTATTGATTTTCCTTTCAATCCAACAGTTACTGAACTAACGGAGGCGATTATTCAATAAGAGCAGTCACTTCTTGTGCTAACGGCGCAAATTAGTTAAACTATGATACTATGTCAAGAAAATGGACAGGGAAAATTGAGATTTTGCTTTAAATCTAAGCGCGCTATCGCTTGCTCGC
>NZ_JBXUNW010000010.1:0-126070 GCF_057196045.1 Lysinibacillus sp. DFXJR4 | reverse complement strand
ACTCCTAGTAAATTGTTAAGATTATTATACTTTATAAACTCCCAATTCTCTGTGTCCATTATTTAGACTAACATCACCTATTTACATATTACAAAATCGTACTCAACAAAGTCTGAACAAATAAGATTTTTTTAAATAGTGATAAATCTAAAAATCCATAACTCACCACTGCTAGAATTTGAGGACGTATCAGAAGTGAAATGAGATTCAACTACATATATCGAGCTCGTAATATATGACCACCCTGCAACAGCTGAATGGACTAAAACTTCATCGTATTTCATTAATTTTTTTCAGATTACTTCCTAAAGGACTTGCAATATTTCTAATTACAAGACCATGCGTTAAAACATAGGCTTAAATTTGCTCAAGAAGTTTGATGCAGCCTAACCTCTCCCATTCCCACACTGTACATATGACCATCCATTTCCTACAAAACGAATACAACCATTTTATGCTGTAAAGTAGCAACTGGTTTGTTGATGGTGCCTTCTTTACAACCAAGCCACTTTTACTCTCTTCAACATCATTGAAATTCACTAAAATAATTCCTTTTATTTACTGTATAATATTGCTATAAAAAAGGAGGTGAACTACATATGAAATGGGAAAATTCAGATAATATTTCTGAAACTTTAGTTGATGGTTTATCAGCACAACTATTCAATACTGACTATACTATTGACATCATCAATAAGAATAGTGGTTCTGAAAATTTTTTCACATTTTTGCCAGCCTTCAAAGATGCTCTTACAACTCCTAGGTCATCCGAATTATATGGTTTGGCAGATTTCCTTCCCTATTCTTTAAAGCAAGAAGAGTTTAACAAACAAAGTCAACAATTAGTTTCTGAAATTCTTAACTATCAATTTATTGATTCAACACAACCTAATAGCTTAGGACATACAGTCAATAAAGTACACTCAATTGAGTATGATACAGAAAATCAAACATACACATTGGATGTCAGTGTAGTTGGTGTACTTAAATGCCCAAAGATAAATTTTCCAGCGCCATCAGTGATTTCTAAAAAATATACTAGTCAATTTTAGGGACATCTTATATTTTGCACTTCCAACAACACGAATGGGTAAAAAAATGCCAAAGCGTTAAACAACAATTTGGCATTTTTTAACAAATGGGCGATGTATGCCCCAAGTTAATTACTTTTATTACGTTTGAGTTGGTTCTCAATACCAGCCCGATCAATTTGAATCCAATATTCTGCTATTTTTTCTTCTTCAATTCTATATACTGCGCTTGCTATTTCAATAACTGGAAGATTTGTCGGCTGATATCCATCGACTTCTCCGACATGGGTACCAACTTGTTTCCAGCGTACATATACTTTATTACCTTGCACCATAAACTCTTGGATTTCTAATGAAAAATCGCCATATGTTTCTACCATTTCTTTTACATGGTCCGCATAATCTTTGGGTGTTCTAGTAACCGTTAATTCTTCTTCAGAAGTAACTTGGTGTGCCAGTACTTGGTCTGCCATTAATTCAGTTGCGTAATCAGGATTATTTCCTGAACGTACTTCTTCAAAAAATTTTTTAACTATTTGCTCTGGTGTCATTTGGGACCTCCACTCCATTTATACATTTTGCGAGGATAACAATATCTCCCCATACTTCATAATAATTCGAGAGGCTATAAATTGAAATCATATTCTATAAATTACACGCTTAAAACCACACAAAGCTCTGCCCCTCCTAAGTGTTATAATTACTTTCTAACAGCCAATAAAAGGGGATAAAACAAATTCTTAATTGTATGTGACAATAAACACTACGCTTTCTTTGAAGCAATTTTCTATATATTTCATAACGAGATGAAATCATGGAAAACGTGAAACAGATAAATAAAATTGATTGTCTGTTATTTTTATGTACTTTCAACTCTTGATTACCTAAAATGGTAATTGAGAGGAAGTGTACATAAATGAGAAATTGGCGAGGAACTAAAGGATTTGTGATCTCGTGGTATATATTATTTTTGATATGGTTAATTTTCTTTATTGTTTACCCAGGTGTTTTCAGTTTCATTTTCGTAATATTTACCGTATTTGGCTCTTTATATAATCATATTAATTATATGAAGGCTGTTCGATTGCAAAACACCCATAATGTAAAATCTATTGACCTAAATAAATAAAGTAAACAAAAATAGACCAGGCTCAAAATTAATTGAGTACCTGGTCACACAGTCAAACAGGAACAGCAGAACTATCTAAAATAATTTAACACATATCAAAACCATACTCCTCAATTAAACGATCAATGATCATAGTACTATTCTGTATATACAGTAAATGTGATTCCTGATAGTACCTTCATTAACCGCCTGTGCAATTAAGTTTTCCCTATCTCCTTATTCACTCTGGAAAACAATATCCTTTTCATATACGATAATTTTCTTTCCATCTTTATCAATCACTGATTTTACTGGAATCATCCCTTGTCTCTTCCAAAATCGATGTCCTGGTTCATTTACGTCAATAACCCCTAAACGAAAAGTTTTCACTCCTCTTTCTTGCATGATAGTATAAAATAAATCCATCACTTCGTTGCCATATCCATGACCTTGCGCATCCTTATGTATTTGTAATAGTCCAAGCCATGGATAACCGTCATTTGGATTTTTCATCAGCAATTCAAGTATACCTACATATTGATTGTCTTTTTGTATTAGAAAACGCTCAGCCCCTATTCGTTGGGATTCTTGGATTATATCCAAGATTTCTTCTTTCGTATAAACATCTTTGTTCTTTGAAATTTGGTTAAAAAAATAATCAGAATTTAAAATAGTTACTTCTTCATCAAGTAATTCGGGTTTGGATTTAACTAGTTTCATAACAAATGACCCCCTAAGTATTTCTATAATGTCAACAAAAATATTATGGTTTATACTCCACCCTTGTTTACAAATCCATCAGATAATTCCTCTATTGTTAAACCACTTCCATTCATAAGCAACAAGCAATACCCTCCCATATATAATAAACAATATATTATATGTTTATTTATTTGTAAACAAAAATAATATTCGTTCATCTATAGTAACAATAAAAACCAGGTGCTCATATTTAATGAAATATAAGGTAGATGGACGTGAAGGATTACAAGAAGCGACTTCATGTAAATTCTATTCAAAATCGTTAAAATAAGCGGCTGCGGAAGACCACATTAAATTAGAAATTTATCGTTTAATGCAGGTGAGTGGGTTGAAGTTCCGCGATTTGGCGAAACCTTATTGCAAATTAGCAGTGCAATATAGGGCAGAAAATAAATTAAATCGGTCATTTACATCGCCCAAATGAAAAATGATGTAATATATAGAACAATGATGAGAATATTGGATTGATTAAATATTTCATAGTTAGGAGACGATTATCATGACGTTAGAAGAAAAAATAGTGCAATTAACTAGAGAGACTCTCGTTGATTTAGTAAACCTTCGTTACGACAAACTTAAAGAAAAGAACAAAATTAACGAAGAAACTGAGGAATTTCTAAGGGGAGTTTTTCAACTGGAAGGTACTCTTACTTTACCACCTAGGGATGAAGAAATGGACATAGACTTATACGAATTTAATGATAATAGTGGAATTGGTACAGAAGTAAGGTATTTATGGTTTGACGATGAAGAAAGCCAAATAGTACTTTTTTGTGAAGCTAAAACAAATACTGAAAAACTGAGATAACTGAGTTTTATATCGAAACCATCGATGTATAAAAAGGGCAATTAAGCAACTTACCAATTACTCCATCATTTGCTCGACAATACTCTCTTTAAAATTTCGAGTGTATGACTTAACCCCAATTTCTGCCTAATCCAATACATAGAATGACCATCAGTTGAGAATTTATATCTCTCTGTCACCCAAGACTCTGTCTAGAAGCCTTTAAACTTTTAATATAATTGGATCACCTACAATTGCTGCTTTTGGTAGTGTGGCATTGATACCGTATTGTGCCGTTTTTGCCCCAACGACCATTTTTTAATGGTGTCACATTCACTTGATGATGAAGAATTGAAAGCTACAAAAATTCTTTCAACTTTAATTAAATTTAAATAGCTCTCTTTTTTTATTCAAAATTGGGGTACAAATTGGGGTACAAGCGTAATTTGTACCCCAATAACGTTGATATATAAGCGTTTGTAAGACTACCTAAATATATTATGCTCATAAAGGTAATCATATGATAGATCGACAAACAAGTATTCATGCTCGTTAATGGCGATAGAAAACGTCCTTGTGATTTCCCCAGTTTCAATATCCCGATATAACTCAGAAATTTCTCCGCTTTGATCATTGCGCATCTTGATAATGGTTTGTAGGAAATATGGGCGCCAGCTCCAGTTTTTATTGATTGCTCTTGGCTGTAATTCCCACTTCCCATCTATACGCATGATGTTGGGTGATAGTTGGAAACCGTCCTCATTACAAATATAAAGACGGAACGAATAATGATCTAATAGTTGTGCTAAATGCTCCAAATGAGAGATGCTATCACTAGAAGGTTTTACTCGATGGATAATTGCTTCAAGCTCCTCTCTCAGCTTTTTTAGCTCAAAATATTGTGTCTCTAGCATTTTCTTCTCAGAGGTAATAAATTGCTGACATTCCTCTTTGAACCGCTCCTTTAATATATCCTTCTCAACAAATGTTATTGCAGGGTTTGCTAAATAAGGCCCTTGATAGTACCGTCCTCCATTTTTCCAGGCAAATTGTAACTGATAGACAGTTTCAATTCCTTCAAATAAGAGGTTTGCTCCAATTTTATAGGCTAGCCCTCCTATTGCTGAAATCATATCGGATTGAGCGGACCAAGAATCATAATTTAAATCTCGTGTATTGACTTTTAGAATTTGTGGGGATAACAGTGCAATATGCTCTAGATGACTCTCTGCACCGACTTCCTGAACAGCAATTTTCACACCATACGTCGTAAAGTAACGCAATGCATGGTGTAATTTATGGATATCCCCTAAAAAACGATGCTCCGAAACGACCAATACAATCCGGTGGAAATCTTCTTCTCGAATATATTGCTGAATAATATTAAAATGACTCTCTCCAAAATCTTGCATTAAAACATTGGGATTACTTGGGATATATATATCAAGCTCTGGTGCAATTTCGTCTATTTTAACTAATGCAGCATGCAAAATTTTATGTTCCATGTCAATACGATACTCCTCTGGAATATCTTCATTATTAACAAAATCCTTTAGATTAATTTGTTGACCCTCAATTTGTAACTGTCCGGAAATTTCGTAGGCAATCACCGTATGCGCATCTGCGCTAAATATCGGTTGAAAATACCCATGTATTTGATCTAAATTTGTTAACACTTCAATTGCGTCCATTGTCGAAACCTCCATACATGAATAACCAAGTAACCGTTATTCAAGAATAGCATTACATTCACAGCTTATTTGTAAAAAAGCTCTCTGACTGTATCATAATTTGTTTACAGTAAATTCGCAACTTCACTTGCCATAAATTGTTCAAAATTAATAGTGGAAAACTTTTTATAGCTCCTAGCAATTACTTCTAACACAAACACTTTTTACAGAAATGAAATCCTACTCTGAGTGATTTCACTTTATCACTATACCTTATGCAGTAAGTCTTGGTGTAAGTCGTGATAGCTAAGGATAACTCACCTATTTCCTTGTCATTATTCATTCGTTCACCCATTATTTTGGACGATTTTACGAAAATTTGGTTCGGTGGTAATCTTTTCTCCAACCATTCCAAATAAAAAGCAGTATTCCTATGCATGGATTTTAAGCCCTACAGGAATACTGCTTATAACTATTCTGACATAAAAAAATACCAAATAATAGCAATCGTCACTAAAGATAAAATGACAGCAATTGTGACCCGAAGCGGTGAAATTGGAGCATCTCCACCTACTTGACCGGTTTGTCCGTTCACCATAAAACGGAATATTTTCTCTTTGTAACGGAATGAGGACAGCCAAATCGGTAACATTAGATATTTATATGTAATATCATCATGTGTAGTAGAAAAACGTAAACTAGATACAACGTCTGCATTTTTCTCCCAACGAATTTTAGAAGTGATTTGTGCATGTAAATGATCATGAATTTCCTTCTTCGCTTGGCCCCAGCCATCCTGCAAACCAATACTATATCGTTCTGATAGAAAGCCAGCTACATATTCTGGTTTATAAGCTTTATTATTAAGTAGATTGAAGGGTTCTATTTTCCTCATCATATTGCGATCATATCGAGTGGTTGCACTAATTAGATGATCATCGATAAATTCCTGATAAAAACCGCTCGTTGAATACCAGTCTGTTACAGTTTGAGTTTTTCCATCCTTATCAGTAACTGTACGATGTTTACCATATCTTGCAGAATACCTTGAGCTTGTTTTCGTATCAAAAGTCCAATAAGGTAAATATACACCTTTAAAGGAGTCAGGTTTTGCACTTATTTTTGCCGCTCTAGGAGTAAACCATCTTCCTTTAATCCATTTTTGAAAGTTCTCACCAGCTTGCTTATCGGTAATTTCAAAGGCGCAAACCCCATTTGGAGCTAATGTATTTTTTGCACTTGCCTCCATTACCTGATTAGAGCCACAATAAGGACAACGATCAGCTACCTGTAAAGCATCATAAATTGTTTCCGCTGCGCAAGCCTCACAGATAACTGTTTTTTTCTCAACACCCCAGTTAAAATTTCCACGTTCTTCAGCCATTGCAAAGTCCATTTCCTGGGCAACTTTTTCTTCTTCCTTTTCTGGAATTGCAATTTCAGACTCATAGCCACAATAAGGGCATGAAAGTTTACCGCTTGCTGGATTAAATTCAATAGAGGCACCACATGATGGACACTCAGCATCGAAATCAAGCTTTACTTGTTTAACATTTTCAGCTTCTTGTGTTGACATCACTAGTCATCCCCTTACTTAATGTCATTTTCATCGAAAACATCTCCACATTCAGGACAGAATTTTGGAGGATTCCCAGGATTCTCAGGCTCCCAGCCACATTTATCACAAGCATACTGCAAAGCCTCTGAAGGTTTTTTGCTTCCACATTCACCACAGAATTTACCTTTGTTGACAGCACCACATACACATATCCAACCCTCTTCATGTGGCTTTGCTCCCCCACAGTTTGAACAGAATTTCCCTGTATTCTCATGGCCACATGCACATGTCCATACACCAGAAGCTGAAGTTGCTTGACCCTGTGCAGCAGCTTGTGCCATTTGAGCTTGCTTATTTTGCTCATTCATTTGATAAAGCTGACCAGCGTTAACCCCACCAGCCTGTGCTGCCATATTCATACCCATAAAACCAGCCATTGCGCCACCCTCGTTATTTGCAGCTGCAATCATTGCTTCCGCCTGTGCACCTGTTAAATGTGCCGCTGCCATACCCGGATCACGCATCACTGCATTTCGTTGCAATTGCTTAATCATTGCTTCATCTTCTTCAGATGCTTTTAAAGAGCTAATACCAAATGAGACAACAGCTAATCCACGAGTTGCCAGCCACTTTTCTGATAACACTTTATTAAGAGCATCTGCTAACGCTACTGTATGTGCAGGAATTTCACTATAGCGTACTCCACTTGCGGAAATATGTGCAAAAGCTGGTTGTAACGCAGTCATTAGCTCCGTTTTCAGTTGACTATCAATGGCATCCCTCGTGTACTCACCTTCAACATTCCCACAAACATTTGTATAGAATAATAATGGATCAACAATTTTATACGAATATTCACCATGACAACGAATGGCAATATCAATATCCAAACCGATATTACGATCAATCACACGGAATGGAATCGGTGCTGGTGTCCCGTATTTATTACCTACGATTTCTTTTTTATTAAAGTAATACACACGCTGATCCTTTGCTGGTTCACCCCCAAATGTAAATCGCTTGCCAATCTGCTTAAATGTTTCCATAATTCCTTGAGATAAATCACTGCCGTACATAATGGAAGGCTCAGTGGATGTATCGTACACATACTCACCAGACTCTGCAGAAAATTCTACTACCTTCCCCTGTTCAACGATCATCATACATTGTCCTTCATTAATGGCAATAATAGAACCATTGCTAATAATATTGTCGTTGCCCTTATTAGAGCCGCGTTTGGAGGTACGCTTTACACCCTTTTCAACCAGTACATCCGATGTAAGAGAATCACAGTAAAAATACTCACGCCATTGATCTTCCAAGACGCCTACTAATGCGCCTACTCCTGCTTTTAATAATCCCATAAAATTCCCACCTTCAACATCTATATTTAAGCTTATTTTATCATTAAAAATAATCTAATCTCTATGTAGTACGCAAGATTAGACAAATTGTTTCATATTTTTTAAAACTACTGTAAAAACAAAACGAGGTTACCCAATGAAAAATCATTTAGCGTAACCTCGTTATTGATGATTATGAAAGCGCAGCGATAGCTACAAGAACCCAAGCAATGATAAATAGCAGTCCACCAATTGGCGTAATTGCACCTAGCTTTTTAACACCTGTTAAGGCTAATACATATAAACTGCCAGAGAAAAACACAATACCAGCAAACATTAAGTAGCCTGCCCAAGAAAGTATACTAGAAACACCTAAAAGGGCATCACTCGATAAAATACCAAGACCTAGAATGCCTAATGAGTGGTACATATGATATTGCACAGCAGTTTCCCAAATTGCCGCATAGTATGGAGACGAAAACTTATCCTTTAGAGCATGGGCTCCAAAGGCACCAAGGACAACACCAAGTCCAGCCAAGATAGCTCCTAAAGCAAGTAAAATTTCCATATCTCGTTCTCCTATTTCGCCTCACGCGCGATTTCTTTATATTTCGCATCCCATGCTGGATCAATTTTACTTAAAGACACAGGACGCAATGTGTCTTTATGTGCAAGGATATGTACTGACTGTGCTGTCGCTGCAATCGTGCCGTCTTCATGTAAAATTTCATAGCCATATGTCGTACGCAGACGGTCATGCTTTTCAACCCATGTTCGTACAGTAGCTACTTGACCATAGTGCATCGCAGCCTTATAAGAAATGGATAAATCCATAACAGGAGACACATACCCGTCCTTTTCTAATGCTGCATACTCAAAGCCAGCATCACTAACAAGCTGTGTACGTCCAATTTCCATCCAAATAATATAGTTCGCATGGTACACCACGCCCATTTGGTCTGTCTCAGCATAGCGGATTTCAATTTGTTTTTCACTTACAAACATTTTCTTCACCTCGTCCTACATTATAGCGTAAAAGTGTTGATTTAGTGGGGTTTTTGCTCTAAATCCGGAAGTTGAAGTATTTGGCTTCAGTAATTTGTAGAGATCAAGTATGATCAGTTAATTTTTCTGGATCACCCATTCTTCGTATAGTCACTGATTGTTACAGCACCAATACTGTTCATTTTTACAGTATCACCATAAGCCTTAATTGCCCTTCATAATCCCTAGTAGGCTCTTTTCTGTTGCAGTAGACAATGCTTGGTTCCGCGCGCTGCTTCTTTTTGAGATTGCTAAAATTGTTTTGCTTCCTCCCATTTTGGTGGGTAACGCTTGGAAACCTCATCTTCTAATTTCTTTGGAAGATTTTTAGTTTCAGAGATTTTAATAGCATCCGTTATTCGAGTATCAATAAATGATTGTAAACACTTCTTACCTTCGTCATTGTCGTTTACATATGATTAAACCAATTCAAATGTCAATGAGCCCCTTCACCGTTTCCTCCTGGTACTGACTCCGGTGTAGATTCATGCATTGGCTTTGGATTAGGAGTTACTTCTCCCACAAACGTCTGAATATCTAAAGGTTTTAAAGTTTTAAGATTGAATGGATTGTATTTCATGTTTTCCGCTTTGCCAAATTTAGTTATTCCTGTGAATCCCTGAACTGTTCTAAATGGTAGGATTTCGAAGAACCATATCCACCGACAAGGAGTTGAGATTTCAACGCGATTCGAAAAGGAAATCTTCGAAATGTGGATTTACTTCTTTCTCTACTTCTGTCGTCATTTACTCAACTCCCTTCATGGATACAGTAGCTTAATTACTGTCAAGTTATTAATTATTGGAAATATAAGCAAACATATAAGCAAAAAAATATATTTTAAATAAAATATAGAAAATCGTAAAAGGAGAGATTTTTTTGAATCCGTGTGAAAAAAATTGTTCATGCGAACGTTGTAAAAAATGTGGTATTCCATCAAGAGTAATAAAAGGGATAGAGTCATGTGAAATAGGTCAATTACCTACCCCAGCATACGGGAATTTTTTTCAAACTGGTTTTATAGATCTTACCAACAATCAACCTATGCCGTGGAATGGTTTAGGTGAAACCGCTGGGATATCTTTAGACCCCGATACAGTGACTATCAAAGTTACTCAGGCTGGTGTATATTACGTCAATTACCATGTAAATGTTCAGTTTTTTCCTAGTTTAGGTACTACAGCACAAACGGCAATATTCATAAATGAAGTTCAAGTCAATCCCATTCAGACCAGATATGGTGCTACCAACCAAGAGACTGACAGGGCTGAATGTTCACCGTATTCAGGAGGAACAATTATATCCATCCCTGCCAGCGGAAGAGTTCAACTAAGAAATGTAGGTCCAACCTTTAGAACTTGCGATGGAGGGGTTTTTCTAGCTGCCTCAATCAATCTGATTAAAATAAATTAATCAAATAAAAAGGTCGATTGTCATTTTAAAAAATAGACCTTATACAATTTATTAATATTGTCTCTTTAGATAGAAACTTTTAAAAGAAGCCATGTGTATAGCAGCAGAGTCCCGTTTTAAAATAGATTTGATAGATTAGGATTTCCTTTGTTTCCAACAGCGGAGGTATTGCCTTTTTGGGCTCCTAGCTGCTTTTCTTCGGTTGTATCCCTCGACCATTTCTCGCGGCGCTTATGGATTGAGCTATATTTTATGCTTTTCAGCAAGATCAACCAGTGCAATCTTCATGGTTTCCCACCCTATTTAATTTCATTCCAATTGCAATATTTAATAAACACCACCTCGAACATTTTTTAATAAAAAACACCCACATTAAGGGAATGCTTTAAAACTTTTAATTTTAATACGAAATCTTACTACTTGTGCCATGTTAAAGTAGCACTTCCAACGCCCTAGTAGCATTCAACGAAGCTACGGCTTTTTTATTTTTAAAATCTATTTCACAGACAATTCACTATACAAACACAGCTATCATGTCATATTAATAGTAATGTAAAGCTAATTTAGCCTTACACCTCCGAATTTTTTTACTAAGGGTCACTCCTATCCCAGGTGACCCTTTTTTATTGACTTATCTCACAAAAATATATTTTTTAATGCTCATAGCTGAATAGTTTAACAACCCTACTCCTTCTCTGCAGCCAACATAATATATAGTAAAAAGGAGGTGTTTTTTATGGGATACTACTGCGGCGGTGGTGGCGGTTATGGTAATGGCTCATCATTCGTTCTAATTGTCGTTCTATTTATTCTTTTAATTATTGTTGGCGCTACATTCATGACTGGATATTAACATTCCTTAAGGGTCACCCCCCAGCCTAGTGACCCTTTTTTAGTTTCTTGCATCAGTTGCCTAACCTTACCGAACATTTTGAATTGTTCATTTTTGAATTCTCTTTTTTATCCTTTTGATTAGTTGTACTTTCATTTTGCTGTTACTTGGAATGTTTAGTGTCCTTCTAATTTATAAGTGAAGGTATCTTTCAGTTTGTTTTTACCTCAAAGTGTGGCCAATCAATATTACCTGTCCTAGTGCATCCCCATGAATTTCTAGCTTTTTAGCCTATTTAAAGTATGAACATTTAACTATCCTTTGGAGCTGAAGCCCATTCATTAAACTTGGATGTTATCCAGTCACCTGAAATTGACTGCATAAAAGAAAAACCAGAACGGAGAAATCCATTCTGGTTATAAAACATTTCATAATCTTTTTGGAGGATATGATCGATTTTTCACTTTATTTAGCAGCCCATATATCGATTTCTATTTTAATATCCGGTAAACCTAGTGCCGACACGTAGGCAATGGTCATTGAGGGATAAGAATCACCAAACATAGTATCCCATTTGTGATCGAAATAATCCCAATCTATTTCCTCTGTTGCCCAAATGTTTGCCTTCACAACATGTGTGGCATCCATTCCCTCAGACGCTAAAATAATTTCGATATTTTTTAGTGTATTGACGATTTGTTCATATATAGTTGTCGGCAATTGATCATCATGCCCTACACCGATTTGTCCAGAAAATGCATACATTGTCGCATCTTTAGGAATGATTGTTACATGGCTATATTTCCCAACAGGATTTGGCACCTGCATTGGATTTTTTCGAACTAATTTTGATTTCATTGATATAATCTCCTTTAGGTTACTATTTTTCTAAAAAAGGGCAGACTTCTCCCTTGAACATCAATTTTAGAAAAAAACAGCAGTGGAGAATCCTATACCCATACTTAAAAAACGAATAGATCTTTTTTTCATAAGAATTCTCCTCCTTTACCTAAAGTTACCTTTACTTTACCATTTCTAGCCTAGTTAATCAAATAAACAATATATTTTCATAATTTTTTAATATTATTTCACTTATAATGTTAGATTGGAGATTTACTCTCATTTCTATATAGAGGTTACTCCTTAACATTAACTAAAACCACCCATAAAGTGGTCTTTAACATATTTTTTTACTACCAATTCACAAAATTCATCACAATTCTTCCTAGAATACACTATCTCAATACTTTAATCAAAGCTCCAAGTTCTTGATTTCCGTAGCCTGCATCTAAAGCCCTCTTGAAAAGTCCATGGGCAAACATCGGAAATTCATCATTAATTTCTGCTTCTTGGGCTTGTGCCATAAAAAGGGCGACTGGATAGTCATGTCATTCTGTTTTTTCAACATTACTTTATACTGTTTACTTTTCAGTGGCAAATAGAGTTGGTAAATAAAAAAATCTTTATCAATACTCCTAGATTTAAGTATGTTTTTACATCCCTAAAAAGATTTGAATGTAGTCCGTATATTTTTCCTACACTAGCAACAGAAAAAGCACCCATTAGAGTGCTTTTTAATTTAATTACCCTTATTTAGATCATCTGGATAAACAATTGTGTTAATTACTTCTCCGTTTGATTCGTCTTTAAAAATAACTGTAACCTTAAATTTCTCAGAATCAACACCACTAAAAAGTTGATAATACATGCCTGTTAATGCTAATCCCATTGAAGCCATTGCATCAAAACTATTTTCAAACTGTTCTTTATTGACAGTTAGCGTAAACTCAGTAAAGGATTTATTATATGAAACATCCTTGATTGAGGCAAAATCCTTACTAGTTTTAATTTCTTCAATCGTTTCTAAAATATCCTTTTCCATCTCTTTCATCATTTCTTTATGAACGGATTTAGACATTTTATAAGTGACCGAACCGTCATCGTTTTTAATGACTTCCTTAATCCTTTCTTTTTTCACTTCAGTAATAACAGAATCGATTTCCTGATCCTCGAAAAGGGAAGCTGGAATTGTAACCTCCACATTTAAAAGTCCTTTATCAACTTTAAATGATTCATCTTTAGTTTCTTCTGCTGCTCTATCAGCATTATCGCTTTTCTTACCACTTTCACTCTCTTTATCTTGGCCACATGCTACTAGTAGAATACTGAATAACAATGTTAGTGGTAATATAAGTATTTTTTTCATTGTTTGAGCCCCCTTCTCCATAAATATACATAGGTTATGGAGGAAGTTCTATTGTTATTTTTAAATTTTTGCACGTATACCAATTTTTTGATAAAAAATACTCTCTAATAATGTAATAGGTTGCATTTTCTGAAGAGAAATATTAAACACATTCACAAAGATCCAAAAAGTAAAACCTCTGCATGTAATTTTTACTTCAGCTTCAAATCTTTGAATTCAAGCTATTTAGTAACCAAATAATCTTTCTTGAAAGTGTTTATAAATTACTTCGTCTTTGCTGAATGGTAATGTACAAACCGATTAGACGATCAGTGGTCATTGCACCATTCTGTAAATCCTTCAAATGTAATTCCTGAACAATGCCATCTTTAACTGCCTGTGCAATAAAATTTTCTGTTTCAGTTTTCATAGTCGGAGAACCTGGATTCCATGTTTGCGTCAATTTTATTTCCTCCTTTGGTTTGTTTTCAACAATTACTTCAACTTTCGTTTTACAGCTATTTGGCACAATGACTTGGTTTTCCAATTTATAGCCTGCTGGTATCTTCCAATTTGCTCTAGTCTCAAAATGTGGTCGATCTATTCTACCAACCCAGTCACCCCCCCATGTGATGCCTAGCTTTCTAGCAATAGCACCTACTTGAGTGAGTGTCGTTACATCATATAAGGAATGAGGAGGACCAACAGCAATATCCCAAGCTACCCGTGACTTATGATTGCTAGCTAAAGTCCATGTAACAATTTGTCCTGGCCTTGTACGTCCTTGTGCATAAAGAAAATTTTGTCGTTCTTGTGAGCGATAAGTCTCTGTAATAAAGATATTTTTAATTCCAGCTTTAAAACACTCCTGAAATAATAATCGGCAAGCGGTTTGTGCAGCAGGTAATAACTCAGCTAGGTCTCTACAAGTGGTCGTTACGCTTGAACTCATTTACTATGTCCTCCTTTTTGGTTTGAAATATTCTTTTAATTTCTTAATAGAAACAAATCCCTGTCAATTATATCTTTTGTCCCTTCACACTTAAACATCTTACAGGAATTTTATGTTAAAATTATATCATAATGCCAAATAAAAAAGCACCCTCTTTAGAGAATACAACTTCGGAACAAAAACTTTTTCTTTATTATCCGAGCTATAGTATTTAACAATTTGTCACTTCTAGATTTAGAAGTGATTTTTTGTTTATCTTATTATGAATAAGCCAATACTAAACAATATTAGGTTTATTACTATGAACAATGATTACCCCCATCTATCCCCCTGTGTTCATAGTAATGAACCATGATCCGATTCGACACATACCATTGGGAGGATACATATGAATAAACATCCTTTAACCCTTTTCATAATTATAGTTAGTACATTCTTATTATCAGGTTGCTGGGATGTTAATGAACCTCAAAGGATGTATTATATTAATGCCGTTGGTGTTGATTTTAAGGATAATCTGTATGAAGTGTATGTTCAATTTATTAATTTTGATGATGTGGCGAAATCAGAACAGCCAAATCCTGAAATTGTACCAGCAGAGATAGGCTATGCAAAAGGAAGGACAGTGGATGAGGCTATATACAAATTATATAATTCAAGTGATCAAAAGATTTTTTGGGGACATATGAGATACATGATCTTCTCAGAAAGTGCTTTAGAGGATGAGCGAGGTATTCCAGCGATTGATACATTTATTCGTTATAGAGATACACGGTACCAAATTTGGGTCTATTGTACAAAAGATCCAATAAATGAAATATTGCTCACAACGCCACTATTAGAAGGTTCGCATGCTGTTTCAAAATTAAGTAATCCTATAAATCCGACTAGAGAAGAAACATTTATATTACCAAGAAACCTGAGAGACCTAGTTATTGGATTAGATGAACCAAGCCATGAAATTAATCTCCCCTATGTAACAATGAAAAAAGATTGGGCAACAACAAAGGAAGCCACAAAAGAAACCTTCTTTTCAGGCATTGGTATATTATCAAAAGATGGCTTTAAAGGACGTATAGAGAATGTTTCAGCAAGAGGATTTCAGTGGACTCACGATGAGACAAAACAAGGAGAACTTACTATTAAATTAGATAATCATGAGGATTATTTAACTGTAAGTATTGAAAAGCTAAAAATTATAGTGGAACCCATCATAAAAAATGAAAAGCAGGTTTCATTTGAATTTCATATAAATATTAACGTTACAATCAATGGATTTAAAACAAAAGTTACGACAGATGAATTAAGAAAAAAAATAAAAAAAGAAATGAGAAAAGAAATACGAGAAACGTATAGAGAGGGGCTAAAATTAGACGCAGATATATATCGTCTATCAGAAGTACTCTATAGAGATAACGTAAAAATGTGGAAAGGGTTAGAGAAGAATGGAAAGATCCCATTAACAGAAGATTCAATTAGTAAGATCAATATCCATATCAATAAAATAAACCCAGGAAGAAAAACATTTGCTGAAACAATAAAAGAATAAATACAATATAACCATAAAAAAGGACCAGGTTCAAAATGTAATAATTGAACGCTGGTCTTTAATAGTTGTTTTGACTTCATGAATCGATTCAATTGAGGCACTTTAGATATTTCATAGTATGTACTCCTTTTTATTTATTTATAGTCTATTTTTAAAACAAGTGCTCATTCTATGAATACTATTCATATTTTCTTACCTTTGGGTTATTTCTAGCCTATCAATAGTTATACCGAAATTTCAATTGTGGATTTCCGAAAGTAAACCTTTCGGACACCGATTATTTTTCTTTCGGTTTATGTTGAACACTACATGTTTTCACTATGTTTTAATATCTAGGTTTCCTCAAAAAAATGACTAGGCTCAAAATTGAATGCCTAGTCATTTTTTCATTGATTCATGACATCTTTAGATTATCATATAACTCTATACAAAATCTGAACAATCAAAAGGCAATTTAAGCTCAAAAATTATTCACAGTAACTAAAGAGAAATGACAATTAATCACACGAAGAACCTCCGTCTGATGAGTCACTGTAATTTGAAGTGTTGTCTGAACAATGATTATTGTCGTTGTCTTGTAAAGAAACTACTGAACCCGTTGAAATAAAATCTGTTGTACCAGTGCCTGAATGTCCAGAGCGGCTTTTTGCATTTATATTATGTTTTGACTTCTTTATGTTGAGTAAAAATCCCACTAAAAGAATCATGACCACACTTACTATAATTAAATCCATTCTTTCCTCTCCCCGCGAATTTTTTTTGAAACACTATATGCATTCACCTCATCATCCTTTATTGGTGAGAAATGGATTTCTTTTAACCCATATTAAGCTAATTATACCATTTATAATTCATTCTCAATAAATAGATTATTTTTTTGTGTAAAATTGCTACTTACAATTGGTTATTATTTTGTCAAAACTTAAATACAAAACTTCTTTATTGTAAAGTAGGGAAATCAATGAATAAACGTTCTACATTTAGTCTTTCATTAGTGGTAATGTCCACACTTCTCCTATCTGGTTGCAGGGATATTACTGAGCCACAAAGATGCTATTGGCGTCGATTTTAAAGATGATCGAAATGAAGTCTATATGCAAATTCTTAATTTAGATGCTATAGCAAAATCGGAACAGCCAAATCCAGATGTTGCACCCTCGGAGGTTGGATTTGTAAAAGGAAAAACGCTATATATAAATTGGATCGTGCTTCTAATCAGCAAATACTCTGGGGCATATGAGATACCTAATTTTTTCGGAAAATGCTTTAAAAAATGAAAGAAGTATTCCTGTTATGGATACCTTTATCCGTTTTAGAGAAACCCGGTATCAGATTTGGGTCTATTGTACAAAGGACCCTATCAAAGATATTCTTCTGATAACACCGATTTTAAAGGGAACTTTTACTTCCTCATCCATAACCGAAATCTCCATAGCTTGAAATCCTACCGACACTTTAGCTTTCCCAACTATTTAGTAGAACTCTTCAACCATCTTAATAAGCTTAGAAAGCGTTTTCCAATTACGGACAGTTGCTGAAATACCCAAAATATCTAATTTACTGCCAATTTTTGAATTTCGAATACTGTCATAAAATAAAAGATAGACATCTCTTCCCTGGATCACAGCAAGTTCCTTTGTATTTGTAAAAGATAAATACTTCTCACTATCGGCCATTGCAGGTGAGGCTGGCAGGAAAGCGACATGTAGACACTCCCCCTTACATGAATTGCTTGCTTCGATAATTTTTTGCTCTGAAAAAGGGCATTGCCGCACGATTTGTCGTAATTCTTCAGCCGTTCGAATGACAACTGTAGTGAATATTCCAAAATCCTCATTAATTTTATCTTGAATTTTCTTTTGTAAATCTTCCTCACATTCATTTGATTCAAAAATGATATTTCCACTTTGAATATATGTCCTTATATTCTGTAACGCAAGTTGATTAAGAGAGTTTTTTAATTGTGCCATTATGATTTTATTATGGCCCCCTACATTAATTCCTTTAAGTAATGCAATATATATCGTCATATCATTCTCCCTTTCTCTTAGGAACATATCAATTGATAATCAAGTATAGCTTTAGCCAAAAAGATACCTGCATTTTCACTAAATCTACGTCAGAATGCTCTTCATCTACAATTGCATTAACTACTTCATACTTACATCTGATTAATGGATATCTCCCCTACTCTAAATACACACAAGAAAAAACACAGGTGAAATCATTGTTGATTTTACCTACCTTTTGATTATTTTATCATTTAAAGAAATGCGGTGATATCCCAAAGATTTTTTATGGTGAATGGTAAAAGACCAGATGCACAATAATCTGTGATCACCTGGCCTTTTTATGCGTGTTCGTTTGTTAAACCTTGACAATAATAGAGTAACATATCATCCTAAACAAATTCTGAACAAATAAAATTATCGTTAAATGATACTAAGATTAATTATTTTGATGATGTAAAACAAAGTGAAGCATGATGACATTCACACATATCTTCATTTCTACATTTGTATCAATTATTTGTTTCTTCATGAAATCTATAAGTTCTTTTTCTTTCACATTGATAATTTTTGATAAAGTTTCGGTAGTTAACTTATAATCTGATAACAAATCATTCAAAATTAAGGTTGCTCTTTCTCTCGCATCAAAACCTTCAAATCCAAAATTTAGCATAGTCAATTTGTTCTCAATATTTTCTTGTTGTTTATTCGTAATATTACCCTTACGATTTAATAAATCTTCCAACTCATTTATAGATAAATCTAATATTTTAGAAAGTTGTTGATGATTGAAGTTAAATTTTTCAGCTAGTTTTTGAATGTCTTCTATAAGATAATCGAATGGTAATGAGTTTGAAACAAAAGATACTTCTACACTATCTCTGAAATCCCCCAAAAATGAACACCTCCGTATCCTAATTAAATATTTGTTCGCTTACTGTACCAATATACACTAAAATCTCATTAAATATATAATTCATACAGTATTTAAAAAGCACATAGCATAGAACTTAGTTTACATGGATTTTAAAAAACTTACCTTTTCTGACTTCATAATAGAATCAAGGAAATTAAATGTGCTTTCAGGAAGTCATAAATCCAGGAAATAACCTTTTCTTAATTAGGTAGAGGGTTAATAAATGGAGAAATTTATTGACGATTGAACTCGTGATATATTTAAATTTATAATTTTTTTATTAGCGGGTGCCTTAATTGCAGGAGTTCTCCTTATTTTAATTGCTAAATTTTTCGAGTTGTTTCATTAAAATAGATTGTAATAAAATCCTCCACAACTATCGTGGAAGGCCAAAAACCTTAAGCACTTATGGGACTTTGAATTGTCAATTAACTGAACACATAAAATGCAGTTGCTGTTGATTCACTTACCTATAAGAATCATGGGTAGGATGAAATAAGTCTTCTTGCGCTTTTCTTACAACTGAAAAATGATCCACATTGTAATGGCCGTGGAGCGTATTATTATGATGTTTAATAATTTGTTCTGCGCTTAAAACATCATTATCTGTTGTTGAATGTCCATCCCCAACTAAGGTAACGTCCATTCCATTAACAGTTGCGGTTCTTACTGCACTATCGATACAATGTTGCGTGGAGCAGCCCATCACAACAATATGTTCTGTTTCTAGAGATTGTAGGTATTCTAGAAGTTTTGTACCATAGAAGCAATTGGTAGCCATTTTATCAAAGAGTTTTGCATAGCTAGGAACATTTATGCCATTATGGATTTCGAATCCTTCGCCAGTGCCTCCTGCTACGTCAAGATCCCTGATAAATACTATAGGAATATTTGCTTTTGATGCTTTGTCAATGACAAGATTAATATTATGGATTAGCTGATCCTTCTGAAAAACAGCCTTTTCTTCATGATTCCCATCTAATAGGGCTTGTTGGACATCAATAATTACTAATACTTGATTCAATCGATTTTCCCCTTTCAAATTGAGGAAAACGCTTTAGTTATCAGTTAAACGTCTTCCCCTTTTATATTCACTAGCATTATTTTTAATTACCATAATATCTCCCCCTAATTTAGATTCTCTAGCAAGGAGATTTTATCATAATATTCTAAAAAAGGGAACTTGCTATATCAATTATGCCTCAGCATAATTGCGTCCGGAATCGATTTTGTGCTTAGGCCTGCGTGATGCAGGTCAGTTAGCTATTATCGCATGGATGCGATGATTTTAGGCTAACATCCTTTATTAACCCTTTTCGATTTCGTGACATTCACCTGAGGCTTTGGGCCAACAGATGTTTTTATGCGAAAGCGTAGTGCTAATGCAGCGGCAGCAACATGATGTTTTTTGTGCGAAAGCGTAGTGCTAACGCAGCGGCAGCAACATGATGTTTTTTGTGCGAAAGCGTAGTGCTGACGTAGCGGCAGCAACATGATGTTGGTCACTCAGTCGTGTGTTGTTGTTGTTGTTGTTGCTGTCACTTCGCTTTCGCACAGATAAAACCATGTTGCTGTCACTTCGCTTTCGCACAGATAAAACCGTGTTGCTGTCGCTTCGCTTTCGCACAGATATATTGCCACAGGACGTGGCGTTCTTAGACTGAGTTCCTCTATTTCAGCGGGTGTTTGAACACTCTATGAAAAGTAGCTTAAATTCGCATTCATCTCACATCTATAAAGGTGGGAGACTTCTCCTGAAAGAAGTTAAAAGGTATTAAATTCTTGACAAAAAAATTTTTTTATGCAATAATTTACTTTTATAGATTAAATTTATATAATAAGATTCTCCTGGCCAGGGGAATCTTATTTTTTTATAGGAGTGTTTTTACTTGAAGAAAAGTGAATCCAGTTTAACTTCATTAATCGCTGCATTTAGCAGAGCCTATCATAGTCAAAATGATGCCCCAAAAATTTTTGATGACTATTTTGCAAAAGATTTAATCACAAAGCATGAGTTTAATAATATCCAAGAAAATATGGTACAAGGCATACAATTCTTTAACAAAAATATAGCAGAAAAATTAAAGGGAGATTCAGAAGAGCTCCTAAAATGGATAGTCCAAGTACAACTCTCCCCTACTCCATTAGCTCGTGCCGCATATTGCGAAAAAGTTCTATTAAATGAAATTAGATTAGGTGTACAGCAATATGTAATTCTCGGTGCAGGTTTAGATACATTTAGCCTAAGACATCCAGAATTAGATAGCACTTTGGAAATATTTGAAATAGATCATCCTGCAACCCAGGAATTCAAAAAAAATCGATTAGATTCCGCTAATTTCAAGCTACCTAATAACCTTCATTTTGTACCAATGGATTTTACAAAGGAATTTTCCTATCTGTGTCTAATGGAGAGTGGCTTTAACAACCAAAAAACTTTCGTTAGCCTCTTAGGTGTCTCGTATTATTTAACAAAAGAGGAAATCTCAAACTTGCTCAATTATTTGTTTGCAAATTTGCCATCAGGAAGCTCAATCGTAATGGATTATGCAGATGAAAACTTATTTAAAGAAAAAGGAATCTCTGATCGAGTGAGCAATATGGTAAAAATGGCGGCTGCGAGTGGTGAACCTATGAAATCATGCTTTACTTATAGTGAAATGGAATTGCTCTTAGAAAAGTCAAATCTACTTATTTATGAGCATGTAACACCTAAAGCTATTCAAAATCTTTATTTCAACAAACGCGAGGATTATCTAACTGCCTTTGAAACGATACATTATATCCATGCAGTGAAAAAATAACGTTATTTCAAATTGCAGAAAAGCATATTGGTTTTGAAAAATATTTTGTTAGAAGGTTTAAAGTAATTTCAAGTTAATTTTATTTTATTTCTCAGGCAATTAACTATACAAAAATAGCGTTCTTCTCATATTACTAGTAATGTAAGCTGGTTTAGTCTTACACCTCCGAGCTTTGTTACTATGGGTCACTTATTATTATAAGTGACCCACTTTATTGAAATCTTCTCGAAAGTTAAATTCTTATTCCCCAAAATCCTATAACTACCTTCGATTTTATTACTATCATAATCATGCCTCCAAAATACAAGCCATTTTCTACATCTGGATATTGATTATTTCTACATAATTTTGCTTATCCTTATAAAGATATGAATTCATTATTGCGGTTTAAACTGGAGGTGCCTAACATAAAGTACTCACTATCCCTACTTCTATTCGTTTTTCTCATTCTTTTGTTAGGTGGTTGTTGGAGTAAACGAGAGTTAAATGAATTAGCAATTGTAGCTGCCGTAGGTGTTGATCGAGTGAATGAGCAATATGAAATCTCCGTACAGATTGTAAATCCTGGACAAATAGCATCAAAAAAGGCTACAAGTCAGTCTCCCGTCATCACGTATCATGCTACTGGAAAATCTTTATTTGAGGCTATAAGAAAGCTGACCACTTTAACACCAAGAAAGCCCTACTATTCACATGCGCAAATTATCATTATTGGAGAAGAATTGGCTGAGGAGGGCATGAATAATATATTGGATTTATTTCAAAGAGATCCTGAGGGTAGAAGTGAGTTCAATATTTTAATTGCCCGCGATACAACGGCCAAAGAGGTACTAAGTATTTTAACGCCCTTAGAAGATATCCCTGCTAAGAATATACTAAATGCCCTGAAAAGTTCAGAAAAGGCAATAGGGACAACAGACTCTGTTATTTTAGACGATTTAATCAATTCTTTAAGCGGTAAAGGAAACAGTGCCGTTTTATCCACGATTGAATTACATGGAGACAGCGCAATCGGAAATAATCAAACAAATGTTGAACGCATACAAAATCCTGCAATCCTAAAATTTGGTGATTTTGCTTTATTTAAGGACTACAAGCTAGTAGGCTTTTTAACAATGGCGGAAAGCAAAAGTTATAACTATATGAATAATCATATTAAGAGTACATTTGAAATTTTATCCTGCCCTGAAAAAGGTAAGCTCACTACTGAAGTAACAAATTCAGAAGCTAAAATAACAGGAAGGGTACAGCATGGTCATCCTAAAATTAATATAAAGCTTAAGGTAGAGCAAAATGTAGCAGATGTAAATTGTACGATTGATTTAACAAAACCACAAAACATTACGGCCTTAAATAAAGCAACAAGTGAGGCAATTAAGAAAGGATTAGAGCAAACACTCGACACGCTGCAAAAAACGTATAAAGTAGATGCCCTGCAATTTGCTGAAATCCTTTACCGTCAGGACTATAAGGGCTGGAATAAAATCAAAGATAATTGGGCAACGTTATTTCCTGAAATAGATGTCAAAGTACAGGTCACTGTAAATACACAAGGGATTGGTACTAGTTTAAATAAGGACTTACAAAAGTCTCACTAAAGGCATTTTTAAATAGGACTTTTGTAAAATATCCGCTTCGCTATTAATAAAAATTGGCGAAGCGGCAATCAAGAACGAAAGTGTAAAAGCACCCAAGATTGAAAATTATTGATCACTATATTTAAATGTTTTTATAGAAATTAATAATGAGAAGGCAAGATATAGTAATAAAAGCAATATTGACTCTCCCCAAACGGGATAATTATGATAAAATGCACCTTGAATTCCTCTCAAAAACCATTCGAATGGATTTATCCTACTAATAAATTGGACAATACTTGGCGCCTTTTCCATTGTAAGAAACGCATTACTGCACAGTAACATTGGCAACATTATAATATTTGCTGTCATACTTAAATGTCCTTCATTTTTTACAAGACTAGATACAAAAAAGCTTAAAAATACAAAAGCTAATGAAGCAGTTAAAATAACGGGTATCAAATAAAAAAGTGAACTGAAGGTAATTGTAAGTTGATGAACCACTAAAGAAAATAAAAGAATGATATAGGATAGGATAATGGCAATTAATGCCCATGAGCTTGAGACGCTGACAATATATTTCCATAGGGGAAGCGGTGTTGCATGCAATAAATGAAACACCCCTCTTCTTCTTTGTGATAATGCGATAAATGAAGTCGTCATAAATGTGTAAAAGAACACACTTACTGCAATCATCCCCTGTGTATAATTGCCTGCTAGGTTTGGTAAAATAATTTTTAAAGCAATGATAGCAGTACATGGCATAAATATAGACCAAAACAGTAAATACATATCTTTTAGGCTGGACTTAAGATTCAAAAAGAAAATTGTTTTCATTTTTCTCGCTCCTTACTTCGTTAATTCAAAAAAAAGTTCTTCTAAATGATGTGTTTGGTATTTTTCCATTAAATAACTAGGAGAACCATTTGCAATGATGTTCCCCTGATGCATCATTAAAATCCTGTCAGCTACATTCATGACCTCCAACATATCATGAGACGAAAATAACACTGTAACACCTTGGTCTTTTAGCCCTCTAATGATTTGTTGAATCTCCTTTTGCCCTCTAGGGTCTAAACCTGCAGAGGGTTCATCTAAAATGACTAGCTTTGGATTGTGCAGAGTTGTCACGATAATTGCTAGCCTTTTCTGCTGCCCTAATGATAGTTTAATAGCCGACACTTTTTTAACTTGCAATAAATCAAAGGCGGCCAGTTTTTCATAAATTTCATTACTGGAAACTGATATTCCGTAGAATGCGGCAAATAATTTGATATTATCCTCCACTGTGTAACCCTCAAAAAAAGGTGTTGATTGGAGCTGGGTCCCGATTTCCTTTTTAAAATCAGATTTCCAATATTCTATTGTCCCACTATCTTGCGGCACAATACCGAGAAGCATGCTAATTGTAGTTGTTTTTCCGGCACCATTCGAGCCTATGAGTGCAACTATTTCACCTTCTTCAATATCAAAATTTATATGATTGACAACACATCTTGTTTTATAGCATTTTGTTAATTGATTTGCAGAAATTAACTTTGTCATAAATTCTCTCCTTAATTAACATTGTATATTCAACTTTGAATATATGTATAAATTTTAACTCCCTCATGCGAGAGAGTTTTCTTTTTTCATAATATCAATAGCCTGTGTGACAAATTTTAATTGAACATTTACAACTTCTAACATATGATCAAACGCCAGTTGAGTTAAAGCTGGTAGATTCCCTTGCATTGCAAGCCGTTTTGCCTCATATCCCGCTTGAATTGCCTTTTCTTCCTTTTCCAAAATCTTTTTCTGCTTTTCTAAGGCCTCTATCGCTCTTGTTTTAGTAAGCTTAAATGCAAATGATATACCTGAATATAAAGTTGTTGGATACACTACAGAAGAATTTTCAAGTGCCTCAATAATCAATTCTTGCTCATATTCTTTTCCCTTGTCAGTAATTTGGTATATTGCCTTTTGCCTATGACCTGTAGATTCAATACTAGCTACCTCTATATAACCATCTTTTTCAAGCTTTTTTAAAGCATTATAGATAGAGCCAATTAGCACTCCGCCCCAACGCTCTGCATCATTCATTTCCAGCATTGTTTTAATATCATAGCCAGTCATAGGTTTTAGCCCTAGCATTGCAAGTACTAATAATTTTGTCATAATAATCACCTTTTTATACTCAACGTTGAATAAATTGAATATAACGATTTTTTATTTTTATGTCAATAGGCTTTTATTAAAAGATGCTACTGAAAAAGCAAGAGTACAGACACCACCCCCAATTTAGGACTCTTTATTTCATAAAGATCTAAACTACCACCATTAATTTAGAAACCTGCTATGGTTCGGTAAAGCGATTTGTTCAAATTCGGTAGCCAGTCTATGCAAATTTTTTGTAAGCTCTTCGCCCTTCATGGGTAACCCATGTCCTGTCACTGCAACGGAGGGCTTTAATGCCTCTAATTTTTTGATGGATTCCCAAGCAGCTTGCCAATCCGTCGTAAAATAGCGTGGAGGACCACTTATTTCTTTTTTCTGTAATAAAACCTTATAGAGTGATTCCTGCTTTACCGTAACAAAGGCATCCCCAGCAATCAATGCTCGATCGTCCTCACGGAACAAGGAGATATGTCCAGGTGTATGTCCTGGCGTGTGAATCCAGCGGAATCCATGCATAAATGGTACGCTGCCATCCAATGGAAGTTGCTCAACATGCTCTCCTAAATTAATGGCTTCATTTGGAAAAATGGATGATATTTTCGCAATTAGGCCACCATTCACATTAGGATCTGGTTCAGGGTAATTTTCTTTCCCTGTTAGAAAAGGTAATTCTAAAGCATGCGCATAGACTGGCATACCCCAATGATCGATTAAATCAATGATTGCACCAACATGATCAAAATGACCATGAGTTAAAATTAATGCCTTCGGTTGACAATTTGCACCGAATCTCTTTTCTGCAACAGAAATAATCTCTTGAGCACTTTTTGGCATACCCGCATCAATTAGAACAAATTCCTGCTTATAAGGATTTCCATAAAGTATAATATTGACAATTTGAACCGTTTGTTGGTAAATATCGGATAGAACTTCAATACCGTCTCCACTCCAAATTGAAGTTGCTGGTATATATTTAAAATCCCCACCATAATTCATATCCTTCTGCATATTAAACCTACTTTCTTCATAAATTGCATACCCTTATTTTCCCTTCAGACAACAAAAATATTGCAAGTAAAAATTGGATAAAATAAAAAATCTGCAAGACCTTAGCGGCTATTCCCACTAAAAATCGAGCAGATTTCTGAAAAGTTTTTAACTATTAATTATTACTTACGAATAGCTTTAAAAGTAACCTATCCACTTTCGAATATACTGAGCTGAATAAGAATTAAGAAAAAGAGTGGATTGCCAATTTAAAACTTAATAACTGAGTGTTACTCTAAAGGTCAAAATGAATATTTTCGCTATTGAAACTACTATCAAAAAACAACTATAGTTATATTCCATTAATCCTAAAAATGAATTCATGTTGATTATTTTCCTTTTACACTACCAACCAATTATCTAACAATGATTCGAATGATTAACTGGTTAACTATTAAGTTAGCTTCACTACCAAATATCATTAAAAAATCATTATAGGTTGACATAAAAAAATTTGAAATATACAATCAAAATTATTAACCGGTTAACAATAATCGAATCACAATAAGGATAGGTGTAACAAATGGATAAAACAATTGATGCTATTGAAGCTTTGCAACGATTAATTACAGAAAGAGAATCAGCTGACAGAAGAAGAAAACGAATGAATGTAAGTCAGGAAGAAGCAATTGTTTTCGATTGGACACTGACACAATTACACATCGTTGCAGTAATCAAAGAGAAAGGAAAGGCGAATAATATTATGCTTTCTGAAAGTTTAAATGTATCTAAACCAGCGATTACAAAAGCAGTAAAGAAGTTATTGGAACATAATATTCTTGAAAAAATACAACAAGAAGATAATAAAAAAGAAGTATATTATTTACTAACAAAATCAGGAGAGATGCTTGCACTTATCCATAATCGATTACATGAGCAGGCAAAAAATCGTTATTTAAGTATCTTTAACAATTTTAATACAACGGAGTTAGAGACAATTATTCGGTTTTTAAACGCTATTACTGAAAACATTAAGTCACATTAAAGCTGTAAAAGGAGAAAGTGTATGTCTCGACTATCTCAAGCAAAAATACTAGCATTGTATTTGTTAAGTATAAGCAGTTTCTTCGCTTCTTTAAATCAAAATATTTATACACCAGTCATTCCACTAATTCGAGATTCTTTTAGCGTATCTATTAATTTGGTGAATTTCACTGTGAGTAGCTTTATTTTTATCATTGCGGTGGTTCAAATCTTTTTAGGAACGGTGATAGATACTAAGAATCAAAAACGGTTGTTAATCTTTAGTTTCATTTTAATTAGTATCTCGACCATTGTTTGCGCATTTACAACCAACTTTTTGCTCTTTATGATTTTTAGGATTGTTCAAGCGATTGGTGCTGGTATTATCCCCTTAGTTACGATAAATATGATTTCACACTTATTTGAAGGGGAAGCAAGAGGGAGCGCAATCGGTACATATCAAATACTGCTTACCCTTGCACCAGCAGTTTCACCAATATTAGGAGGAATATTAGGCGAACATTATGGCTACCAAGGAATTTTTCTATTTCTTTTTCTTATTGCTACCGTATTACTTATGTTTATTATGTATGTTTTTCCTAACAACGAAAAAAATGATCTTCAAGAAAATTCCAGTAACTTTACCCAAACCTATCGAGCTATTTTTTTGAATCGTGTTGGTTCTATTACGATGATTGTAGGCTTTTTTGTCTTTTTTATACACTTTGCCATTCTGGTCTTTTTACCGATATTACTCAACGATCATTATCATATATCATTACAAAACATTGGATTATTATACTTACCTTTAACTGTTAGTATGATTTTTGGGAGTGTTATCTTTAAAAAAATACAGAAGAAAGTTGCATTGAAGAAGCTGTTTATCACTGTTTTATTTTTCATTCCCTTGTTAATTATTGCCTTTGGTTTTCTGCATACCAAGTCAATTATAGGATTAAGTATCATATTGTTTATGTATGGCTTAACAATTGGGTTTGCACCTCCACTATTTTCAACTATTATAAGTAACGAATATAGCGAACATAGGGGAGCTGCCTTAGGACTGTTTAATTTTATCCGTTATTCAGGTATGGCAATTGGTGGGATGTTTACTGGCTTAAGTGTTGTTCTGCCAAGTACTCTCGTCTTTATTTTTTGTGGAGTTTTGCTTTTTCTTATTTCTCTCTACCAGTATCCTAGTATAAAGAATAGATCTATGTAACAAAAAATTTATATCCTTGTTAATAGTTAAAAATAAAAAGTAGAACGTTTCAGACTTGCTCCCTCTTTCCAAATGAGCTCGTACCTCGATCACATAACAAAAAAGCCAAGGATTAAGGTTAATTGAGTACTTTGTCTTAGGTGTGTTGTTGAGGATTGATACATCTCACCCCTTTTTGCAGAAGTACTGGGGGTACTGTCAGGAAAATGCTGATTTACAACGCTAAGCCCTTTTTCCTGACAGTAGCCCTTTATGTTGTTTCAATTTATTTCATTCAATATTCTTATAACCAGGGATATCTTTTTGATATCTTGCAAAAAAATAATATCAGTAAAGTCATTATTATAATCCTTGTTAATGTAAACCACTTCTTTAGATTCAAATTCAGTGCAGTTGTACAGGTCAATCATTGCATGCTTTACTTCCACTATAGTTTAGTCCACACTGGCTTTAGGTATGTACTCCTTGTAAATCCAACTACCTTCTAACGTTACTTGCCATTCTGCGTAAGCTGTTCCACTTATGACTACAGAGGCGAACATCCCCTTTTACTAAAAACTGCACCTGCTGTCAATACTTTTTATCAATTGAATCTCCTCTTTCTTTTTTGCTTAAAAATCCAAACAGCCACCTCCCACCTACCTTTATCATAAAAATATTGTAAGTTAAAAACTAGATAAAATAAAAAATCTGCAAGACCTTAGCAGCTATTTCCACTAAAAATCGAGCAGATTTCTTTTTTGTTAATTATTACTTACGAATCGCTTCGAAGGTAACCAATCCACTTTCTATAGAAGGCTTCTTATTATGGATATACTCAGCTGAACAAGTTATGTTAGAAAAACCTATATTTTTTAATATTTGCTGAAATTCTTCAATTCCATACCATCGCAATGGGAATCTCTGCAGCTCTGTATCTACTAATTTCCCACTCTTCCATTTCTCGTATTTTAAAACAGTAAGAGTGGTTTGATTGATCCAATCCATCTCTACAGATTTACTTTCTAACGCTATTCCCTCGGTGTCTGATAGCTGATAATAGGAGGTAGAAATTTCTCCTGTACGCCAATGTAATGGCAGTAGCAAGTCCACTATTAGACGACCACCGGGAACCAAATGATGATATATACATGTTAATGCATCAATTGCTTCCTTCGATTGCTCAATTAAACAAAATGACCCAGTTGGCATGACCACAGCTTCATATTTTGAATGCAATGAAAAATTATTTAAATTACCTTCATAAAGCCTTGCAGGTAATCCTCTTTCTGCGCATCGTTTTCGACAAGAGGCTAGCATCTCTGGTGAGTAATCAATTCCCTCCGCATCAAAACCCTTCTCTAATAAAGGTATAAGGAAACGACCAGAACCTACCCCTGCTTCTAGAATCTTACCATTTGTTCCTGTTAAACGATGAAGATAATACTCAATATCCCCATTTATGGAATGGCCTACTGGTTTCGTAAAATCATAAAGCTCTGTACTTATTGGACCATAATAACTATACATGTCAATTCCTCCGATTTTATGCAGAAGAATCTAGTAAATTTTAGTTCTTCCACACCTCAAATTTGTTTGATAGAAAAATAGAGCTGACTGTCATCATAAATCCCTCGCTTTCAGTAAAATATAACAAAATTATACATTTAATTTCGACTGTAATCAACATTATAATATTTTAGTAATGAGAGCTGCACTGTCTTGATTTTACTTCCCTTATATTTCTATCAATCATTCGCTTGCATTTTCATTTGCAATATTAGCACAAATTATCAAAAGGTAATGTTCGATTGCCGTTATCATTAATGACAGGAAGGGGCTATGATATGGATTATTTTGAAAGAATACAAAACGCTATTGAATACATTGAGGAGCATCTACAAGATGAATTAATCATTACTGATATATCAGCAAAGGCTTATTTCTCTGCATTCCATTTCCAAAGACTTTTTCAAGCTATTACTGGTTTTTCTGTTCAGCAGTATTGTCGAAATAGGCGGTTATCTGAGGCAGCCATACTATTAGAAACTACCACCAATAACATTTTAGACATTGCAATTGCCTTTCATTATAGCTCACAGGAGGCTTTTACGCGTGCTTTTGTCAATTACATTGGTGTGACCCCCGCAAAATATCGAAAAGAAAAAAATGTCGTTCCCCTTCAAAGTAAACTAAACTTTTTGGATTATAAAATGAAGGGAGATTTCATCATGAATAAGCCTGAAATGATTTATTTACAGAAAAAGTTTATTATTGGATATGAATACCAAACAACCTTACTAGATGAAAAATATTTTATAGATATTCCTGAATTTTACACTGATTTTGGAAAAAATCATTATTATGAGCGAATTCCTCATAAGCTTACTCCCAATTTCGCTTATGGACTATCCACTAACTTTCATGACGATGGACAATTTTCCTTTATTATTGGTGAAGAAGTAACGGGCAATACGGAATCACTGGACAATGGCTTTGTCAAATTTGAAATCCCTGAGGGCAAATATGCGGTATTTTCCATGAAAGGAACTTCAGAGGCAATTCAAAATATACGACGCTATATTTATGGTGTTTGGCTACCAAATTCTAATTATGAAAGAAATGAAGGTCCTGATTTTGAAATAACAGATGTAGTCAATTCAGCTTATCCAAACGATATGAAAATGAAAATTTACATTCCAATTAAAGCGTAACAAAGGAGAGAACATTATGAATTTAACAAAGGTATTTGAGGAATTTCCAATATTACGTTCATCCAAGCTAGAGCTAAAAAAAATTGAGGATCGCCATTTACAAAAGCTATTTGACATTTATGATAATGAAAAAGTATTTGAGTTTTGCGGAATTATTCCAAAGCACAATCTTCAAACTGTTAGTAAAATGATTGGCCATTTTGATAGAGACTATCAGAAGAAAAGCAGAGTAAAATGGGGTATTTTTCAAAAATCTCAGAATGATACATTGGTTGGCATTATTGAAGCAATGGATTTTAATCAGAAAGTGGATATGGTAACAATCGGCTACTATTTAGCTGAGGCGTATTGGGGTAAAGGCATTGCCACTGAAGCTGTACATATGATTGTAAAATATTTATTTGAAGAGGTTGCCATTAATCGGATACAAGCTGAAGTGATGCCACTGAATGAACCGTCAAAAAAGGTACTCCTAAAAAATGGCTTCCTCAAAGAAGGACTAATAAGACAGGCTTCACTTTGGTCTGGTAAAGGTATAGTAGATTTAGAAATATACGGTTATCTTAAAGAGGACTATGGTGCCAGCAAATAAATTTCTTACAGACTAGAGCACTTGGTGGTTCTAGTCTTTTTTATTAAATAGCTATTTTTAGTTTTCCCCCATTTTCAAAAAGTAAAATCCTAAATGGACTTTGTACCAGTTCTACGTTGCCTTCATATCATAGACTAATTATAGAACTGGTAACAGCAAATATTCCAACAATAAGGGTGAACATAAGGTATGGAAGATAAGCGTTATCTTAATCGTATTAATTGGAATTTTGACAACTATCATAAATTTGATAAATGTTACTGTCAATCCAAAACATATTATTGTAATCATGACAAAGGCTCTACAGAAGATAATGAATTTGATGAAGCCGATACTTATAACATAAAATATTATAATTCTAAGGATGTTAAGCAAAAACAGAGAAATGACAACCTGAATAATCATCATGGTCAAGAAATAAATAATTGCAAGAACTGTCCTTGTCATCTTTTACAATGTCTTGATCCTGGAACATTGGTAGACGTTTTTCTTGCAAAAGGTGGTAATTTTTTAAATGTTTACTTCTTGTATTTCGATAAACCAACTAGCTGTGCGTACTTCCTTCAAATAGGAGCAGCAGCTATGCCTATTATTATAGATTGTGAAAGAATTGAGGCTATTCGTAAAATTTAAGGTGGACTAAGTAGGCTCTTCCAAATGAGCTTTATGCCAAAGTGATGTTGGTCTCCAAGGCGTTTTCAAGGAGGGAAAAATCGGTTTAATCTAATGAAAGTATTCTATAAAAAAATGACCAGTTATTCTCATTCTTTAGAGAATAACTGGTTTTTAGTAATCCATTATTTATTATTAATCCAACTGATTAACTCTCTATCAAAAGTTTCAGGTTCTTCATACATTGGATTATGACCACTCTTTTCAAAAATAACCTTTTTGACATTTTTGTCTAGTCCATCTAATGAATCCCAAAGCGAAACAGGCGCAACTAAGTAATCATATCTACCTAACCCTACAAGAACAGGTTTTTCAACATCAGCCAATAAGTGAATCAAATTGCGTTCGGCAAATGCTACTCCCCAAAGATAATCAATGATTTGCATATTCGTATAGACGCCTTCCCACATATCTGTAGCATCAAATGTGTAATCATAGAAACTATGTGCTCCCATTCGAAGACACATATGGACAAAACGTCTTTCAGGGTCATTCCGAATATCATTTTCTAAAAAAGCAATATCATGCTCAAATTGTCTTTTTCGCTCAGGACCTGCTGTTTCGTTAAAATAAGAAAAGCTTTGCTGCTGTCTTTCTTGACTATTTGTCGGTGCAGAATTCAATAGGATAACTTTGTCAATATATTGAGGATATTTTTTAGCATAGGCCAAGGCCATAAATGCATGTCCAGAATGACCTAAAATAATGAAATTCTCTAGCTTGAGAAATTTTCTCGCAGCTTCAATATCTTCTACAATTTTATCTAATGTATAATCCTTTTGTTTTAGTTCTCGAGGTGATTTTACAAATCCTCGGTGATCTAAAAAATAAAATTGAAAATGTTTATAGAGATTTTCAGAGAATAAGCGAGGGTAATAAACACTACTGCCAATTACCACTATTTTCTTCCCTTGTCCCTTTACACTATATGTTAAATCGAAGCCTTCACAATTGATGTTATTCATACTAATAGTCCTCTTTTCTAATTGTTTTAGAAGAGCTATTATGAAACTCTTCCTTCTATCACTCCCTTTCGATTTTACATTCCCGTGTCTTTTCCATTGAACGTTCAAGCATTCATGCTCACCTCAAGCATTTTTTATATCTATTATACCATTTAATCATGACAAGCTATAAATGATTTTCCAGATGCCGAGCATGTAAAGATTTTCTATGCTATGACGCTCTATAACTTAAAGGATCATTCAAAATCAATGGAAATATTATTAAATACTCTCTTATCCACTTCGAATCATGAAGGTATAAATGCATACAGCAAAGCCATTAAGTTTTATAGTGATAAACTTGATCAAATATTTGAGTAATCAATAAAGCATAAAAGATCAGGTCACAATATGTAAACCTGATCTTCTTCTAATTAGTTCGCAATCTTTGTCTTTCTTGATAAAGTAGCTACAAATATAAATAAAATTATACCACTCAGGAAAAACAAATAACTTAATGGTATTAAAAAGAAATTTCTTTCCACAATTGTTCCATCTGCCATTAATTCATCTCCAATTATTCCCTTTGTAACTAAACATAAAATTCCTAAACAAATTGGCAAAGTAGCAAATATATATTTTTTCATCTTTATCCTCCGTTGAACTTTTGCTCCTCTATCAAATAGTAAACCAAAATTGAAATCTATTTTTAACACTTGCTATTGATATAGTAACTGCACTTACATTCTAAGTCAATATTTTTTTATCGAAAAACAATAAATAAATATTGTATTACCCCTTTCGTTTAATCCATAAATTTGCATAATAAAATAAGAACATGCATTCCCCCTCTTTTAATTATTTTTACGTGAATTGATTTTTTGTATTTAATTTGTATGGCGCGAGTGTAAACATATAATTTAATAATTATAATGTCGGATAATCTGTAATATTGATAAAAATTACGGCTGCTAATTAAAGCAACCGTCGGTGTAATAAAATTCACTTTTCTCTGATTAAAGTTACAATTAATTCTATATTGCCTTAGAAGTTTGTTGAATTAGTGCGGCTACCATTTTATCCATCTGTGCAAATCGATCATCCTTTGTTTGACCATTTGCATAGCGATAGTAAATTTGCTGACAAATTACAGCTAATTTAAAGTAGGCAAATGTAATGTAATAATCTATAGCAGAGACATCACGTCCACTTTTCTCTGCATAACGCTGTATAAATTCCTGACGTGTATAAAAACCTGGCAAAATCGTTACTGGTGGTTCTCCTAATGCGTATAATAGCATTTTAGGATCATCTGCATGCATCCAGTAGCTCATTGCCACGCCTAAATCAGCTAATGGGTCCCCTACTGTCGTCATTTCCCAATCAAAAAGTCCAATCATTTCAGAAAAGTCATTGGAAAACATAGCATTATTCAGCTTGTAATCATAATGAATAATCGTTGCCTCACTGTTAGTAGGAATATGCTTCTTTAACCATGTTGTCAACGCTTCAACCTCAGCATACTGTGCTGTTTTTGCTTTGTCATAGCGTTCGATCCAGCCCTGTACCTGCCGCTCCATAAATCCGTCTGGCTTGACCATTTCCTTAAGCTTTGTCTCCTGATATGGGATTGCATGAAGTGCTACCAGTGAATCAACCATCTTTTCAGATATCTGGCGTGCTAGTTGCTCGTTATGCTCAATGCCTTTAGGAAAATGTGTGTCTAACACGATGCCCTTCTTCCGTTCCATTAAGAAAAAATCACTACCAATAATTTCTCGGTCTTCAACGTAAACAAACGGCTCCGGAGCAACAGCTAAAAATGGATATAAGGCAGATAAAATCGTAAATTCACGTTTCATGTCATGTGCTTTTTTGGCGACTGGTCCATGTGGAGGTCGACGAAGAACGACTTCAAAATCACCTACTTTTAGGCAATAGGTCAAATTTGAATGGCCTGCACTAAATTGTGAAATTTCGAGAATACCTTCTGGTAAATCTGGAAATTGCCTTTTTAAAAATGACTGTAATTTCACTTCATCAAGACGTTCACTTGCCCTTACTTGTATCGTATCCATCCAAACCCTCCTTTAAATAATTGAGCTCATGCCACCATCTACAACAATAACATCTCCTGTTACATAATCTGAGGCAGCTGCCGCTAAAAATAACGCAACACCTTTTAAATCATTCTCAGAGCCTAAACGCTTTAATGGTGTGGCACTCATTAAATACTCTTGTCCACGTTCAATTAAAACATTTGACATTTTTGTTGGGAAGAATCCTGGTGCAATCGCATTCACATTGACGCCATAAGGCCCCCATTTTACGGCTAAATCCTTTGTTAAGGTAATAACGGCTCCCTTACTCGCGTTATAGCCAATAGTATCCATAAAATCTGGTAATGTACCGCCTAACCCTGCAATTGAGGCGATATTAATAATTTTGCCACTTTTTTGTTCCAGCATTTTTTTGCCAACTGCTTGACTCATTAAAAATGTACCGTTTACGTTAACATCAAATACTTTTTGCCAAGCCTCATATGGCATTTCAACAGCAGGAGTTCCCCAAGACGCTCCACTATTATTTACTAAAATATCAATATTGCCGAATGTATCGATAGTTTTTGTTACCACGTTTGCTACATCGTCTGATTTTGTTACGTCGCAGGCAAGAGCCAAGGTTTGTACACCTAATTTGGCTAGCTCTGCTGCTACCTCTTCACATGCCTCTACCTTTCGTGAGCACAGCACTACATTGGCACCAGCCTCTGCAAAGCCTTGTGCAATTTGAGCACCTAATCCACGTCCTCCGCCTGTTACGATGGCTGTCTTTCCCTTCAGACTGAATAAGTCCAGTACCGTCATTTCACCAGCTCCTCTAATTTTTTAGCATGTTTTTTCAGCTCCAACTTAGCAACGGTATTGCGATGCACCTCGTCTGGTCCATCTGCTAAACGCAATGTACGAGAATTGGCCCACTGTGCAGCAAGCGTTGTATCAGGTCCAACTCCAGCAGCACCAAAAGCCTGAATGGCTCGATCAATAACTCTTAAAGCCATATTTGGTGCAACCACCTTAATCATGGCAATTTCTGCTTTTGCTTCTTTATTACCCACTGTGTCCATCATATATGCTGCCTTTAGTGTTAACAATCTAGCCTGCTCGATATCGATACGGGACTCAGCAATCCGCTCACGCATCACACCTTGATCTGCAAGTGGTCGATGAAAGGCCCGTCGCTCCTGCACACGTATACACATTTCCTCTAATGCTCGTTCAGCAGCCCCAATAAGACGCATACAATGATGGATTCGACCGGGACCTAATCTTCCTTGTGCAATGGCAAAACCCTTACCTTCCCCCCATAATATATTGTCCACAGGTACGCGAACATTCGTGAACGTTACCTCCCCATGTCCTTCTGGTGCATGGTCATAGCCAAAGGCCGTTAGCATGCGCTCTATTTTTACTCCATGTGTGTCCATAGGAACGAGAATCATTGATTGTTGCTCATGGATAGGTGCTTCAGTGTCTTTATGTTTCCCCATAAAGATCGCGACTTTACAACGCGGATCTCCAGCACCTGTTGTCCACCACTTATGCCCATTTAAGATGTAAAAGTCCCCATCACGTTCAATGCTTGCCTCAATATTAGTCGCATCGCTTGACGCAACTGCTGGTTCTGTCATGGCAAAGCAGGAACGTATTTCTCCACGTAATAACGGTTCTAGCCACTGTTTTTTCTGCTGTTCTGAGCCATAGCGCACAAGCACCTCCATATTGCCTGTATCAGGTGCATTACAGTTAAAAACCTCTGGCGCAAGTAAAGAGCGTCCCATAATTTCACATAAAGGCGCATACTCTAAATTTGTTAAGCCTGCCCCATATTCACTATCTGGCAAAAATAAATTCCATAAGCCTGCATCCTTTGCTTTTTGCTTTAGCTCTTCCATTATTGGTGGAATTGCGCCCCAACGATCCTCCATTGCATCAACCTGTGCTGCATACACTGCCTCATTTGGATAAATGTACTGCTCCATAAAATTAGTCAGCCGTGCCTGTAAATCTACTACCTTTTCACTATAAGAAAAATTCATAGAAAAGCCCCCCTTTGTTTGAACATCACAATCAATTTCGCCTTAGCGTAATTGCATCCGGATTTTGAATTGTGCCTAGGACTGCACGAAGGCCGACATGATGTCGGTCATTCGGTAATGCCACAGAACGTAGCGTTTTTACCGATGCAGGTCAGTTTGCCCTTTTCGCAGGATGCGGAGATTTTAGGCAAACATCCTTTTATTCATTCCTTTGAAAATCCGTGACAACCTGAAGATAAAAAATGAATGAATGTTCATTTTATTTCTTACATTAAATGTTACCGCTATATTTCCTGTAAATCAATCATCTATTTCAGAAAAATTTGAATGATAGAGAAAATTTGGTCATGAATCAGCATTTTTGATAGGTAGGGAAATTTTCAAAACAAAAACATTACTTTTAGTGATTAGGACTCAAAAAATTGCACTATATTTGCTAATAAGTGACGAATGGCAAGGGGTAAATGACGATTTTTTAGAGATACTAAATACACATTGCGCCGTAAATTTGGACCATCTATTTCTTTTTGTACAATAGTTTTTGCGGTAGGACCTTGTAAGTAATTTTCCGGTAAGATTGTAATCCCTAAATTTTCTCGAACAAGCGATACAGCCGTTTCAAAACGTTCAATTTCATATTGAATATTCATCTTTACGTTAGCCTGCTCGAACGCACTTAAAATATCAAGCCTCGTTTGAAATCCTTCTGTACTAATGATAAATGGTTCATTGCATAAATCAGCAAACGTCAGTCGATCCTTTTCTGCTAATGGATGATTTAATGGTAAAACAGCAACAAGACGCTCTTCATATAAGCTCTGAACTTCTAGCTCGTCATCATCCATCCGCTGATTAGTAATAATTACATGTGTTTTATAACTTTTTAGTGATTTTTTAACCCGCTTACTGCCTAAAATATCTACTAAATGAATCATCATTTGTGGATAGTCTCTTTTATAGTTTGCAATAACTTTTGGTAGCCAATGCTTGATGGATTCCATCACACCTATCGTCACTTCACTTGTACCATGCACAATCACTTCATCCATTTCTATTTTTAAAACTTCCATATTTTTTAAGATCACTTTTGCTCGTTCATATAAAAGTTCACCTGCTTCTGTTAGTTGGAGATTTCTTGTATTTCTTTTCAATAAGGGTGAGCCAATCTCTTGCTCTAATTTCTTAATGGCATTGCTTAAGGAAGGCTGCGAAATATGCAATTTCTCTGCTGCCTTTGAAAAATTCATTTGCTCTGTAACAGCAATAAAATATTGTAACTGTTTTAAATCCAACATAAAATCACTCCTATTTATAGTTAAAAGCTATAGATTAATAATAATTATATATTAGTAATTATAATTATGTGAATATATAATAAATTTACAACATTATTTACACTACAATAATATTGGAAATGGGGTTAAAAGGTTATGTATGCAATGACAGATCAAAAACAATGGGAAGGCCGTATAGATTCCACTACTAATACGAGTAGTTTTCGTTTACATCAAAAGGTAAAAAGAATTCCGATTAATGATGTAAGCGCTTCAGATTATCAGCATGCTGCTATTGTTGGCTTTATTTGTGATGAGGGTGTACGCCGCAACCAAGGTCAAATAGGGGCGGCAAGTGGACCAAACGCTTTACGTTCCGCATTAGCTAGCCTACCTTGGACTTTCACTGAGGAACAGCAAGTAATTGATGTAGGCAATATTCTGTGCCTCAATCATGCATTAGAGGATGCACAAAGTGAACTAGGTGGAATTGTTCAAACACTACTCACTAAAAAATGTCAATGTGTTGTGCTTGGTGGTGGGCATGAGACATTATATGGTCACTATTTAGGAGTTCGTGCAGCATTGCCAAAGGATGCCAAAATCGGCATCGTCAATATCGATGCACATTTTGACTTACGACCTTATGATGAACAGCCATCTTCTGGTACCATGTTCCGTCAAATTTTAGAGCAGGATCCATATACTGATTATTTGGTCCTTGGCATTCAGCGCTATGGCAATACTAATGAGCTATTTGAAAAAGCAGATGAATTACATGTGAAATATATATTAGAAGAAAATATGACAGCTGAAAATAAAGTGCAAATTCTCAATGATCTTCAGCACTACATGGATAATCATGATTATGTGCTGTTAACGCTATGTATGGATGTGCTAAATGCTGCCTTTGCACCAGGTGTTAGTGCGCCCTCTCCGTTTGGGCTTGACACAACGACTGTACGCACAATACTGCAAAAGGTAACATCACATCCAAAGACACATTCTTTTGATATTTGTGAGGTAAATCCTTCTCTTGATGAGAACGGACGCACAGTTAAATTAGGTGCTTATTTTGTCTATGAAGCACTAAATAACTTACTGAAGGGGCAAGGTTCATGATCGAATTTAATCAAATTACAACTATCTTTTTAGCAGCTGCCCTATTAGGTTTAGGTAGCTGGCTAATAAGCAGAATCAGCTTTTTAAAACGTTTTTGCATTCCAGCACCAGTTGTTGGGGGCTTATTATTTGCCGCATTAGCAACTATTTTAAAGACAACTGGTACCTTAGAAATTTCTCTTGATACATCTTTGCAAAGCCTATTCATGATTACCTTCTTCACAACAATCGGCTTAGGCGCAAGCTTTAAACTAGTGAAGCTAGGTGGTAAGTTATTGATAATCTACTGGTTAGCGTGTGGCTTCCTTGCACTGATGCAAAATGTGATTGGTGTATCTCTTGCATCCCTAATGGGCATCCATCCATTAATTGGTATGATGGCGGGTGCTGTCTCCATGGAAGGTGGGCATGGTGCAGCGGCAGCGTTTGGACAAACATTAGAAGACTTAGGTATTTCTTCTGCCATGACAATTGGTGCAGCAGCAGCTACATGTGGATTAGTTGCTGGTGGCTTAATTGGTGGCCCTATTGTGAAGTACTTAGTCGGTAAGTATAATTTAACTCCTGATGAACAAGAAACAGAAGAAATAGATTATGAAAATAAACATGAGCAAATTACATCTAATTCATTCTTTTCACAGGTAATAATCATTACATTTTGTATGGCTGTAGGTACGTATGTTGGAACATTGTTCTCAGAGGCGACAGGCTTTGTATTACCGGGCTATGTAGGTGCCATGTTTGTTGCGGTAATCGTACGTAATATTATGGATAAAGTAAAGCCAGCAGCGATTAACATGAAAAGCATTTCTTTAATCGGTGATGTGACATTAGGTATTTTCCTTTCAATGGCACTCATGAGCATTAAATTATGGGAAATTGCCGATTTAGCACTTCCACTATTTATTATTGTGTTCGCACAAGTCTTCTTTATCGTTGTATTCAGTACTTTTGTATTATTTAAATTACTTGGGAAAAATTACGATGCGGCGGTTATGGTTGCAGGCTTTGCAGGTCATGGTTTAGGAGCAACACCAAATGCAATGGCTAATATGTCAGCTGTTGTCCAACGCTTCGGTCCATCGAAAAAAGCATTTCTTGTTGTACCAATCGTTGGGGCATTTTTAATCGATGTCTTTGGTATACCAATCATTATCACAACGATTAATTTATTTAAATAATGAAAGAGCCGTGCAATCGTCTATTTTGACAGATTGCACGGCTCTTTTATTGGGCTTTTATTATTGTAATATTTCACTAACAGTAACAAATTCGTAGCCTTGCTTTTGCAAGTAAAGAATAACGTTTTCGAGACCGTTTGCTGTTGATTGATGAATATCATGCATTAAAATAATGCTTCCATCTTTCACTGATGCTTTAACATACGCTAAAATCTTATCAGCGTTGCGATGCTTCCAATCAAGTGTATCGATTGACCATAAAATGGAGGGCATTGTTATTACAGAACGAACTTGCTCATTCGTGGCACCATAAGGTGGACGGAAAACTGTTGGGTACTGACCAATTGCTGCATAAATAGCATTACTTGTTCGATCCACCTCTTGCTTGACACTTCCTGCTGATAAGTTGGTTAATTTAGAATGATTCCATGTATGATTCCCTACTTCATGTCCTGCATCATATATTTTTTCCACTAATGCAGCATTTTTAGTAACGTTTTTACCAACCATAAAAAAGGTTGCATGAGCATCGTATTTTTTTAGTATTGCTAAAATTTGTGGCGTAACCTTTGCATCTGGACCATCATCAAATGTTAATGCTACTCGTTTCTTTTCCCCTTTTGCTACTTGAACACCTTTATTATAGACTTTATTATCTAGCTTTTTAATGTCCACTAGCTCTGAAGCCTTGACATAACCTTTTAGTGTATCTGTTTCTACATAGGCCCAGCCAGCAAGTATTGTATATTGCTGCACTTCTGTTTTATTTGCAATTGTACCAAGCACTTCACCACTAGGACTAGCTGTTAAACGAAGGGTAGCTCCATTTTTAACATTTAATTGCTTTTTAATTACAACTGGCTTCTTTAAAGAATTCGTTGCTACATAGCCCATTTCCTGACCATATTGGACAAAGGACCAACCTCCGGGTGCTGATCCGTATACATAAATTAGGCTATTTTCATAAAGCTGCCCTGTTTTTTGTGAACTAGGACTAGGATATGTAAATAAAGATGTTCCACCCTTATTAGCTACTATATACTTTTCAGATGTCAGACTTGCTAATGCTGTCTTTTCTACGTAGCCCTCCAGCTGTTGCCCTTTAATGGATGCCCATTCCCCACTTATAGATACAACTTTTACATAGCTACCCTTTGCTATCTGACCGATTACGGCACTATCTACAGAAGGTTCAACATATACAGCTGAGTCTTTGGTTATTTGCTGGATTGGTGATGCACCCTCCGCATTTGCATCTGCTACAAATAGAAAGCTAATTAAAAATGTCAAAAAAATAGCATAGGGTAAAAGCTTTTTCATTGTTCTCCACCGTCCTATATTATCATAGATGTCATTTCACATGCGTGTTTGTTCTGAAAAATAGAGATTTCTACTTACATGATAGAATAATAGATTATACCAAAAAATAGTAAAAATCAACTAGTTTTTGTAATTAAAAATTTCTTCATCAATATGCTTTGGTAGCTGGGATCAACTGCATATTGTTGAATAGTTTGTTCATGTTTTGTTAAAAATTCTTCAACGATTTCTTCCTCAAAAAAATCATTTCCATGTGGTAACGTCGGGAAAAGAGACTCCATTTCAGTTATCAGCTCATCTCTAGGAACCTCATATAATTCTCCATCGATTTCAAAGCCATAGCCCTGTGCATTTGGAACTAAAATTGCACCCATCATTGCATTATAAACCAATGCTTTCTCTTTTGATGTGGAAGAAGAAAACCAACTATTTAAAGCCTCATTGTCATTTCGATAAATGACACGTAATACCTCCCCTCTTAAATCAAAATGGTCAACTGTATCCCCATGCATGAATACAGTATTTGCTATTTTACTGACCTTCATATGATCCCCCACATATGTGCCGATAAAAGGCTCCCAAGCAGCCTTCTCTTTTTCCGGTGCCTGTGTGGTGCATCCTACTAATAAGACGATTGTTAGGACTAAAAAAGTTGCTAATTTTTTCATGTTTTTTTCCTCCTATATTGCTTCATAGGCTGTTAGGGCATCTTCAATATGCTGTGGTGGCGTCCATGCTTGCCCTGCTGCATTCGTTGTAATGAAGAGATAACGCTTACCATTTTTTTCGATAATAGATGCTAAACAAAGACCCGCTTCAGGCGTGTAGCCCGTTTTCCCTCCAACGATTGCCCCATCAGCTCCAGCTATTTTCATAAAAAGCGAACTTGATATTGTCAGTTCATTTGGAACATGTGTTATATAGCTTTTAGAGGTTAAAATTTGATAAAAGGTTGGATTTTCAATAGCATAACGAAATAATTTACTAAGATCACGCACACTTGAAACATGGGCGTCATCATGTAGTCCGCTTGCATTAACAAAATGTGTATTATCCATCCCCAATTCCAGTGCCTTATTATTCATAAGTGTCACAAAAGCTTCCTCACTGCCTGCAATAGCATCTGCCAATGTTCCTGTAGCATCTGCTCCAGAGGCTAGCAGGGTACCATATAATAAATCCTCCATCGTTACAAAATCACCTGCCTTAAAACCAGCCATAGAAGCATTTTGTGCAGTAAATTTTGTAATGGTTTGTGGTTCAACAATGGTTTGCTTTTGAAGATTGACACTCCCCTCAATAGCCACAATTGCTGTCATAATTTTCGTTAATGAGGCTGGATATATAATGGCATCTGCATTTTTTTCATATAGGACATCCCCTTTTTCGTTCAGCAGCAAAGCATTTTTACTATGTAATGTAGGTAGCTCTATTTGTGCATTTTCCGAAGTGTTATCAAGATAATAAAAAAGGAAAGCTGCCACACAGATACAACAAAATAAGACAAATTTTTTCATAAAAAAACGCCCCCCACACATTATAATAGGGGGCAATTCTGAATATTCCTGTAGGTAATTTATGAAGAATTTCTTAAGATACGACCTAATCAATTTCGCCTTGGCGTAATTGCGTCCGGATTTAGACCGAGTTCCGCTATTTCAGTAGGTGCTTGGACACCCACTGAAAAGGAACCCAAACCGCATTCATCTTACCACCTGTAGAGGTGGGAGTCTTCTGCTTAATGAAGATAAAAATCATCAAAATCTGAATAGATCGTGGTAATGGTGTTATTTGATAATTTAAAGAACATATCCTGTGATACTGTTAGCTTTAAGGCATCTTCCCTTCCTAAGCCAGCATAAAGCCCACGTAAAATTCGTCCTGTTAAGCCATGTGAAATCGCGATTACTTTTGGTTCGCGCTGTATCTCCTCTAGCCAATCACTTATTCTACTTGTAACAGCTTCATAGGTTTCCCCATCTGGTGCATGAAAATACCAGCTATAAATGTCTCCTTTGTGAAAGCGTTTTGGCCAAGTACTTTCAATTTCAGACGTTGTTAGTCCTGCCCATTGACCGACAGCAACTTCAGCTAATCGTTTGTCCTGCTGAACATTTTGAACATCATATCCTATTGTTTCACAGATAATCGCAGCACTTTGCATGGCTCTTCCCAATGGGCTCGATACAATTTTCCACTCTTGAGGATTGCCAATGATACTTTTTAGCATACATGCATTTTGCTGTACTTGCTGAATGCCAGCTTCAGTTAAAGGTGAATCAAGCTCACCTTGGTAACGACCCTGTAAATTAAATTCTGTTTCACCATGGCGAAATAGGTAAATCGTTTGACTCATTCTGATTTCCTCCTATGTATTCTCAAAATAACAGAATAATATAGGTTAAGCCCAAGAACAAGCATAAAGGACTGTATATCCAAGTATCATATCGAGCAAACTGAGAATGCTTTATTTTCTTAAAAAATCCTAGATAGTTAAAATCACCAATAGCTCGAATCATAAAAACGGTAGCACATACGATACTTCCAATCTTAGTAAGAGCACTTGTCTGAAGGCTCTCTAAGTAACCTGCTTGAAAAATTAACATGAAACTAGCCAGCAAAATAAGAACAGCAACAAGTATGGTCCCAAGCTTTCTTGGCTTAAAAATAGGCTGTTGTTCTCCCTTTTTTATCGGAATGACTGCTGCTGTTCCCCATCGACCTCCAAAAGCCCAATAAATATGAAGCACACTGATAAACCACAGAAGACCAATTGCTATAAATGTTATTACTGTTGTCATGGTTGCCTTCCTCTTTTCCATCATAACTTAACAAAACATACACTACCGTATGTTATAGTGTAAAAGTAGTCCCTAATAAGGGTTTACACCATATTAGGGACCTTAGTGAATATGCATTAATAATCTTAGCATTTTTTCTATCTCAAAATGGGGATTTGCTTCAAACCTTGTCATCCACCCCACATACGTCAAATAGGCTAATCTTGCCCGATCTAATGATTCAACATCATCCATGCCTATTTTCCGATATAATTTTGCCACACAAGCAATTCTCTGCTCTTCAATCTCGACTAATCTTGCTGCAACAGCCAAATCATATTTAGCCCATGCATAAATGCCAATCTCTATTTTTTTATCTCTGCTAAAGCTAATACGTAGCAGCTGTTCCAACGTAGCCTGCTCCTGCTCCATACTTTGAACAATCTGCTTTGTTGCATGTATTTCCCAATAATCGAGCATTGCATCCAACAGCTCTTGATGATCACGAAAATAATGGTAAAAGCTACCTTTGCTAATCTTAAGTAAGCGGGCAAGTGCTTCGATTCGAACTTTATGTATTCCTGCATCAGCTAGTTGTTGTAATCCAGCCTTAATCCAATCTTCCCTTGTTAATTGCATAGTCATTTCTCCATAAAAATACGATAGCGTATGTTTTGTGTTAGATTACTACTTTTCTTATTACTTGTCAATTATTCAGTTGGTTTGTTTTTGAGAATTTTTATACTATTACTGACTGTAATATTGATAGTTAATACCCTTGGCAAAATACAAGCACCTACTAAAATAATTGTCACAAGCTTTTTCATTTGTCATCCCCTTTTTTAGTTTAAATGACCAAAGTACCTTACTATAAGCTACTTTGGTCCTTATCATTATTAAAATGTATTATCAAATAGATTTTCTGTAATACCGAGTAAAATATCATCCTCTGCAAATGTCATAAGCTCTTGCTTGGTAATATTGTTTTGCTGAATTAGACGATTTGATTGGATAGTTACTAGCTTTTCGAATAAATTTCGAATATATCGCCCATTTGAAAAATTAGGAATCGACTCAATCGGAATTTTGTGAAGTTGATCTCTCATATGGTTTGCAAATGCTTCTTCATATTGATAATCATTGTTTTTACATAGCATAGCAAAAATATCATAAAGTTCCTCTGTGCTAAAATTATCAAATTGTACAAAATGATTAAAGCGTGATTTAAAGCCTGGGTTAGCTAATAGAAATTCCTCCATCAGCTCTGTATATCCCGCTACAATAACGACTAAATCATCCCGTAGATCCTCCATTGCCTTTAATAGGCTATCAATGGCTTCCTTCCCAAATGCATCTTGTTTATCATTAACCAGTGAATAGGCCTCATCGATAAAAAGCACGCCGCCTTTTGCCTTATTGACTACTTCCTGTACCTTTAGAGCTGTCTGACCAACATAACCTGCAACTAAGCCCGCGCGATCTGTTTCTACAAAATGGCCGCTTGAAAGAACGCCGAGATGCTTATAGATTTGACCAATAATTCGAGCAACTGTTGTTTTCCCTGTACCGGGATTACCAGAGAAGACAAGATGATAAGTTATTGGGAAGCTTGTTAATCCATGATCGACACGTAAGCTTTGAATTTTAATAAAGTTAATGAGGTTATGTAATTCCTTCTTAGCATTTGGAAGTCCAACAAGATTATCTAATTGCTGTTGTAATTTCTCAATTTCTCGCTCAATTTCCGGTGTTATCCGTAACCGTTCACCATTAATAAACTCACCGCTATAAATAATCTTGCCATTTTCATTAAAATAATCTCCGCGGCCATGCTTTTCTCCATTTACAAGCTCACCGATATAGCACGCCTGTCCACTACCATAATAAAGAGTACCATGCCCTGTCATAGCATCCTCTTTAAATTGGCCCTCCGCCTCAAGCACACCTAGTCTTGAGTAAATCTTTCCCTTGCCATGCTTTGTATCCTCAAAGAAATACCCTTCGTATTGAAGTGTAGATACCCCACTCACCAGCTCCTCTGCACTTGGAGTCTCAGGTGCATAATAAAGCTTTCCTGCCCCCTGCATATGATTCCATATAAAATCACCTTCATATTGTAAAAAGCCGTTTGGATAATACTGTTTTCCTTTTCCTTTCTTCATGCCATGGACAAAATCACCTTCATATTGCGGCTGATCTAAATGGGGATACTGTGCTCGTAACTCCAGAAACGGCGCAATCAAATCTTCCTCATAATATAAAATTCCATAACCATCCATTAAATCATTACGAAAATGACCCTCGTAATAAATATGTCCATCTTTATATAAAATGCCATTTCCTTGTTTTTTGTTTTGAATAAATTCACCTTGGTAAATCATTTGACCTTTTAAATACATAATGCCATTTCCCTGCTTCATGTGATTGGCAAATTCACCCTCGAATAATAGTTCCCCGTCTTGATCGAATAATGTCCCCTTACCATCATAAATGTCATGTCCAAAATCGTTTTTTTTCACACCACCACGATACATTACAGTGCCGTCAGGATAAAATAGCTCTTTTTCTTCATAATTATGTGTCATTTTATTGCCATCCTTTATCAATTCAGTATATGCTCAATTATAGCGTGGAAAAGTATACATATGTGTGAATTTTTTGAATTTAAGGAGTTTTTACATGAAAAAAAGATATAAACTACTAATTGGTATCCTTCTACCTCTTATCATCCTCTTCGTTTCAACATTATTCATAACACGAGATTCAACTTTTGATAAGGAGGTAATAGAACGACTTGATATTGAGCAAGTAAATGAAATCGAAATTATTCGTGGCTCAGATGAAAAAACCATTACGATAACCGATGCCTCTCTTATTCATCAAATTATGGAGCAATTTAACGGCCAATCACTTCGTAAAATACGCTTCAATAAAGCTGAAGATGACGAGGTATATTGGTTAACGTTACACATAAATGATGAACGTGAAATAGGCTTACGCTTAGATAATTCGAAGAATTTACTTGTTTATTTATATGAAGAAAACTATATGAAAGATTACAAATTTTTAGGGGATTTACAGTTAAATTTTATTGAAGAACTATTTCAATAATTATTGTAAATATCTAAATCCGCTTCGTCTTTTAGAAGATTTAGCGGATTTTTTCCTTTCGATGAGTGTTGAATTATATATAACGATAATTTTGCTGCATTGAACGAATGGTTTCAATCATTTCCTCTCTTAGCTCAATTGGCTCTATTACTTCAATATTCGCGCCTTGACTAAGCAGCCACATTTTAATGCCACGTCCAAAAACCTCAGCCTCAAATAAATAGTGTCCATCTTTATTGGAAAATATTTTAGCTGTTGGTAGACGATCTAATACAGCCTGCGGAGATGAGCCATTAAAAATAAATTTAATATGCATAAGCTCACCAGCATGCATAAATTGAATACGCTTGCGGAATTCCCCCTCCTGAAAACGTTCAGCATAGGGTATTTTAAATTTTTTATCAAGCTCCAACAGATGCTGTATACGGTCGACGCGGTAGACAATCGGCAAATCCTTCTCATGCTTACTATCATAGGCAATTAAATAAAAATAGTACTCAGAGAAAATAACAGCAAGTGGTTTTACTATTTTTACCACAGGGATTGTTTCTCCCTCACACAAATAATCAATTTGAATTGTTTTCTTTTTTTGAATGACCTCTGAAAGATTCCAAATTACCTGAAGTAAAGACTTCCGATGATTTAAATCTACATATAAATGCTTTTCGTTTAAGATAATATTATGGATAAACTCTTGTTTATCAGCCGCAACAATCGAAATAAGCTTATCTATAATCTCACTCATTTCAGATTTTAAAAACGCTCTTGATTCAATAAGAATTTTGACTATCGCTAAAACTTGCTCTTTCGATAAAATATTTTCTCCGATATTTGTTAGCTTATAGACCTTTTCTGCTCGCACATATTCTAAATGACAGTTCAATTTAGCCTTTTCAATATACGCTCGAATTTGATCCAGATCGCGTTGTATGGTTTTTTCACCAACTTGATGTGTAAATGCCTCTTGTTTTTTGTTTATTCCTTGACCATCCATCAATCTATCAAACATAGAAATAACGCGATAGCCTTTATTTTGTTGTGAATCTACCATATATCCCACTCTTTCTTCATCATTACCTCTCTATTATACAAATTGAGTTGGACACTATTAGTCCTTTTCACTATAAAATTTCTATATTATTGATATAATTGGTACTATACTAATTTAACGAAAATTCGTCATACAACAGACTAAACAAACTATATTTTTGTCATAATTAAGGATATTTTTACAATAAATTACACCTTGACTTACGCGCATAAAACATCTGCTGCTACTTTCGATACAAAAAACTTTTATTGTTGTTGTTGCTGTCGCTACGCTTTCGCACAGTTAAAACCATGTTGCTGTCGCTACGCTTTCGCACAGTTAAAACCATGTTGCTGTCGCTTCGCTTTCGCACAGATAAAACCTTGTTGCTGTCGCTTCGCTTTCGCACAGTAAAGAATTGAATTGCTAATGAAGATAAAAAGGACTCCAATCTCGTTGATTGAAGCCCTTCATTATTTATTTCTTTAATTTTACGGCTGTTCCATACGCTAATACCTCTGAGGTACCTTCCATTACAGAGGATGTCGAAAATCTTACCCCTACAACGGCATCTGCGCCTAGTTTTTTGGCTTCTTCCTCCATTGCACCAGTTGCTATTTCTCGAGAACGGACGAGCATTTCTACATACTCCTTCATTTCTCCACCAACAATATGACGAAGTCCTGCCACCATATCACGACCAATATTTCTTGATTGTACAGAATTACCTTTTACTAAGCCAATTGTTTCTACAATTTCCTTCCCTGCTACAGCATCTGTTGTTGAGAGTAGCATACAAATTGCCTCCTATTTGTTAAATTTTTGAATGGCTTTGACAGCTTCTTCAATGGAAGTTGTAATGATTCCATTGCGTTTTATCAAGCCTACTACAAATAAATTACGATATACAAACTGGTTTTCAATGCCATCCCTTACAAGTGCCTCTATTTTTTGCATGTTATCTCTTCCCTGTTGGCGAACATCTGTAAAGACACCGATAATTGGTCGATTCAGCATTGCAAATGCACCAATTTCAGCCGCCACACCAGAATCAATCTCCACACCATCTAAAACAGCTACAAGCACATCACTTTTTTGTAGCATCTCTAAATCTGCTTGTGCAATGGCTAAACTATCCGCATAGGCTGTTTTATCATTAATGGCATCATTCTCCTGTGGTACATACAATTCAATACTTGATATTGCGTCTCTTATAGCCACAGCTAGTTGCTCATTTACTAAACGATCTCCTAATGAAAATAATCCATTTGCTAAGTATGCCTTCATGTTAAAACTCCTATTCCAATAATTTTTCAAATACTATTTTATGTCGACCTTTGTCATCAACAAATGTTGAAACAATATCAAATCCGTGTTTAAGATTTGTGATAAGCATTGCCTTTCGCTCATTTCTACCATATGTACGAACTTTTTTAAAGCCCATTGCCAATATACATGTATGCTGCTGACGCATAAGCAAACTAGCAATTCCCTGACCACGCTTTGCTGCATGAACACCGCCTAGCCAGCTATAAAAAACACCATCTGGATGGATATAGCCCAGTTTAAAGCCAATAATACGTTTAGCCTCAATCGCCAATAGACAAAGTAGGCCCTCTTTTCTCTCTAACTTTTCTACTGGCAAATTAGCACCATCAAAGACATGCGCATGTATTTCCTGTAATTGGTAGATCCACTCATAAGGTACACCTTCAATCGTCATAATTTTCATTTTTCATCTCACCTCTATCGTTAAATTATAACAAAATTAACATGCGATAGTGTTTCCTACGTCAGGTCCCATAGAATCAATCCTTGTATTTTATCTGCTTCTAAAGCAATTAGCCTTCCTGTACTAATAGGACTATTTTAGCCATTTTTCAATTCTGCTATTTTCGTAACAATGGGATTTCAGTATACTTGACATCATCACTCAAAGTAGGAGGAAATCCAATTGTCAGCATTTACAAGTTGGTTAACGAATTCATTGCGCCCTTATTTTGGACTACATATCATTGAAGATCATTGGGACACGCTTCAAATTCGAGAGGATTATTTTATTTGTCTTGAAGGTGATCTCATAAAAAAAAGAATATTCATCAATGAGTATAACTTTCAAGAAGCAGATGTAAATATTTTAACACGTAATCGTGAGGTTATAGTCCCTCAAACTGCTCGAGGAAAAGAAAAGAAATTAAATTACACAAATATTTCCGCAGTAAAAGCAACAGGTGTTGTCTTCTCTGCTAATCTAGGCAATCAAAACCATATATGTTGTAATATCATGGTTCGAAATGCCAAAACCTATTACCAGCTTCCACTAACTGGCTTTGAACACCTAACAACTAAGGCTGACGTCAAAGAATGGCTAGACCGTTTTCCTTTGCAGCTACCAACGGATTATTCAGACAAGCTTAAAAAATTAACAGGTATGAAAAGTTTACGTTATAAAGCTGTTCCAGGAGATATTTTTCGTGTAGAGATAGATTTGTTCGTAGATGGCTATGTCCTTGTGGTGGGGGATTTGCGTCAAATGCAAAAGGATAATCTATTTGCCCAGGATAGTATTTGGCATGACGTCATGACAATGCCATTATTTATCCGACCTTATTTGCATACAACAACAGAGCGTTCCCCTCATCTCGATGAAATCATATCCGCTCCTTTAGCCGCACAAACGCGAATTGTGATGGATGATCATTTTATGCGAGGATGCTATGAAAAGGTCGGACACAAAGCATTAACTGAATCTGATATTGTATTCCCCATTGGGTATGGTTTGACTATTGATCATGGCAAGGAGCCTCGATACCGCCTTTCATGGGGCACTGGAACCATTAGTAAGCCAGAGTCCATAACCTCGCTTAAAACTACTAATCACGGCGTTTGTGTAGGAGTTTCTAATGATTGGCTGAAGTCAAGAGAGGATGATGAATTTGGATCACTGGATCACCCACAATATCAAAAAGAACGCCAGCAAGTATTAGCTGAATTTGGCTTTCCAGCAAACATCACGTATGATGAATTTAATCGTCAAACTGGTGGACTTACTCGCAATGAGTATATCAATTATGTTAATTCTCACAAAAAATAGAAACTAACAACATGGAAGGAGTATATCCAGGATACTCCTTTTCATTTTGTCAGTAGTTGATTTCATCCAATAAATACTTATAATATAAAGATACCATTAACCCATTACATCATTGAGGTGCATGTTTTTATGTATTTTGGAATTATTCCGCTTATCCTTTTCATCATTTTTCTCATTTCTTATTTGAAAGACCCAAGAAAAATCATCAACGGTCTGCTATTTAATATTTTTATTTGTTCTTTTCTGTTATTCTGCGTTTTTGCATCCTTAGCATCTGATCAATATTTATTAAGGATGATTGTCATCATTCCACTTATCGCCCTAATTGTCCTTATTCCCTTTGCAATTATTGCTTTAATGTTTGGTTTATTTTTAAATGCAAGAGTGTTAATGAAACGAGAGGGAAGACGTTTGGCTAATTCTTTAACATTACTTGTGGCGCTGGGTATTTTATTATTTATATTATTACCAATTATCTATCCAGCAAGCTTATTTTCAAGCCACCTCCAACCGATTTTTGGAGGGATCTCTCTTATCACATTTTATTTTTTTATTCACTTGTCTAATTTTTTATCAGCCTATTTTCTATACCAATTCAATCGACCAAGGTTAAATCAAGATTATATTATTGTACTAGGTAGTGGCTTAATTAATGACAAGGTTCCACCACTTTTAGCTAGCAGAATTCAGAAGGCAATTGATTTCTATCATAAGCAGGCCGCAGTTACCTCACCACCAACAATTATCTTTTCTGGTGGACAAGGTCCTGATGAGGGCCTCCCAGAAGCCGAGGCAATGCAAAAATTCGCAATTGAAAAAGGTATTCCCATGGAGCATACATTGCAAGAGAAGCAATCTGTTAATACATATCAAAATATGTTATTTTCAAAACAGATTATGGATGATAGTAAACAAGGTGAGGCCTATAATAGTATCTTCGCGACAAATAATTTCCATTTATTTCGTGCAGGTATCTATGCAAGACTTGCTGGCTTAAACAGTCAGGGCATTGGTGCGAAAACGGCCTTTTATTATTGGCCAAACGCGATGATTCGCGAATATGTTGCCATTGTTGTGATGGGGCGAAAAAGACATATGAAAATCGTTGGTCCTATTCTCGGCATCTCCATCTTATTTTCCTTACTTAGCTTTTTTATATGATTTCTGTTATATGGATTCGTGGTCCTTTGGCACGAATCCATTATTTTTTAATTTTTACCAGTACATACTCTCTCATTTGCTGCTCCTATATCTTCATGAGGATAGCGTTCTTCTTGTAGTGCCTTGTAAAACTCCTCGTAACGAACATAATCTTACAATTATCATATAGAAAAAAATGATATTTCTCTAATCAATCTTGAAATCATATAAATCTTTTAATTTTATCTCCTCAATATTATTTTTAAATTGAATATTTATCTTATCCTCATCAGTTAATGCTCTTTTTAGGTAACGCACTTTCTTATAAAAAATGTGCATTAATTGTTTATTTAATCTATTTTTTTAATGCAAATGGCTAATTTCTTGTTCAATTCTAAGAATAAGATTGTTTAGGTTTGATTGCCACGCATGCCAACTTTTAGACTCGCGCCATAATTCTACAATCTCTCTACTACCTTGCTTATCTGGCACCTCATCTCTAATATCAGTCAAATATCTTATGATAAATATCAAAGCATCCTCATCAGCTATCAAAGTTAAAGATTGCACATTTCCACATTTACTTTCATCACTCAGAAAATACCCTGTATCGAGGTAGGTGATATAGATTTCTGCTAATGCCATGGCACTAACATCATAAAAAAAATCTATGTCGTTAAAGGTTTCTCCAAAAAAGCCATCATTTTTCATCGCCTTGATAATGTCAGTTAACAATAAATGATTTGAATTTATTTGATTTTCAATATAGTCCTGTAAAAAACCAGCTACATCTAATCCCTCATCACTTTCCAAAGCTTTGTAGCCCCATGCTCCCACTTTATTGCTCCTCCCTTATTTATGATGTTTAATGAAACCGTAGACACGGCTTCAGTCCATCAGAATTTTGCTCCTTTTTTACAAGTAGGAGCTAAAACAGAACTTCATCTTCTCTAGCGAATGGCCTCCTTCCCTCTCCAAAGCGAACACCGCCCGTTCCAGTGTGAACTAGCTATTGAAATGCTCTACATGCTGCTACAAATCACACAAACTTTTTTCCAAACCTAGAGAAAAATCTCTCGCTAAAAACGATAGTTTTAGCAAGAGATCAATCTTATCCGATTGTTTTCACAACCTCTCCTTCTTGATTTTTAATATGCGTTTTCAAAATTTGAAAGCTGACACCAGCTAAAGACGTTAATTCAAATTGACTCTCTTGCGGCACTAGCTTTCTACTTAGCTCATCCACCGCTGCCCTGTTCAATGTAATCGTAATTTCCTGTTCGTCCTCATGATAGCCTACTTGATCAGCTGCTTTAAATATAATCGTTATATTTTGACCAACTAAGCTAAGATTTCTGTCTTTTAAAATTCGTCCACGTAGTAATTTACTTATGACATCTGCTTGCTTTGCCCCTAACTGAATGACATGAGATTGTTTGTTAAACCAACCCTTTTTCTCCACTTGCCATGCCAGTTGACTTACAAAAAGAAAGCCCGTATTGGAGCCCTCTTTTTCCATTCCCTGTTCAGCGACCTCTGCAATTTGTGGATTTTGTAACAAAGAAGCTCGTGATAAATCAGTGATATAGTTTGGTATTTGTTGGATGCCCGCCTCTAGCATACCAAGTGTATTCCACGTCTGCATCGCTTCTAACTCATCCTCTGTAATACCTACCATTTGGATAAACTCCATCTTACCATTTGGCGTATCAATTTCAGCAAGCTCTAGATCATGTGTGAAGGCCAGCGCGGTTAATTGCGTATCGGCATCAAGACAAATAGGACCATTTGCATCTAAATAATCTCCTGCTCTAAAAACATTGCCACTATTAAAAACATATCTGCCCATATTTTGTAGTAAATTTAAGGCCCAAGCAGGTGGCTCCTCCTCGTTCTCGTTACGCGCCAATCGAAATGTCAATTCAAATCCATAACCGCTGTACTCCTTATTTTCAAATTCTTTTTCATATAATTCCGAAAACCCATATGTAATAAAATGCCAATGCGGAATTGGTGTTTCACTTTTATAGACACTAATCCCATCCAAAGGATCTTCTCCACCTAGTGAATATGGAATCATTGTTCCATAATGGCTTGGCTCCTGCTCACCGTACACCTGTAATAGTGCTTGATCAATCGCATCCCAACCTACTGCTGTAACCTCTTCACTCATCTACCCATCCTCCTCGGTGTTGTTTCAATATAAGAACATACTAATCTAGTATTTTATAATACCAATATTATGATAGCTCTATAACAGGAATAGGACTCATTTTCAGCTTTCCAGTATCTAGGTTTATTTTCATTCTAGGTGAGGTAAATATTACTAAAAAAACCTCAGGCAAATCAACATTGCCTGAGGGGATAATTTAGTTAATGATTTATAGTAATCAATTACGATCTAGTTAATGGCATCCCAATTTTTTTAGCTCATTCCAAAAGCTCCTTTATAATCTAAACCCTTTGCCGTGGTATTCCCACGGCTCAATGAGCAGTTGTATGCCCGCTGAATCATGAGAAATAGCTAGGCAATTATTTTTCTTTAGCCATACAACATAGCTGGCGTTCGCACATTATGTAAATAGTCTGCAAGCTTTCCAGCATAAACTTCTTCTAAATACGGTAATTGAGCGATACAATGTGGCGTCATTAAAGCAGGGTTTTGATATATCTTTAAACCTCCCACCTTTAATAGCATTGCTACAAACTGCGAGCAAAAATAAGCACGCTCTCTGCGAACCTCTTTTTGCATCATCACGCCAAAGAGGCCAATAAAATTATATTTATAGCGATCTCGATTCCAATACATATAACGGACGATCTTCATCATTTCTAAGTATTGATAATGCGAGACTCTGCAACGATAGACGACACAATCTGCTGTCTCAAATAGTCCTCTTTCTGCATTTTCCCGCAAAAAACCACCACTTAACGGATTATTTAGTTGCCTTCGCCCAAAGCTATACATTTCAAAAAGTTCTTCATCAAACGCTATGGATGCATGATTCATTTCTTTTCCAGTGTACATCCCGATAGCCTTCGATAATAATGTACCTGTTTTTGTTAGTACTATGTAAATGGTGTATGACATTTCCTCACCTACTTCAATATTCTTTACTACTACCAATACGTTTTAAATCTTCAAATGGTTTCGTTAATTTCCTTATATTATAAGTATAAAAAGGTAATCTTAAATTTTTCCTTAGTAGAATCTGAAGAATTTCTTAATTTTTAGCATGATTTACTCGTCAAGCGAATAGGCTAGCTATAACTACTAAATTTTTTAGATTTTATTTTTATTTATATGAATTTTGTTATGTGCTTATGTGGGAGAGAAACGGTTTTTAGAATTTTTTTTGCCGAGTACAATAAAAAATCACTCATTATTTTTAATGAGTGATTTTCTATTTCAGATTCCTTGATTCCGCTGATATCAACTTCTTCTTCGCTTTTCAAGACCTTATAAAAAGCCCTCGTCCCTAAATGAGACAAGAGCTATAGAAAAATAGTCTAAGTTTATATATCAAAGAAGCCATCAAGCGATCGTATTTTCAATAACAATGCCTGAAGAAACAAGATTAACAGTATTTGCAATCGTATCACCCACTGGGCAATGTGCTTCAATAATTTTTTTAAATTCTTCCACCTTTTCTTCTGGTGCACTCGTTTCTATATGAAAAGTGTAGCGAATCGTTAAAAAGCCAGGTCTTACATCAGATTTTCCTAAAAATCCATCTATATCAAGGTCTCCCTCTAATTCAACCCAAAAATTTCTTAGATCTATCTTCAATTTATTTGCGTAAATTCTTGCGACTATGGATTGACACGCACCTAATGCAGAAAGAACAAGTTCTACAGGATTTGCCCCTTGGTCATCTCCACCTAATTCTTTTGGTTCATCTATTATAATTTTATGTCCCCTTACATTGGCCTCTACTAATACTTTATCTTTTAAATATGTACTTGCCTTAAATGTTGTGACCGCCATTTTACATCTCTCCTTTTTTAATTCTTATTAAATCAATAAGAATACATATATTTCATCCTACTCGCAACTCCCCCTTTAGTCAATACTTTTTTGAAAATTATTAATTTTCAATCCAAAAATCATGACGAAGCAACTTGATAGTCACTTCATCATGAACTACTTAAAAATGTATAGCAATCATTATTCTATTCTTTTTGTTTGGAATATTGCTCTTGATTTGAATTCTTACTTTGTTCTTTTGTAAGATTATTCTCCTCACGTACATCTAAATCATCAGGACTCAAATCCTCTGTAAATTCTTCTTGATTTAATGCTCTTTGTTTTTGCTTTTTGTCAGTCAAAATAATCACCTCCAATTTATACTTTTTCCCTTTTAGAGTGATTTATACTTGTTACACATGCAATATTTGGGGATTAACAAATAGATTTATGTAGTTTATAGCCTACAAAACATTATCGATATTAAAATGACCAGAATTTAATTAACTAGTGAATCCTGATCTAAAATTTCTGTATAAATAAACTTCCATCTGATTGTATTTCAGCAAAAAATACCTCTTCAATTTCTTTTATATTAGCCTTTTTTAATTCATTATTTAACCAATCTATACTTTTGCCAACCTCTAATAAATTTCTCAATAATAATTTTCCATCTGTTATGATTTCTATAGGTATAAAAGCTGGAGCTGTAGGATAAATTTTAAAATCTCTTTTTTGTACTCCTTGAAACTCTGGTTTTCTGAGAATGCTAAGTGTCCCATTAGGTTCTAAAATAGCATAATCTATTTCGGCGATAGAAAAAATTTGATATTGTCTAGTCATCATTGTTAAGTCATCAATATTAATGCCTGTTCTTTTTAATGCCTTTCTGTCTATCTTTCCGTGTTTTATTACAATTGTAGGCTGACCATCTAGAACTACTCTAATTTTTCCTGACTTAAGACTGATATAACCAATAAGTATAGTGAGTAAACACCAAATTACAAGACTGAGTAAATCTTTCAAATAATCTTTTGTACTTAGAACAATCATGTTTGCAGCAATGGAGCCTATTGTTATCCCTGTAACATAATTAAAAAAAGTCAGCTGACTTAATTGTTTTTTACCTAAGAAACGAGTCAAGGCTAGAAGAACAAAAAAGGTTATCATGGTTTCAATAGCTATTTGTAAGTAGCCTACATCTTTCATTTTTTCACTCCTATCTATATCATAGGATGCTTAAAATATTTAATAAAATACGCAAAAAATCCAAGTACTCGCATCTAATTGTCATTTGCTAATTCTGTTCAAACTCGTTCATTTAATTTATAATTAACCAAAATATAAATAGATTGGAGTTGATTTACATGATGTTTTCTCCGTTATTTGAACAGGATGTACCAACAATTCTTCTTCCTTAACGGTAGAAGAGTTTTTCTCCGTTAAGGACATAGATTTCTATGAAAAACGGAGGAAAAAACATGAATAATAAAATAATAGGTGCCCTTTTTTTATCGTTTGCAGCAAGTATTTGGGGGGCAATGTATGTTGTCGTAAAAGTAGTTGTAGAGGTTATTCCACCTTTGGAACTTGTGTGGATTCGTTATGTGATTGCTGTCATTACACTGGCTACTATTGGTATCTGTATGAAGCAATCATGGGCTATAGCTAAAAGAGATTGGTTAATGATTTTCCTTGTTGGTTTGATTGGTAATACGATCTCGATTGTCACACAGGAAATAGGTACAATGCTTTCTACTGCTCAAATGGGTGCTATTATTACATCCACTACACCTGCTTTTATGGTCCTGTTTGCACGCTTTATTTTGAAAGAAAAAATAACCTTCCAAAAATGTCTTTCCATTGTACTAGCAACAATTGGCGTTGGCATTATTGTTGGAAATGGACAAATCGATGTTAGCCAGCAATTAGGTGGATATCACTTATTAGTTGCCGCGTTGACTTGGGCACTCATGTCCGTTTTAGTGAAGAAAATTCCACAGCAATATTCACAGATTGTTACTACTACTTATACATCTTTGGTGGCTGTGTGTTCACTAACTCCTGTTGTTGTTCCTAGATTAAAATATTTAGATATATCTAGTATTTTGCAGCCAACAATTTCAGGCGGATTAATTTATTTAGGTATTGTTTCTACTGCTGGTGGTTTTTTATTGTGGAACAAAGGGCTTCAATTAATGAATGCTTCTAGTGGCGGATTATTCTTTTTCTTCCAGCCAATTGTCGGAACCTTTTTAGGTTGGCTACTGTTAGATGAAACAATTGGATTTTCATTTTGGCTTGGTACAATGTTAATTTTTAGTGGTGTTTTTTTTGTGATTAAAGAGGAATAATAAATAAAATTTGCAAAAAATACAATTCCATTCCACTCAAGAGAGAGTATAATTAAAGATAACGTTTAACTTAAGGGAGGATTTTTATGTTCCAAACAGTAGATCATTTTTTGCAATCTTGGGAGTTTGAAGCCGGTGCCACGCAAAAATTACTCAATAATCTAACGGATGAATCACTTCAGCAGGAAATTACTTCACAAAATTGGACATTAGGTCGAATTGCTTGGCATATTGTTACGGCTATTCGGGTCATAACTTCCAATACAAATTTAATATTTGAGGCGCCAGCTAAAGATTTTCCTGTTCCCTCCTCGGCTCAATTTATCGCGGACAGCTATCAACAGGCAAGCAATGCACTTGTGCAGGCTTTAAAATCACAATGGTCTGACCAAACAATGGAAGAATGTATTGAATTCATCGGTCAACAAATGCCAAATGGATCACTATTGTTGTTCTTACTTCAACATCAAAGTCACCATAGAGGACAATTAACTGTCCTTATGCGACAGGCAGGATTAACTGTTCCAGGTATTTATGGTCCAGCAAAAGAGGAATGGGCAAAGTTTGGTATGGAAGCCCCACAAATGTAGTTCAAAAACAAACTAAAATATTGGAATCTATTTTGATTGTCTTTATTCAAAATAGATTCTTTTTTTCTCCCTTTAGGAAATCAATTACCCGAAAAAGATTTGAATCGTAATTTTCCCTCCATCCGTACAATACTTTTCTAGGCTTATAACCCTCACATTTTTTGTCTAAACTAAAAACGTATCATAAAAGTATGAGTACCTCAAAAAATGGGATGAATACATGAAGAAAATTATTTTACTATCAAGTTTAGTTGCTACATTACTGCTTTCTGGCTGCTGGGATGTTTCCGAGCCTCAAAGAATGTACTATGTTCTCGGCATTGGTGTTGATTTTAAAGATGATCAATATGAAATTTATATGCAATTAATTAACTTCGCCAATGTTGCCAAGTCAGAGAATCCTGCTCCTAAAGGGATACAAGCGGAAATTGGTCGTGCGAAAGGGGAAACGATGGAAGAGGCCTTTTTTAACTTATATCGTTCCATTGACCAAAAAGTATTCTGGGGACATATGTCTTATATTCTTTTCTCTGAGGATGCTATGAAAAGCGAAAATGCCATCTCTATTATTGACAGCTTTTTGCGGCATAGGGAAACAAGATATCAAATATTGACCTACGTTACCAAAGAACCTATTGAGGAAGTTCTCCTAATTACACCAATATTCAACAAATCTCTTACGGCTTCCAAACTAAGTAATCCATTGTATACAATTGAATTAGAAACAATGATAGAACCTGTTGATTTACGGACATTAGTGATCAATTTAAATGAACCTGGCCATGAAATAAGTATTCCTTTTGTTTCAATCAACAGAAATTGGAGCACTACAAATGGACAGACAATGGAAACTGCCTTTACTGGTGTTGGCGTACTTTCAAAAGATGGATTTAAAGGCTTTATTAATGGGAAGGCTGCGAGAGGGCTTCAATGGATGCATGATCAAAAAAATCGAGGAGACGTTACCTTTCAATTAGACGAGGAAGGAGATTACCTAACAGTAGATCTAGAAAAAATAAGTCTTGACGTAAAGCCAATTGTTCAAAATAATCAAGTCACTTTTGAAGTGAATGTGAAATTTAATGCTACTGTAAATGGCTTTAAAACAAAAGTTTCTGGAAATGAAATTCGAAAAAAAATTAAACAGCAAGTAAAAAAAGATATATTAACAACCTATCGAGAGGGCTTAAAACAGGATATAGACATTTTCCGTTTATCTGAAAAACTATATCGTAAAAACGTTAAAGCGTGGAAAAAATATGAGAGCAATGGGAAAATACCTTTAACAGAAGATTCTATTAGTAAGCTCACTATTTATGTCAATAAAGTAAATCCAGGTCGAAAAAAGTTTGATGAAACAATTAAAGAATAGCTTAAAGGGCCGGATACTTATTTACATGTACCCGGCTTTATATTTATTTGATTCATTTTTGTAGTCTCTACTATTTTTATTATTCAATTTTCAGGCAATTCACTAGATACAAAAAGCTATTAAACATATTAATAGTAGTGTAAAGCAAATTAGCTTTGCACTTCCTGGTTTGTTGGCTTGGGTCACTTTGGTCAAGTGACCCTTTTATCGGTACACTTTCTCTACATTATCATGTTAAGGTAACTTTTGCTCTACATATAAATGGACAGTCAATGACTGTTTTCAATTGTCTCTGAAAATATATTTCTATTCAGCACTCAAAACCTCTAAAATATCCAAAAAGTGTACCTTATAAACGTCCCCAGCTTCATTTTGAATATGAATTAACTTGGTGTTTGCATCCATTTTCATCACCATACCTGTTAAAGGTTCTTGCTATTGATGGACTATAAAAACTTTAATTTTACCTTCTTCCTTTGCCTCACTTAATGCATACGCTATTTCCTCAAGCTCAAATTCATCTCGCTCTAAATGCACTTTTTTTAATTGTAACATTGCCATAGTCCCGTTCACCTCTCCTTTGAATAAGAACATTCGTTTGTCAATATATTAGAACAAGCATTCCTATTTTGGCAAGAGTATTATTAGATAATTTTACTACCTTTTGTAAATTATCTTCATTCAGCAATTCTTTACTGTGCGAAAGCGTAGCGACAGCAACAACAACAACAACAACAACAACAAATGTTTTTGTATTGAAAGCATAGCGGCAGATACAGAAGTCTCCTAGCTTTGTTATTGTTTGTTTTTCGAACTATATGTTATAATGCCTTTACTGACTAACCTAAATAGGTCACTTGAAGCTGTAGCGCTACCGTACGCTACAGCTTTTTTGATGATTACGCATTTTTGTTCTTTATATTTCGAAACTTTTCCAATAGCACTATCGTATAACGATTGAAAAGATTATTACGAGGAGCGTTATTATATGGAACAAAAAATACAGGCATTAATCACTGCAACAAAAGAAAAATTCGGATTAACTAATTATTATTTACATACCTCTTCATTCCGTAGAAGCTTAGATATATTTGAAGATACAACCTATATACTCACTACAGAATGGCTTCCTTCTCATGCTAAAAAGGTTGAGGAGGATGATTTAAATCCACCAGGAACTGCAATTATCGATATAAATGTGCATACCGGTCAGCTTAAAAGTATCTTGTTCGTTGATAACAAATCTTTTGCTGAAAAAAACATAATTGTCAGCACTTCCACAAAGGATATTATTCAATGGATTGAGGAGGAAACTGGACTTACCTATAATGAGCAGTTCCAATTAGTGGAAGAAGGAAATGGAAGATTATTTTTTAAAGAATGTTTTATGGGTATTCCTGTGTCACCATCTGGCTCTATTGAGATTAAATATAATCAGGATGGTCAGCTGACCCTTTTTTCAGCTATAGGTCAATTTCCTCCCAAAAATAAATTTAAACAAGACGTTCCTGCACTATCCTTAGAAAAAGTTGCTGATTTGTCAAAAAAACAAATAAAGCTTATCGAGTTTCCTTTAGAGAAGCAGAAGCAAGTTCTTCCCTTTTATGGCTTAGAGGAAATTTACATAACAAATGATTTAACAAGGACAATCCCCTATGAATTTTTTGTAAATGATAAGATACAACTGGCAATCGATAAAATTATTTATTGGGATTCACCGACCAATCAATCATTCGAAAAAACTTCCCTTACATTTGCCAATAATATCACGATAGAACAAGTTATATCTAAGGAGCGTCATCCGAATTTACTACCAATTACAAATTCTGAAAAAGAACAGTGTATAAGCACCGTTTCTGATTTTTTACGTCAAGAATATCCGAATGATACAGGGAAGTGGATATTAAAAACACTTTATCGTCAGGATAACTATATTTATGCAACATTAAAATATAATGAGCATTCCCATTTTATTTTCAAACGAAAGCTACTTGTTATTATTGATGCGGAAAATTTACAAGCAATCAATAGTATGGATAATCAATTTATGTTAAACACATTTGAAGCTTATACTACCGTCAAAAAAAGGACAGTTACCGAAAATCAAGCTTTTGATAAATTGAAAAATCATCTTGAGCTTACACCTATTTATGTCTACGATAAACGATTAGCACAATATATTTTGTGCGGAAAATTAGATTGTGGATTTTCAGTCAATGCTACGAATGGCGAACTTGTAAAATTAGATGATTTATAAAAATCCTTAAATAGATAGGAAATGGTATGGGTTACTTTTGTCCAAGTGACCCCCTTTCCCTTATTGTTTTGAGTGATTTTTTTATTAAGGTACACTTCCTTTAGATCCCCCCTGTTGACGAACGTTTGTTCCTGTATTAGAATACGAAAAAAGGAGGTCATTTTTATGCAAGCTATAAACACACTTGAATTAGTACATTTCTCAAAAGATTATGTAGATGTTTTACATGACTTTGATCTTCCAGATGAGCAATCTCAATTTACGGCCCTTCCAAAGGATATTTCTATAGAAATGGTTGGACAGTACCCAATTATTATTTTAAGTGACAATATACCAGTTGGATTTTTTGTTCTTCATTCAACAGAGAGAGTGAAAGAGTACTCTAGCAATCCAAACGCTATGTTACTTACAGCATTTTCCATTGACCATAAGCAACAAGGAAAGGGATACGCCAAAAAGGGCATGCTGGCACTGTCTAACTTTATTAAAAGGGAATTTAAGGAATGTGATGAAGTCGTTTTAGTGGTGAACCATAAAAATATTCCTGCTCAAAACTTGTATTTAAAAGTGGGCTTTGTTGATCATGGGGAAAGAAAAATGGGACCTATTGGTGAGCAAATAGTGATGAAATTACATATTTAGTCGTTTTCGAATTTATATGAATGGATTATGGAGTTCTTGGCATAGTGATTCGTCTGAATTCATTATCCAACACTAATTTTACAAAATCACTCATTATGTAAGCTTAAATGAGTGATTTTGTAATCACTGCAGCGATCGTTCTTCAACTTACGTTTTAATGCTTGATTGGTATAGCGCAGTACGCAATTGGCACATCACTAAACTATTCATCGATGCAATGCCAGCCCACTACTCGTATTTGCTGATGGGCTAGCTAACGCTTTAACTGGAAATAATCCTTTCGTAAATTCTTTATCAAGGCATCCATTAAAGGCACAAAACAAGCCTCATTTTAAAGTACTCTGCCCTATGATTTTACTGCTAAATCCAGCATAGATATTGCTGCAGTAAACTTCGCTGTTAATATTATAATTATCTTCTATACGTGCGGCATAAATTTGACGTAAAGGAATAGGCTTTGTGTTTGTAATTGTTTCTAATAATAGCTCTTGATGCTCCTCATCAATGGCTTGAATGGTCCACTGCAAATAGTTAGCTTTAGTTAACATAATATTTTTATTTTGTACCAAAACGCGCTCTATGTTTTGCTGTAATTCTTCCAGCTCCCATTCAGCAAATTTACGTGGCAACTCATTGCTTCCATTCTTTCAGATGCTCTGGAAACATCATCGCCATCCATTCATTGTTCTGCTATCCCACATCATCTCGTTCATTCCTTATGCTAAATGTCCACCTACTAAGCAATTTCGTATGATTGCCGTACTTGTAGCAAAACTAGATTTTTTAGCCTCTAAATCTAATGCTAATTTAGGCATTAGCATATTGGATCCCATACCGATTGCGAAGGGGATGCAAAATTGCTCGTAAATCGCTTGTTGAATCGTTTTTGATGCTTGCTCAGAGGTGATTTTTTAATACTTAATGTCTTGATGATTTTTACCTTGGGAAGAATTGTACCTTAAACTAAGAAACAAGGTGATTATTATCTACTGTTCTTATCTTATTAATTGCTGTTCTGGAAGTTCTGGATAGAATGAAGAGGAAAAATTAAGGATGAACAAACTAGAGGGATATCTGAAGCAATGAAAAGAAATATCAATTTGTGAAAAGATTTTTCCTCAAAATTATATAAGCGTAATAAGATCTAAAATCAAAAACCTAGACTGCATCCATTTAGATGCAGTCTTATTTTTTTCTAATCAGTGTATCCCCAAGAGGAATTCCAACCACAACAACCAAAACCGTTAGAATTAATAGGGCTCTAAAAATAAAATACGCAACTTGATCGAACATCTCGTACCTCCCCTTCTTTTCTTAATAATAACTCCCTTATATATCCAAATTACCCAACATTTATTGAAGAATGAAACTAAACGAATCATTTGTACTTTATTAGTTTACTCATTAAAAACGTATGTATGCAGTCGTTACTTTTTAATAATTTTGTGTCCTTCAAAAATAGAGCGGGATTGTTTAATAAGTTCACCTTAAACTAATTGGGGTGCTTAGTTGAATTAGGCTCATTTAATTGATCAAATTTCTTTCTAAACATCTCATACTTAGTTGGAACGATTAACTCCATTTTGATCAATCTTTTTCAAAATGGAGTGTTTTTTCATTTGTTGATAAATATGGAAATAAAATTTTTTAATCAGTCTTTATTCTAAAGCTACACTTATATGATTAATCAACAACTTTTCCACCTGTGATTTAAGAGCCTGATTTGCATAACGAAGTACTACATCATTACCTGCAGTGGCAACTTGCACGTCACTAAAGTATTCATCTACTGGCTGCCAACCTACTACTCGTATACGTTTTTGTGCAAGTTCTCTTTTGAGGTTAAAATATTCTTGTCTTAGATTCTTTAGCAATGAATCCATCATTGGGAGAAATACAGTTTTCATTTTAAACTGTTCTAATTTATGATAGTCAACCTGCAATGATTTAATTGCTAGTTCTAACAAAAGATACTTATGAAGTAATTGTCTTTCGTCGGCTTTAATCATAGTAATCAGCGTCCAGTTGAGCTGATTGAATACTTTGGATTGGAATACTTTTTGTTTTAAGTAGTGTTTCAAGTATGAGTTCATTAGTATTCATCGATTTAATTATTCCAGTCCATTGTGTGATTTTGTAGTCCTTCCACACGTCTAATTTTATGTCCAATTGCTGATTAAAAGCTTGATCAATTGTTTTTTGTAGTTCTTCCAGTTCCCACTCAGTCAATTCTCTCGGCTGTTCTGTACGTTCTTGTTGTTTATATTCTCTAAGAAGCTCTAAATGCTCCGGTAACATCATCGATGCCCATTTAATATTACCTCTGTCTTGTATCATTCATAAATCACTCCTATGCCAAATGACCACCAACTAAGCGATCTCGATTAATAGCTGTACCAGCTTTTGTGAAAGAAACGGCTCTTAATATGGAGGTAGCTCCAAACCTGTTGCGTATTGCATCCATTGTAGGGCCGATTATTTGACGCTGTGGCTTACGATCATCGAATAAATCTAATTGGATACTATGCTCTCTTTCCAGGTTGGATATTCGGACAGATAACTGCCGAGCTGGTTCACCTGCAAAATGTTTATCCAGTAATTCAAGACAAATTTTATACATCACAAGTGTTTCGCTTGTTGGTACGGCAATCGTTTTAGATCGATGGAATCCTTTGGTCATGGCATTATGACTATAAGAAAGACCCATACTAATTGTACGGCCAACATAACCTGCGTCCCGCGTTCGCTTCATTACGTCCTCACACATTTCAAGGAGCACTACCGAGATTTCTTTTCGTGTGTGATAATCCCCCATCAGCATTTGACCCTTCCCAAAACTTAAAGCTCCGTTTGTTATTAACGGCTCCCCTAATATGGATAGATCTATTCCCCATGCATGGTGATAGAGTTGATTGCCCATGACACCAAAGCGCTTTTCTAATTCTTTTAGATCAGCATTAGCCAAACCACCAACTGTTTGTATCCCCATAGCATTTAGATTGGCTTCCATTCGTTTTCCTATGCCCCACATTTCGGATAGAGGTCGTACAGGCCATAATTTCTTTGGAATATCCCCATAAGTCCATTGGGCAAAACCAGTTTTCTTTGCATCAAGGTCTAAGGCTAGTTTGGCTATTAACATATTTGGTCCCATACCTACTGCACTAGGTATATTAAATTGGTCAAGAATAGCCCTTTGTATTTCCTTAGCCGTTTCTTCAGGTGAACCCCAAAGCTTTTCAGTGCCGGTTAAATCAACAAAACTTTCGTCTACACTATACACATGTATAGCATCAACTGGGACGTAATTAGAGATCAATTTTGTAATCGTCATCGACATTTGAATAAAAAAACCCATTTTAGGCTCAAACAATCTAATATCAGGATGTTTAGGTATTTCATAACGACGACTACCAGTTTTGATACTAAATTTTTCTTTCATTAAGGGGGATGCAGCAAGCACTACGCTACCTGGTTGTTCAAAATTGGCTACTACTGCAACTGGAGTCTTTAAAACATCTAGCCCATGTAACATCGCTACGATGCTGGCGTAAAAGCATTTCATATCGATACACATAATAGGTCTGTTGGGCATACTCTCATAATTCATACAACTTCACGTCCCCTACTAACAAAAGGAATAACGGCTAGAACGTTACTGATCAAAAAAGTACGTTTGGCATGTCTGGTAAAACAAAATGCTTGAAATGAATCACCAACAATTTTAATGACTTTTACACGCCTTTTTGTTATGGAACCATCTTTTGCTACATACATCATGTTCACTAATTGTTTGCGCTGCATAGCTTTAATCAGTTGTTCTCTCATCGCAACTCCCCCCATTATTTCTCTTAATTTGAATATTTTACTATTATTGACTATTTGTCGATGCACATTACCTTTATTAACTGTTCTTTCACCTTTACTTTCCTCCTCAAAAATCAACAGAGCTGTTCTCCAATTCAGAACAAGTGTTTGTTTTCTCATTATACGCACGTACGTTCTTAATTAGAAGTGGTAATTTTAGCTAATTTAATCTTTTAACGTGGAAACTAAACATAGGCTTTTGTTTAAGCCTAAAATAACTTTATACATATGCTTATGATGAGTATTTCATTTTGATTTAGAAGGGATGTCATTATTAGCTCAACAATTGATTATACGTCACCGTCCACACAGTTCACTTTTGATGTCAATAAAAGTACGCTATTTAAAAAAGATAATCGAAATTATATAAATGTTCTTGGAGTAGAACAATTAAATACATTGGAAAATGTGTCCTTGCTTGATATTTTTCTAAGTAAAGACAATGTGATTGAACCACATTATCATCAAAATGCAGGAGAGCTTATCTATTGTATTGCTGGTGCAGCTATCGTATCTATACTGAATCCTTTTACCAAGAAACTTCAAAACTATCCTATAGAACCAGGTCAAGTGGCAAATGTACCACAGGGCTGGTGGCATTATGAGGTAGCTACTGAGGATGACACGCATTTACTAGCTATTTTTGATGCCCCAACCCCTGAGGTTATTTTAGGCTCAGATATATTAAGATTTACACCTTCTAATATTATGGCTCACACTTATTGCTTAGATGAAAATCGGTGGAAAAAAGCTATAGCACCGGTTGTACCATCAACATATATTGGACCAGCCAAAGATTGTAATCGTGTAAAATCAGCTTCTGATAAACCAAAAGATTCTCATCATCATAAACACAAGTATCAATATCCACAGTATACAAATCCGTATTCATGCCCGCACCGTAACTCATATATGTATCCATATGGCTCCTATTACTAAGCTATAAAGTAGGGGCACTAAAGGATACCAACTTTACACAATCTATCGCATAAAAATAAATAAAAAGGAAATCCTATTATATAAAAGTCGCTTTGTTTTTACTAAATGAGGTGTAGAGAATGGAATTATTTCCACTGATCCATACAAATTTTTGGGATGCTGTGATAGCCGTTCCAGCCGTTTTACTTATTACACAGCTAATTAAGGTATTTATGCATGTTCAGCCTAAATATGTTCCAGCAATTGCCCTTGCTATCGGCTTGATTATTTCTATCTTTATAAGCCATCGACATAGTCTTCTTGCAGGCGTATTTATGGGCTTTTTTTATGGGTATGCAGCAATTGGAAACTTTGCCGCATTGAAAACAACTATTAATAGCTATAAAAACAAAAAGAAAAATAACCTATAAATGTAAATAAATGATTAAAATTATAATTTAAAACACATCCTAATTTTAAAACAAATGCGATGAGGATTAGGAAGTGTAGTTATGGAATTAGTAAATAATAATTTAGAGTCATTACGTTTTAAGGAAATTTTTCAGATTTGGACACAGCTTGGCGTTAATAATAGCTATATAGCGTCTAATCATGCATTTTTTAAACATGTTGTCGATAAAAATCTGAAGGTGATTATCGTAGAATTTATTCAATGTTTAAAAGAGGAAAATAAGCAATTACAAGCTTTATTAAAGGACAACGGTGTGCTCGCTCCTTCTGCATCTATTGAATATAAAAAATTAAAAATGGGAGATATACGAGGGAAAACGGCCATCAATGATACTGAAATCAGTGCCATTCTATCGATGAATATTGCTTCCTCAGTTATTTCAGTTAGCCAATCCTTTGAAAAAGCTGTAAAAAAGAAGTACGTGTCAAAATATAGGGAGCTTCATATGAGATATGCTATATTAGGTGCTAAGCTCATACAGTTAAGTAAGAACAAAGGTTGGTTACTAGCTCCAGCGGCAAATAGATAAAACAAGCTCTCGTTTCAAAAAAACGAGAGCTTGTCATGTTGTTAAAAACTATTATGTCCACAAAAGTCAAGGCATGACCAAATCGATCCCTGCTCTGACTGAGTGCTTTTCCGAGGGCGTCCGATGAACCGCTTGGAGCAACAGATGTTTTTGTACGAAAGCGAAGCGGTAGCAGCAAAGCGATTGGCTTCGAACAAAAATCACCCTCCTTTTGAATTCCTTGATCATTTTCTTTTATCACCTATTATCTAGTTCTCACAAAAAATAGCTTGTACCACTGATTAACAAGGAATGGTAGAACAGACAGACTATAAATAAAACCTAATTGTGCCAAACTTAATGTAGCAACCTCAAAAACGCCTATAAGCATTGGCATAAATAATACGGCGTGTAAGCTTAAAAAGCCAATTAAAAATGCCACCCAAGTATATTTATTAGAAAATACACCAATGGTAAAAATGGATTCTTTTGATCTAGAGTTAAAACCATGAACTAAGCGTGATAAACATAATGTGGTAAATGCCATCGTGCTCGCAGTTAAAGTATCGCCCGTTGATAATCCAATTTCAAAGGCAATAATGGTCGAGATGGCAATTAATATCCCTTCAAGCACCACCTGCGTGGTAAATACTTTATTTAATAATGGTTGATGGATATCCCGAGGCTTGTCCTTCATTGTTTTTTTGTTATTAGGCTCTAGACCAATTGCAATAGCGGGTAAGCTATCCGTCAACAAGTTAATAAACAAGAGATGCACAGGTGCAAAGGGCACTGGTAAGCCTAAAATAGTGGCATATAACACAACAAAAATGGCACCCGCATTTCCCGATAATAAGAACAAAATAGCGTTTTTAATATTCGTATAAATACTTCTGCCATTTGCAATAGCCTTGACAATCGTTGAAAAATTATCATCGGTTAAAATCATTGAGGAGGCATCTTTAGCTACTTCTGTGCCTGCAATGCCCATCGCCACACCAATATCGGCTTGCTTTAGGGCAGGACCATCATTAACGCCATCTCCAGTCATGGCAACGACCTTCCCTGAATCTTGCCATGCTTTTACAATGCGAATTTTTTGCTCTGGTGTAACACGTGCATAAACTGAAAAATCTTTCACCTTTTCCTGTAGTTGTTGATCTGTTAAATTTGCAATTTCATGCCCCTCAATCGCCTCTGAAGGATCTTTTAAAATGCCAATTTGCGTGGCGATAGCAGTCGCCGTTATTTTATGATCCCCAGTAATCATTACTGGTTTTATACCAGCCTTTATACAATTTTCAACAGCATCTTTAGATTCTTTTCTTGGTGGGTCCATCATAGCAACAAGCCCCACAAAGATTAAATCTCGTTCAGCTCTGACATTGATAGCTTGACTATCCCTTACCTCCTTATAGGCAATGGCTAGTACCCTTAGCCCATTCATAGAGAAATCACGATTCGCTGCTTCAATTTTTTGACGATGGTGCGGTTTCATATCAAGAATTCCTGCAGAGGTTTGAATTTTTATGACTTTAGGTAAAAGAACATCTACTGCTCCTTTGGTTATCATAATCGATTGCTGATCCATCCTATTTACAGTACTCATCAGCTTTCTATCTGAATCAAAAGGAATTTCCGCTATTCTTGGATAACGTTCCCTAATAATGGCTTCATCAAAGCCATATTGCTTCCCCAATTTCACAAGAGCAATTTCAGTAGGGTCACCTATTTCCTTTCGATTTCTTTCCACCGCATCATTACATAGTACTCCCTTGATAATTAAATCTTTCTCAACTGTATTCGTTGTGTGTAGCCAATCATGTGGAATCACTTTTTGGTCCACATAGACCTCTTGAACCACCATTTTATTTTCAGTTAATGTGCCGGTTTTATCCGAACAAATAACGGATACACTTCCCAAGCTTTCAACGGCATAGAGCTTTCGTATAATAGCATTTTCCTTAGCCATTTTTTGCGTACCAAAAGCCAATACGATAGTAACAATTGAACTTAAAGCCTCTGGAATTGCTGCAACTGCAAGCGATACAGCAAACATAAACGATTCTACTAGTGCTCGTCCACGAAACAGGTCAATTATAAAGATGGCTAAACAAATTAATGTAATACCTAAAGCTAATTTTTCTCCAAATTGATCTAAACTTATTTGTAGAGGCGTCTTCTTTTCTTTCGCCGTATCTAATAGATTGGCAATTTTACCGATTTCAGTTTGCATGCCAATCGCTGTAACCATGACAATGCCACGCCCATTTGTCACAAAGCTTCCAGAGTACACCATATTTTTTTTATCAGCCACTGTGACATTGCTATTCCTGATTGGATCAATATGTTTGGCCACAGCAATGGATTCACCTGTTAAAGAGCTTTCATTGATATGCAAATTATGGCTTTCTAATAATCGTCCATCTGCATTGATATAATCACCACCCTCCAAATACAGAAGATCACCAACAACTATATCTTCCGAAGAAATCTCTATTAGCTGATTATTGCGCATAACTTTGGCAATTGGAGAGGTTAATGCTTTTAAGTTATCCAAAGATTGTTCAGCCTTGACATGTTGTACAGTGCCCAGAATTGAATTTAAAATAACAACAATCATGATAACAATTGTACTTTCTACTTCCCCTAATAAAAAAGAAACGAATGCAGCAATGATTAAAATAATCACTAATAAATCTTTAAACTGACCAAGAAAAACGGCTATAGTACTTGTCTTTTTCCCTTCCTCCAATACATTATAGCCGTAAACTTCCTGTCTCTTTTGAACGTCATAATCACTCAATCCTTGATCTGTTACATTCAATGTTTTCATAACTTCAGCTGATGACTGTTGATGATACTCTGACATTCGATTCCCCCTCCATTTGAAATGATTAGACGAGCCGTATCCTCTTAAAGCTTATTATGCTAAATTCCCTCACACTGACTAGCTACTCAGGAGAAAAGTTTATTAGTGGCTCTATCCCTTTTAATAGGTAAAATCTTTGTTTTATGGCGTTTCTCCTTAAAACTAATAAGATTTAGATTCTCATCAGTAGTTTTCTTTCAACGAATATCAAAAAATAGTATTACATTAGCCGGATCTCTATCTCCTTGAGCCCCTAAAATACTTTAACTACAACAATCTATTCCTTGTCCTATTCCAGTATGATAATAATCAATAGAGAAATTAATTATTTGTTTGATAGCTGAACGATACGCCATAACAATTTGAGCAGTAGTCAACGAATATTCGCCAAGAATATCGTATCCATACAAAAAAGGCATTTGGAATATGGCTACTCCAAATGCCTCAATCACATGCATTAATTCTCCTAAGGACATTATTTTAACTGCTTCTCTTTATTCGCCACTAGTAAATAATCAAGTGCACTCATTCTAGTGAGTTTATGGGTAAACTTTATGGCATCAGCATGAGAATCAAACATAAAGTTTTCGAGTTCGTCTGTTGGTATATATTGATTGGCGATTATTCTTTTTAGTTTGCGGACAGATAAAGTATGTGAATCCTCTTCATACAAAACAATAGCACCCACATTTCGATAAAACGTCTGATCAATGGTTGCAACTACTTTGACATTTTTAAATTCTGTTAAATCTATCTGCATATATTTACCAACCTCCCTTACACTTACATTCTATCTCTAGCTATGATTGTCCTTCTTTTCAAATGACTTTTTTGGTCATTTTCCCCAAAACCAGCTATTTAAAAATTTCTATGAATGATGCTGAGCAGATGTTATGTCTAGCTCATGCTCTTGAGAAACTGGTGCTCTTTTTAAAGAGAAAATAGCGCAGCCTAATGCACATAAAACTAAAATGGCACCAAAGCTAGATAAATGCATAACAGACCCCGTTACAGCAAACATTGCTCCTCCAACAGCAGAACCTAAAGATATTCCAATCTGTAAGGCGGCTGTATTTAAGCTTTGTTGAATATCAGATGTTTTCGGATCAATTTGTATTAAATAGTTTTGTAGCGGAGGAGTAAGTGCCCAACTAAGTGCCCCCCATAGAACCGTGACAATTAGGAACAGTGGTAAGGCAATAATTGTATAAGGAATACTAAATAATACAACCACAAATGCTGAGACAACCATGATAATCGCTTTCCCAGTACCAACCTTATCACTCAACCAGCCACCAAGTGCATTCCCACTGACAGATGCGATTCCAAAGATTAGATAACAAATACTAACCCATGAAGCATTCATATGAAATGCTTCTACTAAAAACGGTGTGAGGTATGCATAGAGCATATAATGACCTGCCAGCATAAAAAGTGTAGTTAGTTGAGCACTAAGGATTTTTAAATTAGCCAATGATTTAATTTGAGCCTTTAATGGGACTACTTCGACCACTGGCATTTTTTCAAGCAGCAACGCAATAAGAATCATAGACAGCGTTGAGAGAAGAGCAATTCCTAAGAACACAGCTCGCCAGCCAAATGCCTCTGTCACAAAAATGCCCATTGGTACACCAATGACAAGTGCGGAACTGACACCAACAAAAACAAGCCCCAATGCTTTCGCACGATGTCTTGGTTCGACAATCTTTGTTGTAATCGTTAAGGATAAGACAATCACTAACGCTGTGCTCATCGCTGTGAAAATTCTAGCAACCATCACTGTCAGGAATGTTGTACTAAAAAATGTCATGATATTCCCAATAGTGAAAATTAATAAAGAAATAAGATATAAACGCTTCCTTTCCACTTTTGCTGTTAATGATAAAAGGACAGGCGCTGAAATTGCATAGACAAGCGCAAAAATGGTAATTAATTGACCTGCCGTTGCTAAGGACACATTTAAATCCTCTGCCATTTTTGGTAATATACCACCAACAATTAACTCCACTAATCCTACTGCAAAGGTAGTAGCAGCAAGAATGTAAACTCTCCAATTCATCGTAATCACCCTTCCATTAGATATCATTTTTGTAGAGGATTCTAGGCGAACAAAAAAATCCTGACTACAAAAATGAAGCACAATTTTTGTAGTCAGGATTTTATGGTTCCTGGTAGAGACCCTCAATCCATATTATTGAGGTTATACAGATCAAATATTTACCCTAGCTATATTAGCATATTGAATTTTACATGACAACAGTTTTTTAGGATTCTACTTTACATTCACTATACAAAAATGGTTATAAATAGAATTTTATGCCATTTTATCTATACATGTAGCTAGTAACTTACAATAAAAAATGGCATTTACAGAAGAAAGATTTTAGATTTAACTTATATTTTTTCAAATTTGACCATACATAATACTAGAAAGAATATTGCGAGGTGATTGTTTGCGTATAGTAGGTTTAGTATGCTATTTCTTAGTGTTATTTTATGGCGTTGAACTAGTAATAGAAGAGCTTGCAATCGATGAACCAGCAAACATTTCCTCTAAACTAGGAAAACAGCCAATTCCCCTCAAAGAAACTGTAGAAAATTCAACGGTTTGTGTCTATTATCCCACTTATAAAGAATGTACGGCTCTATCAAATAACTAAAAAGACAAAAAAATAAATTGCAAAAGGCAGAAATATTGATTGAAAACAATATTTCTGCCCTTTCAGTTTTCCATATTTATTATTTAGGATTCTTTATTTTTTTGAACCAATATGGAATTGATTAAACGGATAGAGTGTGACCTTAGCTTCACCATAAATGGCATCTTTAGAAATTAAACCATAATGACGGCTATCGTAACTTTTTAGGCGATTGTCACCAAGAACAAAATACATTCCCTCAGGCACCTTTTTTTCATTGACCAGTTGCTCTAAGGAGAAATTTTCTGTAATGCGTAATTGATTCGGATCATCCGTTTGACGATTTACATAATCCTCTTTATAGGCCTTACCATTAACATAGAGAACATCATCCTTCATTTCAACTGTGTCACCAGGCAAACCAATTACCCGTTTGATATATAACTCGTCCTCTGTTGGTGATTGAAAAACAATTTGATCAAAGCGTTCAATTTTACTCGTTTTACTAACAATAATGATATCCTTATCATGATAAGTGGGATACATTGAAGCACCCTGCACTTTAATCGGTGCGAATAAAAATTGCTTACAGCCTAATACAACAATAGCTGTAATCACAATAATTTTAAGATAGGATAGGATTTCTTTTTTTAAATTTGTTTTTTCCTCTTGCATACTCATTCCCCGATACTGTTTTCTTATAGTATAACATTTTCTAAAGTGTATTGACGAATGATTCACATAAATTGTTTCATAGCCACAAAAAATAGACAAAGCCTTTTTTACTTTGCCTAGATTCATTCATAGTTGTTTTAATTATCAATGGTTACTTTGCGTAGCAGAGTGGTGTTGTTCATTGAATAAGTCTACTGCTAAAAAAATACCAACAGGTAATGCAACTGCTAATAAAATTGTGCCTATGATCATCACAATCACTCCCTTAACCATTTCTAAATAAAAGTATACACTAAATTTTCTGATATTTCAAATCATTTCGCCTTGCGTAATTGTAGCTGCCGCTTTGCTTTCGCTACAGATAAATTACCACAGGACGTGGCGTTCTTAGACTGAGTTCCACTATTTCAGTAGGTATTTGGACACCCACCGAAAAGGAACCAAAACTGCATTCATCCCACTATCTGTAAAGATGGAGTCTTCTGCTGAACGAAGATAAAAAAGAAAAAAATCATTCAACTAGGCATGCACCCTACCTGAATGATTTTTTATGTTTACATAAAGATTTTTAAGCACAATAGTTGTAACTGCTGTATAGAAGATCTGATTGGATGTTTTTGAGCCTTACGTTTAGGTACATAGCTTTGCATGCAATTATTAAGAGCTGTATACCTAAGCACCTGGGTCCTCCCATTCATTCATCTCCCTCCCTTTCACGATCATAAATTTTTACAGCTACCATTACTCAAAAAATAACCTATCAACCTCCTTCCTGTTTATTTTAAATGCCCTTTTAACTCTGCTTGAATTTTTTGAAGCTCCGCATCATTTGGGATATAATACCATATATGATTAATTTTTGTGCCATCTCCCTCTTCAAATGACAGCTGATCAATATTGCGATCCATTTTTTTATAAATACTTTGTAATTGAATTAAATCTTTCATGGTGAAATTCATACGTACATTATCACCGACAACTTCCAGCATATCTGTAGCCTTTAGTATAGATGATGTAGAAGAAGCCTTTTTCATAACTGCCTCAATAATTTGCCGTTGACGAATTTGTCGACCAAAATCACCACGAGGATCTTCATATCGAATGCGAGAAAAAATGAGTGCCTCATCACCTGTTAAAGTGACATCTCCCTTTGGAAAATGATAGGAATTATAGGTTAAATCCATGTCATTTTCGATGGTAACGCCACCAATCGTATCAATGATTTGAAGGAAGCCCTCCATATTAATAAACACATAATAATCAATTGGAATATCTAAAAAATGCTCTACCGTATCGACTGCCATGGGAACTCCCCCAAATGCATAGGCATGATTAATTTTGTCAACAGAATCATGACCTATAATCTCCGTCCGTGTATCTCGTGGTATACTAAGCATTTTCATCGTTTGTTTTTCAGGATTAACCGTTACAACAATCATTGTATCTGAACGTCCACTATCATCTTTACGCTCATCCACTCCAAGCAGTAATACAGAGAATGGTTCCTTTTTTGTTACTGTTTTTTGCTCTATCCCATCATTGCCTGTTGCTTCAATTAAGGGTGTATTTATTTTATTCATCGTTTTCTGAATGGCGTAATAAGCAGTACCTAAAAAAATTAAAAAAATTGCTGCTAGGCTGCCTAATATCCAAAGCCATATTTTCTTCTTGCTCTTTTTCTCTTTAGAGCGCTTCATATTTTTTTCCATACATAAGTCCTTTCTTGCTAAAAAAATTTACCCCTCTTTTTGACGTCTTAAGTTGGAAAAAAGTTAATATAGTCTATTTATATGCATATTGGACGAAAAAAAGACGTACACTAGTATTTGCTAATTATACGCCAATCTACCCCTTAATTGGTAGTTATCTACCCAATCTTTTAAAGAGTTAAATACCTACTGCCTGATTTAAAAAGCTATGTAAACCATATCACCATCTAAGAAATAGTACCTAGTTGAGAAATAATTTTCTGATTAATTGAAAATTCATTATTGTTGATATATACTATTTTTAAATTTAATAGAAACGTTGTCTCTATAAAAGAAACAACATTGGGTGATTTTACTAACATTTAGGAGGTATTTTCAATGTATACAAAAAGAAGAGAAAAATTAGTCTCCCTTATGAAGAAAAGCTCTATCGACATGGCTATATTGGTTCCAGGACCCAATATGTACTATTTTACAGGCCTACATTTAAAACAAAGTGAACGCATAGCTTTAGCAATTATCACGAAAGACGAAAAACTATATTTTTTAATGCCGCAAGTAGAGTTAAATAAAATGGATGCCCAAAACAGTAATGCTACTTTCTCTTATTCAGATGAAGAAGGACCTTTTCATGCACTTACGCAATTAAAGCAACAAATAGGCTTATTGGGTATTGTGGGGGTAGAGTTCGATTCCATGCACGTGAAAGAGCAAAGAACAATTGAAGGACTTACATATGAGCATTTATATGATATAGGAGAAGTGATTCGAGAACTTCGTATAAATAAAGATAGCAACGAAATTCAATTAATGAGACAAGCTGTGAACATTGTAGAGGAAAGTCTCAAAGCAACATTACCAATGATTAAAGCTGGGATTTCAGAAATGGAGGTGGCTGCGCAATTAGAGTATGAAATGAGACGTCGCGGATCTGAAGGAACACCATTTGGGACAATTGTTGCCTCTGGCTATAGAGGTGCACTTCCACATGGTAGAGCCTCTACGAAAACAATTGAAGCTGGTGAATTAATTGTTTTAGATTTTGGCTCGATTTATAAAGGCTATGTGGCAGATATAACAAGAACAGTGGCAGTAGGAGAAATTTCACCAACGTTAGAAAAAATCTATAGTATCGTTAAGCAAGCCAATGAAGCTGCCATAGAGACTATTAAACCCGGAAAAACGGCTCATGAAATTGATGATACTGCAAGAGCTATTATTCAAAATGCTGGCTATGGAAAGTTTTTTACACATCGACTAGGTCATGGAGTCGGACTAAGTGTTCATGAGGAACCTTATTTAATGCAGCATAATAATGTCGTTTTAAAAACTGGCATGGCTTTTACCATTGAACCCGGGATATACGTAAAGGATGTGGGCGGTGTCCGTATCGAGGATAACTTAATTGTCACAGAAGATGGCTATGAAAATTTAATGACGTTTTCCAAAGAATTAATTAATTTATAAGGCTGGGATAGACATGACAATTGATATAAAAAAGATTCAAAAGGATATGCCACTGCTGGACAAATATATCTATCTTAATACAGCTGCTGCTTCTTCAATGCCGCAGCCAGTAGTAGATGCCATGACAAGCTATATACAGAAACAAGCTAGCATTGGTCCCTATTTGCCCTCATTTCGTCAGGAAACTTATGAAAATATTGATATCGTTCGTGAAAAATCAGCAGTATTTATTGGCGCAAAAAAAGAAGAAATTGCCTTTGTCCCAAACGGTTCCATGGCTATTAATTTTGTTTCAGGTGGTCTGCAATGGGAAAAAGGCGATGAAGTCATTGTTTTGGATACAGAGATGCTAAGTAACTATGTGCCTTGGCTTGCACTTAAGCAACAAGGAGTTCATTTCAAGGTTTTTAAAACAAACTTAAACTATATGGTGGATCTAGAAAAACTAGAAAAATTCATAACACCTAAAACAAAAATGATTGCATTTGCACATATGTCTAATGCTTCAGGTGCTCTTCAGCCGGCAAAGGAAATATGTCAGCTAGCCAAGAAAAAGAATATTTTAACATTAATCAATGCTAACCAAACAGTGGGCTTGATTCCTATCGATGTCAAAGATCTTGACTGTGATTTTTTACTTACCAGTGGACGAAAGTGGCTGCGAGGTCCAGAAGGCTCAGGTATTCTTTATGTTCGTGAAGAGCTTATCCAAGCACTAACACCGATTATGATTGGTTGGGGAAGCACCAATTGGGACTATCGCAACGATGACTATTCTTTTGTAGCAACAGCCAAACGCTTTGAACCTGGATGCCCCGTTATCCCAAGTATTTTAGGACTGGGTGCAGCTATCGATTATGCTAATGATATTGGGATTCATGCCATTCATCAGCAAGTAAGGCGACTAACTACTTATTTGCTAGAGCAGCTTCAATCTATAGAAGGTATGATCATATATGGGCCCCAGCAAGTAGCAAACCGTTTATCAATTACCCCTTTTAATATTGAAGGTATTTCACCAGATGATGTGACCAATTATTTAGCACAGCATGGCGTTATTATTGAGGCAGGCACCTTTATGGCAAATACAATTATGGAACGTAACAACATCAATAAGATGGCTCGTTTCTCGCCACATTATTTTAATACGTTCAAGGAAATTGATGATACCATTTCATGGATAAAAGAATTACGATAAATAACAAAAACAAGGGCTCAGCATAGAGAAAACATCTGAGCCTTTTGTGGATTACTCATGATATAATTTAAAGCTAAATTGATCGAAATATCGTTGGATACTCATTGCTGCATATTGGAGCACTTTGACCATATCAGGTAGCTTTTCCTCTACTGGTTTACGATAATTAGGGCCAGCAATGGTTAATGAAGCAATAATCTCACCTTTATTATTAAACAGTGGTACGCCGAGACCAAATACTGAATGAGCATACTCTCCTGTAGTAAAGCACCAGCCCTGTGTTCGAATCTTTTCTAAATCAATTAACAGTTCCTCAGGGTCTGTAATTGTCTCAGTTGTTAACTTTTTCATGCCACTATTCATAATGTCCATCTGCTTCTCTTCTGGAAGGTAAGCCATAATGGTCTTACAAGAAGCACCTATGTATAACGGTGTACGAGTCCCCATTGAAACAGAGAACTTAATTGTTTGCGAGCTTTCTGCCATTTCAACCGTAACACCATCTGCTCCGTCAAGCCATGTTAAAAAAACGGATTCTTTTATTTCCTCAGAAAGTTTTTTCATGATTGGTAAAACAAAATCAGAAAGATTCAATTTTTCTTTTACCATTTGCCCGTATTCTAAAAAACGTAGTCCTAATTCATATTTTTTGGTCTCAGGGTTCTGGTTTAAAAAGCCATGATTTTCAAAGGTAGCTAAAATCCTGTAAATGATAGAATGGCTTATATTCATTTCTTTTGCTAATTCACGCACTCCCCATGTTGGATTCTCTTTGCTAAAATATTTTAACACTTCTAATGAATTATCTAATGTTTTTAATGCCATTTTTCACCTCGAATGTCTCTATATTAGAACCACAATTTAATTATAAAATGTATCTACATAATTTTCAATCCTGCGAGCTAAATTATGTATATATTTTACAATAAAGAAAGCCACCTCATAATGAAGCGACTCCTCTATCTATATATTTTTGTCTTGTATTCCTTGCACTAATTTTTCTTGAATCAGTAAATATTGTGCAATCTCTTCCTCATTCAATACTTCAAAAAGCTGTATAAAAACTTCTTGTCCAATGGATTGGGCTTTTAATAACGCTTTTTCACCTTCTGTTGTAATTTGTAAGCGAATTGTACGACGATCTGATGGATCATATAGTCGTTCTGCCAAACCGAGCTTGACTAATTTTTCAGCAATATTCGTCATTGCTCCTTTTGTATAGCCAATCGTTTCTGCTAATTCTGCTTGTTTCTGAGGTCCTTTTGTCTGAAGCTCATTTAAAACTAGAATTGGTGAAATCCCTAATGGATAGGGAAATGATTTTGTAAAACGAATAATATTAGCATTGTTCATTTGCTCAATCATATGGATGAGTTTAAAAATATTTGTTTGTTTCAAAAAAATCCTCCTCAAAGCCCCGAGCAATTAGTGAAGCATTACTACCCCACGCTCCATAATGGTTTGATCAGTGATCTATTGCGCATTATCTGAAGCTAGGAAAACAGCTACACGACCAATATCTTATTCAACATCACCGAAGCAACCTAGCGAGATTTTACTTCTAACAGCTCCATAATACTTGGGTTGTGCTTTTGCCTATGCTTGTAAACCTGGTGAATGACAGTGGACTAATACTATTTACATTCATATCAAAATGTCCCCATTCATTTGCTGCAACGCAAGACAGACCCCTGATTGCCTCTTTCGCAGCCGTATAAGCCGACTGTGTTTCATATTCTTGTAGGCCAGCACCAGATACAAAGTTAATAACTTTTCCTTTTGCATCTTTTAAACAGGGTCATGCTGTTTTGCATTAAATAAAAAATCCTATCCCAAATGATAAATCAAGGCCTGTGTCGTATCTTCTATTGTAACTTGTATTGCGCATGGCGTTATTAACTAGCACATCTAGTTTACCGTATTTTTCTATAACTGTATCGATAATTTTTGGCAATTGATCACAGTCCAATCATTTTTGCCTTGGCATAATTGCATCCGGAATCGGCTTTGTGATTACACAAAGAACTCCTTATCGCGAAGCTTTATAATTCATTTGCAATCTGCTTGACAATGTCATCGATGGTTGGGATAGCTGACGTTTTATTGGCCTGTGTTAAAATACTAAAAATGTACCACTTACCACTTTTTCCTTTGACATAGCCACTTAAGGCATGAGCACCAGAAATATACCCAGTTTTAGCAGATACACTATATCCCTGCAAGCGATTTTCTAATGTCGCCCCAACAAGCTTGCCTTTTCTTCCTGCCTGAGGCAATGCATCTAAGTAGGAGTAATACCAAGACTTACTTCGAATTTTATACAACAGTAGACTTTCTTGCATACTGCTTACACGATTTTGATGATTTAGACCTGAACCATCTTCAAAATACCACTGCTCCATATTTAGCCCATTATCATTACCATATGTACGAATTGCTTGAATGCCTGCTGACCAGCTTCCTTCTCCAAGTAGTTCTCGTCCAAGTTGCTTTGTGAGCATTTCCCCCATACCATTAATACTTAGTTTTAAAAATCGAAAATTAATATCCTTTAATGGCTTCGAATAGGAAATTCCTACTCTCATTGCATTGTCGGGTACCTCGCCAACCTCCAGAGGCATTGTTTGGATTCCCCTTGCTAGTAATTTTTCCCGAAATACATCAAGTGTATACAAAGTTGGATCATAAACAGTCACATATGTACTTTTCTCTGTACCAGCTGGTAAATTTCCTTTAACAACAATACGGTCTGTACCATATTCTCGTGTAATGGTTATGGTATTTTTTTCACCCTTTTTAACAATTCTAGTCTTATTTACAATTGGAATTGTACTAGCAAATGGGGCAAGCTGAACATTTGCCATAGTCCCAATCTTTGAGCCAGTCACTTTTACTTGCACAGTAGCAATATCATATTGATCATTTGGTGAAATCGTTAATGCTGAAATACGTGATGCATAGGATAGTGCTTCATCCTGAGGAACAATGCCTTTTGCTAAACGATCTTTATCAAACCATGTATCATCGGCAATTAAGGAGCCTGTGATTTTTGAAATCCCTATTTTTTTTAGTCCGTTAGCAAATGATTCTAAATGGACTGGTAAAAGCGTTGGATCTCCTCCGCCCTGTAAATAAATATTGCCATGAAGAACACCCTCTTCGATTGGTCCATCTACATAGACCTTTGTCTCAAAACGATAATCTGATCCAAGCAAATCCAATGCAGCAGCACTCACTAAAAGCTTATGTGTTGAAGCAGGACGTATCATTTTATCACCGTTTTTGTTGTAAAGGATATTACCTGTCTCCATATCTCGTACGGTAATACTGTACTCATTATTCTTCCAATTTTTTGAGATAATACTATTCACTTTTGTTGTCATTGTTTGTTCACTTGCTTCCACATTGTCCATAGAAGTGATTGGAAAGCAGCACAACAGAAAGATCATTGTACAAATTATAAATTTCTTTTTCATAGTTCCTCCAATTGGTAATTTTCAACTTTTATCACTTTATTCTACGGAAAAAATTAGCCTTTTACAATGAAACACCTTTATTATTTAACAAAGAATACCATGTCACCTTTTTTCTTCGACAAGAATCAATTTCAACTTGGCGTAATCGCTTCCAGATTTTGGATTGTGCCCCACAATTATGTAAAAAGCACATCTTAAAAAAAGCCCCACTTTTAAGTGGGGCTTCCAACTATCAAACCTAATTATTGATGTAATGAATTTGCCTGCATCTGATACATTTTTTCGTAAATACCGCCCTGTGCTAATAGTTCATCATGTGTACCTCGCTCTACAATCTTACCTCGATCTAGTACAAGGATACGGTCCGCATTTTTAATAGTAGAAAGTCTATGCGCAATGATAAATGTTGTACGCCCTTTTTTCAGCACATCCATCGCATGCTGAATAATTTCCTCTGTTTCTGTATCAATATTTGAAGTAGCCTCATCTAATATTAAAATAGCAGGGTCAAAGGCTAGTGCTCGGGCAAAGGATATAAGCTGCCGCTGTCCAGATGACAACGTACTCCCCTTTTCAATCACTGGCTCATCATAGCCATTTGGTAGATTTGCTAAAACACGTTCCCCACCAACAGCCTTCAATGAAGCTTCTATTTTTTCACGTGAGATTTTAGGGTTATTTAAGCTAACGTTCGCAGCAATCGTTCCCGTAAATAAATAAGGGTCCTGTAAAACAATACCCATATGCTCACGCATTGTTTGTCGTGGCACCGAAGTAATATCTATACCATCGATAGTAATTTTTCCTTTAGATGGATCATAGAAGCGGAATAATAAGTTCATAATAGAGCTTTTCCCAGATCCAGTATGACCTACTAAGGCAATTGTTTCGCCTTGATGAGCTTCAAAGGAAAGGTTTTTCAATACATATTCCTCATTTTTATAGGCAAAGGAAACATCTTGGAAAACCACATTTCCTTCATATCTTGGTATGCTTTTTACAGAGACAGGCTCACCACTAATATCCAGCACCTCGAATACACGTTTTCCTGCAACAAGTGAACGTTCCAGCTGAGAAAACTGATTGACAATATTTGTGATAGGATTGAATAATTTTGTTAAGTAATCCACAAAGGCATACAGGGTTCCTGCGGATATCACTTGCGTTGCCGTAAAGGATTGTGTACCAAAGTAGAAAATAAAGACCGTAAACATGATCAATCTTAATGTATTAACAAGGTTAAAGGAAGTCGCCGAATCAAGAACAAGCAGCTTGCGTTCATACGCATAATGCTCATTATTCATATCATCAAATTCCTTTGTCATTTGCTGCTCTCGACGAAATGCCTGAATAATCGTCATTCCTTGAATGGATTCATTGATCATAGCGTTGATATCTGCAATTTTGGTACGAATGACATCATTATACTTAGAAGCAAATTTACGATATAAAATCATCCATAAATAAACTACTGGAATCATAAGTAAGGCTAACATAGCCATTTTCCAGTTTAAAATGAATAGTGCAATGTAAACACCAATAATTGAAATGAAACTCGTTGCAAAATTGGATAGTACCTGTACATATAAATTTCGAACTGCCTCCGTATCATTCGTAACACGGGCTACAATTTTTCCTGCTGGTAAATTATCGAAATATTGTATTGGGAGTGTTTGAATATGCTCAAATACATCCTTACGCAATTTTTGTACTACGCGGTTAGCACCAACTTGCAAATAAATATACATAAAATAGCGTAATACCGCAGTAGCAATTGCTAAAATTAAATAAACTAGTAATAGCCATGTAATTGGTTTTATTTCAATGTGACCGATTGTCATATAATTATCAATGATATGCTTGGCAATAAATGGCCCAACAAGCTCGGTAAATACGGCAATTGTTAAGAAAAATAAGCCAAGGAAAATTGGTTTTTTAAAATACATGGCATAGCGTGTTAAACGTTGACTCGTACTCATGAGGCACCTCCTTCTAGCTGCTGACGGTCGAATTGCTCTTTATACCATCCCTGTAGTGCAAGAAGCTGCTCATGTGTGCCCTGTTCAATTATTTGACCTTCATCTAGCACGATGATTATATCTGCATGCTGTATGCCTGATAATCGATGTGTGGTAATAATTGTCGTTTTATCTTGACGTTCCCGTTGAATATTTTCAATAATTTTTGCCTCTGTTTTAGCATCTACAGCAGATAATGAATCATCCAACATTAAAATTTCAGGATCCTTAATCAAGGCACGTGCAATGGACACACGTTGCTTTTGACCACCTGAAAGGGAAACGCCCTTCTCACCCACAAGTGTTTCAAGACCCATAGGTAAATTTTCTAAATCCTTTTCAAAGTATGCAGCGTGAATCGCCTGTTGCAATTCAGCCTGTGTTGCATCTTCTTTTCCAAATAAAATATTTTCCCGAATTGTGCGTGAGAACAGCACATGATCCTGCGGTACATAACCAATCCAATCGAGTAATTGCTCTTTCGTTTGTGCAGTAATATCTACTCCATCTATTGATAGCTGTCCCTCACCAATTGGATACTCACGTAATAATTGTCGCAGGAACGTTGTTTTACCAGCTCCAGTTTTCCCAACAATGCCAAGTGTCTGCCCTTTTTTCAGCGACAATGAGATTCGTTGAAGGTTTTTCACCTGACTCATAGGATATTGGAATGTTAAATCATCAAAGCCAATTCCATTAGGTGTCGCAATCATTTGTGGATTCGCAATATTTTGAACATCAGCCTCGTAGTTAAGCGTTTCCTGTACACGATCAAGAGAAGCATTTCCTTGCTGCATCACATTTATAAGCTCACCGATGGCAAATATTGGCCAAACCGCTAACCCCAAGTAAACATTGAATGTCACAAGTTGCCCTACTGTCATCGCCTCAGTGGCAACCAAATGGGCTCCGTAGCCAAGTGCTACAACATAACTAATGCCAGTACCGACTTTTGTAATCGGTCCAAATAAAGCGTTAATTTTTGCTGTATGCATATTTTTTTCATAGACAATTTCACTCATCTCAGCAAAATTTGCCTCATCCTTTTTTTCCTGCACATATGCACGTACAACTCGTACACCTGCAACCGACTCTAGCACGCTATCATTCAGCTCTCCAAATGTATCTTGCGCCTTCATATAACGCTCATGCACAATTTTCCCTAGATATTGAATTAGAATAGCCATGATAGGAACAGGGAGCATGGCAAAAAATGTAAGCTTCCAAGAAATCATATAGCCCATGGCAAAAATAATACATCCCATATAAATCGTTGAATCAATCAGGGTCATAATCCCAAACCCAGCAGTTAATGATACGGCGTTTAAATCATTCGTTGCACGTGCCATTAAATCCCCAGTGCGATTTTTTTCATAGAACGTTGGTGTCATACGTAAAAAATGCTGCATAAGATTCCGACGTAATATTTTTTCTAGATTAATAGCCCCTTCAAATAGTCGGAATTGCCACACAAAATTCAGGGCATAACCACCTATAATGATTCCCACAAAAATCAAAATATACTTTGATAAAATAGCTGGTGACATTTCCCCAGCAGTCAATATATCAATAATAGACCCCAGTAAATACGGAGGTACTACCTCTAAAGCACTGGCTATTATTAAGAACACGATTGCCACAGTGTATTGCTTCCAGTATTGCTTAAAAAACCAGCCTAGCTTACTTAAAACATCAAACATACATTATAACCTTCTTTCCCTCGTGCTGTTAAAGCATAGCTACCCACTATCCAGAAATTCCTTGTTGAAAATCACGTTTTGATCTGTACTTCGCATACTATCTACACTCCTTTTTGTGTTATCACTACAACTTTTTACACAACAAAAAAGACACATCCCCCAAAAAGAGCATGTGTCTCTTATAAAAGGCAAAGTGTAAACCATGCCTTTTACTGCAATAGAAAAAAGTTAGGCATGGACAATGTATGCAAATGTGTTTTGAAATGATACTGTTAAATTAAACATTGTCATGCCCTCCTTTACTTGATTTGTTATAGTGTTCTTGAAGATTATCACACTATAGAAATATTTGTCAACTATCTTCCTGTTATTTTTTACGTTTTCCAAGAAATAATTAGCGCTTTAAAGCAATGAATTACTATTTTGTAATTTCAAAGGCTAATCGAATAGCGGGCATTGCAGAACCAGGATGATCTGTAGAATAGGTTAATTGTGGAATCAAGGTCATATCGGTCTCCTTTTCCTGCTGCTTATAAATACCAGGATATAAATCAATTAAATGATATCCAATATCGCCTGTTGCAATAACGTCAAAAGTTAAATTTCCTTGGCTATTAAAGGCGCATAAATAACCTGTATAAGCATTGTCATACGTTAAATAATAGGCATTATCAAACTCAGTCCAGCCACCACCCTTTATAGTAATAGAAATTTTTGTACCTACAGGGCCGGATTTTGGAGAAAATTCAACGATAGAAGGTAAAACTCGTAAATAGGCTTGCCCATAAACTTGATCTTCCGCCACTAAATCGAGGCGATGGGGTATGCCTCCTAAATCATCAGGGACTGTAAAATCATATTTTAATTGCCCATTTTCATCCGTCTTAGCTTTTTCTAGTATTGCTGTTTCCTCCCCAAAGCCTTTGCCGCTTACTCTGCTTCCTTTCATTGTATTCCAAATGAGCTTTATTTCGGTGTCCTTAGGTAAACCAGAGGATGTCAGTGTTACAGGGTCGCCTACTATACCTTCATTTTTAGTTAGCTTCACCTTAACACCCTCACCCTGCTGCAATTTTGGCATGCCAACACCGCCTGATGCAGCCACTGGTGCTTCTTCAATATGATTAGCAATAGATGGTGCAACCCCATCAGTAATTGTGAATGTGAAATCTGGTGCTGGTTTGTCTGGATATGGTGACTGTAAATAATTTATATATTGCATTCCTAAGTATCCTGTACGAAGACGAATGGCATGGTCACCTACAGGGCCAGCTGCACGAATTTTCGCCTCTGCTGTTCCATTTGTTGAAATGCCTGTAATGAGCCCTGTATATTTATTATCATAGGTTAATTGCCAATTTCGCATATATGTGCTCCAACCAAGGCCTTCCATTTTAATCTTAATTTCTGTACCTACAGGACCGGATTTTGGCTCCATGACAAACGATGGATCAACGGTATAACCAATTTGGCCGATTTTTTCCCCTTCCTGTTTGACCCATAATGTAAAATCCCCACCAAAGCCTTCAGGCACATTAAACTTGCCAGACCATTTTCCTGCTGAATCCGCAGTACCTTGCTGTAAAATTATTTCTTTTTCTATAAACTTTGGACCAACAACTGTATACAAATTCTCAATAAGATATTCTCCCTCTACAGTATTCCATACTAATTCAACTGGTTGATCTGCCTTTAACTGATCGACATTAAATGTAATTTCATCTCGGACAAACCCTCGGACTTTTGATAAGGAAATATTGTTTAGTAATTTTTTCTGAGCTGTTTCTTGTTTTTTGGCATCTACTATAGGTATTGAATTTTGCTGTTCATTATTGGCTTGCTCCCCTTTATTTGAACAAGCTATTAAGGTTAAACTAGTTAATAATACAAGCATGAAAAGCAAAGGCATTTTTAATATGTGCTTCATAAAAACCTCCTTATTGAACAACGACTAGTTTTGCTGTCATATCACTGTGACCTGAACCACAAAAAACACTACACATCATATTAAATTCTCCAGCTTTTTCAGGTGTAAATTTCACAGTGCCATCCTTCTCTAAATTAACATTTAATCCCTCAACAATAATACCATGCATACCTTCTTCAGATTTTAGTGAAAGTATTACTTCCTCTCCTGCTTTTACATAGAAAGCTTTTTCTCCATTTGGACCATGGAACTCAAAATTTTTAGCAATTATAGCAACGTTTTGATTTATTTCGACAGCAGATGCATCTGCCTCAGCAGAAACTGGCTCTTCTTTTGGTGCCTGTGCAACGTCTTCAGACACAATCGTTAATAAAGAGGGAGCAACATTAAAAGGCTTAAATTCTCCCTTTTGCTCTTTATATTCTGCTGTAACTGAATAATCAAGTGTACCAGTTGGAGTATCATTTGTTACAGGATAGGCTACTACCCAAAAATGATCGTCACCATGCTTACCATATTTCATATCAAGTGTTTCTCCCGTAGATAGATGTACTTGCACCTTTGCATCCTTTACTTGCTCATTTGTTAATCCATCTAATACATTGTTCCGGAAAATAATTTTATCTCCCGGCGAAAATCGGCTGGCTAGTACACATCCGCCTTGCTCAGTCACCGTATCCCCAGTAATAACAAGTGATCCTCCAGCCTTCTCTGTGGCTGCTTCTTTTTCCTCTGAATTGTTGCATGCAATCAAAACAACCATCATCACTGACAGTAATGCAAATAATGATATTATTTTTTTCATAAAAAACCTCCCCTCATTTTTTATATTTTATTAAATAATAATAAATATAATTCTAATTTAACCCTTCATATTTAGAAGAATCAGATAATTCATTCTCCATATCAAAACTATTTCCACTATAATTATATTGTTATATTAATATTTTTAATGGAAGTAGGGCATCTAAAATTTCCATAAATGATATCTCATGATAAAATCTTTATAGAATGTGAATATTAAATCGCGGAGTCCCCTGAAACAAACTTGGTGACTTCTTATACAAATATTGACGATAAAATTACTGCCTGCTTGTACAAGATAAAATTAAGGAGCGACTAACTTTGAAATCATTTTTAGCAGTGGGAATTGGTGGATTTTTAGGGGCCGTCAGTCGTTATAATCTTAGCCTACTTTTTCCCAATACAGGTGGTTTTCCAGTCACAACACTTTGTATTAACATACTAGGTTGCTTCTTTTTAGCATGGCTTTTTACTGCTTTTCCAAAGCGTTCTCCCATCGTGTTAGGCATCGGGACAGGCTTTTTTGGAGCCTTTACAACCTTTTCGACATTTTCCTTGGAGACCCTATTACTTCTACAAGATCATCAATGGATGCAAGCCCTACTTTATTGTCTCATAAGTGTTGTTGGTGGATTAATTTGTGCATGGCTAGGACATAAGCTAGCAAAGGGGCGTATCGAATGATTCTTATTGGTATCGGCGGATTTTTAGGTGCATTGACTAGATTCTATTTAGGGAAATGGATAGTTCATACATATCCATGGGCAACATTTTTCATCAATATAACAGGTTCTTTCGCACTTGGAGTTTTGTTTGCGTTACATCTAAGCGATTGGCTATGGCATTTTATTGGTATTGGTTTCTTAGGGGCCTATACAACCTTTTCAACATTTGGCTTTGAATCACTACAACTCGTTGAACAGAAGAAATGGAGCCATGCGATTATTTATATGAGTTCATCCATTTTGCTTGGAATACTTTGTGCGACACTTGGATTTTATATGGTATAAGAAAGGGGTGATTTTTTGATACCTTCAACATACGATTTACAAATACTTGAAACTGAAATTGAACAAACATTATATACCTTAATCGACTTAGAGTTAGAAGAAAATTTTCAGGAAATGAATAGCCTCTTTTCGAAGTTACTCGCCAAAGTTCAGGCAGCACAGCTAATCGATTATAAGCTTGATGTTCTTGTTGATCCACAATTATTTGCAACAGAAACAAGTATTCTACTGCGAAGCTTAATAGAAGCAAAAGCAAGACCTCATAAAAGACAAAGACTGCTTACACATCGAATGGTTTTGAAAATATGGTTACGTAAAAATCAACGATTTATGAAGGAGTTTTTACCACAAATGTTTTAGGCGCCTGTCGATTTCTAGGCGCCCTCTTTTAAATTTGCACTTGTTGCAACACTTCCTTTGTTTTCCCTTCGATAATTAAATCAAACGGTACTGTATGCTGTGTTATATCTAAATTGATATAGACAGTTTTCCCTTTTGTCATCGTGGGGAGCTGATTCACAGGATACACTTCAAGGCTGGTACCAATGACAAGTACAAGCTCTGCTGATTGAATAGCCTCCATCGATCTGTGCCAGCTCTCTTGAGGTAAACTTTCACCAAAAAGTACAACATTTGGCCGTAATTTTCCATTACAATGTCTGCAGCTCTCCTTATTCAAAAAACAGTTCATTGAAGCGGCTTGCTGACAGTGGTGACAGCGAATCGAGCGAATCGAACCATGTAATTCTTCCACCCTCTGACTACCTGCCAATTGATGAAACCCATCTACATTTTGAGTCATCACTAAAGATACAATGCCACGCTTTTCCCAATCCGCAAGAATTTTATGACCCTCATGTGGTGCTACATTTTCTAAATGTTCAATGCGCATTTTATAAAATTCATGAAATAATGTATAATTTTGTGCCAATGCCTCAGTAGTGGCTACTGTACGAGGATCAATATTTTGCCACCATCCTGATACTGAACGAAAATCTGGTATACCACTTTCTGTTGACATACCAGCCCCTGTTAAAACAACTGTCCTTTTTGAGGATTGTAACCATTCACCTAATTGTTCAATTGACATTTTTCATTCCTCCATTACACTAACATCATAGGATATGAGTTAAGAAGCGCTTATTATAGTAACTATGACATCTTAATTTCTTAGTCTCAATAGTTTTCAACAAAGTATCAATTTCGCCTTAGCAAAATTGTAGCAGCCGCTATACTTTCGACATGAAAACATTTGCTGAATAAAGAAAAAAGAACAACTAATCATTCAGCTGTTCACTCGCATACTCTTCCACATATGATAGTAAACCCCACCAGAAGTCATCAACGCTGGAACTGTGATAATAAGAGAACAGGCAAATCCTTGCTGTGCAATGTGTTGAAGTGTTCCTGACGACACTGACATCCATATCCACAGAATCATTGAGATTGCCAGCATAATAGATGCCACGATATTAACAGGCTTTGCTAGACGGGCTAATTTATCAATTGCAGACTCAGCATCACTATAGATAGGGGTAGTTCCTGGTGTCGCCTTAAAAATATGCATATCTGCGCTTGAACAAACATGTGTCCACCCACCAAATGCAAATAGCTCAAAATATTCATCTTTTTCATCTACGGGTAATGTACGGTAATCAATATTATAAATAACGTCTTCTGCTTCACCCTTCTCGAGCTCATAGCCAGCAAATCGAAATCTTTTTAAATGCCAACCCTTTGCAGCCTTTTTACTTAATTTCTTCATATCAAGCTCCTCAAAAAAAGCTAGACCATTTGATGCCATATAACTCTTCTTTAACACTAAATATGCCCCCTTTGTAATCCCTGCTCTGCCATATAAATCATACCCTTTCTTCTTTCTATATCTTGAAGTAATATGTCACGGCCTTTACGAGTTAAGATATAGACCTTGCGACGAGAATCTGTGTCATCATGAATTTGAATTAATTTCTCAGCTATTAGTTTTTTGATAATGGTATATAGGGATGCTGGTCCAACGATAAATGTTCCCTTTGTCTTTTCCTCTATTAAGCTCATAACTGCGTAGCCATGACGAGGCTCGGTTAATGCTGCCATAATATAAAAAACCGAGTCTGTTAAATGCTCTAAAGATTTCAATATCTACACCCCCACTATATCACAAAATGATATATCATAAAACAATATATCATTTTGTGATATAAATAGCAATTAGATTGAAAACGCCCACTAAGTAATTAACTTAGTAGACGCCTTTTATCTTCATTCAGTAGGTGTTTGGACATCCACTAAAAAAAACCAAAATTGCATTCATTTAACTAAAATCAGAATACAGAACATAATGACCACATTCTAAGCATTGAAATAAATACCCTTGATGATGACCATTATTCACTAATGATTCGGATAACTCTATTGTAGAAAAAGCAGTAAAATTTTCAAATTGCTCTGTAATGCCTCGCTCCAATAATTCACGCCAACCGACATAGCCAATAAAGGCACAATAATCCGAGCAATGAGCCACCCAATTATTGCCTTGCCAGCTAACATATCCTGGTGTTCTATACATGACTTCCTCAGTATAATTTGGATTTACAACATTCTCATCATTTATGAGATCCTCCTGGAAAGAACCATCGTATTTTCTAGCGGCTGCACCACTATGTATACATGTTGGACAAAGATACTCAGCCCTTTCAATGGCATAAATACCTCCAGTATAATAAACATCTACTTCATTCTTACAGCAATCACATGTAACAATTTTCTGTGCTTTAAAAATTTTAGATTGTAGTGGGGATGGTAGATATTTAAACTTCGGTATTGCAGTTTTTGTTTCACCCTCTCTTATTTTACAAGGATACAAAGGCTTACTATAATTTGGATTATCCATATAATATTTTAGGGATCCATATTTCTTTCGATCTTTCTTATTCTCTAAATCCACTACTGTGGTAAAAAGCTTATATGCCTCAGGGTACATTCTAAGTAAACAGTAGATTTCAACGAGTATTCTTACATTTCCCTCTGTTTGCTCTTCAAGTTTCACCTGTTCTTTAAATTCATGCATTTGATTTATGCTAGCTGGATCAGATGCATTGAAATTTTTCCGTTGTTCGTGCCATTCTTCTAAAATAAACGTAGTCATATAGCAACTCCCTTTATAAAAGGTTCATTATTTGGTGAAAGAATATTCTTTCATGACCTGACAAATTTCCACTTGATAGTGTGTATACCAATTCTCTTTCCCAAATTGCTGTGCAACTAAGTGTTTGGCATTTTCCTTCCACGCTTGAATAGCCTCTAACGTTTCCCAATAGGATACCGTAATTCCCTTCCCTTCGGCATCTCTAACACCTTCTACACGAATAAAGCCTGGTTGCTTTTGTGCTAGGCTATCCATGGCCTCAGCCATCTTAGCATAGCCCGCTTCATCCTTTTCCGTTCTTTGTGATGTAAAAATTACCGCATAATACGTCTCCATGTATTTACTCCCCTCTCTATATGTATTATTGTAAACGATAAATACTGTTACGAAAATAAAACATCGATTAAGAAAGGATTGTGACAAATGGGTATTAATCCAAACATTGCTGAAATTGCTTCCCTTCTAGGTGAAACCTCAAGAGCCACAATGCTTGCTAGTATGATGGATGGCCGCTTCCATACAGCTAGTGAATTAGCATATATGGCCGCCATTAAACCTCAAACAGCTAGCTTTCATCTCGCTAAGTTAGTGGATGGCAAGCTTGTCAATGTAGAAAAGCAAGGTCGTCATCGATATTTTCGGCTAGCAGGTGAAGACATTGCACAATTACTGGAATCCTTCCTAGCAATGTCTCCGCCACCTGAAGTGCGTACATTAAAGCAATCCAGTCAAATGAAAGTTCTACAGGATGCTAGAACCTGTTACGACCATTTAGCTGGTAAATTAGGTGTGCAATTAACAGAATCATTGCTTAAAGCTAGTTATTTAGAGCTAGACCAAAAACAGTTTGTCATTACAGCTGAAGGTGTACAATTCTTTGCGGATTTCGGTCTGAATTTAGATGAATTAAAAAAAATGCGTCGTTCATTTTCTCATGCCTGCTTAGATTGGAGCGAACGGCGATATCATCTTGGTGGAGCGCTCGGTCACGGACTGCTGACACATTTATTCAACCTGGAATGGATTACGCGTATCCCATCCATCCGAGCTATTAAAGTCACTGAAAAAGGTCGAGCCGGCTTTAAAGAAGTTTTTAACATGGATATAACCTAGACTAGACTTTTATCGTCTACCATCTCTTCGCGGAGATTTTTCTTATCTTTTGCAGAAAAATTACGATTTACTAAATAGATTCCAGCAATAATAAAGACACCTCCTACTACTAATGAAGGCTTAAGGGGATCATCTAACAGTGCCCAGCCTGTTAATACTCCAAAAAAAGGGGCTAAAAATAAAAAAGCACTCGTTTTGCCAGGATCACTATTTTGTAGAAGATAATACCAGCCAGCAAATTGAACAATCGATGAGAAAATACTTAACCATAACAAAATAAAGATAGAAGTCTGATTCACAATTAAAAATGGTTGCTCAAGCAAGAAACTGGCTAGTAATAGAATGAAACCACCAAAAAGCATTTGATAGGCTGATAAAACCCAGGTATCAAATAAAACACCCCATTTTTTAGCTAGCAATGTTGCCACTGCCCAAAAAACAGCAGATAAAATACCAAAAATAAGACCGATTTGAATGGTAACCTGTGCCCCCATTGTAATCATTACGCCAATTAATCCTAGCACAACACCACACCATTGATATGTCCGGTAACGTACTTTTGTAAAAAGAGTAGCAAATATCACAACGAGTAAGGGGTTTGTAAACGTTAGGATGGAGGATTCACTTGCTGTAATGGTGCGCAAACTTAAAAAAATACAGCCCATAACACCTGCTGTTTGACACGCTCCGATTAGTAAAATCTTTAACCAACTACCTTTTGAAGTTGGATGAGGCCTCCTGAAAGCTATTACAATAACAGCCATTATTGCCCCTGCTAGTAGAAATCGGAGTGCAGCTAATAGTAATGGCGATGAATAAGGCAAGCCTAACTTAACAATGGCAAAGGAAGATCCCATTAAAAATGTAGTTAGGACTAATAATGCAATAAATTTATAAATATTCACTGATGTTCCTCCTTTTTTATATTTAAGAACATTATAGATAGGAAAAGCTTCAACTCTCATCGAAGTATGGAATACAAATTAGCGAATTTTTCAGTTTCATGTCATTTTTCATACGTATAGTTTTAGCTAAAAAGCACAAGTGGGAGGAAACAACCTTGAAAATATTAGTAGCAGAAGATGATGCAAGGCTTAGAAGAAATATTGTATATATATTAAAAAAGGAATTTCATCATGTTACAGAAGCAGAGAATGGGCAGGACGCGCTAGACCATACTCATACTGAGATATTTGATCTTGTTATTTTAGACTGGATGATGCCAAAACTAAGTGGAATTGAAGTTTGTCAACAGCTGCGAAACACTGGGTTTAATGGCAGTATTTTAATGCTGACTGCAAAGGATGATACCGATGATATCATTAAAGGTCTTGATAGCGGTGCAGATGATTACATCATAAAACCATTTAAAATGGAGGAACTATTAGCAAGAGTTCGAGCATTGCTCCGAAGAAAAGATAAAGTCATTGAACAGGTCATCCAAATTGACCATTTACAACTACATGTAGATTCCCGTGTGTTTTTGTACAATAATAAAGTGATTGACCTAACTAAAAATGAATTCTTACTTTTAGAATATTTATTTATGAATAAGGGTCGTATACTAACAAGAGAACAAATTTGTATTTATATTTGGGGCTATGATTATGATGTTTCAAATAATTCCTTGGACGCATTAGTCAAACTTGTTCGAAAAAAAATTGATGATGGTCAATCCAAATCACATATTCAGAATGTAAGAGGTATTGGCTATAAATTGAGGGATAATTAATGTTTCAGACAACGAGAAAAAAATTAGCTTATATAAATGCAACGCTTTATTTTCTATTATTTTCACTTTTTGTTATTGTTCTTTATTTTTCACTCGTTAAACTTATGGAAAATCAACAAATGAAAGAATTAGAGGACTTTTATGTAAAGCAGGAACATGATTTTTTTGAGCATGTTCATGCAAACAAAAAAATGTTAAGCTATGATCCAAATCGTAATTTTTTTTACTATATTTATACAAAGGATGGTCTGTTTGTCCATGGTGATGAATCCTATAAGGGCTTAAAGCAGCAGATTGAAAAGGTCTTCAAGAATAGCAGTCCAAGCGCTAACCTTGTGAAACATTTTGAGTGGCAGGAGGAGCATTTTTTACTTAAAAAAAAGCCAATTTTCAGCAACGATGAGGTAGTTGGCTATATTATCGTTGGTAAATCTGTGACGTCACAGCAGCACTTTTTCCAAAATGCAAGATATTTACTAATAGTATTAACTTGTATTTCCACGGTCTTAATTGGGCTACTAAGCTATTATTTAGCTGGTAAAGCAATGATACCGATTCAATGGTCCTTCAATAAGCAAAAAAAGTTTGTATCTGATGCATCTCATGAATTACGAACACCACTCAGTATTTTTTATAGTTCACTTGAAATTTTAGAGGCAGAAGAAGCTGAGCATTTAAGCTCTCTAGGGAAGGAATTAATTGCGGATTTAAAAGATGAGACAGAAATAATGAAAGAGCTAATTGATAAACTACTCTTCTTAGCAAGGCACGACCAACAGCAGGTTTCTTCTAACAAAGAATTCATACCATTATCTAGCTTACTTGAAAAAGTGAGTGTAAAATTTCAAAGGATTATGCCGGCTGATATACAATTTTCAACTGACATTCAAGAAAACATACAGCTCCTTGGCGATGCTTCAAAAATACAAGAGTTGCTTTATATCTTATTAGACAACGCCATTAGATATACAAATAGCGGAAAAATAACACTTACGCTCTTAAAAAATCAAGACATTGTAAAAATTACAGTTGCGGATAGTGGTATAGGTATGTCGGAACAGGAACTACCTTTAGTGTTTGAACGATTTTACCGAAGTGATGCTGCTCGTCAACGAAATGGCACTGGTTTAGGACTAGCCATTGCAAAGGCAATCGTTGAGCAGCATAATGGAAAAATCTATGCAACAAGTCAATTTGGTAAAGGCACTACATTCCATATCGAATTCCCTTTGTGACATATTTACATCAGCTTATCTCTTTTTCTAGAAGATAAGCTGATGCTTTTTTATTTATGATGTGACGTTGAAACGTCTACCTTTTTCGTCAATTGACCTACTGTTCTTGCTACCAAAATCGACAGTGTAAGCCCAGCAGAGATTAAATAAAACAAAAGAATTACAGGGTTTTCTGAATCAGTCCCAATAAGCACCCCATGGGCAAGTGATAATGCCCATGCTGGTAACACAAGAAAGTGAATTTTTTTCCATATAGAGCGATTCATCGTTCGAATCCATACATCTGATGTCAGAATTACGATTAAAAATAAATAGAATGCTATTGTCCCAAGAGCAGATGAGAAAGGTTGATAGTTAGCGGTAAAAGGAAATAAAATCTCCCCTAAACGATATGGCTCATAGTGATCTATTATTAGCACAAACATATGCCCTATTACCGTGATTAACCCTAACCACCCTGCATTTTGATGTATATGATAAATTAAATTTTTATGTGATTTTACAAACGGTGATTTTCTCAACAAGCCAAAGATAATAGAAACAGTAAAATAAAAATACGCTAAAAACCCTAATAAACGAATCCAATCCCATGTACTTGTAAGCATTTAGTTCACTCCTGTCATCCTCCAAGTAGCTGTGTGCCCCTCTTTTACAATAAAGCGTGCACTTTTCATACAATTTTTCTCAAACCATTGCTGCAACTCAGCTTCTTCCAATAGAAAGCAAAGTTTTGCACCAACCTCTGCATCACATAATGAGGTTGTTACAACAGAAGCTTGTAATACATTTGTCTCTACAACTTCACCCGTTTGTCCATTCAACAAATGATGTTTCTTTGTTGTCCCCTGCATCCAGCTTCGGTAAACTCGATTTGATGTAGCAATAGCACCTGTTTTCATTTTAATCGAACTAATTTCCTTATCGATATCCAAGGGATCTGCAACACCGATTGTCCAAGTTTTTTCTCCTGCAGACCACATTTGCATATCCCCGCCCCCATCAATTAGACCAAAATCAGCAGATATTTCTTCCTTCAACCAATTAGCCAATTTTTCTATGGCATATCCTTTAGCAAATCCACCCAAATCAATTTCCTGTTCTGCTACTTTCATAACTTGCTGGTTCCCTAGAAATTGGAATGGTTTTCTCGCAACCAGCGATTTGTTTTGATAGGTAGTACTTGGAGCTGCTATAAATGGGAAGGATACATGATAGCCATGCTGTTCCATTTGCATTTTAAGGTATGGAGAAAATAAACCTTGCGTAAGCTCGAAATAGTTATCTGCTTGTACAAGACAATCATATAACATAGAGTTTATGCACAACGTTTCTCCAATTTTTAAATCATTTAATTGCGATAATTCATTGTTTGGTCGAAACCGTGACCATTCTTTTGCTACGTATTGCAGCCATTTCTCTGCTTTGTCTTTCCATGTATCGTGCACACCTTTTGGCATAGCAATATAAAATTCCGTATTCATTATTTGCAAAGCTAGTGTCTCCACACAACCAACTCCATTAAGTTCTTTTCGTTTTTCGTTCACTTTTGACAGCTGCTTGACTTGTAATTTCAAAATTTGTCCAGTCAAGTTGCACGAGCTCTTGTTCTCTTTCTGTCATATTTTCCTGATCTAAATTTTGTATATTGTTTGAGCGTGAAGTTTCAGCCTGTGTTGGGCCGTTTATTTGAGTTAGTAATGCTGCAGATAAAAGTATCCCTGATGCACCTAAAACCCATTTTGCCTTTTTTGGATCTTTCATAATTCTACCCTCCTATTTTGTAATTGAATGACCAATAAATGTTTGAGTGCTTTCTTGCCATTCAGCTATATAGCCTAAACCATTCGTGATTGTACTAATCGGTACATACAATTCTTCATTTACATAAAATGCTTGTGCAGGAATAGGTGTTTTAACGTTGTTATCATAGGCTACATTTGTTCCAGCACGAAAAATTAACTCATTAGTTTGATCTTGGATATCTAATATTTTACTTGCTTGATAAAAGGTTGCTTTTGCTCCTAAAACCTGTGCTATTGCTTTTCCAGGTACAAAAAATTCTCCATCTTTAGGTATAACAAAAACGTTCAATACCTTATTTGTTCCGTCTAACTTGAAAGTAACATTTTGAGAGTTTGTGAAAGGTAATATTTCTTTATCTGCGGTAACAGTTCGAGTCCAGATATTCCAGGTCCCTTTTTCACTTACTGCATCTTGAAAATAATAAGTTTCACCTTCATTCTCATCATCATCGTACTCGTATTCGTACTCATAATCGTCATCATCATCGTCATAGTCTTTATACTTCTCATATTTTTTATCTTCATGTTTGTGATCATCTGCATGTACGACGATACCATTTGTAGTAAAGCTTGCGGCAATTAGTACGATTACTAAACTTAGTTTCTTCATTATCAATTCCTCCCTTTGTCTTCATTGTAGGCGTCAAAAATGAAAGGAAACTGAATTTTTTCAAACAAAGTTAAAAAAGCCATCTCCATGAACAGATTTCACTGTCACAGAAATAGCTTAGGTGCATAAATCTACTCCGTTTAATTTAGCTACATTTACTAAGGCTTATAAGCATATTTTCTTCCTAATAATTATCTCCGCTACTAGAAGATTAATCATCCAGCATAACCAGACTGCTATGATATAGGAAATTTCATAGGGCATATTAATTAAGTTATATGTAATGGCGACAATGATATAAATCAACATGTTCGAAAAGGTAAGGAAGAAACTTCGAATCATCCATTGACTATGTAAAATTACTTTTTGTTTCTTAATATACCAATAGCCAAGGCATGTCGTTGCAAGCCATAAACTATTTAAAATAAGGAATCCTATTGTACTGAGCCATCCACCAGTGGCAAAAAATGAAACATAGAGACCAGGAATGAAATTCAAGATAATGGACAATACATAGAATCGACCATTCCAACGGTGGAATGTCATAGATTTAATTCGAATTTTTTTCATAACCCCTAATGGACCAGTAAGCAACGAAATAATAGCTAGCAAAATATGAAGTCGTATCATGAATATCCATAGTGATTCATCAGCAAGAAGTAAATCCTTTTTAGAAATAAATTTTTCAAAAGTAGGATCAACCATAAAATTTTTTGAAAATGTGTGAAGTACCCACATAATCGAGACAATTATTAGCAAAATTCCAATGTTTCTTTTCATTCAACCTATTCCTCCATTAGGAAAATAAACTGTAACAATCAAATCACCTCCATTTTAACATATAGCAACAAATATTATCTGTGGTGGTTGAAACTAGTTATTTTGAAAGAAATTTTAAGAGTTCTTTAGTTTTAGAAGTTTTATCCATTCCTCCCGTTCGGTGCATTATTTTGTCTTATACTCTTATGTTTGGTGGCAGTTTGAATAGTTGAATTTTTATATCGGGATGGTCTTAAACTATCTTCTCACAATTAAATTTCTAATATGGTACATAAGGCTTCTGATGCATTTAAAGGGATCCATTTCAACCATTTTAATTTTGAGGATATTTTATCAATTTAAAGCTTTAAACCTCAGCACTGTTCTTACTATTTTGAGACCATGCTTTATGGGTGCTATTGTTATTCAAAAAAACTTTGTCTAGTCCAACATTTTTTCATTTGCGTTAATTAATAGATATTGGGAAAAAACGTTGCTATAGACCCACACGGAGTATGACTGTTATCATAAATTCATATTCATTAGGAGGTATTTCAATGTGAATTCTTCAAAAATTGCTTTTTTATCAGTTATTAGTAATTCTGCTATTGTTATTTTAAAAATTATTGTAGGTTTATTCACAGGATCGGTAGCAATTTTATCAGAGGCAATCCATTCTTTTCTAGATTTGCTTGCTTCATTAATTGCTTTTTTCTCTGTCAGAATATCCAATAAACCAGCTGATAAAGAGCACCCATACGGACATGGTAAGGTTGAAAATATTTCTGGAACAATTGAAACGCTTTTAATTTTTGTTGCAGGAATTTGGATTATTTATGAATGTATTCATAAAATTATTGAACCTACTCCAATAAAACTTCCACTTTTAGGTATAATTGTCATGGTGTTGGGCGCTATAATTAATATTTTTGTATCAAGAATTGTGTATAGAACTGCTAAAAATACTAATTCGGTAGCAATGAAATCGAATGCACTTCATTTACTTACAGATGTCTATACTTCATTAGGTGTGGCCTTGAGTTTATTAATTGTTCATTTAACTGGTTGGTATATTTTAGACCCGATTATTGGTATTGTATTAGCTTGTTTTATTATGATAGAGGCTTTTAAAATGATGAAAGAAGCATTTCCTCCGCTATTGGATGCAAGATTGTCAAATGAAGAAGAAGGGAAAATTATACAAATCATTGAAACATTTAAAGATGAATATATTGAGTACCATGATTTCAGAACAAGACGATCGGGTGCTGAGGAATATATCGATTTTCATTTAGTAGTGGAATCGCAAAATAGCATTGAAACAGTACATGATCTCTGCGATCGTATAGAAGATAGGATTAAAAATATCTTTCAGAATGCCAATATCCTTATTCATTTAGAGCCAGAAAATGAAAAAGAAAACTAAATGACCGAAAACTGACCTGATAGGAGCATTGGGTTTTCATAGTTTAGTTACTTCTTTGACTGGTAACATTCAAAATGTTAGTGCGTGCGTTTTCTGAGTATCCCCTTTACAATTACTGTAATTCACACTTACATCTATCCTTACATACAATGGGTCTGAGGTTCTCTCTCGCCCATTGTCTTTTTTAAATGCATTACAGTCCCATAATAAAAAACCACCACAATATTCCCTTGAAAACAGACCATTCAGCAAAAAAACAATCCTTTTTTATTGGATGAATACCTCTGTAATTTCTACAACCCAACATATTATAGATTTAAAAGGAGGGATACTTTATGGGATACTATGGTAATGTAGGAGGCATAAATAACAATTGCTATTATGGCGGCAGCAGCGGTTATAACGGCTCATCATTCGTCCTAATTGTTGTTTTATTTATTCTTCTGATTATTATCGGCGCATCTTTCATGTATTAATTTAAAAAGCCTTTCATCTATTTTACCTAAAAAGTCTCCGTTGCTTTAGAATTAAATAGTGAGTAAAAATCATCTAGCTTTACTCCACCTCATGACAAGGTCACTTTTACAAGAGTGACCTTTTTTCATTAGACCTCTTGATGAAGCTATTAATTTATATAAATTTATTTAGTAGATAATTATCGCAGTTCATTTTATCGTCTGTTCATATTATAGAAATATAGAAAGGGGGGAAGTTATAATGTCTCAAGGATATGGCAATGGTTATGGTTCTGGTGCAGGATTTGCACTAATTGTTGTTCTTTTCATTCTTCTAATTATTATTGGTACTAGTTTTGTAAAAGCTTATTAATAATAGCCCTTAGCGTCTTAGAATGAATAAAATTCAAGAAATTAACCTTTCCTTTCTAATATTTACAAAGGGTCCCTAGCCTCCGTGTGACCCTTTGAGTTATTTATCAGGTCTAATGATGATTAAAGCCTTCTTTAATGGGATTTCTACTTTAGTTGATGAACCTTGCTTCCCAGTATCCTTGTAATCAATTTCCTATACTTTTTCTCTCATAGAAAGTGTCGTCAATATTTCTTACTTGTGAAACGGATATTTTAGTGATAATGATCTTTAAGTTAGATCATGGTAATTTAGCATTTTCACGAGTTTGAATGGGCCACCATAGTAAATGGAAAAGCATATGGACTATTATAGCTGCTAATAAACTTCCATAAACAAAAGCTACTCCTGCGAAAATACCAACCCAAATATTCCCGATAATAGCATACACATACATGGATTTTTTGGGCTTGCTAGCAACAAGTTTTATAGATGGTAAATGGATGAGTGCAAATAAAATACTTGAAATAGCAATAGCTAACCATTCGCTAGTTACATTGTTTACATTCATTAATTGACATAACCAAAAAAACAAGCTAAGTAAACTCCATCGAAATATGACTTCCTCTATAATTCCACCATAAAATACACGACTTAATATACCTGCATTGGCATAATAAGTTTCAATTTTATCATATTCTTCTCTTGTTAAATTTGGTACAAAGTACATATAGTAGAATAGTAAGTGACCAATAGAACAAATAATTCCTAAACCGAAACCATATTTAATAATCTTCATAGCTTCGATTTGCTGTACTACCTCAATCTTAGGCACAATAAAAGCACCCATCATTGAAAAAATAATGGCTGTAAGAACATGGATTATTAATCGTTGCCGATCTGTTATATCATCTTCTTTAAGATAAATTTTTTCTGATTGATACATAAAATAAATACCAGGTATGCAGATAATAAATACAATAATCATGTACACCCAATTCATAAAAGCTACTCCCCCCTAACTTTGTTTTGTTCTTCTACTATCACCTCATAAATCTTGTTCACTACATACTCAAATTGATCGATTACTTCATCATCTAACTTAGAATAGTATTTTGACACGACCTGTTTATCCACTTCTTCAAATAGGTTATAAAGCTCTACGCCTTTAGAGCCAAGTGTTACATCAATTTTACGTCTGGATTCAGAATTAATTGTTCGCTCAATAAAATGCCCGTTCTCTAATTTAGACAATAATTGACTAATTGCACTAGCTGACATATTCATCTTTTCGGCCAATTCATTCACTGTTAAAATTCCATGAACATGAATATGCTCCATAATCAACGCTTGCTTTGGCGTTAACTTATATTCAAGTATTTCTTCATAATGATTCAGTAAGGCATAGTTTATCTGATCTAATGTTTGAAAAATATTCTTCATTCTTTCTACTAACATAAATACCCTCCAACATTTAAATAATTAAACATTTTATGTTCATAAATTATTTAATTATTTAAAATTTTAATCTTACCACTTCTATTCTGTCAACTATGACCGAAAGGGATTACAACGGCTTAATGGCAAAAAAAGATTCTTTAATACACGTAAACCAAAGAATCCTTTTTTATAAAATACGCAGTATGCAGTTGTTAAAATTTTTAAATTTATATTAGAATGATTCTTCACAGTAGCTAAAAAAGAGGAATTTGTATTTCTTCTTGTTCATGACAAATTCGAGTTTCTTGAGATGCTAATATTATTTTCCTAATAATTTCCATATAAAATGTCTGCCTTAATGAAAAGCAGACATTTTATAAAAAATTAACATTACTGGTAATGATTTTATTTCGTTTCGAGGTAACCTTTATGCCGTGAAGCAATCGTCATTTCAAACTTGCCCAATCAAATGACGGTAAGAATAAAGGATTTTCGTTCATGGGGAAAGAAGATATTTATGATTGTTTGCACCATTGGTATCTTTATCACATCGAACACATCCTAAGTAAAGCTATAAGATTTAAAACTTTTCAATTGAAATATCTGAATTAATTGTTATTGCCACTTGAATTCCCGTTGCTTCGGAAAGCACGATTTCTGTTGGTGCAGGCTGTGCAGCGTCACCGGCTGCATACACATTTTTTTCTGATGTTCTTCCGAAATGATCAACAACGATTAACCCTTGTTCATCTAAATCACAAGAAAATCCTTCACCAATGATATTGGTTGCATAAGAGGATGGAGTAATAAAACCTGCTTCCCGCTCAATTTCTAACCCATTTTGAAAGACGACACTATTCAGTACCCCATTATGCCCTTTCATTTCTTTAATCTTATCAGTAATCACATTTATTCCTTTATTTTCTAATTCCCTTTTTTCATTTTCTTTTATTTCATACCCGTTTGTTGCTACGACTAAATTATTTGATAAGCTAAAAATTATTTTAGCAGTTTGTGCAACAGCACCTGTTTCATTTATATAAATCAATTTTTTATCCTTCAATTCCCAGCCATAGCCATATGGTGAAGTGAAAATACTTTTATTGTAATATTGATTAATATTCGGGATATCTGTCTGTATTTCAGTACCATCTGTCAAAAGGAGTTTCTCAGTAAGAAAGCTCTGGCCATCTTCTGTATAAATTTTAAAAAGCTTATTGTCAGATTGTTTAATAGCCCTAACATGTTGACTGACGATGGAATGAATAGTTGGATATTGATTTAATTTCTCTTTTGCTGCTTGCATGAATTCAATGGCCGCATTTCCATTTCTTGAAATACTCTCTTGAAGCTCGAATGAAAGGTGGTCATTCTTTGTATCGAACAATGCGACTGATCGATTCGCTCTACCTAATAATAATGCTGCATTTAATCCTGCTGGTCCTCCACCAATAATTGCACATTCAAAAATCCCCATCTTTTTCCTCCTGTTTTTACGACGAATCAAACTCCAATAACTTGCTTTAGGCTTTCTAAAGGAATATATCCAACAATTGGTTCATGTAATTTATTATGAATAATCAAACGTGAATGAGGGATCCCAAGAACCTGATATTCCGCTGCAATCTCCGGACTTTTGTCAACATTCACCCTTAAAATTTTCACCTTATTACCGTACTCTTCATCAAGTTGATTTAAAACCATTCCAAACATTTTACAAGGACTACACCACTCAGCCCAAAAATTTATAATCACAATTTTTTTAGTTTTCAGGTGTTCTCCTAATTCTTGCTTTGTTGTTATATGAGCAATTGCCATAATTTTCCCTCCTTCATGGAAATAAAAAATGTAAACATATAATATGCTTTAAGTGTTATACTTGAACCTACAATCCCCCCTTTCAACAAACTTTAAAGATCTTTAATATCCATAATTAAAATAAAATTTTTAAATTGTACTATCGAAAACAATTGCCATCGCGGTTTTATAACCTTCAGCAGCTGCAACAATTAATGAAGACTGACCTAATTTTGCTGTCTCCCCCGCTGCATAAACATTTTCCTCAGTTGTTCGTCCTGCCTCATCTATCACTATGCTACCGTTTTCATTTAATTGACAACCAAGTTGCTCTGCAAATTGATTTGGTCGCACAAAATTAGGTACGATAAATCCCCCCACTCTTTCGATTTCCAATCCCGAACTAAACACTACTTTCTTTAAATAACCATCCACACCATTTAAGCTTTGAATAGGTTCAGTAATAACAGGTATATCTTTTCTTTGTAGTTCATTCAATGTCGGAGTAGAAACTTCATAACCATTTGTCGCTATTACTAAATCTTTTGACCAGTTATATAATAACTTTCCTTTAAAAAGGGTTTGTTCTTCATCCTCTGAAATGATAATTAGAGGTTTATCTCTTAGCTCCCATCCATCACAAGTTGGGCAACTGAATAGGCTTTTCCCATAATAATTTTTTATATCAGGAATCCCTGGAAATCCCTCTTGCACACCTGTGGCCAATATTATTCTCTCAGCAACATACTCCGCTTCTTCTAACGTCTCCATTTTAAACAATCCGTTTGATTGCTTTGTTATATTCATCACTGTGTTTTGATAAAAATGAACTGAAGGGTATTTTTTCACATCTTTTAAAGCTATTTCTTTAAAGTCTGCTGGTTTAATGCCATCACGTGTTAGAAACCCATGTGATTCCTGCGTCACACGATTCCGATTTGTTCCATTATCAAATAAGACGACATTTTTGCGGGACCTCCCTAAAATCAAACTTGCATTTAAACCGGCGCCACCTGCACCTATCACTGCACAATCAAATGTTTCCATCATGTAAATCTCCTCCATAAGTTGTTTAGAATACATGTTTAGTTAATAAACATGCACTAGCTCCAATTTAACGTTTAAAAACAGAATGATTCTACGCTATAACCACTTGAAAATTTATAGAAAATCCACAGCCAAAAAGAAGCCAAGATAAAAACATTCAAAGATTTAAAAGACTCTTTATATCTACGATTTTTTCAAAAAAATAATGGTGGACTATACATCCACGACTATTTTTTCACAAAATCCGATATTTTTCTGTTTCTTAACTCATTCTCAAGTTTTTCTTCTGCAGATAGCATTACTTCTTTTATTACACATTTAGGATCATTATATAAACAACAATCAAACAACGAAGATTTGCCTTCAATCGCATGAATTATATCTAAAAATGAGATATCTTCCCAATTGTGACTAAGTGTATATCCACCATTAGCACCTGATACGGAGTTAATCATGCCCTCTTTGACTAACTTGGTAAGGATTTTAGATAAATATGTGGGAGAAACATTTTGCATCTCAGCTAATTGTTGAACACCCATTGGTTTATTTGGTATTTCCTTTGCAAGAAAAAGCATTGTGTGTAGTGCATAATTTGTAGCTTTAGAATATTTCATAACTGTTATTCACCTCAATTAGAGACTTTATATATCCATAATAGCATTGAATATTTGCAATTTCAATTTTTATGTCTCAAAGTTTATTTATGAGGTGAAAATTCACACCACTAGGTGCTTATTTCTAATTTTTTCTCTTTAAATTTTCAAGCATTTGAAAAATTTGTCCTCTATGATGTGACTCGTGTTCAAGAAGGTGATAAATAACCCATTCAGGTGTAACATCATAATGAATGAGACTTCTAGATGTGCGCCAATCCTCTAAGTCCATAGTACGAAAATGGAATAGCAATTCATCACGGACACATTGCAGACGATGTAAATGTTCATCTAAATTTTGTCCCTTTACACTACTCAACGTATCATCATCGTTACGGTCTTCTTGTGGAAATAAGGTACGGATATTCGGATTCCATTTACCGCCTAGAACCTCTTCGTAGAGCCAGTCTGCTTCAATTAAAGCAATATGATATAATAACGATCCAATGGAGTGACCGATTACTTCTGTATCAAGCTGCTGCTGACTTATACCAGATATTTTTTCTAAAAGTGTTCGACGAATATCTTCTAAGCACCATAGCCATCGACCAATTTCTGATTCAAAACCATGTAACGGTAAAACAATCAAATTTTTTCTCTTCATTTTTTTCCTCTGTACTCTATAAAATTTGCTTATTTGTGCTTAAACTTCAATCCAGACGGTGGAAAATTATAAATACATTTTCACGCATTAATCCTTCTATAATTTCCATATAATACATTTTTGGGATTTATCACAATGAGTAAAACTGCCACCACCAAATAAAGAATTGCACTATACATCATTAATTCCAATAGGATTCCATTTATTAAGCCAATAAAAAAATTAAAAAATTGGTGGATAATAATCGGAATGATTAAATTCTGATTTAAGTTATAGAATGCGGTCATAACAATCTTCGTAGCGATGAGTGCAATCATAAAGAATAGTATATATTTGATTAAATCAAAGCCCGTATACCCTGTAGTAAACCATATAGGCAGATGCCATAACCCCCACCAAAACCCTATGATTATTGAAGCCTTTAGTGGTGAATGCTTCTTTTGAAGCTCTATTTGAGCGAAACCTCTCCATCCCACTTCTTCCCCTAGTGGTCCCGCAAAAAGGTTTTTAAAAAAGAAATACATCAACATTCCCCAGGATGAAATAGTAAAAATAGAGTCTACTTCTCGATTATTAGATACGATAAGTACAATGATCAAAAAGATAAAGGCTTGAATCATCATGATAGTAAAAATTACAGAAAATTTAAGTTTATTGTTGAATTTGTCTTTAACAAATTGGATAAAACTTTGCTCAGGATAGATTTTTTTAAATAATATTGCAAAAGCAAAGGTTGAGGACCAAGCTGAAATGCAAAGCATTACATCAAAGATCCATTGAGGAAATCCTAACAATTTTATTGCTCCTACAAGGCTAAAAAGTGGTAAAAAAATGATATTGGTTAGTAAAATAAAACTCACTACTGGCTTTTTTAATTTCTTTTCTTTATTCATGTATATACCCCGCTTTAAACTAAATATTTCATAAATTTCATATTTACGAATACCTTCAGCTTAAACCTAGGGGTTACTCACAGGTCAATACATGTTTCTTTCCTACCCCTTCTTCAATTCTACTCGGCCTCTCCGACTGTGCAATCAGGGGAAATTACATCCCACTTTCCAAACAGCGTTAAACCTGCAGCTTTAGCTAACAATGTAGAAGCTTCGTTATCGAGCTGGCATCTATACTGTGGTTCGTATCCCTGCTCATAGGCATATTTGCAGATTGAACGCACCACTTTACGAGCATGACCTTTTCCTCTAAAAGCGGACAGAGTCAATACGCCGAGATCCGCTATTTGTACATCTTCTCCCCAGGGATACATGCTAGCAGCACAAACCAAGCGATTTCGTTCAAAAGAGCCAAATACTGCCCAATGATCCAATTCTACATAAGCGTCATCCAAATCTTGTTTAGAGGCGGAGGATTCAAACGCTGAGAAAATTGCATCATCCTGTTCGCTTAATTGGCGCAATGTCCCTTCCTGATTTTCTTGCAGCAAGACGTTCTTTTCTGCTTCCGAAAAATAAAAAAGATAATCTGCGCCATGCAGTGTGACTCCCCTTTCATTCAATTTCTGGCGGAAGTCTAGCTCAGACAGCTCTTGTCCTTTAGAAAGATCTAACTTTTCAGCCATTTCAGGTGACAAGACTACCATAACCCGGCCGTCAGCTGTTTCCAGCACCATGACCCGACTGTCTTCGCTCAGGTCATGGTTGATGGTGACAGTAAAGGTTTTATCGTTGTAGATAATATCTCCATTTAAAAATTGTGACTCCCAAAAGTCAGTTATCGTTTGTGAAAATAAAGGCATACTTATTCCCCCTGTAGTTAGAATTCAATTTATTTTCTCTATTAGTAACATCTGCATCTAATTGTGACTATTCATTCCCATCTCTTTAAATTTTATCGACCAAGTATTATTCGGAAATTTTTAGCTTAAAAAATACTTAGCACGAATTAGTAGTATTATAAAGCTTTACACAGTGTGAATCTCAAGTTTTTTATTAAGGGAAAAACTGATTTTAAAAACGAAATGATTGAAGCTTCCATTGCTACTAAGTAAAATGAAGAAATATCTAATTATTTTTCTGAAAATTGTGATAAATAATAATTGAAACAACATGTGATAAAGGTCTATTCAGAGTTTTCAATAACCCCTGAATTCGACCTTTTCCTCTTCCCCTCAAAATGAACTTTCTTTATGAAACTGTTAATTTTAGTACACTTCTTGCCAATTCAATAAACTCCTTCATTGATGGTGAAATCCATTTCTCTTGATGCCACAGCATTTGAGTAGCAAATTGTATTTCAGATAAATCCCACGGTAAAGTGATTAGTTCTCCCCGCTCTAACTCTCCCTTAAGCGACATTTCAGGAAGTAAGGCAATACCGAGCCCAACCATTGCACATTGTTTAATGGCCTCTACACTATTAAACTCAAGTTCAGTCAAGCTGTCTGCCCCTTTTCTCAATAACGTGTGATAGAAGAAAGTTCGGTATGAGCACCCCTTTTCACTAAGTAGAATCTGCTCTCTGTTAAAATCTTCTATCCTTAATGTAGAGCACGAAGCTAATGGATGGTTAGGGGAAACTACCATAAGAAAAGGTTCATCCATTAAAAGTTCGGTATGAAGATCCGTAGATACGATAGGTTCATCTAGCATAAAGACCACATCCACATTCCCCTCCCTCAGACTCTGTTTCAAACTGTGACTAGACAAGGGTCTAAACAAAAGACGTACATGTGGATATCGTTCGCGAAAAACCCGGAGTAATGCGGGTAGACGGTATGTGCAAAGCACTTCGTCTGCACCGATTGTAATCGTACCAGTTAATTCTTCGCTCTCACTAGAGACATATCGAGCCTCCTCAATATCATTTAAAATTTTGTTGGCATAGGGCAATAACCGCTGACCTGCATCTGTTAAAATGACACTCTTACCCAGTCGGTCTAATAGCTTAACTCCTAATTCTTCCTCTAAAGCCTTGATTTGCATTGTTATAGTAGACGGAACATAGTTCAATACTTCAGCAGTTCTACTAAAACTACGTGTAGAAGCAAGCGTCCAAAATGTTTTAAGTTGGCGAATTTCCATTAAGACAGCACCTCTTCATTCAAAAAAATTGAACATTATGATCAAAAACGTTTCGTTGATTTGATGGTAGCAGTATCGTAGAGTGAAAATCAAGCTTCAACATTAAATCTTGTATAACAAAGGAGAATTGTATAATGAAAGATTACGAAATTTATTCATTGGGAGATGTCGAGCTACAATCGGGTCAAAAGCTGCCCCAAGCCTTCCTTGCCTATAAAACTTATGGAGCTTTAAATTCTACTAAGTCAAACGTAATTGTCTATCCTACCTGGTTTGCTGGTCAGCATACTGATAATGAGTGGTTGATTGGACCTGGTAAAGCTCTCGATCCGGACAAATATTTTATTATTGTGCCTAATATGTTGGGTAATGGTCTATCTTCCTCACCAAGCAATACACCCGCCCCTTTTGACAGAGCGAATTTTCCGCTTGTAACGATTTATGATAATGTCCGGCTACAACATCGGCTCATAACCGAGAAATTTGGTATTACGAAGATTGCTTTAGTTGTTGGCTGGTCACTCGGAGCACTTCAAACCTTTCAATGGGGATCAAGCTATCCTGAGATGGTCGAGCGAATTGCACCGTTTGGTGGAACAGCAAAGACGAGGCCACATGCACAGCTTGTTTTTGAGGCACTTATCGCAGCCTTGCAAGCGGATTCTAACTGGAAGGAAGGATTCTATAATCATCAGCCTACAAGAGGACTTGCTGCGATGGGACGTGCCTATGCTCCTTGGGGGTTCTCTCAGTCTTATTATTTAGAACAGCTCTATCAGGAAGAAGGATACTCGACGTTAAAGGCATATCTAGAAGATTATTGGGATCAAGTGTTCCTTTCCTTCGATGCCAACGACTTAATTGCCGTGCTCCGTACTGGAATCAGCGGGGATATTAGCGCCAATCCACTAGACAAGGGAAATTTTGAACAGGCATTAAACCGTATTGCCGCTCAAGCACTTGTTATGCCAGGCTCGACCGATCTGTTTTTCCCCCCAGAAGATAATGCATATGAAGTGAAACATATGCCTAATGCTATTTTTCAACCAATCGAATCCAAGTGGGGACATTGCTTTGGAATCGGTCAAAACGAACAAGACTCCCTCGAGATAGATAACCATTTGAAACAATTTTTGCTGTTAACAAATGACTGATATTTGAATTCTTCAATTAAGTTTGCAATCACTTAAGTAAAGCGATCTACATCAAGATTTCGTGGAGGTTTGATGTAGATCTTGACTTTATACCTAACTAGAGGGTATATACTCATAACGAATAAAAGAAGGAAGGTGAAAAAAATGTTTAAAATAAGTGAATTTTCCAGACTTAGCAGAATTCCACTACAAACGTTGCGTTACTATGATCAGCTCGGAATCTTAAAGCCTACCAAAACGGATGAATCCACCGGGTATCGGTACTACTCAGCTGAACAACTGCTAGAGATTAACCAAATCATCATTTTTAAAGAATTAGGGTTTACACTACAGCAAATCGCGCATCTTCTTCAAGAAGAAATATCTGCTGAACAAATTCGTGGCATGCTTAGACTTAAAGAAAGTGAAATCGAGAGACTGCTTGATATCGAAAGATCCAAGCTTTCCCAGATTAAAGAACGAATACAGCTTGTAGAGCGGGAAGGGAGGATGGATAAAGACCAAGAAGTTGTTATTAAGTGTATTGAAGAAATGCACATGATTACATATGCTTCGCCAGGAACACTTGACGATATCCCAACCCTTTTCGAAATTTTCAATGGACTTCTCGATAGTCGCTTCAGATCTACCTTATCTAGTCCACAGATGGTGCTATGGAACACTCCCGACAGCGCAGCGCATGCCTTTGAACTTGAGGTTGGTTATACTGTGAAAACAGACACACTTAAGCTGCCTGAGCATCTTAATCAACGTTTCCTACCTGCTGAAAAAGTAGCCACGTTGTTGTTCCGTTCAGATTCAGCATTTTCGGAAACAGCCTGTATCGACCTTGCTACTTGGATTGAGCACAACGGCTACCGAATTCGAAGTGACCAACCGGGAAGAGAAATCTATGTTCCGCTATCAGGGGAGCTGGATATTCATCTTATCGAAATTCAAATTCCTATTGTAGAAGAGGGATTCGTCTATGAAGAATAAATGGGTTGTATATCTACTTGCTCTAGCAGTTTTTCTTATTGGTACAATTGAATATATTATAAGCGGAATCCTTCATATGGTAGCAACTGACCTTGGAATAACAACAGCCTCTGCTGGAGCACTCGTTACGGCTTTCGCCCTTTCCGCAGCGATAGGGGCCCCGATTGTAATTGCAGCAACCATTCAGATGGATCGTAAAAAAATATTGTTAATGATGCTCGGTATTTTTATTTTGAGTAGTTTCCTAGTCTATTTCAGTCCCTCTTTTGAAATGATTTTATTGGCAAGAGTGATTCAAGGCATTAGTGGAGGAGCCGCTACTGTTATCGCAATGGCTGTGGCGACTCGTTTAGTTCAAGTACAGAATCGAGGTCGAGCTATCGGAACTATTTTGATGGGTTTAAGTAGTTCTCTTGTCCTCGGTGTTCCTGCTGGGACGTTTCTAAGCGAAATTGTTGGCTGGAGAATATTATTCATCCTTATAGGAATACTAACGTTGATTCCACTTTTAGTGATCTTTACCAAGGTTCCATCTATTACTGAGGAAAAAACTTTTACAATCGGAATGCAGCTGTCGATTTTGAAAAACAAAAAAATTGTTCTTGCTCTTACCATTACACTGTTCTATATTGGCGGATATTCAACGCTGTTTACTTACATCGCTCCTTACTTACAGGCAAACGCGAAACTTTCGGGTGCAGCACTTTCTGGAATTCTATTACTCTTTGGTCTTTGCAGTTTTTTCGGCTCCAAATTTGGAGGAATAGTTGCTGATACTAAAGGTCCGAAGTTCATGATTTATACTGGGCTTTCCTTCCAAGCAGTGATGCTACTACTACTAAATTGGGCAGAGGGCTTGATATATACTATCATCCCGTTCATTATGATCTGGATGGTGGCTACTTGGGCGACCTCCCCAGCACAACAGTTGTACTTGGTTTCCTTAGTAGAACATTCACCAGATATTGCTCTTAGCGTCAATACCTCATTTATCCAGTTCGGTTTCGCTCTTGGCTCGACTATCGGTGGGCTGGTGATTAGCAGTTTTTCTATAGACTATCTTAGTTGGTCTGGACTTATAATGATCTTACTGACGCTTTTATTAGCAGCTCGGTTGTTCGCTTATAAAAATGAAAATAAAGCATCTAATAGGAATGCACAATAAATCAATTTCGCCTTGGCGTAAGTGTAGCTTTCGCGCAGTTAAATTGACACAGGTTGTGGCATTCTGATACTGAGTTCCACTATTTCAGTAGGTGTTTGGAAACCCACTGAAAAGGAACCAAAACCGCATTCTTCTCATCTGGGAGTCTTCTGCTGAATGAAGATAAAATAAAAGAGCGTGTTTTTATGATTTGATAAAAACATGCTCCATTTTGATTTTTTAAAATTAAATTTGATATTCATCTCACCACTATTAAAGGTGGAGACTAAATTTTTATAATGGCTAATACATCTTCACCCTCTGGATCTATACCGACTTCCACGAAACCGAAGCTTCCGTAAAAACCTTTTGCTACAGGATTATTTGGATTGTAGCAGATTTCGATCTCTTCTAATCCATCTGTTTGTTTAATTTCGTTAAGCGCTAGTTGTAAAGCTTTACGTCCGATACCTTTGTTTTGATAGTTTTTGTCTACCATAAATCTCCAAATGGATATTCTCTTAGTTGTTTCAGGCACCCACATGAAAAATCCGACAGGTTTCTCATCTAAACAAATTGCGCGTGTTTGATAGGAGGGGTTGAATTTTGATTCAACGAGTGACCACATATTTTCTGCTACATAATCATACTGATTTTCTGCCACAGATAGGTCACAAACATCCTCATAATTATTTTTATCCACATCAGTAAGCGTTATATTCATTTTTTAATCTCCTTATTAGCAAAAGACAGAGGTTTATAAGTAACAGAGCTTCATACAATCAATCTTGTATTTATTTCTTTGCATGTTTCCCCAAAATAATTTCTGCCATTTTTATTGCATATTCTTCACTATCAAAATCCTCAACATTACTTAGCACTGCAATCGTTAAACGTTCTTCTATAAAGTAGATAAAGTGAGAAGGATAGCCAGCCCAGAGTCCAGAATGCTCCAAGTAGGAACTATTAAAATTTTTACCAATAGACAAGCCAAAAGCATAATCTTCATTATCGATAATTAGCGCGCCATTTGAAGAAGTTTTTGACCCTATCTCACCCATTCTTTTAACAAGCTCTTTCCCACCAACAATGCCTGTAGCGAAGTTTTGTCCCCATTTTACTAAATCCTCAACATTTGTATGAACCGCTCCGTCCCCAGTATGTTCCCAAGGACTTTCATAAATTTCAAATTCACCTTGCTCGTTCTTCGTGTATCCACGAGCAATCGGAATATTAGTTGGATAGCTATCCACGATAGTTGTATCAATCATATTTAAAGGACCAAAAATACGTTCCTTTGAAAATTCACGAAGAGTTTTTCCACTAGCTATTTCAACTACTAAAGATAATAAAAAATATCCCGTGTTACTATATTCAAATTTTGTTCCAACAGGAAAATCTGCAATTGGATGGCTGGCAAGATGTTCTAGAGATTGCTCAGCAGTTAATTTCTCTTTATCCGAAACCCCTGCTTTTTCAGCTAATTCCATATAATCTGCCAATCCACTGGTATGATGAATCAGATGTCTTAGCGTGACAGATTCAGCATATTCCCCAAGAGAAGGTATATACTTTAAAATTGAATCGTCTAAACTTAGTTTACCTTCTTGCTCCAATAACAAAATGGAGAATGCTGTAAACTGTTTAGAGACGGATGCAAGATTGAAAACAGTTTTTGTTGTAATGGGTAATTTCTTTTCTATAGAAGCTAAACCAACTGCCCCCTTATAAGTTACACCATCATCAAAACTTGCAATATAAGCACAGCCTGGTTCGTCTGGTGAAATATTGTTAAATAATTGTTGAATTGCTGTATCTATCGTTTGATTACATATACTATTCATATAAATTCACCTCTTAAAAATTTTTTCACCATTTCTCATCACGTTTATAAGAAGCAAAGGTTTCACTTCCATTAGCGCTTTTTTATAGCAATACTAACTTCTGTGACATATTCATCTCTATCTAGTGTGATGAATGCATCTGTATAATATTTTTCAATAAATGGTCCATCTAAACAATATCCATTTAAATGTGCCCAATCATATAAGGCACTATATGCATAACTGATACTGTCATAATTACCTATATGTATTGTATAGATATAATTTTCTTCCTCAAAAAATTTAATTCTAGTATCCTTTACTTCCTCTTCCACTATTATTGGCTGGCATACTTCTACATCAAACTGCGTATAATTCCCCCCTCCATTGAATAGAAAATTGCCAAATGTTTACCAACCAAAATTGGATTGGTTTTATTTATGCATATAAGAAGTTGATCAATTAACAACTCCAAGCCTTTTTCATCAACAATTTCTCTTAAACAGATAGCATGAAATGATTTTCTAACTCCCCGAAAGACGTCATAGGTGTTAATCCTGTTTATCTTGTTCTTCGGTTCTATATAAGTTTTCATTTCCTCGATAAGCTGATAATATTCAATCGTTTTTTCATACAATTCAGCAATCTTTTGTTCATAACTTTCTTTAAGGGTTGTGGAATCCATTTCCAAGACATTTTTTATTTCATCAATGGAAAAATGATATTTTCGCAGTAATTTTATTTTATTTCCTTTAGAAATATCATCGTTCGTATAATATCGATAACCATTCGTTTCATCTTTTTTTGGAATTAATAAACCTTTCTCATCATAATATCTAAGCATTCTTTGAGATATTTTATTAATCCGTGAAAATTCCCCGATTTTATACAAGCAAAACACCTCCTTGGTAGCACAACGTTAATCTTCAATCTTATATACATTTCTATATAAGATTTCTCTATATAAAATAAACTCCTCGTTCGTTAAAAGTTGAGGATAGCTCATAATTTTTAGCGGTAAATCATCCTGTTCCTTGTGAAGAGGAGGCTGTACATATTCGAAGGAATTAAGGCGAAAACCTAATCGCTCATAAAAGCCTATTCTCCGCTGCGCCAATTCCGTATCAGGATACTCCACCTCTAAGAGAATGGGCTTTTTTGACTCTTTCATATAAGCGGTCAACATTTTTCCTCCTACTCCATTTCCACGCAAAGTTGGATCGACAGCAATATGTTCTACAAACCGAAACGAAGGAAATTCCCACGCTGCTAAAAAAGCTACAATTTGGTTGTTGTTATCTGTTTCCGATATAAGACGGTAATGTTGATTGGCCAGTAGCTCCTTTTGTCCCGCATAAGTTCTTCGCTCACTTTCTGGAAACGATTTCTCCATTAGTGTGAAAATTTTATCAAATTCTCTTCCATTCATAATTACATTTCTCCTTTAAAATATACAGATTTGAGGAATGGTTTCTATTTAAATAGCAAAAATAACCACTAGATAAAGGGTATTATAAAGCTTCTTTATTTCTTCATAAACCTTTAGATCCCACATAAGCTCCATTAACAGTAGCCATAGTTAATTATGACTAACAGTACCCTAATTAAGAAAATTTTCTCTTAATCAAGTGAAGCTTTAACCAGAAGGATTTTACATCCTTTATTGATTAAAGTCTTCACCAATCCTGAAATTATTAAAGAACATTATAAAGGTTCACACAGTGTGAACCTCAAGACTTTTCATAATAAAAAGGGACACTTCGAAACCTTACTTGGTAGTAGGCCTGATCACTTTTCTCTTGCACCTGAGCAGCTTATGGGCTAACCTGAGCAGTTTTCCAGCCAACCCGAGCAGTTCTTTGACTGACCTGATCATTTTTCGCTTGAACCTGAGCAGTTCCAGAGTAAACCCGATCACTTTTCTCTTAGGACTGAGCTTTTTTAACCGACCCGGTTGCTCCTAATATTATGCTTTTCCATCATTTGCCGTTAACCAATTCACAATTCCTACTATAGAAAATGTAATTAATGCAGTAACAACTGTTATTATAGGTGCTATACTAATTGTTTTTGCTATATAAATAAGATACATAATTGGCCCGAGTAATAGAATACTAGATACTGTCCATCCTGCAACTGCTACATAATGATAGACACCTTTGGCCCATTTTGCTTTTACTATGATTGGTAAAATCAACAGTAAACTAATGATTGCTGGAATTGTAAATGCGTAGCTAATACCTTTGAACGTAAGACTCGACATCACAGCCAATACAATCCATAAAACTTGCGTACTTATGGCGAAATTCACAGTACCATACTTTTTTGACATCCACTTCGCCAAAAAGAACGAGAGCACAATAGCTAGTATTACCAGCAATGTCAGGATCCACGGATCATAAGTACCAAACATAACGATCCCATCTTCATCTATTCCAACATTGAATACAATTGTTAGTAGGCGAATTAGAAGGAAATAGATAATGAAAATAGAGATAAGACTACCAATCGACGCTATTAAACTAAAAGCTAATCCTTTAATCTGTGTCACTTGCTTTTTAAAGCTGAAGAAGAATATTACGACTGTTAAGATAAGTAAAACAACCATTAACGGAATTACAAACTTTTCGGAGTACACAACTAATACTTTTTTCATTAATGGGAAGTAAATCGCATTACCTTTACTATCTTCTAAGGCCTGAAACTCTTTAGCATCCATCATCATAAACCTTTTCACTAAAGGAAGTGCATAGTTCCCAAAGTGACGAATCGTTTCCTCGTCACTATTCTCTACACGATCTATCGCTGCATGATATGCCTCTAAACCATCCATATTTGCAAAGTTATACCCTAATTTTTTTGTTATTTTTAATTCCGTAAAATCTGTATCATTCGGCATCTTTTTATACATTTCAGAAGCAAAGGAGTATGCTACAGGGTATGGAACAGTCTCCTTATACAATTGCGCCAACCTTAGATCATTTGAACTCGTTTCAAACATAATTGGCACCCCTGTATTACCTCTTGCCTCGAAATTTAGCATAACACGTACTTCGTCTAAAATATCCGTTCGATCTTGTAAAGCACTCGCTCCAAGTAAACCTGGCTCTTCACCGTCTGTTAGTACAAAATAAATTGTATTTTTAGGTGCTGGCAGTTGTTTTAAAGCTCTTGCTGCCTCCATAATTGTGACAACGCCGTAACCATCGTCTGATGCCCCAGGAGTTTCTATTTCAGAATCATAATGAGCTGTTAATAAAATCGCATTATCATCACTGGATGTTCCTTGGATTTTTGCAATAATATTTTCAACATTCTCTGCACCTAATTCTTTAGCATACTCCTCACCCCTAATATCCTTCACTGGCTTTGATTGAATTTCAACAGGAATATCTAAATCTTGAAAGTGCTTTACAATATAATCTCTTACTTGTTTATTCGCAGAAGAGCCTATAGGATGTGGTTCCTTTGCTACTTCTTTTAAATAATTTAGAGCTCGGTCCGATGAAAAATCCTTTTCTGTTTCTCCTACTTCTTCTTGAGAAGGACTTAAAAATTGACTAAAACTTATAAAAGACGTTAACAATGCAAGTAATATCGTAAAAATAAGTAACTTTCTTTTTTCCATCTATTTCTCTCCTTATCTTTTACTAGAAATGAAGTTTCATACAAATACTTTACCGAAAATTTAACCGATCGGTCAATAAAATTATACATAAACCTAACCAATCGGTCAAGTAGTTTAATTTATGCTATAATAATGAGTAAATGTAACAACCATTCTGTTAGGAGGTTCTATAATGATAGATGGTAGGGAAAAAAAGGGAAATAAAACAAAAGAGGCATTACTAAATGCTACTATTTCTTTAATTGCCGAAAATGGTATAGAGTCACTAAGTGCTAGCAGCATTGCAAAGAGAGCAAATGTGAGTAAGGCAAGTGTATTTCACCACTTCGGTTCTATGGAAACAATTCAACAAGAGGCTTTTATTTTATCTGATCTACTCATGAATGAAGCTTTAGAACAAATTTATAATGAATCTAAAGAAACAGATTCTTTTTCTGATATTATGCTAAAATATTTTCTTTTTTTTATTGATGAAAAAAATAAAGAATACTTACATCTAATTAATGTTCAATTACAATTTGTAGTGAAATCTTCATACGATAAAGAGTTTGATGATCTTATCTTCAATCAGGACAGAGATAAGACACCTTTTGATTTATTTGAGGTTTTATTAAAAGATTTTTATGGGGATCAATTAACTCCTTCTGACATTGAGCTAATAAATGATTTAATAGTGACTTATTTAAATGGATTTGCGACTTTTTTAATCTCTTTGGAGGACAGAGAATGGATTATTTCATTATGGAAAGAACAAATTAAAATGACCGAAATCTATATTCAATCACTTATTGATAAAAAATAATTTAAAGACAGCTTTCAAAAGTATCACGTGCTAAAATAAGCTGACGAATCAATTGACAGATTCATTCTTTTATTTTAGCTATCGTCAAAAATGTTGAAAAATTGCTATTAATAATGAATGTTATAATAGGATATAACCATCAATAGTGGGGTGTAATGTATGAAAAAAACAGTGAAAATAGCCTCCTAAATAAAAATTTTTATATTTAGGAGGCAAAGGAAAATGATTTTCAATAAAATTGATCGCAAGAACTGGCAGCGACACGAGTATTTTGAGCATTATATGACCCAACAAACAACGTTTAGTATGACATCTGAAATAGATATTAGTATTTTCTATAAAAACATAAAAGATCATAATTTCAAGTTTTACCCAGCATTTATCTATCTAGTGACAAAAGCTATCAATTCTAATATTGCATTTAGAACGTGTTTTAATAGCCAAGGAGAGTTAGGCTATTGGGAAAAACTAAATCCAAGTTACACGATTTTTAATGAGGAGACAAAGACATTTTCGAGCATTTGGACAGAAACATCGGATAATTTTAGACAGTTCCATCAAGATTACGAAAGTGATGTAACGAATTATAACGGTAGGATACGTTTATTTCCGAAATCCCCAATTCCCGAAAATATTTTTCACATTTCAATGATTCCATGGTGTTCATTTACTGGTTTTAACCTTAACATTCATAATGAGAATAATTACCTTTTACCGATAATTACAGCAGGTAAATTTGTACACAAGCAAAATGCTATTTGTCTTCCTGTTTCTTTACAAATGCACCATGCTGTTTGTGATGGTTACCACGCAAGCTTATTCATGAATCACCTTCAGAGTTTTGCCGATGAATCCTATGGTTGGTTGAATATGACCCACTAAAACCTATTTCTTTTGTAGAAAAGCGTTCCTGTCTAACAAGAACGCTTTTCTGTTCTCGCCTTTATGTAAAACTCGACTACTAAACTATTAATTTGTTATTTTTCTCATAATCCATTCAATAGGTCCTCTTTTAAATTTTCTACTCCATAAAACAGAGAATAAAATACTTGCCACAAAAAACAAAATCGTAAATACTAGTGAAAATGCTAACGTTTGGTTCTCCAATCTATTTACTAAAGCTAAAATACCAACACCAATAAATACATGGCTGACATAGTGAGTTAATGTTAATTGTCCTGTTTGAATAAGTGATTTTGTCACCCATTGCCCAGCAAACTTTTCTGCGAAATAAATGGAAGCAACGATGACAATAATCGCCGAAGCGGAATTTGATAAAATATATAAGATATTTGGTGGAATTGGTCCAGTTTGAAACAAATATTCTGCACTGCTTACATCTAATACCGACAGAGATAATCGCATTAAAGCCTTTGAAAGTACCTCAATTGTAATAAGTAAAAAGAAAGAAATGAGCATCATTTTATTTCTTACAGCTTTCTTTGATAAATCAAGTCTGCCAAGGATCATCCCAAGTAAAAAGAAACATATCCAAGGAAATACTGGATGATACCCATTAAACAAAAGATTTCTTAAAAAACCTTCAAGTGTCCAAAAATCAAGATATTCCATAAATGGATGTTCAGGATGCCATCCTTTTAAATAATTCATCATCACTTGTAGGATTTGTGATGTTATTAAAAAAAGACTAGATATGATAATCATGAACTTTGTAGAGGATGCGATAAGAAATGATGCAATCAGCATATAAACACCATAATAATGTAGAATATCTCCAGTCCAATCTGCCACATATAAAAGTAAACCTAGAATGAAGAGAAAAGCGGAACGTTTCCATAATTTCACTCTATTCTCTTTCATATAAGAATGATTATCGCCAATTCTAGCTTTTCTTGTCATCAAAGCAACCCCAATACCGGCCAACGTAACAAAAGTAGCTGACGCCCTTCCTTCAAAAAGTCCAGTAAACCATATAAGCCAACTCGGCCCATTCCCTACCGCTCCCATAATAATTTTAAAATTTACTATAAGCATACCAAACATAGCCAAGGCTCTGGCAAAATCTAACCCTTCAATTCGTTTTGATTGTAACTGTTTATTCATAAACGTTCCTCCTTAACTATCTTCTAAATCTTATAACTGCAAACAAAACCCCAGTCATATATTTTTAAAGTAAAAGCTCATCTTGTTTTTACCGACCGGTAAGTAAATAATAATGGATTCTTTTAACAAAATCAAGAAATTTATATTACTCTTTCGTTCTTCAGATGTGGACCTTGTGAAAAAAGAGATAAAACTGAAAAAATATCCGAGCAGATTTCTTTGAACCGGAGCGATTCTTTCTCTGACACGAGCAGGTTTACATTGAACCGGAGCGATTCTTCTTCTGACCCGAGCAGGTTTATCTTGAACCGGAGCGATTCTTCCAATGGCCCGAGCAGGTTTACCTTGAACCGGAGCGATTCTTCCTCTGACCCGAGCAGGTTTACCTTGATCCGGAGCGATTCTTCCTCTGACCCGAGCAGATTTACCTTGAACCGGAGCGATTCTTCCTTTGACCTGAGCAGGTTTACCTTGAACCGGAGCAATTCTTCTTCTGACTCGAGCAGATTTACCTTGAACCGGAGCAATTCTTTCTCTCACCCGAGCAGATTTACCTTGAACCGGAGCGATTCTTCCTTTGACCTGAGCAGGTTTACCTTGAACCAGAGCGATTCTTTCTCTGACCCGAGCAGGTTTACCTTGTTCCTGAGTGATTCTTCTTCTGACCCGAGCAGGTTTACCTTGGTTCGGAGCGATTCTTGGGCTAACCCGAGCAGGTTTACCTTGAATCGGAGCGATTCTTCCTCTGACCTGAGCAGGTTGTTTGAGGTTAGTATAAAAAGTGGACACGGAAAACTGAGAGTAGCTATGATAGAAATAACTATTTTAAAGGACGTGTAC
>NZ_JBXUNW010000009.1:21505-157746 GCF_057196045.1 Lysinibacillus sp. DFXJR4 | reverse complement strand
CACTCCTAGTAAATTGTTAAGATTATTATACTTTATAAACTCCCAATTCTCTGTGTCCATTATTTAGACTAACATCACTAAGGGCTGTCCCAAAAGGGGCCTTTTAACCAAAAGTGAATAAAAAGTGAAAGGCAGAAACGTTGATTTAACAACGTTTCTGCCTTTTCAACTTCATGTGATTTTACTCCAAAAGGGACTTATAGTTGTAGTTGGGGAGGGTGGTATCAAACGTTTAATAATTACTTCTTTTTATTTTGCAATCTTTTTTTCTGTTATATACAGATATTCCTAATATTTACTTAACTATAACACTAAAGCATCCTACGATATCTATCCTAACAGGGGAATATTAACGTTTTATTGGTAATATTTATAGAAATTAAATAAATAAATTTTTATAAGTACATATTTTGTCCTTTTTAGTTGTTATAATTTGTATAATATGGTTGTTAAGTTAAAGTAAAAATATAGAAGTTTTCAAACCATAGTAAAATAGTTATAGATTATTATTGTTGAGAGGTGTTAGAGATGCACGAAGAAGAAAGAAAATTAGTTGAGTATATTAAGAAAAATGTACCTCAAATTAATAGTATGGGGAAGGTATATTTTAGAGATATTATCCCAGAAAAAATTAAAGTTGCTTTAACTTCTATCTCCCCAGACGTTTTTGAAAATATGATTAGTGTATATGTTGACCCTACAGTTTTTGGTAAAGGGGATGACGGATTTATAGTTACTACTTCTAGTTTATATTATAAAGAGTTTGGAGCAAACCCAATCCATATTCCTTTTGAAAAATTGAGCGAATTGAATTAACAAATGAAAATAAAAAGTTGACAGTTACTTGTTTAGGTAAGACTGTTAATGTGTCGAGTACAACATTTAAACTTCCTGAAACGAGAGTTTTTTTAAATGAAATGAAAAGTAGACATGAGAAATTAAAGGAATTATCTGTTAAATGTACAACAGATAGAATTTTAGCTTTAGAAGAAATGGATGTAAAAGTTGAAATTAATTATTTGAAAACGTTAGTTGCTTATGAAAAAAAGTAAAGGAGAATCTTTTATCTGCACCTTTGGCAGAAATTTTAGGGTTAATGACACAATTGAATTTTAAGCAAGAAATGAGACAAAGATTAAAAGGTTTATTGTATCTGATAATGCAGATTTTGAAGAAGCAATACGGATGACAGTTATGACAGCTCCTTACGGTAATATTGATAATGTTAAACATTCATTGTTAAAAGATATTATTAGATTAACCCGTTCTCGAGATAAATCAAAGGCGAGTAATAATGAAAATTTAATTTACGCAGGTGGTCTATTAAATTTATCCTGGGAATTTAAAAGAAAAGATTGATTTTATTGAATCCGTAATTATTAATGATGAAAAATTGATTGATGGACAGATTTCAGAAAAAGAATTTGAAAAAAATATAAAAAATTTTACTGCAAGTAGAATTAAATAAGAACCATATTGTAGACGAGTAGAAGATGTCTGAATTTATAGATATCTTTTTTCTTATCCCGCTCTATGAGTACTTAGTATATATCTATAAAATATTTTTTTTATTGCAAAACAAGACTTTTTAAGAACATATGTAATATAAAATCTTGAATCATTATATACTTAGTATATAATAATATAAAAGATATTAGGGGGATATGATAAAGTGATTCAGGTTGAAAATCTTAAAAAGGAATTTTTACAAGGACATGAGAGAATTAAAGTCTTAAAAAATGTTAGTTTACAAATTCAAAAAGGTGAGTTTGTAGCTATTATGGGTCCAAGTGGCTCTGGAAAAAGTACTTTACTTCAATTATTAGGAGGTCTTGATATACCTACAGAAGGGGACATCATAATTAATCAACAATATTTAAATAGGATGACAGAAAAGAAAAGGACAATATTTCGCAGACAGAATATTGGATTTGTTTTCCAAAATTATCAATTACTTAGTAATCTAAATGTGGAAGAAAATATAGCTTTCCCACTTCATGCAGATGGAACTTTAACAAAAGATAAAAAGCAAGCAGTTTTACAATTACTTAATTCCGTCGGTTTAAAGGGGCTTGGGCAGAAGAAGGTTAATTTGCTTAGTGGTGGGCAACAGCAACGTGTAGCTATAGCTAGAGCACTAGTTAGCAACCCCGCCGTATTATTGGCAGATGAGCCAACAGGTAATTTAGATAGAAATACAGCCGAGGACATTCTTGGGTTAATGACTAGATTTAATCGAGATTACAATCAAACAATAATCATGGTTACACATGATATTTTCGCAGCTGGATTTGCAGATCGAATTATTCTTTTTAAAGATGGAATTGTCGATCAGGTGATTTCTAGAAAGGATGAAGATTATGCTAAATATGTGGCGAATTTCATGGCGTAATATAATAGAAAGCAAAAAAAGATTTTTCTTTTCATTACTTGGGATCATTATTGGCATTTCCTTTATAACTTCCATGTTAATTGCTGATAAAACAACAAATGATGTTTTTAATTATTATGAACAAATGTATGTAGCAAATGCTGATTATTGGTTTTTAAGTGATGAACATACCTTTTCAGAAGAGGCTGTTTCCTCTCATTTAGACAATCCAATCATTACTGACTCGTTGCTTGCACTTGATAAACATGTATTCTTTGATCTTGATGAAAAATCGGAAAATCAACGTTCTGTACGAATTACGGGTGTGAATGATCAGAATAGTTCTTTACTAAAACTACCAGTTATAAAAGGAGAGTTAGATAATGAAGGGTTAATTATAACCGAGCCTGTTGCAAATTTATTAAATAAAAGTGTTGGAGATACTATTCGATTTAGCAATTTAGGAGAGGCAAAGATTTCGGCAATAGTCGGGTATACACAGTTGCTTGCGAGTCCTAGTGATTGGGAAAGTGCTGAATCAACTAGTTTTAGAATTATGGCTCCCCTTGATTTGTTAAGAGAATGGACAGGTATGGATAATGAGCTTTCATATGTACGATTTCAAACAAATGAAGATGGTGAAAAACTTTTTCAAGATTTACAGAATGAATTTACTAATTCAAATATATATATCCAACCAGTTGTCGCAGATGATCTACAAAGTAACGATATTGGGGGTCTCTACACATTTTTTTACTTAATTGCTGTTTTATCTATGCTTATTAGTGGATTCATTGTCTTTAATATGATTTATACAAGTGTTATGGAAAGAAAAAAGGAATTTGCAATAATGAAAAGTTTTGGTTATTTGCAAAGCTCTATATCTAAACTTGTATTCATTGAAGTAATCATTTTATCATTAATTGGTACGGCTATTGGGGTTCCAATTGGGATTTGGCTTGGCGATATGTTTATGCAAACTTTGCTTAGTGTATTTGAATTTGATACGGTGTACACTTTGAATTGGAAAATGCCTACAATAACAGCCATTGTAATAGGAATTGTATTTCCTATTATCTTCTCCTTATTTCCTATTTACAATGCTGGGAAAACTTCGGTGCTCTTGACATTAAAAGAGGCGACTCAAACAGTATCGTCAAAAAGACAATATCTATTTAGAGGTATTGTAGGAGTTGGCTTCCTTTCCTTTATATTTATTGATCATTTTATTTCCTATTTAGCTATTTTAGCAAGTATTATTTTGCTGTTTCCATTCTTGTTAATAGGAATAAGTAAGATCTTTAAACCAATTTTCAAAATGTTTTTTGGCTATTCAGGAATTTTAGCTACGCATAGCCTTACACAGCAATTAAATAGAAATGCGAATACTTCTGCTCTACTTGCCATTGGAATAGCGGTCATCTTATTGTTAAGCTCTGTTATAGAAACTGCTCCTGAAGGGTATGAACGTGATATTAGAAATACATTTGGGGGTGATCTAAGGGTCACATCGGAAGCTCCTTGGTCTAGTGAAGATATAGAAACTCTATTTTCTTATGATTCTGTAGCAAATGTTACTCCACTAACAGAAGCTACACCTATTACATGGGAAACAATGAATGATGAGAGTAGACAATTTTCTATTTTTGCCGTAAGTAAAAAGGGACCTATATTATTTGAAGATATTGAAAAAGAATCGTTATATGAGGAACTACAAAAGAAACCATCTATCCTGCTCGGTAAGCGAGCTTTTGATGAATGGGGTGGTAAAGTAGGGGAATACATTCACATAAATACACCTTCTGGTAATCAAAAATTGGAAGTCATTGATGTTGTAGATACTTCACATTATTCAGGATATGTTGGTTTTATGGATGAAGATCATTTAAATAATGAATTTGGTTGGGCTAATAGTTTTGATATGCTACTAGCATTAAATGATAAATATAGAGGAGAGGAATTACAAGATCAGTTATGGACAGATTTCAATGAACACCTTTCAAAAGTTAAAACTATTGAAGATGAAATTAAATCAACTACTTCTGCGTTATCTGGTATGAACGAAATAATATTAATTATGCTATTCCTAATTATTGGCTTAGCTAGTATTGGCACAGCTAATACTCTTTTAATGAATACATTTGAACGAACATCTGAGATTGGAACAATGCGAGCACTTGGATTTACTAGACAACAAGTAAGAAAGATGGTAGTTGGTGAGGGGTTACTCATAGGTTTAGTAGGAGTCATCGGGGGTGCAATATTAGGTGTGATTTTACTTTACGTTACTAGTCAATCCACGCTTTTAGGAGATTTCGTACCTTTCCATATACCTCTTGCTAATATTGGAGTAGCATTGATTGCTGGTCTATTATTAAGTTTTCTTGCCTCTTGGATATCTAGTATGACTGCTAGTAAAATAAATATTTTATCTTCAATTAAAGAAGGTTGATCAATTATGTCAGTAAAGTATGGACTATTAACATTGTTATACCAACAGAATAATCATGGATACGAATTAAAAGTAGAATTGGAGTCTCTTCTAAGTATCAAAGGAAAAATTAATCCTGGTCAAATTTATACTACTCTTGACCGTCTCATTCGTGATCAACTCGTGTCATCTGCAGAGATAGATGACCAAGAAAGAAAGCTATATAAGCTAGAAAAGTCAGGAGAAAATGAATTAAAAAAATGGTTATTAGAACCTGTACCTTATCATTCTACTAAGGACGACTTTCATTTTAAATGGAGCTGCGCTCGAAAAATCCATTTTGAGCAAGAAAAAATGATGCTAGAACAACAAAAAGCAATGATAATGAAAGATGTTTTAGAATTGACTAAATTAAAAACGGAATTTCTTATTCAGAATGAAGAACATAAATATTTATTAATCAATGGCACACTTTTACATTTAGAGGCAGATTTAAACTGGATAAGTCAGATTGAAAATAGAATTCGTTCATAAATCTATATAAAGGTTTCCTTTTCATATTGCTGTATTTATCTTATACTGTTTTTTTCTCAACAAAGGAGGTGTTTGATTGGGAGTTATTCTTGAATATAGTTGGGAATTGTTTATACTTATTGAGTTATTATCTATAGGGGTACTACTCCTATTTGGTATATTTCGTTATTTCTTTAATAAACCTACACTTAGCATTATGTTCATTTTTCTATTTTTATTTATGTTAATACTTGAAGGGTTACTCGGATTGTATGTGTATCAGCAAACAGGAGAGATTTCAACATTTCAAATTGTTATTACTATATTTATTATTTATGCATTTACATTTGGTATATTTGATTTTATAAAGCTAGATCGTTGGATGCGTAGAAAAATTGGGACTTTTCGTGGTGTTGAATTATTATCTGATAAAGACTATAAAATTATTAAAAGAAATAATAACCCTAAATATATTGCAAAGAAATATCGTAAGTCATCTTATATACATTTGGTTATTTTTGTTACAGTGCAAGCGTTTTTTTGGATTATGGGAACGGAAAACCTTACAGAGATAAAAATGTATTTAACTGATTTGTCATGGATAGAAAAAGGGATAGCAAAAGAATCACCCTATGCTAATGAGATTACTTTTGGAATTGGAGCAATTTGGAGCATTGTTTTTATCATTGATTTTATCTACTCATGGTCTTATACATTGTTTCCTAAAAAATAAAAACTTTTAGGAAAGTAAACCATTTGGCTTTAAGTTGCGATAGCTATAATCATTTCAATTATGTATTTCATACAACAAAAATACTACCAGATAGCAATAAAAAAAACGTTATCTGGTAGTAGTATTTTTCATGTACTAAATTTATATCCCATTTCTCAGACGACGGTTTAAATAGCCGTCGTTTCTCTTTTATAAAGAAATTTATGGATAAGATATTAAGCTCGACTTTTTTGGGAAGTAGTACAAGTAAAGTATCGTTTTGTATTGTAGAATAGAGGGGAGCACAGTATTTGGTATATTATGTACATTTAAAAACGCTAAATTGTATTCAATATGAAAATAATTAAATGTATGGTGATTTGAATGAAGAACAGAATCTCCAAACCTATTATCAACACGGTCTTTTTGTTTCTTTTTCTTGTTGCTTTATGGTTCTTAGGTAATGTTAGCCAACTATTATCTAATAAAGAAAATACCGAAAGTGAAATTGGTTATATAGTAATGCATGAAGGAATAGTCTATTTTATTCAAGGAAAGGATGTTCAACAATCAGATATAGAGAGTTTCTCTAGCGAAAATCCCATGTACTCAAATAAATTTGAATCAGTTTCAATTTTAATTAATGAATCAAAACTTTCTATGAGAGGAATTAAAAGTGGAGATGAAGTGAGGATTTGGTATTCTGAAATTTTGGAGTCAAATCCAGCAAAAATCAAAGTTATTCGTATAGAAAAACTATGACCAAAAGGCTATGGTTCCTAAATATGACTTAATTACCGTTTATAAGGTTCTTCACCAAAACTCGTGGTTGATTTTCTATTAATTCAATAATTTTACACTTTACTATAGAAGAAAAGCGAAAACTTTACGTATCGTAATTGTTGCCTAGACTAACTACGAGAGGAGTTTTCGCTTTGTACTCCAAGTTTTTCAAAATACTATTACCGTTAATGAGTTGTTTTATAAATAAAGTAGATGTATTTTTCGCAAAATATAATATTAGTATTATTTATAACCAAACATCAATATTGACACAATGTCAGGGGATATATTTCTTAAACCTGATTATTCTATATTACATCTAGTAGCTTTTATTTATCAAAGGAATGAATTTTGTTTCGACTGAACAACTGCATACCCTAATATGTAAGCGTCATATCCGTAATAAAAGCTGGTTTTTTATACTCATATACTTTTGTTATTTCTTTATTATCCAAGTCATACTTATAGATACACTGTATTTTCGAAGTTATACCGTCAACGGTAACTTCTTCTGCTTTTTTAGGGATACCTGAAAAATAAATAAATTGCTCATTTTTTGATAATACCGCTAGCCTTCTTTGACCAATCTCTGATAATAGGGGATTCTTACTTTTTTTAATCATTTGATCTGTTAATAGAGTAGTTAATGTTTTGTCTGTTAGAGATAACTGATAAATGCCGCTTCCTTCGTCTTCATTTATATTTTCCCCTCCAAGAATAACAGAATTTCCATTAGCTCCATATGCCATCGAATCAATATTGACTGCTTTTATACTCGTTACCAAATTCATGTCAGCGCCATCTAAATTCATTTCATATATTGAGTAGACAATTTGCCCTAAAGGTACACCCGCATCATTTGCAGCCTTTCTTCTTGCTGTATTCTCTTCCTCAGAGACAAATGCACCGATAATTTTGTCTTTAGAAGTATCATACATTTCTACAGCACGGTCAGGCTGTTTTGTATCAAATACAATTGAATTCTTCTTTTTCACATCTATTTTCGCAATCTTGGAAACAGGGTATGCTGGCCCTATTATTTCACTGTAGATGGTTTTGCCTTTCTCATCACCAAATCTAGGAATAAGTTGTCCTAAAGTATCATTTGTAACTTGAGAAGTTTTTTTATCATTTCTGTCTAATAAATATATCTCCCAAGGTCCATCACCTTTTGCACTTGTATAGGCAAGATATTGTTTATTGCCTGAAAGTGATGCATGTAACCAAACCTCTTCATTATTAACTAATTCGTTTTCTACATGTTTTTCAGCATTTATCTCCACTACACTACCTTTGCCTTCGTTATCAAATACAGAAACAATGAGTTCTTCATTATCATCAACATGTGGTTCATCGACAGGTGGACTGGTGTCTTCTTTATTTTGACATCCAAACAAAACTAATAGTAACGATAAAATAACAGTAACACCCATCGTTTTCTTGCATTTACAAACAAATTCATACATTATGCATTTCATCCTTTGCGAAGTTTTTTTAGAAAATTGTATTATAAAATATCAACTTTCCCGCACAAAAATATACCGAAAATTTCCTGTATAGGATTTTAATCTATACATCTCAAACACTAACTCACACTATTATTTTAAGCGCTTAGGAAGAAAAATCAATATTCCAGGAAATTTAATACCATTTTTATAAATTTTGTATGCTCCAATCTAGCATTATTTCGGAAGGGGCTATTTTTCTTGCAACCATGCTATTTAATTTGAACATGGCAAACAAGGAGTATAAAATCTTGCAGCGTAGAGAGTTTGTCAGTAAAGTTAATAAAAAGTGGTTTATTATGAGGATGGCTATCAATGAAGAGCAGATTTATAAGCTATGATTTCATCCCGGCAGTTTAACAAATAGAAAAGAGGTTAAATCATGATACAACTCCATATAGAGAGCAAGAAAAAGCCGAAAATCTATCGAAAGCTTTTGTTACCGGAGGAAAGTAGATTTGATTTATTAGATGAGCTTTTATTGCTAAGCTTTGATTTGGATGATGCGGAATATGTTAATTTTGAAATAGTTAAAAAAGATGGACAGGTATCTGCGAATAAAGAAAAAATATTATTTTTACCTGATAATGACACGGATTTAGATTCAGAGGAGGAGCTGGTTATTAAATGGTTCCGAAAGTCTGGTGACGAAGCGATTGGACAGGTTATTGATACTAATGAATTATTTATTATTCGGTTAGATAATTATGTGCAATTACCAATGGATTCAGAAAAGGCCATTTGTATTGCTGGAGCAGGTGATATTCATACGGGGAAATTAAACAAGATTAATATCGAGGAAATCAATGAACGGATAGCGGCTAGGGAATTGGAAAGAATTATAGATTTTCTAGAAAGTCAGGAACCTGATTACCTTACTCTTTTGGAGCTTGCGAATGATCTAAAAAAATTAAAGCCGTGGGAATACTTAGAGAGCAATGAGATTATTGTTATTGATTTTGGGGATATGAATGACAAGGTACTTGTTTCTGTTATGGGAGCTGCTGGTGGAGAGTTTGGATTAATGGTATTTGATCTTGAGCATGGCTATGATAGCTTAGCGAAAATTCTTTTTGAGAAAAATTTATTGAGTGATTTTTCCTATAGTTTAAATGCATTAACTGTTAATTTTGTTGATAGAGATGAGTTAGAACCAGCAGATTATCAGCTTATTAAAGATTGTGGGCTGACATATAGAGGGAAGAAGAATTGGATTCAATTCCGTAGCTATCTAGAGGGAACACACCCTGAAAGACCAAATTATATAGAAGTAGAGCTTTTAATTGATGTTATCAAAACGATGATTAATATAACAGAAATTCGGAAGGATGGCTGGCAATATCCACAGGTAGGCGCACATGAATATCCAGCATTTAAAGTAAAAACGGATGGCGAGTTACAAGAAATTTATCTGTTGAAACTTCAGGTCTCAAAGCCAACATTCGAGTGCTATGAGGAAATTACAATGTTTGAAAAAGCGCAATATAAGAAAAAGCCTAAAAGTGCATTACAATTAGAATATGATTTATTTTACTTGCCCTTTGGTGTAGAAATGGAACAAACCAATCGCTATGTTTATCCGATTGTTGGCATACTCGTTGAACGAGGAAGCAATTTGGTGATTGGACATGAGGTAGTCTCTATGCCGAAAACGCCCCCAATGGCACAAAGCTTTTTCTGGGCATTTTTACAAGGTTTAGAGGTAAGACCAAGTAAAATATTTGTCTCTAAAGAAGTAAGACCGATGCTTCAACCGCTTGCAAAAATTCTAGGTGTGGAACTTGTAGAAAGTGAGCTTCCTGGTATTCGAGAAGTAAGGGAATTTATGGAAAATATGCCGATGGATCTTTTTTAGGAATAGTAAATAACCTACACCACACATTTCTGACTTTGGCAAAGTGAAATGTGTGGTTTTAGAATAGTCGTTTATGAGGAAAAATACATTAAACTAATAGATAAGATTCTTTTTGTAAAAATGGTTATACTTGTAGCATTACTATTACGTTATCTATCCCGTATAAACACCTTCACAAGTATCTGGAGCTGGCTCATAGAAACAATGGTTCTTAAATTGCCCAGTAAACGGTTGACCGTACCATGTTGGGGGACATGGGGCATATGGATTGAAGTACCAAAGTGCATATTTGGCTGGATGTTGTCTCCAATAATCCAAAGTCTGTTTTGCTAATCTTTTTTCAGAAGATCGCGCTCTTTGGTAAAATAAATTCCCTTTTTGAACAGCTTCAAAAGAAAAATTTCCTCCCTGTACCTGATAAATAACATCTTCAATTGTTCTTAAATCTTTAAAGTCTAAACAATTTGATACAAGACGATTCACAATGACATTGCCAACATATAGCATTCCTTGGTTTCCTTCACCTACCGCTTCAGCTCTCATCATTCTTGCCACTAAGGAAACGTCATTATCAATGTATTTTACTCTTGGCATTTTTTCACCTCCAAGATATAGTATGAAAAAAACCCTACATTCTTGCCATTTGAAATAAATTCAAAACACGCCATCTTTGCTGCAAGCACAACAGCAAGTTGGCGTGTTTGTTTTAGATTAAAAATTCTTTTTGAAGTAGGGTGTCTTTTTCAGCACGATACATACAGGAATCGCGATTATTAAGCCGACAAAGTTTTGAATGACATCTCCAGGAATGGATGCTAACGGTGCGATCCAGCTATTAAACATTATTGCTTGCCCGACATAATAAATGGCAATCATCACAGGCATGGATATGACTGCTCCTAAAATGTTTAGGCCAATATTGTCGCCGCTATATCCTTGAGACCAAGCAATTTTACCAACGATAAAGCCCTGTAATGCGCGCGAAATAATAGTAGTTGGTGCCCAAATTAACCAGCCACCTACAATATCGAATAAGCCCATTCCAATTGCTCCAGCAAGTGCCCCTTTTTTAGAACCGAATAAAATCGCTGAGATGAAAAGCATAGATGTCCCTAAATGAATAAGCCCACCTTGGCCAAATGGTAGCTTAAGATTGATAAACATTGTGGCAACGAAAACAAGTGCAGCTAAAATGGCTGTAATCACTAAATCAAAAGTTTTCGTGCGTGATTTTGTATAGGATTGCCTTTGTATATTTTGCATCTGTATCTTCCTCACTATGATGAATATTTTGATGATTTTTACTTTAGCAAAGGTCTGACTGTTGTAAAAGTGCCAATTTTATAAAAAAGGTAGGGGTCAGATTGCGGTTATTTTCGCTTCTTTCTAATTGTGATACGATGGGGAGAGTATAAGCAGGATTAGTTAGGTGGAATGTATGATGAAAAAAGTTGCTGTAATTCAGGATATGTCATCCTTTGGAAAGTGCTCAATAACGGCTGCGATCCCTGTGCTATCTGTGATGGGTGTTCAGGCAGTTCCTTTGCCGACTGCGATTTTAACAGCACAAACAGGGTACTCGAGCTTTTATTGTGAGGATTTAACGTCAAAGATGGACTACTTTGTGGATGAGTGGAGTAAGCTTGGAGCAACCTTTGATGGTATTCACACAGGCTTTGTTACAGGTAAGGAGCAAATTGATAATATTTTTCGTTTTTTAAGTGTGTTTCACTCAAATGAAACGAAACTTCTTGTTGACCCGGTGATGGGAGATCATGGCGAGGTCTATAAAATGTTCACTGGCGAGTTGCTTGATCGTATGAAAGAGTTAGTAAAGTGTGCTGATATTATTACGCCAAATGTTACAGAATGCTGTTTGCTTACTGGTTTGGCGTATGAGAAGCTTCAGAGTTATGCCAATGATTTAGCATATTTTCAGGCACTGGAGCAGGCTGGTCATCAGCTTCAGCAGGTGACTGGGGCGAACGTTATTATTACCGGCTTAAATCCACCAGCAGCGGATAAAGGACAGCGTTATGTGGGGAATATGTATGTTGATGCAGAGTGTTCTTTTCATAGTATCCGTGATTATAATGGTGAGAGTTATTCCGGCACAGGTGATTTGTTTGCATCTGTTATTATGGGTGGCATGATGCGAGGACAAGATTTAGTGGAGTCAATGAAGCTTGCAGAGACGTTTTTAGCTGCTGCGATTGAAGCAACATCTAAGGAGCAGGTTCCGCCCGAGGCAGGCGTGCATTTTGAAAGGTTTTTAAGAATGCTGCTTTAGAGATTTTACTTAGAGATGACCTAAAAAATTGCCTTTGCATTAATTTTTTAGGTCAACTTCGAAACATGAAGTATTAGCTCCTATCAATCTTTCTATAATCTCAAAATGATGCCTTTCATGTATAGCAAGCAATTGAATAGCTTGAATAAGGTTTGGATAATGAGCAATAGGATCAGGAAAAATGATATGTCCTGCGATATCCTCCTCAATACCTTCCACCAGTCTTTTCATAGCCATAGTGTCGTTTACGAGGAATTGCTCAATATCTTTGCTGTTTAAGGAAAATTGAATTTTCTGAGCTGGCACTAATATTCTTGGAGCCTTCATTCCTTTTCCTTTTTTGTGTTTATATTCTTCGTAAATATCATGTATTTCAGTGGCAAAAGGCTTATTTCTTCGCACTTTTGCGTAGGGGATGAGGAGTAGGGAACATTTAGTCACTGTTTTAAGCATTCTAAGAATTAAATAAAGGTGATAGAAGTGTTCACCAATAGACCATTTTCCCTCCTCGCTGCGATACCATAACTCTTTCTGTGAGAGTGCATGAATCGAGGGCATATAGTGAGCTCTTTGCTCTTGTAAGGTGTGAAAATGCTTCATCATACTATTAGATTTCAATGTAAGCTCTCCTTTTTTGCTGATATTCCCATTTTAGGGAAATGAGTAGTGGATGTACATATAAAATAAATTTTTTGGAGGAAAAAGCATGGATATTAGAATATTAAGTGCAGCAGAGGCTGAAATGTATCGGGATATAAGATTAGAAGGGCTACAAATTAATCCAGAGGCATTTGGTTCTAGCTTTGAGGAGGAAAATGATTTTACCCTTGAGCAATTTGAAAAGAGGTTAGAATCACAGGGTTCTTACACGTTTGGAACATTCTATAACGAAGAATTAGTGGGTGTTGCAACGCTAGTACAAGAAAGTAAGCAGAAGTTAAGACATAAGGCAAGTATCTTTGCTGTTTACGTGTCTCCAAAAATGCGCGGGCATGGTATTGGTAGATATTTAATGGACGAAATCATCAAGAAAGCAAAGGAATTAGAGGGGATTGAGCAGCTTAATTTAACGGTTGTGTCTACAAATATGTCAGCAAAAAAATTGTATGCTTCTTTGGGATTTGAGGTTTTTGGAACAGAGAGAAGAGCACTAAAAGTAAGACAGCAATATGTTGATGAGGATTATATGGTTTTATTTTTATAATAAGCTAACTCCAAATTCCACTGAATTTGGAGTTTTGTAGGTTATAAGGGGTCTCGAGTGCTATGTGCCTTATTTTTCAGCAGCTTAAAGCTTACCAGTATATTAATGATAGACAATGGGAAGGCTAGCCAAAATCCTACATTACCTAAGCGTTCCATTTGAAGAGGTGATTGGTTGTAAAGATAATAGGTTGTGATACCTAAAAGAAGTAAGACTGTCAGCACAAAATTAGTCGATGCAAGTTTATTATTGCTGATAATAATCCCTCCGATCAGTAATTCTTAGTGTTGGTTTATACTATGCGAATAACCAGAATCTGTTATAGAAATTTTGGGGAGGCTTATTTCTCGGTACCCTGAAGGTTTCCTATAGTGATGGGAGCGGATCAAAAAATTTCCTAGCTGATCAGTATGGGTAAAAGCTGATCAATTCAATGGGTGGCTGAGCGGTTTTGAGTGGGAGCCGATCAATTTAATGTGTAGCCCGAGCGGTTTTGAGTGGAAGCTGATCAATAAAATGTGTAGCCCGAGCGGTTTGAGGAGGAAGCCGATCAATATAGTGTGTAGCCCGAGCGATGTGTGGAGGAAGCCGATCAATATAGTGTGTAGCCCGAGCGATGTGTGGGGGTAGCCGATCAATATAGTGAGTGACCCGAGCAGTTTGAGGAGGAAGCTGATCAATATAAGGGTTAAGCCGAGCAGTTTCGAGTGGAAGCCGATCAATTTAAGGGGTAAGCCGAGCGGTTTGGGGAGGAAGCCGATCAATATAGTGTGTAACCCGAGCAGTTTGAGGAGGAAGCCGATCAATTTAAGGGGTAAGCCGCGCAGTTTCGAGTGGAAGCCGATCAATAAAATGTGCAGTCCGAGCGATTTTGTGGTGGAAGCCGCTCAATTAATGAGTTGACCTAAGCAGTTTTTATGTAAGGTGATCAAATAGGAGCCAATCATTTTATTTGCTGGCTCAAATCATTTTTAAATAGAAGTCATAGTGAGCAACTCTATCCAATAAAAAACGATGCACAGCTTTAATAGCTATGTGCATCGTTTTTATAATTAGCCTTTTAAGAAATCAAGTTTTGCAAAACTTGGATTTGGATATTTATAGAAGCCTTCGCCTGTTGCGCGGCCGAGTTTGCCTTTGTCGATATACTCTGTTTTTAACAGATTAGCGAGTTTTTTCATGTTTTCATCGCCTGACGCAGCTGCTTTTGCTTCTACAATGTTATAGGCTGTGTTAATGCCGACAATATCTAGGATGGCAAATGGGCCGAGTGGAGCACCTGTACCAATCATCCACGTTTTATCGATTGTTTCTGGGTCTGCTACCTCTTTGACTAATAGCGATTCAGCTGCATCTAAAAATGGTACGAGTAATGAATTTAAAATATAGCCTGGCTGCTCTTTATATAATGGTAGTGGCACCATGCCGATTGCACGAGCAAATGCTACGACTTCATCGAATACCTTCATATCTGTGCCTGGGTGTTTCATAATTTCAGCAGTGTTGTTTTTCCAAATTGTGTTTGCGAAATGAAGTGCTAAAAACTTTTCTGGGCGGCCAGTTGCTTCAGCAAATTGGCTTGGCAATAATGTAGAAGAGTTTGTAGCGAAAATAGTTTTCGCAGGTGCTACTTTACCAAGATTAGTGTAAAAATCAGTTTTAATTTTGACCACTTCAGGGATTGCTTCGATGATAAGATCAGCATCTGCTACCGCTTCCGCAAGATTGCTTTTAAATGTTAGGCGAGCATATGCCGCATCTACTTCTTCCTGTGAGGCTCCTAAATCTTGCTGATAAAATGGTTTTAATTTTGTGATCCGATCCTGCGCATTTTTCAAAGCTTCATCATTAATATCGTAAACCGTTACATTAAAGCCTTTAAAAGCTGTTTGATAGGCAATCTGACTACCTAATACTCCGCTACCTGCAACTGTAATGTTTTGATAATTCATCATGAATTCCTCCTCTGATATTATTACATTAATATAATAGTGTGGATATGTACTGCCTCTCTTGTTACAACTCCATACTACTTCTTCCGATATAAAAAAATCAAATGAAAGACTCAGTTATTATAATGATATAAAGAATTTGCCTTTTAACTTGAAAATCTCTTTTTCAAGTATGTATTTTAAACATAAAAAAATGTCACAAAAAAAGTGACATTTTATGGGCTTTCAATGGCTGCTAGTGCTTTATCCATTTGGCGTTCATTATATTTAATTGTATTGCTATTGCTTGATTCGATTCCTCTCAAAACATTATTAGAATTTTGATAAAATCCATAGACAAAATCATTAATAGGTGTTTCTTCATCCCCATAGTATCTATTAATAACATATGCCTTAAAAATATTGCTTAATAAATAGGTTTCATCTTTTATATCCGCTAAATATTTTTTGTTTTTATACTCACCTATAATGTAATTCTCAAATTCTTTAATTTCAGCCTTTGTCGAAGGATATTTTTTAGCATAAGCTACAATAGTATCGAATTTTTCAGTAGGTGTATTGTTAAGACCAGCAATCTCTTTCACTTTATCTTGCCAAGTTACATCGTCTGACGTTTCAATCTTCGCCACAGGCTTTTCTTCTTGCTTCTCTTTTTTAGGAGTTTCAGCATTATTAAGTCCAAGTTCCCCTACTGCAATGAAACACAAAATAAAAATGACAATTGAGATGCCAGTAAATTTCAACATTTTTATAGCTTTGATTTTATCCAACTTTATGAAATTAAAAATGGCAAGAAGCAAAAAGATCGCAGCTATGAAACCACTTAGTAGAAATATCCCTACTAATATATTAATCAAGTATTTAACCCCTTTCTTTTGTGTAAATAAACTTAATTTTCTATTTATCCAATATTTTAATGTAATGAATGAAAGAGAACTACATTTTTATCTAAATTTATTTCCAACAACCTGTGAGTTACACTTGGTTCTATTTTTAATATTTTATACTTAAACAACTAGAGTGTAACTTTAAAACTGACAGCTTTTCCGATAATTTTAGCAGGATTATTTTCGTCCACAATATAAGGTTCATGTTTTGGATTATCTGGCATAAGTAAAATGGTTTCACCCTGTTTTTTAACACGTTTTAGTGTTGCTTCAGTATCTCCATTTACAAGTACAGCTGCTATTTCACCATATTCGACTTCACTTTGTTCCCTTATCAAAACTTTAGAGCCATTTGGAATAGTCGGCTCCATTGAGTCCCCTTTAGCAACTAAAGCGAAAATATTCCCAGTTGGTAATAACTCGGAAAATTCATACATATAGCCTTCTACATTTTGTTGAGCTAGAATTGGCTCTCCACAAGCAATTGTACCTAGGATAGGAATTTTTACGAAATTTGGCTGTACCTCTATTAAATTAGTAGGTTGCTCTTCCGTTAAATCGGAGCGTCTAATATTGAAGTAGTTCGCCATTAATTGAATTTTATCCGGTCTGGGGTAAGTGCCAGCTTTCATCCAGTTAGAAACAGTTGTTTCAGGAATATTTAAATCTCTTGCCATGTCTGTTTGATTCAAGCCTCTTTTATCTAATTGAAGTTTTAGGTTTTTTGAGAAAACAATCTTTAGTTTATCTGAGTTTTCCATTTATTCATGCACCTCCTTTTAATAATAATACTTATAAAAAGTAGTTGTGTAAACTATAAAATCCCTTTTAAAAGTATTTTATCTTGACTATACCGTTTAAAGGTATTATAGTGTAATTAATTGAATATTATATTTAAAGAAAATCTTTAAAAATAAGGGAGGTTATTTTAACAAAATAAAAACATACATAAAATAAGGTATAATATTAAATGAAAATACCGTTTAAAGGTATTTGTTGCGGATGTAAATGAATTACTTTCACAAATTTCTAATAGTGCTAAACAAGAATGATTTTCTATTTGGGGTAAACATTCATCTTTAAAGCAATTTTAATCATTTAAAATACATAATATTTTTTATAGTAGGAAATTGATTCAGAAAAGGTATAACAAAAAATAAAAATAAAAGTGGGTGCTATGCATGTACGATTGGTTACGAGATTATCAGCAAATTCAAGAGGAAATAGCATATTTAGAATATAATCTTGAGAGATCACAGAAAGAATTAAAAAGATGGGTGAATGGTGATTTAGTTGGGGTAAGACTTACGGCTGATTCTGATGGTGCAAAACTTGAGGAACGTATTGAACGGATTGATCGGGAGTTGCAAGTTAAGCTCTTGGAACAAAAAAATTTTTTAGAGCTAATTAATAGATTTAGTGGGTTAAATCATAAAATATTAAAATTGAAATATGTAGATGGAATGACATTAGAAGAAATAGCTGAAATTTTAAACTACAGTGCAAGCTATATTTATAAAAAACATGCGGAGATTGCTAAAATGATAAAGTTTGCTCATGAAATAAAACTTACACATTGTTAATAAAATTGCAGAGGCAAGATTCCTGAAATAGGACAGAGGTTCAAACGAAATTTAAGAAAATGTTTATAACTTGTGGTTGGCACATAAATTAATTAGCAAGCTTCACTCCAGAAAAGCGTTAGAAATCAATTTTAAAACATTGATTTCTAGCGCTTTTAAGGTTTAGACCAGATTTTGTCCCAGCTTCTTCTATTGGAATTAATGTAGATGTTTTAAATAGATCTTTCTTTTTATTGACACTCAGTAGTATGAATAGAAAGGGTTGGAAATCCGTTATATGATGGTAGTGTAAAAGTTTGAACAATACGTATTTAACTAATAAAATAGCTTTCCTTCCACTGACACTTAGTAGTATGAATAGAAACTCTTGAGATTCCATTATATGATGGTAGTGTAAAGATTTGTTGCTGATTAATTATTATATTAAAGTAAGCTTGGAACCACTCAAATTCGAGTGGTCTTTTTATAGCTCAAAACTTTTGAAGGGAAGTGTGTAGATGGAGCCAATATATGCAAAGTGCAATAAATCCTGTGGTCATAAATTCTATATACAACATTTTAAAAAAGACAGACTAGACCATACAATTGAAAAAACCTATTTTTCTTGTCCAAAATGTGGTCGAGAGTATATATGTTTTTATACTGATGAAAGTACACGTAAACTTTATGCAGAATTAAGAGAATTACATCGGGAAATGAAGTGGATTGATAGAAATGGGTTAGAGAGGCTGAAGAAGAAGGAATCAACTTTGAAACAAATGATTTCAAACAGTACGGCTGGTGTTAGAAAAATGATCGAAGGCTAGATGATAAGCACCTTGAAAGGAGGTGAAACAATTGAATAAGCGAGAAAAAATAGAAACGTCTACTGATTTCTCATCAGCAGACGTTTTTTGTTTTTTTAAAATCACTCACTGTCAGCAAACACTATTGGAATTATTACTTTATTTTAGAAGTGCAATATTTCAAATGCTGAAGGGAGACATTTTCTGAATTTAATATGCTTGTTCGATACTTTATCTCATACACGAAGATAGGAGAAAAATATGATAGATCTAATGAATCATATACCTACTATTTTAGAGCCATTAGGTCTGCCCGTTATTTTTAATGGATTTCCTACAGGTTCACCAAAACCAAACCAGTTCATCACTTTTTTAGAAATAAGTGCGAAGCCAGTTTTTGAAGCTGGCGGTATTGAAGTTGAAACAGAGCGGCTTATACAAATGAATGTATGGTCCAATTCGAATTTTCATCAGATTGTAGAAAGCATTAAACAATTGATGGGAAATGCAGGCTTTGAACGTACTCTAGAATATGATGAACCTTATACAACTAGCGAAACTTACTATAACAGGGTATTACAATTCGCTTTCTTTGATGAAAAATAATAAACAATTAGGAGGTCATGTAAATGACAACAGTAAATGAAAAACCACAAAAAATTAGCTTAAAACGTATTCACTATGCACTAATGACAAATGAGCAGACAGAGACATGGGGTGAAGTGAAAACTTTAACGATGCCTATTTCCTTGACACTTACACCAAACTTTTCAGAAGCACATTTAGATGCAGGTGATCGAGTAGTAGATCAGGAAGCGCAGTTGGATTCAATTACTATTGCAGGAGAAACAGCTGATTTACCAACTGATGTGCTAGTAGATTGGTATGGACATAAAAAATCTGCAGAGGGTGGTATTATTACAAATGCAAATGATACACCTAACTCGATTGCAATTGGCTTTGAATCAGGATCTAAGCTGGTTTGGCTATTAAAAGCAAAATTAAAACCAGGTGAAGAAACAAATACAACTCGTAAAAAAGGTGAAACAAGTTACAAAGTATATCCATTTGGTGGTGAGGCATTACCATTGATTGATGGTGTTATTAAACATACAGTAGATACACAAGATGTAGGGGTAACAGTAACAGCAGAAACATTCTTTAAATCTGTTGCAAAACCAAATGAAACAGTAGAAACACCATAATTAGAGAGAAGCCCTTTAAAGGGTTTCTTCTTTTTTTGTTGCAGGTAATCAACATTGAGGGTTGAGCAAATAAAATTTGGAAAATGGTTTAGAAAAAGGCTACTAGAAAAGGATGGATGAGCTATGCAAATAACATTAAAGATAGACGGACAAGAGAAAATATTTTCAAATGATTTTGTAAAAGCGCGGGTTTTCCGTAATGCTTTAAAAATGAACGAAAAAATGCGTAAAGAAGGCAATGAAATTTCAGTTGAAACATTTGATGAAATGATTTCCTTTGTTGTTCACGTATTTGATAATCAATTCACAATTGATGATGTATGGGATGGCCTAGAAGCTGGAAAATTGCAGGAAGAAATTATGCGCGTGTTCAATAATGTGCTGAATATTGGTGGGCTTGAAACTAAACCTGTCCAGAATAATGATGAGGGAAAGTTAGTGGTATAACGCCTTACCAACAAATTAAAGCATTTTATCGAGAATTAATAAAAGAGGGTTACAAATTACATGAAGTTGACGAAATGGATATTCATTTTTGGTTTGAACTTACAGGTGATTTCGATGAAATATATGAGGTTACAGCCGATGAAATTTCATGGTTGTGATAGACAAAGGCGGTGATAGGGAATGACGGAAATTGGTCCAGTTGAGCTAAGACTAAATACTTCTAATTTTGATGGATCCATTGAACAATCTATACGACATTTGACTGCAATGGGTGCAGAATTACAGGCTATACAAGCACTTGGCAATGAATATGAAAATTCCATAGAGGGCTTATCACAAAAGCATGATGTACTTACAAGATCAGTTGAGGCGTCAAGATTTAAATTGGGTGAGCAACGTAAAAAATATGATGAATTGCTTGCCTCCGGAACAGCAAATACAGAAGCTCTTGAACAACAAGCAATTGCAGTTAATGAAGCTGTTGCTGAATATAATCGTTTAAGCACACAATTGACGGACGTTGATAATCAATTAGGTACACAAACATCAAAATGGAACAAATTTCAAGAGTTTGGTGGAAAAGTGAAATCTGTTGGAGAAAGCATATCCACAGTTACAGCTCCTATAAAAGATTTTGGTGCTTATGCCCTAAATGCAGCAATCGATTTTGAAAGTGCTTTTACTGGGGTTCGTCAAACAGTAAATACTAGTGAGGAAAATTTTAAAAAGCTTGAAGATGGTATAAGAGGTATGGCTAAAGAACTTCCAGTTAGTGCTACAGAAATTGCGGGAGTTGTTGAATCAGCTAGCCAATTAGGAATTGCTGAAGAACATCTTTTATCTTTTTCCCGTACAGTAATCGATATGGGAAACTCTACAAGTATGACTCGAGAGCAGGCAGCAAAGGAATTTGCTGATTTTGCAAACATTGTAGGTATGGGACAAGGTGATTTTGATCGACTAGGCTCTTCAATTACTGAGCTTAGTAGCACTATGGGAATTGCAGCCTCTGACATCATGTCAATGGGAAAGGGATTTGCGGAGCAAGCTTCAAAAATTGGTTTAACAGAAGCGCAAATTATGGGGTTAGCTGCTACAATGTCCAGTCTAGGTATTGATGCTGAAACTGGAGGAGCAGCAATGTCTTCGGTTTTCCAAAAAATTCAGAAAGCAGTGGGTGATGGTGGAGAAAGTTTATCTGGATTTGCGAAGGCTGCTAACATGTCTAGTGCAGATTTTAAAAAAGCCTTTGAAACAGATGCAGCCTCTGCATTAGATGCATTAGTGAAGGGATTAGCTGAAACATCAGAGGGAGGTGCTAATCTAAAAAGCGTGCTTGCAGATTTAGGTGTAAGTGGAAACGAAACGGATGTACTTTTGAGCATGGCGGGTGCCTCTGATTTACTTACATCAGCTGTTAATTCATCTTCAGCTGCTTGGAAGGAGAACACAGCTTTATCAGATAAAGCAGCTGAGCGTTATCAAACTACAGAATCTCAAATAGGAATTATGAAAAACCAGCTATTAGATATTGGGATAAGTATAGGAAAAATTTTAATACCAATTGTTAAAAGTTTTTTAGAAAAACTTCAGCCATGGATTGAAAAGTTCTCTAATCTTAGCGAAGGTACAAAAAAATTCATTGTTATTATTGGAGGGATTATAACTGTAATTGGCCCAATTCTCCTGGCGTTTGGAACATTAATCTCAACAGTTAGTACAATCGTTGGGATATTTAGTAGCTTGGGGTCTATTTTTGCAGTATTATCTGGACCAATTGGATGGATAGTAGTTGGTATTACAGGACTAATAGGTGCTGGGATAGCATTATATAAAAATTGGGATGTAGTAAGTGCAAAAGCAGTTGAAATTTGGGAAGGTATAGCAAACTTTTTCTCAGAGTTATGGACAAATATCACAGAAGTAGCTTCAACTGTATGGAAAGGGTTTAGTCAGTTTCTCTCCGAATTATGGACGTCAACCAAAGACGGGGCCATAGAAATATGGGAAGGGATGGTTAACTTCTTCTCTGAATTATGGACAAGCATTACAGAAGCGGCTTCAATAGCATGGGAAGAGTTTAGTCAACTACTTTCCGAATTATGGACGTCAACCAAAGACGGGGCCATAGAAATATGGGAAGGAATGGTTAACTTCTTCTCTGAATTATGGACAAGCATTACAGAAGCGGCTTCAATAGCATGGGAAGAGTTTAGCCAACTACTTTCCGAATTATGGACGTCAACCAAAGACGGTGCCATAGAAATATGGGAAGGGATGGTTAACTTCTTCTCTGAATTATGGATAAGCATTACAGAAACGGCTTCAATAGCATGGGAAGAGTTTAGCCAACTACTTTCCGAATTATGGACGTCAACTATAGACGGGGCTCTAGAGATATGGACTGGTTTTATAGGAATCCTATCAGATATTTGGACATCAATAGTTGACCTTGCTACTACTATATGGGATGTCATTTCTACTACAATTATAGATATTGTTTCAACTATTATTGATCAAGTAGTGAATGTATTTAACACTATGAGTGAGTTCATTACAGAAATATTTGAAGGAATAAGCAACTATTTCTCTGCTGCTTGGGAATTTATAAAAGGAATTTTTACAGGCGCTTTAGATGCTATTTATAGTGAGGTAGAGATTAGATGGAATAATTTAAAAGAAGCTACTGAAAGTGTATTTAATGCAATAAAGTTATTTTTGAGTGATGTTTGGATAAATTTGAAAAACGCGATTATAGGAGTAGTAGTAAATATTCTTGAATCAGTTGTTTCGGGATGGACAAAGTTTAGTCAGACGACAACAAATACTTTTAATACAATAAAAAACTATTTGATTAATGTATGGGAATCTATTAAAGCAACAGTGGTAAATACAGCAATACAGCTTGTTTCAAACACTATTCAAAAATTTCTTGACTTTAAAATAGCCATAGAAACAAAGATGGGCGAGGTTAAAAAAAGTATTTCTGATATTTGGGATAAAATACTTGGCATTTTCAGTGCCCTTGATTTGCGCAAAATTGGTAAAGATATTATACAAGGTTTAATTAATGGTATTGGTGATATGAAGGATTTTGTATGGAAAAAGGCAAAGTCTATAGCCACATCAATAGGTGATGCGATAAAGGGTGCATTGAAAATCAATTCTCCTTCACGTGTTATGATTGCAATCGGCAAAGGTGTTGGCGAAGGGTTAGCAATTGGGATTGAACAAGGTACTGAGGGAGTAAACAGAGCTGCTGAGAAATTGGCAGAGGCTTCAATTCCGAATTTCACACAACATTTATCTATTTCTAAAGAGGAAATTGAAAAAGTCCAACAAATCATAAGCGATGTAATAAAAGCCAATTCAGTTGAAGTTGAAGCATTACAGAAACTGGCTGAGGATAAAAGTATTGAAATTTCGCAACAGGCCGCAGAAAAAATTACTACAATCAAAAACAATGCAGCAAAAAAACAGGTAGCACTTACAGCAGATCAAATAGCTCAAATCAAAAAAATTGAAGAGCAGGCATTGAAGGATAAAGAAACGGTTACAAAGCAATACGCTGAAAAGATAGAAAAAATTGAATCTAATTCTGCAAATGTAAAATTCAATGCCTTAAAAGAATATGTCGAAGCCCAAAAATCAGCTGGAGAAATGACAGTTAAACAAGAAGCAGAATTTTGGCGATACAGTGCTTCATTATTTAAAGATGGTACAAAAGAAAAGACAAACGCACTAAAAGAGTTTAAAAAAGCCTACTCTGAAATGGCGAAAGATCAATTCGAGAAAGAAAAAGAATATATTGAGAAACGTAAAAAATACAATTCGATATCTCTTGCTGAAGAATTGAAAATTTATGAGGGGTATTTATCTCAATATGAAGCAGGAACAGATGAACGTATTTATTATGAAGACAAATTTTATAATACGAAAAAAGAAATAAGCGAAAAAATTAAAACCATCAATAATGATTATTTAAAGCAGACGCAGGATGTTAACAAGAAATTATTGGATGAAGAGCAAAAGCATAATGATGCTTATAAGAATGCTTTAGAAAGCCGAATAAAAAGCATCAAAGGTTACTTCGGATTATTTGATGAAGTAAAAATTGCTGATCCTGTAGACTCTTCTAAATTGACGCAGGATTTAAGTGAGCAGGTGAATAGCTTATCCCAATGGAGAATTGAGTTATCAAAACTAGAATATCGCAGATTATCTAGTGATATTATAGATGAACTTGAAGCAATGGGCCCAAGTGCCCTTGCACAGCTAGAAGCTTTAAATCGAATGACTGATGCGGAACTGATGCAATATCAAGAGTTATATGAGAAAAAGCTATTAATTGCACGTGAAGCGGCAATAAAGGAGCTAGAACCATTACAACAAGAAACAAAGGCTAAAATCGAGGACCTACGACAAACAGCAAATTCAGAATTGGCAACATTAAATAGTGAATGGCAAGCAAAAATAAAAGAGGTCGTTCTTGGAACAGAGGAAACTTTAGGATCAATGAATGAAATTGGGAAGAATGCTATTCAAGGTTTAATCGATGGTATGACAGGAATGCAATCAACTTTACAACAATCTGTAAATAATATTATCAAAGGTGTTTCACAGACCCTAGAAAAAGTACTTAATTTCAATCCCGCATCTCCAATAGTTCAGGCTGCTGGTGGAAGTTTTGCTAGTGGATTTGATTCAATTATGAAAAGGGCTACAAATATTAGTAAACTATTGGAAAATAGCAATTTGCATGAACCCTCTTCATTATCGCCAAAACAAAAACTCAAAAATAACACTGCTTCTCAAAATTCATCGCCTTCTACCATTATTCTACAATCTGTATTAGATGGCCAAATTATTGGTGAATCGGTAGTAGATGTCGTAAGTGGTAGACAATATAATAATGCAAGCATCCATGCATTAACAAGGGGGTTAAGTGGTATATGAAAATGATTTTAAAGAATGGTCGCGAATTATTGATAAGTGACTACAGTTTAAAATTATTAAAATATTACATCCCTTCTGTTTCAATAGAGCACCAATCGACTGAGGTTGATGGCAGAGATGGCCCAATTTTTACAAGCACACGTTTTAGTGGAAGAACAATTACTGCGAAATTTATGTATAAAGCATTTGATTACCATGATTATAAATTGTTTATTGCAGATATCAATATGCTGTTTTCTCGCAAGGAATATTTTTATATTATTTTCGCTACAGAACCAGGAAAGAGATGGAAGGTCAGATTAGCAAATAGCTACCAACCAAATGAGCTACTTCGGAAAGTAGGGGAGCTAGAAATACAATTTATTTGTGAAAATATATATGCAGAATCTGTTCCAACGACTTTAGATTTAAAGGAATGGGATATTGATAGGTGGGCGTGGGGGATGGGTCTTGATTGGGATGAGGATTTAGCTTACTCATTTAACAGTAATCTTTTCACGATTAAAAATTATGGCAATGTTGCTGTGGATCCACGCAGAAATGACTTAGAAATAACCCTAAAAGGAGTTTTTAATAATAGTGTAACTATTACAAATCACACGACAGGAGAAGTGTATCAATTAAATGATTCTTTATCATCCTCTGATGAATTAAAAATTAGTGGTATTCAATCTTTTAAAAATGGTATTTCTGTTTTTAAAAATACAAATAAAAAACTCCTGTCACTCGCGGTTGGTGTTAATAATTTTTCAGTTTCAGGCGGTACTGTTCACAGTATCGTTTTTAATTTTAGATTTTTATATATGTAAATAAGGATGGTGAAGAAAAACCATGGTAATTAGTCTACACACAACACAATCACCAGTCAGTCGTTCAGAACGAATGAAAATAAATGAGAACTGGCAGCGTATTATTGAAGGATTATCAAAATTACAACTGCAAATTAATATTTTAGCTGGTGGAGAAGAAGTGGATGAGTTAATTTTACGTATTAACCAGGCAATTGAGATGGTATCTACTGCTTTACAAGATACTGAAAAAGTAATTATTGAAGCAAATAAGGCTACTATGAATGCGCAAGAAGCCTCAGATAACGCTAATACTGCTGTACAAGTAATTAATGAGGCAATGGGTGAAGCTGGACAGCTAATGGCGAACTTAGATGCTTTAAAAGCCGAATTAGAGCAAATGAAATATAAATTGGAAACCCTATCCACGGAAGCTGAAGCAGCAACAATAAATGCCAATAATGCAGCACAAGTGGTCACTAATTTAACTGATGCTATAAGTGAGGCAATAACAGTAGCAAATAATGCGACTCAAGAAGCAAATAATGCAGCACAATTAATTGCTGGATGGGGAACTGCTTCAGTATGGAATGCAACAACTGAATATGTTAAAAACAATATTACAACTTACAATGGATCTACCTGGCAATCCCTAACAACTAATAAAAATTCAGTTCCTTCAGAATCAAATAAGGATTGGATATTACTTGCTCAACGGGGAGTGGATGGTACTGGTTCAGTTTCAATGGTAGCCGGCAAATCCCCCGATGCAGATGGCAATGTCCCTTTAACTTCTATTGATATTGGGGCTGAAACTCCTTCTGGAGCGCAAGAAAAAGCAAATAAGATTCAAGAATGGGTTCAGGCACATGGTTTAGGGACTAATCAACCAGAATTAATTTCATTACCAGATTCTTTATTAAATAAAATGGAGTCAGGATTTTGGAATGTTGAAAATAAACCGGGCTCAGTCTCACTTCCAAACGATATTGAAGATTTTCATGTTTATGTAGGCATGAAATCAGATGATCAAAGTGACAAAATCTATCAAACCTTTCTAGCCATTTCCCAGAAGACAGCTAAGACATACACAAGAGTAATTACGAATGATGGGCAGGTTAATAACCATTTAGATGATACAGGATGGATTGAAGGTGGAGAAGGCGGAACAGGTGGTGGCCTAAAATTAAATATAAATACTTACGACCTTCAGACAACTATGGATAATCAAAAAACATGGGATTTACCTAAAGAATTATATGATAAAAACAATGATGAAATTATTGTATTCCATAATGGCATTTACTTACCACCAATTTCATGGGATATTACAGGAAATGCAAGCAGCGGTTATGTCCTAACAATTCCCGATAATCCTATTGAAAAACAAATAGATAATAATGTTAGTATATTGATTTTTAAAAACGTACCTACTACTGGTGATGAACAATTTAGTGGGAGCTTACTAACTGATGGATCTGTAACAATGAATAAATTAAGTCAAGATGTTCAAGACACGATAAACAGTGCTAGTGAGAAGGTTGAAATAGTTGATAATTTATCTGGTGGAGGAAGTAACAAGGCTCTTTCAGCTGAAATGGGGAAAAATTTAAAAGCAATTGTTGATGAAAAGGTAGACAAGACAGAGCTAGATGTTTTAGAAACTGAAGTTAATGAACAATTGGACCAAATGAAACCTAAAGTTGATAACTCATGGCAAAAAGGTGTTTACAATGATACTAATATTACTAACTTGGGAGAATTTACAGCCAAGAGATTATTTCATATAAGTGCTAATAATTGGAATTCGACTACTAATTCTGAGATTACTTGGATTAGAATTCCTGTAGATAGATTTTCAGGCATCATAAAGGTTACGTATAGTTCCTTCTGGAATGTTGAAGATGCATCAGGTGGTGCGACAGTTGTTTATCAGATTGGTAGGTATAAGGACGCTGTTCAGTTAAATGATTTTATAATAGAAGAAATATCTCCTAATTTTGCTAGAAGTTATTATATAAGAGGGCTTAATCCAGTAGATGGTGGTTTGGATATAGGTGTTACAAAAGCACCTAAGGCAAATGGTGATTTGTTAATGAATGTAGAAATACAAGGCATTCCTAGTCCTGCAAAGAGTGTTTTCAAGATGCTTGAAGATGCTACTATACACTTTGCTGATTCAGGTTCATCTACAGGATACGGTTATCCATGGACACCTCAAAGCAGTCAAATACCTACTTATGATGCTATGGATAGATGGGATAATGTTTTAGATAGGTTCCCTCATCATTGTAAAGTTATAGATTCATGGAATAATGCAATTTTTAATGGGTACTATATGACTCAACCACAAATAGAAATGCCTAATCCTACTCATGCACCTGACACTACTTCATGGTGGATGGGTACTGTTACATCACATAATCAGTATTATATAGTGCAGAGCGCTAAGTGTGTGACAGATAACAGGGAATTTGAACGGCAATCTGGAACAGAAGGCTGGGGACCGTGGATTGAAACATCGCCTAGAAAACTTTTTCAATCTGTAAGTAATGGTAAAGCACAAGTAGCATCTGCCATTACTGGTAAAGGAGTTCAAACTGCTTCGGATGCTACATTTGAAACAATGGCTAATAATATTAATGCTATACCAACAGGCAATGGGGTTAAAACACATATTAGGACAATAACAATACCAGCAGTAAATGCAGGACAAACAACCTCTGTAAGTGTAACTACTCCATTTAAGCCAACAGATGCCATGATAAATTTAGACGGAAGGGTTTTACTAAATACAGTAGTCCAAGGAAATGGATGGGCGAATCGACATTCTGTTTCCGATGTTAGACTTGTAGATGCAGGTAATGGAAATTGGACTACATTCTTTGATATAAGGGGTGGTCAATTAGGAGCAGGGGAGCAAACCAATATGGTTATGTTAGTAAGTTATTAACAAGTGATAATAAAAAAGAAAGGAAGAATTTTGTGCAATTAGACAATCGTGTAATTTATAACAAACTAACAGGCACAGTCATCTATCAAACTGGAGAAGCTACAGGAGATGTAGTTCCGCATGAAACTGATGTACAGTTGGCTTATTTGGATATACCTTATGGTTCTTTGGATTATTCAAAATCGTATGTACAACGCATTGATGCAGAAGGAAAGCCGGTAATAAAAGAATATGCAAAAGAACTAACACCAGTAGAAATAGAAAATGCAAAACTAAAAGAAGATATTATTTTACTACAAGCTGATGCAGAAACAGGAGGGATTTTATAATGGTCAATCAAATTGTTGTACGTATTGCAGCAGAGCGTATTATGAACAGTGGTTTAAATCCAAAGACAGGTAAGGTTTATGTAATTGATGACGTTACTAATCCAGACTACCGAAAAGCTATTGAAGACTACATTTTAGAGCATTTTCAAGATGTGTAATAGTTCCATATTGTTCAGTAAACACTACTTATAATATAGTAGTGTTTTATTCTTATTAAGAAGGTGATTTTGTGTATAAAGGTAATCAAATTAGTTATGACAATTTAAATGAGAAGCTCAAGAAAAAAATATCCAAAGCTGATATTGAAATTGTTAATGATTTAACTACAGGTGGTATAGATAAAGTCTTATCAGCTGAACAAGGAAAAAAATTAGACAATATTGTAAATGAACATGTTGCTGAAATAAAACCTAAAGTTGATAATTCATGGCAAAAAGGTTTGTACAATGATACAGACATTATGAATTTAGGGCTAGCACATGCAAAACGTACATTTTTGGTTCGTCCGGAAGATTGGAAAGCATCGGCATTAAATATAGAGATGATGTCTATTGTTTTACCTATAATTAATTTTTCTGGCATTATTAAAGTCACTTATGCTGGTAGTTGGACATATACCAATACAGAAGGTGGCGCAGAAATTATTTACAATTATGCAAAAGCTAGCTCTACTCTAAGGACACATTCTAAAACAATTACTTCAATATCACCTTTGTTCGCTGAAAATTATTTAATTAGAGATTTAAACTATAATGAAAGTGTAGTAACTATACCAATTGTTCGTGTACCTCATGCTAGAAACTATTTAACTATAACTGTTGAGTTGTATATGTCACAATATACTGCTATGAACAATTTAAAAGACGCAACTTTAGTATTTGAAGATTTAGGTACGACTTGGATTAGTTATCCCTGGACACCCCAAACACCTACCTATTTAGCTACAAACACTTATAATCCTAGTTCAAGTATCATGAATTTAAGTGATAAAAGAGCTACTAGAGTATTTCCTCAAGTTAATTGGAAAGCTTCTGCTGGAACACCTGAATTATGGGAAAGTATTCTGGTAATGACTAAATCTGTATGGGGTATTCTGGAGTTAGATATAGCTGGTTACTCGTCAACTGCTGGAGGGGCAAAAATTATAGTGGAACTAGGAATAAATCTACCTTCCGATACTGCTTCACCATCTACTGAGTTTCGTAGAAAGTTAAAAGTGGTCACTTCAAGTACTGGGTTTACTGATAACTTTTTCGTAGAAGTTGAGCATAGAGCATCCGCAAGGTATCTTTTAATTAAGGTATATAAGAGAAACTATAATGACCCAATTACAATATCAGCAACATTTACATCTACAGTTAGTCCACAGACTGCTTTTGAATTTTTAAGAGGTTTTACAGATGGTGCATACTACACAAATATAGCAGGAGTAGACCCTACATTGCAGAAAGACTTTGATACACGAATAAGTGAAAATTTTACCTTGTTAAGTAGTTTTTTAAACAGAAAATAGCATCTGCTACTACTGAAAAGGGCGTTATAACAAGCGCAGATGCTAGTGGCGACGCAATGGTTGCAAACATTAGGGTTATACCTACAATTAAGAAATACGAGGGATCATTCTATGTTCCTAATCTTGCATCAAAACAAACAAGCCAGGGTTTTGTTTCACCTTTATTGGATTTTGAACCGAAATACACTTCATGCGAAGTCCGCACGACACAAAGATAGAATTAGCTTATATAGATATTCAGCTAGTTCGATTAAAAGAAAAATAACTTGGAATTAAAGAATTTGAAGCGATTCTGTAATGAGAAATATAGCACTAGTCAGAATAGGAGCAGAACGTATTATATTTAGTGGTCTTAATCCCAAAACCCATAAGACTTATGTGATTAATGGCATCACGAATCAGTTTAAAGACAAGCTATGTAAGATTACTTTTTAACAGCTATTAAGTGTGTTTAAACAATCTATATTATCTAATAACTTTTATAATATTGGGGGTAAATTTATACAAAAGAAGGTGATATTGTTTGCTCATTGTTACAAATGATACACAGGCCGAGCCTATACTAGAAACAAATTACGAAAAATTTGAAGAGTTGAATGGGGCATTGCGGATCTCATTTAGCTCTTTTTTACATGAAAGCAATCCAGGACATACCTTGCTAGATTTTGAAGCTATAATCGAAGATGAAGATGGTCATGAGTATGTTGTGAAAGAATTTAGTGGTGATACCTTTACCAAAAAAGCTACTGCGGTGCATATCTATTTTTCATTGGTGGATGATTTTAAGTATGAAATCCATGGTGGAACAAGGACGTTTAATGATTTTATGTCATTTGTTCTTGATGGAACCGGTTGGACTTTTATTAATGCAGATGTAGATGGTTATCAATTACTACCGAATTTTGGAGAAGCGAATCCAATTGTTTTAATCGAACAATTGTGTACAGCATTTAACTGTGAACGTCAATTATTACCTGGAAAAGTTATTCGTTTTTCTAAGAAAATTGGTAGAGATAATGACATACAATTTCGTTACCGTCATAATATTGAAACCTTATCATATAGCATCAATACTACAAATTTAAAGACACAAATTCGCGGATATGGTTCAGAGGGGATTGATGTTACTTATACTTCACCTTTAGCTAAATCACCAAGAATTGGTATACGTATTGCAGATCCTATTAATGACGAGAATATAGAATCTATTGAGGAAATGGCAACCCGTTTGGCAAGTGAATTACCTGCAGCACCTGAAACAAATATTAAGGTTAAAGTGACTTCAATAGATGGTGATGTGGGAGATATGGTTTGGCTTATACATGAGGAGCTTAACTTAGAATATCAAACACGTATTTTAAGTAAAAAGACTAAACGGGATTATAGTAATTCAGAGATTGAAGTTGGAAATACACAAGCCAAAAGTATTGTAGATGCCTTATTAAATCAACGTGCTACTATTAATGCTAACGATAAACGCTATCGTTCAAAATTTGAACAAACTAATGATCGAATTGATTTAGAGGTTGAAGAAATAGGTGCATCAATTGCTGCAATTAATATTCGCGCTGATAGTATCACTCAAAGCGTAACAGATATAAGTAACAATTTAAGTAGTCGTATTACTCAAACAGCTATTGAAATTCGAGGTGAAGTATCTGCACAGGTTACAACACTGAACAACAATATTCAAACAGTCCGCAATGATGTTTCTGTTGTTTCTCAAACAGCATCTCAAATACAGTCAACGGTGACTAGTCAACAAACTCAAATAAGCAGTCTTGGAAATAGGGTATATAATGCCGAAAGTAGTATTACACAACAAGCAAATCAAATTCAGTCAAAAGTAAGTGTAACGGATTTTACAGGAAATACAATTACGTCTTTAATCAATCAAACTGCAACGACGATTGGTATACAAGCATCAAAAATCAATCTTGTAGGGGCTGTTACTGTTCTGTCCGATATTACTGGGAATTTGGGAACAATAAATACAGGCACGTTAAATTCTGTAAATATTAACTCCGCATATATAAGAATAAATGAAGATGTTTATATCGGTAACACATTACAAATTGGACCAAGTTGGGCAGATACTTCACCTAAACTCATTAGATTTGGTAATGCTACAGGTGGTTATATTTCACATAGAGGAGATGTAATTGATTTAAGTGCAATGTTTGGGGTAACTATAAATGGAAATCCTGCATTAACTGGAAATAGGGAGGGAATGTCAATAGATTGGAATGGTAAAACAGGTACAAATGGTAGATTATATGTTCGAATTAATGGCATGGATCGAGGCTATATTAATTTTAATGGTTAAAAAATAACAAATAAGGATGATTATAAATGGATTATCAAGTACTATTAAACAACGGACAAACAATTAATTTAAAAAATGCAGAGTTTGATGCAACAGCTTTTACAGCAACACTAAATGATCAAAAAATTACTTTTGTTAATATTGGAGGAGCGATTATTAATAAGCATATTATTGTAAGTGTGTTACCAATGACAGCCGTACAAACAGAAACGCAGTCCTAGGACGAGCGTTATTTTTATTTAATAGGAAAGCCTTCCAGCGTTTTTCGCTTAGGAGGGCTTTTTCTTATGATCTACAAAAGGAAGTGATGTATTGGATAAATGGATAGCAACATGGAGTGGTTTTATGGGTACACTTATTTCTTATTCAGTAAATGGTTTAGGTATGGCTGTAACAGTTTTAATCGGATTTATGACAATTGATTATATCACTGGCATTTTATCTAGCATTGTTAATCATAATTTAAATAGTCGTATTGGTGTAAATGGTATTATACGAAAAATTTATTATTTGATGTTGGTGGGTTCAATTTATTTATTAGCTTTTGTGATACCAGGTATTGAATATGCAGGCGATGGAGCGGCAATAGCATTTTGTGTTTTAGAATTTATCTCAATAACAGAAAACGGTACGAAGATGGGGCTACCTACACCAAATTTTATAAAGAATATATTAGCAATTGTCAAAGATAAAACTGATGAGGAGGATAAAAAATGAGTATAAATATAACGTCAACATGCCGAGATTTAGCACAATTAATGCCAGTCGCACAATTAGCATGCCGACTTCTATTTCAAGAATGCTACAAGTCAGGCATTGATAATATTTTTATCACAGAAACATTCCGCTCACAGGAACGACAAAATTATTTATTTGCTCAAGGGCGAACTAGACCAGGAAATATTGTCACTTGGACACTTTCCAGCAATCATAGCAGTCGTTTAGCATGGGATATTGCGGTTGGTGCCCCACTATCTTTATACGATGTGACTACTCTCAATAAAGTTGGTGTTATTGCTCGCAAGCTTGGCATAACGTGGGGTGGTGATTGGACGGGGAGCATTGATCGACCCCATTTTGAAGTTAAAGCATCTTGGAAAATGCCCATAGGTTATCTATTAGAAGGACAAATAATTGTTCCTAGTAGTAGTAAAATGAAAGTTAAATTAATGGTAGATGAGAAGAAGGAGGCAAATAAAATGACACAAGCATGGAATCCTGCATCACCAACAATGCGCTCAGAATCAGAGAAATATCTAGCACAAGCTATTAAAGAAGGAATTATTCAAGAATCACATTTAAAAGATTTGCAAAACGGGATGATGACAACAGACCGCTTGTTAGGGCTTTATATTACAATCCAGCAGCGACGGGCGAATGAATGATAAAGACACCGCCAAAATGGTGGCGGTGTTCATTAAATGAATATTTACTGTAGGCATAAAAATGCTAATAATATCAGGCTATCTTTCGATGCTTATGCCTATGAATAAATAATCATGCTACTAATCTTTTTCTTTATCTGCTTTATTAAATTCGATTATAAAACTGTATCACGAGAGGAGATTTGTAACGGCTAGCTATTTATTGACTTTGATTTAACCAAAATGCGAAGAAAACTGTAGAACAATCGGAATTTTACAGCAATTAGATGAAAAAAATAGTATTAAATAAAAAAAGCAATCCACATTTTCTCGGTGGATTGCTTTTTATTCGACTAAAGTATGGAATACATAGCTTAATAAATAGCCTAGACAAACATAGATGATTAAGGATTTTAGTGTGACAGAACGAATATGATGCAAAATAAATTCAGATATACTAGTTGTGGCAATTAGGCCAATGGAAATCCCCATCAATAATCCTTGGGCTTTTTCAGATAAATCCCAATATTGACCAATCAATATGAAAATGCTGAAAAAAATAGAGAATACAATGAAATAAAGAAAAAGTCTCCATAGTCGTTCTCCCTGAGATAGTAGTGCTGTTGAAAGTGCAAAGCCCTCTGGTATGTGATGAAGAATAATAGATGCTGTAATGGTAATGCTTAATGCCGCATTTCCTAGTAAATTTCCCACGGTAAGACTAATGGGGATGGTGTGAATAATCATTGCGATTGCTAGTAGGGTGACAGAAGGGTTTTGTGAATGGGAAGAATGAAAGATAGTATCTAATATTCGGAAAATAAAGTAACCAATAAAAATGCCAAGGATCAGACCAAATGTTTGATATAGGTGAAAGGAAGATGGAACGATATCAAGTACTAGTAAGCCAACTAGAAATCCACCACATAATAATGATAAGCCCTGGGTTGTATGCTGGAAAAGCTTCGAGAACACCCAAGCAATTGCTCCTCCTATGCTAATACTAAAAAAAAGAAAACCACCAAGTACCATTGCACTCAACTGCAAAATTCTCCACCTCATCCCAAACTTTCAGCGTATTACAAAATATATGCAAGGTAGAAATGAATATGATAATCGTAAGTTTAAAAGAAAAAGAAACCAAATGGCGATGATTGAATACTACAATTTAATCAAGGAGAGAATATAGACGATTGCTTTAAGTAAACATTAAGGAGTTGCTTATATGAGGGCAGTAACCTACCAAGGTATTAAAGATATACAAGTAAAAAATGTAGAAGACCCTGTATTAAAAAAGAAAGATGATATTATAGTACGCATTACATCTACGGCTATATGTGGCTCAGATTTGCATATCTATAAGGGGGCAGTTCCAGCAGATAAAGATTATGTGATTGGACATGAGCCTATGGGGGTTGTAGAGGAAATTGGCTCTGAGGTGACGAGAGTAAAAAAAGGTGATCGTATCATTTTGCCCTTTAATGTATCCTGTGGTGATTGTTATTACTGCAAGAACGAAATGGAGAGTCAATGTGATTATTCCAACCCTAACCTCGAAGTGAATTCAGGAGGATATCTTGGATTTACAGAGCGATATGGCGATTATCCAGGGGGACAGGCAGAATATCTACATGTGCCATACGGAAACTTTATGCCCTTTGTCATTCCGGAGTCCTGTGAACTAGAGGATGAGGCACTATTATTTTTGTCAGATGTACTCCCCACAGCCTATTGGAGTGTTGAAAATGCAGGAGTGAAAAAAGGAGATACAGTTGTAGTGCTCGGCTGTGGTCCTGTTGGTTTAATGACACAAAAATTTGCTTGGATGAAGGGAGCTAAGCGTGTAATTGCTGTTGATTATATTAACTATCGTTTAGTTCATGCGAAGAAAATAAACAATGTCGAAATTATTAATTTAGAGGATTATGATGAAGTGGCCTTTTATATTCGAGAAATTACTAAGGGTGGAGCGGATATTGTCATTGATTGCGTAGGGATGGATGGGAAGAAGACACCTGTAGAGGCCATCGAACAAAAATTAAAGCTGCAAGGGGGAACTTTAAGTCCAATACGTATTGCAATGGATGCTGTTCGTAAATTTGGTACGATTCAAATCACTGGTGTTTATGGTTCTAAATACAATCAGTTTCCATTAGGGCATTTATTTGAAAGAAATATTTCTTTGAAGATGGGACAGGCTCCAGTTATACATTTAATGCCGCTGCTTTATGATAAAATAATGGCAGGAGAATTTGATCCAAGGGAGATTATTACACATAGGCTACCTCTTGAGGAAGCTAGTAAAGCCTATCAAATTTTCAATGATCGTGAGGATGAATGCATAAAAGTAATTCTTAAGCCATAAAAATAATGGGAAGGCCATTACGCTTTCCTTTTTTTACATAAAAAGGAATACCCTCAGTGAAGTAACACTGAGGATATTTTCATTAAAAGTGTATACCTGGTTTATCTATTAATTTACAACCTGTGCCATATTTTGCTTTTAGGGCACCCTTAAAGGCATTTTGTTCAAGCTCTGGAAATGCTTGCTGCCAAAGTTCAAAGACATTATGGCTAGTTGCAGTCCCTTCCTTTGTTAGGCGAACAATATGAAAGCCATACTCATCATTGCATCGAGCTAATGGACGATTTTCACGTACAGAAATAATTCGACCACTCTGTGTTATTTCATACAAGCCATCATATCCAGTAATCGTACGACTGACTTCATTGCAATCAGCCTTCTTTTCCTCTTTTGTTTCTTCCTTTTCTTCTTGTGCTGGGAGCTGATCCACAATAACAAAATCTTTATGGGAAGCTTTGTCGCTCATTGTTGCCATCACATTCATAATAGAACCTAGATAATGCATAGGTTTCTCTTTTTCTTCCTCAAAAACGAATATATTATAATCGGTTTTATTAATTTTTTTTATAATAATATTTCCTGTTGTAATAGTAAAACCGATAAATTTGTTTTTATTTAGTGCTTGTAATGCTTGCTGCTTCGTTAATATCATTATTAAATCTCCTAAAAAATCATTTTTTCTATTCTACCATAAATTTAATGTGAATGTTCTCGTAAATCAGTGGTGAGACGATGAAGCTTTTATAAAAAAACTGCACAAGAAAAGAAATGTTAGCTATCCTCTTAATTTTAATAATGGTAATATTAAGTAATGTTTGATTATATAGGTTCATTAGCCACATATGATATTTATTTTATTTTGTAGGGAGTGTTAGTAGTTTGATAAATGTATTAGGAGGCATTGGTTTATTTTTACTCGGGATGACCATGCTTACTAACGGTTTAAAGGAGCTTGCAGGGGATGCTCTTAAAAAATGGTTGAATCGATTTACAGGTGGAACAATTAGTTCAGTTCTTTCAGGTACTTTAATGACAATGATTGTGCAATCCTCTACTGCAACAACTCTGATTACGATTGGTTTTGTAAGTGCTGGGCTGTTGACCTTTATACAGTCAATTGGTGTTATTATTGGAGCAAATATAGGTAGCACAAGCACAGGATGGATTATTTCGCTTATTGGCTTCAAAATTAATATGCAGACCATGTCATTGCCTTTTATTGCACTCGGTGTCTTTGTGCAATTATTAGCACCACGTGATTTTAAAGCGATAGGCGGGCTTTTTACAGGTTTTGGCTTACTATTTTTAGGTATTGATGTATTACAGGGAGGAATGGCATCCGTTCAGGATAAAATTCCATTTGATTCTTTTCAGGCGGATTCTATAAGCGGTCAGCTTATTTTAATTGTGCTTGGTCTTGTCATGACGGTGATTATGCAGGCATCTAGTGCAGCAATTGCAGCTACTTTAACCGCCCTTTATGCAGGAGCTATTGATTTTGAACAGGCTGCCTATTTAGTAATCGGACAAAATATAGGAACCACTGCCACAGCCCTTTTTGCTGCAATTGGAGCGTCAACTGCTGCAAAACGGACAGCGATGACGCATGTACTGTTTAACGTGGCCACAGCCATTATTGTTACGATTGGTGCAACATTGATGTTTGCATTAACAAAAAATGTGACGACATTCATGAATGGTAGCTTTGATGAAACATTAGGAATTGCTGTTTTCCACACTTTATTTAGTGTCATTGGTGCCATTATTTTCGTGCCGTTTGTCCGACCGTTTGCGAGGGCAATTGAAAAAATGATACCAGAGAAAGGTAATCATTTAACGCGAAATCTGGATGATAGTGTGGCAAAAATTCCTGGGGTAGCTGTGGAGGTTTCCTTTAATACCCTTCAGGACATTACAAAGGAATTAACAACAGTAATTGTATCCCTTATTCGAAGTAAAAAGATGACAACAGAAGCTGAAAGTAAATTAAATCTGATTGATGATGCGATTGAAAAAACACGTCTGTTTATGGATGCTATCCAATCAACAGCCACGAAGGATCGTCATAAGCATATTTCACTATTACATGCACTTGATCACTTGCTTCGCTTGACTAAGGCATTACGAGAGCAAAATCCAAGCACCTTTCAGCTACAGTCCACTTTAACACAGAAATGGTTGGAGGTACTTGAGGAAGTTTTAGTGATAATTGATGAAGATGAACGCTTGCCAGAGATTTCTGTTCTATTAAAGGAAACATCATCAGAGATGGCAGCTGTACGACGAGATAAACGAAATGCCTATTTCGAGCATTCTGTTGAAAATGTCGTAGAGTTAGAGACAGCTGTTTCGAAAGTAGAAGCGCTTCTATGGATTGATCGTTTAGTCTATCACTATTGGCGCACAACTGCTCGTTTAGCAGAATACCAAACAGCAACGAAAAAAAACCGCCATACTGAAACGGAAAAGAACGTTGCTGCCACAGAATAGAAAAATTGCTCGACTCATGCTTTTGCAAAGAGGGCGAGCATTTTTTATTGCGATTAGTTAGTAAGAAAAGATGCTTAAGTTGTCAAGGCAATTGTTCCGGTAAATAGGAAAAGTCGCTCGGGTAGCCAAGACAATTGCTCAGCTGAGAGGAAAAACCGCTCAGTTGCCCGAGACCCCCGCTCGGCTAAGTGGAGAAATCGCTCGGTTGCCCGAGAACCTCGCTCGTCTGGGTGGAGAAATCGCTCGGTTGCCCAAGAATCCCGCTCGGTTGAAAGGAAGAATCGCTCGGTTGCCAGAGAACCTCGCTCGTCTGGGTGGAGAAATCGCTCGGTTGCCCAAGAATCCCGCTCGGTTGAAAGGAAGACTCGCTCGGTTGCCCGAGAACCTCGCTCGTCTGGGTGGAGAAATCGCTCGGTTGCCCAAGAATCCCGCTCGGTTAAAAGGAAGAATCGCTCGGTTGCCCGAGAATCTCGCTCGGCTAAGAGGAAGACTCGCTCGGTTGCCCAAGAATCCTGCTCGGCTAAGAGGAAGACTCACTCGGTTGCCCAAGAATCCCGCTCGGCTGAGAGGAAGACTCGCTCGGTTGCTCGAGACCCCCGCTCAGCTAAGTGGAGAAATCGCTCGGTTGCCCGAAAACCTCGCTCGGCTAAGTGGAGAAATCGCTCGGCTAAGAGGAAGACTCGCTCGGTTGCCCGAGAACCTCGCTCGGCTAAGAGGAAGACTCGCTCGGTTGCCCGAGAACCTCGCTCGGCTAAGAGGAAGACTCGCTCGGTTGCTCGAGAATCCCGATCAGCTGAGAGGAAGACTCGCTCGGTTGCTCGAGAATCCCGATCAGCTGAGAGGAAGACTCGCTCAGTTGGAAGAGAACCTCTCTCGTGGCATAAAAAGTAGGTAACCACTCTGTGAGGAAATCTGTTAAGCTAAACTGCAAAGATAGTATATGAACATACGCATTATTCAAAGGAGGTTTTTAGGATTCAACATGTATTTCATATGCAGTTAAAATGGTCAGAGGGAAGAAATGGGTTAGGGGAAATTGCTGCAGCTAATCTACACACGAGTATTTCTATTCCTCGGGAAATGAATGGGCCAGGTGTTGGGACAAATCCTGATGAAATGCTATTGGGTGCCGCAGCTACGTGTTATTTAATTACATTAGCTACTTTACTAGAAAATTCAAAGATAGAGGTGTTAGATCTATCTATGCAGGCTGAGGGGTTTGTCGATGTTACCAATGGTGTTTTTACCTATGAAAAAATTGTCCATAGGCCAAGTATGAGGGTACAGAACTGCTCTGAACGTGAGTTAAAAAGAATTTATCGCTTAGCCGAAAAGGCGGAACAGACGTGTATGATCAGCAAGGCATTGAAGGGTAATGTTCAAATTGAATGCTATGTCCAGATTTTGCAGGCTTAGGAATTCAAGACAAAAATAATGATGATCTACGATAAAAGGGTGGGGCTCTCGAGAAGATGTTAATTTTCTTGATAGCCTTCTTTTTTATATTACCTGACAAAAAAAGTTCTAGAAATCATCGCTATGAATATATAGAGTTAAGTGCTAAAAATGCAGTTGAATAGGCTGTCTCTAAGTTTGTTAAGAAAGGTGATTGATGTGCAATTAATTCGCATTAGAACTGATGATGAGCTTATGTGGTACAAAAATATGTGGGATGACATTTTAGCAAATGAAGGCAATGATAATCCATTTATTGAGTTTGTCTGGTTTTATAACTGGTGGCAAACTATGGGGCGAAGAGAGCGTGTGGAGCTTTATGCAGTCGAAAATGATGGTCAAATTATTGCCTTTTTTCCATTTACGATTCGACTTCGTTGGGGAATACGAATCTATTCATTTGCAGGCGAAAATAGCGCCAATTACTCTGGACTTGTAGCACAAAAAGAGTCCATGCTGTCTGCGACGACCTTTGTTTTTGATCAGCTTATAAAAAAGCATAAGCATCTACTATTTTCATTTCATGGTTTACTCGAAAGCAAGGTTTCTACGAAAATATTAGAGCAATATTTTGTAGAAAGGCAACTACCTCCAAGTATTTTTCGAGTAGTAACCCCGTATATTGACTTTCACGATATAGATTTCCATATCCATTTTCATCAATGTAGTAAAAAACACGATATGAATTATCGGGAAAGAATGCTACGAAATGTAGGATCTTTAATAAAGATAACCCCCTCTCAGGACGAGCTTTCGGAAATGTTTAAAATATTGGATAGACGATGGACTAAACGGTTAGATACAAGTGCTTATCGAAAAGGAAAAAAGCGAGATTTTTTAGAACGACTAATGCTTCTTAAAGGTGAATCCCTGCAAGTAAAAATAGACGCATTAGTCTTTGAAAATCAATGGATTGCCTTTACCTATGGAGTTTGCTGTCGTGGGCGATATGTGACGTATGCCCTTGCCTATGAGCCAATGTTTCAAATATTTGGAGCCAGTCGACTAGTGAATCAGGAGAATATTAAACGAGCCTTCTCTGAAAACTACCATTTGTTTGACATGGGTACAGGCTATGAACCATATAAGCTTGACTGGCGCTCTAACATTGACTTTACAAGACAAATGCTTGTCAGCAGTGGGACGAGGCGGGCAAAGATTTTGGCATTTATGTATACATTGAAAGCACAACTAAAGGAATATGTAACAAAGAATCAGCGCCTTGTTAAATGGAGCCGTGACACGTTAGAGCAATTACGATACTTAGTAAAGTATGGAAAAGTCAAAGATTGGCTAGAATATGGACAACTATTCGTAGAAAAGTTTATACGTTTTAAGCAAGTGAATATATATGAATTATCCCCATCAGAAAGTGTACCGCCACAACGACCTGTAGGAAATTTGTTTGAGAAAATGTCCACACAAGAGGCGATGCAGCTTAATCAGGAGGAAATCATTACTCTACTTTATAAGGGATATACCGTATATAAAGATTCCTTTGCAAAAACGATTCAGCCTGCGTTTGCCTTACATACGTCCAAGTTGTATGTAGATACATTGCAAATAATTGAGACTTTGCCAGAGCAGACTTATTTTTTAAGCTATGATGTTTATAAAAATATCGATATAATTACAGCTTTTTTTCAAAAAATCAAACCTACACAAACACTCTGGGTAACAGCAAACTTTTGGCAATGGCGTAAGCGGAAACGCTTGATGAAGCTAGGCTATAAACCTATTTCTCGAATGAAACATTTCAAATGTGTTCGTTTTCAGCGAACGCATGTAGAAAAAAACACAGAGAGTGGGGGCGATGTTCATTCTGTCCATTAAAAGTAAGCGATGGAATATCGCAATGCAGCATTTTTACTTTGTAGAAAAGCCAGCAAATGTTCGAAAATCAATGAAGGTAATTGGCTATACACATTCACTTGTTCCGAGTCGAAAGCTTGTGAAAAGTGAGACAGTTCATATCCATCTTACAGAAAGTGCACTGTCATTATATCTTGCATTATCAGAAAGTAACCGCAAAATACTTCGTCGTGCTCAAAAAGAAGCCTATCAAGTTTTTATTTATAAGGAGCCATCTGAAGAAAATTTACGAGCCTTTCAGCAGTTTTATAATAATTTTGCCAAAAGAAAAAAACTTGAATCCATTAGTAAATCTCAAATGGAAGCCATTATGCTGTTAAATAATCAGGGAGCTTTATGGTTGTCGGAGATTCGAAGCATTTGTGGACAAACTCTATGCTATAGGCTTGATATTGTACATGCTAAAAAAGCAATGTCCTATTATGTTGCCACTTGTCATTCTCAAATGACACTTGATCATTTAAAACGACCTATCCGTTATGCTAATCACTTCTTGATCTGGCATAATTTATTGCATTTAAAGGAGCAAGGATTTGTTTTATACGATATGGGGAGACTCATGGATGATCAAAATATTCGTGAATTTAAGTTAAGCTTTGGTGGACAAGTAGTCAATGTTTATTCGGGCTACATTGCTCATTCTAAAATTAGTGCACTTTTACTGGGCGTGCAAAAATGGAGGAAGTAGCAAACGAACTAAATCACGGGGGTCTCGTGATATCATTGGATTTGAAGTTAAATTGGAGTGCCCATGATACATTTAGATATGGGCGCTACAGCAAAAATATGAATGGTGTACGTCAGGCATTACCTAAAATTTTAGCGTTATTTGAACAATATGGCATTCATGCAACTTGGGCAACTGTTGGGTTATTATTTGCAGAGTCAAAAGCGGAAATGGCTCATTATTTAAGAGGGATCCCTGTGAAATATGACAATATGCGCTATGCGGCTCATATGCAGCTTGCCAAGGTTGGAGAAAATGAAGAACAAGATTTTTTACATTTTGGTAAATCCTTAATCGAGAGAATTAAAAGTACACCTCATCAGGAGATTGGAAGCCATACATTTTCTCATTTTTATTGTTTAGAAAAGGGTCAAACGGAAGCCGATTTTCGCTCCGATTTACATGCTACTGCAATGATTTGCGAGGAGTTGACTGGACCTATGAAGTCGATTGTCTTTCCACGGAATCAGATAAATAAAGCCTATTTTGGAGCATGTCGTGAAGTGGGATTGATATGCTATCGTGGGAATGAAAATCATCCAGTGTATAGCACTCAGAATACAGGCCACACAATAAGGGTCAAAAAATGGTTGGATAGTTATATGAATATAACAGGAAATCATTTGGTAACAATGGAGGAAATGCAAAAGGATACATTAATTAATGTTCACTCAAGTGCATTCTTAAGACCATATTGTGGCCCTTTACGTTTTTTAGAGGGCTTAAAAATGAAACGTATTAAAGAGGCCATGCATGAAGCTGCGACAACAAAGACATTTTATCACTTATGGTGGCATCCGCATAATTTTAGCAAGAAATTAGGGAAAAACTTAGCCATCCTTGAAGAAATCTTACAGTATTATCAAGAGCTATCTCAAAAATATAATTTTCAAAGTTATGCCATGTACGAGGTAGCAGAGCTTTGTCATCAATTATCTAAACAGAAAAAATAGCAAACTAGAAAATGCTCTAGTTTGCGTTTTTTTTTTATTTTAATAATAGAAGTTCTAGCCGCGGAGTGACAATTTTTAAAAAATAAAGGGAAAATACAGAAGTATGCCGAAAATGTAATTACTTATGATACTAAAACATATTGAAAAAGCTTGAAGTATTAATAGGGGGATAAAAGAATGACAGAAAGACAGCAGAGACCAATTTGGATTCAAAATATTTCGCAATTAGTGACACTTGCTAGTGAAAAAAAAGGGCGTATACGTGAGGAAATGAAAGAGTTAGGTATTATTGAAGGAGGAAGTGTCTGGATTGAAGATGGCGTTATTCATGATATAGGGACAACACGTGAAATGATTTTGAAGTATTTATCACGAGCAGAGGAAGCGGACATTGTAGATGCTACAGGAAAAATTGTAACGCCTGGTTTGATTGATCCACATACGCATGTTGTTTTTGGTGGCAGTCGAGAGCATGAATTTGAAATGCGTTTAGAAGGTGCCAGTTATATGGACATTATGAATGCTGGTGGCGGAATACATGCGACAACTAGAAAAATACGAGCACTGTCCGAAGAGCATATTTTCAATCAAACAACGAGACGATTAGATTTATTTTTACAGCATGGTGTGACGACGCTTGAAAGTAAAAGTGGCTATGGACTGGATTTGGACAATGAGCTAAAGCAATTACGCGTGATGCGAAAGTTGCATGAAAAACATCCAATAGATATTGTGCCAACCTTTATGGGTGCTCATGCTGTACCAGAGGAGTACCGGGGTAATCCAGAGTACTATATCAAACTTGTCATAGAGGAGATGATTCCTGCAGTTGTGGAGGAAGATTTAGCTAAATTTATCGATGTCTTTTGTGAGGTTGATGTGTTTACCCCTGAGCAATCAGAGCGTATTTTAGTGGCAGGTAAGAACAAGGGACTTATTCCGAAAATCCATGCTGATGAAATTGCAGAAAATCAAGGAGCATTTGTAGCAGCAAAGGTAGGAGCAATCTCAGCTGATCATTTATTGAAAGTATCGGATGAGGGGATTCAAGCGCTTGCAAATTCAGGTGTCATAGCATGTTTATTACCAACAACAGCATTATATCTTGGCGAAAAGCCAGCCCGTGCAAGAGATTTAATTGACGCAGGTGTGCCTGTAGCTATTTCTACGGATTGCAATCCTGGGTCATCTCCTACTATTTCAATGCCGCTTGTGATGAACCTAGCATGCATTATGATGAAAATGACACCTGCGGAAACTCTGTGTGCTGCGACATATAATGCTGCTTGTGCTCTTCAAATTGAAGACCGAGTGGGTTCTATTGAAGTGGGAAAACAAGCAGATTTAGTACTATGGGATGTACATAATCACCAAAAAATACATTATATTTTTGGAGTCAATCATGTGAAAAAAGTTTGGAAAAAAGGTGTAAAGGTGGTCGGTTAATATGTTTATTCAACCTGAATGTCAATGGAAGCAGGAAAAAGGCTCAGCTATGCATCAATGGATTAAGCAAAAGGAGAATCCGCATCCGAATGACGTAGATATTATCATATATGGAGCTTTATTATCGTATGCAAGTGATCCCTCGAAAAAGGCCCAATACCCAACAGCATTTAGAAAGGTATGGCCAAGCTTTCAATCCTATAATTTAGATGAGCAAGTCGATTTACGTTCATTGGCAGTTGTAGATGTCGGAGATGTAGCCATTCAACCAACAGATAGAATGCTTTCTGAATCGGCTATCGAGGCAGCAGCAGAAAATTTAAGTACAGCCTATACAAAAAGCTTTACCTGTCTTCTAGGTGGAGATCATACTGTTACAGGTTGCTCGCTCAGAGGAATTAAGAATGCATTCCCACAGGAACGAATTGGCATTATTCAAATTGATACACATTTGGATGCTCGTAATCAAGAGGAAATTGGCTTAGCGATGGATTCCCCAATCCAGAAGTTGATAGCTGCAGGCACTGTAGAGGGGAGACATATCTATAATGTCGGATTACATGGTTTTTTTAATTCACCTGAAATGATTCAATATGCAAAAGAGCAAGGTATTCATATGATTACGTTAAAGCAAATGCGTCGTGATGGCATTCAGCTAACAATTCGTGAAATGCTACGTCAGCTGATGTATCAGGTAGATCGTATTTATGTATCCGTCGATTTAGATGCGTTAGATATTACGTTCGCACCAGATGTCCCAGCAGCAACGCCAGGAGGATTAACAGCCTATGAATTATTTGATATTTTAAAGCTCATTGGTGAAAATGAAGGTGTTCGTCATATTGACTTTATTTACGCAGATCCAAAGGAAGGCGACCTACGTTCAGTAACAGTAAAGATGGGCGTAACCGCATTTCTACAATGGCTAACAGGTATTAAATTGGATCATCGTAATCGTCTAACAACAAAAACGAAAGCCTTGATTAGGTAGTGATATGATGAATTATTTACAATAAAATTTTAATCAAGCCTAGCATTAATCTCTCAGAGGATGTCACAGATTTCATTGAGCTAATCCAGATACAATAATTACGCTGGAGCATAATTGATAATAGTTTGCTATAATAGAACAATGTTAATAATTAAGTGATGGATAAATACAATCATTGTATTGTTATAGAGGGGACTATTTATAATGACAACGAAACCAAAATTACTGATAGTTGATGGCATGGCTCTTTTATTCCGTTCATTCTTTGCCTCGGCTGCAATGGGGCATTATATTCGTCTTGCAGATGGTACACCGACTAATGGTGCCCAAGGATTTGTGCGTCATGTACTAACCGCACAATCTATTATGCGACCAACGCATCTTGCTGTTTGTTGGGATATGGGCGCACATACATTTCGCAATGAGTTATTTGATGGCTATAAGGCTAATCGACCAGCACCACCAGATGAAATGCTACCACAATTTGATATGGCGAAAAATTTATCCCAACAAATCGGCTGGAAAAATTTCGGTGTTAAAGGGATGGAGGCTGACGATTTAATTGGCTCAATGATTACGAAATGGCAGGATGAGGCTGACATTACCGTAATTAGTGGGGATAAGGATTTACTGCAGCTTTTAAGACCATCAACAGAAATTGCTTTTACGAAAAAAGGCTATACCGAGTATGACATATATACAGATGCACGCTTTAAAGAGGAGTATGGCATTGAGCCAATTCAATTTGCACAGGTTAAGGCATTTATGGGGGATACGAGTGATGGGTACCCAGGCGTTAAAGGCATTGGACCAAAGCAGGCACTTACACTTATTCAAACATATGGCTCCATTGAAAATGTGCTGACATCATTAGATGAATTAAAGCCAGGTCAACGGACGAAAATTCAAGAAAATGTAGACATGCTAAAGCTATCACACGAGCTTGCAACAATTCAAACAAATATACCAATTGATGCAGAATTCTCTCATCTCATAGTACCAAGCTATGAGCCGCAATTGTTTAAAGAAATTGAGGAACGTGGTTTTACACTAATAGCCAAGCAGGCACGTTCATTGTATACACTAATTTAAAAAACACCATGGTTATCAAACGCAGAGTATAGAATTATGCTCTGCTTTTTTTAATGAAAATTTTTGTAACCTTTTACGAATCTCAAACGAATTATAGATGAATAAGTAAAGGAGGGGAAAGGTTGGTTGATTCGAATAACTTGGAATCAAGAATCGTTGAAATTTACAATTTGTATTATTTAGACGTGTACAGATTTCTTGTTTGTTTTTCGGGAAATCAAAATGATGCGGAGGATTTAACGCAAGAAGTATTTATTCGGGTGTTAAAAAGCTTAACAAATTTTAATGGCAAGTATAATTTAAAAACATGGATTTTTTCAATCGCAAAACATGTTGCAGTTGATCATTATCGAAAAAAACGGTTTGTCTCTTTATTTAAAGATGTTTTTTTAATCAATTGTCCTCGAATGAAAAGAAGCCAGATGAGGTATTTGAAGTAACGGAATTAAAGCGATGTATCCATGAGGCCATTGCAAAATTAAAACCTAATTACAGAGCGGTAATGATTCTTCGAGGCATTTCTGAATGCTCTATTAAAGAAACCTCCGATATTCTACAATGTAGTGAAGCTAAAGTGAAAGTAGATTATCACAGAGCTTTAAAAGAGTTGAAAAGAAAACTGAATATTGATATAGAGGGGGTTTTGACAAATGCAAAATGATAAAGAGATATTTGATCTGTTAAAAGATATGTACCCTCAGCATCCAAGCAAAAAATTTGTTGCTTTGACTGAAAACACACTTAGACAACAAGCGCGAAGTATGAATAAAAAAAGAATAATAACAAGATTCTCTGTTATGACAAGTGTTTTTTTAGTTTGTTCATTTATTTTTTCTTGGTTAATTTTATCTAGCGAAGATAGCAAGGTTTCAATAAATGGTTATGGAGCAGCATCGTCTAATGCAATAGACGAAAAAGAGCCTGTAGTATATATTTATCATTCACATAATACAGAATCATTTATTCCAGAACTTCAAACAGAAAAACCTAATCAGATGTTTAGTCATACTAAAAATGTAACATTGGTTGGAAAAGAGTTAAGTAAAGCATTGAAAAAATTTCAAATTAAAGCAATTCATGACGAAACAGATATAGCTGGAATCTTAAAACGAAAAGGCTTACCATTTTCAGATTCGTATAAAGTATCAAGGGAAAATTTACAACAAGCATTAGCTGAACATAATAGTATACGTATGATTTTTGATATACATCGAGATTCTCTGAAAAGACAGGATTCAACGATTGAAATTAAAGGGGAAAATTATGCAAGAATTCAATTTACCGTATCAAAAACAAGCGAAAACTATGAAGTGAACAAAAAATTTGCAACACAGCTTCATAAGCAACTGGAGGAACTATATCCAGGACTTTCGAGGGGGGTAGAAGAAAAGGAAGTAACTCCTGAAAATACTTATAATCAAGAGCTTCATGATAATTCTATTTTATTAAATATTGGAAGTATAGAAAATACGCTGGAAGAGACGTATAGAACAACTGATATTTTTGCCCAAGTTGTAAAAAATTATCTTGAGGGGAGGAATTAAGAGCATATCTAAACAAAGCAGGCAAGCTAGCTCAAAAAATAGGCGTGATTTTTATAAAGCTCAATACTTTCTCATTATCCTTAAATAAGGCTGTTCGGATTTTACTTTCGCGATTAGGCCCACCATTATCGTGGAAAATTAACAACAGCTCATCATCTCGTATTTCATAGCCAATAAGAGGTACCCAGTGATAGGCAAAGGCGGATTTTTTATCTCGCCAATTCAGGCTGAAATAGCGATCAAAGCGTATGGCTACAGGACGGCCCGCATCAATTTCCTGTAGTGCCTCCTTTAATGAACAATTACGGATATCCCATGTTGGATGGAGACGACGAAGATTACGAATGAGGCGCCATTTAAATAACCCAATCTTCGTACCACCCAGGAGTTTATAAAGCGCATTTATCGGAGGAGCTGACTCGTCTAAATAGTTTAAAATTACATGTACAGTTGTAGGTCCACAGGCAGAATTTCGATAGTTTGGCGAAATGCTTGCATCGTATTGTGATTTTCCATGTAAGGATAGTTGTTGGCGCATCATTTTCTCCTTTGTAACAAGAGCCACATTTCAAAAGAAATGTAGCTCTTGTAATATTTTGTGTCTGTTTCCTTGCGGCTTTTGCTTTCCAGACAATTATACAATTTTTAGTCCAGCTAATTATTGCTGTGAAGATAAGAAATCTGTAACTTGTGGCTGACGCTTCGCTTTCGCCACAGATCAGTAGCTCTTTTATGTCAATTATACAATTTTTAGCCAGTTAATTATTGCTGTGTAGATAAGAAATCCGTTACTTGCTGAGGTGTTTTTGCATTAGCACTATGTAAGTGTGCTAATTTTTCACCGTTTTGGAAAATTAGTAAGCTTGGAATACCCATAACATCATATTTGTCAGCAATTTCTGGTAGCTCATCACGGTTCAGCTCGTACCAATCATATTGGCTGTATTCTTCAATAATTGGATCGATGAACATATTCATACGTGTACAATCAGGGCACCAGCCAGCATAGAACTTCACAAGTACCTTTTGGTCACCAGAGATCAGTTCATTAAATTGTTCAGCAGTAGTAATTGTTTTCATTAGTATTTCACTCTCCTTGCTTTCCATTCTACACATTTTTCACGTATCCTGAAAGTTTTCTGTTTGGGATAATTGATAGCTACTTACTGTCCTATTTTTGCTCGTAAAAAACAAAAAAAGTTGTATATTGCAAAAATAAATGAAGAAAAAAGATTGCTAAATTAGACAAAATAATCTACACTAAAAACAGAAAAAGTAGTTTTATCTTCATTTAGTATTGATAATCGCTGAACGAAGATAGGCCTTAGTTGTATGTCACAGATGTTAGGCTGGATTAAGCTAGTCATACATAAAATCTGGACAAAAATACACAAGGCAAACTTGATATTTTTTTGGCCAAAAAATGAATGGCTATTCATTCAATGGGAGAATAAGGGGGAATTGCTTGTGACTTACAATATTAAAAAAGCAGCTGTTCTAGGTTCAGGTGTTATGGGCTCTGGTATTGCTGCACATTTAGCAAACATCGGTATTCCAACACTATTATTAGACATTGCACCGAAGGAACTAACAGCAGACGAAGAGGCAAAGGGCCTTTCTCTAGAACATCCTGCTGTAAGAAATCGTATTGTTAATGGGGCGCTTCAAAAGTTAGTAAAGCAAAAACCAGCACCACTTACTTCTAAGAAAAATTTATCACTACTAACTGTCGGTAACTTTGAGGATGATTTAGGGAAGTTAAAAGATGTGGATTGGATTATTGAAGTTGTCGTTGAAAATTTAGCAATTAAGCAAAGTCTTTATGAAAAAATCGATGCTGTCAGAACACCAGGAACAATTGTTAGTTCAAACACTTCTGGTATTAGCATTAATGCAATGGCTGAAGGGCGCTCCGAAGATTTTCAAAAGCATTTCTTGGGTACTCACTTCTTCAACCCGCCACGCTATTTAAAATTACTTGAAGTCATTCCAGCCAATACAACAGCACCAGAGGTTGTAAGCTTTATGAAAACATTTGGCGAGGATGTGCTTGGAAAAGGTGTGGTGCTTGCCAAGGATACACCAAACTTTATTGCCAATCGTATTGGAACGTACGGCTTACTAATCACTTTACAAGAAATGGTGAAGGGGAATTATTCAGTGGGTGAGGTGGATTCTGTAACGGGTCCATTAATCGGTCGTCCCAAATCTGCAACCTTCCGTACTTTAGATGTTGTTGGCTTAGACACATTTATCCACGTAGCGAAAAATGTTTATGATCAAACTACTGGTGAAGAACAGCAAGTATTTGCAGTACCAGAATTCCTACAGAAAATGGTGGAAAATGGCTGGCTAGGTGCAAAATCTGGTCAAGGTTTCTTCTTAAAACAAGGGAAAGAAATACTTGAAATTGATCCAAGCACATTAGAATATAGCCCAGTTAAAAAATTAAAAACACCTTCTATTGAAATGGCAAAACAAACGCGTGGTCTAGCTAATAAGGTAAAAGCTTTAACATATGCTAAAGATCGTACAGGAGAATTACTATGGGGTATCTTCGCTCCAACACTCATATACTCTGCACAGCTACATGGCGAAATCGCTGATGATATCGTAGCAATTGATAATGCCATGAAATGGGGCTTCGGCTGGCAACAAGGTCCATTTGAAATATGGGATGCGCTTGGCGTGAAAGATTCCGTAGCAAAAATGGAGGCTGAGGGTCGTGAAGTACCTGCATTTGTGAAAGAAATGTTAGCAAATGGCTTTGACACTTTCTATACAGAAATTGATGGTGACTTAGCGTACTACAATGGTTCCGAATATGTAAAGGTACCAGTGAATGAAAAGGAAATAAACGTAAAACGCTATAAGAAAAAGCATGGTGTTATTAAATCAAACACAGGTGCTAGCTTAATAGACTTAGGTGATGGCATTGCCTTACTTGAGTTCCATTCCCAATCGAATGCTATTGGTTTAGATATTATCCAAATGATTAATTTTGCAGTGGATGAAGTAGAGGCCAACTATAAGGGCTTAGTCATCGGTAATCAAGGGAAAAACTTCTGTGTTGGTGCAAATCTAGGCATGATTTTAGTAGAGGCACAGGATGATAATATTTTTGAGCTAGATTTCGTGATTAAAGCTTTCCAAGATGCGATGCAAAAAATTAAATACTCTCGTAAGCCTGTTGTCGCAGCACCGTTTGCCATGACACTAGGTGGTGGAGCAGAGGTATGCTTACCAGCTGCACATATTCAGGCAACAATGGAAACCTATATGGGATTAGTAGAAGTGGGCGTTGGCTTAATTCCTGGAGGAGGCGGCAATAAAGCACTCTATCAAAAATTCCTTAAAGGTTTACCAAATGGTGTTGAGGTAGACTATCAACATATTGCTAATAAAGTATTTGAAACGATTGCGATGGCAAAAGTTTCAACATCTGGTGAAGAAGCACGTGAGAATAACTTCTTAGACTTTGCTGATGGGATTTCTGTTAATCCAGATCACCAACTATATGATGCAAAACAAGCTGCACTAGCACTTTATGAGGCAGGCTATCAACCACCTGTACCTGCGAAAGTTCCCGTAGTCGGTGCATCAGGTTACGGTACGCTATTAATCGGTGCGCAAGGATTGTTTGAATCAGGCTATATTAGTGAACACGATTTAAAAATCGCTAAAAAATTAGCGTATGTCATTGCTGGTGGGAAAGTTCCATATGGCACTTTAGTCGATGAACAATATCTATTAAACCTAGAGCGTGAGGCATTCCTAAGTTTGGTTGCAGATCCTCTTTCTCAGCAAAGAATGCAGCACATGCTGTTAAAAGGGAAACCACTACGTAACTAATAGAAGAATTAGACAAATCTTGCACATGAAACAAAGGGGGATTATACGATGCGTGAAGCCGTTATTGTAGCAGGAGCACGAACTCCAATTGGAAAAGCAAAAAAAGGTTCTTTAGCAACAGTGAGACCAGATGACTTTGGTGCCGTAGTTGTCAAAGAAACATTAAAAAGAGCTGGCTATGAAGGGCCAATTGATGATTTGATTTTAGGTTGTGCTATGCCAGAAGCTGAGCAGGGGATGAATGTAGCACGCAGTATTGGCGCACTTGCAGGATTACCTGATACAACACCAGCACTAACAATTAATAGATTCTGTTCATCAGGTTTACAAGCAATTGCCTATGCAGCAGAACGAATTATGCTAGGTCATTCAAAGGCGATACTTGCTGGTGGCGTTGAGTCAATGAGTATGGTGCCAATGGTGGGGAATACGCCACGCTTAAATCCGACTTTAGCTGAAACAGCTCCTCAATATTATATGGGAATGGGTCATACTGCTGAGGAAGTAGCACGTCAATACAATGTTAGTCGAGAGGATCAAGATGCCTTTGCTGTTCGTTCACATGCGCTTGCAGAAAAGGCGATTAAAGAAGGAAAGTTCAATGATGAGATTGTTCCAGTAGAGGTGGAGCAACATTTCGTGGATGCTAACAATAAACCACAAGTGAAGAAATTCACATTTAGTATGGATGAGGGTGTACGTCCAGGTACATCTGTTGAAGGTTTAGCAAAGCTACGTCCAGCCTTCCATGTAAAAGGTAGTGTGACAGCTGGTAATGCCTCTCAAACATCTGATGGAGCAGCTGCTGTCCTAGTGATGGATCGGGAGGAGGCTGACAAGCAGGGTCTGACGCCAATGGCAAAATTCCTAGGCTTTGCAGTTGGGGGTGTACCTCCTGAAGTAATGGGTATTGGGCCAATCGTGGCAGTGCCCAAAGCGTTAGAAATTGCAGGATTATCAATAGATGATATCGATTTATGGGAAATAAATGAAGCATTTGCCTCGCAATCTTTACAGGTTGTACGTCATTTAGGCATCGACCAAGAAAAAGTAAATGTGAATGGTGGTGCCATTGCATTAGGTCACCCACTTGGCGCAACAGGAGCTATTTTAACATTAAAGCTTATTCATGAATTGAAGCGTCAAGGTAAGAAATATGGAGTTGTGACAATGTGTATTGGCGGCGGCATGGGGGCTGCAGGCGTATTTGAAATTCTATAATTTTTCGCTAGATAAGCTTGAGGTGTACTGTTTACGGTTGCCTCCGAACATTGTATATTTCAAGCTTTTCTATATATTTTCATCTTGATTGAAGCGTCAATTTATGACTGCTAAATCGAGAAAAGGCCCAGCGGATGTCACAGATTTTGAAAAGGAGCTTTTCGAGCAAGCTTGGAAAGTCTGAACGCAATTATGCTGGGGTGTAGCTGATTAGGGGATTAAATAATCAAAATAGATATATGTGGGAGGAATTAATCATGACAGAAAAAACAACGGATTTTATTAAAGGCGGCGGATTTCTTGTTGAAGATGTGGAATTAGATCGTGTGTTTACACCTGAAGATTTCTCAGATGAGCATAAAATGATTGCAAAAACGACAGAAGAATATGTAACAAATGAAGTGCTACCAGTTGTTGAAAACTTAGAGCATCATGAATTTGAGCATTCAGTTCGTCTTCTAAAGAGTGCTGGTGAGCTGGGTTTACTAGGTGCAGATGTACCTGAAGAATATGAGGGCTTAGGCTTAGACAAAGTATCCTCTGCCTTAATCGCAGAAAAAATGTCCGTAGCGGGTGGATTCTCAATTACGCATGGTGCACATGTGGGTATTGGTTCATTACCAATTGTACTGTTTGGTAATGAAGAGCAAAAGCAAAAATACTTACCAAAGCTAGCATCAGGTGAATTAATTGCTGCCTATGCATTAACAGAGCCAGGTTCTGGTTCAGACGCATTAGGGGCAAAAACAACTGCAAAATTAAATGATGCAGGTACACATTATATTCTAAATGGTGAAAAGCAATGGATTACAAACGCAGGCTTTGCAGATGTATTTGTCGTGTACGCTAAAATCGATGGCGATAAATTCTCTGCATTTATCGTAGAACGTGCATTCAATGGCGTGTCAGTGGGACCTGAAGAGAAGAAAATGGGGATTAAATCTTCATCCACTCGTACATTAGTGTTAGAAGATGCAGAAGTGCCTGTAGAAAATTTATTAGGTGAAATTGGCCGTGGGCATGTGATTGCCTTTAATATTTTAAATATTGGTCGTTATAAGCTAGGCGTTGGTACAATTGGTGGATCTAAGCGTGCATTAGAGCTAGCGATTCAATATACAAACCAACGTCAGCAATTTAAAACAAAACTGTCTGATTTCAATTTAACAAAAGAAAAATTATCAACAATGGCTTCTCAATTATATGCGTCTGAGTCATTAAACTACCGTACTGTAGGCTTATTTGAGGATCGCTTAAGTCAGTTAAACCCTGAGGAGCAAAAGCAAGGAACGGTAATTGCCGGTGCTATTGCTGAGTATGCGATTGAATGCTCGATTGCCAAAGTGTTTGGTTCAGAAACATTAGATTATATTGCAGATGAAGCGGTGCAATTACATGGTGGCTACGGCTTTATGGCTGAATACGAGGTAGAGCGAATTTATCGCGATTCTCGTATTAACCGAATCTTTGAAGGAACAAATGAAATTAACCGTATGATTGTACCAGGTACATTTATGAAGAAGGCATTAAAGGGTGAGCTACCGCTATTACAAGTAGCCCAAAATTTACAGCAGGAGCTCCTTATGCTAATGCCTGAAGATATAGGCACAGAGCCACTAGCACAAGAAAAATACCTTGTGAAAAATGCAAAGAAAATCGCAGTTTTAGCAGCGGGATTAGCAGCACAACGCTTTGGTCCGAAGCTTGATCAGGAGCAAGAGGTATTGGTAAATATTGCGAATATCGCAAACCAATTATTCGCTATGGAATCAGCTGTCTTACGTACAGAAAAAGCGATTGCTCGTGATGGTGCTGAAAAAGCTCATCAAAAATTATTGTACACACAAATCTTCTGTCAAGAAGCATTTGCAGAAATTGAAAAAGAGGCAAAAGATACAATTCTTGCTTCAGCTGACGGAGATGCAGCGCGCATGACGTTATCTGCACTACGTAAGCTAACACGCAATAATCCTTACAACTTAATCGCGAAGAAACGTGAAGCATCCGTTAAGTTGATTGACGCAGAAAAATATGTAGTGTAAATAAATCAAACAGCCCAGCTATCTGTAGTAGATAGCTGGGCTGTTTGTGGGTGAGAAGGGTAGATTTGCAAAAGTAACTGATAGAAACATTAAAGTGAAGGATAGAATTAAGAAAGTGACGGATAGAATTAAGAAAGTGACGGATAGAATTAAGAAAGAAATGGATAGACTGTAGTAGAAGCCTGGGGATTGGTGTGAGAGCAACTGAGAATTGTTTCATTTTGGTTTGTATGGTTATGATGGTATACTACAGAAAATAAGGAAGACACAGAAAATCAGTGTCCTCAAAAAGAAAGTAGAGGAGCCTTTCGATGACGATTCAATTTATCCAATATCCAAAATGTACAACTTGTAAGAAAGCTCAAAAATGGCTAAATGACAACGATATAACTTATGAAGAGGTACACATTGTAGAACAGCCACCTTCAAAGGACGAATTAACAAAGTTATGGCAAGCAAGTGGACTACCTCTTAAAAAGTTTTTTAATACGTCTGGCATGAAGTATCGAGAGCTTGGTTTGAAGGATAAACTTGCCGATATGACTGAGGAGGAGCAGCTTGAGCTACTTGCTTCTGATGGTATGTTAATCAAACGTCCAATCGTTACTGATGGAAAAAAAGTAACGTTAGGGTTTAAAGAATCTGATTTTGAGCAAGCTTGGAAATAGCCGTAATTATCCTTGTTTTTATAGGAGAAGTATGGCACACTGAAAGTGAATATATTACATATTTATGGAGGGGTTTTTTGCATGAGCACACCTAAAGACTTACGATACTCTGAAGAACATGAATGGGTAAAAGTAGAAGATGGAAAAGTACGTATCGGTATTACACACTTCGCACAATCTGAATTAGGAGATATCGTTTTCGTTGAGCTTCCACAAGTTGGCGATGAGATCAAAACAGATGATCCATTCGGTAGCGTAGAATCAGTAAAAACTGTTTCTGAATTATATGCGCCAATCTCAGGTACTGTAGTTGAAGTAAATGCAGATTTAGAAGATAGCCCGGAATTCGTTAATGAATCACCATATGAAAAAGCTTGGATGATCGTTGTTGAGCCTGCTGATGCATCAGAAGTAGAAAAGCTTATGACAGCAGAGCAATACGAAGAAATGGTCGCTGAATAAGACAAGCCCTAATAGAAAAACGTCGGCATTCACCGACGTTTTTTATTATCTTCATGGCTGGGGAGATAGTCGCTTCCAATGGGTGTCTAACATTACCATCGTTGACACTTAATTGATATAATGACTATAAGGAAAAGGGATATGTCTAATGGGGGTGGCGTGATGTTCGAGGGAAAATGCTTAATTGTTGAAGGCCGTTCGGATAAACTTCAAATTGAACCTATTTTAAGTGAAGATGTCACAATACTTTGTACGAATGGTACAATTGGTGTGCATCAATTAGAAGTGCTGCTTGATCCATATGAGGGCTGTGAGCTTTATACATTTTTTGATGCAGATCCATCAGGGGATAAGCTACGGGCATTAATGGACAGACATTATCCAGAGGCAGAGCATTTACGTACAATGCCAACGTATAAAGAAGTTGAGACAACTCCGAGAAAGGTATTAGCCATGATATTGTTGCGAGCACATTTCTCAATCCATAATCAATATATTTTGTAAGGTTGCGTGAAAAAATGGAAGAATGGTCAAAAGAGCAGTGGGTCGCGGCTGTCCAGTCGGGGAAAAAATCTGCCTTTTATTTATATACACCTATGTGTGGTACATGTGCAGTTGCATCAAAAATGATGATGATCGTTGAGCAGTTACTGCCAAAGCTTCAAATCGGCAAAGCAAATTTAAATTTTGTTGAAGAGATTGCCTTAGATTACGAAATCGAAAGTGTACCATGTTTACTCGTCTGTGATGGCGGAAAAGTGACAGAAAAAGTCTATGCTTTTCAATCCGTACCGTTTTTATACGAATTGTTAAAAAAATCAATTGACTGAAGTTTGCTAGCGTGGTAAAGTAACAAATATATTACTAAAACATTGAATATATCGAACTCTTATGAAGAGTGGCGGAGGGAAGTGCCCTATGAAGCCCGGCAACCATCACAACGTGAAAAGGTGCCAAATCACCCAAAGATTTATCTTTGAAAGATGAGAGAACGGTTGAGCGTATAAATACGTGACCCCTTCTACTTGTCTGTGAGTGAAGGGGTTTTCTATATGAGAAAAGGAGTATTCGCTATGATCCAGCTTCAAAATATTACGAAGAAATACAAAACCGCAAATGGCGAATTAATAGCAGTCAAAGACGTAAACCTTTCCATAAATAAAGGTGAAATATTTGGCATTATCGGCTATAGTGGTGCTGGTAAAAGTACAATGATTCGTTTATTGAACGGTTTAGAAAAGCCAACATCTGGTACGGTGATGGTTAACAATCAAGAGTTTTCATCTATTAAGGGACAAAAGCTTAGAGATGCAAGACAAAAGGTAAGTATGATTTTCCAGCACTTTAATCTACTATGGTCTAGAACCGTTGCTGAAAATATCGCTTTTCCACTAGAAATCGCAGGTGTTTCAAAGGCTCAGCGTGATGCACGTGTGAAGGAATTGATTACTCTTGTTGGTTTAGATGGACGTGATCAGGCGTATCCATCACAACTATCAGGCGGTCAAAAGCAGCGTGTCGGCATTGCTCGAGCACTTGCTAATAATCCAGAGGTTTTATTATGTGATGAGGCAACCTCAGCACTTGACCCAGAGACTACCGATGCAATCCTGGATTTACTTGTAGATATTAACGAGCGTTTAGGATTAACTATTGTGTTAATCACACATGAAATGCACGTTATCCGTAAAATCTGCCATCGTGTAGCAGTAATGGAGGCTGGCGAAATAGTAGAACGTGGTGAGGTATTACAAGTATTCCAGGCACCTCAAGCTGCTATTACGAAAAAATTTGTATCACAGATTACAGATACGAAGGAAACGCAGGAGACGGTTGCACAAATAAAAGCAAATTATCCAACTGGACAACTTGTTAAGCTAATTTTTGTGGGAGAAAAAACAGAGCAGCCCGTTATTTCACACCTCGTCAAGCACTTTGATGTAGAAGTTAGTATTGTGCACGGTAATATCTCTCAAACAAAAAATGGTGCTTACGGTACACTTATTGTGCAAATTGATGGAACCGAGTCAAATGTGGCTGATGCACTAGGTTACTTAAATACAGTTGAAGTACAAACGGAGGTGATTGCAAATGCTAACTAATCTCTTTCCGAATGTCGACTGGGAGCGAATGTGGGCAGCTACCTATGAAACACTGTATATGACAGCTATTTCAACCGTAGTAACATTCATCCTTGGCTTATTAATTGGAATCGTATTATTTTTAACAAGTCCCCATCAACTATGGGCTAATAAAATTGTGAATTTCTTAACAGGTTCACTCGTAAATATTTTCCGTTCGATTCCATTTATCGTGTTAATTATTTTATTAATTCCATTTACAAAATTCTTGCTTGGCACAATCCGTGGAGCCAATGCTGCATTACCAGCACTAATTATTGGAGCTGCCCCATTCTATGCACGTATGGTATTGATTGCATTACGTGAAATTGATAGAGGGGTAATCGAGGCAGCTCGGTCAATGGGTGCTAAAACATCTACTATTATATGGAAAGTGTTAATTCCAGAATCATTACCTGCGCTTATTTCAGGTATTACTGTAACAGCTGTAGCGCTTGTTGGTTATACAGCAATGGCTGGAATTATTGGAGCAGGCGGGTTAGGAAACTTAGCCTTCTTGGATGGCTTCCAGCGTAATCGCTCAGATGTGACATTAATGGCAACTATTCTAATCTTAGTAGTCGTATTTATTATTCAATGGATAGGCGATATGATTACAGCTAAAACAGATAAACGTTAAAGGTTATTTCGGTTTTCTGCCGTTAACATACTTTGAACAAAATAAAAGGGAGTGTAATAAAATGAAGAAGCTATTAGCAGGATTATTCTTATCAGTATTAGTGCTAGCTTTAGCGGCTTGCGGTGCTGGTAAAAAAGACGATGCAAGCTCAGGTGCATCAACAGAAGATAAAACAGATAGTAAAGAAAATGTGACATTAACTGTAGGTGCCTCTAATACACCACACGCAGTAATTTTAGAAAAAGCAAAACCGATTTTAGCAAAAGAAGGTATTGATCTTAAAATTGAAACGTATACAGATTATGTATTACCAAACCAAGATTTAGCATCAAAAGACCTTGATGCTAACTATTTCCAACATATTCCTTACTTAGAGCTTCAAATTAAAGATAATGGCTATGATTTCGTCAATGCTGGTGGCGTTCACATTGAGCCAATCGGCATCTACTCTAAAAAATATAAATCACTTGACGAGCTACCAAAGGGTGCAACAATTTTACTTTCTAGCTCAGTTGCAGACCACGGGCGTATGCTTTCATTATTAGAAGCAAAAGGCCTAATTAAACTTAAAGATGGTATCGATAAAACAGCAGCAGAAATCAAGGATATCGCAGAAAACCCTAAAAACTTTAAATTCGATGCTAATACAGCACCTGAAATGCTTGTACAAATGTACGAAAATAATGAAGGTGATGCAGTACTAATTAACTCTAACTTTGCAATCGATAATGGCTTAAACCCTGTGAATGATTCAATTGCTCTTGAAGATAAAGAGTCTCCATATGTGAATATTATTGCTGTTCGTGCTGGAGATGAAACAAAGAAAGAAATTAAAAAATTATTAGAAGTCCTAAATTCGAAGGAAATTCAAGACTTCATCCTTGAAGAATGGAAAGGTTCAGTTGTACCAGTTCAATAATTTATTGTAATAAAATAAACTGTTAAATAGTACAAACCAAGGTTTGTACTATTTTTTTGTAAAAATTGAGTTAGGTTAAACAGGTATTTAAGAAAAAAACCCTACTTTATGAAGAAAAATTATAAAATGAAATATATCCCTATTTATAAAAATTTTCGATATGGTATAACTAGTTTGTAGAAAGGAGTTGTGTAAAATTATTAATAGTCGAAGTTTTAAGTTAGTGATCATATGCATTTTATTTATGTCACTTAATAGTACAATTATACAGGCGGATAATATTACAGAAGATGAACGTTCTACATGGATTTGGAATCCGTGGATACTTGTAGATAACGAAATTAATACCTTGGAGTTTTTAGAAACTAAACAAATAAACAAGGTTTATTTACAAATTGATTATGAAATATCTAAAAAAGTTTATCAAAGCTTTATTGAAAAGGCTACAGCTAAAGACATCCAGATATACGCACTAGCTGGAGAAAGCTATTGGATTACCGAGAATGGAATTGAATATCAAAATCAACTTATGGATTGGTTAGAGCACTATCAACATGAAGCAACAGATGTACAACGTTTTTTAGGGATACATTTAGATATTGAGCCCTATGATACAACTCTTTGGACTACAAAACAAACAACTGCGATTCAGACCTATCAACAATTAGTTGTGCAAGCAAAAAAGAAAGCACAGTCGTTCAATTTACCACTACAATTAGATATACCCTTTTGGTATGATGAGATTTCATACGACACTAAATATGGTAATGGTATTTTATCTGAATGGTTAATTGACCATTCGGATGGTGTGACGATAATGGCATATCGAGATAATTCACAGGAAATTATAAAAATCGCGAAAAATGAAATCGAATATGCCAAACAAATGAATAAAAAAGTTGTTGTAGGTGTTGAGACTTTGGAGTCAAAAGAGGGAGACTCTGTTAGCTTCTCAGAAGAAGGAGAAGCATATATGAATCGGCAGTTGAGCAAAGTTCAAAAATATTTTTCTAAAAAAACGAGCTTTAAAGGTATTGCAATCCACCATCTGGAAAGTTGGATGGAGATGCGACCATAGGCGAGAAGCCATTCAAATGACTTAGAAAACCTGTAAGTAGCAAAAAGGGCATTTTCCCATTTTCCCCCATTGTCATCATAAAGTAAAGAATCTGCAAATTTTCTCCGTTTTATATGAGAAAACAGCAGATTTTTTCTATTTGTATTCCTGCATTGAATCTTCATCTTGTTTAGAATTTGTTCAGTTCATATTGTTATATTCTTATAAAAGGATTTGAATATGATATACTGTGAAACATTTATGAAGTTTCTAACAACATTGTGTAAAAAAATTCCTACATTTATCTTATTTCTCGAAAATGTATGTTAAAATAGAAAAATAATCCAATATGAAGTGGGATAGTTATCCATTTTTATCTTCTTTTGGTAGATGTTTTTTTCTTTGAAAGTATAACATCAGCCGTAAAATAACTCGTACCTCTTAAACCACGAAGTTTCTATTAATAGTTACACTCATGCACGATAAACGCCCAAATAAGTATGTACATTTTGATTACCTATGTGTATTACAACTTTACATGGAGTAGCAAGTAAGATAATCTAGTACAGTTGATTTAGCTGGATTTTGATTGCCTAAACATTCATGCTTGTATAGAGAAGTAGTTAATAAGCAAAAGTGCACATATTTAACAACATATTAATAGGTAATATAATGAAAAAATACTGAATAATAGCTATTTCCTACGATAATTCCACAGTGCAAACAAATATCATATTGAAAAATATTAGAGGAGCATAGGATGGACACTTTAATTAAAACGACACAAAAAGTGGATATATTGAAAGAAAATGATATTTCCCCATTTTTTGATGTGTTAAAGGCAAATATTATTCGTTCACATATGGAATTAACAGTTATTTTTTTAAAAGCAACTGTATCGAATTCCCAGAAAAATAGTATGATTGAAGATTTAGAAGAACAAATTGCTCATTTTCTTGTATCCGAAGTTCGAAATACCGATATGCTTTTTAGGTTAGAGGGAAGTTTACGGTGGGGAATTTTGTTAACACAAAATGGTGAGGAGGAGGGAAATGCGTTTTTAAATCGAATTTTTCAACTCGTAAAAAGTAAGGATTCCCCTTTTAAAATTGATTTAGCTTTTACATTGCAGGGAATCATTGCAGAGGTTAAAAATGATCAAGTAATGTTTGAGGATCTAATTGGTAAACAATTTGATGTTTTTAGTCAACTAACAGAACCTTGGGAAATTGAAAAAGTAACGAGTTTTAAGACGCAGCCAATTGAAAGAGTGAAAGTTAGTATTTTAGAGGAAAATGTTATCTTTGGCGAAGTATTAGAATTAACAGTTCAAAAAATGGTAGTGGATCATTTTCAACTAGAAACAAAAGTTTTTTCAGATGGACATGAATTTTTACAGTCGGATTGGTATTTATCTGGACATACGCATATTGTCATTATGAATGATATTTTGCCCCGTAAAAATGGTCTCAATGTCTTGCATACATTAAGGCAAATGGCTAATCAAAAGAAGTTTATTATTTATATGATGACTAATAGGAAGTCTCAGGGAGATATGATCTATGCATACGAAAGTGGCGTTGATGAGTATTTAATTAAGCCATTTGATTTAAATCTATTTCAAGCACAATTAAAACGAACATTTGCGAGGTTATGATTATGATTGAATTATCGATTCAATTATTATTATATATTATTGCTATTCTTTTATTATTTTGTGGTGTAGTAATGATTTATTTAATCTATCAGAGAAGGTACGAAGAAAGAAAGAAGCATGTGATGGAAAAGTATATACAAAATACAAAAATTCTTTGGCAGGAATACTTTCTAGAGGACGACCGATTTACTGTTACGCTAATTCCTAAAAATAAAATTCAAATATTAGCGGTAGAACACATATTTTTATCGTATTTAAGAAATATATCCAATCCAATTATTCAACAAAAGATCTATACTTTTGCACAGATGTATTTAAAGGAATATTACCAAAATGAATTAAAATCCAGAAACTGGAGTAAGAAAATGAATGCAATGTATCGCATTGCTGATTTCCGTATAAAAGAGCTTATCAGTACTTGTGAAGTATCCATTAAACGCAAACATTCAATAGAAGTATTTCAGCTATTTAAAATCTATTCTATTCTTGAAAAAGAAAAATTTATTCAAGAAATATGGCTATATAATGATTCTTTTTCACAAAGTGAGTATAAAAAGTTATTCTCATATTTAGAAGTAGAGATGCTCCAACGACTTATGGAAAAGATGGAAAGATTACAACAAGCAGCACAATATGCTTTGATTGATACAATTGCAGCAAAAGGTAGTATGGATGTTATCGAGGGACTTGAAGATTTATTAGCAAGTGAGGATACTGAAATTCGTATTCGTACTCTTCGAGGACTAGAAAGAATTGGGATTATCCGAGATTTAGAGACGTATATTCCATTTGTCAATTCGTCAATATGGGAAGAAAGATTAATGGTCGCAAAATTATTTAGGTATGCACCTTTAACATATACTGCCGAGCATTTAGAAAAATTGTTACAGGATAGTAATTGGTGGGTACGATCGCAAGCAGCAAGCACGCTAATTGAAGATCCACGAGGTTATCAGAGATTAAAAGAATTCATTGCCACAACAAATGACCAATATGCAATTGATATGGCTAATGAAGTATTAGGAAAAAGGATGCGTGCAGTATGATTTTACGTGACTATTTAATGTGGTTTTTTGGTGGGTTAATCATAATTTATATGCTACTAGTTATAGTAACGTATGGACTTATGTTCTTCTTTGCTCTTTTAAAGTTAAGAAAGGAACATAGACTTGATCAAACTGAAATGGATGATATGTATATTGATGCGTTCTATTCTAAACCAGTATCTGTCATTATACCTGCTTATAATGAAGAAGTAGGTATTGTGGATAGTATCCATTCTCTACTTAGCTTACACTATCCAGAATTTGAAATAATCATTGTCAATGATGGTTCTACTGATCGCACGCAAGAAATAGTTATTGAGCAATTTCAAATGAAAAAAATCGAAAAAGTTATAAAAATGGAAATCCAAGCAAGTCCGATTGTTCAAATCTATCAATCGCAAATTCACCAAAATTGTTTTTTAGTTGAGAAAGAGAATGGTGGAAAGGCAGATGCTTTGAATGTCGGTATTAATGTTGCAAGATATCCTTATTTTTGCTCCGTTGATGGGGATTCCATTCTAGAGAGTACATCTTTATTACGTTTAATGAAACCTATTGCCTTATCTGATGGTGAGGTAATTGCAGCAGGAGGCAATGTCCAAATTGCCAATGGAATGAATATGCAACTTGGCTCCATATTAGAAACAAACTTATCTAAAAATTATTTAGTGACTATGCAAATTATTGAATACTTTAGAGCTTTTTTAATAGGGCGAATTACGCTAAGTAAATTTAACTTGGTTTTAATTATCTCAGGTGCATTTAGTGTATTTTCGAAAAAATGGGTGGTAGAAGCAGGTGGCTATACTAAAAGTATGATTGGTGAAGATATGGAACTCGTAGTAAAACTTCATCGATATATCCGTAAAAAGAAGGAAAATAAACGTATTGAATTTGTAGAGAACCCTGTTTGTTGGACAGAGGCACCAGAAACGATGGCCGTTTTAAGGCGACAAAGAAGAAGATGGCATCAAGGATTATTAGAGAGTTTATGGAATCATAAATCTATGACTTTTAATCCGAGATATGGCGGTATTGGGTTATTATCCTTCCCCTATTTTTGGCTTATTGAAGGATTAGGACCGATTGTCGAACTTGGTGGATATATTTATATTGTTTTTGCTTTTTTCTTAGGTGATATCTATTATGAGATAGCCATTTTGCTACTTTTATCATTTGTACTTTATGGTGTTGTATTTTCAATGATGGCAGTGCTATTTGAAGCATGGAGCAAAAATAAAACGTTCAAGGTTGCTGACTTAATACGTATGATGTTACTAAGTTTTACAGAAATTTTTTGGTATCGTCCCATTACACTATTTTGGCGCTGTGAAGGTCTTTTGAACTTCTTAGTAAGAAGACGAGAGTGGGGCAAAATGGAACGTAAAGGTATTTCAAGCAAGGAGCAAGAATCGATATGAAGCGAATTTATTTGGGAATTATAGTAGTGCTATTGCTTATAATGATACCAATAGCTCTTTGGTTTGTGTCACCTAATAAACAACTAAATGTTGCCATCATTGATAAAACAGTGAAGGATGAATCATATCGAGAGCATTTAGGGTTGACTTGGCTATTAAATTTTTTAAAGTACGAACATAGAGATGGTCAATATGATGAGTCCAAGGATTATTTTGGCACAATTCCAGATGAAAAAAATAACAGTGTGTCTACTTCTGAAATACCAAAGGATTACAAAGATTATGATGCAATCTATTTGGCGGACACGTATGGTGTCTATGAAGATGATCTTAACTCGAAGCAAGAAAGATTGGGGGCACGCACAAAGAAAATTGTTGGTGGATTAGAATCGCAAGAATGGGATGCGATTATGAAACGTTTAACTAGTACAGAAAAAAGTTTATTTATAGCAGAATTTAACTCTATTGCATCACCAACATCTCCTGAAGTGCGAAATCAAGTGCTAGATTATTTGAAAATAGACTGGTCTGGTTGGATTGGCCGCTATTTTGAAGAATTAGACTATAAAAAAAATAATGAAATTCCACAATGGGTTGTTGATAAATTTAAGGATGACTGGAAATATGAAGGTGGGGGCTTCATATTAGTGAATGACTTTACAGATGAGGTATTTGTTTTAGAATTAAATAAACATATTGATAAAGAAGGTATTTATCTTAATTTCACTAAAGCAGGACAAGAGTTCTTGCATGTTTCATCAAACCCACGATATGATTACTGGTTTGATATTGTTACCGCGAAAAATGAGCAAGATGTTTTAGCGAATTATGAGTGGAGCTTAACTGACGAAGGTAAAAAATTATTAAGTGATCATGATGTCCCTTTTTCATTCGCAGCAGTTGTTTCGGGTGAACAAAAAAATGCTACAAAATATTACTTTGCAGGCGATTTTAATGATATTAATAAAGTGCCATTCTTCTATAAAATAAAAGGGCTAGCATCAGTCTATAAAGTATTACAAAATTTCGCAGATGATGCTTTTTATTGGTCAGCATATGTACCGATGATGAAGTCTATTTTAGAAGAATTTGAGAAAAAAGAAGTTAAGCAGCAATCTGATGGTTCAGCAAAAAATAATTTAGGTTATAATGCGCGTATTAATGATCAAACATTTCAAATTTTAAAAGATGGGCAGTGGGAATCTATCACCCTCAAAGGCGTTAATATGGGAATGGGAAAACCAGGTTATTTCCCTGGGGAGGCCGCCATAACGGAGGATGAATATTATCGTTGGTTCCAGCAGATTGGTAAAATGAATGCCAATACAATCCGAGTCTATACGTTACATCCACCTGGCTTTTATAGAGCCTTAAAAAGATATAATGATGAAGCAGAAAATCCTTTATATGTATTACATGGAGTGTGGATTGAAGAGGAAGGTTTAGAGGAAACTTTAGATGCTTATGATCCTACAACGCTTAAGAAATTTCAAGAAGAAATGAAAACCCTTGTAGATGTTATTCACGGTAATAAATATGTAGAGCATGTAGTAGGGCATGCATCTGGTTATTATGATACAGATGTTTCACAGTATATAATCGGTTGGATTATTGGTATAGAATGGTACCCTCATATGGTGAACGGAACAAATGAAAAGCATCCTACTATTGGGCAGTATGATGGTGTTTATTTCGAAACAAAAGATGCTTCTCCATTTGAATATTGGATTGCAGAGCAAATGGATTATCTTACACAATATGAACAAAAAAATTATGGCTGGATACATCCTATGAGCTTCACAAACTGGGTTACAACAGATTTATTAGATCATCCATCTGAGCCGAATACGGATGAAGATATTGCAAGTGTTAATCCGAATGTCATTTATACAAAAGGGTTAGCGAAACAAACAGGTCAATTTGCATCGTACCATGTGTATCCATACTATCCAGATTTCTTTAACTATGATCAAAAATACTTGTCGTATGTAGATCATCGTGGAGAAAAAAATAGTTATGCAGGTTATTTAGCGGAATTACATGCTGCACATCGTATGCCAATATTAATCGCTGAGTTTGGAATCCCTGGTTCACGTGGTTTAACTCATGATAACCCATATGGTTGGACTCAAGGATTTGTATCAGAACAGGGACAAGGTGAAATATTAACTCATCTGTTTGAGGATATTATGGCAGAGGATTTACTTGGAGGATTAGTATTTACTTGGCAAGATGAGTGGTTTAAACGTACTTGGAATACGATGGACTATGATAATCCGAACCAACGTCCTTATTGGTCTAATGCACAAACAAATGAACAACAATTTGGTTTATTAAGCTTTGATCAGCATAAGGTACAGGTTGACGGAGATATATCAGAATGGAAAGCTCCTCTCTTATATGAACAACAAAAAAACAAGCCTTCAATGAGCGTTGATTATGATGAAAGATACTTGTACCTCCAATTAAAAGGAGATTTACTCAATAAAACATCCTCTACTCAAATTCTATTAGATGTGATTCCGAATCAAGGAAAAACAGCAAAATCAGATTTGAAAGGAGTAACGTTCAGTAATGGTATTGAATTTGTTGTCGAGCTTAATAAGAAGAAGGAGTCACGTATTGTCATTGACCCTTATTATGATTTCTATTCTTATTTATATGGGCATGAATTAAAGCTTATCGACATCCCCTCTCCAAACGTTATGAAAGAAAACACTACGTTCAGTCCGATTTACTATGCTTTAAATAAGGAGCTCTACTTGCCAGAACAGGATATAGCAGTACCTTTTGCAGCTTATGAAACAGGCAAATTAATAGAGGGGAATGGTAATCCGAAGGCAAAGAATTATAATTCCCTTGTTGATTATAATTGGAGCGACAAAGGAATTATAGAATTACGTATCCCTTGGTTACTTCTTCAAGCAAAGGATCCTAGTCATAAAGAGTTTATAGGCGATTTTTATAAAGAAAACGGAGAAGTATCAGTTTTTGTAGATAAAATAAATATAGGTGCATTGTTTGTTAATGATAAGCAGGAGGTTGTGTCTTCGTTGCCAGAGATTGAAAAAGGTGTACTTAATCAATTGCATAGTTTTACATGGGATAATTGGAAGATGCCTAAAACAAAAGAACGATTAAAAAAATCCTATGAAATTATGCAAGAAACATTTAAGAAATTTAAATAGTAATTTAAAGGAGAGATAAAGATTGATTCAGTGGAGAAAGCTTCTCATTATAGCCATACCATTTGTGCTTTTATGTATGAATGGGATGACTATAACGAAAGCAGAATCTTTCATAGAGCACAAAGAAATTACAGATTTGAATAAGGAATGGACGATTACATTTAATCATCCTGTTAATAGCGCATCCATTACTAACTCTTCAATTACAATTAAAGATGAAGCAGGAAATAATTTTCCGATTACATTAGAGGTTAATGAAAATAGAGTGAAAGTGAAGCCTGAAAAATCATACGAAAACTATACGACATATACTTTAAATGTTCAAAATAATATAGAGAATGATAAATCAAAACTCTTAGAAAATAGTTTCAAGTTGATTTTTACTACTAATTTTGCAATTGAGGATATGGAAAAAATAACACCTTTAAATACTGCTAATTATCATGGGCAGGCACTTGTGACACTATCCTATGACGATGGCTATCGAAATTGGTATGATAAAGCATTACCGCTTCACTCAAAATATAATATGCCGGGAACTTTTAATATTATCGGTAATAAGGTGTACTCAGATGATGAAGTTTATATGAATCCATCTCAATTATGGGTTGCATATGATTTAGGTTTAGAAATTGCCTCTCATACACAAAATCATCCATTTCTAACAAGGAAATCTGAAGATGAGATTCATGATGAATTTGCCGAAAGTATCAATACAATAGAGTCTTTATTAGGAAAAGGTGTCGTTTCAACAGTTGCGATCCCCTATTCCGATTACAATAAAGAAATACGGGAAATTGCTATGCAATATTTCGACGGTATTCGTGTACTTGGAAGAGAAACTAATATAATGAATGATTATGATCCGTACTGGCTAAAGTCATATGCCATTATAAATACAACAGAATTTTTAGATGTGAAAAAGTGGATTGACAAAGCAGTTGCTGAGAATTCATGGGTTATCATTATGTTGCACGGTATTACAGAAGATCGATTAGAAGAATATGAAACAACACCTGAAATTTTAGAACAAATTATGAAATATATTAATGATTTAGGTAAAGATTCTATTTTACCAGTGAATACAAAGGAAGGATTACAGCTTACAAAACAATAAATTAAATAAAAATAGAAAGCTGAATCGAAAGATAGAAGTTAAATGTTGGTCATTCAAGCCTAGTATATAATTTAAACTAAAATGAGTAAATTTTGAAGCAACAAATTGTCTATTAGAGAAATGAATAAAAGAAACTTAAAGCAGGCACAGTATACTCTTGTCTACTGTAAGCCGAAATAAAAAAATAGCACACCCTCGTGGTACGCACCATCCAATGGCCATCTATCATAATGCTTTTTTAGATAGGTGGCTATTTTGTATATATTGTCTGGAGTTTTTCGACCAAGGCAACAGTACATTTGTATCTAAGAGGGATGATGGTAAATTACTTCGATTTTATGCCATTATTGAAACGAATCATTTCGCTTTTTCTTTAAAGTGAATAATGAATAATCTAGGATGAATTTTGATATTCAATCGACCTGTATCTTCGAAGATGGTGATTGAATATTTTGTACTTACTAATCTAACCATTTTGGAAGGTCTAAGAAAATATATTTTAATTTGGCAAATCACCAAAAATTGAGAATGACAAAAGCGTAATATATTCATATCAATTGATTGCATGGAGCAAAATAAAAAATGTAGTGAAAAGTAACATGTTGTTTGTGGAAAATCCCCCGAATTTTATTAACTATCTATGTATTAACATTCTTCAGTGTTGTATTAAAAAAATTTTTACTACACTTAAAAGAAATCCAAAATAGCCGAAAAATAATTATAGGTTGAAAATTCACTATGTATGACTTTCTTAATTAAGAGATAAATCAGTTTTGGATAAAATTAATGACATCGTAAATATGCCTCCAATAAAAAACTCCTAACAAAAACTCTAAATTTTTTTACAACAGATTTTGAATAACTTTAGTCAAATTGATAGCTGTATTGAAATTAACGAAAAGCGAATAGTTCTAAAGGATTATAAAACGGTAATGCTTTTATTTTTTATAAATAAATAGTTCCTTTTTTCTTTTTTGATTTAAAATGTTTAGGAATTGTTTAGTTGTATTTAGTACTATATATGTGTTGTAAAATTATTTATCTCGAAATTTAGAGTTAAATGATCTATTTTAACTAAGGGATTTAGAGTGCATGAAATGATGGTCTAATACTTAACAATGAAGTGCAGAGTCATTCGTAACTTCATTTCTAGTTAGACAGAAATATGTTAAAAATAGGCAAAAATAGATAAAGGAGTAATTTTTAATGGAGATCAAAACAGAATCACCAAAGTTAGCTTTATCAAAAAAAATTACAACGAAAAAGGCTATAATTGGCGTTATTGGACTAGGCTATGTAGGGCTACCACTAGCACTAGAAATCACTAATAAGGACTTTCAGGTAATTGGATTTGATAAGGATAATGGAAAAATTGACAAATTAAAGGCTGGTCAAAGCTATATTGTGGATTTGCCAAGCTCAGTCATTCATAAGGCTGTGAGTGAGGATGGATTTGTCCCTACAAATGATTTTTCTAAACTTTCATATGCTGATGTCATTGTTATTTGTGTACCAACGCCAACAACAGCTGATGGAGCACCAAATATTTCATATATTGAAGAAGCCGCTATAGCCATTCAACAAAATCTTTCTAGCAATACACTGATTATTCTTGAAAGCACGACCTATCCAGGGACTACGGAACAAATTGTTCAACCAATTTTAGAAAAAAGCAATTTTGCCATAGGGCAGGATATATTTTTAGCTTATTCACCTGAACGTGTCGATCCTGGAAATGTAAATTTTTCAGTTTCAAATACACCAAAAGTAGTAGGCGGTATAACAGAAGCGTGCTTGGAGGTTTCGAAGCTCTTTTATGAAACTGCACTTAAGACAAATGTATTTTCTGTCACAAGTCCGAAGATAGCTGAAATGGAGAAGTTATTAGAAAATACATTTCGTCAAATAAATATTGCACTTGTCAATGAATTAAGTCGGATTTGCCATAAAATGGACATTGATGTTTGGGAGGTCATTGAAGCAGCTTCGACAAAGCCTTATGGTTTTATGCCCTTTACACCTGGCCCTGGTGTCGGTGGTCATTGTATACCGGTGGACCCAAAATATTTATCGTGGGCTAGCCAACAGCATGGCATTCCGGCAACTTTAATAGAGGCTGCCGATAAAATTAATGATTCAATGCCTAGTTTTGTAGTTGATAGATTGAATAATTATTTAATAGCTCAGAACAAAAAGCTAAATGAAGCAGAGATTGTCGTAATTGGTGTTGCCTATAAGCCAAATATTAACGATTTTCGGGAATCACCCGCATTACAAGTGATTGGTGAGCTAAAGAGAGCGCAGTGTAAGTTAAAGATAGTTGATCCGTTTATTGAGTCATTTACGATAAAAGAGGAAAATTTTAATACGGTGCTATTAACTGAGACTTTAGTCCAAAAAGCAGATGCAATATTAATTTTAACGAATCATAAAAATATTGATTATGCCTTAATCGATCAACAGGCTGCTTTAATTTTCGACACAAGAAATACCCATTTTTTATTTAAAAATGAAGAATATTACAAACTGTAAGGGGAATTTCGTAGACATGAGACAACTAAAAATATGTAGTCTACTATTTATTTTATTGTTAACTGGATGTCAAACTTCTAATGAAGATCATCAGGTCAACCCTGTCGACTCCACCATTGAGATTAAAGAGCATGATGGAACGATGAGCACAGTTTATAGTCATGCCAGCATACTTGACCAAAAGGTTGCAATTACCTTCAACGGACTTGCAGATATGGAGACAATGCAAAAGCTTTTAAAGGCGTTAGATCAGTCCAATATGAAGGCAACTTTTTTTGTGGAAGGTATGCGAATAGCACAGGATCCTGATTTAGTAAAAGATATCTTAGCAAGAGGACATGAAGTAGAGAATGGAACATTAACGTTTCCCGAAATGGCAGATTTAAGCTACGAGGAAACCTATAAGGAAATTTTCTTAGCAAATGAAGTATTTAAAGAACAATTAGGATATTCGCCAAAGTATGTTCGTAGTCGCTCTGGTGACTCCACCGATAATATGCGTTTAGCAACAAAAACACTAAATATGAAGGGTGTCGTAGAATCTTCTATTAATCCTAAAGATCGTAATATGCAAAGTGCAGAGGAGATAATGGATTATATTCATCGTTTTATTAATAGTGGATCGATTATTCATTTAAATACGTATATTAATCCAGCGGTTATTGATGTGATTCCACTATTGTCCCAGTACGGAAAGGAAAAAGGATATGTCTTTACCACATTAACGGAAGTGTTAGATGAACAATATATTGCCAAACCTTTAGAAGAAATTGAGGGCTATGATGCTATTAAAATAAATCCAGATTATCAAAATGTTAAACCTAATATATTCTATCGCAAAAATACAACGAAAAAAGAAATTTCTTTATCCTTTGATGATTGGGCAAGTGAGGAAAGAATTAAAGAAATTTTAGATATTCTTGATAAGTACCATGTAAAATCAACCTTCTTTTTAATAGGAAAGGGTGTGGAGAAGGATCCTCAATTGGCGCGATTAATTGTAAATAGAGGTCATGAGGTTGCAAGCCACTCCTACAATCACCTCGATGTTACGACCATGACTCCTGAAGAATTGCAGGAGGATGTGGTAATGGCGCATAAGGCATTAACATATGCCTTACAGGAAAAGCCTTTACTATATTTTAGACCAAATAAAGGTGTTATTAATGAAGAATCTGCAAAAATTATTGCTGCTACAGGTGTTACTTCGATTGCCATGTACGATATTGCTTCTTTTGATTGGAATTTAGAGTTATCAGCTCAGGATATTTACAATCGTGTAATAAGCAGAGCTGCTCCAGGAAAGGTAATTGTTATGCATATTTTAGATGGGACAAAAACAGTAGAAGTATTACCATCAATAATTGAAAAGCTTCAAAAAGATGGGTATAGCTTTTCAAAGATGTCTACTTGGATTGAAGAAGATTCGAATAAGAAAGTGAATTGATAATCATGAATAAGAAAAAAGAGGTCTTAACGATACCGCGTTCTGATCGGCGAATACTATCAAATATTCCTGACCCAGAAAATATACGAAGTCTTGTGAATCGACGAGGTGCTTCCTATCAAACTGAGGAAATCGACCCTACAGATGTCAATGAAATATATCGGTTACAGCTTCTAAGTCTCCGTTATGAAACTAATTTTGAAGTACAAATTAAAAGAGCTAGGAAAAAAATAACGAATGAAAAGCATTTTGCAGAGGATATTTCTGTTACAGGTATTCTCATCTATTCACTAAGTCCGAACAACTTATTAATGGATGAAATTATCAAAATGAATTTCACTATTCCTGGTGGAGCAATGCCAGAGGGCTATGAATCAAAAGTAAATCTAAAAGCAAAAGTAGTACGTTCCTTTACGAAAGAGGTAGATGGTGAAGTAAGGTACTATTATGCCTGTGAATTTTTGGAGCCATTAAACGATTATATGACAAAAAAGCGTTGGGGACTTTCAATATTTGTAGCAAGTCTATTTCTATTGATAGTTTCGCTTATCGTCATGCTGATGCGAGCAGAAAGTGTCATCTACTTTAGATTTAATAAGTTTCTATATTTATATAGTATTATTGCGGCAACATTTCTACTAAGCAGATATTTATTTGGGATTTTCTATAGAAATGTTCCGATAAATCCTAATTACGAACCGGGTGTTTCAATTATAATTCCTGTTTTTAATGAAGAGGAGTGGATTCACCGCACCATTTTAAGCTGTATAAATCAGTATTATCCTGTTGATAAGCTGGAAGTTATTGTCGTGGATGACTACTCAACGGATAGGACTGAGGAAAAGGCCAAGGAAATGATTGAGCTGATTCATAGTGAGGGTGGACGCTTTAAAACAGAGGATCGCTTAAGCTTCCATAAGCTACCCCAAAATGGTGGGAAACGGGAGGCATTAGTGGCAGGGGTACATCTTGCCAAGCATGATCTAGTTGTTTTTGTGGACTCAGACAGCTTTTTAGAACCCCATGCCATTCGGAATTTAGTGCAGCCCTTCCAGGATCCACAAATGGGTGGTGTAGCTGGACGTACAGAGGTTGAAAATAAATTCACTAATGCATTAACGAAATTACAAACAGTTCGTTATTATATTGCCTTCCGTATAATGAAGGCTGCTGAATCTTGGTTTGATACCGTAACATGTCTATCTGGACCACTAGCATGTTACCGGAAAGAGCTTATTTTGAAGAACGAGACAGCATGGTTAAATCAAAAATTTCTTGGGCAGCCTGCAACCTTTGGTGATGACCGAAGTATGACGAACTATATATTAAAAACACATCGCACGGGCTATCAGGATAATGCTGTATGCTCTACGATTGTTCCATCAGAGTCAAAGGTATTTTTATCGCAGCAAATGAGGTGGAAACGATCATGGCTACGTGAATCACTACGAGCATTTTTATTTATGTGGAAAAAGGAACCATTTATGTTTCTGTTTTTCGTTATCGGTTTAATTGTGCCGATAGCAGCTCCTATTGTGGTTGTCTACAATTTAATTTATGTGCCAATAATGCATGGTATTTTCCCAACCACTTTTTTAATGGGTCTACTATTAATGGCTATGCTGATGAGTCTGGCCCATCTTTTCTTTAGAAGGAGTAAATTGTGGGCATTTGGCTTTATCTTTGTCCTTTTCTATGAATTTATTTTACTATGGCAAATGCCAGTTGCATGGGTTACTTTTTGGAAATCTACATGGGGTACAAGAGAAACACCCCAGGATGTCATAGCAAAGGAAAAGAAATTGGAAAAGCAAAAATTACGAAAATCCCGATTTTCGATTCTAAAAAATAGAAAAATGGGTGAGAAGGAATGAGTAAAAAGAATATTGTATTAAATCCAGCTAAAAAGAATCGAAGGAAAATCATCCGCTCGATAGCACAATTAATCGTCGTTCTATTTTTAGCAGTTGTTTTAATACGTGTCGTATTTTTAACAGAAAAAAGGGTTGAGGAAAAGGTTCCATTAGAAAATAAAGATGGATTTATCGCCTTATCGTATTTTGGTGTGAGTAGAGGTGATTCTCCTAAATATGTATCGAAGAAAAATTTAAAAGAACAATTAGCATTGCTCGAAAGACAGGGCTATAAAACAATTACTCAGCAGGATATTCTAGATTTTTATGAAAAAAATAAGCCACTTCCAGAAAAGTCGTTATATTTATCATTCGAAGATGGTCGTACGGATTCCAGTATCTTCGCTCAAAATATCATGGAAAATCTAAATTATAAAGCGACGATGTTTACGTATGCGAATAAAATGGATACGCGTGATAATAAATTTTTGAAGCCAAAAGACTTGTTATTAATGGAAAAAAGCGGGTATTGGGAATTGGGATCTAATGGCTACCGATTGACATATATTAATATTTATAATGATAAAGGACAGTCATTAGGAATGATTGATGAAAATGATGTGCCGAATAAAACAACGATTGAATATTATAATCACTATTTAATGGATTTTATTCGTAATCCATACATGATCCCAAGTGAAACACGTAAGGAAATGGAAGCACGAATTAAAAAAGATTATAAATTGATGCATGATATATATAAAGAGGAGTTAGGAGAAGTTCCTAGAGCCTATGCTATTATGCACGCAAATTCACTCTATAATAATATGGAGCCGTTAGTACAAAGCGTGAATGATAAGCAAATTAAGGAAACTTTTCGTATGCATTTCAATCGCGAGCAGGGAGCCTATAATAATGCTGATGCTGATTTTTACAATTTAAGTCGGCTACAGGTATCTCCTTACTGGTCTACTAACCATGTGATGATGAAAATTCGTCAGGCAAGTAAGCAAAATGTAGAATTTGAAGTAGGCGATCAAGAGTTAGCTAAGAAATGGTCAATTGTAAATGGTGCTGTACAATTTAAAAACAATGAGATGACCATCACTTCACCCCCCTCTAGTGAAGGTCGAGTACTATTAAAGAAAGCATTGCCAGAACAATATACTGTAAACTTTGCTTTTAAAGGAAATGTTGTTGGACAACAGTCTATCTATTTAAATTATGACGAAAAAAATAATAGCTATATTCGTGTAGCCCTTGTAGATAATGAAATTGTTGTTTCTGAAAAATCAGCAGGAGCTGGTGTTGTTGAGAAGGAACGTTTCCCATTAAATGAAATAAAATGGAATGAAGAGGAGTATGCATTTAATAAAGCAACTGTCTACTCCTATCAGGATACGCAAAGGGGCTCTAGAATAGATGAGGAAGAATATCCAAGAAATCTTACAAAAAAAAGAGTATTTAATATTACGGTCAATAAAGATAAAATAAAAATAGATGTAGATAAGGAATTGTCCAAAACAATTGAAGTAAATCCAGCAATCCAAGGCACTCGTATTGGATTTGGTGCGTTGTTCAGCAAGAAGGATACCACCCATGAACAATATGCGGACGATATATATGATACATTAATCGAAGATATAATAATTTCAGATAAGAATGATCAAACAATTTTTACTAACCAATATACGAATTTCGATAAAGTAAAGTATAAAACAGCGACAATATTTAATCATGTAGTTGATTTCTTTATTGAAACCTTCTAAAACGGGGGGAAATTAGATTCAAGTGAAAAACTTTTTGTTGTTTATCTGTATAATCCTATTAATCATTACAGCTTGTAATAATAGCAAAGAAGCACCAGTTGAGGCAAAAGAGGAGCTGAAGGATAAGAACAAGCTTCAATTATCCATTTGGTTGCCTGAATGGCAAAAAAAATCAGCTTTTGAAGATGTGAAAAATTCACAGCAGGGCTTACAGGATATTCGCGTTTTTGGTGCCTACTTTAATAGTAAAGATCAATTATTATTAACTGAAGATGCAATAGAAATGTTGAAACAAACACAGCAGCAATTTAATGAAACACATCATGTGATGCTTACATTAATTAATGATTATGTTACAGATAATGCCCCATCTGTTCAGAAGGACAGCACGCTATTACATCGTCTGCTTCAAGATGCGTCAACTAGACAGAAACACATCGATAATATTATGCACATTGTCGAGCAGTACAATTTGAAGGGTATTGAAATTGATTATGAGAAGGTTGCAAAAGAGGACATTCCAGCGTATGTACTTTTCCTAGAGGAGCTCTATCAGCAGCTATTGAAAAAGGATGTTACCTTACATGTTGTTTTAGAGCCACGATTTCCATTCGATGTAAAGCTACCAGATGGACCGAAATATACGGTGATGGCCTATAATGTTTATGGCTATCATAGTGGTCCAGGCGCAAAGGCGACTTTTTCATTTTTAGATGATTTAATGAAAAAGATTGAAAAATCTAATCAGAATTTGGCAATTGCCTTTGCTACTGGCGGCTTTAAATGGGTCAATCAAGGGAAGACGGTTGCGATAACGGAGATTGAGGCAGAGGAATTATTGACTAAAACGCAAGCGGTAAAGCAGCGAGATCAAGCAAGTGGTGCAGCCTATTTTAGTTATTTAGATGATCAAAATATGAAGCATGAAGTCTGGTATGCTGATCAGGAAACACTTGAAAAATGGGTCTCCTATGTGCGTAAGAAAAACTACAATAATGTGGTTTTATGGCGTGCAGGAGGTTTAGGTTCAAAGACGTTAGAATGGATTGGTGAACAAACAGCAGAGGGACGGGTAGCAAATACGAAGCAATAAAAAAATCGCCAGCACTGGCGATTTTTTTATTGGAATTGAGATAGACGAGAAAAAAAGTTTGTGACAAAATCTAAAAATATTTTTTCTGATGGTGCTATCTCACGGTTAATAGGTGAAATAATGCCGACTGTTCTGGGAATCGTAGGTGATTGAATAGGTACCTTTACGGTAAAGCGAGCAGCTGAGTCGTATAGAGAGCTTTCAGGTAGTAAGCTAACCCCAATACCTGCTGCAACAAGTCCCTTTAATGCATCTAAATCCTCACCCTCTGAGATAACATTCGGCAGAAAACCAGCAGCACGACAGGCATCCATCGCTACCTTATGTAATATATAGCCATCTGGAAACAGCACAAATAAGTCATTACGTAATTCAGCCAATTGGATGCTTTCCTTCTTTGCTAATGGATGGTTGGCTGGCAGTAATGCAGCGATATTCTCCGTAAATAAAATTGTTGATTGAATGGATTCATCTTTCGGGGGAAGAGGACCTAAAAAGGCTAAGTTTAACTCCCGATTTTTGACAGCATCAATTAAAAAACGGTAGGAGCCCTGACGAAGCTGAAATTGTAAATCTGGATATTGTCGTTTAAAGGCTGAAATAACCGTTGGCAGGACATAGCTTGCCAAGCTTGTTGGAAAGCCAATTTTTATTGTACCTTTCGCGGGATCTAAATATTCTTCAACCTGTTTTGCTGCAAAATCTATTGCTTTTAAAGCGGTAATTGTATGCTCTAGAAATATCTTTCCAATTGGTGTTAATTTGACGTTTCGTCCCACACGTTCAAATAGGGGTGTCCCTAATTCATCTTCTAAATTGGCAATTTGACGGCTAATTGCAGATTGAGCAACATGAAGATACTCTGCAGCCTCTGAGATGTGCTCGCGCTCAGCAACCTCAACAAAATAACGTAATTGACGTAACTCCAATAAATTTCACCTCTATTAATCGAAAAATAAGATTGATTATACTCTAATTATATACTATTTAAGATGAAAAATGATTATAAATCAATAGAGGCTTAAAAAATAGAAGGATTTCCTCTGCCATTACAAAAATTGAGGTGATAGGAGAATTTTAGGTGGGCGGTTGCAGAAGGTTATAGAACCGATTGGTTTGATGGGATATCTGACATTTTGTTGAATATCTCTCTAGTTAATTGTTTCCCTTATTTGATTCCATTCTAAAGAAAAAGGTTATAGTATAGATAGTGTTGTTTATGCAAATTTGTCACAAAACCGCTACAATTAACGCTTTCTGCGGGGTTTTCACTATGTTGCTAGATGAAATTAATTCTCAATTAGAGTTAATTCATTGAAAATGAAGAAAGTCGATTCTCATTGTCAATAACGGTTAGCAATAATCTGAAAATGCTTACAAAATCCTTGTTTTTAAGGAATTTGACTGAGAAGAGTGAAAGAAATTGAAATGGTTTGCATAGAGAACGATTTTCAGTTAAGATTAGAATGATGATAATTAAGGAATGGTTCCCCCATTCACTGAACACACTATGGAGGTATTTTCATGTCAACTTTAGTTATTAAAGATCTTCACGTTGCAATCGACGGGAAAGAGATTTTAAAAGGTGTAAACCTTACAATCAATACAAATGAAATTCACGCAATCATGGGACCTAACGGAACTGGTAAATCGACACTCGCTTCTGCTATCATGGGGCATCCGAAATATGAAGTAACTTCAGGTACTGTTGAGCTTGATGGAGAAGATGTGCTTGAAATGGAAGTAGACGAGCGTGCTCAAGCTGGTTTATTCCTAGCTATGCAATACCCTTCTGAAATTGCAGGTGTAACAAATGCTGATTTCTTACGTTCAGCTATTAATGCCCGTCGTGAAGAAGGCGATGAAATTTCATTAATGAAATTTATTCGTGAATTAGATAAAAACATGGAATTCCTTGAAATGAACGAAGATATGGCTCAACGTTATTTAAATGAAGGTTTCTCTGGCGGTGAGAAAAAACGTAATGAAATTCTTCAATTAATGATGATTAAACCAACATTCGCAATTTTAGACGAAATTGACTCTGGTCTTGATATTGATGCGCTTAAAGTAGTATCGAAAGGTATCAATGCAATGCGTGGAGAAGGCTTTGGCTGCTTAATGATTACGCACTATCAACGTCTACTTAACTACATTACACCAGACCATGTACACGTAATGATGCAAGGACGTGTTGTGAAATCAGGTGGTGCAGAGCTTGCGCAACGTTTAGAAGCAGAAGGTTATGACTGGATTAAAAAAGAATTAGGTATCGAAGAAGAAACAGAAGAACAAGAAGCATAAGAGGGAGGACGAACTAGCATGACAGTGGAACTTAACTTGCCTGTAACAGTACAGGACGTGCGCTCGTTCTCAGAAGCAAATGGAGAACCAACTTGGTTTACAGAGCTTCGTACGGCAGCACTAGACAAAGTAACTGGTTTAGATTTGCCAAAACCAGATAGAACGAATATTACAAAATGGGATTTTGTGAATTTTCCAGCTCATTCAGTTGCTAGTAATGAATTTACTACACTTGATGCACTACCAGAAGAAGCGAGAGGCTTAATTGATCTCGAAGCTCAGGAAAATCTTTATATTCAACGTAATAATACACCAGCATATATTAAAACATCACAAGAATTATCTGATAAAGGTGTTATTTTTACGGATATGTTAACAGCTGTTCGTGAGCATGGCGAACTTGTTCAAAAATATTTCATGACAGAAGCAGTTAAAGTGGATGAACATAAATTAACAGCGCTTCATGCAGCACTTGTAAATGGTGGAGTGTTTGTCTATGTACCAAAAAACGTAATCATCGAACAACCACTTCAAGTTGTATTTTTAAATGATAATGCAGAAGCTTCACTATACAACCACGTTTTAGTAGTAGCGGAAGCAAATTCAGCTGTAACATATGTTGAAACTTATATTTCAACTATTGAAGAAGCAAAAGGTCAAGCGAATATTATTGCAGAAGTAGTAGTCCAAGATAATGCACAAGTTACATACGGTGCAGTAGATGTACTTGCAAAGGGCTATACTACGTATGTAAACCGCCGTGCTCGTTTAGCACGCGATGCAAAAGTGGATTGGGCTCTTGGTTTAATGAATGATTCAGATACAATCTCTGAAAACATTACACATTTAGTTGGTGACGGTTCTCATGCTGATACAAAAACAGTAGTTGTTGGTCGTGGAGAACAAAAACTTAACTTCACTACTGAGGTTCGTCACTGGGGTAAAAACTCTAACGGGCATATCTTAAAGCATGGTGTTATGAAGGACGCAGCTCAATCAGTCTTTAACGGTATTGGTTATATTGAGCATGGTGCAACAAAAGCAGATGCACAGCAAGAATCACGTGTTTTAATGCTGTCAGAAAAGGCTCGTGGGGATGCAAATCCTATTTTATTAATTGATGAAGATGATGTAACAGCAGGACACGCAGCATCTGTTGGTCGAGTAGATCCATTACAACTTTATTATTTAATGAGTCGTGGTATCTCGAAAGCGGAAGCAGAGCGCCTTGTTATCCATGGATTCCTTGCGCCAGTTGTTAAGCAATTACCTATTGAAGGCGTTCAAAAGCAACTGACGGAGGTTATTGAAAGGAAAGTTCGCTAATGATGAATAAAGACATTAAAAGCTATTTCCCAATTTTAGATCAGGAAGTTAATGGTCATAAGCTGGTTTACCTTGATAGTGCAGCAACTTCTCAAAAACCAATTCAAGTAATTGAAGCGATGAAGAATTATTATGAATTCGATAATTCCAATGTTCACCGTGGTGTGCATACATTAGGAAATCGTGCTACTGACAAATATGAAGGCGCACGTGAGAAGGTTCGTAAGTTTATCAATGCTCAATCCACACAAGAAATTATTTTCATGCGTGGAACAACAACGGCTTTAAATACAGTAGCAGCAAGCTATGGCCGTGCCAACGTTGGTGAGGGTGATGAAATTGTTATTACCCATATGGAACATCATTCAAATATTATTCCTTGGCAACGACTAGCTAAAGAGAAAAAAGCAATTTTGAAATACATTGAGCTTGAAGCAGATGGCACACTAAGCTTAGACAAAGTACGTGCAACGATTACACCTAAAACAAAAATTGTTTCAGTTTCAATGGCATCAAACGTGCTCGGTACGATTAATCCAATTAAAGAAATTGCTCAAATTGCACATGCTAATGGTGCAGTTATGGTAGCCGATGGTGCACAAGCAGCTCCACATATGAAGATCGATGTGCAAAATTTGGATGTAGATTTCTTAGGTTTTTCGGGGCATAAAATGTGCGGACCAACTGGAATAGGTGTACTATATGGTAAAAAGGAACACCTAGAAAAGATGGAGCCAATTGAATTTGGTGGCGAAATGATCGACTTTGTTGGACTTTATGAGTCAACGTGGAAGGAATTACCGTGGAAATTTGAAGGTGGAACGCCTATTATTGCAGGTGCAATAGGGTTAGGTGCAGCTATTGATTTCTTAACTGAGATCGGGCTTGATACAATTGCAGAGCATGAGCATAAGCTTGTAGGCTACGCCATGGATCAGCTTGAAACAATTGACGGACTTAAAATTTTCGGCCCACGTGATCCAATGAAGCGATGTGGACTAGTGACATTTAACTTAGACGATGTACATCCACATGATGTGGCAACGGTGCTTGATATGAATGGTATTGCTGTTCGTGCAGGTCATCATTGTGCACAGCCACTAATGAAATGTCTTCAGCAAGTAGCGACAGCGCGAGCAAGCTTTTATCTGTACAATACAGAGGAGGATATTGACCGCTTAGTTGCAGGGTTACGTTCTGCGAAGGAGTATTTTGGCGATGTCTTTTAATAATTTAGATCAATTATATCGTTCAGTCATAATGGATCATTATAAAAATCCTCGTAATAAAGGATCGATAGAGAATGATGCTGTAACAATTGATATGAACAATCCGACTTGTGGCGACCGTATTCACTTAACATTAAAGGTGACTGATGGTATTGTGGAGGATGCGAAATTTGATGGTGAGGGCTGTTCCATTTCGATGTCTTCTGCGTCTATGATGACACAGCTCATTAAAGGGAAAAAGGTAGAGGAAGCATTAGAGCTTGCCGAAATTTTCTCGAAGATGATGATGGGTGAAGAATATAGTGACAAATATGACCTAGAGGATGTTGAGGCACTACAAGGTGTAGCTCAATTCCCGGCACGTATCAAATGTGCGACATTGGCTTGGAAAGCAATGGAAAAAGGCGTAAAGCAATAAATAGTTTCTTTCAGTTGAGCGAAGGCACTACATGTGTCTTCACTCACCTAGAAAGGTTATAACGACTAGATACAATAGCATGAACGGAGGAGAAACGATGGCTAAAAAAATGCCTGATATCGGCGATTACAAATACGGTTTCCATGATAAGGACGTATCAATTTTCCGTTCAAAACGTGGTTTAACTGAAGAAATCGTCCGTGAAATTTCTAATATGAAAGAAGAGCCAGAATGGATGCTTGAATACCGCTTAAAAGCTCTGGAAACTTTCTATACAAAACCAATGCCACAATGGGGTGGCGATCTAGGTGACTTAGATTTTGATGAAATTACGTATTATGTAAAACCATCAGAGGCTACACAACGTTCATGGGATGAAGTACCTGATGAAATCAAAGCTACTTTTGATAAATTAGGGATTCCAGAGGCGGAACAAAAATATCTTGCAGGTGTATCTGCGCAGTATGAGTCTGAGGTCGTTTACCACAACATGAAAAAAGACCTTGAAGATCTTGGTATTGTGTTTAAAGATACAGACTCTGCTTTACGCGAAAACGAAGATATTTTCAAACAATACTGGGGTAAAGTAATTCCTTATACAGACAACAAATTCGCTGCACTAAACTCAGCTGTTTGGTCAGGTGGATCATTTATCTATGTACCACCAGGTGTGAAGGTTGAAACACCTTTACAAGCTTATTTCCGTATTAACTCTGAAAATATGGGTCAATTCGAACGTACATTAATTATTGTGGACGAAGGTGCACACGTACACTACGTAGAAGGATGTACAGCTCCTGTTTATACAACAAACTCTCTACACTCAGCAGTTGTAGAAATTATTGTACGCAAAGATGCTTATTGCCGTTATACAACAATTCAAAACTGGGCGAACAACGTATACAATCTTGTAACGAAACGTACAGTTGTTGAAGAAAACGGTACAATGGAATGGATTGATGGAAACATTGGTTCTAAATTAACAATGAAATACCCAGCATGTATCCTAAAAGGTGAAGGTGCTCGTGGTATGACATTATCCATCGCATTAGCAGGTAAAGGACAACACCAACATGCAGGTGCGAAAATGATTCATATGGCACCAAACACATCTTCAACAATCGTCTCTAAATCAATTGCTAAACAAGGTGGGAAAGTAACGTATATGGGACAAGTTCGTTTCGGTCCTAAAGCAAGCGGTGCACGTGCAAACATCGAATGTGATACGTTAATTATGGATAACCAATCAACTTCAGATACAATTCCATACAATGAAATCTTAAATGATAATGTTTCATTAGAGCATGAAGCAAAAGTTTCAAAAGTATCAGAGGAACAATTATTCTATTTAATGTCTCGCGGAATCTCTGAAGAAGAAGCAACAGAAATGATTGTAATGGGCTTCATCGAGCCATTCACAAAAGAACTTCCAATGGAATACGCAGTAGAAATGAACCGTCTTATCAAGTTCGAGATGGAGGGCAGTATCGGGTAATACCCCTGAAATGCCTAATATATAAGGGTTTTAGTTAAACAATGAAAATTGGCCGTACCGAAAACGTGCCGATTCAGATGTTATCAGTGTAGGAGGCGAACTTTTTTAGTTCGTCTCCTTCTATTTTTTCACTTATCTCTAAATAAGTATTCGTAGTACTTTTAATTGTAATCGATTTGAAATTTAATTTAATACTTGCGCCGGATTCTTTAAGCAAAACAGCGTGTGTATGTCTGAAACAGTGAGCTCCTATATAATCCACGCCAGCTGTCTTGCAATACTTCTCAATACTTTCTTCGTACTGTTGATGGCATTAAATAATTTCCAAGAGAGTTTTGAAAAATCATATATGTTTTTTAAGTTTGTTAATGTTAATTTATTATTGTTATTACGTCACCCTTCTCTTTCAACATTTTTTTATTATCTCCGTATCTGACCAGCGTAAAGCCAAAGCCTCATTAATTCGTATTCCTGCCTCGCTAATAAATACAAAAGCATATAGTACAGCTGATAGTTTTATATCTTTAATGCTTGTACGTTTTTATATAATCAAGTATTTAGTTGACAGCCAATACATGAGGGAGTATTATTTTATTATGAATTAAAAAATGAATTAATTCATAATAAAATAAGGAGGTGTAATGGGTGGCAAAAGGACCGAAAGGCTTTTCTGATGAAGAAAAGATTGAGCTAAGAGCAAAGCTTTGTACTGAATGTGAGCGGAGTTGGGCATTACATGGATACAAGAAAACAAGTATTGGTGAATTAACTGCAAAAATAGGAATATCAACAGGATCATTTTATTTATTGTATTCGGCTAAAGAGGATTTGTTTTGTGACACCTTAGAGCGTGTGCATAATAGGTTGAAAAGCAATTTGCAAGAAATTATTAATAGTGAAAAGGGCAAAGCTGGTTTTATTAGTGCCATGAAATGGCATTTTAAAGAATTTGATAAATCACCATTTTTATATGATCTGGGAACTCCAGATTTCTTAGCCTTTTTAAACAAAATACCTAAAGACCGTATCGAAAAACTACATTTTGATAGCGTTAATTTTTTCTACGAGACCATTGATCTTGCAGGGCTCAGACTGAAAGTTGAAAAAGAAAAAGCATATGCTGTAATAAGTTCGATGCTATTTATAGTGACAATGAAAGATAAAATTGCTTATGACCATCTTGAAGTATTTGAATTTCTATTAAATAGTACGATAGATACAATTTTTGAATAAAGAGAGAAAAAATCAATGGAGGTAAAATGAAGGTAGTTAGGGATTTTTTGAAGTATTTCTGTTTTTAAAAAATTAGGTACCACTATTCATAATTTTTAATATTGCTGTCAGCATAATTTTGCTTGTGATTGGAGTTGTCTTACATAAAAATGTGGATAAGACAAGAAAGCAAGAATTTGTGGACAAATTTATATCGGAATTTCTATTCTGTTTTTTAGAAGCTATATCTATCTGGGGTGTTCTTATTTCCTATTTTAGGAGCATTCCTGTTAGAAGGATTTTCGGGAGCTTAAAAAGAAAAAGTCCTCTTGTATGATGTATGAGTGTCAACGCCTAAATTGATTCACCATCACACAGGAGAACTCCATTTATGAATTCTAATACGAACCAAAAAATTAATCAAGTCACTGAAGCGTACATAGTACACATGCGCGTCTGGCAGTCAAGATATACAAACAAAGAGATAAAACTTGTGTTTCTAAAAATATATTAAGATTACGTAATGGAAATAAGGAGACTTATAATGAAAAAAACAAATAGGCTGGTTGCTTTTGTAACCACCGTAATTACAATTTTCAGTTGCTTTTTCTACTTTCCCATGTCAACATTTGCAAGTGCTGAAGTAACTCCATCAGGTGTGGATATTTCAAAAATCGAAACAATAGTTGATGATATTATGGAAGGTAAAATAGGGGTTACCGTACCGGGTGCGGCAGTTTCTATAGTTAAAGACGGAAAGCTAATTTTCAGCAAAGGGTATGGGGTAGCAAACATAAAGGAGGATATTCCTGTCGATCCCGCATCTACTATATTTGAAATTGGATCGGTCAGCAAAATTTTTACATGGACAGCAGTAATGCAACTAGTTGAAGAAGGAATGATTGATCTGCATACAGATATACGAGAATATATCGGGTATGAGCGCCTTAATTTGGTTTATGATAAACCCATTACAATATTAGATTTAATGAACCATACCGCAGGATTTGAAGAAAATGCAAGCGAAATGCTTACTTTTGATAAAGAAAAAATCATTCCTCTTGAAAAATGGGTAAGTGCAAAACATCAGCCCAAGCAAATATATGAACCGGGAACGGTTATCGCATATTCTAACTTCGGTACAGACATTGCAGGATATATAGTGGAAGTGAAGTCTGGGGAACGCTTTGAAGAATATGTAAAAAAGCATATCTTTGATCCTTTGCATATGCAAAGAAGTACTGCCTATGCAAATTATTATCACCTACCTGGGTTTGCAGAAAATAAAAGCAAGGGTTATGGCAGTGTGTCAGAAGGATTCGAGTTGCTACCAGAAAACTTTTTAAATGAGGCACCTGCTGGAGCGGTTACTTCAACCGCAGAAGACATGGCAAAGTTTATGATCGCCCACATGGATTATGAGGGTGCTTTAGATGACTCATTATTTAATTCACCTCAAACGCTTAAAGAAATGCATACCGATTCCCTTTCTGTTACTGCCGGTATGCCTTCTAATGCCCATGGGTTTTGGATGCGTCAGGAAAACGGAGTTCGTTTACTAGAACACGGAGGAAATACAACCAATTTTTCCGCATTTTTAAGTCTCGTCCCAGAAGAGAATTTCGGTGTTAGTGTGCTTACCAACGTAGCGGGAGAATCGGGTGGTGTGCGAACTGAAATTGTAGATAAGCTTTCTGCCCAGTTTTCTCATCAAGCAACGGTTACTGTGCCAAATTTCCATACCCAAAATCTTAGTGGAACTTATTATTCGGGCCGAATGATTCATAGCAACTTCCTGTCAAGTTTATATTTGGTTTCTGGTGATAGTATTGTTGTAAAAGATATGGGGAACGGGGAAATTGAAGTACGACCTTCCATCGATCCAAATCGAGAAACACTTCACTTTGCAGAGGTCGCCCCCTTGGTTTTTGAACGAATGGATTCCAATCCATCTATATTGGAACGAAGCGGAGGCTCTCTTGCTTTTTTATCCTTTGAGTTAGATGAAAACGGTCAGGTTGATAAAGTTCGCACAGGAAATATTCGAGACTATTTAAAAATGCCGCTAAACAAAAACATCCAGATCAATCAGATTGCTTTTGTTTTTTGTACAATAATTTTTATTACAGGCTCCATTGCTGCGCTCATATCTGTCATTTTATTGAGAAAACGTAAAAAGCAGGGAATCTCTCTTTATACACCGGCATATATACAGACAAATCTATTACCAGTTATCGGTCTATTAAGTTTGATCAACATGATAGTGACTATATTGAGATTTATGTCGGCTATGACCTCTCCAATTGGAGATTTTAGGATACACCTAATAATCAATGCAGTTCTTTCTATTGGCATGATAATTGCAACTATCCCTATTTTAAGATCATTTAGGAATAAGGAAGTTAGCAAAAGAAGGAAAATATGGAATGCTATATTGGTAGCAACTATTTGTATGTTCATTTTATTGATGATTCAGTACCGCTTTCTGTTGTTTTGGACTATATAAATCGTCATCAAATTTGCTACTGCATAAGAATCTACCATACTCCATTCTGGTTAATGTTTAAATAGATTTTATTAAAAACAGGCAAAGTTATTTATCTTGCCTGTTTTTTTATATCCCTATCGAATTTCGCCTTTGGATTATCCTATTATAGCCATTCTTTCAAGTAGTGTTGACTCAACGACAGAAGGTACCAATGACAGTTTACAGACTTTAAAATACGACAAATCAAAGGATGATGTGAAATGAGTGCGAGCGAACTACTACATGCCAAGATTTAGCTGAGTTATTAACAGCTTCACAGACTGCTTGCCGTATATGTTATTCCAGGAGTGTTACAAGGCGGACTTTAAAAATATCTTCATCACTGAAACATATCGCTCATAAGGATGAAAAAATATACATTTACTATTCAGCAACGTAAAAGTAAATACTATTGTTCAGTTTTTGTTGAGAATGATGTAGTAATCTATCAATGTCATTGTAAACAAACAAATGAATACGCATTAACCAATGACGAAGCCCAGTTCACAATAAATTTTGAGCCTGGGCTTTTTATACTAAAATAAAAAACTGAAAACCTTGTTTATCTTCTGATTAAAAATATATCACTTAATGGTAAATTAATTTTGATAAAGAACGCTTACTTTATTTTCTAAATGCTACTTTAAAATAAAGTTTGTTCATATTACCAATATCTAAGGTATCTCAATGTGGGATACCTCTTTTTTATCTTGTAAATGAGAGAATTGTTTAGATGGAAGTCCATTGAGGAAAGTTGTTCAGATTTTGTCTAGGTCGATTTACTATAGTTAAGCATGGGGGAATCTGTTGAAAAAGAATGGCGTTAACAGGAGGGAGGAGTTTGAAGGGTTATATAATCTATAAAAATTTTAAAAGTTTTATTGTAAGAAAGAGTACCCTCGATTTTTCAATGCGAGGAGGCTTAGGAATGATTGGGAGGATGAGGAAGCATGTTTACACCAAATAATAAGCTTTTTTGGAAAAAACAGCTGATAATGTTACTAGTAATCGTTTTTGTAGTAGGTAGTTTACCAGCTACGTTTATGCCACAGATAGCGAAGGCTGCTGATGAAGAAAATGTCTTCTACGTATCATCTAGTGGTAGTGACGCTGATATGGGGACTAAGGATAGTCCATTCGCAACAATAGGCAAGGCAATAGAATCGGTGCCAGCAAATGGTACAGGAACAGTCATTCTTCTTGGTGATATTACCTTGAATGCGACACTATTAACTAACGCTTCAGGAAAAAGCGTAACGTTAATATCCGATGAAGGAAAAAAATTCAAAATTGCCCGTGGTACAGGATTTAGTGGTACTTTGATCAATATCAATGGCGGGAATGTGACCCTTAAAAATCTAATTATTGATGGTCAATATATAGAAGCTACAAACATTGGGATAAGCGTAAACTCGAATGCAGTTTCGGTTCTTGAAGATATTGAGATCAGCAACCATATTAATGCGGGCGGCGGTGGTGTAGCCGTATTGAATGCCAGTGGCGCAAAAATATTCGTTAAAGGAAATACACTGATTCATAATAATGAAGTTAAGGGGAGGGCTGAAGATAATCCGCCTTCGATACTTGGAGCAGGCTCGGGAGGCGTAGTTACTATTGAAAGCGGCGTAATTACTGAAAACTCTATTACTGAAAGGTCAGGCGTCAAAAGTAATGGTGTAATTGTTGGAATTGGCTTATCCGGTAAACCTCGCTTTGTGATGACAGGAGGAAAAATAACAGGAAATATTTTGCATGGGGATGGCTTGAACACAGCTGTTACAACAGATAATGATCCTGTCGGTACTACAACAGTAGGTAACGTAGCCGTTTATATGCGCGGTACCGCTGCTCAAGCGGAATTTCAATTTGGCAGAAAAGCCTTCGTTTACGATAATTTCAATACAGCAGGAGAGCAGCGAAATGTCTTTTTGAAGAATAAGGCTGCTCGGGATAACGCCTATTTAACTTTGATTCAGGCTATGGAAGACGGAGCTAGGGTTGGCGTTTTTGCAAGAACTATGCCAGATAAAAGTGATAATCCGATCGTTGATATCGCGATAGGTGGAAGTGGCTACACAGCGGAAGAAAAAGATGCGGAATACTTTGTCACTGACATTAATACACAAGCCGCAGTTTCCTACGAAGCGTCAACTAAAAAAATCGTTCTAGACTATCGTGATCCTGTAGATCTTGAAGTTTCAGAGCCTGGGGATGGTCAGACTATTGGTATCCAACCAACTATTAGTGGGACTGGTACCCCCGATGCAAAGGTAACAATTGAACTTGTTAACAAATCAAATCCATCTGAAATTATTAAAGAGGAAGTTACGGTTAAGGCAGACGGAACTTGGGAGTTTAAGCCTTCAACGAATTTGACACCAGGGAACTATACACTTAAAGTTACTGCAACCAAAGAAGGAGCTTCTGCAGGACCAATAACTAAAAATTTAAAACTTGTTGAACTTTCTGGAGTGAAATTACCTGGTGGTGGAAACGTTCAACCAGCATTATGGTTGAAGGCGAATGATGGCGCTAGCAAAGATGGCAGTAATCAGTTAACAAATTGGACTGATAAAGCAGGGGAAAATACATTTACATTAGATATTCCAGCTGGACACGAAGCGAAAACACCAAAATATAATGAAGATGGCGTAAATTTTAACCCAAGTATAAAGTTTGATAACCTAAACTCAACAAATCATTATAACCAATCTGCTAAATTAATTGGAGATAAAAAAATTACTTTCCAATCGGGATTTGCAGTTTATAAATGGCCTTCATCAGGGAATGCTGGTGCACTTGTTGGTTCTGTTGAAACAATTAATTATGGAGCTCAAGTATTAGGTGGAGAATCAGGTGCTTTTGCAGTAGGAACTGGTGCAAACTCAGTGTGGCGCTCTTTTGGAGCTCCTGATAGATCAAGATATCAAATTGTAAATTACGAAATTAATGATACAGGAACGAACCCATTAGCAAGAGTAGATGGGCAACAAACTAGTATCAATAGACCTAATAACTTTACTAGATTTTCATTTACGCCTGTTATAGGAGCTACCGAGGGTACTAGTGGTAGCAATTGGTTGGGTCTTCGAGCTGATGTAGCTGAGATTATTTTGTATGATAGTGAAACAAATGTAGATGCTGCAAAGATTGAGACATATCTAGCTGTGAAGTATGGTATCACTTTAGGTAATGGTGACGAAGAGTATGTAGCAACAAATGGAGAACCAGTTTGGTCACCTGATCTTAAATATAAACATAATATTGCAGGAATTGCGCATGATTCGAAGGAAGATCTTCTTCAAAAACAAAGTAGAAGTATCAATTTAGGCACTCAAGTAGTAATTGGCATTGGTACACTTGCCGATACAAATGAAGCTAATAACGGAATGCTAACAGATAAACAATATTTAATCTGGGGCGATAACGGCTCCGAATTGAAATTTACGAAGCAGATTGGCAATACGGACAAAAATCATGCTGAACGTATTTGGAAAGTACAAAATACTGGTAGCGTTGGTGAAGTAAATATTGCGATTCCAAAAGCTTCCATGCCAACTGGTACAACATTATTAGTAGGAGAAAGTGAGACAGATTTCACTAATGCTACATCTCATCCAATGACAGAGGTGACAATTGGAGGCACAGATTACTATGTAACAAAAGCGACTTTAGCTAATGGTCAGTATTTCACTTTTGCGGCGGATGTACCTTTCCCACAAAGCGTGAAAATGGAAAAAGTATCTGCGAATCAAAATCAAATTGTTGTGACATTTGATCAAGACATTAAATTATCAGCACCCGAAGCAACAGGGTTTACAGTGACAATAGGTACTGAAACAATAACACTTACAAATACAGATATTAAAGTAGATCCTGTAAATCCAAAACAACTACTGATTACTTTACCAGCAGGGACAGATACGACTGGTAAATCCGTAAAGGTGGCGTATGATGGACAAGGTAATTTAACAGGCACAAATAATGTTCCAGTAAATGTCTTTGAAAAAGAATTAACAATTGTTGATAAAACAGTCCTTAGTAATAAAATCATGGAAGTAGAGGGCTTAACAGAAAAAGACTATACACCAGATAGCTGGACAGCATTACAAAACGAATTAACAAAGGCAAAAGCTATATTTGATAACCCAAATGCCACACAAACAGAGGTAAATGAGGCATTAACAAATTTAACAAAAGCAAAAGATAATTTAGTACTTGTAAAGCCAAAACCAGAAACAGCTGTACTTGAACAAACTACAGGTGCCAATAAAGTCACAGTAACGTTTGATAAAAATATTCAAGTAACAGGTTTAGCAGGCTTTGTGATAACAGTGGATGGCACTGAAGTAACGCCTACTGGTTTTGAAGTGGTGGGGGATAAGTTAGTGTTAACCTTCCCGAATAATCCAGACGTCACAGATAAAGCTGTAAAAGTGAAATACGATGGCACAGGGAACTTACAAGGAACAAATGGTGCAGCAATCGAACAATTTGAATTGCCTGTAGAAGATCCATATAGTTCTGCATTCCAAATTACGAAGCCAGACGCAGTGACGGCTAATCCGCAGCCAACAATTGGTGGGAAGGTGGATGTAACGACAACGCCATCTACAGTAACAATTATCTTGAAAAATGACAAGGATGAGCCTCTGTTGGTAGATGTGGCGGCAACAGTCGACCCAACGACAGGTGAATGGACATTTACACCACCAACAGATTTACCAGATGGCACATACACAATTATCGCAACAGCAACAAATGGTCAACAAACAGTTACAAAGAAACATACATTTACAGTAGCAACAACACCAATAGTAAACAAAGTGCCACTTCAGCAAAAAGTAGAAGAAGGTAAAAATTTAGTTGCAGGTGAGTATACACCGGCAAGCTGGTCGAACTATCAAACAGCTTTAAATAAAGCAAAAGAAATCCTAGCCAACCCAAATGCAACACAGGAAGAAGTAGACAAAGCATTAGCAGCATTAACAGGAGCACAAAATGCACTTGTAAAAATAGGAAAAGGGTTAGGCACATTAAACCCATCTACAGGTACGTTAAGCCCAAGCTTCCAAACAGGGGTAACAGATTACACAATGACAGTTGGCTATCCAACATCCATCATTGATTTTACGGCGATTCCAGTAGAGGCTGGCGCGACAGTCACAACAACGGTTAATGGACAGCCAGGTGCTATTGGACAAATTCCACTACAAGTAGGGGAAAATATCATTGTTATTTCAGTAAAAGATGCAAATGGCAATGTAAGGCAATATACGATTAAAGTATATCGCGAAGCCTACACAGGTGGTGGTTCATGGACACCAAACCCAACTTCACCAGTTACGCCACCACCAGGCGACACAAAAACAAAAATCCGAGTGGAGCTTGAAATCGATGGCGAGAAACCATTGGAAAAAACAACGGTAGAAATTGAACGTACAAAACACGCGAATGGGGATATCACGGACTTCGTGGCTCTTACAGAGGCGAATGCCAAAGAAGCTGTGGCAAAGGCAAAGGAAATCGGCAACAATATTGCCCGTATCGTATTGCCAGATGTCAATGATGAAGTGAAGGAAGCGAAGGTCGAAATTCCAAAAGAATCCTTGAAATTATTACGCGATAACGGTTTATCGTTAGAAATTTCAACGGAAAATGGACATATTGCGATTCCAGTAAGTTCAATGGAAGGCATTGACAGTAACTTCTACTTCCGTTTAGTACCCGTGAAAAAGGAAAGTGAACGTCAAGCGATTGAAGAGCGTGCCCGTGCAGAGCGCGTAGTGCGTGAGACACTGCAAAGCAATGATGTGCATGTAGTGGCACGTCCAATGACAATCGAAACAAATATGCCAAGTCGTCCTGTACAGGTGACATTGCCGTTAAAAGGCATGAAAATCCCTACAGATGCAAAAGAGCGTGAGGCATTCCTGAAGCAATTAGCGGTATTTATTGAACATTCTGATGGGGAGAAGAAAGTGGTTATCCCTGAGGTGGTAACAATGGCGAAGGGTGAGCTAGGCTTACGCTTCACAGTGGAGAAGTTTAGTACATTTACAATTATTCAGTTCAATAAGAAGGAAGAAACAAAACCACCTCTAGAAGTAAAAGAGCATGAAGCGTACATTAAGGGCTTCCCAGATGGCACATTTGGTCCAGAGAAAAACGTAACACGTGCTCAAGTGGCAACAATGATTGCGCGTATTTTAGGCTATACAGATGGACCAGTCAACATGGCACCGTTCAAGGATATTCCAAGTGATTATTACGCAGCAGGTGCCATTGCCTTTGTCAAAGAGCGTGGCATTATGAATGGCGATGTCAATGGTAACTTCCGTGCAAGTGAAAACATTACACGTGCACAAATGGCAACGGTAGTGGCGAACTTTAAGCAACTCTCTATCGAAGAGAATGTAGCGATTACATTCAACGATACAAAAGGTCATTGGGCACAATGGATAATCGAAGCAAATCGTGCGGCAGGCATCATCAATGGCCGTCAGGATGGTAGCTTCGCGCCAGATGAGCATTTAACACGTGCTCAAGCGGTGATCATGATGAACCGTATGTTTGAGCGTGGTCCACTACATGGCGTGACAGCACCAAGCTTCCCAGATGTGAAAGCAACACACTGGGCATTCAAAGAAATTGAGGAAGCAGCAAAATCACATTCGTTCGTAATCGACGAAGATGGAAATGAGCAGCTTTCAAAATAAGATATAGCAAAGGCAGGCTAGGGGAAACCTTAGCCTGCCTTTGCTTAATAAAGAAAAAACCTATGAAAAAATATTAGTTATCAAGAAAGTGACTAGGTACTGAATTAATTTTGATTTGAGTAAAAAAGATCACCGAATTACAGGTGATCTTTGACTTTGAACTTGTAACTGTTTACCAAATGAAAGGAATTAATTTTTTAGTTTTCTGTTTATATAATGTAAATTGTTGACCGTACTTGTTTTGTAAGTAATCATCTGATTTTGGAATATAGCCAAAAACAAATACGAAAAATAAACCAAGAGGAATTAGCAAACTATAAATATTGTTAGAGATTAGCGCTAAGCCTAGTACCCAAAGGCAATCTCCAAGATAATTAATATGAATCGCATATTTAAATAAACCGCCTGTATAGAGCTTACCTTTATTTAGAGGATTGTCTTTAAAAGGTTTTCTAAGCAATTCAGAAATTGTGTTTAACATACTCCCTCCTAAAAATAATATCCAACCTACAATGAGTATTGTTAAGTTTGGATCCTGTTTACTAGTAATCATTAAAATAGGAAAACCCAAATAGTAAATCCCAAAGGCTATACTGTTCATGAGAGCTTCCTGCATTGCAATACCTCTAGGTAACCATATAAACATCATAGCTGTTAATCGCAAAGCTGTAATAATTAAAGCAATAAAAAGTCCGAGAGAAATGGCGGATTTTTCATATGTAATGAAAAGTAAATAATATGCAGTGATTAAATAGATAATCTCAGCTACTAAAATTAAGATTTTTTCTTTTATCGTTGAATTGTTTATACCATACACAATAAGGCACCCCTTCGTTATTTAATTGGAAAAAATACTTCTATGATACTATTATCCTCTTGTGTGCTATAGGGGTCTGTTTGATAAACTTCAAACGGTGCACCATTCAATTTATAGTTATTTTCATTTATCCATACATGTAGTTTTGTATGAATGGAAGGTAGTTTATCGTAAGAACCAATAAGCGTAGCCATTGCGCAAAGACCCGGATTAAACACTTTTGTTTCATTCGTGGCCTTTGTAAGTGGAATCGCAATTTCGACATCATAATTATCAGGTTCATATTCAGAACTATGGAAAATAGTAAGTGGTTTTGCGCTAGGTGATAAATTTCTAAACAAGATTTTACTAAATAATTCACTAAAGTGTTTTAAAAAATCAGCGGTATTTATTTTTTTTCGTTGAGAAAAGATATCATAGGCTACGTGATCCACAAGTTTAATCTCAATCTGATCTAAATAGCTCATGATATTTCCATCTTTGTCTAACACTTGAATATCTAGTTTTAATTCTTTTAACATAGAAGAATAAATTGTAAGTTGTTGTGTCAGATTTTCTTGTTTGATTTTCATTTTATTACTAAGGAGTTCGGTATCCTCTCTATTAGTTAAAATAATTTTGATGTCTTCTAACGAAAATAAATAGTTTTTTAATCGTGCTATTAATAAAGCTGTTTCTAGCTGGGAAATATTATAATAACGATAGTTATTATTAGCATCAATGAAATCAGGCTTTAAAAGTCCAATTTCATCATAGTATCGCAGCGTCTTGAGTGTAAGATGTGATATTTTTGAAAACTCACCAATTGTAAGCATAACAATCACCTCCTTTTAAATTACTTTAAATATAAAGTATCCTGTAAGGGGAAGGTCAAACAATGTAACTAAGTTTTCTTAAAGGGGATTTATTGAGTTAAATATTATCGAAATGGCTGCATCAAAAAAAATAATGTTTGATGTTTTTTTATGTTTAAATAAATTTTAGTTTGCTTGTAAGGTTGGTTATGGAGATAAGAAAACACTTCGTAATGGGTGAGTGTATGATAACATGTCTGAAAACAATGAGACCTTTATAATCTACATAGTTCATTTTGCAATAATTACTCGCTTCGTAGAAGGTGATTAACAGTTTCCAAATTAATAGTAAAAAATATATTATCACTAATCTTTTAAAAGATTGGTTACTTAATATTGTTCTGTTTTAATTTGAACGGACAGGTGTAAGGTGTTTAAAGTTTTCAGGAATGGGATTTGAGGAATGAACAGATAATCACTAATTGTTACTAGATTTGCATATTATCATTTAGTGAAGACATGATCAATTTCGCCTTGGCATAATTGTAGCTGCCACTATGCTTTCACTACAGAAAACATTTTGCTGAATGAAGAAAAATAAGTAATGCAATCCTCATACTTTTAATATAAAATTTGTAAGATATAACTTACTTGGAAGAGGTGTGAAAATGTTTCCTGTTTTACATACAGATCGATTAGTGCTACGAGAGCTCACAGTGAATGATGCCCAGGCAATTCTAAATTGCTTTTCTAATCCTGATGTACTACGTCATTATGGGCAGAATCCATTAACGAGTTTAGATCAAGTTAGGCTAATAATTAATAACTTTTCAAAGAGCTATGAGGAAAAATGCGGAATTAAATGGGGAATAGAATTAAAAGGGCAAGCAGGCATAATTGGTACCATTGGTTTTCAAGAGTGGTCAACTGAGCATAAAAGAGCAGAAATAAGTTATGCACTTTTCCCAGAGAGTTGGGGAAAAGGCTATGCACTGGAAGCCGTTAATAAAGTAATTTCATTCGGCTTCCAAGAGATGAAGTTAGTGCGTATAGGAGCAATCGTTTTCACTGAAAATGATGCCTCGAACAAGCTGTTAACAAAAGCTGGCTTTGAAAAAGAAGGGGTATTAAAAAAATACATACATCAAAATAATATTTCATATGACACTTATATTTATTCCCTGATAAATTAAAATCCTAAGACCGAGATAAGCTTAATTGCTGTCTTGGTCTTTTTTAGGATCTTTGCTTAATAAAAGTTTATTTAATAATCGCCTGTAATGTGTCTAATCCCTCCTTCAGATAAACATAAGTATTAATTGTCGTGATATTTATATCTGCTTTTTTCGCTGTAGCTAAATAGCGTTGTAATTCTTTGATATAAGCTACTACAAACTCTGTAAAATTGTATATATGTTGCCACTGACTGTTTTCTACAACTCTTTTAGAATGAGAAACTATAAGTTTGGACCCATTTTTTTCTAAAGTAAGAATATCTATGTTACCAAATGGGTTTAATTTTTGACTTTTTCCTGTTTGATGAAGTGTTTTCAATTTGCTAGTAAACTCACCTAAAATAGTACTGTGTCCAGTAGTGGTAAAGAAAAGTAGCTCGTCTTCATTGTTATCATTTGCAAACACTTTTAAATAGCCATCAAAATAAAGATTATCCAATATGGAAATTTCTTGCTCTAATTCAAATCTTAATTTCATACAAATCACCTCCAATTATTTCCTTTTTTCTTTCCAATTTCTAACTCTCTCTTTGGTAGAAAAGAGGTTAGAATTCATACATAGTTACTACTAGCAGATATTCTGAAAGAAGGATTATATAATGCGATAAGTACACAAGTCAGACAGAGAACGTCACAAAATCTTTGATTTCTAGACTTTTTTTGGGTAATAGTGACATTATACTGGACAAATACAAAAATTTATCATAAAGTAATAGTAATAAAATTAATTGCGGTAGAACAATGAATTCACAAATTACAAAGAGTAATCGTGTTTTGTTAGATACTTTTTGTAATTTGTGAATTTTTTTCTTTTGAAGCAATAATGATTTTATTTAATACAATTAATGGAGGTCATATAAATGACACAAGGTACAGTAAAATGGTTTAACGCAGAAAAAGGTTTTGGCTTCATCGAAGTAGAAGGCGGAAATGATGTATTCGCTCACTTCTCAGCAATCCAAGGTGACGGTTTCAAAACATTAGAAGAAGGTCAAAAAGTTGAATTCTCAGTAGAAGAAGGTCAACGTGGTCCTCAAGCTACAAACATCGTAAAACTTTAATTTTAATGAAGTACCCATAAAAAGGCATCCTTTAATTAGGATGCCTTTTTTGTATAGATAAAGTCTAATTGATAATTAATTTCACTAATTAATGAAATAACACTGGATTTTATAATGATTTAATACTACAATGATAATGATTATCAATATCATTTATATCAGGAGCTGATAATACTTTTTCAAAATAACTACATAGAAAGAGGAGGTTAAACAGAAAGATTGGTATTCACACATAATTGACAAAGGAGTTTTTGACAGAATGAAAAGGAAATTTTTACTTATTGGTTTTATTACATTATTTATGCTCGTTTTAGCTGCCTGTTCAGGAGAAAAGGAAAGTGAGCAAAATACATCCATTGATAAAGACGAAAGCGGGGAAACAGCACAAACCGAACAAGAGCGTACAGAAGAAAAAGGTACAAGAACAATAGAATATCTTGGTGAAAGCTATACAGTTCCACAAAAAGCAGAAAGAATCGTTGTTACAGGCGCAATGGAGGCAATGGAAGATATGGTTGTACTTGATGTGCATCCAGTAGGAGCTATTGCTGTTGGTGGAAAATTCCCTGAACTCTATGCTTCAGTGACAGACAAAGCTGAATCCATTGGGGAGAAAATAAAACCGAACTTTGAAAAAATAGTAGAATTAGCTCCAGATGTTATTTTAGGCTCAACAAAGTTTCCAGAGGAAGTACATGGAAAGTTGGAGAAAATTGCTCCTACAATTTTAGTTTCACATATCTCTACAGACTGGGAAGATAATTTAAATTTATTAGCTGAATTAACTGGTAAACAAGCAGACGCAGAAAAAATCCTATCTACATATAAGGCTGATATCGAAGCAGCTAAAGCAACTTTAATAGAGAAATTAAAAGGTCAAAAAGTGGCAGCTATTCGTATGCGAGGTGGACAAGCTTATGTGTATCCAAAAGAGGTGTTCTTCAATCCTGTATTATATGGAGAGCTTGGCTTAGAAGTACCTGATGAGGTAAGCAAGGCTAAGTCACAGGAAGCTATTTCTGTGGAGCAATTGGCTGATATGAACCCAGACTATGTGTTTATTCAATTCTCTGCTGATGAAAATGCTGATGCCCCAAATGCATTAGAAGATTTTAAAAAGAATCCAATTGTCCAAAATATTAGTGCCTTTAAAAATGATCAAGTATTTGTCAACGTTGTAGACCCTCTTATGGAAGGTGGCCCAGCATATAGCCGAATTAAATTCTTAGAAAGTGTTCAACAATACCTTCTAAAATAATTGGTGAAGACAAGGATCAAACCATTTACTTGGTTTAATAAAAAAAGGAAATGTATTAGTATGCTGTATCCCGATTGTTGTACACATTAAACAATCGGGTGCAGTTTTTTTATTCGTTCTTAGAATCAGTGAATACGATTTTTTTACTTTGTGTTTATATGGAAGTAGAAACTGTATGCTATGATAATGTACATAGAGGAGGGGGTCACATGATACGAGTTGGATTAACTGGTTGGGGCGATCATCCTTCACTTTACAGTGGAGTGACTGCCTCAAAAGATAAATTATTCGATTATACGGGTCATTTTTTAACGGTTGAAGTAGACACTTCTTTTTATGCTATACCATCTAAAGAGAATGTACAAAAATGGTGTCAGGATACGCCGGATCATTTCCGTTTTGTTGTCAAAGCCTATCAAGGCATGACAGGGCATTTACGGGGGGATATTCCTTTTGAATCAAAAAATGATATGTTTAATGCCTTTATCGAATGTGCCAATGAATTTAAATACCATGGTAAGCTAGGAATGATTCTTACTCAGTTTCCGCCGTGGTTTGATTGTCAGGCAAAAAATGTTCAATATTTGTTGTATATACGACAGCAGCTTAAGGATTTTGAGGTGGCTATAGAGTTTAGAAATCAAACATGGTATGCAGAGCCTGTCGTGCAGCAAACTATGAATTTCTTACGAGAGCAACAATTTATTCATACCATTTGTGATGAGCCACAAGCAGGTGTCGGATCAATTCCATTTTATCCTACTGTTACTGCTAAGAAGGCACTTATTCGAATTCATGGTCGCAATATTCATGGCTGGCGTAACACCGGAAATGCTGAAAATTGGCGAAAAGTTCGGTTCTTATACGATTATAATAAAGAAGAGTTGCAGCAGCTTGGGCATCATATCAAAGGACTTGAGACTGAGGTGGAGGAGCTTTATGTATTATTTAATAATAATTCAGGACTGCATGCTGCTAAAAATGCGAAGGAGCTACAAGGTATCTTAGACATTAAGGATGTCGGACTAGCACCTAAACAATTAAATATGTTTGAAGGGGAACTATAATGGAATTTTTTCTTTTAGTCATTATTGCACTGTTTTCCGGCTTAGTAGGTGCACTAGTTGGACTAGGCGGGGGCATAATATTAGTGCCAGCAACATTATTCGTAGGATTGAATCTAGGAATGATTCCAGATATAACACCCCAAAAAGTGGTTGGATTATCTGTTGTAATGATGATTTTTACTGGGCTTGCCTCAACCTTAAGCTTTATGAAATCCAAAACTGTTGATTATAAAAGCGGTTTACTATTTTTTATAGGTAGTGTCCCAGGAACAATGCTTGGTGCGTGGGTAAATAAGGGATTAGATTTACCTTCATTTAATTTATATTTTGGTATTTTACTTATTATTTTAGCGACAATATTACTTGTACGTGATAAATTGAAACCAGTAAAATGGTTTGTAAAAAATGGGACGCAGCGAGAATTTACAGATACTGAAGGTAATACCTTTATTTATGGATATCCCATTTGGTTTGCCATTATTTTAACGTTTTGTATAGGTTTTGCCTCTGGATTATTTGGTATCGGTGGTGGCTCAATGATTGTTCCTGCAATGATAATTTTATTTTTATTCCCACCACATGTTGCTGTGGCAACATCGATGTTCCTAGTGTTTCTTTCTTCGCTTGTTGGTTCGGCAAGTCACATATATTTAGGACATGTACCTTGGCTCTATACAATCCCTGTAATCCCAGGCGCCTATATCGGTGCAAAGCTTGGAGCAGCATTAAATAAAAGAATAAAATCAGAGACACTTGTTGTAGCGTTGCGCGTTATATTATTATTGATGGGAATTAGATCCATAATTGAAGGTTTATTGTGAATATCTCTTGTTGAGATAATAATGTGAATGAAAAGAAGAGGTGGCTAAAATGCTGGAAAAAATTCATATTTTTCACACGAATGATTTGCACAGTCATTTTAAGTATTGGCCACGAATGCAAAATTATGTGAAAGAGCAGCGTATGGAGCTCGCAACATTGGGTGAATCAAGTTTTCTTTTTGATGTAGGTGATCATTTAGATCGTTCCAATATTTATACAGAGGCTACAATTGGTAAGGGGAATGTGAAACTGCTAAATGAAGCGGGTTACGATGTTGTGACCATTGGTAATAATGAAGGTATAACATTGTCACACGAAGAGCTATATCATTTGTATGATGAGGCAGCGTTTGAGGTTGTTGTTGCCAATGTCTATGCCTCACAGGGAAGTAATCCTTTTTGGATGAAGCCCTATGTTATATTAACCACAACACATGGTACTAAGCTGGCAGTAATTGCAGCCACAGCAATGTTTGAAATTTATTATAAAGAATTAAAATGGCAAATGGACGATGCTCGGGGAACATTAATTCGGCTAGCTCTTCAGCTTCGTAATGAAGTAGATATTATCGTCTGTTTGTCACATTTAGGTGTGACAGAGGATGAGCTTTTAGCGGAGGAGTGCCCAGAAATAGATGTAATCTTTGGTTCACATACCCATCATATTCTTCCGAATGGAAAGCTTGTTAATGGCGTTTTATTAACAGGTGGAGGAAAATTTGGACAATATACAGGGCATCTTGTGGTAGAATATGATAAAAAACTGAGGAAAATTGTTGAAAAAAAGGATAGTTTAATTCATAATAAGGATTTGCCAAAGGTTAAAAATGAGCTAGATATTGTACAGTCATATGAGGAAAAAGGCAAGCAATTACTAGATATCCCAATATTTACAACGGAAAAATCGTACAATAAGGAATGGTTCCATTATTCGCAATTATCCGATTTATTTGCACGGGCCATCTTAGATAAAAGCGGAGCAGACTGTGCATTATTTAATGCAGGAATATTTTTAGATGGCCTACCAAAGGGAACTGTAACGGCACTGGACTTGCATAGGATTTTCCCACATCCAATTAATTTATGTACGATTGAATTAACGGTTACAGAAATGAAAGAAATATTCCAGCAATCCAAAAATGAAGAGTGGCCCTATATTGAGTTGAAAGGACTAGGATTTAGGGGCGTAATCTTTGGAAAGATGCTGACTTATGGCTTTTCCATGAATGAGGATCGTCAGTTACTTATCAATGGAAAGCTTGCAGATAACGATCGAATTTATAAATTAGTAACACTTGATTTATTTACATTTGGTTATTTTTATCCAAGTTTTAAATATGCGAAGAAAAAATATATTCTACCAGAATTTTTACGAAACATTATGATAGATTATGGGCAAAGAATTTTTAAGCCGTAGAAATCAATGCTTTTAGAATGGATTGGGGAAGAGGTCATGCGATTAATTTCAATCGATGTATTAAAAGAAGGAATGGTATTAGGAAGAACTATTTGGAATGAGGCTGGACATCCTTTATTAAAGAAGGATGTTGTGATAAATGACCGCATTATTCAAAGACTTCAGGAATTAAATATGCATTATTTATATATAGATGATGAAATTTCTGAAGGGATTGAAGTAAAGGAAACCGTTCCAACTGCAATGCGAAATAAGGCAGTTTCAACCATTAAGAGTTCTTTTCAATCAATGGATGGATTAAATCCAGTGAATGCCTCTTATATACTTGACCAGCAGTCAAAAGCGATTGTCTCAATTGTAGATGAGTTACTGTCAGCAGTTACAGGAAATGATGAAATTTTAACAATACTTACAGATGCATATTTATTTGATGAATATTTATACCAACATTCCTTTCAGGTTACGCTCTATTCGATAGCTATTGCGAAGGAGCTTGGATATTCAGCAGAGGATTTACGTTTGATAGGCATTGGTGCATTGTTACATGATGTAGGCAAGCTAATGGTACCAAAGGAAATTCTCACAAAGCCTGGACGCTTATCCAATGAGGAATTTGATACGATGAAAAAGCATACACGTTATGGCTTTGATTTGTTACGTAATTTACATTCTATATCATTGCTAGTAGCTCACTGTGCATTCCAGCACCATGAACGCATTGATGGCAGTGGCTATCCTCGAGGCTTAGTTGATTTCGAAATTCATCCGTTTGCTAAAATTATTGGTGTCGCTGATGTCTTTGATGCGGTGACCACAAATCGAGTTTACCGTGAGAAAATGCTACCATCACAGGGCCTAGCAATTGTAGAGGCGGGTGCAGGTACTATTTATGATGCACGTATTGTGAGAGCTTTGAAAAAGGCGGTTGTCCATTATCCAAATGGAGTTATTTTAAAATTATCGGATAATCGTAGAGGCATCGTATCAAGACAAAATACTTTGAATGCTGCATACCCATTTATTCGTGTTTTTGAGGAGCAAAATCAATTACTATCAGCTACATATGAAATTAATTTAGTGGATTACCCTGGCTTAACCATTGAATGCGTAGAAACAGACTATGTTGTACCGTCCAAGGTCGAATAAAAATCTCCTCCTGTTCATATTTTATGGAACAGGAGGAGATTTTTTTGTTTTTCCCTCGAAAAAGAATGAAACTAAGATCATATAGTAATTATAGTCATTATGGTAGCTATAGAAAAAAGGGAAAACGGTTAAATCGTTTGACCTTGTTAATCGTAAGCATCATTATAGGTGTTTCTTTATTCATTTATTTTTTGAACGAGCGACTTATGCCCACCTACTTACAATATGCTGAAGTACAAACCAATAAAATTGCATCCTATGTTGTGAGTAAAGCATCTTTAAATGTTTTAGATATTAATGACGTTCTTGTAGAAGTATCTCCCAACAGCAGCTCTGATTTGAAAATTAATACAGAAATCATTAATCGAGTACGTGCAGACACAGTAAAGCAAGTAAAAATGTATTTGGAGCAAGCAGAACTAGGAGATTTATCGAGTTTGCCTGATCTCGATAATATTGAATATGATTTAAATAAAATAAAAGAAGGAAATGGGATTGTCTTTTATATACCAATAAGCCAAGCAGCTAATATTCCACTACTGGGGAATTTAGGTCCTAAAATTCCAGCACGCTTTCATGTAATTGGTAATGTGCATAGTGATGTTACTTCTTCCATAACGGAATATGGTATTAACAGTGCGTTTGTGGAAGTAGGAATTCGTATAGAGGTAAATGTACAAATCATTGTCCCATTCGCTAGTAAATCCTCAACCATTACGCAGGATATCCCAGTTGCAATGGGATTGACAAGGGGGCCTGTACCCAATGTTTATACAAATGGTACTGAGGGGACTCAGCCATCACTTGAAATACCTATACCATTTGATAAATAGAAAAGTTGCTGTGATAGTTGTTGCCGTTCCTTTAATATGTTACATTGACAACAGTAAAGATAGTTAATATAAAAAAAGCACATTTTTGATAGGGGCGATATTCGTATGACATCTTGTAAACCTACAAGCACAAATAAGGAAGAACATTTAAGAAAACCGGACTGGCTAAAAATTAAACTAAACACAAATGATGAATATAAAGGGCTAAAAAAACTGATGCGTGAAAAAAACCTGCATACAGTATGTGAGGAAGCACGCTGTCCTAATATTCATGAGTGCTGGGGTGAACGTCGTACAGCAACAATGATGATTTTAGGTTCCGTTTGTACGCGTGCTTGCCGTTTTTGTGCCGTTAAAACAGGCTTACCAAATGAGCTAGATTTAGCTGAACCAGAGCGTGTAGCAGATTCGGTAGCCATTATGAATTTGAAGCACGTTGTTATTACAATGGTTGCGCGTGATGACTTAAAGGATGGTGGCGCACAAGTACTCGCTGAGACGGTGCGTGCGATTCGACGTAAGAGTCCGTTTACATCTGTAGAAGTCCTACCATCTGATTTAGGTGGCTTGCAAGAGAACCTGCAAATTTTAATGGACGCAAAGCCAGATATTTTAAACCATAATATTGAGACGGTGCGCCGCTTAACGCCTAGAGTACGTGCACGTGCAAAATATGAGCGTTCCTTAGAATTCCTTCGCTTGGCCAAAGAAATGCAGCCAGATATCCCTACAAAGTCTTCTTTAATGATCGGCTTAGGTGAGACACATGAAGAAATTTTGGAAGTAATGGACGATCTACGAGCAAATAATGTAGATATTATGACTATCGGTCAATACTTACAGCCAACGAAAAAGCATTTGCCTGTTAAAAAGTACTATTCTCCAATAGAATTTGGGAAGCTACGTAAAATTGCGATGGAAAAAGGCTTTAAGCATTGCGAGGCTGGCCCACTTGTGCGTAGTAGCTATCATGCTGATGAGCAAGTGAATGCAGCAACAAAAGAACGACAATTACAAGCAGAATTATAAAGCAAAAGCTGTCATAGAATAGGTGGTGTCACTTTGATTATTATTGATGGATATGAATATGAGATTATTGAAGATTACCGAGACGCCTTTCAAGAGGAAGTATTTAATGAGCGATACTCAGATATTTTAGCCAGATATGATTATATTGTGGGCGATTGGGGCTATAATCAATTACGCTTAAAAGGCTTTTTTGATGATAAAAATCAAAAATCCACTTTCGATACGAAAATTAGTACGCTTCAAGATTATTTATATGAGTTTTGTAATTTTGGCTGTGCCTATTTCGTATTACGTAAATCTGGTAAGGCAATTTACCAACAAGAAGAGGTTGTTGGTGAAGATAACGAAGTGACAAAGCCAATTGAAAATGAGCCAATATTAGAATAAACAACAACAAAACCCTGATGCCATTTGCATCAGGGTTTTTAAATTTGTAAAAGATGATTTTTTGTAATTTGGGGCACACTAATAAATGTATATTTAAAATTAAAGGTGTGTTGCTAAGATGAAAAAAGCTGTATTTTTAGATCGTGACGGTGTAATTAATGAGGTGTTAACGAATCGTGTTAAGTTTGTGAATAAGCCCAAGGATTTTTATTTCCTGCCCCGTGTGCCAGAGGCTATAAAAAAATTAAATAAGTACTTTGACTATATATTTGTGGTAACCAATCAAGGTGGGGTTGGCTTGGGGTTTATGAAAGAGTCAAAGCTTCAAAAAATACATGAGCATATGATGAAGGAACTAAAAAAGGACGGTGCCATTATACACGAAGTAGTCTATTGTCCACATAAACCAAAGTCGGGCTGTGACTGCCGTAAGCCCAATAGTAAACTCATCGTAGATCTTGGAGAAAAGTATAATATTGATTTATCCAAATCCTACATGGTGGGAGATACGGACACGGATATTATAGCCGGAAAACGGGCAGGAACCAAAGGTGTTTTTTTAGGTGAAAGAGATCCATTAGCAGACGCAATTTTTCCAGATTTAATAAGTGCAGCTAATTGGATAATTGAAGATGCACAAGGAGTCACGTATAAATCATATGAAAAAGGATAGTTTACTAAATGGAGGTGATGAACTTGACTAAAGAACAGCACAATAAAAAAACAGTTGACCGTGAGGAGTACGGGTATGGTTTTGATATTAGTGTCGACGACTTAGGTGTTATTGGACAAAATAAACAAGCTAAAAAGCAAAACGATAATGAGAATAAAAATAAGCCACGAAATAAAGATAATCCTTCTATTTTGACTAATGATTAGCATATGGTTGGATAAATTATTATTTTTAAGATTGTTACCAAAAAATTCCGCTATCTTCTGTTTTACATGCAAGGTGCCTGTAGAAAGCGGAATTTTTTTGTAATCAATTCTTAAGGGGTCTCTTATAAAAAAACACCCTAATTTTAAAGGGTGTTAATTCAATAATTCACGTAAATATTCTCGTAATTCAACAGTATCTTCCTCTGAACGATTGTAAACATGCTCAAGATAGCCAGGCTCTTCTATATCGTCTGGACCAATAATGGCGAAGCGTCCAAATTGAATATCCATGACAAGCACTTTACCAAAAAAACGACCCGATTGCAAAATAGCTAAATCATAACGAAGCTTTTTTCCTGCAAAACTAACAAAGCGTGTTTTTGTATCCTCTACATCATCATATAAAAAAAAACGTTCCATCTTTTAATCTCCTTCCAGTCCTATAGATATGGTACTATAGAAGAGAAAAAACTATCAACTTTTAAAGATTTGAATGGGGGCTTTCCTTGTGTATTTTGTAGATCGTAATAAAATCACAAAAAATTTACAGTACTTAGATGGATTATTAGCTATTTTGGAGACAGAAGATAACTGGCTGCAAAATGATATTAAAAAATTAGCAATCGAGCGAATTGGTCACAATATTATGGAGTCAATGATGGATGTTGGAAATTTGATGATAGACGGCTTCATTATGCGTGATCCAGGAAGCTATGAGGATATTATTGATATATTAATCGATGAAAAAGTTGTATCAACAGAAATGGAAGCACCATTAAAAGCAGTTGTAGGCTTACGTAAAATGCTTGTTCGTGAGTTTATAGAGGTCGATATTCAGGAAGTAATCGATGTATTAACAGCAAGTCTACCTGCATTAAAGCAGTTCCCACCCGCCGTAAACGATTATTTAACAAATGAACTTGGCCCGGTATCTGCATTTTTACCAGAGGATCATCAATGAAAAACTATAAGGCATATTGCTTTGATTTAGATGGTACAGTTTATCGTGGAAAAGAGGGCATCTCTTCTGCAATCTCATTTATTCAACGTTTGCAGCAAATTGGTATTGAGCCTTTCTATGTTACAAACAATTCTTCTAAGACTAGAGAGCAACTGCAGGAGGCTTTAATCGCCATTGGTGTAAATGCACCCCTTGAACATATTTACTCAAGTGCACTGGTGACAGCCAAATATATTGCGAGAAACTTCCCAGGTCAAAAAGTTGCCATGATGGGCTCTGATGGTATTCGTAAAGCGTTATTAAATGAAGGTATTGAGCCTGTTGAGGAAGAGCCAGAGGTGTTCGTTATGGGTATTGATCGCACCTTGGATTATATGGCACTTGCCAAGGCAACAATTGCTATTCAAAAAGGTGCAACGTTTATCGCAACAAATCAAGATATTAAATTCCCGACTGAATATGGATTTCTTCCTGGAAATGGGGCGTTTGCTCGATTAGTTGGGGAGGTTGCTGATGTTGAACCCATTTATATTGGCAAGCCATCACCTGCTATGCTTGAGATGATTGCTTCTCAGCACGGTTTTACAAAAGAAGAGATGGTCATGATTGGCGATAATTATGATACAGATATCATGTGTGGTATTCGTTTTGGCTGTGATACTATTCATGTTAATACAGGTGTAACACCAACAAGTAGTGTGTTAGAGAAAGAACAGCAGCCAACTTATGTTATAGAGGCTTTGATTTAATAAAATTAAAAAGGATGTTTTGTCGAAATTTTGGCATAACATCCTTTTCATATGTTCAAATTTAATATAGTTGTTCTTTATTGTCTACCATAGAGGATTTTCTTCTATAAATTGATAGATGGCTTCTGTTAACGCTTCAGGAGAGTCAGCCTCCACTAATTCGCCATTGACGATTGCATAAAAGGATTCTGAGCATTTCGTACAGTAGCTGAGGCAGCCATATTCCAAAACGTCGATGTTTGGATCACGCTCTAATATTTCATATGCTTTTTGAGAGCCATTTGCTAAATTATTTATACAAAATTCAACCATTGGATTCATACATGTCACCTCACCAAAGTAATGCTACTCGCTTTTAAAACTTTCGTCAATAATTTAAGTTTACCTTGAGCTGAAGGAGGAATTTAATTTCTAGTTAAATTCTTAAAAAAAAGGAATTGAAGGGAACTATGAGGGGGATTAGAGCTGTAATGACGAAATGCAAATACTACGAAAATCATTCGAAAAATGCAGGTAATCATTTATTTTGTGAAATCTTTCACAAAATTGCATTCTTATATTGTGAAACATCTCACAATCGGTTATACTCATTTGTGGATACTTTGTGAACAATTATTATAAGAGGTATAAAAGGAGACTATTATGGGAAAATTAGTACTTTTAGGTGGCGGCTACGGCAATATGCGTGTCATGCTTCGTTTGTTACCAAACAATCTTCCATTAGACACGGAAATCGTGCTAGTAGACAGAGCCCCTTTCCATAGTTTAAAAACAGAATTTTATGCATTAGCAGCAGGGACTTCAACAGATAAAGAAATTCGTGTAAGCTTCCCGGAGCATGAACGTTTAACGGCTGTATATGGAGAAGTCGTTAACATTGATCGTGCTGAAAAAGTAGTCATTCTAGAAGATGGGCAACGTATTGAATATGATGATTTAGTCGTAGGGCTTGGCTGTGAAGATAAATATCACGGTGTACCAGGTGCAGAGGAGTACACATTTAGCATTCAAACTATGGCGAAATCACGTGCAACCTTCCAAGCACTTTGTGGTTTACCAGCGGGCTCTACAGTCGGAATTGTAGGGGCTGGCTTAAGTGGGATTGAGCTTGCAAGTGAGCTTCGTGAAAGTCGCGCAGATTTAAAGATAAAATTATTTGACCGTGGTCCGCGTATTATGAAGGACTTCCCAGAAAAATTGAGTAACTATGTAAAGGCTTGGTTTGTGAAGCATGATGTTGATGTCATTGCCAATTCGAATATCACAAAGGTTGAGCCTGGTAAAATCTTTAATCATGAAGATGAAATTCCACTGGATGCGGTTGTCTGGACTGCTGGTGTCCAGCCAGTGAAAATTGTGCGTGAGATGGATGTTGAAAAAGATAAGCAAGGTCGTCCACTAGTAACGCAATATTTTAATGTCCTTGATGATGAGCATGTATATGTTGTTGGGGATTGTGCTTCGTCGGATTTTCCCCCTAGTGCTCAGTTAGCTGAGGAACAAGCAGAACATATTGTAAAAGTGCTTCGTATGCGTTGGAAAGGTGAAAATTTACCAGAGAAGATGCCAGATATTAAATTAAAAGGCTTTATGGGATCACTTGGTAAAAAACAGGGCTTTGCTTATTTAGCAGACACAACTGTAACAGGACGTATAGCTCGATTGATGAAATCAGGACTATTATGGCTGTATAAATACCAAAACGATTAACCTAGCCATTTAGAGCCAAAATAGGATTGCTTCAATTGTAATCAGTTGAAGCAATCCATTTTATTTTTTATACGGTTTCATCTGGAGTAAAGCCCATTTTTTCAAGCGCTGAAAATACAGGCTTTAATTGCACATAACCTTCTCCCACTACTTCATTATTTATTAAAACTAATGGATAGAAAAATTCATCATCTTGTATGCGAGTTGCATAATCTTGATCTCGTTCATTCTCAATTGGACCTTCGATATCTACATAACGAATATCATAAGCTTGGTTTGGATATTTTCGATCAATCGCTGCCTGTAGCCACTCATATGTATCCTTTGAAGAAGGTGCGTTTACACAGCTAGCGCAGATAACTGCCGTTCCATAAATTTCGATCATTGGTTTCATTTGTCCCATTGTATTTCCTCTCCCCGTGATACTATATTGGATTTTTTCTGTTGCTAACATTATAATCATTATAAGGAAAGGAGTCGAGATAAATGGCTGAAGCAACAATTAACGACCAAGTACAAGAGGTATTAGATAAATTACGCCCATTCTTACTACGTGACGGTGGAGACTGTGAATTAGTAGATGTAGAGGACGGCGTTGTAAAATTACGTTTACTAGGTGCCTGTGGCAGTTGCCCAAGTTCAACGATTACGCTTAAAGCGGGTATCGAACGTGCACTATTAGAAGAAGTACCTGGTATCGTTGAGGTAGAGCAAGTATTCTAAACAATTTTAAAAGTTCTAGCTGACCATTCAAGCTAGAACTTTTTTCTTTTTAATGTTGGCGTGACTGTTCTTTTTCTTCTCGGATGATAGCCCATTGTTCTTTTGCCATATCAATAATTTTTGCTTCCCCACCAATGCTTTGTTTTTCAATGACCCTTGAAAAGAAGCGTGTAGCATTTTCAATATCACCAATACGTCTTGATAGTTCTGCAATCATATACATGATACGTACATCAGACATCTGGGTTGAGCTGTAATCCTCTGTTGAATAGGATTCCATATATTGATCCCGAGCCAATTTCATAAAGCGCTGCTCCTGACCACTATTGTTAAGGGAACGATAAAGCCATGCGAGACGTAATGCGAGACCAGCTATGGCAACATATTTTTCTTTTTTGATAGTGCCACAAAGGAAGGCTAACTTATAGGCTTGAATTGCCTGAAATACAGTACGCTCTCCTTTAAAATCATGATGTACCCATTTTTCAGTAATTTGCGTGCGAATTTCATCTTGAATACCAGGTGCAAAATATTTGGTAAAGTCTTCTGTAAAGGAAAAGCCACAGTGCTCACAAACAAAAACATTATAGTAAAGAGCATTAATCCCATCAGCATAAATAGGTTGAAAGTCCGTTTCTGTATGGTCGACCTTAATGAATTTAGAGCGGACTTTTAATGTAGGAAAATCTTTTTTACAATTAAGACATTGAATTTTTTTTTCGTAATAAGGTGAAATCTCCATATTTTTTACCTCTTTCATCGACATCGTTATAACTATTATACCAATGTAATTTCTATAAACATGAATAAAAAATACTATTTATGTGAAAAATATTAGAATTATTGCTAAAAATACGCTCGAAGCTGAATGTTTGTCATACAATAGTCAAAATTGATATGATGTTATATAAGAAGGAAGGTGATTGGGATGACAAGTTCAAAGCAAGTAATTGAAATTACACAGGCAGCTGGTTTTCATATTCAAGAAATGATGGAGCATAACGAAGAGCAAGGTTCTTTTTTACGTGTAGCTGTGAATGGCGGAGGCTGTAGTGGTCTGTCTTATGGGATGCATTTTGATAAAGAGAAAAAAGATGATGATATTGAAGATGAACAACATGGTTTAAGAATTCTTGTTTCCCGCGAAGATGCGCCGATTTTAATGGGAACAAAAATTGACTATAAACAATCGCTAATGGGCGGTGGCTTCACAATCGATAATCCAAATGCGATCGCATCATGCGGCTGCGGCACATCTTTCAGAGCAGCGAAACGTGAAGGTACACCTGAGGTTTGTGAATAATTAGTTGAACTGACAGTAGAACGTATCTTACGTATTTAAACTGACTAGTTGTTAGTTGGTTTTTATAGGATATTTGAATATATACGCTAAATGCGCTTTCTTACGTATTGAATATCGATATGGAAAGAAGCGCTTTTTTTATTAAACGATTTAGAGCAAGAATGGGGAAGCGAGAAAATGAATTAATTATGTCCGTACATAATCAGTCTATTCAAGAGCTTCGAATTATTTGCGATCAACGTACTTATGCAGGATTCAATGATTATGTTTTTAAAACTTGTTTCTATTGGGTTTATACCTGATTTAATGGACGTTAAGTCTACGTTTTGCGCAAGTGACGGTGATATACAATAACAGTATCGACACCTTTAATGAAGCATGTTATTTGGATGTGTTATAATCAAATTTGTGAAGAAATATACATAACGGTGCAGGATTGTTAAATAAGATGGGGGGCAGATAATGGATAACGAATATTTCGTAGGTTGGGGTACATTGGCGTTGATAAATGCTGCACTTGCACAAGGGAAGAATAGAACGGGGTTAAATTGGTTTTTACTTTCTCTTGTATTAGGTCCATTGGCAACACTAATTTTGTTATTTGTTGAAAAGAGACAGTAACATTACATATTGACTTGGTGTATACATAGACTAGATTTGATTAAATATAAAAGAAGCCACAATGACCTCAATTTTGAGATTGTTGTGGCTTCTTTATGTACCCAAAAATGTTTATTGAAGTTTTGTTAATACATCTTCATAAATTTCTTCTGAGGGTTTATTAAGGGCAATCGAAAACTCCGAGAAAATGGATTCCTGTAAGGTTTGAAGTAATTTTTCTTCTTGATTTGGGAATTTTTTTTCTAGTGCTAGAAATTCAAGCTTTTTTCTAAGTAAAGTATTTAAGAGATTTGCTTGCTTTTGTCGATCACCAGATTTAATGATTTCTATATGATATCGCATACGATGTGTGTTTTGTTCTATCCATTCAACACCAGGAGAAGTAAATGAATGAAGAATTTTGAGGGCATCATCTTTTTTTATAATGTCTCTAAGCTGTTTTTTTGCATTGTCAATAGGGGTACGAATGGTTAACTTTGAATCATTTAATGGATGTAAAACGTAGTAAGTTTTTGTAATGTCGCTGAAAGTTTGCTCACAGATATCTTCAATTGAACAAAGACCATGTGATGAATAAATGACTACATCGCCAACACTATACATGTAAATTCCCTCCAACAAAAATAAATTGTCAACCAAGTTGACTAAATTAAGTATAATCCAATTAATATTTTTTGTCAACTTAGTTGACGATTGGTATTTTTTTTTGTATATTATTAACGAAAAAATAGGGAATGAAGGTGAAAAAGTTGAAGGACGAATTGCAAAATCGGGATGTCATTGATTTATTAAGCGAGCGTCATGAAATACTTCGACGGCTTGCTGAAGAGAAGTGGAATAAACATAATCATATTTATATTTCTAATTCCGAATGGAGTATTTTGGGAAAAATATATAATCAGCAACTTACGATTTCAGATGTGGCTAAGGATGTTGATTTTTCTAGACAGGCAACCCACAAATTTATAAAAAATTTGGAAGCCAAAGGTCTTGTAAAAGTTTGTAAAGTTGAACATAGTAAGAAACATAAAGCTATTCGTATGACTGAATTTGGTGAAGAATGCTATAAAAAAAATGAACTATACAAAGCTGAAATTGAGCAGCAACTTATCAACACGATAGGCGAAGAGCATGTGACCAAATTAAAACATATCTTAAGGCTTAATTGGCAAGTGGAACATTTAGAAATGCAGGATTCACTCTAAGGAATGGAATACGTTCAGAATTCTTAGAGTAGTATCACTAGCCTCCTTTGATTATGAAGGGCACAGAAAAAGTCGATTTGCTGCCAAAAATATGATGCAAATCGACTTTTTGTGTTTTAGACAAATTGTTTTGCTAAGCACTAAAAATTCTGAATTAATGCTTCACCGTATAGAAAATGAGCCGTTATAATATTGATATAAGAGGTGAATGTGATGAAAAAGGATAGAGGGAAAGTTTGGTTAGGTGTTGCTGGAGTTGCTGTCAATGAACTTGGTCAATGGTTAGTTGTAAAAAAAGCATATAGTGGCTTAAAGGGAAGATGGTCATTGCCAGCTGGATTTGTCAATGCGGGTGAAACGGTGGATGAGGCTGTTGTCAGAGAATTAAAAGAAGAAACAGGCATTGATTGTTATGTATCTGGCTTAATTGGTTTTCGTACAGGTGTTATTCGGGGTGAAATTAGTGATAATATGGCCATTTTCTATTGTCGAATGATAGATGAGCAACAGCTGATTTGTATACAAGAAAATGAATTGTTAGAAGCAAGATGGATGTATCCACAAGAGCTGGCACAAGATGAAATGACATCCGTTATGTTAAGAGAGATGGCCTCCAATCAATTTGAAAAACACCAATTGCAGGGGATTGAGGGCATTAATCCAGGCGATGTTTTTGGCTACTCCTCCTATCGATTATTCTTTAAAAAATGATAATGGAGGGAGACGGATATTTGGAGCTGTAAAGAATCCTTACTCTTCTATTAAATGTTAGGCATAGCAGAATCGAAATGATTTTCCTAAATATGACGAACAAGCGAAAACAAGGCTATGTTCATTGAAAGCGTTGTCGTAATCATGTAAACTAGTGAGAGGAAAACGGAGGTTATACATACATGGATGGTCCAGTTTCATTAGTTCAGCTAATCATTTCAATTTTGTTATTTTTCGTCATGTTCTTTGGTATCGGGTTTTTATTAAATATGCTTCTGCGCATGACATGGTTAATGGCAATTGTGTATCCAATCGTTGTTATTTTCATTGTCGATGATGTAAGCTTTTTAGATTATATTTTCAAGCCTGGCTCTGCGTTTCCAGCTTTGATCGATAAATTACAAGCATTGCAATTTGTAGATATTGCTATTCTATCTGGTGGCTTTGCAGGTTCTATTGTAGCTGGGATTGTCATGATTTATTTACGAAAAAGTGGATATCGAATGTTTTAACAAGCTTCAGTATTTATCTCTATGCATTGATGTAGAGATAAATACTGATTTTTTATCTTCATTCAGCAGAAGACTACCACCTCTACAGGTGGTGAGTTGAAAGTGGTTTAGATTCCTTTTCAGTGGGTGTCCAAACACCTACTGAATGAAGATAAAGCCTCCGGCGGATGTCACGGATTTTCAGAGGAATGAATTGTGCGGGCACAATTCAAAATCCGGACGCAATTACGCCAAGGCGAAATTGATTTTCTAACACAGCCCCATCTTGAAGAAGTGTCCTTTTTATAATAGGAATTGGTAGGTGATGATGGCGATAAAAATTCCTGTTAGTGCCCCGAAAAAAACCTCGCTTCGCTTGTGACCTAGCAATGTTTTCAGCTCTTCCATTTTTTCTTGCCCATCCATTTGTGGCCATTTCTTTAAATCATGAAGCAATGTTTGAAAATCCTTCCGTAGCTGATTTAGGATGGCTGCATGTTGACCTGCCTGATAACGAACACCACTTGCATCATACATAACGATAAATGAAAACATAGCAGCGACAGCAAAAATTGGGGAATTTAAGCCAGTTTCATAGGCAATTGAGGTTGTAAGTCCTGTAACGGAAGCAGAATGTGAGCTAGGCATTCCTCCAGTGGAAGTAAACAGTCCCCATTTAATTTGTCTGGTCATTAAAAAATGAATTGGAATTTTGACAAACTGTGCAAAGAGAACTGCAAAGAGGGCAACGAGTAAAGGGGTATTTTGAAGTAAACTCATAATCATCACAACCTTCACTTATAATTGCCTTTATTATAACATTCATTATTTTCTAAAAGAAGCTATAGCCAATGATTACGCGTTTTCTGAAACTTAGGTATAATGAAGAATGAATGGAGGAATGAACATGCATATTGTAAAAGAAGCAAAAACATTTGAAACGATTTCTACTGAAGTGTTGGTGGTAGGGGTCACAAAACATCGTGAACAAATGCAGGATTGGGGAAGCTTTTCATCATTTTACGGAGATTCCATTAATGCGTGGCTAAGCGCAGGGGACGTATCGACAGAGCTAAAAAAATTAACGAAATTGCCACTTTTGAAAGATCACACTACTCTTAAACGTATTTTATTTGTGGGATTAGATGAACGTAAAAATCTAACAGAGAGCGATATACGTGCAGCGTTTGGTTTAGTAGGTAAGGAGCTAAGAGCCTTAAAGGTTAAGGAATATTCGATTTGGCTTGAATCCTTTACGACAGAAGATATTACTGTTGCTGATGTTGCATTTTTAGCTGGTGAGGGAACAGGTCTTGGTTATTATGCAATTCCTCATTACAAAACAACATCAAATGAAGTCGATAAGCGCATTGAGGCTATTCATCTAGTAACGAAAGCTAGTGACATTGATGAGGTTGTGGCAAGCTTTGAGGTAGGGATTATTTATGCAGATGCAGTAAACGAAGCACGAAGCTTAATTAATTTGCCACCGAATCTTCTGACACCAACAGACTTGGCTAATTATGCGGAATCTCTTGCCATAAAATACGATTTTGAAGTTGAGATTTTAAATAAGGCACAATTAGAGGAGCTTGGTATGGGTGGTATTTTATGTGTTAATCAAGGCTCCCATGAAGAACCTCGTTTAATCACATTAAAATATAAGGCTACTGAAAACTTTGAGGATCCAATTGGTCTTGTAGGGAAAGGCGTTACATATGATACAGGTGGCTACTCCTTAAAGCCAAAGGATTCAATGGTAGGCATGAAGGGTGATATGGGCGGTGCTGCAGCAGTGCTTGGCTCCATGAAAATTATCGGTGAATTACGTCCAAATAAAAATGTTGTAGCTGTTATTGGTTCTACTGATAATATGGTGTCGGCTACAGCCTTTAAACCTGATGATGTCATTACAACATATAGTGGTAAAACAGTCGAAATATTAAATACGGATGCTGAGGGACGCTTAGTATTAGCGGATGCTACTACCTATGCTAAACAGCAAGGTGCAACTTCGCTTATTGATGTAGCGACATTAACAGGTGGAGTGATTACAGCACTTGGTATGGATAAAACTGGGGCATTATCGAATGATGATGAATTCTTTGCTGCTTTTATGGAAGCTTCACAAGAAACAGATGAATTTGTATGGCGCATGCCTTTAACGGAAAATGATAAAAAACGAATTCGTAAATCAGATGTTGCTGATTTGAATAATTCTCCAGGTCGAGATGGACATATGATTTTCGGTGGAGGCTTTGTTGGTGAGTTTGTTGGCGATACACCATGGATTCATTTAGACATCGCTGGCACATCTGATGCAGTTGCTGTCCATGATTTAGGTCCAAAAGGTGGTACAGGTGTCATGGTAAGAACTATTGCAAACTTTGTGCAACGATTAGGGGAAGAGAAATAAAAACGTTTCGGTGAATGTAACTTATTTAGGTAGTGAAATTGATAGTAGATAAGCTATTCCTCGCTAATGTTAATTAGCTTAGGCGATGTACATGTGATAGAAGTGCCCTCCCAACATACGATAAAGTAAAAAGGGAGGTAGCTTATGCCATTTTTCGGAGGTTATCCAGGAGGAGGCTTTTGGCCATTCGGTGCACCGTTTTTTGGAGGCTTTTTAGGAAGTTTTCTTGGATCACAATTTAGACCATATCCACCATTTTATCCTCGTCCATTTCCACCAGGACCGTATTTCCGTCCAGGTCGACCATTTCCACCACGATATCGTAGACCTTTTTAAGCTGAATAAGTGAAATATGTGAACCAGTTGTCGAGATTAAATCGGCAACTGGTTTTTTCTTAATTTGTAAATGTTTTCATGACTGTTAATTGTTATTGTTCTTGAAAAAATCATTAAAATGGCATGAAATAAACTGTTGACAGAATATACTAAATTATTTATTATTCTTATTATATTACTAAGAATTGAAAATTGGTAGCTGACTAGCAAACTAGAGGCTCTTATTGTTCATTGGCATCACTATGCCCATGGATAATATGAGTCTTTTTTCTATCTCTAACAAGAGACGAGAAGGAGTGAAATGAAATGGGTAAAGTTTTTATCGTAGGTGCTGGTCCTGGGGATGTGGATTTAATCACTGTCAAAGGATTACGGTGTATCGAATGTGCGGATGTCATCCTGTATGACAGACTCATTAATAAAGAGTTGCTTGCTTATGTTAAAAAGGACGCTCAACTTATCTTTTGCGGTAAACTGCCTCAGCAACATGCCATGATACAGGAGCATATAAATCAATCAATTGTCAGCTATGCACAGCAGGGAAAAATTGTGACGAGATTAAAGGGAGGTGACCCTTTCGTTTTTGGCAGAGGGGCAGAGGAAGCAGAGGTGCTTGCTCAGCATAATATTCCATTTGAAATTGTCCCCGGCATTTCTTCTGGGATAGCAGCACCAGCCTATGCGGGAATACCAGTTACACATCGTGATTTAAGCTCAAGTTTTGCGATGGTTACAGGTCATATGAGAGAGGGCAAGGACGATGCCATACAATGGGAAAGCCTTGCAAAAGGAATTGATACAATTGCAATTTATATGGGGGTTGGTAATCTTCCTTATATTCGTCAGCAGCTGCTTAAGTATGGTCGCGATGAAGATACGCCTGTAGCACTTATACATTGGGGAACACTTTCTCGGCAAAAGACAGTTATGGGTACCTTAGCAACTATAGAAAAGGTTGCACAACGAGAAAATATCCAAAATCCAAGCATTATTGTAGTGGGAAAGGTTGTTACATTGAGGGAATCCATTCAATGGTTTGAGCAAAGCGTTCCACAGCCGCAGTTAGTAAAAAATTCTGTGTAAGGATGTGGATGTATGCAAGCTATTTTATATATTGCTCATGGCAGTCGAGTAAAGGAAGGTGTAGAGCAAGCCATTGCCTTTCTAACGAGCGTACAACTGGAGATTGATATACCAATTCAAGAAATCTGTTTCCTAGAATTGGCGGTACCCACCATTGCTGAAGGAATCGGTAACTGTATTAAACGAGGGGCTACAGCAATTGCGATTATGCCTATTTTATTGCTAGCTGCACAGCATGCAAAACAGGATATTCCAAGTGAAATCGAAAAAGCGAAAAAACAGCATCCACATGTAGAATTTACATACGGTGAACCACTTGGTGTCCATGAATTATTAATTGATACACTACACACTAGGATTTTAGAAACAAAATTACCTACTAATCATGCAAATGTTTTACTAATTGGTCGTGGGAGTAGCGATCCAGTAGTCAAGAGCGATTTAGCTAAAATCGCAGCAAGGCTACGTGACAAATATGGTTATACAGCCGTAGACACATGCTTTTTGTATGGAGTAGGTCCAACTTTTGAGGAATGGCTACAGCAAAAGAAAAATAAGACTAATCAAGTATTTATCGTGCCGTACTTATTGTTTACAGGAATTCTTCGACAAAGTATAACAAAGCGCCTGCAAGAATATGAGGGTCGAACTATCACATTATGTGAAAGCTTAGGCTACGACGATAATGTAAGGAAAGTTTTAGTGGAACGTATTGCCGAATTACTAGCATGTCATAAGGAAGGTGTTCTGTCATGGTAGATAAAAGGACTGAAAATGTAAATTTAGCGTTAGATAATGTCCGTCAGATTTTAAATACTGTGAGTCATGGATCAATTACTTTAATTATCCAAAATTCCTATGTGGTCCAAATTGAAAAAAAGGAAAAAATAAGACTTCGATGAAAAAATAGCGCCAGCCAAATAAGGTTTGGCGCCAACTCAACGAAGAAAAAGAACAAAAATGATACGAATACGTGAGGTGGCAAGCTTTGAAACTGCAAGTAATAAACAGTCCATTTAATGAGGAGCAGGTAAAGCTATTAAATGAGCTGCTCCCAAAACTAACTGGTGAGCAGAGGATTTGGCTAAACGGTTATTTAAGTGCACCGCTAGCAACAATCAATACTAAAGCTGAGGAAGTAACGTCAACGGTAACACCAATCACTAAAACAGTGATGATTTTATATGGTTCACAAACAGGCAACAGCCAGGGTCTAGCCGAAAAATATGCGTCCGTATTGAAAAGCAATGATGTAGATGTGACAGTTTCATCATTAGGAAAATTTAAACCAAATAATTTAAAAAAGCTTACAAATCTCTTATTGATTGTTAGCACACATGGTGAAGGAGATCCACCTGATCAGGCCATACAGTTCTATGAATTTTTGCATAGTAAGCGCGCTCCAAAACTAGAAAATTTACACTACTCGGTTTTAGCTTTAGGGGACAGCTCCTATGAATTCTTCTGTAAAACAGGAAAAGATTTCGATGAGCAATTTGCCAAATTGGGGGCTACTCAAATTGTTCCTCGCACAGAATGTGATGTGGATTATGATGATGCAGCAGCACAATGGTTCTCAGCTGTTCAGAAGGAGCTCCTGCAGCAGGCTGATGTAGCGGCTACAGTAGAGGCATCAAATCAGATCGTACTGGGAGATTCTACATATTCTCGAAAAAATCCTTTTTATGCTGAGGTGCTAGAAAGCATTAATTTAAATGGCAGGGGCTCCAACAAAGAGACGCGTCATATTGAATTAGCCATTGAGGGGGCAAATTTCTACTTTGAGCCTGGAGATAGTATCGGTATTTTACCAGAAAACGATGAAAAATTAGTTGATGCTTTATTAACGGCACTACAGTTTGATCCACAAACTGAGGTAAATGTCTTTGATGAAAAATTATCAATAAGGGAAGCATTGCAAAAGAAGCTTGAAATAACGGCACTATCCAAGCCATTATTACAAAAAATTAGTACTTATACAGTGCATAAGGAATTTACAAAGTTAGTAGAAGACGCTAACGCATGGAAAGACTATGCAAGGGGAAGAGATTTACTGGATGTTGCGGAGGATTTTGCGCCATTTTCATGGAATGCACAGCAATTCGTAGAGTTGTTGCGTAAAATTCCCGCACGACTTTACTCCATTGCTAGTAGTCAAAAGGCGAATAATGAAGAGGTGCACTTAACAATAGGGAAAGTAAGCTATGAGACAAATGGACGTCAACGTCTTGGCGTTTGCTCTGGTAGCATTACAGAGCGTATTCAAATTGGTGATACATTACCAATTTATGTGCATAAAAATCCTAATTTTAGATTACCAGAGAAGCAGGACACGCCAATTATCATGATTGGTGCGGGTACAGGTGTGGCTCCATATCGGGCATTTTTAGAGGAACGTGAGGAGCTAGGGATTGAAGGAAAGGCTTGGTTAATTTTGGGTGATCAGCATTTTGTGACAGATTTTCTGTATCAAACAGACTGGCAACGTTGGCTTGCTTCTGGCACACTAACGCAAATGGATGTAGCCTTTTCACGAGACACTGATAAAAAAATCTATGTGCAACATAAAATTGAGGAAAATGCAGCAGCTTTTTATGAATGGTTGGAGCAAGGGGCAGTTATTTACGTATGTGGTGATGAAAAAACGATGGCGGCAGATGTAGATGCCACAATACATCGTCTGATAGAGCAACAAGGACAAAAAACGCCAGAGGAAGCGAAAGCCTTTGTCAATGAACTAAAACAACAAAATCGCTATCAACGTGATGTTTATTAATAAAGGAGAGAAGATACATGACAGGAAAAATTATTTTACCTCCACAACCAGGAAACCCTAGTGATGTAGAGCGTATAAAAAGTGAAAGTAATTATCTGCGTGGAACACTTGAACGTACGATGAATAACCCATTAAGTTCAGGAATTCCAGAGGATGATAACCGACTGATGAAATTCCATGGCAGTTATTTACAAGATGATCGTGATCTTCGTAATGAACGACAACGTCAAAAGCTAGAGCCTGCTTATCAATTTATGGTGCGTGTCCGTACACCAGGTGGAGCAGCTACACCAGCCCAGTGGCTAGTAATGGATGAAATGGCAAGAAAGTATGGCAATGGTTCCTTAAAATTAACAACACGTCAGGCATTTCAGGTACACGGTATTTTAAAATGGAATGTCAAAAAATATATGCAGGAAATTAACGATGTATTATTGGATTCTCTTGCAGCCTGTGGGGATGTAAACCGTAATGTTATGTGTAACGTCAATCCAAATCAATCAGCATTACATGAGGAAATCTACAATTGGTCTGCAAAGTTAAGCGAGCATTTACTTCCTAGAACACGAGCATATCATGAGCTTTGGCTAGATGGTGAAAAGGTAGTGGATAGTCAAGAGGAAGAAATTGAACCAATTTATGGTGCATTGTATTTACCACGTAAATTTAAGATTGGTATAGCTGTTCCTCCAAGCAATGATGTGGATGTATTTTCACAAGATATCGGTTTAATTGCGATAGTTGAGGAAGGTAAGTTAGTGGGCTTTAACGTTGCAGTAGGTGGTGGAATGGGCATGACACATGGTGATCATGAAACATACCCACAGCTTGCTCGAGTTATTGGCTTTATCACACCTGATAAATTACTGGAAACGGCGGAAAAAATTATTACGATTCAACGCGATTATGGCAATCGTTCCGTACGTAAAAATGCTCGCTTTAAATATACAATTGATGCAAGAGGGCTTGATTGGTTTAACGAAGAGCTAACACGTCGTCTAGGCTGGGATATTCAAGAGGCACGTCCATTTACATTTGAACGTACAGGTGATGAATTTGGCTGGATAAAAGGGGCAGAGGGGAAATGGCATTATACGTTATTTATTCAAAATGGGCGTATTAAGGATTTTGAAGATTACCAGCTGCTAACAGGGCTACGGGAAATTGCGAAGGTACACACGGGTGATTTCCGCCTAACACCAAACCAAAATTTAATGATTGGCAATGTAACTCCGCAAAAGAAGAAAAAGATTGCAGCTCTTATTGAAGAATATAGGCTAACTGATGGTGCACATTATTCTGCCTTACGACGAAATTCTATTGCTTGTGTATCGTTACCAACATGCGGATTAGCCATGGCTGAAGCAGAGCGCTATTTGCCTTCCTTGATTACAAAAATTGAAACCATCATTGATGAGGCTGGCTTAAACGAAACGGAAATCGTTATTCGGATGTCTGGCTGTCCTAATGGTTGTTCGCGAGCTGCTATGGCTGAAATTGGCTTTATTGGCAAAGGACCAGGAAAGTACAATATGTATCTCGGAGCAAGCTTTACAGGAAATCGCCTTAATAAAATCTATCGTGAAAATATTGGTGAAGAGGAGATTTTAGCAGAGCTCCGTCCAATACTTCTGCACTTTGCCAAGGAACGGTTAGAGGGCGAGCATTTTGGTGATTTTGTGATTCGAGCTGGCTATGTAACAGCAGTCTATGATGGAAGACAATTTCATCATCAATAAGAGGGAATGAGAAGGATTAAAACAACTATACGCTACAAAGTCTAGTCAAAGGCTTTGTAGCGTATTTCAATTTATAGGTTCAGTGCCCGATACATAAATGCCACGAATTGTGCTCGTGTCACTGGCTCATCGGGTTTAAAGTTACCATTATAGCCTAATGCTATACCAGAATCGGCGAGTGCGGATATATAGTCATAGCTCCATTGCGTGGCAGGAACATCTTGGAATGTAGTTGTTCCTTCAGGTGTTAAACCAAATGCAAGGACGAGAATCTTTGCCATTTGAGCACGGGTCATCGATGCGTTTGGATTAAATGCACCGTTTGATCCATCTACTATTCCGGCTTGTTGAAGTTTCGTTATAGAATCATAGTATGGATGGCTTTGTGGGACATCACTAAATGGCACAGCTTCACGTTTAGTTGTTAGCTCAAATGCACGTGTAAGCATGATTGCAATATGTTGTCGTTTTATTGATTCGTTCGGTCTGAATGTGCCATCTGGATAACCAGTGATAATACCACGCCCTGCGATGTCCTCGATCATATCCCTTGCCCAATTGTTAGAAATATCAGTGAAGCGATAAGTGGGTTTCATTCCTACAGGTTGCTCGGGTTCTTCAGGTGTTGGGACAGATTGTTCTGTAATTGGTGATTCAACTGGTATTGGTATTGGTATTGGATTTGGCTCAGGGTTTGGAATATACCCACCACCTGAACTATTATTCATAATCCATTTTGCGTACAAAATTATCCGTTCCGTTACGACATCTTTAGTAAAATCCCATGTATTTGTAAAGGCTGTATCTTTGTACCATCCTCCGAATGTATAACCTTCTTTTGTAGTTACTGGCTCTTTTAAAGTTGTGTTATACAAAACACTTTGATCGGTTACAATACTTCCGCCGTTTGACTCGAAGGATACCGTATAGCTATTAGCTGATGGTGGAGTAGATGTTGTTAACGAAAGAGCTTTGACATTTTGCATAAGGTTACTCTTTTGATCTTCCGTTACTAAATAAATAGTGTATTTCGTTGATTTTTGCAGTCCTGACAGGCTTATTTTTTCTTCGCTATTTCCTGCCATAGCAACACTTCCTCGCAGGTTGGCAGAGAGTAAATTTCCTAATGCATCTGTTCCTGCCTTAACCTGTGCAGCAGTTGGAGCTATTCCGTTAGAGACAACCGTGTAGAAGACGTGACCTGATTCATTTGTTTTAAGAAGTAAATCAGCAGTAGTCTCTCCGATTAACCCTAACCTAGGATAATTTTGTATAAAGTAAGGTGGGGTCTGATCCACATCCACCTGAATACTTTGTGCTTGCTCCACGTTGCCCGCATTGTCTTCGCTCCAAGCCTTTAATACAAAACTTCCATCTGTTTTAAAGTCGACGATATTCCCAGTTTCTATATTCCCATTATCTATCTGGTAAAAAGTCTGCTTTACTCCAGACAGGGTGTCAGTTGCAGTTAGTGTCAGCCTCGTAGTACCGTTTGATAAAAGGACAGGCGGTACAATTGTCGTCACTGGTGCAGTGCGATCAATCCTAATCCCACTAACCGTTGCATTTGTGCTGTTTCCAGCATTATCGCTTACGCTTGTCGTCACAAATAAATTGTCACCTTCTCCTGTAATAACGTTGTTGCTTGGTGAAGTAGATGGATCAATCCCTGAAAGCGCATCAGAGACTGTCCAGCTTATAATTACATCCCCATTGTACCAACCAGTAGAAATAGGGGGCTTAGTTGCCTCTCCATTTATGGTTGGAGGTGTACGATCAATTTTAATTCTTACCGTTTCGGTCGCACTATTTCCAGCCTTGTCTTTCACAGTTCCCGTGACTTGCAGACTGTCACCTTCAGCAGTTAGAATCCTATCACTAGGTATCGTCATAGGATCAATTCCAGAAGCACTATCATTTACAGTCCAACGTACATTTACATCACTGTTATTCCATCCTGCTGCGTTTGGTTGAGGTGTAATTGTGCCTGTAATTGTAGGTGCTATCGTATCCTTCACGACATTGACTGTATATGTTTTCTTTTCGGTACAATCTCCTTTTATAACAGTGAAATCAATATTATTTAGCCCCTCATTCACGGATATCGGATAAGGAGTTCCACTTATTCCTGAACGCCCGTTAATCTCCAAATATGAATCTGCGGGGGTCTCTAATATTGGTGTCAGCGTAATAGTAGAAGCACTTGGGAGAGTGATGACCAAGTATTTTAAATTGTCTGGATCACTTTCAAAACGGAGTACATTGTCCGTCAATGTTAAGCCGCTCAAATTTGCTGTAGCTCTGTTAGGATCTCCTTTACTCATATACAGTCTTAATCTCATGTTTTCCCCATTGCTGACCTGGCGTACAGCATCCTTTTCTACATAAAAGATACCGTCCATATATTCTTTTGCTGAAACAGACAGCATGGTTACGAGATTGTTTCCACTAACCTGATAGACCTTGACCGCATATTTCTGTCCAGCGACAAGCGAAACAGATGCTGGAAAATTCATCGTTCTCCACCCAGTACCTTGTATCATGCTGCTTGTCTGAGCAATTACCGTTCCGAGTGACAAATCATCTCCAGATAGAGATAATAATTCGACCCATACTTCACTCCCAGCAAGGTCATGCTGCAAATAAATATCCAGGGCGGTTAAATTAGTCGTATGTTTGGCTGTAAAGGTCTGAGTTAGGCTATCGAAATAACCTAGATTAAGGCTGCTATAATTTGAATTTGATTGATCTCCGATGGTTACACATGGTTGTGTAGATGCAGATACATTTGTAATAGGTCCAGATATTAGCATGAATAAAAGTATGAACGATGCTAATAACCGTGCCATAATTTTCTTGATTTGCTCCATTTTTTCCTCCTTCTTTTGTTGATTGCCCTCTCTACGGAATATGCTTCATTGTTTTAACCATTTGAAAGAATGAGTCTAAAAGAGTGCTAATCTTTTGAATGCAAAATAGCCTACAGAATTGTTTCACTGAACCATAAATCATAGTTGTCTATATCTTTAATATGGGTAAGGTTTAAAAGGATTTATTTGGAAAACAAACAATCCCGAAAATAGATTGCGACAATAAAAAATAAATTTCCACACCAGTTATCGGAAGTTGTGAAATTGGTTCTCTTCTACTATAGAGGAGAGAGGTTAAAATTAGGTTAAAAAAATAGTAAATTATGAAAAGTAAGTAGAAAGGCATGTTTTTATAAAAATAAGCCTACTCTTATTAAAAAGAGCGGCTTGAAAGTAAATTTTATATGGAGAAATCATCAGGGATAAAGACTTTTAGTTGCTTTGGTTTTACATATACTTGATCACCGATTTTAAGTTCTAGGGAAAAAAATTGCTCTTTTGACAATTCGGCTTCTAAAAATTCGCCAATATCCTCATGGCGTAACTCAATTTGTACGATTGGGCCAAGCAAATGAATGTGATTTATTTTGACAGGAACTGTACCTGTAACAGCCGTTTTTTCAATTTGAATATCATGTGGGCGAACGTAGCCAATAGCATCATCCTGGGTGTGTGCATGTGAGTCCGGTACATCAATAGCAAATTCACCATGTGTTAATTTACCATTATGTAAGCGTCCTTTAAAAATATTTACATTGCCTAAAAAATCATAAACAAATGGGCTTTTAGGGTTTGTATAAACCTCATCTGGACTACCAATTTGCTCAATTTGACCATTGTTCATCACAACAATACGATCTGCTACATCTAGCGCCTCCTCTTGATCATGTGTGACAAATATACTTGTAATGTGGAAATCATCATGAAGTTTTCGTAACCATCTACGTAACTCTTTTCTTACTTTAGCATCTAGTGCACCAAAGGGTTCATCTAATAAAAGTACTTTTGGCTCCACAGCAAGTGCTCTAGCCAGTGCCACACGCTGACGTTGTCCACCTGAAAGCTGTGTGGGTAAACGCTCAGCGAAATTTTCCAGTTTAACAAGGCGTAATAGCTCCATCACTTTTTCTTTAATTTCTGATTTTGAGGGCCTTGTTTTACGAGGACGTACTTTAAGACCATAGGCAACATTATCAAATACGGTCATATGTCGAAAAAGGGCATAATGCTGGAACACAAAGCCTACATTTCGTTCCTTAGGATGTCGGTCTGTAATTGCTTGATCGTCAAATAAAATTTCGCCAACATCGGAGGTCTCCAGACCAGCAATTACACGTAGTAAAGAAGTTTTCCCTGAACCAGATGGACCAAGAAGGGCAACGAGTTCACCGGATTGAATATGGAGGGAAATATCCTGTAAAGCTTGAAAGGAACCAAACTTTTTTGAAACGTTTTTTATTTGAATGCTCATAATGGCAATGCCTCCTTTAAACAGATTTTGATTTCCAAGCAATAATATCTTTCACGATAAGTGTAATGATGGCAATGACGCTCATTAGTGAAGCAACGGCGAAGGCTGCCGCAAATTGGTACTCATTATATAAAATTTCAATATGAAGTGGCATAGTATTTGTCATCCCTCGTATATGACCTGAAACAACAGAAACTGCACCAAACTCACCGATTGCTCGAGCATTACATAAAATAAGCCCGTATAATAAGCCCCATTTGATATTTGGTAATGTCACATGCCAAAATGTTTTAAAGCCACCTGCGCCAAGTGAAATAGAGGCCTCCTCCTCAGAGGTTCCCTGTGTCTGCATAAGAGGAATGAGTTCCCTTGCGACAAAGGGCAACGTAACAAAAATAGTAGCAAGCACAATCCCAGGAAGCGCAAAAACAATCTTAATATCATTTTCAAAGAGCCAATCACCAAATAGACCCTGTGAACCAAATAACAAAATAAATATCAAGCCTGCGATAACAGGGGATACAGCAAAAGGAAGATCGACAATTGTTAGTAATAAATTTTTCCCTTTAAAATTAAATTTCGTTAATGCCCAGGCAGCCATAATACCAAAAATTGCGTTTAATGGGACAGCAATCACTACAACGGTTAAAGTTAATTTGATAGCTGCTAATGCATCTGGGTGTGTGATAGCTGCCATATACACGTCTACGCCTTTTTGAAAGGCACTAATGAAAATAGATACTAGTGGCAAAACAATAAAAAACCCTAAAAAAGCTAGTGCAATAAATGTCAACGTATATCTTACGAAGTGGGGTTCTTGTAAGGCTGAAGACTTCGCTATGGCTTTATTTTTTTCAGGAGCAGCTTGCTGAATAACTGTAGATTGTTCCATATATATACCTCCTACTGTACAAAGCGACGATTTGCTAGCCATTGTATGATATTTATGCTAAATAAGAGAATGAATGATGTAATGAGCATAACTAATGCTATGGCTGTAGCACCAGCGTAATCATATTGTTCTAGCTTTGTCATAATAATTAACGGTGTAATTTCGGTTTTCATTGGCATATTTCCAGCGATAAAAACAACCGAACCATACTCTCCAAGCGCTCGTGCAAAAGCTAGTGAAAAGCCTGTCAAAATAGCAGGAGCAAGCTCGGGTAAAATGACTTTTCCAAAGGTTTGTAAGCGTGTTGCACCAAGACTTGCAGAGGCCTCCTCGACTTCCGCACTAATATTCTGTAAAACAGGTTGTACTGTACGCACGACAAATGGTAGCCCAATAAATGTTAGGGCGATGATAATACCAAGCGGTGTAAAAGCAATTTTGAAACTGAAAAATTGACCAATCCAGCCATTGGGTGCATAAAGTGATGTTAAGGCTATTCCTGCAACAGCAGTTGGTAAAGCGAACGGTAAATCAACAAGTCCATCAATAATGCGTTTAAAGGGAAATTGGTAGCGGACAAGCACCCAAGTAATAATGGTGCCAAAAACAACATTCAGTAAACCAGCAGCGAGCGCAGTGCTGAAGCTTACTTTATAAGAAGCGACAGCCCGAGGAGCAGTCACAATATCAACAAACTCTGCCCAGCTTAAGGATAGTGTATGAATAAGAATCATAGAAAGCGGCAATAAAACTAGCAAGCTAACATAGAGCATGGTGTAACCAAGTGAAAGATGGAAGCCTGGAATGATGCGACGCTTTTTATTAACCGTTAAACTAGTCATAACATGCCTCCTTATTGAGGTACATAAATTTCGTCAAATGTACCTTCATCTTTAAAATGTTTTGCTTGTGCTTTAGCCCAGCCTCCGAAATCATCGATGGAAACGAGCTCAAGTTGTGGAAACTGATCTTGATATTTTGCTAGAATTTCTTCATTTCTTGGTCGATAGTAGTTTTTTGCAGCAATTTCTTGCCCAGCATCACTATATAAATGCTTTAGATATGCTTCGGCTACTTCACGTGTCCCTTTTTTATCAACAATCTTGTCAACAATTGCAACAGGAGGCTCAGCTAAAATACTTAAAGAAGGTGTGACAATCTCAAATTCATCATCTCCTAATTCATTGAGTGATAAATAGGCTTCATTTTCCCAAGCAATTAGGACATCTCCAATTTCACGCTCAACAAAGGTTGTTGTTGCGCCACGAGCACCTGAATCAAGTACCTCCACATTGCTATATAAAGCATTCATAAATTCTTTTATTTTTGTTTCATCGTTGTTATATAATTTCCCAGCATACGCCCAAGCAGCTAAATAGTTCCAACGGGCACCACCAGATGTTTTTGGATTTGGCGTAATAACGGAAACATCTTTCTTTATTAAGTCATCCCAGTCTTTAATGCCCTTTGGATTGCCCTTACGTACTAAAAAGACAATGGTAGATGTATAAGGTGTAGAATTGTTTTCAAATTCCGTTTGCCAGTCTTTGTTTAATAAATCCCGAGCCTGTGCAATCTCATCAATATCGTAGGCTAAGGCTAAGGTAACAACATCAGCATCCAGCCCATCAATAACAGCTCTTCCCTGTTTTCCAGAGCCACCATGAGATTGCTTGATAGTCACCTCTTGACCTGTTTCATCCTTCCATTTCTTTATAAAATCCTGATTGAATTCATCGTATAGCTCTCGAGTAGGGTCATAGGATACATTAAATAATTCCACAGATTTTTGTGTATCTGAAGCACCTGTATCACTATCAGATGATTTAGTCCCACAGCCTGTTAAGGTCAATGTCAGCACGGATATAAGTGCTAATGATTGGAAAAATCGTTTTCTTTTTTTCACTAAAATCGCTCCTTTTTGATCTAAAAACACAAAAAGCCATCTCTTAGAACGAAAATATTTCGTCCTAAGTAGATGGCCTTCAGTCCTCTGATCAGCATTTTTATTGGTTTGATTCAAATCTTAGTTATACATTAAACATATATTTCCTATTAGTCAACAAGGGATTGAAAATTTTTGAAAAAATCAAAAGTGGTAGTTCAAGGAAGGAAAACAGATACGTACACCATATGTTGAACAAAGTTGAAAAAGATAATTTAAATTTTAAAAAAGCCTAGTTGACTACTAGGTGTAATTTAGTATATATTTGGTAATAAGAAGAATGATTGTGAACAAGGTAGCAAATACCAGTAAACAATCATCAGATAAGAGCTGGCTAGTCAAACTAGAGGCGTTTTAGCAATGAGGCATGTTATAACTATGTCTTTTGTTAGAACGTCTTTTTTCGTTATAAGGGGGATAACATGTTAACATTTGCAACTTGGCATGAGCCAATACTGGATTTTAAGATCGATGAAACCTATAAGGCTGCGCTGGAGGTTTTACAGTGGAGTTTTGCGGAGTATGGAGAGGAGATTGTTTATGCTTGTAGCTTTGGAATTGAGGGAATCGTCTTAGTCGATTTAATTTCAAAGGTGAAGCCTGATGCTACAATTATTTTTTTAGATACAGATGTTCATTTTAAAGAAACCTATGAAACTATTGAGCGGGTGAAAGAAAAATATCCGCAGTTAAACATTATTATGCAAAAGCCAGCGCTTACGTTAGCACAACAAGCAGCACAGTATGGTGATGAACTATGGAAGTCTAATCCAAATAAATGCTGTGACATTCGAAAGATTACACCGTTACATCAATCATTAGCTGGTGCAAAAGCTTGGATTTCAGGCTTGCGTCGTGAACAATCATCAACCCGTCAAAATACAAACTTTATCAATCGTGATGATAAATTTAAGTCAATTAAAATTTGTCCACTCATTCATTGGACATGGAAGGACGTTTGGCGATATGTCTCAAAGCATCATTTGCCTTACAATCCTTTGCATGACACAGGTTATCCGAGCATAGGCTGCGAGCATTGCACAAAGCCAGCCTTTACGATGGATGATTTACGTTCAGGTAGATGGCAAGGATCTGGTAAAACGGAGTGTGGGTTACATGAATAAAGGAGCTTTGCGATGCTTGAATATGTTGCAATAGCAATTAGTCTATTTTTTGCATTAAATATAGGTGCTAGTGGAGCAGCGGCTTCTATGGGCGTCGCTTACGGTGCAGGGGCCATACCTAAAGCTTGGCAGGCCTTGCTAATTTGTGCAATAGGTGTTTTTAGTGGAGCGGTTCTTGGTGGTGGAGAGGTAGTAAAAACAATTAGCGCTGGCATTATGCCACAAGAGTACATCACTGTAAAGATTGTTCTTATTATTTTGATTTCTGCAACAAGCTCGCTCTTTCTGGCTAATCTGTTAGGCATCCCATTATCAACAAGTGAAGTAACGGTGGGAGCTGTCGTAGGTGTAGGGATAGCTTATAAGGTGCTATATGTAAAATCATTGTTTGTCATCATGTCATTTTGGGTGATTGTTCCGATTATTGCATTTATCATTGCATTAGTCTTTGGAAAATGGCTGTATAAATTAAGGATCAAGGGCTTGCTAAAGGATCGACCGATATTAACGATTCTCCTTGTGTTAGCTGGATTTTTTGAAGCATTTTCCGCGGGGATGAATAATGTAGCGAATGCAGTAGGACCACTTGTTGGCGCAGGAATGATGAGTGTGACGAGTGGAATCTGGCTTGGTGGGGCATTTGTAGCGCTTGGTGCCATTCTGCTTGGAAAACGAGTACTCGAAACAAATGGGAAGAAGATTGTACGTTTCGAGAAAACAGAAGGTATTTTAATTTCCAGCACAGGTGCACTACTTGTTGGTATTAGCTCTATTTTCGGGCTTCCCGTACCATTAACACAAGTAACTTCATCCTCTATTATTGGTATAGGAATGGCGAAAAATGGAAAAAGGATTTTGCATAAGCAAATTGTTAGGAAAATCGTCCGAATTTGGATTGTATCCCCAATATTTTCATTAGCCATTTCTTATTTTTTAGTGCAGCTATTCTTGGAAAAAGATTTCTACGCCATCGTATTAATTGGTAGCATTATAGTTGGAACGCTAGGTGTCATCAGCTTAATGCGAACTATGCGAGAAGAGGAAAGCTCCATATACGACTCTGGCGAAGGTATCTAGATCAATGGGTGGCTAAAAGATGGGAGAATTGATTGGAATGGTGGGGAAGCGGATTAAAACAGAGGGTGATTTGATTAAAAAGGAAGGGACCTGAAAAAAACGGGGCAGGGCCTGATCAAATAACGGTGGAGGCCGATCAAAATGTGGTGGTACCTGATCAAATATTAGAGGAAGCTGATCAAAATATGGCGGTACCTGATCAGATAATGGTGAAAGCCGATCAAAACAAGGCGGTACCTGATCAATATTAACGGGAAGCTGATCAAAATATGG
>NZ_JBXUNW010000009.1:0-21459 GCF_057196045.1 Lysinibacillus sp. DFXJR4 | reverse complement strand
GGAAGCTGATCAAAATATGGCGGTACCTGATCAGATAATGGTGAAAGCCGATCAAAACAAGGCGGTACCTGATCAATATTAACGGGAAGCTGATCAAAATATGGTGGTACCTGATCAAAAAATGGTGGAAGCTGATCAAAATATGGCGGTACCTGATCAATATTAACAAGAAGCCGATCAAAACAAGTTGGTACCTTATCAATTATAGCGAGAAGCCGATCAAAACAGGGCAGTACCTGATCAATAATAACGAGAAGCCGATCAAAACAGGGCAGTACCTGATCAATAATAACAGGAAGTTGATCCAAAAAAGATTAGGACCCGATTAACAATAACTTTTTTGAACCACTACCTAAATTAAACTATAAAACTTAGTATTTTTATAAAATTAGGAGGAATTTTTTATGAGTTTACAATCACATGGTGGACAATTAGTGCAAGCTTTTCATCCGGAGAAAGATGTGACAAGGATAACTAAAACAATAGAGCTTGATGTCATATCTCTTAGTGATTTAGAGCTAATTGCAATAGGCGGTTACAGTCCGATTGAGGGATTTTTAACTAGGGAAGATTATGAATCTGTTGTGGAACATACACGGCTAGCATCTGGTGTGGTATGGAGTATTCCAATTACATTGCCTGTAACAAAGGAAGTCGCAAAAACTTTACAGCTTGGTGATGAGGCAAAGCTGGTTTATGCTAATGAAGTTTATGGTGTGATTGAGGTGGCTGATATTTATGAGCCAAAAAAGCGAAAAGAAGCTTTATTAGTATATGGCACAGAGGATTTAGAGCATCCAGGTGTGAAAAAGCTGCATGAACGCCCAAGTATTTATGTGGGTGGTAAAATTACATTAACTAAACGTATTGAACAAAAGTTTCCTGCGTATTCCTTTGATCCGATTGAGACACGTCAGTTGTTTGCAGATAAAGGATGGAAAACTATTGTCGGTTTCCAAACTCGAAACCCTGTGCACCGAGCGCATGAATATATTCAAAAGGCTGCGTTAGAAACGATTGATGGACTATTTCTGAACCCGCTTGTTGGGGAAACAAAATCAGACGATGTGTCGGCTGCAATCCGTATGGAAAGTTACGAGATTTTACTGCAAAATTATTATCCAGAAAATCGTGTGCAATTAGGCGTATTTCCTGCTGCCATGCGCTATGCAGGACCAAAAGAAGCCATTTTCCATGCACTTGTAAGGAAAAATTATGGCTGTACACACTTTATCGTTGGGCGTGATCACGCAGGTGTTGGTGATTATTATGGCACATATGATGCCCAAAAAATATTTGAACAATTTACGGAAGATGAATTAGGCATTGTCCCACTAAAGTTTGAGCATAGCTTCTATTGCAGTAAATGTGAGGGGATGGCAACAACTAAAACCTGTCCACATAATAATACAGCACATGTGATCTTATCAGGTACAAAAGTTCGTGAAATGCTACGTAATGGCGAAGTTCCACCAAGCACGTTTAGTCGTAAAGAGGTGGTGGATGTTCTGATTAAAGGAATGCGTAAGGAGGTTTTAAAATGAGTTCCAATATTGTTTGGCATGAGGCTTCCATTACGAAAGAGGAACGTCGTACACAAAACAAGCATCAAAGCTTCATTTTATGGTTTACGGGCTTATCTGCCTCAGGAAAATCTTCTGTCGCAAATGCTTTCGCACGTCGCCTTTTTGATCGTGGCAATCAAGCCTTTGTCCTAGATGGTGATAATGTTCGTCATGGCTTGAATAAGGATTTAGGATTTGATGAAGCAGGACGTAGGGAAAATATTCGGCGCATTGGAGAAGTTTCAAAGCTATTTGTGGAAAATGGTCAAATTGTTTTAACAGCTTTTATATCTCCATATCGAGAGGATCGTCAAGTTGTACGAGCGCTCGTAGAAGAAGGAGAATTTATAGAAGTTTATGTAAGGTGCTCTGTTGAAACATGTGAACAGCGTGATCCAAAGGGACTTTATAAAAAAGCGCGCAATGCTGAAATTCCAAATTTTACAGGGATTAGTGCGCCCTATGAAGAACCGGAAAATCCCGAGATTATTTTAGATACAGAGCATTATTCCATTGAGGAATGTGTTGACCAACTTACAGAAATTTTAACTTCAAACGGATATATCTAATTTTTAAAAGAATCTGCTTACAAAGAGGAGGCAGATTCTTTTATGGGTTTTTATTAGAGTAATACCATTTGTTGTGAGATGATAGATTGATCAAATGGTATAGGAGTTGTTTGGAATGAGCATACATATTCAGTTACTAACAAAAGATAGTATGAATCAAAAAATAGGAAATGAAATATTGGAGCTATGGAATGAAAATGCGAAAGAAACGGCAGATTGTGAGTTAGAGAAGAGTGATAGAGAGGCTATTCTAAATCAATTAGAACAATATTTGCAATCCCAATATGGGGCTATTTATATTGCAACTAATGAAAACCATCAAATTATAGGCTTCGGATTGGCTTCCATAAAAAAGGAATTAATGTATGATACGATCTATGGGCAAATTGATGAGATCTATGTCTTACCAGCTTATAGACGACAGAAAATTGCTAAACGTCTTGTAGATGAATTGGTAAATTGGTTTAATGAAAAGCATGATACTTCTGTCGTTAATGTTTATGTAGATTTAGAAAATGAACTAGCACTCGAATTTTGGGAAGGTGTCGGCTTGGAGAGAGAGTTTTTTATGCTATCAAATAATTAAAAAATGGCCAATGAAGTCTAGATGATTTCATTGGCCTGTCTTTTTATTTTATGCCTTGTTCCTTTTTCATGCGTTCAATTTCTGGTCCAAGCTCATCGCGGACAGTGCCTTTCCAGGGCTTTACACCAGCGATGTACGAGGAGCGAGTCATAATATGACCTCCTACAGGTCCAGTGATAAATAGAAACAAAATGCCGAGCAAAATACGGGGATTAAAGTGGTCCTCGATCAGCCAAAAATGAAAGAATACGCCAATCAGTATACACATGACACCTAATGTTGCACTCTTTGAGGCAGCGTGAGCCCGAGTGTACAAATCAGGTAAGCGAATAAGACCAATAGCTGTCACGACAATAAATAGCACCCCGACAGAAATAAAAAAGATAACTAAACTATTAGCGAGAATTGTCACGTTTAATGATATCTCCTTTCTCTATAAATTTAGAGAAAGCTACTGTACCGATAAACGATAAAATCGCTAACAATAATATAATCTCAAGGAAGAAGCTTGTCTCCACTAATATGGAGAATAACCCAATTAACGAAATAAGGGACACACCTAATGAATCCAAAGCGACAACCCGGTCGGATGCAGAAGGACCTTTAACCATTCGATAAATAACGGCTACCATTGATAAGCAAATCACTACAATCGCAGCTATAATAAACGTTGTCATGATTTACTCACCTCCAATATCGCTTTCTCAAAAGAATCTCGAATTGCTGCAATTGCTTCATCGACATCACTAATATCGATTGCATGTACATATAATGTTTTCGCATCATCAGATACATGAACAACTACTGTACCTGGTGTTAAGGTAATAAGACTTGATAATAGGGTAATTTCCCATTCTTGCTTTAGAACAGTAGGGTAAGCAAAGAATGCTGGTTGCATATCCAATTTAGGCTTTAATACTACTTGAAGAACTTGTATATTTGCCAATACTAATTCCTTTAAAAACAGTAAAGTCAGTTTAATAATTGCCCAAATACGGTAGACATAGAGACGTGTTGTAAAAAATCTCCGCATCATAATAAGCAGTAGAATACCAAGAAGGAAACCAACAATAAAGCCCGTTACTGTGTAATTTGAAGAAAGGAACATCCAGACGAAGGCAAGTACAAAATTTAAAATAATTTGAAATGCCATAGCTTTAATCCTCCTTCATAACAGCATCTATATAGATAGATGGATCATGTAATAGTTTTGCAGCATCATCCATAAATGGTGTAATCCACTCAGCTCCCACACCATAGGCTACAGTAATTAGCACTAAAAGAACAGTAGGCACAAATAGTGTTTGGTAGACTTTTTTATCGACCTTACCTGTGGTTGCTTTTTCTTCACCCCAGAAGGCATAAAGGAAAATACGAATCACAGATAATAATACGAGAAGTGATGAAGCTAATATAAAAATACTACTCCACATACTGCCAGCCTCAAAGCCACCTTGAGCAATAAGAAGCTTTCCGACAAATCCACTAAGTGGCGGAATTCCTGCTAAGCCAAATGCCGCAATTAAATAAAACCAGCCGAGAGCAGGATATTTTTTCATAAGGCCACCCATTTTTCGTAAATCAGATGTACCCGTAATATAGATGATAATACCGATTAGCATAAAGAGGGCTGCCTTAATCAGCATATCATGCACTAAATAAAACATGGCTCCTTTTAAGGAAACTTCGTTCATTTGAGAGACACCAAATAAAATAACGCCTACTGCGATAACAATGTTGTAAATGATAATAAGCTTCATATCAAAGTAGGCAAGTGCTCCAATACAGCCAGCTATTATAGTTGCAATAGCAAGAGCCATTAGTAAGTCATGTGTATAGGATAAATCATGTACAAAGAACAGCGTATATGTCCGCGTAATGGCATAAATACCGACCTTTGTTAATAATGCCCCAAATAGTGTTAGCACTGGTATTGGCGCTGACGCATAAGAGGTTGGAAGCCAGAAGTAGAGTGGGAAAATTGCCGCTTTTAAACCAAATACCATTAAAAACAGGACAGCTATAACAGTAACAATCCCAGGTTGATTGACTTCAGCTATTTTTACCGCGATATCTGCCATATTTAAGGTTCCAACTACAGAGTAGAGGAAGGCAACTGTTATGACAAATAATGCTGAAGAAATCACATTGATTAAAATATATTTAATTGACCCTTTAAGTTGTCCCTTTTCTCCTCCTAAAACGATAAGTAGGTACGAAGCCATTAACAATACCTCAAAGAATACGAAAAGGTTGAAAATATCACCTGTAGTAAATGCTCCATTCACCCCGGTTAATATAAACATGATTCCTGGGTAATAGAAGAACCGTTCTCGCTCCTGTGTGATGGAGCCAAAGCCATACCAAACTACAAAAAATGCAATTAGTAGTGTAGTTGTAACAAGTAATACTGATACCATATCAGACACCATCGTAATGCCAAATGGTACTGGCCAGTTGCCGAATGTTACCTTTTGTATGCCATCATTTTTAACTTTTATAAGCAGTGAAATGGCTGATATAAGTGCAATGCCTATACCAAGTAATGAAAATGTTCGTTGATATTTTAGGTTTTTTTGCCCGAACATTAAAATCATGCCGAAGAAGAAAGGAATGATAATGGGCAGTAGAAGGAAGTTATTCATCCTCATCACTTCCTTTCATTAAGCTAATATCATCTGTTTCAAGCTCCTGATAGGAACGATAGGCAAGTACAAGGAAAAATGCTGTTACCCCAAAGCTAATAACAATCGCTGTTAAAATGAGTGCTTGAGGTAATGGGTCTGCAAATGTTTTCGCTCCTTCCTTTAATACAGGAGGTGCTTCTCCTCCAAGTCCGCCCATTGTTAAAATAAGCAGATGCGCACCGTGGCTTAAAAGACCAGTGCCTATGATGATACGCAATAAGCTTTTGGATAAGATTAAATAAACCGCTGCCATAAACAGAAAGCCAATGACAAACGCCATAATTATTTCCATTATTCATCCTCCCCAATTGTTTGAATAATGGTCATCGTAACGCCAACAACAACCAAATAGACACCGCTATCAAAAAGCATAGCCGTGTGAAGTGACTGTTTGCCAAGAAGCGGTAAATTGAAATAATCAAAAAAATGTGTGAAAAATGGCTTGCCAACAAACATTGGGAAAGCAGCAGTTGCAAGGGCTAATAACAAGCCAATTGCTGTTAGATACGTATAATTAATAGGTAAAACATGGCGAACTGTATTTAAATCAAAGGCAAGGACTAGGAGTACGATGGCACTTGATGTTAGAAGTCCACCGACAAATCCTCCTCCAGGTGTATAATGCCCAGCTAGAAAAATATGAATGGAAAAGAAGAAAATAATGAAGAATACAATTTTTGCTGTAAATTGTATAATGATATCATTTGTTCTCATGAGTTTTCTCCTTTCTATTCATACGTAACTTGATCATTGCTAAAATGGCCATGCCAGCAATACCTAGTACAGTAATTTCAAATAATGTATCAAAGCCACGATAATCTACTAAAATTACATTAACAATGTTACCACCGCCAGCTTTTGAATAAACGGTTTCCTCATAATACTTCGAAATAGTTGGAATCAATTTTTGTGATTGGGCAGATAGTGCTACAAGCGTGACCATTACTCCAACTGCTATGGAAACTATCGCGCGGTTTAATTGGAATCTCATTCGTTCTTCACGTTTTCCAAGCTTCGGGAGATGGTAAAATGCTAATAAAAATAATGCAACAGAAATCGTTTCAATAACAAGCTGTGTTAATGCTAAATCAGGAGCATTAAAAATAACAAAGAATAATGCGACTGTATAACCAACGGATCCAAGTCCTATAATGGCTGTTAGACGTGATTTTGCTAAAATTGTAATGGCTGTACCGATGACCAAAACCACCACTAAAATAATCTCATACGAACGAATTGGTGCCGTATTTTGGAAAGAGAAGGTAAAGGCATTTTTTACAAATAAAGAGCCTATGACAATGGCTGCAATACTGCTAAACATATAAAGTAAATAGTGACGCATAGAGCCTGTCATATAAAGTCGTGATACGCGATTCAAGCCAACATCAAGACCAAGCATCAACTTATCGTAGGCATTGTTTAACGTGAATGCCTGTGGGAATCGTGTGTACATACCTTGCCATTTCGGTAATGCTACAAACATTAAAAAACCTACAATGACGATACCAATTGTCATAAGTAATTCGGGTGTTAAACTACCATGCCAAGCAGCTACATGAATGTCAATATCCTGAGGTGAGTCATACAGGAACGGCTGGATAGCTTGGACAGCTGGCTTTACAAAAGTATCACCAACAAAATTCGGAATAAAGAATATTGCGATGACTAATGTTGCTAAAATCATTGGCGAAATTAACATACCGATGGGAGCCTCATGTGGTTTCTGAGGCAACTTTTCTGGTGTATATTTGCCAGTAAATGTTTGAAAGACAAAATAAAAACTATAGATAAATGTAAATATACTAGCAATCCAAGCAATAATAGGGAAAAATACCCCCCATGTATCAAAGCCAAAAAATTCAAAATTTTGAAGTACTAGCATTGCAGTTAAAAACATTTCCTTACTTAAAAAACCGTTAAATGGAGGTAGACCTGCCATTGATAAACTACCAATTGCTGTAACTGTAAAGCTAATTGGCATAATACTCATTAAACCACCTAGTTTACGAATATCACGTGTACCTGTTTCATGATCAATAATACCTGCTATCATGAATAAGCTACCTTTAAAGGTTGCATGGTTTATAAGGTGGAAGATAGCTGCAAAGGCTGCAAATTTGATGCTATCTATTGCACCATTTGTGTGATAAGCTACCGCACTTGCACCGAGCAATGACATAATAAGCCCAAGCTGACTTACTGTTGAGAAAGCAAGAATTCCTTTTAAATCAGTTTGCTTGATTGCAAAGAAAGAACCCCAGAATAAAGTTAAGATACCTATGCCTGTAACAAGCCACACCCAAAGTTCAGAAACAGCAAAAATCGGTGTAAAGCGTGCAACTAAATAAATACCTGCTTTGACCATTGTAGCGGAGTGGAGGTAGGCACTAACCGGTGTTGGCGCTTCCATTGCATCTGGTAGCCAAATATAGAATGGGAATTGTGCGGATTTCGTAAATGCTCCTAAAAGTAATAAAACAAGTGACCAAGTGAATAAAGGGTGGTGCACTAAATCTGGTGCAAGAACAATTAATTCACGAATTGAATAAGTACCGCCCATTAGGTAAAGAAGAATGAATCCTCCCAACATCATTAAGCCGCCACCGACAGTAATCATCATTGACTTAAGTGCACCAAGTCGAGATGCATCACGAGTAAACCAGTAGCCAATCAATAAAAATGATGAAATAGACGTTAATTCCCAGAAGAAGTACAAAGTAATTAAATGATCAGATTGTACTACACCTAGCATAGCGGACATAAATAATAATAAGTAAACATAAAAATTATGTAATTTTTCTTTATGTTTATCTAAGTAAAAGATTGAGTAAAGTACGACCAATGAGCCGATTCCGGTAATTAGTAATGAAAATAGCAAGCTAAGTCCATCTAAATAAGAAACGACGGAAATATTAAGTGATGGAATCCAAGGAAGCTCTGCATGAAATACTTCACCGTCTGCCACTTTTGCGATATAAGTGATGTATATAATCGCGAGTGTAGCAGGAATTGCAAGAACAAACCAGCCTGTGTGGATATTTTTAATGCTTTTATATAAAAACGGCACTAATATCGCAGCAAGCATTGGTATGAAAATATAAAGTACTTGTAACAAAAAAATCCTCCTTTATGTAGGTAAGTGTGTCCATTATAACGCACTTTTTGTCGGAATGCATATGTACATATAGGTTTTAGCTTGCGATAATGGAAGAATATTGGCTATATTATAAATAGGAAGTTATCAATAAAAATAGAGGAAAAAATTTTTTTATGAGAAACCCTTATATTTATGGTTATCTACCATTAATTACAATTTTATTGTTTAGTTTAACATTTGGCATGTATGCGGTGGGGGAATCTTTGCAAATTTTCCAATCCATTGGCGTATATTCAGGTATGCGAGAGTTTTTATCAGATTTTGAGCTTCGTGTATTTTTATTAATTGTCTTCGCAGTGATTTTCTTTATGGTATTTTCAGCTTTAAAATTAGTGGGAGAAACTATTCATGAGTTAGGAATGTTATTTTTCTCTAAAGATCAGGACGGTGCGACAGTTAGTCAGGCTCGGGGCGGCTATATTATTTTATTTGTCGGTGCAATTTGTTCAGCCTTTGCTATTCAATTCATCTATGTATTGGTAGGTATTTTTGTGCTAACTATTTTTATCTATTTTATCTACCTTATTTATAAGATGAGCCATTTTATGCCGATGAGTGGAACGATTGGATTACTAGTTTTTGAGCTTTTTATGTGGACCATACTATTATCGCTTTTAGTTTATGTGATTTTAAAATTATATAATGGTATTTTGGCAAGTTTACCATTTGCTAGTTAAATTACATAATGACAAAGAGCAGTCCAATTAGTGAATTATTTTGGACTGCTCTTTGTTTTTTATCTCATTTGGAAAAAGACGCCCACCTCTACAGGCAAATTGATTATTCCATCAATACATTAAACAGCTGATGGTGAATTTTATAGGCCTCTAAATTTTCCATAGATTGTGGCTTATCGAAGCCAAGCCACACAGCTGCTGTATGTTCCTGCGTTAATCCAGCTAGCCAGTAGTCACGATAGTCATTTGTTGTCCCAGTTTTTGCTCCAATATAGCTACTTGTACTATAGACACCTTGTCCTGTGCCGTTTGCGACAACATCTGCCAGCAACGCACGCATATACTTTACTGTTTTTGGAGACCAAATTTGATCGCGCTCCGTATTCCAGCTATAAAGCTCAGTTCCATCAGCGGCTGTTACCTTACGTATACTGTGAGTCAGTACATAGGAACCATCTATAAAGCTAGTATAGGCATCTGCTAGCTCAAGTGCTGTAACGCCATAAGTTAATCCCCCTAATGCTGCAGCATAGTTATGATCTTTTGCTATGATAGAGCGAAAATGAAAACGATCCAGGTAACTAAATGCTGTTTCAATGCCAACTGTCTGAAAAAGTCGTAGGGCAGATGTATTATAGCTATGACGAAATGCTACCCGAATTGGCACATCACCATACTTATAGCCCCCGTAGTTTTGTGGACAAAATGATCCAACACAGTAGCTCCCGCCATTAACGATGGAATCAGGCGTATGTGCGGTTGTTTCAAAGAACGGCGCATAGACAGCTAATGGTTTAAAGGCTGAGCCTGGCTGCCGTGTACCTTGAAAGGCACGGTGAAAATCAAATTTTTCGTAATTTTTCCCTGCATAAAGGCTAATAATTTCACGAGTACTATTATCTATGACTGCTCCTGCTGCCTGTAGCTTGCCAGATCCTAAAATGGTCGTCATTTTTTTTTCATCATGTGACTGCTTGGATGGATTAAGGGCTGTATAGATTGTTAGCCCATTTTGGAATAATGTATTGAGTCGATTGTCTAGCTGAGCTTTGATTTTTTTCTTTTCTTCTTCATTCTGTGCATTGACAAGTCGCTCCGCATACCCTTCTTTTTCTGCCACTAACCATCTAAGCTCTTGCAAGACATATGTGCTGTATGTAGGATACTGTTGAATTTTATTTTTTACATTCAATGTAATGGGTTCAGCCTTAAATGTAGCAGCATCTTCTAATGTTATAGCACCGCTCGCTGCCAGTGTATCTAATAGTCGCTCCTGTCGCGCTTTTGTGTTACCAAAATTCTTTAAAGGGTTATATAGTGACGGATTATTTGGTATGGCTGAAATAAATGCCATCTCAGCAATAGAAAGTTCCTTGAGCGGCTTTTGAAAATAATAGGTAGCTGCTCCGCCAATTCCATAAACCTGATTACTAAAATAGGATTCATTTAAATACATTGTTAAAATCGTATCCTTATCGAATTCTTTCTCAAGTTCATGTGCATAAAAAAGCTCTGTTAATTTACGTTCATAAGTTTTTTCATCCGATAAATAGCGCATTCGAACAAGTTGTTGGGTGATAGTACTTCCACCTTGAGACGCTGAGTTTGTATTTGAATTTGCTACAACAGCTCGAATGATAGCACTGAAATCAAAACCAATATGATCATAAAAATGAGCATCCTCACTTGCTATAAAAATTTCCTGGGCAATTTGTGGGATTTCCTGTAAGGTTAGTGGCTGTCTCCATTCGACATACTCCTCACTAAAAATTTCTCCGTTTCGATCGATAAGTGTTACGGGAAGCTGTGTCTGTACTTCCGGTAAATGAATAGCGCTGGCAATTTGCTCTTCGTGTGCCTTTGCCATATTAATTTCTGTTCTAATATTAGTGCTAACCCACCAAAGAACAGGTAAGGATAGAAGTATGATAAAAAAACCAAAAGCCTTGTTCATGTGTGCCTCCACTCTAAATTATGAATCCCTCAACAGAATAACATAATTTGGATGATTTCCAAATACGCGTTCGGACCTATTTGCACTTAACAAAATCTGAAGGCTTTATCAATTTCTCTTACTAGATTCAGCTTATAAATGGTGATAAAAGTGCAAAAATCGTCAATACTTTGGTGGAGAAAACCTGTAGGAAGTGTGTTAGACTAAAATGAGGTCAGATATGGTAGGCTACTATCATATTCAGCGAAACTGAAATTACATTTAAAGGAGAGACTCCAATGTTTCCACAATTAACATCAGAAGTACAAGCAGGCGAAGTACTTGTAGAAATGAAAACCACGTTAGGTGCAGTTAAAATTAAGCTATTCCCCGAGCATGCACCAAAAACAGTTGAAAACTTCTTAGGCCATGCAAAATCAGGTTATTATAACGGCATTATTTTTCACCGTGTTATTCAAGATTTTATGATTCAAGGTGGCGATCCAACAGGTACTGGTATGGGTGGCGAATCTATTTGGGGTAACTCTTTTGAGGATGAGTTCTCAGATCAAGTATTTAATCTTCGTGGTGCTCTTTCTATGGCAAATGCAGGCCCAAACACGAATGGCTCACAATTCTTTATCGTTCAAATGAAGCACCTTCCAAGTGATATGCTTCGTCAATTACAGGGGGCAGGCTTCCCAGAGGAAATTATTGAGGCTTATGCAAAAAATGGTGGTACACCTTGGTTAGATCATAAGCATACAGTATTTGGTCATGTAGTTGAAGGAATGGATATTGTTGATAAAATTGCAGAAGTTGAAAAAGACTTCCGTGACAAACCTCTTGAAGATGTGAAGATTGAGTCAATTACAGTTTTAGAATAATAATTGTAAGGACGTGTAAAGATGAATAACGTAATGTATCAATTTTTATATTTCCCTGAAGATAAATCAGGCTATGTTCCTGCTGCTTTTGAATTTTTAGTAATGCTAATATTGTGTATTGCTGTATTTACGATTTTCCGTAAAATTTCAAAAAAGCAAGAACTAAAATCCAAGGAAATTGAAGCACGTATTCTTGCTGAGAAGAGCGAAACAAACAATCAACAAAATATTTAAAGTAAGAAAGCTAGATGCCTCGTAACCACTTAGGGCTACGAGGCAAAGCTTTTATTTTCTTAGATAGCGTCGCATTTGATTTCTAATGGACTTGATAGTAGTTATACAAACAAGTATTAAGGAAAGACCAATACCACTAAGTGCTGTAACAAATGCTACCCATTCAAATATGGTATAACTCCAAATACTCCCTAAACCATTCGAGTCTCTCCACTCCTCAATCACTAAATTCATGCCATAAATACCTGATATAACTGTAAAAACTGTGAGGATAAATAGTAATTTATTACTTCTATTGTCCGATTGATCCTCTTGTGTACGGTATAAGCTATCGAGCGTTGCTTTTGTTTCCGTATAATGCTCATTAATACGAAAATATTTCCTCAACATTTGTGAAATTTCTCTGCCTTCGGTCCGAACGACTACCTCTTCAAAATAATAGCGCGCAGAAAACTTTGTAATTAATTCAATAAGCTCGTTCACCACTAATTTATCTTTGCCCCAGTTGATTTCACTATATTCGTATGAAACTTTTAGGAGCATCATTTTATAGAAATAATGAATAAACAAGTTATAGTAATGAGTACCCATGAATTCTTCCAAGTTATGTTTGCTTTTTTCCAAAGACATATTGCTAATTGTTATCTGTGCCTGTGCAGAGGTTACAATATAGCTTTGTGGAGCCCAACGTTGATGGGTATGGTCCTTTACATAATCAGCAATGTACTCAGGGTTAGTACTAGAGATAAAAGGGGTGCCTTCGGGCGTTCTTCCATCTACTTGTCCCAGTCTAAATAAATGCTCGTCTAAAATGGCTTGTCCCTCCCTACAAAGTAAATACCCTGAGGAAAACATGCGCTCATCCTCAAAAAAAGGTAATCCTTCATACGTATTTTCTTGATGATGTAATAAAAAGGGCTGTAAGAAGGGCATAAAATGCTTAAATAATAATTCACTGGTGGAGGAAAAATCACCAAAAGAAAAATGATGACTAGCTCCCTTTTCCTCTCTTAGCTTTGCTTCAAGTACTCTAAAATAATGAATAAAATGAATAACATCACTAATATCCTGTATGTGCTCTGTCATACTTACCCGAACTGTAACAATTCCGTTTCCAAAAGGGCATAATGTAACATCTAAACTGATGATTTCATAATCGAAATGGCTATCCTTGTGCTGTAAAAAACCCTTTGTATGGTAAGCCTTTGAAAATCGAAGAAAATCTTGACTATTCAATTTTTTTGGAAATAGTTTATCCTCAAGAAAGGGATAGAAAAATTGAGCGAGCTCTTCATGTGTAACTGAAATGGAATGACCATAAAATGCATTTTCTAAAGAAGTATTGTTTAATGAAAAAAAGGAGTATCCCTCATTTTTAAGGACATTGCTGAGCTGGGGACGATTTTTCATTTGATAGGCAAATGGAAATAAAAAAGTCATGTATGCTCGTTCTATTGCTAATGGCACTAACTCCATCAAATCACCTCAAACCAATTTGATAGCATTAAAGAAGAAGTATCTAACAAACCATTCCACCATATTATAATTCTAAACATAAAAAGGATATCCCTGAATTGAGATATCCTTCACTATTAGCTCATTATGATTGTAGTGCTAGCTTAAAGCGCTGAACACCATCTTTGATTGTTTCAAAGGAGCAAGCTACATTCATACGTAGGAAACCGCGTCCTTCTTCACCATATTTAGTTCCTGGCTCTAATGCTAGCTTACCAGTATCAAGTAAACGTTTCATCATTTCTTTTTCATCAAGAGCCAGATCTCGATAATCTATCCAAAGCAAATAAGTGCCCTGTGGTTTTGTGATTCGAATGCCTGGCAGTTGCTCCAATTCTTTGATGACATAGTCCATGTTTTTGGAGATGTAAGTAAGTAACTCATCTAGCCATGAAGAGCCCTCTGTATAAGCTGCCTGCAGTGCAACAGGAGCAAAGGTATTTAATGAGCCTTGCCCACTCGCCATATTAATAGCTTCTAACTTTATACGTTTTCGCTTATCCGTCACAATCAAATAGGCTACTTGTATTCCAGCTAAATTAAATGTCTTTGTTGGAGCCATACAAGTAATAATTCGATCAATTTCAGCACCAGCAATTTTTGCAAGAGGCGTATGAGTTGCACCATCAATCATTAAATCTGAGTGAATTTCATCTGAAATAATCAAAACATCGTATTTTGCACAAAGGCGCACAATTTCCTTTAACGTTCCTTCATCCCATACATAGCCCCCTGGATTATGTGGATTGCACAATATGTAAGCTTTGATGTTTTGAGATAATGCCTGTTCAAAGGCTTCAAAGTCAAAGGCAAATGTACCATCTTGCTCAACCAAAGGACAGCTAATGACTTCACGAGCATTGCTTTTGGGAATGTTATAAAATGGCGGATAGACTGGTGAGGAAATAAGTACTTTATCGCCAGGGTTTGTCAAGGCTGTAATGCAATTGGCTAAAGCAGCAACTACACCATTACAAAACAGAATGGAATCTTTTTCAATTTGCCAATTATGACGAGTATTTTGCCAGTCTATAATCGACTGCAAGGCTTCCTCACCAACAAAACTATAGCCGAAAACCGTTTTTTCAGCATGCTCACGTAGAGCTTTTGTTACAGCTACTGGTGCGGTAAAGTCCATATCAGCTACCCACATTGGGAGTATGTCCGAAGCATCTGTTAGCCCATATACTTTATCCATTGCGTCCCATTTTACAGAGTTTGTACAACGACGTTTATTAGTTTGATCGAAAATAGACAAGCAAATCACTCTTTTCTTTTTTATTTACTATGGTATCATACGAGTATGATAAAAGGATAATAGGTGAGTATTTTGGAAAATATTAAAATGAATCAAGCAGCTGTACATCTGCTTGAGGAGTGGGATCCATTCCACTTAGGTTCAGATCATTATGATACTGAAACAGCAGATGTTGTAGCAGCATTGCAAGGTATTGATGATCCATCTATTCTTGCAAAGGTTATACAAGAAACATATGAGCATTCGTTTGAAGAATGGATTCCATTTGAGGATTGTGTAGCCATATCATACAAACTAATTGCCATTAAATTTGAAGCAAAGTGTATTATTTAACAAAGACTTTGCTTGATGATAGAAAACGAGGTTGTCCATCAAGTTGTGACGACCTCGTTTTTTTTGAATTCATTGGAATACGAGCTTATTAAAATAGTGGTAAAATTCCTTGAATAAAAATAATTACAATGGCTAATGGCGAAACATAACGAATTAAAATATACCAAATTGTAAACATCATATTAGAGGAAGCAAGCTCTTTTCGTGAAATGTCCTTTGTATAGTAATAGCCTGCGAAAATGGAAATTAGTAAGGCTCCGATTGGCATCCCAATACTATTTGTTAAAAAGTCAACAAAGTCAAAGATAGAGCGGTCTAATATTTTTACATCTGATAGAATACCAAATGACAGGGCGCTTGGTATACCAAAAATGAAAATAATGATGCCACCAATCCAAGCAATTTTTTTACGCTTTTCAGGTTTATCACCGATGGCAATAGCCACAACAATTTCTAACATAGAAATCGAAGATGTTACCGTTGCAAAAAGTAAAAGAATAAAGAAAATGGTTAAAAATAATCCACCAAGTGGTAATTGCTCAAAAACAGCAGGTAAAATAATAAATACAAGACCAGGACCCTGATCTGGTGTATAGCCTAGGGCAAACACTGCTGGGAATATAACCAAACCTGCAAGTAAAGAAATGATGATATTCATGGATGCAACATTAATCGCAGAGTTCCCTATTTTTTCTGTTTTGGATAAGTAGGAAGCATACGTAATCATTACCGCAATACCAACGCTTAATGAAAAGAATGCTTGTCCAAGTGCCATTAAAAATGTTTCCGCATTGAAGTATGACCAGTCAGGCACAAACATAAACTTAACGCCTTCCATCGCACCGTCCAATGTTAGGGAGCGAACCACTAATACAATGAAAAAGATGAACAATAGTGGCATCATCCAAGTGCTCGCTTTTTCAATACCACCTTTGATCCCTGCTGATACAATGACTACGGTTAATAGCATGAATAGTCCTTGAACAAGCACTGCTTCAAATGGGCTGGATATAATGCTACCAAATAAATCTGCATAATTTATATGGGTGCTAGAGTTAGTTAACTGTAATGTAAATGCACGAGCTAAATAGCTTAAAATCCAACCACCAACAACACTGTAAAATGACAGGATAAGTCCAGCAATAATCATGCCTCCCCAGCCAATTAAATACCATGGTTTTCCGGGTGCTTGTTCTTTAAACGATGTTACAGCATCCTTTTGTCCACGGCGGCCAATCATAAATTCAGCAATTAGCACTGGTAGGCCAATAAAGAATGTACATAAAATAAATAATAAAATAAAAACACTGCCGCCATTTGTGCCCGCCATATATGGAAACTTCCAAATAGCTCCTAATCCTATAGCACTTCCTGCAGCAGCTAAAATAAATCCAATTTTAGTTGTAAATTGATCTCTCGATGACACGAAAATAAATCCTCCTTATACTAAAGCTTTATTTTACCGCAATATTTTCATAACACAAGCAGATATCAGAAAATTGATAATAGATTTCTTTATGAGATTCAGTTAAGTTGTAGAATGATGCCAAATATGGTTTTGGTGTGTTTTTTCTGAAAATAATCACAAATAAATTTTGTAACAATTAGGAGAGTGTATTCGTTCCATAAACAAAGGGGGGATAATTTTGACGGAAGCTGAATTAATAGCAAAGGCACAGCAAGGGGACAAAGAAGCCTATATAGACCTTATTCGAATACATCAACAAACAGTTGAAAAATTTGCCTATCAATGTGGCGTACATAGTAATGATTTAGCAGATGTTTCACAGGAAGTATTTGTGAAGCTATATCGTTTTTTACATCAATTTAAACAGGATCGTTTTACGACTTGGCTCTATAAAATTACACTGAATGCCACGCGTGATTATTATCGCAAAGAGCAACGAGAACAAGCAAAGGAAGAAAGATTAAGTGTTGAACCGCAGCTCCCTTCCTCGTCAGCAGAAATGCATGTACTAAATTTTGAGGAGGATAGAGTATTACATAATGCCATTAAAGCACTCGATGAAAAATACCGTTATCCACTTGTATTATTTTATTTTCATGAGCTGAAGTATGAGGAAATAGCGGAGATTCTCAGCATCTCATTATCGACAGTTAAGATTCGGCTACTGCGAGCAAAGGAAAAATTAAAAGTCGTGTTAATGCAAGAGGGGAGTGTTGAAAATGGATGATAAACAGTTTGAAAAACGGATGGAGCTTCTAAAAAAATCCTATGATCGTTTGGAACCGCAATTAGATCCAGAGGCTGTTTTCACACAAATTGAGAAAGAGAACGAAGTACAACAAGAACAGGAAAATTCTTTAGTACAAAAACCTCCCTCAAAATGGCAGAAGTCGGCTGTTTGGATGGTTAGCGTTGCGAGTGTGCTTTTAGTTAGTGTTCTTGTTTCATCCTATGTGATTCAGCAACCAGTAAGTCTGAGCAGTGAGGAAAAGGCTTTAAAGGAAGACGAAAAAAAGACAGAAGAGAAGGATTGGGTTGAACGACTTACTAAAAAATACAATAGTAAAAAAGAGCAAATACGAAGAGAGCTATCCGTTTCTATTCATGAACTAAATGCATTTCAATTTATTAAAAATGCAGATAGTATGTTAGAGTTTTACACAAAAAACAATTTACGATTACAGGAAAGTGATGAGCAGTATTTAAAGGATGCTGAGGAAAATGTTTTGAATGAATTGACGACCCCAAGAAGAGCTCTAGAAGCTATAAATGGGAGAGATTTAAGCTATGATGAATCTTTTACTGTATATTTATCATATGAACAGAGTGTCATTGAACTTGAGGAGTTTTACAGTGGTCTTCTAGAACCGTTTCAACCTCTCTTAAAGAAATCACCGGATATTAATATTAATAAATACCCTGAGTTAAAGGTAATCATTGATGCAGCAAATGCCCAATTTATGGAGTTGAGAAGGGATGAGAATGGTTCATTCTATTTTAAAGCTGATCCCATTAATGGTGAATATCGGTCAACGGATATAAATAATTTGCATCCTGATATCTTTGGCTATTTTGAGTATTTAGAAAAGGGTTATTTATTATTAGCAGATGATTTAAGGTATACACGAGAAGAAACAGCTAGATCCTTAAAAATAATAGAGCGTACCTTATTAGCAGATAAAAATCCTGATTCAACTGCTTATAAGGTGTTAAGAGAAACTTTTGAAAATACATGGTTGGTATTATTAAAAGGAAGTCCCAAATATCCTGCTTACAATGGGAAGCTGCATGTGGATCATTTGAATTTTTTACGAGATGTAGCAGATGGTAAGTATGGAGAGCTTATGAAAAAAACGGCTGAGACAGTTATAAAAGAGCTTGAGAAAAGCAATAATTCCACAACATTAACGAAGTTATCTTCTTATGATATTTGGACAATCATTTTGCAAAAAAGAGAAGAAACTACAGGATTGATTAATGATAGTGATTTTATTATTGTGGATATAAATGACCAAGAAATGATGCAGATTGAGGCAGTCTATGAGCAATATAAGAAAAGTGATTCTGAAACGTTTATTAATCAACTACGTCCCTTAAATATAGTGTCTCTCTATTTGTATGCAAAATCAATTGACGATAAATCTTTAAAAATGGCTTTAGCCCTCCCTGATGCAAGGCTTGATTCTAGCCTATTAGATAATGTGAAAAGTTTGGATGTTGTCAGTCAGTTAGGTGAGTATGAAGGAAGTTATCCAATGGTAGCTATTCGCATCGAAAGCGAGCAGCAAAATAAATATGGTAGGCAGTTCCTTGTTAAATTGTCAAAAAATAAGGATGGCTATTATCGTATATCCGGAATCATTGATTGAGGAGATGATTTTTTGCCCCGCTTTTGCACGTATGTTATAATTCAAGGTGATATATACGTAGCAAACAAAAAGAAAGTGGGCAAAGAGTTATGGTAAAAAAATATGGATTAGGAGACGTGTTGAACGGAAAAGTTACAGGTATACAGCCGTATGGTGCATTTGTTGCGCTTGATGAAGATACACAAGGCCTTGTGCATATTTCCGAAATTACGTACGGCTTTGTTAAGGACGTTAGTGAATTTTTAAGCGTTGGGCAAGAGGTGGAAGTGAAGATACTTGAAATCGATGAAGAGGCCGAAAAAATTAGTTTATCGATTCGAGCTTTACAAGAACGCCCAGCAACATTACGTAAAAAAGATGCACCTCCACGTAAATCATTGCAGGATCGTGTAGATGAGTCTGATGCAAATGGTTTTAATTCCCTAAAAGATAAATTACAGGACTGGATTGAACAATCAGGTCAATAAGAAAACGAGGATGCCTTTAGTGGGAGGTATCCTCGTTTTTTATATCCATGATGCTATTGTTTTTTTAATTTGCGGATTCTATATTGCAGATTTTGACGACTCATACCAAGTGCATTTGCGGCTTTTGTGATATTGCCCTCATATAAATTCAAGACATTCTGCACATAATATGATTCGGCTTCGCGTAAATAAGCATCGAGAGGCATGACGTTATTTTGCTGATGAAACATAAAGAACTCAGGCTCACGATCGGTGGCATCTTGTTGCTGAACTTTAAAGCGAAAATGTAATGGCAGTAAATCCGAGGTAACTGTAGATTCAGTTGTCATAAAGGACACTATCTCATCTAACAATAGTTCAAGTTCTTTTAAATTTCCTGGCCAATCATATTGTAAGAATAATTCCTGTACGTCAGGTGCAAGATCTGTGACGTTAGATGCAAATCGTTCTCGATGGCGGCTAAAGTAATCATCGACAAAAGGCAAAATATCTTCTTTTCGATCGGTTAGGTTTGGAATAGTAATCGCCATTGTTGCAAAGAAATAATATAGTGATTTAGACAGCTTCCCCTCTGCAATTAATGCAATCGGATCACTCCCTACACTTCCAATTAGCATGTATTTAGATTGAGGAAGGGATTGCAGTACTGCTAATAATTGCTCCTGGATGTCTAGGCTTAGGAAATCGATGCGTTCAAAGAAAAATGTATATGCCTTATCATCCTGTAAGAGCTCTTGCAATTTATCTAAAACAGATTGCGCGGAACGGCGGCTTACTAGTGTAACAAAGGCTTCGGGATCAGTCGAAGCTGCGTGGTGAATACCTTCTGCCACTAGATCTTTTCCTGTCCCAGATTCACCGATTAGTAAAACAGGTAATTTCACAGCTGCTGCTTTTTTGGCATTTGCAATAACTTGTTGCATAGATTCAGAATCAGATGTAATCATATCAAATGTTAAAGGCTCACCATATCGTCGAAGGGGCTGATAAACAAGCTTTTCGAGTGATGTAATATCACGAGCAAATTCTATTGCTCCAATTAGTTTATTTCCATCATAAAGAGGAAAAGTATCATTAATCGTTGTTATTTCATGGCCATTTTTATTCCAATAGGTTTGTTTCACATTAATTTCTTTTTTACCTGTTTGCAATACACGCATTAACGTACTTTCATGCTGGCGAAAGGAAAACATTTCAATAATGGAGCGATCTGCTAATTCATCAAAATGAAATCCTTCAATTTCTTTCATCTTTGTATTATAAATAATGGTTTTACCCGAAAGGTCAACAGCGTGAATACCAACGGATACATTTGTTGCAATAAACTCATAAAAAGGTAATAAGGGTTCAGAATTTTTCATAAAATGTGCACCTCAAAAAATTTTTTACTTGAAATATGCAACGAAATTTTGCATTATAATAAGTGTAAGAATATTTTATACGCAAAAATATTTTGCGTCAATGTTTTTTGCACACCAATATACATCTCATGAGGGAGGATAAAGTATGATTCCATACAAACACGAACCGTTCACAGATTTTTCACAAGAGGCTAACTACAACGCTTATGTAGAGGCTTTAAATAAAGTTGAAAGTTATTTAGGTCAAGACTATCCACTTATTATTGGTGGCGAACGTATTACTACAGAAGATAAAATCGTTTCGTATAACCCTGCTAAGAAAACAGAAGTGATTGGTCGCGTATCAAAAGCAAGCAAAGACTTAGCTGAAAAAGCGATGCAAGCAGCAGATGA
>NZ_JBXUNW010000008.1:0-161190 GCF_057196045.1 Lysinibacillus sp. DFXJR4 | reverse complement strand
CACTCCTAGTAAATTGTTAAGATTATTATACTTTATAAACTCCCAATTCTCTGTGTCCATTATTTAGACTAACATCATTAAACAGGTAGTTGTCCTAAAATTATCTAGTAGCTTTTGGAGGAATTATAGGTGGTAGCTTGGGAGATTTTTTGGATTTGTCTTCTTTTTAGCCAAACCATTTCATTTTTTGGTTCATCGCTCGTACAATATGCTATTGCTTGGTATATTACATTAACAACACAATTAGGCATAGCATGATGACATTGGCTACTCTTTTGTTTGGAGACTGTACGTTTGTCCACGGTATATACTAGACTTTGGGCTATATCTAGTCTTTATGGGGTAACAGGCTTGGCAATGTCTATCTTTTTCACGAAAAATCAATTCGCCTGTATCCGAGGAAAGTGCGCCTCCATCATTAGATAATTTAATAGAACGGTTGAAATGTAGAGTATTTTGCGATAAAGTAGCCATCATAAGAATCCTTTCTTTCCTTTTGGTTGATGTTTAGTCGCAATAACCTTAACAGAAATGGATTCTTTTTTCACCTTTTATGTGAAAAAGAGAATCCCATGGAAAAGCCGACAAGTCAGCTTTTCCATGGGATTTTGTGTTGTTTGGTGAATAATCTAGGGTGTATCTATATTTTATTATTTTTTTTATAAAACATTATATTTATAAGCAGATTTAATATTAAAAAAATTGCTATAAATAATCCCCAATATATAACTAGATTATCATATCCCAACAACATTACTCTATAAATTATTTTATGTATAACTACAGTTAGTAGTATTAATATACAATTAATTATAGATAATGTTATGATTTTCATCATCTTATTTTCTCCGTTCTATATTGATTATTCTATCTGAACGTTCAGCTACTTCCTTATCATGAGTTACACAAACAATAGTTTTTCCGGCATCTTTTAAATGTTTAAATAAATTCAAGATAACTTTTGTATTTAAATCATCAAGATTTCCTGTTGGCTCATCTGCTAATATTATTTCACAAGGTTTTAACATTACCCTTGCTATAGCAATCCTTTGTTGTTCACCACCACTTAGCTGATAAACTTTCTTTTCTAAATATGTAGCATCCAAACCGACTAGTTCTAAATTATTTATTATTATTTCATTATTAAAATCGTTACTATACGCCTGCGAAATTAGTAAATTATCTTTGACTGTTTCATTATTCATTAACAAATAATTTTGGAATATATACCCGAATTTATTTCTTCGCAAAGACATAGTAACTTTACTATTTGGATTTAGATGACCGTCTATAGATACAGTACCTTGTTCTGGCTTATCTAATAGCCCAATCATATTTAAAACTGTCGTTTTACCTGCACCACTTTCACCAATAATAGAAACAAATTCTCCTTTACTAATGTTCAATGAAAAATTTGTAAGTATCTCTTTTCCAAAAAAACTTTTACTTATATTTTTGAGTTCAATCATAGATACTCAATCCCCTTTTACTACATTGTTTATATTTTTCTTATTCAAAAAATTTATAAATATATTAAAAAATAGAAGTTCCAAAAATAAAGTTCCTAAAAGTAGTAATAGTATAACATTAGTACTTTTGAAGAAATAAAGCGCCAATATAGCTGCTAAAACATTAGAGAAACTAGCTATAAAAATAATAGTTTTATTTCGTTTCCAATAAGAATAACCGAACAAATATTTAAGGGTTAATTGATAAAGATGTGCATTATAGTAAGACCAAATATATGCACTAAAAAGTAGAAATGAAAATATAATAACAATAATTAAAGCAACTAGTTGTTGGAATAATTCCCACTTTAGTTCAATTAATTCATCGTTTGCTTCACTATAAACAGACACTACGTCATTTATTTCTTTAACGTTTGCTTCTTCTAATGATGAAGAAATATTTTCATAGGCACTTCCATTCGAATTATCTAAGAAGAATAATGAATGTGTCGCATACGCTCCTATTGTAGAGGTATCCAGGCTTTCTGAATATAAAATAGCGATAGGATCTATCACTTTATTTTTTTTGTTTCCTCTATAATTACTATATGTAAAATATTCTTGACCTTTTTTAGTATAGATTATATTAATTTTTAAATCATCTATTTCCTTTTCAACTAATGGTTGACTAAGTTCTTTATTATACATATTGACAATTTCGACGCTTTGGAAATAAAACCATTCTTTATATGAACTCTCAATATAACTAACAATAACCTTTAATTGTTCCGGCACTAACACATTCAATGTGTTTTCATCTTTCTTCAACTGATTAATAATTGGCAAACCATTACTACTTTGAATAGGGTTTACTATTAGATAATTTTCATCAATGAGAATGCGCCTTCCTTTGGGAGTATAAATATCATTTGTATTTTTAATCCCAGACATATAGCTATAAATAGGTTTTCCATCTTTATAATCTATAACGCTAAATTTTTCGGCTTCTATAAGAAAAGCCTGGTTATTTTTTTTGATTTTTTCATAAAAGAGACTTAATCTATCATTTAAATCTCTATCGATTTTTAAGTCATCCAAATTATTTAGAACGCCTACTTGAATACGAAATACATTTTGAGTATCGTCCCAGTAATTTAAATTATTTAATTTGTAGGTTAAATTATTATACTTTACAAAAGTAAAACTAATCATACTAAAAAGGACGATAGATACTAATGTCTTTAAAATGATCGACACCCACTGAATCTTTTCAAATGGTAAAGCTCCTTTAACACTATGATTATACTTATTAAATTTGAAAGTTAATAAAATACCGAGTGTTGCGAAAAATATAAGAGTAATTAAAATAGAAATATTAACCAATAATAGGTAAAAACATTCTGGAAAAGTAAATTGTCTAAAAATTACTGCATTTACAATTGTTCCAACTAATATTAATATTAGTATAATAGTAAAGTACCATGAAAAAGGTCTTAAAAAAGAATATACAATTTTCGTTTTTGAATACCCCCACATATAATATAATAGTAAAGTTTTTCTTTTTTGGATTAAAAAATAAAACATACCTATTATATATATGACAAAAGAAAGAATAACCACCATTAATAAAGAGATATTTGTTAATGCTAAGCTATTTATGTTTTCTTTTTTTGTTTGTATGCTACCATATGGGGAGAATTCTTGAGTAAAAGAATGGAGAATTTCTTTATCTACACTACTCAAATAGAAATCATTTTTGAATCCTATATTTTTTATTTGTTTAAAATCATATATATTAAATTCCCAATTAGATGGTGGAAAGTAAAAAATACCAGTTTGTTTTTTTTCATCTTCTTTTAAGCGATTAGAGATAAAACGCTTCTCAATAGGAAATTCTCCAGATTTTAATTTTATATAAGGATCTTTTAAAACGTTTGTAGAGTAAATATTTAAAGAATTTTCGCTGGTGAAATTATATTGAGAAATATTAATATTATTTTTCTTTGAGAATTGAACTAAATGTTCAGTAAGCTCATTAATATTGAAGTTTATTTTGGCATCACTATAGTCAATCGTAACAATTTGATTTCTTTGATATAAAAAATCTATCACCTTATTATTTGAATATATAGAAAAAATAAATAAATTAGATGTGATTATCACAATAGTTAAAAGTAGATATATTATTTTTCTCATGAATATATCCTTTCAATAAATACAAAGTATAGGGATTTCCCCTATACTTTGTTTTGTTTAGTATTTATTTTACATTCCAATTTGCTGTATTACCCCAAAGAGAAGATTTAATCCATACAGCTGCTAAGTCACCTGGTTGCTCCCATTCACTATGTCTAGTGGTACTGCTATTACCTGCGCTTGATTTATGTACTTTTGAAGGATGTTCATATTCTGAAGTATGACGATCTAATCCCCAAATTACATTAAATGTACCGCCTCCAGCTGCTACACCTGCTCTAGCGATACTATTTGTACCATCAATTAAGAAAGAACCTGTTTCTTCTTGAGCCATTAATGCATCTAAATCAATACCGCCTTCATTTGTAGATAATTCTGCTGCAGAAGCTCCTCCTGCTGAAGCACTTAAACATGCACAAACTGCTAATCCTGCTAAAAATTTTTTCATTCCAATTTCCTCCTTTTTATACTTTTTTTGATACAAGAAAATTTTAACATATTTTATTTATAAAGTAAATATTTAGTTAATTATAAGGCGTATTTGGTGTCAAAATTCAAAATTTAGAGTTAAGACGCATTTCGAGGAGAGGGAGAATTGCTAAAAAGATTTTTTTTAAAAAATGATGAGAAATGGCGAGGTGGAAACCCAAATGGTCGTCCTAAGTTAACCATCAATGAATCGAAATTGCTACATTATTAAGGAAGACGGAAAAAGTAATCGAGAAATCGTACGAATACTAGGTGTTTCAGAAGCAACTATTAGGAGACGATTGAAAGAACTGGAATGACTGGATACTTGATGTAGAAAACTTAATATAAATATAACTGCTGATTTAACTTCTATTAATCTACAGTAGTATAGCTCCTTTCATTTTCTAAAAATAAATATCAAGCAGCTATATTTGTTGTCGCTTTGCTCAATTATAAAAAAACAAAAAGGCTAGCTTAAGCTAGCCAAGGGTTACTCTAGTATATTTACTAATAAGTAACAGTAACATCAGTCATATATACTGTCTGGCCTTTAACAAAGTTTTGAAATTTAAAACTATAACTGTATCCTCTTGAATAACCAGTTAAGCCATAATGGAATCCGCCGATCAAACCTTCAGGGACATCTAATCTGAATTCTTCTGTTCCATGATCCTTATTATATATAAAAAATGAAAAAGGTTTTGATCCTTTTGGAGTTATTGTGATATTAGTAGGATTATAAAATCCATCCCCTTGTTTGACATAGATATAATCTTTGAAGTGGAATGCATTTGTGCTATAAGTAGATGCCGCAAATGGAGTTATTAAATTCAAATCTTTTTTAACAGTAGCAGTAGAATCATAAGGGATAAATGTGAACATTTGTTGTAATTCTTCGGTTGTATAAGGAATTTGCTCACCATTTGCATCAAATATTTTTATCTTAGAGAAAAATTTATCACTTGTGTCAATAATGTTTGCATCACTTGTGATCATAGTGTTTGCAGAAGTATCACCTGTGTCAATAATGTTTGCAGAAGCCTCTTGTGGTGTAAAATAAGTTAGTCCGATTAGAGCAATAGTTGTTGTTAAAAAATGTTTAATTTTCAAAATAATTTCCTCCTTTTCTATATATTATGATATACTAAAAAATAAGATAAATAAACATGATATTTGTATTTTTTTGAAATTCAGGAGGTTAATGGTGAATAAATATAGAATCTTAGGTGCTATATTTCTTTTAGTTTTGATTTTAAGCGCTTGTTCAGATGATAGAGAAAAATATAATTTTTATGGAGAAAGTAACAATTGGATTGTTAAGTACGAAACTGAAGTTACTAAAGAAAGAGAATTTGGAGAATTTACAATTAAATATATTGGAAAAGAACCTGCACCTGAATTATTCGTATATAAAATAAAGAGTGCAAAGTTAGATGTTGGTATTGGTGAAGAAACTTTTAACAATGAAAATAATATACATTCATTTAATGTCGAATGTACTGACTGTGAAGTTTACACAACTGAAAATGATAAGATCGAAGCAAAATTAGAGTGGAACGGGAAATCGGAAATAATTAAATTGGACAGTAAATGATAATGGGGGAAAATGTAAATAATCGTTGATATTTATGCAAAGTTTTATACATGTCGTAGCCAGTAAGACAGCACTAAAATCGAACGTAAAAAAGCCATTCCACAGTGACTAATAGAGAGTTGGCGCTCTTTATTAATCGCTTTATCTTATATCGCACATACGATGCAGCATATCGTGAAATGACTGTTTTTAACTGTTAAATATAGATATTATCTATATACGTCATTCTAGTATGAATTAGAAGACATTTCAATAGTTTATTAATATGTCATTAAAGATTACTCCTTAATCTAAAGCGTTTTGCTTCAAAAAGGAGCAACTACCATGAAAAACAAACTAAAAACTACACCAAACCAAGCAGTCCAAACATTTATTACAAACGGCAATCAAAAAGGAAATCGGCAACTTAAAGAAGAGCGCCTGCAGCAACTAGAAGAAACTTTAGCAGCACAAGGTATTTATCCTGGAGGGAAAGTACATAGAGTGCTAGAAAAGTTGATTTATGACCTTACATACAACGGAGTTATCAAAGTAAGCCGAGAACATTTAAGTAAAAAATTAGAGGTTGGTTTAAATACAATTTCAATAGCCTTTAAGTATATGGACCAATCAAAGCTGTTTATTCTCTCTAGAAACAAATCAGGGAAAACGAATAGTGGTTGTCGGGTCATTCTGGGTGTGCAGCATGTGAATTTTGAGAGCATGGAAGGAAAATTTTTGGGAGAGTTTTCGGTGTACTTGGATTAATTTCTACCTCTATGATGCTATTAGAAATACTGATATTTTCGCTATTGATTGGTTATAAAAAAACAGGTTTGTGCTATTTTTTTGATATTAAGAAAGCCATGCTGTTATGCAGGGCTTTTTCGTCTATAACCATTTCTCGATACAATAAATTTTTTGTGCATTAGCATCTAGCCTTACTTTTTTCCCAATGGCAATTGGATGTATAGGATGTGTATGACAAATATCAACCTCCGCTAAAATAGGAATGTTCATACCATCTAATTGCTCAAGCAATACCTCATATGGTTTACGCATACTCCCTAAATCCTCGTAACATTCATGCTTGCCTAAAATAATGCCACTTATTTTTTCAAATACTCCATGCAATTTTAGCATCGCAAAGTTTTTCTCCACAATGGCTATACTTTTACTACTATCTTCAATTAATAAAATATCCCCATCATCAATTTTTGGGAAATAAGGTGTCCCAATAAATCCATACATTGCATTTAAGTTACCACCTATTAGTCTACCTTCCGCAACGCCTTCTTGAACCGTCAGCCATTTATTTTGATACAACTTTTTTTCCACAGCCTTTTCTAGCCAATTAATAGGTTCATCTGACCAATTTGAAGGCATCATTATTTCATAAGGTAATACCTGAGGTTTAAGGAAATAATTTTCAAAAAACTGATATGTGTCATTGACTAATGGCTCAAACTCACCAAAAGAAGGAACTAGGGCTGGTCCATAATAGGTAGTAATTCCTGTTTTTGCGTACAGTGCTAGTAAAATAGCTGTTACATCAGAATAGCCAACAACGATTTTTGGATTGCTTTTAAATGCCTCATAGTCGATGTACGGCAGCATACTATTTGAATTTGTACCACCTATTGTTGACATGATGATATGGACATTGGAATTCCGTAGCAACTCATTAAATTCTGCAGCACGCTCTTTTGGGGTGCCTGAGCGATAAAAATCAGATTGGCCAGTCAGATTTCCATCAATTATGTTTATATTTCTTTGTTCAAGAAACGCTTTTGCTCGCTGAAAACGGGTAAATGCACGAACAGAAGCAGGTGATGAAGGTGAAAAGATACCGATGTTAATAGGACTGCTATTGTTTACTAAATTCATATAGTCTCTCCTTTCATTTTATTATAATTTTTCGTTGGACCTTTTTTCTCTTATTGCCAATTAACAATGTGATTTGCGCCATGGTAAATGGTAATGAAGATTTTTTTCGATACGCTACATATTTCGGTACCCAAAAATCAGCATATTTTAATTTAAAGTTTTTTAATCCTTTAAAATGATAGAAGTGCTGTCCATGTAAAAATATTTGCGAAGCTATTTTTTCACTTAAAAAGGAGTATCTAGACTGTCCGACATTTGATAAAGGCGACATCCCCATGTTAAAGACCCGATAACCTTCTGCTTTTGCCCATTCAAATAAAGAAAGGAAAATGAAATCCATTGTCCCAGATGGTGAACCTGGTTTAAAACGCATAAGATCTACTGAAACTCTTTCGCCATTATCGTACATCGGCATGATACTAGCAAAGCCAAACGTTCCTTCTGTACCACGTAAAACGGCAATGTTTGAGGTGCTTAAATAGTGTTCATCAAAAAAACCAAGTGAAAAGCCCTTCTCTGCCCTCCCCTGCAACCATTTTGTTGACACCTCTTGCAGTTCTTTCATAATTTCCTGAGAATAAGGTGGGCTTAGTATTTCCACTATATAATTTTCTCGTTCAAATTTATTTTTTATCGCTCGACTTCCCTTCATCTCTTTACCTGAAAATGTAAACTTCTCTAAATCTACAAAGGCTTCCTCGCCGAGCTTAAAAAAGCTATACCCATACTCGTGTAAAGCAGAAAAAATTTTATTGTTAATTTCATAAAAGACTGGTGTATAACCATGCTTATCGGCCAATTCCAAAAACTCTTGGATAGCGGGTAAAAAATCAGACTCATTTCCTACTGGGTCTCCAAGGACAATAATCTTATCCGCATATATTTGATAAGAGAATAAAACCGTACCCTTTTTATTCCAATGGACAAATTTATCATGTAAAAAAATTAAATGTGAATACTCGGTCCCTTTATAGGTTAGCAAATGGTTTTTGATAGCCTCCTCCTGCTCACTAGACAATAGCTTTCTCATTTTCTTAGGTGCACGAATAAAATAGCCTATATAAAAAATAACAATGGCGATAAGAATGCCAATTATAGCACTATAAAAAAGGTCTTGATAATCAGTGATCATATAGTTCTGCAGTGCACTAGGAAAATGAATTTTGGCAGAGGGTAAATTTACATAGCCAATCAACACATACATGGCAGTAATGACTATCACTATAGCAAGATCTAGTATGATGATTCCCCATGTCAACACATAGCTTTCCCGATAAAATTGCTTTTTGGACACCATTAATAACGCTGCGACAATCACTAAAAAAATTGCTTCCTCATAATCAAGGCCTTTAAAAATAGAAAACAGCGCTGAACTGCCTAGCACAACGATGGTAAGCTGATATGCCCTCTTTACTTTATATTTTATACCCCTACATAAGCCTAAGAGAATAAAGCCAGCTGCCACCGTCATTTGATGAGAGACATTCATAATTGGTGAGGATAAAAATTCCTGAGCTATTTTTAGGCGACTTAAAACCCCTGGCAAGGCTGCAGATAGCAATAAAATAATGCCAGAGATAAACACCAATATTGTTAATAGCATATGGCTAATCTTCTGAAAAATTATATTGGGTAGGTTATCCCAAGATTGATTCCAGCGTATCCAATATTCTTTAATAAATAATAGAGAGGAAATCAAAAATGGTAGCACAAAGTAGCCAATACGGTACAAAATTAATAAAAACAACACTTTTTCATCAGCAATTCCAATGCTCTGTGTCCCCCATAAAAAAACGAGATCAAATGAGCCAACCCCACCAGGTATCATACTCACTATTCCTGCACTAGAAGCAATTAAAAATATGGGAATTAGCGCAGATAATTCTATTGGGATCTTCAAAATAAACGTTAATATCCAGATTACTAAAAATACAGCAAGCCACTCAGCTACTGAAGTTACCATCAATTGAAGTGATATTTTTGGCTTTAGAGAACTTTCCTTTTTATAGCGAATAATATGCATAGCCAAAAATACTGGTACATATAGGCTAACAAGAATAACTGCAATCGATAACCATCGTTCTTCTTTCAGCAAAGGAAAATCCCAAAAGAATATATACATAATCCACGTTAGTAGAGAAATCCCTGTTAAATAAAACAGTGTTACCGAGGCAATATTTTTTAGCAAGCCCTCTTTATCCGCTTTATATTTGGAGTAGAAGTAATTACGCAAAAATATACCGACTAAACCACCAAAGCCAATAAGATTTGAAAAAGTATTGATGATAAACGAATGATTAAGCAATTTACATTTATTGATGTTAATTCCTAATATTTTCGCTAAAATAACATCATAAAAAATCATTGGTGTAATCGCAAAAAAGGTGATGAGAAAAATTAATAAAAGCTCCCATAGCTGTAGCTCATTCACTTCTTTTCGTAGTAAATGAACATCGACACCACTCACTGATTGTTGAATTTCATAAATAGCTATCGCCAAAAGTACTATTGGAAATAGAATCTTCAAAAATTTCAATAGTGACTCTTTTCGAACGTTAAACATATGCCAAACCTACTCCCCATAAGCTTTCTTAAATTTTTAAATTACCGATCAGTTCTAATTTTGAAGGTAAATGACTATTTCCCTATTGTAACGTATTCTTTGTTATATGTATCGTCAAAGCAAGGGACTACTATTCACACGAAGCTTCTCAGCCAAAAGAAAAGGTCATTTTCACTCCTCTATATTATAGAGAAGTAAAAATGACCCTATTTATAATTTTCAACCATTTTTTCTTAATTCATAAACAGCTTGTTCATGTCCAAATCTCTCCAATACCTGAACCTTGTGCATTCCTACTTTTTCAAGTAAGCGACAGGACGCGATGTTTGCTGTTTGTGTTTCTGCTACTAGGTACGGCAAATTTAAAACATTCAATCCATAATCTATAACATTTGTTAGTACCTCATATGCATACCCTTGCCCCCAATACTGCGGTAAAAATTGATATGAAAGCTCATATGCCTCTTTGTCATGATATTCATCTATTGAGACAAGTCCTATAAATTCATCCGTTTCCTTTAACGAAATATAAAGATATGTATTGGGAGATGGGGCTTCTAGCATTCCTCTAAATGAAGCTTCGATATAGCTTTCATTTGGGACGCCTCCTAGATAGGCTCTGACATTTACATCTGAGTAAAGTGCATTTATAGCATAATAGTGTTCCAGCTTTAAATGCTCAATTGTACAGTTTTTTGACAACCTTTTCATTTTATAATCTCCTTGTTTTTATCAAAGTTTAATACAACAATCAAAGGGAAATCAATCAATATTTAACAAAATTCAGGGAATAAGCATTTAAATATAATACCGATGAATAGGACGTCCTACGCTTCCATATTGGATATCTACTTTCAATAGATTTTGCTTTTCCAAAAAGTCTAGATAGCGTCGCGCTGTAACTCTTGCTGTACCTATATAAGTTGATACCTCCTCAGCAGATACTGCCCCACCACTTTCTTGAATATATGCAAGCACCTTATCTAAGGTAGCTCGATTAAACCCTTTTGGTAGCTCTTCTATAAGAATAGCATCCTTTCCTCTTGAAACTGCAACTTGCTCTGGAAGACGTTGCTGCATTAAATGATCAACATCATGTTGGGTTAAATCCTGCATACCGCTTATTTTCTTTCTGTAGTTTTGATAATTTTTCAAAGTCTGCTCAATTCTCTCAAACGTAAATGGCTTCATAATATAATCATAGACACCTAGGTGTAAAATACGCTGCACAGTGGGCATATCATTTGCAGCAGTTACAGCGATTACATCAACAGGAAGATGCTCCTCTCGGATTTTCCCTAACGTAATAATACCATCTTGCTCTGGCATAAAAATATCCATAAAGACAAGTTGTGGGGTTAATTGCCTAATCTTTTGAATTCCCTCAACACCATTGCTAGCATAGCCGATTAATGAAAAACCCTTGATTTGCTCAATAAATTGTCTGTTCACTTCTCGTACCATTGGATCATCTTCAATTAGTAAGACATTTATTACATCCATCTATTCTTCTCCTAACTCAAATAAGATTAAGAAACTTGTTCCTTTCATAAATTCACTCACTACTTCAATATCTCCATTGCCTTTTCTTACAATTTCAAAGATTAAATGCAAGCCAATGCCCCGGTTCTCACTAGCCTTTGTCGAAAATCCATTTTCAAACATACGAGCCTGCACCTCTTTGGACATTCCGATTCCATTATCAGAAACGCCTATTGCTAATACACCATCATGCTCATCTACAGAGATAGCTACATATTTATCATCCTTTGAAAGGACATTTAAAGCCTCAAAGGCATTTTCGATTAAATTTCCGAGTAAAACAACAAAATCATGATGATCTAAAAGAGGCGGAAAGCGTTTAAAATGACTTTTTCGGTCAATTTCAACCTCAATCCCTAGTTCTTTGCCATAGCTTACCTTACTCAATAATAAACCTGAAATATTTTCATTATGAAAACGTTCATTCAAAAACTTCGTTAAAGATGCTTCATTTTCGGTAGTGGCTGTTACATATTCAAGAGCTTGCTTTGTATGTCCCAATTGCAGCAGTCCTGCAATCGTATGAAGCTTATTTTTATGCTCATGGGTTTGTACACGTAATGCTTGAACAAAGGCTTTTACACCTGTTACCTCCTCCGCAAGCTTTTTCACGGCTGTTAAATCCTTAAACATGGCAACTGCACCGACTAGCTCATTATTCACAATAATTGGTACACGATTACTTAAAATACTATGATGATTAATGTAAAGCTCCTGATTATAAACAGGTGTTGCCGTTTCAACAATTTCAGGCAGACGAGTATCAGGCAAAACATCATAAATCTTTTGACCAATACAGTCCTCTATATTCCTAGTGACGCCTAATATGTCAGCCGCTTTTTCATTAAAAATGGTGATATTCATTTCCTTATCAACGGCTATTATTCCCTCATGCATTGCATTAAAGGTTTCTGTTCTTTCCACATACATCTTTGCAATTTCATGAGGTTCAAGCCCAAACATTTGTTTTTTTATATGTCGTCCAAGTGTATAGGCGCCCAAAATACTGAAAATCAACGAAATAACAATCGTAATAAAAATTTCTCGCTCATAACTTTGCAGCATTTCTAGCAGCGTTGGTAATGAATAGCCAACTACTACAATGCCCACTTGTTCTTTTTTGTCATTGATAATCGGAACAAATGCCCGTATCATGACACCCGATTCTCCACGTGCCTTCGATACATAATAATGCTCACTAAATGCTGCATTCAAATCCTGCGACTCACTTCGCCGCCCTAATTCTTTACTTACTGGGTGGGATAGTTTAATGCGCTCCATATTCATCACAACAATGTACTCTGCCTTATTGATGACCCTAATCCCATCTACAATTTTATTAATATTTTTGGCAGCTTCTTTCAGATTGTCATTTTTCAAATGTACACTTAGCTCTGGTACATTTGATACAGTGCGTGCAACAAGCATAGCACGCTGACCAAAATCTTTTTCTTGCTCAGATAATAAGTTACCGAGTACAAATATACCACCTAGTAAAAAGGAGAGTGCAATGATTAAAAATGTCACTAACAGTATCTTGCCGTTTACAGGCATTTTCATCATTAAAAACTCCTTCCTTTCCAATCTGCATTCTCATAATTAGTAGCACACCATATTCATGATATGTTTTTAAGATTATCTGCAATAAATTCTTTTGACAACACCTTTAGTCGACATAAGTAGGAGAAAATATTGAACTTAATGAACAATATTACAAAAAAATGATACAAAACAAGTTTTTTTATCACTTTTTGCTTTTGTATTATAACAATAATTAATTAACACTAGCGTACCATAACAGTGAAAGATATTGAAAATACTACATTTACATGGGAATACAAGCAAATGTACTTAATGAACGATATGTTTCTTATTTTCTAAATCTCTTTTTTTAAAAAGTATTCGCTATGATATTTCTAGTGAAAACGATATCAAAAAGAAAATTTAGAAAAGAGGTAGCGTAAAATGAAATTACTGAAAAATTTGACTGTTCAGGTTATAGCAGCTATCATCCTTGGAATTATTGTAGGGGCAATTTTCCCTGAGTTCGGTGCCAGCTTAAAAATCCTAGCAGATCTATTCATTAAATTGATTAAAATGTTAATCGCTCCAATTATCTTCTTAACAGTAGTTATTGGAATCGGCAGTATGGGAGATATGAAAAAGGTAGGGAAAATTGGAGGGAAGGCATTACTTTACTTCGAAATAGTATCTACAATTGCCCTAGCAATCGGAATTGCTGTTGCTTTAATTGTAAGTCCTGGTACAGGTTTAGATACATCAGGTGCATCTGAAGCTGATATTTCCAAATATACAACTGCTGCGGCTGAAACTGAGCAAGGCTTAGGTGCATTCATTTCAAGTATTATTCCAGAAAATGTAGTAGGTGCACTGGCAACTGGTCAACTATTACCTGTTTTATTCTCTGCTATTTTATTTGGTTTAGCTGCTGCTTCAATTGGTGCACCCGCAAAACCAGTAATCTCATTCTTTGAGCAAGTGGCAGAGATTTTCTTCAAAATTGTAAGTATGGTCATGAAAATATCACCAATCGGAGCTTTTGGTGCAATGGCCTATACGATTGGTAACTTCGGTTTAAAGTCACTAGGTAATCTAGGTTTATTAATGGCTGCTGTGTATATTACAATGTTTTTATTTGTTGTCTTTATTTTAGGAGCCATTGCAAAATTCTTTGGATTTAATATCTTTAAATTTATCGCATACATCAAAGATGAGATTTTCTTAGTTATCGGTACATCCTCCTCTGAATCAGCTTTACCATCCATGATGCGAAAGCTTGAAAATTTCGGTTGCTCAAAGCAGGTTGTAGGTTTAGTTGTTCCTACTGGGTATTCCTTCAATCTTGACGGAACTTCCATCTACCTATCAATGGCTGCATTGTTTATTGCACAAGCATATGGAATGGAACTCACTTGGATACAAATCATTACACTACTTGGAATTTTAATGATTACTTCTAAGGGAGCAGCTGGTGTAACAGGATCAGGATTTATCACATTAGCAGCAACTTTAGCTGCGTTCCCAATGATTCCTGTGGAAGGAATAGCACTTTTAATCGGTGTTGATCGTTTTATGTCTGAGGCTCGTGCTGTAACAAATTTAATTGGTAATGGTGTAGCTTGTGTTGTAGTGTCCAAATCTGAAAAAGAGTTTGATGTAACTATGCAAGAACGTGCACTTCAAGGAAAAGCCACTATTGTATCCTAAGAAAAAAAGGGTAGTGATGACAGCCATAGCTGTGTCACTATCCTCTTTATTTTCCATATTGCTCGAGTAAAAGCTGTGTGCTTGTAGATTGTTCAAGTGCTTTTTTCTCTTTAGCCCAGTATATTAAATATTGCTGGTCCCCCACACGAAAAACCATTTGCTGGAGCTCTTCACTTAGCTCGGAGCTAATTGCTACCTTTAAAATGTCTACCTCATATAGCGGTTTATCTTTTATATTGTAAACAATCCGATAGGCTGGTTTCTCTTCAAAGATAGCCCTTTCTTTTTTGCTCAAATTCCTAACATGACTTAGCGGATATTTTTCGTGATTGGTAACTGCATCCTCACCTGTTAAGCGAATGATAGATTGCTCTCCTTTAAAAAGCTCGATGCTATCTATTTGTGCTGCCTGATCCAAAATGGCTGAAATGGCTGCTTCCTTATTTTTTTCTTGAAACTGCATGGTAAACACAATAATTAGTATAATTGCTGCGAAAATGACTAATCTCCATCTACGTTTGTTCATTGGACACTACCCATTTAATGCCTTTTTCACAAAGCGGTTAATATCTACATCAGCCCCAATAACAAGCATAATATCCCCTAGTAAAATTTTGTCACTAGCCTGTGGTGAGACAATTATATCTGGGCCACGCTTGATGCCAACAATGTTAATACCGTATTTTGCACGAATATCTAAATCCATAATGGAGTAGCCTGCAATTGCATCATTTGCCTTTAACTCCATAATCGAGTGTTCATCCGAAAGCTCTAAATAATCAAGAACTGTATTAGATAGCATATTATTGGCAATCCGTATCCCCATATCACGCTCAGGGTGAACAACAAAATCAGCACCAATTTTGCGTAGCACCTTTTCATGATAATCATTTTGAGCCTTGACTGTAATTTGCTGCACACCAATTTCCTTTAAAATAATAGTTGTTAAAATACTGGCCTGAATATCTTCACCAATTGCAACAATTACATGCTCAAAATTTCGAATACCTAATGAATTTAGGACCGATTCATCTGTCGAATCCGCGATAACAGCCTGAGTGGCGATAGAAGCAAATTCATCCACACGCTCCGAGGAATGATCAATCGCCATAACCTGTGCACCCTGACTCATTAACTCGCGAACAATACTCCCTCCAAAACGGCCAAGTCCAATGACAGCAAACTCTTTTTTCATCATAAAAATCCCTCCGAAAACTACTATAACATTATTGTAACGTATTCTTGGTTATATGTATCGTCAAAGAGGATTTCAATTCGGCAACATTGAAGGTGTTTGGTTGAAAATACTAAAGATTGTTTTTAATTGATTTATGCTCAGGGAACTGCATGCTTTGATCAGGTTGGTGCTCTTTTTGATCAGCTTCGGTCCTTTTTCGCTCCGGTCTGCCCATTTTTTGATCAGCTTCAGCTCTTTCCCGCTCTGGTCTACCCATTTTTTGATCAGTTCCACCCTTTTTTCGCTCCGGTCTACACTTTTTCTGATCAGCTCTGACTCTTTTTCGCTCTGGTCTACCCATTTTTTGATCAGCTTCAGCTCTTTTTTCGCTCCGGTTTACCCACTTTTTGATCAGCTCCAACTCTTTTTCGCTCCGGTCCACTCACTTTCTGATCAGCTTCAGCTCTTTTTCGCTCTGGTCTACCCACCTTTTGATCAGCTTCAGCTCTTTTTCGCTCTGGTCTACCCGCCTTTTGATCAGCTTCACCCTTTTTTCGCTCCGGCCACACTCTTTCTGATCAGCTCCAACTCTTTTTCGCTCCGGTCTACCCACTTCTTGATCAGCTCCAGCCACTTCACGGTCAGTTTCAGCTCTTTTCAAATCAAACCACATTTCAATTAACCCCCACCCACTTAAAAAAACAAAAAAAGACGAGAATGTTAATTTATTCTCGTCCCATCCTAATCTTATTCAGCATTGCGCATTTCATCTAATACACGGTTTACACGTTTTTCTAGCATTTTCATACCGCTACCACCAGCTTGCATATGACGAAGCTGACCATCTTTATCAAATACAAAATATGCTGGCACATATTGGTTTTCAAAAGCATCTGTTAGCTTCATTTCACTATCTACAAAGATTGGTTGTACAATATCATGCTCTGCGGCTACTGCTTTAATTGTGTCTAAATCAGTATCTGCCTCTGAGCGCGGCATATGTACTGCTACAACATTTAGCTCATCCTTGAATTGATCGCGGAAATTATTTACATCTGGCATTGCTTCCTTACATAGATGGCAGCTGACTGACCAAAAATGAATTAATGTTGGCTTTTCACCTACTAAATCTGCTTTAGTTACTTCACCATTCAACCAAGTTGTTGCGCCTGCTAATTCTGGCATTTGTTCACGAAGTTTCATGTTTATATCCTCCTTTACCCTCTTCTAAGTTTAAAAATCCCCACAAACGTGTCGTGGGGAATTCAAAGTTGATAATTGACTCTATTTAAATTATAGAGTTGCTTGACCTGGACGCCAGTTTGCTGGGCAAAGACCACCAGTTTGTAAAGCTTGAAGTACACGTAAAGTCTCGTCAACATCACGACCGATGTTGTTATCGAAAACTGTTTGGTATTTTAATTCGCCTTCTGGGTTGATGATGAATAAACCGCGTAGTGCGATACCTTCTTCTTCAATTAAGACACCATACTCTTTTGAAATTTGGTGGTTTGTATCAGCAGCTAATGGATACTTTAATTCACCAAGACCATTTTGAGTGCGGTCAGTGTTAATCCATGCTAAGTGTGTGTGGATTGTATCCGTAGACACACCAATTACTTCTGCATCTAAGTCTTCGAACTCGTCGTAACGATCGCTCATCGCAGTGATTTCAGTTGGACATACAAATGTGAAGTCCATTGGATAGAAGAAAAGAACAGTCCATTTGTCTTGTGCTTTAATGTCTTCCAATGATACTTTGCCAAAAGATTTGTCTGGAAGTACAGCTTCCATTGTAAAGTCAGGTGCTTGTTTACCTACCATGCGTTCTGCCATAATAAATCCCTCCGATTAAATATGTAGTGTATATTATTCCATTCGCACTAGCGAACTCGTCTTCTACGATAGCAGAGTAATCGTAGTTTTTCAAACAAGTAAACTTCGTTAAAGGACATGTTTCAAATTATCTGACAAATTTTTGTCAAATCCCAAAATGGAATAGCAGCTACAGCCTATTTATTAACTATTTTTAACATTTTTATTCTAAAATAAACAAACTTTTTCTACCTATGATTTATGTTAAATTTCTAAAAATTTTTTCTTCTTTTTTTTCCATAAAAACGATTGCATATCTAAAATTTTTATGTATAATTGTAATGGTTTTAGTAAACTAAAAGTTTTGTTAAAGTAAACTTCATATTTCAAAAGTTTATGATTGCTAAACTTCTTCTAGGAGGGAAAAGATGCAAATAGGAGCAAAAATTAAAGCGCTTCGTTTAAAAAAAGGTCTTACCCAAGAGGAACTTGGAGAACGTACAGATTTAAGTAAAGGCTATATATCCCAATTAGAACGTGATTTGAATTCACCTTCCATTGAGACACTCTTTTCAATATTAGAAGTGTTAGGTTCAACACCTAAGGAATTTTTTGATGATGAATCACCTGAACAAAAGGTTGTTTATACAGAGGAAGATCAATCCACCTATACGGATGAAGAAAAAAAATATGAAATTCAATGGCTTATTTCAACATCAAATGAAAAAGAAATGGAGCCTATTTTCCTAACGCTTGCTGCTGAAGGTGAATTTAAGCAATTTGAACCCTCACTCTCCGAAACCTTTATATATGTAGTAAAAGGGCGTATTCGTCTCGTTTTGGGGAATGAACAGTATATCGCTAGTGAAGGCAATGCTCTCTATTTTGATGCGACAGATCATCATCAAATTTTTAATGCACATGCTGCTGAAACAAAGATTTTGCTTGTCGCAACGGATTCATACTTATAGCTAAGGAGGCGCATCTATGACAACGAATTCAATTATCCGCTTTGAAAATGTTTCAAAGTCTTATAATGACGGCACGATCGTCCTAAAAAATATTAATCTAGAGCTAGAAAAAGGGAAATTTTACACATTACTAGGTCCTTCTGGTTGTGGTAAAACAACCATTTTACGAATTATTGCTGGCTTCACTGAACCGTCTACAGGAGATGTTTATTTTCACGATAAAAAAATCAACTCAGTGCCAGCAAATGAACGTCAAGTAAATACAGTCTTTCAGGATTACGCACTCTTTCCTCATTTGAATGTCTTTGAAAATGTCGCATTTGGACTACGTATTAAAAAGCTGTCTGAAAACGAAATTAAGGAACGAGTGGCTGAAGCATTAAAATTTGTTAACCTTGCTGGATACGGAAATCGTGAAATTTCTGAAATGTCAGGTGGTCAACGTCAGCGTGTAGCAATTGCTCGTGCGATTGTGAATGACCCAGAAGTAATTTTATTAGATGAACCTCTTTCAGCTTTAGATTTAAAGCTACGTACTGAGATGCAATATGAGCTGCGAGAATTACAGCAACGTCTTGGCAAAACTTTTGTCTTCGTAACACACGATCAAGAAGAGGCACTCGCTATGAGCGATGAAATATTTGTACTAAGTGAAGGACAAATTCAACAATCAGGTACACCTGTTGATATTTATGATGAACCCATTAATCGCTTCGTAGCTGACTTTATAGGAGAATCAAATATTGTCCCTGGTGTAATGATTGACGATTTCAAGGTAGAATTTGCTGGCAAAATATTCGAATGTGTAGACCAAGGGATGAAGCCAAATGAAAAAATCGATATTGTTATTCGTCCTGAGGATTTAGAAATGACAACTATTGATCAAGGTAAACTTATCGTAAAAGTGGATACACAACTTTTCCGTGGCGTGCATTATGAATTATCCACATATGATAAGGATGGTAATGAGTGGCTTGTCCATTCTTTAAAAAAAGCTGAGGTAGGGACAGAAATTGGCTTAGATTTTGATCCAGAGGCGATTCATGTTATGCGTTTAAATGAAACCGAAGAAGAGTTTGATAAACGTTTAGAAGCATATGGAGATGAAGATGATGCAAGCTAAAACATCAAAATCAGCCTTATTTCCATACGTTTTATGGATTGCACTTTTCGTTATCGCACCAATTGCACTGGTTGTATACTATTCCCTACTAGATATACATGGCGATTTCACGTTTGATAACTATAAAGCTTTCTTTACTTCTGTTTATTTAAAAATGACATTAAGCTCATTCTGGTATGCGTTTTTAATTACCTTCTTTACATTATTAGTTTCGTATCCTACAGCCTATTTTTTAACAAAAACTAAGTATAAGCAGCTTTGGCTCCTGCTAATCATTATTCCTTCTTGGATTAATCTTTTGTTAAAAACATACGCTTTTATCGGAATTTTTGGCTTGTACGGTCCGTTGAACGCATTTATAGAAGTATTTGGCTTTGATCCAAAGCAAATGTTATTTACAGATATTAGCTTTGTATTCGTATCGGTGTATATTTTTATACCTTTTATGATCTTACCTATCTTTAATTCTTTAGATCGTTTAAACCCTACTCTTATTTATGCAGCACGTGATTTAGGTGCATCTGCTTTTACGACATTCCGTCGCGTTGTACTACCTCTAACTATGGACGGTGTTAAATCAGGCATACAGGTTGTATTTATCCCTGCATTATCTTTGTTCATGATTACACGCTTAATTGCTGGAAACCGCGTGATTACCCTTGGTACAGCTATTGAACAACAGTTCTTAGTGACTCAAAACTGGGGAATGGGCTCAACTATTGCCGTATTCTTAATTTTGTTCATGGTCATTATTATGCTTATTACAGGACAAAAGGATAAAGGAGGTCGCGTACGATGAATAAATTATCAGCTTCCGCAAAAGTGTATTTAGCGATTGTTTTTATCGTCTTGTATGCACCTATCTTTTACTTAATTTTTTATTCTTTTAACAGTGGTGGCTCCATGAATAATTTTGAATCCTTTACACTCGAACATTATAAAGCTGTATTTGAGGATTCCCGCCTATTAGTTATTTTAATTAATACAGTCATCGTAGCTCTACTATCTGCTTTAATTTCAACAATTATCGGTACATTAGGTGCAATTGGCATTGTAACGGTGAAAGATGCAAAAATGCGTAATACATTACTTTCATTAAACAATGTATTAATTGTCAGTCCCGATGTTATTATTGGTGCGAGCTTTTTAATTTTGTTCACGATGGTAGGTATTAAATTAGGCTTTGCTTCTGTATTATTAGCACACGTAGCTTTTAGTGTACCAATTGTTGTACTGATGGTTTTACCAAAGCTGCTAGAAATGAATACATCATTAATTGATGCTGCATTAGATTTAGGAGCAACAAAAAAAGATGTGATGATGCGTGTTATTTTACCGTATATTCAGCCTGGTATCTTTGCAGGGTTCTTTCTTGCTCTTACGTATTCTTTAGATGACTTTGCAGTGACGTTTTTCGTAACTGGCAATGGCTTTAGTACATTATCTGTGGAAATTTACTCTATGGCACGTGCTGGTATTTCCTTAACGGTAAATGCTATTTCTGGCTTAGTATTCTTCGTAACGGTGATTGTCGTAGTTGGCTATTATTTCATCACAAGTCGTGCTAGTAAAAGAACGGAGGGACAACAATGAAGCAATTAATTCAAGCTACAATTGCGATACTTGTCGTGTCCGCCCTATTATTCTACGCTGCGGATGCCTTAAGTGCCGGTGGTGGAAAAAGTGGGAAAAACACGTTAACGATCTTTAACTGGGGAGAATATATAGATCCTGATTTGCTAAAGCAATTTGAAAAAGAAACAGGTATTCATGTAATTTACGAGACGTTTGATTCCAATGAAGCCATGATGACAAAAATTCAACAGGGCGGAACAGCTTATGATATTGCTGTCCCTTCAGAATATATGATTGAAAAAATGAAGGAAGAAAATTTGTTGATTCCTTTAGATAAATCGAAAATTCCTAATTTAAAAAACATCGACCCTTACTTCTTGGATCTACCATTCGATGATGACAATAAATATTCCGTACCTTATTTTTGGGGAACAGTAGGTATTGTCTATAATCCAAACCTTGTTGGTGATTTAGATTTCTCTTCATGGGATGATTTGTGGGACCCTTCATTAAAACGAAAAGTCTTTTTAGTAGATGGTGCTCGTGAGGTAATCGGGATGGGCTTAAATAGCCTAGGATATTCGCTGAATTCATTGGATAATCATGAATTACGTAAAGCTACAGACAAATTAATTACACTTGCCCCAAATGTTAAGGCCATTATTGGTGATGAAATTACCCCTTTAATGATCAATAATGAGGCTACTGTAGCCCTCACTTGGTCTGGGCAGGCAGCAGACATGATGTCAGAAAATGAAGAGCTAGATTTTGCAGTTCCAGAGGAAGGCTCAAACTTGTGGTTTGATAATATGGTCATCCCGAAAACATCTAAAAATATTGAGGGTGCTCATAAATTCATTAATTTTATGCTAAAAGCTGAATCGGGTGCCCAAAACGCTGACTATGTTGGCTACTCTACCCCTAACATTGCAGCAATGAAATTAATGGATAAGGAAGTTGTATCTGATGAACGCTATTATCCTTCTGAAGAGCAACGAGAAACATTAGAAGTATATAAAAACTTAGGTCCTGATTACTTAGGTAAATACAATGAATTATTTTTAGAATTTAAAATGAGTATTCGATAGATTTAAAAAAGTGATGAAAAACAAAATGTTTTTCATCACTTTTTTTGTTGAAGAATGCGATGTCTAAAGAAAGAAACATTTTTATCGTGGTAGCCATGTTGATGATTTTTGCATAACATCTGCTTTATTAGTATTTTGTAATACCTTTTGGATAATATTTAGCTTAGAAATGGAAAGATAATCAGCTAACTTTAATTATTATAAATTAATGAATGAATCTTATCTATTATCATAGTATTCCCTTTCTTTCAATTTGTTTACAATTTATAATAACATTAAAGAGGTAATTATAAACTTTTTCCTAGAAAGGGTTAAACTATGAGTAATAAAAGAAAAATACTATTTTTGCAATTACTATTTCTAATAGCCCACTTCTTTTTAATATTCGTTATGTCAACCCCCTATATCGGTATAGATGTGCAGTATAATAAAAATGGTAAAATCATTATTTCCAATATTTATGAAAATGATGGCTGGGCACGCTATACCAATCTCGCTATCGGTGATGCCATTTTAGAAGTAGATGATATTGATGTGACGATGTTCAATAAGCATTTCAAACACAATAATTGCTTTGTTCATGGTTCTAAAATAAAAATTATAAGAAACCAAGAAATACATTACATACAAGCTCCACCTGATTCTCTGAAATACACTTTTCAGGAAATCATAATTCCAAGTTTATTTTCTCTAACTGTTTTTATTCTGACTCTTTTTATTTACCAACAAAATAATAAAGTTGCATTTTATTTAACAGGATTCCTATTGTCGATGTCTCTTAGTTTTTTTGCTTCGACTGAATCTGGAAGAGGAGATATTGTATCAAGTTTCCTAATTGGCATATTTTTTCCATTATGCTCTCTTTTTTTAATACAGTTCTTTCATATACTGTTATTCGAAAAAGGAATTATCAAAAACAAATGGTTAACCTTCTTTAAAATAAATAGATTCCTTTATTTTATAATTATTATTTTAAAATTATCGACACTTTTTTCAGATTATAATTTTGGTGCTATCAACACCATACTAATTTTAAGTTATTTTTGCCTCAATATTTGTTTTTCTATTTTGCTACTGATTTATTTTTACTTGACTACTAAAAGTACATATCATGAAGTTTTTTTTAAATGGTTAATATTAATTCATGTTTGTGCATTTATCCCTTTTATTTTTTTTCACGCTGTTCCATTTATCTTTAGACTACCTTATATACAAGATGATTTGGCAACTTTCACCTTATTTATTATCCCTATTGGGTATACTTATATTGTGTTGACTAATCGCTTAATAGATATTAATTTTATTTTAAAACAAATTCCATATTATACATTTTTAACATTTATCCCCACAGTGATTTTGATGATTTTCGTTATTAGTGAAAGATTCTACATAGATAATATCGTTTTGTATTCTTTCATTTTATTTTTCGTCATTCTTACTATCAATATTGTGACATTATTTTTAAAAGAAAAACTAGATTTTCTTTTAAAAGATAGTTTTCTTTATCAACAGTCCTTTTTTTCTAATAATTTAAATGAGTTTTCACAAGAACTAGCTTCTGTTATGAAAGAAGATGATTTAGAAGACTTATTACTTCATCAAATCAAAGAAACCTTAGATCCTAAAGTTTTACTCTTGATACGCATAAATTATCAAACCAATGAGTACCAATGTTTTGATTTCATGCAAAATAATGAAGAAAGTATACTAGCAGATTCTATTAAACTTAAGCTGAGGAATAATCATTCAGATATATTAATTGATCATCCGAATTATCTTGGCATTCAGCTTTATGAACATCATCATATAGGCACGTATATTTGGATTAGCAAAAAAAGAAATAATACGACGTTTAATTTACATGAAAAAATGTGGTTAATAAATATTGTTAAATACGTAAGATTAGTCTATGAAAATTTAAATATCGTAAAAAATATAATTGCAACCATCGAAAATAGAGACACAACTAATCATCAATCATCCAACACTCTTACTCGATTTTTATTGCAATTGAGTGAACAAGAACGTAAACGATTAGCGTCAGATTTACATGATTCTGCTTTACAAGATCAAACAATTTGGTATCAGAAATTAGATCAACTTATACAAAATTCAAATACTTTACAGAAGGGAGACTTAGAGACATTAAATAAAATCAAGAACGGCTTATTGGATGTTATTAAGCAAATTAGAGACACCTGTAGTGAGTTACGTCCCAACTTTTTATTAAATACTAATTTTACTGCATCTTTAGAGGATCTTTGTAAAAAGAAACAGGCGAAAGCTAGTTTTAGCCTTCGATATGAATTTCAACTTTCTAATTACGCAAACAATCATAATTTAACAGTCTCTATCTACCGTGTGCTCCAAGAATTGCTTACCAATGCTGAAAAGCACTCTAATGCCACATTAGTGTCCATAGAAATGTGGGAGGATGATCATTTTATTTTTTTAGATTATAAAGACAACGGTGTAGGGATGGACAAAATTAGTGAGCAGTATAATGAAGATCATATTGGATTAATTGGTATAAAAGAACGTATTCATATTTTAGATGGAGAGATTGAATTTATTACGGAACTTACTCAAGGATTACAAATTTTAATAACAATTCCGAGGTGAGAACATTGATTCAGCTATTAATTGTAGACGACCATCCAATGGTTGGTCTCGGTACTAAGAATATACTGGAGGAAGTAACAGACTATAATATTACTTATTTATCAAATTGGCAGCAGGTCATACAAGACATTAAGAAAAAAACATTTGATCTTTATTTATTGGATATTAATATGCCAAACTGCTCTGGCATCGAATTATCGAAAAAAATCTTACTTACCCATTCGGATGCTAAAATCATACTCTATACGGGATTTGATTATTCCTGTGAGTTGAACACTCTAATAGAATTGGGAATTTGCGGCATTATAAGCAAATCTGCATCCTATCAGGAATTGGTGATAAATATACAAGCTGTACTAAATGGTTATGTAATGATTCCAAGGGAAATGTTAATTCGTTCGCTACCGTCTAACATATCTCAAGGATTATTAGTTGCGGAACATCAACAACAATTTTCACAAAAGGAGATGGATATTTTAGAGAGTTTAGCCAAGGGCGCCAGCAATAAAGAAATTGCAGATGAACTTTTTATGAGCATTCGTGCTGTTGAATATAATCTAACTAAAATATATAAAAAGTTATGTGTGAATTCTCGTTCTGAGGCAGTTGCAAAAATTTTAAGTAACAGTCGTGCTCAATTTTAATAATATACAGGACGGGGATGTATTGATTTATCCTTGGTCAAACGTTAATTTAGGGAAAAATTTTATTAATGTGTTTTTATTAACGGCTCTCCATAAAGTGACGCCTGACAGCGTGGAAGCTAGAAACGTTATCAGTCAGCAAATTCAATTATTATTGCTCCAATCAATCAATGGACAACAAAAAGATATGCATAACCGTATTTCTAATGAATCCGAATATTTAGAAATGGTTAGTTTAAAATCTGGCTCTCTTATAAAGCTGGCTTGTATTTTAGGTGCCGTAGATATTCCACCAAAAACCTTGGAAACGATTAAAACATATGCAAATTACTTAGGTGTCGTAGCCCAAATTCGTAACGATGTACATGATCTGTTAGCAGACCATACTATCAATGATTTACATATTAAAAAGGTTAATTTGCCAATTCTCTACCATCTATGCATAGAGGATAATAATTTTCAATCGATTAAAAATTACTATCAAAGTAATGGATATTTTAATGGTGGAGCTATCCCCTATTGTCATGCTCCAGAAAAATTATTCTACTATAAATTCCAAGTCAGTATTAATGATTAGACGCTCACTAGTGCAGCACGTGAGCAGTTATTAAATATAGATATTTAAAGCATAAAAAAGGACATACTCGCTTTCAATTTCGAGCGAGTATGTCCTTTTCACTGATCTCTCAACATATCTAACCTTTTATTTATTTTCTTTCTTTTTTTATTAAACAACATCTCTTTCAGCTTACTATCCGTATTGTTATATTTCTTAAATAAATCATCTGGGTTATCAAATATTCCTAAATCATCTGTTATGGAAAAGCTTTGGACATATACACTTTCACCAGTCCAACAGAGATTTATATTATTTTTATCCTTAACTGAAATTCCATAACCGATAAATCCTTCATTAAAGCTACATAGTCGACTTTTCACTTGCTTTAAATACGAATCGTCTATAATCACACCTTCTAACACAATCCAATCATCATGTAATTGAACCTCCGTCCAAGCGTGAACAATTTTACTTGGTGCTAGTAGATAAGTAATGCCAGTCAATGCTCCCTTTTGCATTTTTTTATCAATAAGGAATCCATGTATTCTACAAGGAATCCCAACTGCTCTAAGTAAAGCCATTAGAAGCGTACTTTTTGTATTACATTGCCCATATCCATCGCGTAATACTTCAGAAGCGGGAATATCATCTGTCCGATTATAGCCAAACTTAATTTCATTTCTTACAAAATCATAAATCTCTTTAATTCGATCTTCATAGGCTAAGTCACTCCATCCTCTTTGTTTAACTAATTGCTGGAGAGCTTCGTCTTGAAAATTTAGCATGGCTGTCGGTTCCAAAAATTTCATCATCAGTATTCACCCTTTTCTTCTTCTCTAAATACCCTTATATTACTATTATATCTATGATTATCCATTTACACTAGAATATCTTATGATTAATAATTTTTAATCATTCAAAGTATGTATATTAAATTAATTAGTTCCTAAGAGAAGATATAAATTTGAATCGGTAGGGCTTTTACACCCTACCGATTATTAGTTATACATTACCTTCTTCAATATGCTTCTTTCTTAAAAAAATCAAGGATAAACTAAAAAGGCATGTTAACAATAATCCACACCAAAACGCTTTCGTCATTGCCTCAACAATATACCCTTGTGCCTCATTTCGGATATTACTTTGAATAGTTTTAACTTCTTTTTCTATATTTTCAATTTCAGTATTTACCATAGCAGTTATTTTCTTTTCTAAATCTGCTGAAGCATTAACTTCCACTGTTTTAGGCTTTTGTTTTAATGCCTCTTCCATTTTCACTGCGACAAATTGATCAGACATTTCCTTAGAGACCTTAAAATCCTCTACTTTCTGCTCTCCTTCAAAAAAGCTATCTTTTTTTCCCTTTAAATTTTCAATAGCGACTGTCTTGACGGCATCAGGTATTTCACTATTTTCAAATCGTGCCACACCATCATCCACTATATCGTTTGCATATTGATTTAAAAAACTTAGAGTAATTGAAACAAATAAAGATACACCTAGGGCACCTCCAAGATTTCGTGCTGTCGCAAATATACCCGATCCCAAAGAGACATGCTTTTCTGAAACAGAAACCGTACATACTGTTACACTTGTAACCATGATGATACCCAATCCAGTACCTAATAAGGACATCATCGTAATAAGCATTGGGAATTCAGTATCTGGTGTTAATTTTAAGAGGAAAATAAAACCTGTGACAGTAAAAACATAACCAAAAAGCATTGGGACTTGATAGCCAATTTTATCGATTATTCTCCCAACGATCGGTGCTACGATTAACATAACTGCCGATAAAGGTGTAATAAGAAATGATGCATAAAGTGTTGTAAAATCTTTTACTTGTGTCAGATAAACAGGTAACAAAATTAAAGTACCCATTAACAAGATGCCACCTAAAAAATTAGATAGAATGCCACCCAAATAATGTTTATTGTTAAATATTGAAAAATCCACTAATGGCACCTTTGCCCGCTTTTCTATAAAAATAAATAATAGAGTGGCTAAGATACTTATTGAAAAGTAAATATATATTGTCGTTGAATTCCATCCTAATTTCTCACCCTGCAATATTGCATAAGTTAGAAAGTAGAGTGCCACGCTAATGACTAACATACCTAGCACATCTAATTTAAATGGTGATTTGATATCTTTAAATCCTTTAAAAGCTAATAGAATAAATGGAAAGGCTACAATAATAATTGGAACATTGATATAAAAGATCCAACGCCAATTAATAAAATCTGTCACTACACCTCCAAGACTAGGACCAATAGCTACAGCAAGTGCACCAACAGCTCCCCATATTCCCATGGCAAGCCCCATTTTTTCTGCTGGTACCGCTGTCCTTACTAGCATCATACTAGTTGGGATAATCATTGCCCCTCCAATGCCTTGTAAAGCTCTAGCAGCAATTAAAACTTCTACAGTAGGGGCCATTCCACATAATAATGAGCTTATGGCAAATATGATAACGCCAATTAAAAAAATTTTTCTTCTGCCAAAAAAATCTGCAATTTTCCCTAAAGTAATTAATAAAATAGCGAGCGTTAGCACAAAAGAATTGATAATCCAAGAAGCGACACTTAAATTAATTTCATAATCATTCATAATATTAGGGAGTGAAATATTTACTACGGTACTGTCTAAAAAAACTAAGAATAAACCAAGGCTTACCGCTAATACCTGCTTCATACCCCCGTATATAGGCTCATTTTGATTTGTCATTGTCAACCCTCTTTCATCTGCTCCATGAATTTATAATTGGGTCGGGACATCTAATACAATTTTCCCAATCAATTCCTTAAGAACATCTGGCGTCGGTCCCATGACTGTTCCCGCCATACTATCCCGAATATACCTCTCAATCGGTGTATTAGCGGAATAGGCATGCCCTCCACAAACTTTCAAGCCTAATTCTGCCACCTGTAATACTGTTTCACATGCCATTACCTTAACCTCTAATGTACTGACCATATCAACTTCCTTGTTCTCCATCCGTTGAACAAATACATTTAACGCTGTCTCTGCCTGATCGCATAGTACCTTTATTTCTCCAATCATTTGCTGAATACTTTGAAAATCAGAAAGATTTGTATTGATATGTGTATAAAATCGTTTCTTCACATAATTTACCGATTCATTGTATATTGCCTTGGCGATCCCAATATTGACTGCTGAAATTCCAATTTGCCCCATTGGAAGCAGGGCCTCACGGGTAATTTTAAAGCCTTCTCCTTCTTCACCAATTAGCATCTGTTTATTTAAGTAAGTATCTATAGTTAATGGTGCACTTTGATTTCCTCTTAGTCCCATACCTTCCCATTTCCCACCAACCTCAATGCCATTATATTCGCTAGCTACAGCAAAGAAATTACTTTGCATTGAATTCTTTGCGAAAGTCGCTTTAGAGTTAATGACATACACATCTGCCTCTCCAGCACTAGTCACCATAATTTTATTGGTCTTTAATCGAAGCCCTTTGTCGGTTTCATTTACCTGACTAACTGGTAAGAAAAAATAACAGCCAGATCCAGCTTCACTTAGTGCAATTGTCGTAAGACATTGACCTTTACCTATATTACTTAAAATATTTTTTATATAATCATTTTCTTTTCCATACAATAAAATAGAAACTGCTGACATATGTTGCACATAGACAAGTGCTGTAGAAGCACAAGCTTGAGCCAGTCTAATAACTGTTTCTTTATAAAGGGATAATGGAGCCTCTAAACCGCCCAACTGCTGAGGAATGATTAAGCCTAAAAAACCCTCCCGTCCAAGCTCGGTAATATTTTCTCTTGGAAACTCTCGTTCTCTATCAATTCGTGCAGCATTTGGGGCAACAAAATCAACGATAATATCATCCAATTTTGTCAAAAGATCTTGCGTAAAATTTTTTTCTTGTATAGTACTCAATTTATTGCCTCCTCTTTTAATAGTATGGGTGAAAATCTCGCATCATCGCATAATGAATCCACTTCAAAAGGTATGCTTTCGTTTAGTTTCTTCATATCCTGAACGACTATATTTCCATAAATAATAAGATTCCCTATTTTTTCTCGACCTTCTCTTGAAATCTTAATGGTTGTATCCTCAAATCGATTCCATCGTTCTCTTGGCTCGATTAAGATACCACTATTACATAAATGTTGGCATTTTCCAATTTGCTCTGCATAAAGTCGAAGTGTGTGACAGGATCTAGAAGTGGACACCAATGGATAATTTAAAAAGCCATTTACTTTAATCCCTTCATCTCTAAGCAATTGCACGGAATTTTCCAAATAAATATTGATATCTACATCAATTTCCGTTACACCATTTTCTTTCATAAACCTGATCATAGATGGATTGACAATATTTAATTGTAAAAATTGTTCCTTCGTCGCCTGCTCTTCATATTGCAAAATATCTTCATACCATGGGCAGTTCCCATAGCTAAAAATTAGTTGCCTACCTACTGATAAAGAGATGTTTGGAGGTAAAGACTGTTGAGCTAAATAACGCATTGTTCCCCAATCATTGACAATCAAATTTAGCTCATAATGGAAAAAGCGCTGCATTTCTGCAATAAATCTTTTCATCGAGGCTTCAAATAATATAGGCATTTCAATTTTCACTTTTTTATCGCGTTCCAATAAAAATTGTATATGCTGATCCTCAAGACCAACCATTTTATAATGGCAGCCTGAATGCCCAAAAGAAACAATTTGATAACTGTCTAATACTTCATCTGATAATGTAAATAAATAATCATGATGAATTCTTAGCTCTTTTACTGGCGTTTTCAATTATGCATCACCTAAATGTATGTTTTTGTAATTGCAGTTGGTTTATAAGTACATCGACATTTTTCACAAAAGCGTGGCACCCATTTCATGACCCACATGAGCTGCTCCTGCTCCGTTATTTTCATCTTTTGATCTATTGTTAAGCCTGAAATCCCCATTTCTCGCCATTCATTAAACATATTCACAACCATCGCTAATGTCACTGGATTAGGGGCTTCCCTTCCAAGGAATTTTATGGCAGTAACACCAGCAGAAACTAGATCTTCTAGATTACACAAACTACAATCAGTTGCACTATCTAAAAAATGCTGCTGATTACTGTGTGTGTTTAATGGAGATAAAACTCGATATAGAGTTCTGATCCCTTCCCCAATTTCAAGATTATTTGGGCTTTCCCATAAACGACAGTTCCCAGCCATACTGCCAGTGCCAAAATTCCCTGTAATCATCAGTTCCATCTCTAAATCCCGAAGTTCGTGAATTTCTTCTAATGTCATTGATTGCGACAATGTTATCCTTTTGACACCTGATTCCTTCAATAGCTCGGCTCCATATTTATTAACTGGTGCTAATTGTGAGCCTGAAATAATTTGGATGTTCTTTTCCAAAGAATTAAGTAAATGACAGGATTGTATTGAAGATATTGTAATAGCATCTACACCTTTTTCAAGAGCTCTATAAACATGCTTTTGATAGTCTTTTTCAAAGCCAGTTGGGATGTATGGCGTATTGGCCATAAATATAACTCTAAGATTGTTTGCTTTTGCTAAAGCAATTATGTCGTCTATTTCCTCCCAATCTGAAAAGTGAGCAGGGTAATCTGCTACTGTTTGAAATTTGTTATCAAATGATAGCTGTTGAAAAAGCGGAGTTGAAACGCCAAAATATATTTCATTGGCACCGGCCTCTATCATTTCTTCCATCATAAATTTTGATCGCACGGGTGCTAGGATTTTTAAATTCTCCATCTTATCGCTTCCTTTCTATCCAACAGGGAGCATACTTCGTAGACGGTTAACAGATGCTTTTAGACTTTCCATAAAATAATCAATATCCTTGTAATCCGTGTAATTACCAAAACTAATACGAATAGACGATTTTATTCGATCTTCAGACAGGCCGAGTGCTAACAATACATGAGATAAATTAGCCTTATCAGCACTACAGGCAGAGCCAATAGATACTGCAATACCATATGTTTGACTTAATAGAACAGCTAATGCTTCTGCTCGTATATTCAGAAAAGATAAATTAATAGTATTTGGTAATAAATCCTCACCTAACACAGGCCCATTAATTTCATAGTGTTCAATCGAATTTTCTAATTTATCTAGGAAATAGGATCTTAATGCGATTATTTTATTAGCATTATGCTCTAGCTCTTCTTTTGCCATTTCGCAGGCTTTACCAAAACCAATAATAGCTAATAGATTTTCTGTGCCACCACGAAAACCTTTTTCTTGCCCACCGCCATGAAGAAGCTGATCTAATTGACGTTCACCGTTTTTCAAGTACAATGCACCTGTGCCCTTAGGACCATATATTTTATGAGCAGCCATCGATAATGCATCCACTCCTAAATCCCGAACGTCTATCTGGATTTTGCCAATCACCTGTACAGCGTCAACATGAAAGATTATATTGCTATTGATATTCTTAACTACTCTCACCATCTCTTGAATTGGTTGAATTGAGCCGATTTCATTGTTGGCAAACATGATTGAAACAAGCGCTGTATTCTCTTGAATAGCGTTTTTTAAATCTTCAATAGCAATGAAGCCATTAGTATCAACAGGTAAATAGGTAATTTCAGCACCAAGGGTAGATAGATATCGACATACTTCCAAGGTTGCAGCATGCTCGATTTTAGAAGTGATGATGTGAAATGGGCGTTTATCCTTTGAAAAAAAATATCCTTTCAATGCAGTGTTAATCGACTCTGTACCACCAGAAGTAAAAAATATATCTGATTCTTCTGCATTAATTAATGTGGCAACATGTGAGCGTGCCTCTTCCATTTTTAATTTCGCTAACTGTCCAAAGGAGTGCGTGCTAGAGGGATTTCCAAATAGCATTATATTTTCTATCATAGTAGAAGCCACTTCCTCCCGAAGAGGAGTAGTGGCATTATAATCAAAATACCTTCCTATCATAAAAGCCTCCTAAGCTGCTGAACGTATTTGCTCAAATAACTCATGTAAAATATTTAAACAATGCATTTGAGGAGGCTCCAACTCCCCTAGCATTTTATCAATCTCATGTTGTGGTTGCTGCTTAATTTCTTCTATTGATTTATTAATGATAAATTCTGCAAATATATCAGCTGTTGCTAAAGATGTTGCACAACCATAGGCTTTATATTTTGCATCGAATATTTTCCCATCTTCTACCTTTACACTCATGAAAATTGTATCCCCACAAACAGAGTTACCAATTTTTAATTCCATATTTGCATCGGTTAGTTCTCCTGAATGTCGAGGTTTGCTAAAATAATCAACAATGATAGAATTGTACATGTTTAGATCCTTTCTTATACTTCTGCCATTTCGCTTTTAGCTTCTGCGGCATCCATATGCTTCTCTAAATTAATGGCACAGCAACCAATTTCTGCACCTGCTACTCTAGAAAGGTATACCACCTTCTGACCGTTTCTTCCGCATTCACATGTATTTTCTTTCTTTAAATACACTAAATCCTCAGTTTGAATAAATCCTGGATATGACAAGGACGTAGGGTCAAATATTGCTAAAACACCTCTTTTTCCTTGTGGTACCTCTTCAGCTAAATTTTTGGGATTTCTTAATGAAAAATGAACCCAAGGTGGTACATGCTTAGAATGCTTCTCACACTCGATAGCTAAGATATTCGATTCAACTAATCCATACATATCCCTAATATTTTCTTCAGGAATACCTAAAAATTCAGCACATTCTTTATTGTATTGTTCTCGAGGTATCTCCATACCAGAGAAGCGTTTCCAGCCCCCTAGATTGATAATCATCGTCTTTTGATCCAACTTCAAATGAATATTATTTGTTTTTAAATAATTAACCAATTTATAAATTAAAAATGGTGGTCCTATGATGTGACGCGTATGAATGTTTTGCCATTTTTCTAAAGTTTCTATTGCCTCTTTTGGTTTGAAGGATGCTCTCTTAACAAGACATCGTGTTGCATCAAACAAACCTGAGAGCATATTTAGTACTTTTACCATTCCCATTTCTGGCATTTCTTCTGGAGATGGGAATAGGAAGAGACCAGCACCACGAGAGAAGGCGAACATCTCTCTATACATTGCATATATACTAAATACGCAATTGTTTAATGTTTCCGCATCCCTTCTTGATATACTTGGGATACCACTAGTTCCTGTACTTCGCATTTCAAATTCAATATTCTCTAAAGATGTTGATAGTAATAAATGAGAATCAGGTCTTTTAAAGCTTGTCACCGGAATAAGTGGGATTTTTTGTATATCATCTAAACTTTGTACATCTGCAGGTGTTACACCGCTATCCTCGCATAGCATTCGATAAAAGCTATTGTTTTCATAATGATATTTAAAATTTTGAGAGATTAAATAACCCTTTAATTCATTAACTTTTTCTTCATCCCACTGAAATAACTGTTGAGTTGACCCAATGACTGCTGTAACTGGATTAATACCTAATTCTCTTAAATTTTCCATTGCTGCTTGAATAGTTACCATTTCATTTCCTCTCCTTTTTAATATCAATTTCTCTCGGATTCTCGGCTTTTGATTGCCTAATAAAGAACCAATAGGAAGCCGTTACACAGGAATTATTAAAGGAACATCAACCATATATCAATCACTAATTATTACAAATTTTGTAATATAGTTGACATAAAAAGATTAACATAAGAACAAATGATGTAACCCCTAATTCAATACAAGAAAAAAAGTAAATTCCACAAAAAAACTTGTGGAATTTACAAATTGAACACTACATTATTATTGCAAAATATTTATCATTTAGTAGTTTAAGAATAAACCATTGGTCCACTATTTCGTGTAATCCTAACTATTAGCAAACCATTTTTCTTTGTGATAGACTGTACTATATTTGATTAGAAAAAGGGGGGTATTCGATGACCCAGCAGAAGTCCAATAAGGCGGCTTTGTATATTTTAATGTTTAATATGTTTATCGCAATGGGGAGTATTGGGATTATTATTCCTGTAATGCCCGAGTATTTAAGAATATTTGGTGCTGCAGGACAAGTTCTAGGTATGCTTATTGCAACGTTCGCCTTCGCTCAATTCGTTTTTTCTCCAATTGCTGGGAATCTTTCGGATCAGTATGGTCGAAAAAATCTTATTATTTTCGGACTTATACTAACAGGACTTGCTCAAATCGGCTTTGGACTTTCTACAGAAGTGTGGATGCTCTTCTTAGCACGCTTTTTAGGTGGCCTTGGATCAGCCTTTGTGGCACCTCCTATTATGGCATTTGTCGCAGATGTTACAACATATGAAGAACGTGGAAAAGGGATGGGGATGCTTGGTGCTGCCATGTCTCTTGGCTTTATGATAGGACCCGGTATTGGTGGTTTCTTATCACATGTTAGCTTACATTTTCCATTTTATACAGCTGGAGCTGCGGCTATTTTGGCTTCTATTTTATCGTTCTTTTTATTACCATCTACCAAACCAAACGCAGCACAAAAAATGCATAAGCAAGACAATCTCGCGAAACAAATGGTACGTTCAGTACATATGCCTTACTTTGTTATGCTCATTATTATGATGGTATTCTCGTTCGGAATTGCTAATTTCCAAACGACTTTATCATTATTTGTTACAGAAAAGTTTCATTATACACCTGGGGATATTGCTATTATTTTAGTGGTGGGTGGTGCTTTTGGTGTAGTTGTACAAATGTTTGTTATTACACCACTCTTTAATCGCTATGGTGAAATGAAGGTCGTATTAGTCAATTTATTTATTGCAGCCATATCGATCTACTTAATATTATTCGTATCTGGGTTTGCCCTTATTTTAGTTGTTGCGACAATCTTCTCGACAGCCACAACATTAATTCGTCCTGCTGTTAACACACTGATCTCCAAGCTTGCCGAAAATGAGCAAGGATTTGCAGCAGGTCTGAATAATGCTTATATGAGTCTTGGCAATATGATTGGTCCAGCATTGGCAGGTATTTTATTTGATTGGAATATGAATAGCCCTTATATATTTGGTGCTATTATTTTGATGGCTTGCTTCTTCCTTGCCCTTATCTGGACAATGAAAAAAGCACCGCATCTTATGCAGCCTGATTCCAAATAATCTGAAAAGTTATTGACTATTATTAGTAGTATGATACATTTATGTTGTTACAATGCTAAACAGAAATTGAATAATTATTACCACTAGGGGAGTCTTTAAAAGGCTGAGACGTATATGACCATATACGGACCCTTTGAACCTGATCTAGTTCATACTAGCGGAGGGAAGTGGCGACATCTTGCTTTTTGATATGTAAATGCAAGGCCGCTTCCTATTTGTTTTCAGGGAGCGGCCTTTTTGTGCTCGCCAGTTTAGCAGAGATAACAATTCATTTTATATTTCAAGGGAGTGTAACTTATGTCAGTTCGAAAATTAACCATCATGGCCTTATTAGTGGCAATTGCCATAGCAGGTTCTACCTTCGTTTCAATTCCAACAGGGATTGCGCGAGCTTATCCGATACAACATGCCATCAATGTCATCGGTGCCATTCTACTCGGACCAATACCAACTATTATCATTGCCCTTACTACAGCGATTATTCGTATTTTAACAGGGACAGGCTCCCTATTAGCCATTCCTGGCAGTGTCATTGGCGCATTTTGTGCAGCACTGGCTTATAAATACAGTGGTATGCCTTGGCTAGCGGGCGTTGGTGAAATAGTAGGAACTGGCATTATCGCCTCCCTCATTGCCGTACCATATGCATATATCTTAATGGGGACATCCGTAGCATCAATGTTTTTCATGCCTGCCTTTTTAACCTCTAGTATTATTGGTGCTATTTTTGGTGTGGCAATTGCTAGTAGTTTACGAAATACTGCACTTATTAAAAATTTTCGTTAAATTTTTCAGAGCAAGGATTTCCCTCTTGAGCAGGGTTTCCCTTTGAACGAAAGCTTCTTCCTTTTCACTTTAAAACGCAAAAACAGTGCAAAATAATCAATCATTTTGCACTGTCATTTAATCCAAATTATCTTTTCTTCATGCCCTTTAATAGTTGAGCAACATTTGTATCCTCTGCCTGTGTGGTTTTATTTTCAACAAGCTGCTCTTTTTTCTTCGACTTAGCAAAGAAGCTCCAGCCAAAGCGTCGGATTGTAATATCGATGAAGAACAGTAGCATACCTGCTAATATAAGCCATGTTGCTATATTTTGACGATCTGCGCCTTTCTTCGTAAATTCACGAAATACCTCCTTCGGTTCTTTCAAAACAGAGCCACCCGTTTGCTTTGTCAGTTCTTCCACCAGCTCATCGTTTACAGGTCGTAACTCATATTCAGCACTGTAAGGCACACTTATACCCGCTTGAAAAATAGCTTGATCTTCATCAGCGATACGGAAGAAAATTAACCCTGGCTCCGCTTGTACAACTGCTCGAATCTGAGAGGCTGAAATAGCTTCAAGCTGTGTTTCAAGTTCTTCTCCTGCTTCATTGACAGCAACGACATCTAAAAAAGCTGCTTCATTGGTAGGATCTGTAATAACAAATGAACCATCCGATTCTAAACGTACGTCGTAGGCAACATCATTATAGCTTGGGAGCATTTGTGAAATAAGCGTTTGCCAAAATGTTCCCCAATCCTGCCATCTTGCCCAGTCACCTGTCCATTTACCTGTCGAATCAGAAGTAAAGGCAAATGTTTTACCAAGACCATATTGCCACTGCGCTAGTACTGGATCCTCTTTCTCGCTTTCAGCAATGACAGAGGCCCCCTGCTTTGCTGTTGTTCCAATATAAGCATTCATTTGAGGTACACCATTTGCAAATAACGTGTTCCAACCAGATGCATTGTAGATGGTTGGATAGAAGGGATTATCCTCAATATATGTGTGTGAAATCATTGCCGTTTCACGGGATAAAATAGAAGGTATTGTCTGCTCATCAACAACGTCATAGAATCGTCCGGTACCCATTTCACTGAGCGCTTCAAGTAAATTGGCATCTGCATCTTGTCCAATCGCTACAGTAGATAATGTTACACCATTCTCTTTTCCTTCAGCGATTAAGTCTTCATAATTTCCTGACTGTGACTGTCCATCTGTTAATAGAATAATATGCTTACGCTGTAGCTTTAAATCTGCTAAGTTTTCATAGGCCCTTGCGAGAGATCCATAAATCTCTGTCCCACCGCCTGGCGTTACGGATAAAATCGTATCCACAGCCTCTTCCTTATTGTTAAGTGGACCTGTTTCGATAATTTCCCAAGGTCGATCATCAAAGGCAATAAAGCCGAGCGTATCTTCATCTCGTAGCATTTCGACAGAACGAGCCGCCGCCTCCTTAGCTAGCTCTAGCTTTGATCCATACATACTGCCAGAGCGGTCAAGCACGATAACCAGTCCTAATGAAGGCAATTGTTCCTTTCCTTTAATCTCCATTTCAACAGGTAGTAAAGTTTCAATTGGTGTTTTAAAATAGCCGCCCAAGCCAAAGCTATTTTCGCCCCCTACCATCGTAAAGCCAACGCCAAAGTTTTTGACTGCCTGCTCAATCACATTCATTTTGGCCTCGCCCACTAAATGTCCTGGCACATTGTCAAAAATAATGGCATTGTACTGTAGATAACTTGAAAGCTCATTTGGCAAACTTTGAGCATCTACAACATTAAAGGAAATGGATTGTTTACCAAGAGCGGCTGCTATAGGTGATGCGCTATCATAACCATTAACAATTAGTAAATGTGGTTCACTTTGGACCATTGTAATGCTGGTTAGTTTATTATTTTCAAATATGGCATCCTGCTCTACCTGTACAACAGCTTCATACTTTACAAGCCCCTCTGCTGTAGCGGTATGTTTATAGGTAAATACATTGGAGCCTTGTGCAAGCTCTACAGCCTCCCGGTGAACAAGTTTGTCGTTTTCATATAATAGAAGCTCACCTTTATTAGCCGCTGTTGCATGAACTTCTGTAACTAATTGCTGCTGCTCACCCACATATGCAACCTGTGGGGTTACAAAGCTTTTCAATGATACATCTGTAGAAACTGGTTGATGAAATGGAACAACATCAACGCTTATATTGGACCCTTTAAATTTCGAGGCAAACTCTAAGGCATTGCCCTTTGTTTCATTACCATCTGTTAGAAGTACCAATCGTGTTGCCTTTTTCGAATTAACAATCCCCGAAGCAAGCTGTAGACTTTGTTCAATATTTGTTTGATCTGTTGCTTCTATGTTTGTAAACTTCGGCACTTCCTTTAATGTCTTCGATAAAATTGCTTCTGTCTGCAGTGTTGATGAAAAAGAATAAATCCCTGCAAGCTGTTCATCCTTTTTCGACTGTAAACTTTCCTCTATAAAATTAGTCATCTCACCGTCTGTACCATTCATAGAAGCAGAACGGTCTACCATAAATAATATTTGCTCTTCCTTTATAGGTAATAAAATATAAGGACCTGCAAGTGCAAAAACTAAGCAAATGACTGCTAGAATACGAATTCCTAGCACTGTGATGTGGCTCTTTTTCAAGCGCTGACGCTCTCGCCAATAGGTCCAGCCAAAATACATTAATATTGGGAGTAAAAGCAACAATGCTAATGGCATATCAATTCGTAAATCCACGTCGTCGTTGCACCTCCCACTCTGTTACAAGTACTAGTAAAATAAGAAGAATAAGCCAAGGTACAAGTGAAGCTTTTGCTATTTCTTCTTTGCCATTTTCTTTGAGCTCTCCTAGTGTATAGCTAGTTCCTTTTGGGATAACACGCTCTTGTGCTTGAAGCTGGACAATTAAGCGCTTTTCTTCACCTTCTGAACGTGCTGTATAAATCCCTGGCTTCATTGGAGCTGTTAATAAGCCATTTGTTATGGACGATAAAAACTGATCGTCCTGCGAATATACACTCCAATCACCCTGTTTCAAAGCAACTGCGCGCTGCTCGTTCGGCGTAAAAATACCAAGTGAACCAATCGATTCTGAAAGCTGCTGTTCCGCACTCCACAAAAATAATGGAAATGAAGGGTGCAGAGGCCAATCCGTATCTGCAATATCAGCTAATATGACAAGATCACCTTTAGGAGAACGTTGTATAAAGGGATGATCTCCAACCGATGCAATTGTTTTATAACTATCAAACCCAGGATATACAGTGCTAACATAAATATCTTTTAGCTCACTAAATGCAAACAATGCATCACTTGTTGTATTTACTTCGCCCTTTGCTTCAATTTTTTCGGCATCATCACGACCAAATAATACTATAGGTTTGTCCATCTTTCCGAGCAGTGCTGTTTGGTTAGTTACTACGGTCGCTTCTTGATTATCAGCAATCTGTAAAGACGGAATAATCTTGACACTGCTATTAATTGTTTGAAAGCCTTTTTGAATGAGTTGATGCAAACTTTGATCGACCACTATTTTTGAGGTTGTTGTTTGTAGTAAAACTGTTTGTGAATTATCGACTGTATAATCATCTTCTACAGCAATGGTAGCCGTCAATGTATCCTCTAACGGTAAATCTTTGAAAGTTTTTGTCACAGCTTCATTAGGAGGCAATGTAATATCTTCCGACACTACCTTATTATTCTCTGCATTTTGTAACAAAAGAGTAGTCCTTTGCTCCAAATCAGTATCATTTTGTAGTTGCACCAATGCCATTGTGGTTTGACCATCTGTAGTTGCAGCAAAACGTGTAATCGCAACATTCTTTAAATCTTTAGCAGAGCCTTTTACAATCCATTTCACTGTATCTTTTTCCATTGGTAAGTGCTTTTTATCAAGCGCATCAGTAAATACATAAATGGATGTTGGTATATCTCCAACAAAAGCCTGTGCCACATCAAGTGCCTTATTCATTTGCGCTGTTTCATAGGTTACTTCCAGCTCTTGAATCGCTTTTTCAATATCTTTCGTGTTTGTCACCTGCTGTAGCACAGCTTTCGGTGTATTGCCTGTTGTAATAAGCGTCACAGGTCTACCATTCAGTTGACCCACCAAAGATAACATTTCCTTTTTATGTGCATCAAATGTTGACTGCTCTTTCCCCGCAAGCATTGTTGCAGACGTGTCTACAATAAAAATTGTCTGTGCACCTACAATTGTTGATTTTTTAACATAAGGGTTCATAAGGGCTAGTACCAATAAAAGAAGTGCTAGAAGTTGCAAAAAGAGCAGGGCATTTTTTTGTAGTTGCTTTAAGTATGGTGATACACGCGTTTCCTGCATAATTTCCGACCAAAAAAGTGTAGAAGATACGGTTTGATCGATATATTTTTTTCGAAAGAAATAATATAGTAGGACTATGACCGGGATGATGGCCGTCCAGCTAAAAAGTATTTGACTAAAGCCCAATACGGCTCACCTCACCTAATCCAATGTGCTTTTAATAATTGCTGAAAGATGGCATGCTGTAATCCATCCTCCACTTTAAGCTGTAATTTTCGAACACCAAAGCGTCGACAAATAGCTTCGAATTCCTCTTCATGTAATAAACGTCGTGACGTATATGCGTCTAAAACTTTAGAGGACATTGTGACGTTGACATCTTTGCCAGTCTCACGATCTAATAGGCGGACATCACCCGTGTAATTAGGAGAGAGCTCCTCCTCCGTGACAATTTGTAGTATACGGACATCACCAGCATACCGTGGTAATCTTTTTAACAGTTGCTCCCATTCCTCAATTGACTCTAGTCCATCTGTAACAATAAATAGCACTGTACTATCTTTTGGTAATGCTCTTAAAGCTCCCTGTGCAAAGCTTCCTGTGTAATCAGCTTCTTGTATTTCCGTTATGACTTGTAAAAAAGCGCGTCGATACATGGCGCCTTTACGGCGAAATGGTGGTTTCATCTCATCTTGTACAAAAGAAAAGGATAAACGATCATCACGACCAAGCACCATTAACCCAAGAGAAGCAACAATTTGACGAGCAAATGTCCATTTAGTATCATCCCCCATGGATTTAGTGGTATCTAGCAAAATGTGTACACGCATCTCTTGTTCATCTAAAAATCTTTTTATAAAGTATTTATCCGTTCTTGCAAATACGTTCCAATCGACCTGCCGTACATCATCACCTAAGTGATATTCACGAAAATCTGAAAAATCGAGTGATGCCCCGAAGCGCTGCGAACGGTGCGAGCCTTTATGCTGCCCTCGCAATTTGGAGGCCGTCGCTAATTGGAAGCGACTAATTTTCGCTAACCAATCTTCAGGTAATAGTATTTTTTGCGTCACTTGCTAACACCTTGCTGTACTTTTTCTAAAATAACATCAATCACATCGTCCGCTGTTTTTCCTGAAGCCTCCCCTTCATAATTCAGCAGCATACGATGACGTAATACTGGCTTCGCTACAGATTTAATATCGGCTACAGAAACATGGAAGCGCCCATTCATGAGTGCTCTTGCCTTCGCTAGCTTTATTAAGCTTTGCAAACCACGTGGACCGCTACCATACATCGCATATTGCTTGACCTCGTCAATAGCATCGACTCTTTCAGGATGTGTAGCGACAACTAAGTCCGTTGCAAATTCAAGCATTTCATCAGCAACCAGTATTTCCTTTACCATTTGCTGTGCCTCAATAAGTGCCTCTGTATTCATTATTTTTTGTAGGCCAATTTCCTGAGCACCTGTTGTACGCTTCATAATTTCCATTAGCTCACTTTTCTCAGGATAGGGTACAAGTATTTTACATAGAAAACGGTCCATTTGCGCCTCAGGCAATGGATAAGTTCCCTCCATCTCAATCGGGTTTTGCGTAGCTAGCACAAAAAAGGGCTTAGCCATCCTTTTTGTATCCCCTAAAATCGTAACCGTCTTTTCTCCCATAGCCTCAAGCAATGCACTTTGAGTTTTAGGTGTTGCACGATTTATTTCGTCGGCTAACACCATCTGACTAAAAATCGGACCTGGCTGGAATGTAAACTGCTGTTTACCGTCTGCTGTACGTTCAATCATACTTGTTCCGGTTATATCTGCTGGCATAAGGTCAGGTGTAAATTGAATACGTGAAAACGATAAATCAAGTACCTCAGAAATTGTACGAATTAACATCGTTTTTCCTAAGCCCGGTAGCCCCTCTAGTAATGCGTGACCATCAGCTAGAACCGCGTACAATGTATAGTCGATTGCTTCCTCTTGACCGACAATAAAGCGATGAATTTCTTCCTTCACCTGCTGCAATTTCATACTCATTTCAACATACTGTTGCTCTGTAAATGCCATTTCTTTTCCTCCTACTGCGACTCTATTGACGTGAAATAAGATTGCACGACGTTTTGTAAATCTTTCGGTAATTGTAATCGTTCTGAGCTCTCAATATAGCTATCCTTATAGGACCCTATTACTTCTTCATATGGACGGATAGTTCCCTTAGTTATTGGTCCATTTCCTTGCTGCTCTGATACATGTGAGCCCTCTCCTAATGCACCACCGTCCACTGATGTCTCACTTGAGCCTCCAATTCGATTTGGTGTCGTTAATAAAGAACGACTACCCTGGCCCGTTCCTGCCCCTTGTCCTTGTCCTTGACCCTGACCTTGTCCTTGACCCTGTCCTTGACCCTGACCTTGTCCTTGACCCTGTCCTTTTCCTTGTCCCTGTCCTTGTCCTTGACCCTGTCCTTTTCCTTGTCCCTGTCCTTGTCCTTGACCCTGACCTTGTCCTTGTCCCTGACTATTGCTTGACTGCTTGGAATTACTTTGAGAATTACTTTGGCTTTGCTGGCTTGACTGCCCTTGTTGATTGCTTGACTGTGAATTCCCCGATGGATTTTGGCTCGAATTGGCATTACTTTGCTGACTGTTATTAGCATTATTGGCACTCGCAATAGCATTTTGCAATGTATTGCTTGCTGGTTTTCCAAGCTTGCTCATCGCTGTCTGAGTAGCATTAGCATTTTGTGTTAGCTCTTGCTGCATTTGGGCAAGCTCCTTCAACTGCTCAACATCTTCCTCCGATAAACGATTGCCTTCCGTGTTACCATCCTGGCTAGTCGTTTGCTTGTCTTTTAATTGCTGCTCCTTTAAGGCAAACTCCTTTTGTTTTTTCACGACTTCCCGTAATGCTTCTTCAGCCGTTTCTGCCTCTTTTAACGTATTTTGTAATTCTTTTAGCTGCTCTTTCACGTCTTTTGTTTGAGCCTTTTTCTCAAGCTTGGCAACTTCCTTCTTAACGTCCTCGATAACAGCCTTTTCTTGCTCTACCTCAATGGCTTCCATTTGTGTGGCTGATGGAAACAAATATAAAATTGCCAGTACAATGGTCGACACAAAAATTCCACTTAGTGCCTTTGGACGGAATAAAAGTTTTTTTCTCGCTTTAAAATTTGTAAAGGATGTTTCAGCGTTTTGTACCGCTTTTGTGAGCAGTGATTGTATAAGTGGATCCTTATCATCCTGAAACGATAAGGCTGTCACTAGTTCATTGTGTAAAAAATAATCATCCAGTCTATGCAATGCTTCCTTTTCTTTAGCACGCTTCCACCACATAAATATGCCTGACGCTAGTACAACCACAAAAAAGACTATTAATGCTGTTTGTCTGTAAAATGGCCATACAAATAATCTGGAGACGAGGACAAGAGAAGCACTCGAAAGCAAAGCAAAAAACAGACCGTATTGTGCAATGGGAATACTTCTTTCAACTGTTAAACTCGTCTTTGCACGATGAATATATTTTCGTAGTTGCTTACGACGCTTCATAAGATTTCCTCCTCATCGGTTACTTTTCATGTTAGCACGTAATTTTTTAATGGCGATTGTTAGGCATAAAACGATAATCAAGATATACGCTATTAAATACGTAATCCAAACAGGTAATTTGACGCCTGAAAGTTCGCTAAGCGCGTCTCCCATTTCTGGTGAAATAAGTGTTAACATCAATGCACCTGGGTTAATGGACGCCCAGAAATATGTCATATAGGAGGTATTCGTGCCTATGGTATTCCCGGACTGATGGAAGGCCATTGTTAAAAAGAAGAAAAATGCTGTAATACCACCTAAGAAGATAATTGAACCATATGTTGCAATCATGGCAACGATTGTTCTTTTGGTAATGGTTGAAAACATTACCCCAATACTACCTATTGCAACTACTGTTACTAGATAAAATAAAAATATTGAAATTAACTGAGATGGTGATACCCCACCAAATAAAAATACTAAACTATATAAAGGTAGCCCTGCGATTAGCATTAATACTAAAAATGCTACTGAAGAGAGAAGTTTACCAATAATGATTTGTGTAGAGCTTTGTGTTGTTGTTAGTAAAATATTTAATGTTTGCTTTTCCCTTTCACTACTAATGGCACCAGCAGTCAAGCTCGGTGTAATAAATAGGACCAGAGCCATCTGCAAAATAGTTAATACAGCAAACATCATAAAGCTTGTATCTGGTCTAAAGAAGCCTCTACCGGTGAATCCAGTCGTTAATAGAAGAAATCCTGCTATAAAAATACAAAGTACTGCTAAATAAAACATCAATCCTGAGAAGCTTTTAAAAGAACGGAAGCGTAACTTCAATTCTTTTACGAGTACCGGATTATAAAATCGTTCCATCATTGATTGTCCGCTCCCTTCGTAATCGCCATAAAGACATCCTCTAAATCTTTTTCCTCTTCACTTAATGCAAAAATAGGTAAATTCGCTAGCATTGCCTTTTTTAAGAGTGCTACTTGATCTGCATCTGTTCCTCGATAATTAAAGGCTATTTCTAGGCGATTATCTATTACATCTATCGAGGAGATTAAAGGGTCCTCCTCTAAGAAAGCACGTACCTCATTTACTCGATCTGTAACCTTAATAACAATACGTTTCTCACCTTGTAGCTGGGCCTGGATGGAAGAGACATTTCCATGAGCAATAAGCTTTCCATTATCAATAACGCCAATTTCATCACACATTTCTGCAAGCTCTGGTAGAATATGCGAGGAAATTAATATCGTTTTGCCCATTGATTTTAGATTTCGTAAAATATCTCGCATTTCTACTCGTGCACGTGGATCTAATCCCGAGGCAGGCTCATCCAATATTAATACCTTTGGGTCATGGATAAGAGCTCGTGCTAGGCATAGACGTTGCTTCATCCCACGCGACAATAAATCTACATATTCATAACGTTTACTTGTTAAATTCACAAGTTCAAGTAGCTGTGGAATAAGGACCTTTCGTTCAGCAGCACCTATTCCATAGCTAGCACCATAGAAATCTAAATATTCATCCACCTTTAATTGATCATACACACCAAAGAAATCTGGCATATAGCCAATTTGCTTTCGTACCTCTTTTGGTTCTTTAATGACACTCTTTCCATTAATAAGTGCATCGCCAGAAGTTGGAGACAACAGGGTCGCTAATATCGAGAAAGTAGTGGATTTCCCTGCTCCATTAGCACCAACAAATCCAAAAACAACGCCTTCTTCTAATGTTAGATTTAGATGATCTAAAGCTGTAAAGGAGCCATATCTTTTCGTCAAATCACGAATTTCAATCATTATTTTTCGCCACTCCCTTCAGCTCTACATCTGGTAATTTTGTTTGCTCACCTGTTTGATCTGGCCCAAATTTAATCTCCATAAGCAACTCGCCATTTTCATTGAAATACTTTGATATGTTCTCTGTAAATACTTGTTTTGTATCTACTAATGGCTCATAATTTTTCGTTTCATTATTCCAAATCGACAATTGCATACGCTTAACATCCTTATTTGAAACAGTTAGTTCATTTAATGTTTGAACTGAACTCATAAAGTTATCTGGCATTGCAATGGATACCTCATATAATCCATCTGACATATACCAATTATTTAATTGTTCATCTATTTTATCGTAATACGCATTAGCGGATTGAGGATTTACTGAATACGAAAAGTTATTACGTTTCATCGTAAATGGCCCTGATAACTCTACTTTGCCATCAAACGGCTGAATAAAATAAGAAATAGGTGACATCTTGGCACTTGTTTCAAGCTCCACACCAGCAATGGCTTGTTCAGCCCATGCAGTTATAACAGGTCTCTTATCATTTTCAACTAGTGGCAGTGCTAAAGTTTGCATCCGCTCAATTCGTAGTGGATTTACTTCTTCCTTCTTCGATGGATAATTATAATTGTAGCTCGTAAATGTAGATGGCTTTTGAAGAACAGTCGCCGTAAACTCTTTATCTACTTTAAGAGTTCCATTCGCCTCTATATCGCCCAGCTTAACTTCTTTAATACCAGAGATTAAGGTAATATCCTTTAAAGCAAACGGAAAATTATTTTTAATTGTCCCTGTTAATTTTTCATTTTTTAACGTTAGATCGATATCCATTTTGCCAATGTTTTGCGCCGATGTTTTTCCTGCAAAGGATTGAACGGACCAATAGTTTAAATCACGTAAAGTTAAAGTAGAGCCATTTGCATTTTCTTTAATGTAAGATGATTCATGTAAATTTCCACTTGTTCCTGTGAAACCATTATTTCGACGAAGCGCAAATGCACTAGTATCCTTATCTGCATTCACAACAAAATTACCACTTCTGTTTGTTAGTAGGGATTCTACATAATAGCCATTTAAACTACTATCTTCATTCACTTTAAAAAATGCTGATTGCTGAATTTGTGGCTGTACAATTCGATCCTTCGCACCGAAAATGAACAAAACAATTGATAACGCAACTGACATAATTGGAATTATCCACCATGCCTGTTCACGCTTGTCTATTTTCTTTAGGATAAAATATAAAATCGGTCCAATAATTAAAATATATAATATGATAACGATTAACATATAGCTTACAGATACTTCGAAGGATGGGAATATTTCGTTTACATCATTCAGTTCATAAGACAGTCGATCCATTGTTGACTGACCGCGCCCCATCATACCTTGCTGAGAAAGACTTTGAATATCCAGTAATTTTGCTGCTAATGTTGCATAGCCATCCATTGAAGCGAGCGGTTGATCTCCTAATGAAAAGGCAGTTTGAATAATTTCTCCACTACCAATCTTTTTCTTAGATGCTAGAAGGGTATTATTGTCTGTTAATATCGGTGAACTTCCTTCATTTCCAGTTGCTGCAAAAACAGATATCGGTTGTGAAAAAATACCCCCACCTGATATTTTTGATAAGCTATCTGCGGAAACGGTTGTCAATTGCTGTGATAATGTGAGTGGTAAATGATCCTTAAATATGCCGGCTGTTGCATTTACTTGATCACCAGCTCCCACTAACAAAGTACCGCCGTCCTGTACCCATTTAAATAAAGCCTGTTGTTGTTTTTCCGATAGATCAGCGATGGCAATTTCATCGATGACAATAATGTTCGCCATCGCAAAGCCTTGCGCATCTTCAGGTAATGTAAAATTTTTTATTTGCTTTAAATTAAAAACTTCAACATTGTTTTGAGCAGCAAATTGAGACAGGCGTAAAAATGCTGATAAGCGATCACTTTTATCTGTTAGCGTATAAATAAATACAGAAGAGGGATCTAAAAAGTTACCTTGTATTCGTTTTGTTCCTTTATAATCAACTTTTTTCCCCTTTTCAATGCTTCCCTCATAAAAGGCAAATAAATCTGCGTCTGAATAATCAGCTAAACCATCTAAATAAAAATCAAATGTTTTTTCTTCTCCTGCTGCAATATCAATCGGCAATACTAGTGCGGATGCAGCTGCATAGGAGCTAGAAGCATTAATAGCCATATCTCCTGAAAAATCTGCACCATTATTTTTTACGGTTACTTGAAGCGGCACTAGTGATTGATATTTTGCTTTTCCTGTAATTCCTACCTTAGCTTGTACCTCTAACGTTGCAGCTGCTTTTGCCTGCTCTACAGGTAGAAGAAAGCTAATAACAAGCATAAATAGGAATACGAGTGCCGTGATATTCGTTTTTTTCAAAAGCTCAACCCCTTTTTTGTCTATAAATATTAATGGTTACATAATTATACGTTTAAAATTGAATTTTGTTCCATTTCTTATGACATCTTCATGAATATTCATAAACTCTTAAGAATTAAAAAGGCAATCCAGAAAGTAATTTCGCTATTACTTTAGATTGCCTTTATCTTTTCTATTTCAAGTAATCAAACAAGCATCGTGCATGATCTTGTACCACTTCGACGAAAGCCTCTACTTGCCGCAATTCAAATGAGGACTCATACCCTATTAACCATGTATCGCGCGTTAAACCAAATTCTTTTTCATTATTTGTAAGAGCTATTTTATTAATACCATCATGATCATTTAAAGTGATGGAGGGTAAAATTGCATAACCAATGCCGTCTAATGCCATTTGTTTACAGATTTCAATTTGATCAACCAAAATTTGTCGTCTAGGATTTGAAGCAAAATGCTGCTGCCACCATTGTTGAATTTCCTGATAATAATTAGAATCACTTTTAAATTGAATAAAAGGTCGCTCTGTAGAAAGTACATCTTCAATTGTTTTTAATTCCTTATCAACTAAATAAAGGGTATCCCGAAAAAGATGAATTTTTTCTCCCTTCCAATCAACCTGTCCACGAACAATCCCCACATGAGCCTCTCCTTCATACAGTGCTTTCACAATTTCAGAGCTCCAGCCTGTCATAAGCGAGATCTTCGCCTCAGGATATTTCGCTACAAAATCCTTCAATATTTTAGGTAGCCAGTTTTGCCCAACAATCGAAGCACAGGCGATTTTCAATGTCCCATTTACTTTTGTTGTCAATGATTGGATTGTTTCAAAAATCTCTTCTTTTTTACTTAGCATTTCTGTGGCATAGCCAATCACTAGCTCTCCAGCAGGTGTTGCCGTCAATCCTTTTTGCGAACGAATAAATAGCTGTGCTCCCCAATCCTTTTCAATCGTTTGCAAACGTTGAGAAAGCGCTGGTTGGGATAAAAAAAGACGTTCTGCTGCCTTTCGCATATTGCGTTCCTCAGCTAATACTTTTAAGATTTCAGCTTCTGTTGCCATCAATCAGTAAACCTCCAATACAAGCAAAGAGGGTCTCATGATTTTCATCTGAGTCCCCCTCTTACCCTACTACTCTTTTAGATAAATATATTTTTTCAATTGCTTTAAAATCACACGTCTCGTTAAAATCCCTGCAAATGTACCTTCTTCGTCCACAACACATAAAAAGGCATGATTAATCACTAAATCGAGAGCCCGCTGAAAAGTATCTGTTAACTTTAATACGGCAATATCTTTCTCCATAATTGTATCCACTTTAATATCAGGAAGCTTTTCATATTCAATATGTTCGAGTCCAAGAATGGATTCTGTAATCATTTTCATGCTTAGTAGCCCTTGAAGTCGGTATTTCAAATCTAAAACAGGTATCGACGAATACCCTGTACGTGTAAGTACAAGGAGTGCATGCTCTGCACTATTCCCACTTTGTACATGTGCAACCTTTTCAGATGAAATAATAAAATCACTAATTGGCATTGCTAATAAGTCTTTGCTGTTAGTTGAAATCATGAACTTCTTCTCCTTTACTGTTCTTACTATGAAGAACAGGGTGCTTCCTTTTTATCATATCATAACTTTTCCTTTTATGACCACGACAAGGTAGAGAAGAGTTTTTAAAGAACCACGAATGATTTTAATGTTTTGAACTAAACTAAGTCGTAAAATGGGGACCTTCATTCAGACATGCATCTGAATGAAGATACCAATTTTAATAGCCTGCCTGACTCCAGTAATAAAAAATCATACCACCTAAAAAAAGTAAAAAAATGAGATAAACCCATACAATAGGATTTAGCATTGTTGCATACTCTTCAACCGTTTCTGAAATTGGTGTATCATTTTCAGACTTTCGTTCAGAGGTCATTTTCGCAATCCTTAGTGTTGACACAAAAGAAATAACGGAAATGATTGTAATGGCAATAAGAGCCGGTATTAACCACATACCCATTGGCAAAACTCCTTTCTTTACCCTTAGTATGCGTCAATCCGACTCTTCATTATGCAAATTATTTTGTTTAGAATGGATACTGATTAAGCCATTGTCCACCATCAAGCGTCACACATTCACCATTCATATAGCTAGCTTTAGCAGACAGCATGAATGTTGCCAAGTCAGCAATCTCTTCAGGGGTTCCTGTACGACCTAATGGTACAGAATCTAATGTACGAGCAGCTGCAGCCTCTGACTCCCAAAGCCTTTCTGCACCACCTGTACGCTCAATTGGACCTGGTGCAATTGCATTCACTCGAATCCCGTATTGTTTTCCCCATTCAACAGCTAGTGTTCTCGTTAACGATAAAACGCCCGCTTTAGCAGCCGCTGAATGAACAACGCCAGCGCCAGCATTCCATGCATAAGTTGCCACCATATTCAAAATGGATCCTTTTATATTATTCTGAATCCAATACTTACCAACAACAGAAGAACAAAAGAATGTACCATTTAACACAATATCAACAACAGCCTTCCAGCCATTCGGTGATAAGTCTTCCGCGCGTACGATAAAATTGCCAGCAGCATTATTCACAAGCCCATCAACCTGTCCAAATTTTTCAACAGCAAATGCTAGCATCGCCTCTGCATGCTCTGGAACTCGAACATCCATTTGGAAAGTCTCAATTGAAGTTCCAGCCTCTAAAATAAAGGCCTTTGCCTCTGCTAAACGTTCTTCATTGCGGCCTGTGATAACAACATTCGCTCCCTCGGCAACAAAGTTCTTAGCCATATATAGCCCCATTCCACTAGATCCACCCGTAATAATAATTGTTTTCCCCTGCAACATACCATTTCCCCCTTCACAAAAATGAATGATGATTCATATAAATATTACTATATTTTCTCGGATATGTCATATTAATTCTGCAAATAGTCAGGGGAAATTGTTCTTTTACATAAAAAGAACCATTCAAGACTCTTGAATAGTTCGTCATTCAGCATTTAATTTAAAACTCTCTCAATCACTTGATTAACTAAAACTCATAATGATAGGCTATGTTATAAAGTTCTCTTAGCTCATCTTCTGTAGGTATTTTAGGATTATTGCCTGGACTTCCACTAGCAATTGCATCAACGGTCATTTTTGGGATAGCCGCATAAAAGGCATCTTCCTCAATTCCCCATTGTTTTAAATTACCGATGCCCATTTTTTTACACATCTCTTTAATAGAAATTATCGCTAGATCTGCAAGCTCTTCCTTCGATAATAATCTACCATCCTTATTGAAAAATTCGCCGAGGTCTGCAAGCTGATGAATGCAGGCATCCTTAGAAAACTCCAAAACTACTGGTAAAAGCATAGCATTGGATATTCCATGAGGTACATGGAATAAAGCTCCAATTGGTCGAGACATTCCATGCACTAAAGCAACAGACGCATTAGAGAACGATAGGCCTGCCTGCAAGGAGCCTAGCGACATGGCCTCCCGAGCATCAAGATCATCACCATGTTCATATACCCTAAACAGATTATTGACGATTAATTCCATCGCTGATAATGCTAGCACATTCGAATAGGGATGTGCTAAGCGAGATAAATAACTCTCAATCGCATGGCTCAAAGCATCAATACCAGTCGCTGCAGTAATAGCAGGGGGAGAGGTAACCGTTAATACGGGATCAACAATTGCAATGGTAGGCATAAAGGCGGGTTGCTTGATCATCATTTTTACATCATTTTGCGTATTTGTAATAACTGTTGCATCCGTTGCCTCAGAGCCAGTGCCTGCTGTAGTCGGGATTGCAATATGAGGGATAGGTGCTTGGTCTGCGATTTTTTGCATTTTTATATAATCGCCTATATAGCCACCATTAGTCGCCACAACAGCAATCGCTTTCCCAGTGTCAATACAACTTCCACCCCCAACCGAAATGATGACATCACAGTCTTCAGCTTGCAAAACATCTTGTCCTTCAGCAACATACGTATCTACTGGCTCTGTTGTTACACCCAAATATGACACAGCTTCCAATCCTTGCGCCTTTAAATATGTGCGACATTGGTTGACAAAACCTAAGCTATCCATAATAGGGTCACTTATAATACGTGCTTTATTCCCTAATTTTTTTGCATACACCCTAACTTCCTCAAAGGCATCTCGTCCATATACAATAGTTGCTGGCGAATGGACAGTAAAGATTGTTTTTGTTTGAATCATAGTTCTCCCTCCCTATGCTATTGTGCTGTATATCCACCATCTAAGATTAGTGCTTGCCCAGTGACACCCTTTGCCATATCACTCGCTAAATAAAGGGCAAGACCTGTAATTTCAGTTACATCGAGTAGACGTTTTTGAGGAACGAGGGGATAAAGCACTTGCTCCAATACTTCGGTTACTTCTATCCCTCTCGTTTTAGCTAAATCCGAAAATTGTTGACGTACTAAATCTGTATCCACATATCCTGGACAAATTGCATTCACTGTTATCCCATTGGTAGCAACCTCTAGCGCTGCTACTTTCGTAAGACCGATCACACCATGCTTTGCTGCATTGTATCCTGCTTTACCTGCAAAGCCAATAACTCCATTAATAGAGGCCATATTAATAATACGTCCATAATTATTCTTCTTCATATGTGGTAATGCGTACTTCATAGCTACAAACGGTGCAACTAGCATTACTTTTTGCATGGATTCGAAAATTTCTGTAGTGAAATCCTCTATTAAAGAAACATGTTGAAACCCAGCATTATTCACTAAAATATCTATAGTCTTAAATTTTTTAACAGTAAAATCAATCGCATCGCATATGGCCTGCTCATCTGTCACATCGCATGTATAGGCTGTCAATTGAGGATTTTGTTGGATTGCCTTTTGTAGAAGTTCTGTATTCTTATCAGTAATGACTACATGTGCACTTTGTTCTGCAAATGCCTGCGCGATTGCTAGACCAATGCCACGAGCTGCACCTGTAATAAAGACAGTTTTTTCTTTCACTATAGCCCCTCCAATTCCTGCTCTAATCATTATTGCTTGGGAACGCAAATGTAGAAGTAGTATGGCCAGTCATCCAACGCTCTGAAATTGTTTTTGTTTTTGTAAAGAAACGTGCCTGATCTGGTCCAAACATATGCCCTTCACCAAAACGAGAGCCTTTAAATCCAGCAAAATTATGATATCCAACAGGGATTGGGATAGGTACATTTACACCGACCATTCCAACATCTATTTCTGTTGTAAACTTTCGAGCTGCAAGCCCATCATTCGTAAAAATTGTTACACCATTCCCAAGCTCATGTCGATTAATAAGTTGGATAGCTTCCTCTAAAGAATCCACACGTACAACATTACGAGCTGGACCAAATATTTCCTGCTCATAAATTTCCATCCCTGGTTTTACATTATCAAGTAATGTTGGCCCAACAAAAAATCCTTCTGATTCTTTTACAATATCGAGGTCTCGCCCATCACAAACTACCGTGGCACCTTCCGCTTCTCCTCGATTAATCGCAGCAATTATTGCCTCCTTTGATTGCTGTGAAATAACTGGACCGAAATCTGTTTCTGGATTTGTATAGGATCCAACCTTTAAGTTAGCAATTTTCTTTTTTAGAATTTCAACAAGTCGATCTGCCGTATCCTTTCCAACAGGCATTATTGTTGAGATAGCCATACAGCGTTGAGAGGCTGCCCCATATGCAGCGCCAATAAAAGCATTCGCAACCTGCTCAAGATCAGCATCTGGCATAACCACCATATTATTCTTACCACCGCCTAGTGCTGTCACTCTTTTCCCGTATTTAGCACCTGTTTCATAGATGTATTTAGCAACTGGTGTTGATCCAACAAAAGAAATTGCCTGTACGGCTGGATTTTCTAATAGTTCATTCACTACATCTTTATCCCCATTTACCACAGTCCATATCCCATCAGGTAATCCAGCCTTTTTCCACAGCTCACTGACATATAAAGCAGTCATCGGAACACGTTCGGATGCCTTTAACACAACAGCATTCCCAACAGCAATAGCCATACTTGTTTGTGCTAAAGGCACCATAATTGGAAAGTTAAAGGGTGAAATTGCCGCCACTACACCTAAAGGATACTTTGCCGAATAAGCATTAATTTGGCCGCCCACATTTACGGAATACTCCCCCTTCATTAGCTGTGGTGCACCGATTGCTAAGTCAACGGACTCTAAACCTCGTGTAATTTCCCCTTTGGCATCTTCCAAAGTTTTTCCGCTTTCTGTACAAATAATTTGCAACAGCTCCTCAATATTTTCTGTAATAAGATTACGGAATCTTAGGACAATTTCAGCACGTTTAGACACCGATGTATCTCGCCATTGCGGAAATGCTGCCTGTGCCTTTGCAATAGCCTCACGCGTTTCCTCAGCAGTCGCTAATGGCACCTTTGCAATAATATTTCCAGTAGTTGGGTTGAATACTGAACCAAAACGCCCACTTTTCCCATCAACTAGCTCCCCACCAATAAAATGCGTTAATGTTTTAACCTCTTGTACCGTTGTCATATTGTTATCCCCCTTTAAAATTTCGGCTCTTATTTCTAATTATTCCAAAAATTCAAAAACTAAAGATGTTAGATTGACTTTTCAATAAATCAATTTTCTACAATATTTTGTTGTTCATAAACTGTGCACTAGCCAATTGAAGCAATTTATCGTAACATGAATAACAAGATATATTGGATGACCAAAGTCATTGACTACGGTCAATTAAATCATAATCAAATAAATCCCACTTCGTCAATTATAAATTTAATTTTTCTATTTTTTTAGACGGAACATATTTTACGGAGGAAATGCAAGAAACTATGGAATCACTAACTAATAGACAAAAAAAGGCACTGGAAACAAGAGAGAAATTATTAAAAACTTCTTTAGAGCTCTTTAATAAACATGGATTTGAGCACGTCTCCATTGATCAAATAACAAAGGCATGTCATGTATCAAAAGGAACATTTTACACGCATTTCCCATCTAAATACGATGTGATTTTAGAAAAATTTAAAGAACTGGATAGTTTTTATAGTACTGTAGAGAAGACCATTAACCATTCCTTACCAGCTAGTGAAAAAATATTAATACTGTATGAAGAGCAAATGAACTATTTAACAAATGTGGTAGGAAAAGATTTACTACGGACAGTATATACTGCTGCGATGACAAATCATGTAGAACAAGAACATTATTTAATCAGTCCACAGCGAAAAATTTTTCAAATTATTAATTCATACATTGAAGAAGGAATTCAGCAAGGAGAGTTTCGACCAGATTTACAAATAACACAAATGCAGGCAATCATTCAACGCTGCATGCGGGCAAATGTCTTCGATTGGTTAATCCATAATGAAAACTTTGATTTAGCTACCCAAATGGCACAATTCACAGCAATCGTCTTGGATGGAATGAAATTAAAAAACAATTAGTCATCACATATCTGTCATAGAAAGCTTAGGCGTCTCTGGACTTCAGTTTCGCTTGAGCTTCATTTTTACTAAATTGATGGTTTACTCCATTTTTTCAGTTCTGTTTCGGTATCTTTTCGCTCGGCTTGCTCGCTTTTCTGCTCACCTCAGTACCTTTTCGCTCGGCTTGCTGGCTTTTCTGCTCTGCCTCGATAACTTTTCGCTCGGCTTACTCGCTTTTCTGCTCCGCCTCGATACCTTTTCGCTCGGCTTACTCGCTTTTCTGCTCCGCCTCAGTACTTTTTCGCTCGGCTTGCTCGATTTTCTGCTCCGCCTCAGTACTTTTTCGCTCGGCTTGCTCGATTTTCTGCTCCGCCTCGGTACCTTTTCGCTCGGCTTGCTCGCTTTTCTGCTCTGCCTCAGTACTTTTTCGCTCGGCTTGCTCGCTTTTCTGCTCTGCCTCGATACCTTTTCGCTCGGCTTGCTCGCTTTCCTGCTCGCCTCGATACCTTTTCGCTCGGTATGCTTGCTTTTCTGCTCTGCCTCGATACCTTTACGCTCGGCTTGCTCGCTTTTCTGCTCCGCCTTGATACCTTTTCGCTCTGCTTGCTCGCTTCTCTGCTCCTCCTCGGTACCTTTTCGCTCGGCTTGCTCGCTTTTCTGCTCCGCCTCGATACTTTTTCGCTCGGCTTACTCGCTCTACTCCGCCTCAGTACCTTTTCGCTCGGCTTACTCGCTTTTCTGCTCCGCCTCAGTACCTTTTCGCTCGGCTTGCTCGCTTTCCTGCTCCGCCTTGATACCTTTTCGCTCGGCTTACTCGCTTTTCTGCTCCGCCTCAGTACTTTTTCGCTCGGCTTGTCCTCTTTCCTGCTCTGCTCTGCTCCGTCCCACTCTTTTTCACCCAAGCCACACATTTTTCGCTCGGCTTCCGCTTCTTAGACTTGAACCATACCTTTTTCCTAGCTTCATCCCCTTTAATCAGTTCGCCCACTTTCCTGCTTTCCTTAACCTAAAAAAGTAGCACTTCACAATTCGTGAAGTGCTACTTAATGACATGATTAACTAACAAAATATTGTTCAACTATGGTTTCTACAGGTAAAGGCTTGTTATATAAATAGCCTTGCCCCTTTTGACATCGATGGCGCTTGAGGAAATCGACTTGAGATGGTTCCTCGATTCCTTCTGCGATGACCTCTAAGCCCAAATTATGAGACATTGAAATAATAGCCTTGATAATGGCCTCGTTCTTATCATCCTTGGCAATGTCAGCAATAAATGATTGATCAATCTTTATAATATCAATCGGATAGCGCTTTAAATAACTTAAAGAGGAATAGCCAGTACCAAAATCATCCACCGATACATAGACACCTAATTGCTTTAATTCCGTTAATATGGAAAATGTTTCGTGGACATTAGTCATAGAGCTTTCCGTAATTTCTACTTCGAGTAATTTAGGTGGAACATTATACTTTTTCAGGGCTGCCTCAATTTTTCGGGCGAAATTTTCCTTTCTAAATTGCTTTGGTGAAATATTCACGGCTATTCGTACAGGACGATAGCCTTTCATTTGCCACTCTTTTTGATAGCGACATACCTCATCAATTATCCAATCGCCAATTTCAATGATTAAGCCTGATGCCTCTGCAATAGGTATAAATTGCGCAGGTGATACAAAGCCAAATTTACGATTATTCCACCGTAACAATGCCTCAAAACTATTGATACTATTATTCGTTAAATCCATTTGCGGCTGTAAATGAATACTTAGCTCATTAAATTCAATAGCACGTCTTAAGTGTGCCTCCATTAATGCCTCGTTAGGAAAAACAGTGATCATATCTTCACGATAGTAGCGATAGTGTGAACGTCCATGTTCCTTTACAGAAAATAACGCTTTATCCGCTTTACGCACAAGAGTCTCTAAGTCCTTGCCATCCGCAGGGCTAAGAGAAATACCAATTGATACACTAATAAAATATTCCTGCCCATCAATCATAAACGGCTGTTTGAGAGCATCTAATATAGCATTTGCTGTTTTTTCTATTTTATTGATGGTTGCATCTTTTAGAACAAATATGAATTCATCACTGTTATAACGATAAAGAGAGCACTTTGAGTAGCACAGTTCACGAAGTCTATGACTAAACATGCGCATCAGCTCATCTCCCTTACTTTCACCAAGGGATTCATTAAATTTTTTAAAGCGGTCAATATCCACTAAAATAAGTGCTGCTTGTTTACTTTCATGCTTTTTATCATTTAAATGATGCAGCCAATGCTCTTTAAATGCTTTACGGTTCCAAATACCTGTCAGTTCATCCATTAATGCTAAATAATAAAAGGATTCTTGATCATTCATAAAGCTATTGGCATCTTTTACAAATAAATGGACACCAATAATTTCACCATTAAAGTAGGTTGGATGAGTCTTTAAGTAAAAAGGTTCATGGCTAAGCAACTGGTCTTTAAATAAACATTTAGGCATACCAAAAGCAGAACCCTCAATCGTTTTTGCAAATAATAATTTGAATTCATCGCTATACTTACTCTCTAATAATGAAAAAATATTTCGTCCTATCAGGTTGTGATGCCCACTTGATAATAGAGTAGTGGCGGCAAAGTTTTGATGTATAATACGACCTTGAACATCAGTTGTTAACACAGGACTTACATATTGTTCCACAAATTGTAAATAAGGGGCCACATCATTATGTGTCTCTCGTAAAATAACTGCAACAACTGATTTTTCTAGATGCTGTACATTGGCTATAAATGTTTTTACTTTGTTCCCTGTACAAATCTCTAGCTTATGATCCATATTTAGTTCTCGCTGTAATATTTTTGATACCTGTAGCCAGCATTGCTCTGGAAAAAAATTTTCGGCATTGGTGGCATCCACATCCTGTAGCTCAATTAATGATGGTAGTTTATCGTTAAAATTAACGATTTCAAATGCTTTTGTATCAACTTTTCTTAAACATACAACTGCATCAAATGGATTAAGCTGTATGACTTGGTGATAGTCTGCAAATGGCGCTACACTCTCTTTATATTTTTCCATTATATCCCTCACTAAGTAGCGTGTTTGCTTTATTCTTCGTCTAGCGTAGGTTTTAGTGCATCCTTTAAGAACATTTCTTGACTATTAATAGGATCTTCACTTCGATCAAACTCTTTGTAATGATATTTGCCATTAGAATCTTGAATACGTGCTTTGGCAGTATCCTCAAGTTGTGAATTCATGATGTTAATAATACGAGCTTTTGCTTCACTTGCATATACAGGGAATAAAATTTCTACACGTTTAATCATATTGCGTGTCATCATATCCGCTGAAGATAAATAGACTTTGTTTTCCCCATTATGATGGAACCAATAAATACGGGAATGTTCAAGGAAACGGCCAACAATGCTCGTTACAGTGATATTGTCACTAATGCCAGGAATTCCAGGTCGAATACAACAAATGCCACGAATAATTAGCTCCACTTTGACACCTGCAATGGACGCCTCATATAGCTTCATCATTAAATCTTTATCTGTGAGTGAATTCATTTTTGCACGAATAAAACCATTCCCATACTTCTTATGACAGGCTATTTCCTCATCCATTAATCGTATAAATTCATCTCGAATATCAAACGGTGCCACAACTAAATGATTAAAAGTAGGCTTCTCTGTATAGCCGCTTAAATAATTAAAGAAGTTAGTAGCATCAATACCAAATTCCTTATCTGTCGTTATTATGCCCATATCTGTATAAATTTTTGCAGTAGCATCGTTATAATTTCCTGTACCTAAATGGACAAAGCGTTCAATTTTTCCGTTACGGCGACTCACAACAAGCGTTATCTTAGAATGTGTTTTTAAATTATTCATACCATAAATAACGAGACAGCCAGCCTGCTCCAGTTGCTTTGCCCAATGCACATTATTTTCCTCATCAAAGCGAGCCTTTAATTCAACTAAAACCGTTACCTGCTTGCCGTTTTCAGCTGCGAGCTTTAATGCCTGTATGATTGGAGAATTTCCACTTACTCGATACAATGTTTGTTTAATAGCCAATACATTCGGATTTATTGCCGCTTCTGAGATAAAATCGACAATAGGAGCAAAGGACTCATATGGATGGTGGAAAAAGATATCCTGCTGCAATGCCTTTTCAAAAATATTTTCATCAGATTGTAAATCTAAAGGAGGCTGCGGGATAAAGCTCTCATATTCCAGATGCTCTCTACCAACTGATATGCCCTTTACAAAGGAAAACATAAATGTTAAATCTAATGGTCCATCAATATGAAAGACATCCGATTCCTCAATTTCAAATTCATCTAGTAGATAATTGAGAACTTCTTCGTTCATTTCACCCTCACGTACTTCAAGACGACTTCCAACGCCCCATTTACGCTTTTTCAACTCTTTCTCAATTTCAACCAATAAATCCCTTGCCCCTTCTTCATGAATGGTTAAATCAGCATTACGTGTTAAACGGAAAGCCTGTGCTGATTTAACACTATAGCCATAAAAGAGCTTCTCAATATGGGCTACGATCACGTCTTCTAAAAGAACAACTACGGATTCCCCTTCTGCTGAAGGAACTTTAATATAACGATCTAATACAGATGGTACCTGTACAATCGCAACTTTTTCACGACTTTCTAGATCTGTCTCATCTTGCTCCAATAATACAAGTAAATTTAATGTTTTACCAAGCAATGTTGGGAAAGGACGATAGGCATCTACTGCAACAGGTGTCAGGACAGGGAAGATTGTTTCTGCAAACATTTCATTAATAAATGCTTTTTGTGTACTATTTAAATCTTTGATGTCTGCTATATGTACATTGTGTTGGGGTAATAAATCATAGATTAAATGTCTGTATACCTCTGTTTGGCGACGCACTAATGCTTGAGTACGCTCTGCAATTTTAGCAAGTTGCTCTTTCGGTGTTAAACCAGACTTATTTTCAGCCTTATGGAATCCTGCACGTACCTGATCCTGCAAACCTGCTACACGAACCATAAAAAACTCGTCTAAATTTGAGCTAAAAATGGCTAAAAATTTTAGACGTTCTAGCAGAGGGTTATTAATATCCTCTGCCTCCTCTAAAACTCGTTCATTGAAGGCAAGCCAGCTTAATTCACGATTATTATAATATTGAGGCTTGGCAATTTCCTCTAATAATCGACTTTGTGTTTCTGAAACTTCCTCTTCTAGCTGATTATTCGTCAATTCAGTTGTCATCATTAATCAACCCTTCTTCAATAAAGTTTATTTTTATTGGTATCTTTAATGCACGTTCAAGATGTTTTTTATGTCGATTTGCTTGGTATTTTTCGGCAGCAGCATGATTTTTTACGTATATACCAAGCTGTACATAATCCTCTTCATTGTGCATTTCAATAGCATGTACAATTCTTCTTTTAGAGACATTCAAGGCATAAATAAATTTTAAAAGTGCTCCAAAGTCTCGTATTTTCCGATATTCCTCACGTCCCAGCCAGTCCTCAAATGGAGCTGCAAATCGCTGATAATAATCTCGATTTTTATAAGAAGCAAGAAGTGCTAATTTTACGCGTTCCTTGTGATTTAATCCGTCTATAGATTGGTTTGCTAGTAAATAAAAAGTATGTTGACTTGCAGAGCTTAGCTCAATATATTCGCCAATATTGAATACTTTCGCCGCTTTCGTCAATAATTGCAAATCTTTTGGATTATATTGCAAATATTTCAAATGACAGCACTCACGATATAATTGATCAGCTAAATGCATTAAATAGTCGACCTCGTCTTCTGTTCGACCATACTGACGAGCTAATCTTCTAGCGTTTCCCTCAAATACATTGTATTTATCATAAGCACTTGGGTCCGTCTGTAAAATTCGTTGAATAGTAAGCCCCTCACGTAAGCCCTTTTTCGTTAGTTGGAACACTTCACTTCCAGCTACCTCCATTAAAACACGAAAAACTTCCAAAGCTGGGACTATAATATCTGCTCGATCCGCTGAAAGCCCATCTAATTGCTTCAAATCATGGAAGCTCAATTCTCCTAAAAATACACTAAGGTCATCTAAATTTTCCTTTGACATTTCATAGCCATGGATACTTGCAATTGGATAGTCGCATTTTTGTTGATGAATTTGAGCAATATTACGTGCACTTCCACCAATGGCGATAATCGGTAATCCAACGTTTTGAATCCATGGAAGTGCTTTAAATTGCTCTTTGATAAATGCAATGAGCTCCTTTTTTTCACCGCTATTAATAATGTCACCTTTAACAAAGCGCTGCTTTAAAGACACTGTACCGAATGGGAAACTGTAAGATTTCTGAAGTTCTTTGTTTTCAAATAGTGTAATTTCAGTACTCCCACCTCCAATGTCAATAGTTACAGCAGATTTAGTACCCATTGAATGGGCTACAGCAACAAAGCCAAAATAAGCCTCTTCTTCCTCAGATAAAAGGTCTATTTGTATGCCTGTTATTGCCTTCATTCGGTCAATAATTTCAGCTCTGTTCGTAGCTTGTCGTATAGCAGCTGTTGCAGCAGCTTTAACATCTGTTACTGCAAAATCATCAAGCATTGCTTTAAACGTTAATAACGTATCGGTCAATACTTGTATGCCTTCTTCAGACATTTCTCCAGAGGGTTGTAAATATGTACGTAAACGTGCAACTGTTTTAATATTCCCAAGTTCACGAAGTCCCTCTTCTTTATCATATAGATACAGTACTAATCGAATGGTGTTAGAACCAATATCGATAATTGCCGTTTTTAATTCATTCAAATAATCACTTCCTTAAATGCCTACATGCATATGCACAGTCTTATTTTGTCTTTGGCACATTTATCTATACAAAAAAGTCGGACTCCTTTACTAGGCATCCGACTTTCTTTCAGTTATTAATGATACGTTCAGGATACCCATTATTAATATTGTGAAGTACCTTTTTACTCTATCCAATATTGACAGTAAATCTATAAAATCAGCTGGTCTACACGTAAAATAAGCTCAGCAATTTCTGGTTTACTGATTTGATCCTCCGCGCCTACTTTATCACCTTTATGTCGAAGATCATCTGTAATTAAGCTTGAGAAAATAATGACAGGGAGCTTTTTAAGATCCGGATGTTCCTTGATTTTTCGTGTTAGATGATGTCCATCCATTTGTGGCATTTCAATGTCAGTCACCACTAATTGAACATGCTCTGATACATCGCTTCCACCTTTAACAATGGATTCTAAGTATTCATAGGCATCACGACCATTTTCAAAAAATTCGACATTAACATAGCCTGCTTCGCTCATCGTATCAAATAATAGCTTCCGTAATAATGGTGAGTCTTCCGCAATCAAAATACGTTTTTCAGAGCGCTCACGTTGACCAAGCTTTTTAACAGATTCTACACTAATACCTGAATCTGGATTAATGTCCACCATAATTTTTTCGAAATCTAGTAACAGAATCATCTGCTCATTTTGTTTAATAACACCAATTACTTGTGAGGTACCTCCTTGATACATATCTGAAGGCTTCTCAATTTGATTCCATGAAATTCGATGAATCTGTGTAACATTATCAACATGGAATACAACGCGTTGTTTATTAAATTCTGCAACTATATATTTTTGTTGAGGATTGCGCTCTGCATGTTGAATCCCTAAAACACGAAGCATATCAACTACTGGTAGTACCTCTCCTCGTAATTGAATAATCCCCTCTACATGCGGGTGCGCGTGTGGAATAAATGTTACTGGAATCGGTTGAATAATTTCTTTTACTTTAATAACGTTAATACCAAATTTATTGTTAGCCACTTCGAATTCAACGATTTCTAGCTCATTTGTGCCACTTTCTAATAATATACCTTTTTGTTCCAAAGCAACCCCGCTCCTTTCTGTTCAACTTCTTTTTATAATTCAATTGTATCATAGGCAATACATTTCTCCTACTTGCTATTTCCATTTTTATCATGAACTTTTAAATGTACAAATAGACCAATTACCGTCATTACAATTAATGTGGAAAGTGCCACCCTACTTGCTAATGTGCCATAATCTTTCATCCATAATGTAACGGTCCCGTAGACTGCTGGTCCAATGATGGAGGATACTTTACCTGAAAATGCAAACAACCCAAAAAATTGTCCACGTTTTTCATCTGGAGAAAGTTCAATAATATAGGTTCTTGAGGTCACCCACATTGAGCCTAAAGATATACCAAACATACTACCAGCAATCCAGAACATCCATTGTGCAGTAGCAAAGACAGCAAATGCTAAAGCGACAATCATTAATATCGCCACTAAAGTGATGGCACGCTTTGCTCCGATTGCCTTTGTAATATAGCCAAACGCAAGTGAGCCAATAATTGTTGAAACAGTCGATACTAAATATAGAACGATAAACTGACCTGACGTAAAGCCGACTATTGTTGTGGCATAAACAGCCATCATAGCAATCGTTGTGGCAATAGCATCATTTAAAAAGAAATAAGCAATCATAAAGGTGAAAATTGCCTTATATTGCTTCATATCCTTAAAGGTCTGAATAATTTCCCTATAGCCTTCTAGGAACTTTATAGGCTTCCGCTGAGACTTTGGAAACGGTGTATCTTTATTAATAAAAAATAAAGGCAATGAAAATAATAAATACAAAATTGCGGTTGGAATAAATGCTCGATGAAAATCACTGTTTCCTACATACAAATAAACGAGTAAACCGAAAATTGTCCCTAAATAACCAATTGCTACTCCATAGCCAGAAATAAGAGGCATCTCCTCTTTTGTTCCTAAATCTGCCATCATTGAATCATAGAATACTAGACTAGAATTAAAGAAAAATTTTGCAATGACAAAACTAGCTACAACTAAAAATAAACTTAGTGACACACCTGAAAAATTCGTGGTCGTCTGTAGGTTTGCAAAGATCCCCATCATAAAGGTAAAGAATATAGAAATGGATGCAAACCATACGATAAACCTCTTCTTATAGCCTGTATTATCAATCCATACGCCAAACAATGGTGAAAACACAACAAGTAAAAAGCTGGCAATGGCATTTGCATAAGAAATAAATGTACTTGCAACTTGCTGCATAACTTCATTTGTTCCTAAAACCTCATCCATATAAAACGGGAAAAATATTGTATTAATATTTGAAGAAAAAATTGTATTTGCAAAATCATAAAATGCCCATGAAAGTATTGGCAGCGATAAATAAAGTGCAAATTGACTTCTATGTTGTGTGTCTACTGCTGAGCCCCTCTTCATAAACCCCCTCCTCCTATTCTCTATAATATTAAATTAATTTCTCTCTGTAATAAATAATACCTTTTGTTAAAAAAAAAATAATATTATTTACAAATTATTATCGACTAGCAAAAAGAATATCCAAGCCCCCTCGCTTGGATATTCACTCCATTATTCCTCGATATTTACCCACATGGAAGACCATTCTTCAATTGCCTGAAGAACTGGCGCAAGTGCATGCCCCTTTGCTGTTAGCTCATATTCAATCACTACTGGGGTTGAAGGAATAACTGTCCGTGTGACAATTTGTTCAATCTCTAATTCTTTTAATCTTTCTGTTAACACTCTGCTACTTATTCCTAATTGATTTTTGATAGCTGAGAACCTTTTAGGACCTTCTAATAGCTGATAAATAAGCAAGGTGTTCCAGCGATGATTCAATATGGTTAGCGCCCTTTCAAAGCGTGGACAAATTTTTTTTTGCTCCAATCTACCTGCCTCCATCGTCATTTTTTTCTTATTTAACAGTATATCATTTTTTCAAAATCTGTTTTAAAAAATAAAACTTAGTTACTTGACAAAAGTTATTTTTAAAAATAAACTAAGTTACGAAATGTAAGCGAAAGGAGATCATTAAAAATGCAAAATATTGGATCAACTATTTTACGTGTCGTACTTGGCATTATTTTTGCAGTTCATGGATATCAAAAATTTCAGGGTGGTATTAGCTTTACAGCTGATTATTTTAGTTCCCTTGGAATCCCCGGCTTTATGGCTTATGTTGTAGCTATCATCGAATTAGTAGGTGGTGCTGCGATTATTTTAGGCTTGGGTACAAGACTTTTTGGGGCTTTATTGACTGCAACAATGGTTGTTGCTATTTTTACAGCGAAGCTTAGTGTTGGTTTTATCGGAGAGAATGGATTGGCAGGCTATGAATTAGACCTAGCTTTAGGTGCCATTGCTTTATACTTTGCCCTTGCTGGAGCATCTAGCTACTCTTTAGATGCAAAACTTTTCAAAAAAGAGTAATGTTTTCCGCAGCTCTCTATTTTCTGTGTGGTAGTGAGCAGCTTTATAAAAAGAAAACCCGAAGTACCTATACTTCGGGTTTTCATGTTGAAATACTATTATGTCAATGAAATCAATGTGACAAATAAAAAAGTATAACCCTTTTTCAAAACGAGGGGTTGATCTCCGTTCCGACTGAGTGCTTTCCTGGGGGCGTCCGATGAGCCGCTTCACTCGCGCTCCAGGGTCTCATCTGTGACGCTGAATCCCCAAGGAGTCACTCAGTCTACACTCCAATCAACCATTAGTGATAAATTGAAGTCTTAGCCATCACTATTTTATGCAAAAATGAAGCTGATAACATTTTTCTATGCGAAAGAAGTCCAGCAATAAGTAGCTTTATGTTTAGTTATAAAGTAGTTTTATGTACAAAAATGTAGGTTGACAGCTATAGAATTGTACTACTATTCTATCCATTTAATGTTGGTGAGTAATATGCTTTTACTTTACTTTTGAGGGAAGAAAATATTTAAAGTTCTACACTATTGCAGATTGGAGTGCAAGGCTACTCGACTCCCGTGGGATAGCGAGACAGACGAGACCCTGCACGGAGCGTCAGCGCAGGAAGCGGCTCGTCGCTCGCCCACTGGAAAGCGAGTAGCCTGGAACGGAAATCACCTTATTTGACTTAGTAGTGTTCACAAAGAATCCTTTGACCATTTAGTTTTTCAACACTATAAGAAAACCCAGAAGTAACCTATACTTCGGGTTTTCTATAATATTACTGATAAGCTTTTAAAAGTGCCTGTGTACCATATTCACCATAGCCCTCTTCAATAAGCTTCTCATACATTTCATAAGCAAGTGCTAAACCTGGTAACGATATCCCCATTTTTTTAGATTCATCTAAAGCAATTTTCATGTCCTTGACAAAATGTTTAATATAAAAACCGGGTGCGTAATCATCATTAATCATACGAGGTGCTAAATTACTTAAAGACCAGGATCCAGCAGCACCAGACGCAATCGATTGTAATACTGTTGGTAAGTCAAGTCCAGCTTTTAAACCATAAGCTAATGATTCACATACACCAATCATCCCAGAAGCAATAACAATCTGATTACACATTTTAGCATGCTGTCCTGCACCTGCTTCACCTTGATAAACAATATTCTCACCAAAATGTTTCATGACTGCTAATACTTTATCAAATGTAGCCTTGCTGCCGCCAACCATAATGGATAGTGTACCATTTTGAGCACCAATATCCCCTCCAGAAACAGGTGCATCTAACGCTTCTATCCCAAGCATTTGAGCATGAGTAAAAATTTTCTTCGCTAATGTTGGCTCTGAAGTAGTCATATCAATCAAGATATTGCCTGTTTCAGCAGATTGAAATAATCCATTGTCTCCAAAATATACTTCCTCTACATCTGAAGGGTATCCAACCATTGTGAAAGCTAAATCCTTATTTTTAAATGCCTCTGCTGGAGAGCTAGCCCAAGTTGCACCTAATGCTACAAGTGGTTCTGCTTTTTCTTTAGTTCTAGTATAAACCGTTACTTCATGACCATTGTGTAATAAATGCTTAACAATACTAGCGCCCATAACGCCTGTACCAATAAATGCAATACGTTCTTTTCCCATATGTAGCGACTCCTTCTTATTCCATGCTAGCCATCCATTGAAAATGAATGATTAACACTAATTGTTATCTTTTCAGTGTAGTGGAATAAGTGCAATAATTCAAACTCTTCTTAATGTCCATTTATACGATTAAACAAAAAAGAGAGCAAGTGATGGGGTATCACTGCTCTAAAGGGGGAAATGAGAATGTTGCTGTGTTCAATATAAGTATTCCCCGTTAAATGTTTTTTAAACATCTTTTTTAAAGTTTATACTCTGAATACTGGAACATTCTTTTATTCTTCTTGATCTTCTTCTTCCTCAAATGCTGTCTGTCTATAATAAGTGTTCATTAACTGATCTAATCTGCGACTCAGTTGAATGGTTTTTGCGTTTTGTAACCCGTTTTCTACACCTGAGCGAATCATCATCTCACGAGTTTGTTCCATTTGTTTCAAGAGTAGATTGACCATTCATACAACCCTCCACATACAAATAATCATACCATTATTATACATTTATATTTCATTTCTTACAGCATTAACTTCCGACAATGTTCGACAAATTAACTTCTAGGAATTTCCTGATAAGTGTAAATCACTAGCCCATTTTGTTTGGCCTCTCCACGAAAATGTTTGAATAAAGGGTGTTTTACCAGTACTTCTCGGAATTCATAAAATTGTTCCTTATCAATTTCTATACTGTTAATTTCCCCATTTTGTAATTGTTTAAGCATATTTTCGTATTTATCCATTTATTCTATTCCTTTCTTCTAAATCATTTTGTGTAATAAATTATGAATTATTCAAAAAAAGCTTTACGTTTCCCTTTTTTTAATGCAAACTGTATATTATTAGTCGATGAAGGAGCTGACTGTCTGTGAAAATAGCTGAAGTTGGAAATATTATCGAGTTTAAAAATGGTCTGCAAGGTATTGTTGAAAAGGTAAATGAAAATTCGGTAATTGTAGATTTAACATACATGGAGAATTTCGATTCTCTAGAGATTGAAGAGAAAACAGTTGTTAACCATAAACGATACAAAATTTTATATACTAATGAAGCTTAATAGTCTGAATAGTCCCTATTTGTCTTTATAGATGATATGGGACTTTTTTTTTGATAAAATTAAAGCATGGAGGTCGAATTATGCTTACAAATTCGAAACAAACAATATTATTTCTCCTTTCTTTATTATTCGTTTATGGCATGCTGGCTTTTACCTTTGCTAATCAAGCAGTATTTTGGTACTTGTATGCATTTATTTTGCTTGTATGTATTGCAATCTCCATTTTAGCCGGTAAAATCGAAGATCAATTACCTACATGGCAATTCCTACTCTTTGGTATTGGATACGGTACAATCACATATGGTATCATTCGCTTGGGTTATTGGCTTGCACCATACATCAATGATTCGTTAGTACAATCTGTTCAAAATTTTTTAACAAACTATGGACCACAAAATATTTGGCACTATATTTTACTTGTATTCATTATAGCTATTGGTGAAGAACTATTTTGGCGCGGATATGTTCAACAACAGTTAAAACGCTTTATGCGTCCTGCTGTAGCAGTTATTGTAACAGCTGTTTTATGTGCCATCTCCATTGCCCTAAGCGGTTTTATACTTGGTATGGTTGCCGCACTCATAGCAAGCCTCATTTGGGGCTTTTTATATGAATGGCGTAAAAGTATGCCACTTGTTATTGTAGCCCATGTAGTTTTTGTACTATTATTATTTTTAGTGTTACCTTTAACATCATAACATTAAAAATTGGAAACATTTTATCTTTACCAACGTTTAATTTAGAAAAGGAGGGCATTTCATGCAAAAAAAATTATTCTCATTACTTGCATTATTACTAACAGCCGTTTTATTTGTAGGATGTAATACTACTGACAAATCAGAGAGTTCAGGTGCTCAAAATAATGAGCCATCAAATACTTCCAATGAACAAAAACCATCTAAGGATAACACTGCAGGTGAAGCGCAAGAAACGCCTACATCAAATGATTCAAACACAGATACTTCTACTAGTCCACAACAAGAGGTTAAATACGTCCAAAAAGGTGTAGATAAAACTGAAAAGGCAAGTGAATCTAAAAGCGTTGAACAAGGCTATAAAATGCAACAGCTACCTGGATTCACACTTACTCAAGAAGAACCAGGTAAAGATATGTTAGTCTCAAATGAAAATGATGAAGTATTTATGCGTATTGAAACTGTAGATGCTTCTCAGGCAAACTTTAATGATGTTAAAACTTCTTTGCAGGATCATATGAATGCTGTCGGGGAAACAGTAGCATTAACATCTGAGGAACTTTCAGCATTTAAGAATGTAACAAATATCGAAGGCTATGTGGTTGATTTCGATACAGAAAAAGTAGTTGGGGTTGTTTTTGAAAAAGATGGCTTAATTACAAAACTAATAATCCATGATAATGATGAATTAGACTTAACAGATGCTATGCTTAATATGGCGGCAACAATTTCAAAACAATAAATATGAAAATAAGACTGTAGACGAACTAAAAAGTTTGCCTACAGTCTCTTTGTTCATAAAAACACCCCAAAGCAATAAAGAACTAAAAAATTCACTTTTTGTCTTTTTAAAATTAAAAAAATCGATTTGCATGACAATTTTTACGGCAAATCGACTTTTTCAGTGCCCTTAACAATCGGGTACTTCTTAATAAGATAAATCTTTAATGGACAGCCCTAATTTTTTCAACAAATTGATGGCTTGATCTTTTTCCTCCACAGATAACACACTCACTAGCTCATGCAAATGACGCTCATGCTTTGGAAATAACTCACTCATAAACGCCTCACCCTTCTCAGTAATTTCTGCATAGGTAACTCGGCGATCTGCTGGACAAGAGACACGTAATAAATATCCTCTTTTTTCGAGCTTGTCAATGACATACGTAATAGACCCACTGGCTAGCAAAATTTTATTGCCAATTTGCTGTAAAGGTTGTCTTCCTTTATGATAAAGAAGCTCTAATACGGCAAATTCAGTAGGATTTAATCCATTCTCTTGAAAGAATGAATGAGTTGTCTCGTTAATCGCTTTATGTGCACGTGATAATACAATATATAATTTTAAAGATTGCTTTAAATCTTCTGACGTCATATCCTTTTCCTCTCAATTCGCTCTTTATACATGCCATTATAGCGATTTTAGAAAAGCATTGTCAAAAGCAATATCTAAATTCGTGCATTTTAAAGCATTTATGCAACCATTTATACTTTCCTTATGTTACTAAATAAGCGGAGTCCTTCGACGGTACATCCACTGCATCCATTTGATTAAATGTGTAAATGGGGAATTGCAGGTGGAAGCATGTCCCCTTCTGTAACTCACTATTCACACCAATTAACCCTTCATGCTCTTCTATCACTTTTTTCACGAAAGCAAGGCCTAGTCCTGTCCCTGTTGATTTAGTCGTGTAAAAAGGCTGGAATAAGTTTTGAAGGGTACTGCTATCCATACCATTGCCTTCATCTTTAATCATTAGTTCAACCATCGTGCAGTCAATGACATTCATTTCTATCGTGATTGTTCCACCATTATTCATGGACTCCATCGCATTTTTGATGAGATTCATGAAAACTTGCTTTAAACGATTTTCATTACCGCCAATATAAGCTGCTTGATTAGCAGAAGAAATATATTGAATCATAATATTTTTCATCAAAGCATCCGGAAGCATAAATTCAATCACTTGCTTCACAATATTGTCCAAATCTAATAATTCCACCTTCATACTTGTTGGCTTGGACAATACTAAAAGCTCGGATAAAATTTGTTCCATCCGTTGGAGCTCACTGTCAATAACAGATAAATACATTCGCGATTCTTCATCAGCATTTAGCTTTAATAATTCCGTAAAGCCCTTGAGTGAAGTCAATGGATTCCGAATTTCATGGGCAATGCTAGCTGCCATTTGGCCAACCACATTTAAAGCCTGCTGATGCTCCACTTTATGTTGAAGTTGTTTCTTTTCTGTTTCATCATTAATAACTGTGATAATAATATTGTTATATTCATCAAAAACACTAGAGATTTCATAATAGCATGTTCTACTAACTTGCGTTTCATCAACAACATGAATACTTGCATGTTTCTCACCCATTAACTTTGAAAGATAGGATGTAATTTGTCCCTTTTTCATTGTAAATGAGTCAAAAATATGCTGGTGTGCTTTATGAAGAAGCTGCGTTTTTTCTAATTTTAAATACATTTCTGCATACTTATTGAGCCCAAGAATTATCCCGCTAGCATCACTTACTATGACAGCATATGGTAAGTGGTCGTATGCATTGAAAGACTGTGACCTTTCCTGCTCCTGACTAACATATAACCTATGGGCAACATCATTATTTAATGTTGATATTTGGGCAACGATTTCCCCTGTATTTGGATCATAAAAACATTTGAAGGACATCATCTCAAATTCGTTACCTGCAATACGAATATTAAAGATTTCTTCAGATCTCAGGTCGTTTTGTAGTTGTTTGACAAACTTCGCCCATTTTAAATTGGATGGCTCGTCCATTGCTAAATAGCCAATATACGTTAAATTCAGGTTAAAAAGTTTTATAGCAGCTTCATTAACGTTTAAAATTTTTCCTGCTTTATTCAGAATAAGTGTTGGTGACGAAGTACTTTTCATAAGATTTCCAAAACATTGATTAATATCATTTTGCTTCAACTTTCTCACCGAACCTTTCAAAAGAGTAAAAAACCTCTAAATTGAATTTTGAGCCTTTACTATACTTTATGACTGTACGATTCTATTATTACAAAATTTAGTAAATTTAAGTATTTAAAATTATTTCACGAACCGTTCACAAAATAAATAGGTAAAAAGGATTATATTGTATGATAGCTACTTGACTGTTACAATTAGATGTTGAAAGGAAGATTATTGAATGAATACTATTTTAACTACTTTAAACGCAAAGTATATTCACACAAATTTAGCATTGCGTTATTTAAAAGGAGCTGCTTTACCAGAATTCAATCCAATTATTGCAGAATACACAATTAAAGATCCCTCTTTTAATATTGTATCAGATTTATTTCAAAAAAAACCTGATATTGTAGGATTTAGTTGCTACATCTGGAATATTGAAGAAACTATTCATGTTATTAAAATGTTAAAAACTGTCTGCCCTGATGTTAAAATTTTGCTGGGAGGACCTGAAGTTTCTTATGATGTCCACTATTGGTTACGTAGGGTTGAAGAAATTGATTTTATTATCATGGGTGAGGGCGAGACATCTTTTAAACAATTACTTCGCTATTTACATGGAGATATTTCATTAGAGGATGTGCCAGGGATATGTTATTTAGAGGATGGTAAAGTAAGAATTCACGCTCAGCCTCCAAAGATAGACTTACGAGAATTGCCTAGTCCATTTCGTTTTGAAGAGGATATTCCACACCTCAGCAAACGAATACAGTATATTGAAACAAGTAGAGGATGTCCGTTTAGCTGTCAATTTTGTTTATCTTCTATTGAAGTAGGGGTTCGTTACTTTAACCGTGAAAAAATAAAAGAAGACATTCGTTTTTTAATGAATAATGGTGCACGTACAATTAAATTTGTTGACCGTACTTTTAATATTAGTCGTAGCTATGCTATGGAAATGTTTCAATTTTTAATCGATGAGCATAAGCCAGGTGTTGTCTTTCAATTTGAGATTACCGCAGATATTATGCGTCCAGAGGTCATCCAATTTTTAAATGATAACGCCCCAAAAGGTTTATTCCGTTTTGAAATAGGCGTACAATCCACAAACGATTTAACAAATACACTCGTCAAACGCCGTCAAAATTTTGAAAAGCTAAAGCGCACAGTGACCATGGTAAAAGATGGTGGGAAAATTGATCAGCATTTAGATTTAATTGCTGGTCTGCCTGAAGAGGATTATGGTAGCTTCAGACAAACTTTTAATGATGTTTTTGCAATGAGACCTGAGGAATTACAGCTTGGGTTCCTAAAGCTTCTGCGCGGGACAGGGCTTCGCCTTGAAGCTGAAAAATTCGGCTATACTTATGTGGATTTAGCACCCTATGAGATTTTCTCTAATAATGTCTTAAACTTCGATGATATTGTCCGTATTAAACATGCAGAGGATGTACTTGAGAAGTATTGGAATGATCATCGTATGGATCATACAGTTGAATATCTAGTAACGGAAGTTTTTGAAACACCTTTTGATTTCTTCCAAAATTTCGGAACTTATTGGGAATCAAAGGGATGGTCCCGAATTGGCCATCAACTTGAGGATTTATTCCGTCGTTTATTAATGTTTTTAGAAACAATAGAGGGTGTGAATATAGATATTGTTAAAAGCTTAATGCAACTTGATTATCTGATGGTACAGCAATTCCAGCCTCGTAAACTATGGTGGAAGGAACGTCCTACTGAAGAACAGCAAAAAGCAATTTACAATGCCTTGCGTGAAAACCCTTCAATAGCGGGAGAAGCATTCGCTAATTTCGATTTATCAGAAAAAGAATTATTTAAACATACACTTGTAGTACCACACCACTTGGATTACCAAAATTTCACAAAGGGCAAAATTGTACAAAAAAACGGCTATCTATTCACATATTTCCGTCATGGACAAGCCCCGTACTTTGCGTCCATCCATTCTATATAATTAAAAACGCTAATCCTATAAAATCAACATTAGGATTGGCGTTTTTCTATTCTTAAAGAATTCTTAAATTTCCCAAACCTATTTAACTCTTCAAAAGTAAACCATAATGAACAGACAAACAGGAAGTTCACTTCTGTTACTTTCCCTTAGTAAGGGTAGCACAAATAACCCAAAAATTCTTAGTGCTAAATTCTTAGCTGAAGAACATAATCATCTTGTAATTAATACCCATTTCGATAATAATACATTCGGGATAAATAATTTTAAATTTTTTGACATTTTAATGAAAATTGTTTTTTAGCGATTTTTCTATCGCCTTTACCAAGTTAAAAAAGAAACCCGAATACACGTTAAATATACTTTTTAACGTACACTCAGGTTATGACAAAACCCTACTACCCAATAATTACACGTTCCTTTGGATAATGATAGCTTGATTTTTTACCTCTTCCTCCACCACCAAGAGTATAAAGGAAGGAAATTAAGCCGACACGACCAACAAACATCAAAATAATAATGATAATTTTGCCGACTATTGATAAATCAGAAGTAATTCCTAATGACATGCCACATGTACCGAATGCTGAGGTAATTTCAAAAATGATTTGTATCAGTGATGCATGTGGCTCAGTAATAAGTAAAATAATAGTCGCAACCAAGACCATAAAGAAAGCTAACAAAATAACAACAAACGAGCGAAAGACATCAATTAAATGTATTTCACGTCCAAACACTTGAATATCCTCTCTTCCTCTTGCAAAGGTAATAAGGAATAGGATAGCCATGGCGAATGTTGTTGTACGTATCCCACCACCAACTGAGCTAGGTGAAGAACCGATAAACATTAGGAAACTCATAAAAATATCTGTTGCTTCACTAAATGTTGTTACATCATATGTTGTAAGCCCTGCTGAGCGTGTCGAAACTGAATGAAACATAGCAGAAAACAGCGCCTCATGCCAAGCCATTCCCTTAAATGAATGAAATGATTCAAGCAGAAAAATTACGACAGCACCAACTACAAATAAAATTGCATACGTGGAGGTAGTAATTTTTGTAAATAAACTGAATCGGAAATTTGCATGACGATTCATTAAAAAAGTTTTTACTTCTATAAGTACCGGGAAGCCTATTGCGCCAAGGACAATTAATACCATGGTAATCAATTGAACAAAATAATCATTATGAAACGGTAGCAAGCTCATTCCTGTAATATCGAAACCACCATTAGTAGTGGCGGAAATAGAAGCAAAGACACCATGTAGAAAAGCTTCCTCTAGCGTATCGAAATAATTCGTAAAGTGTAGTGTTAGTATAAATGCACCTACAACCTCAATACCGATTAAGATTTTTAATATTTCCCGTATTAATTGAACTACGCCAGATAAATTATATTGGTTATGGTCTATCATAATTAATTGTCGCTCACGCATGCCTATTTTTTTCCCAACCAATAACCAAACAAAGGTACCGAGTGACATAATGCCAATGGCTCCAAGCTGCAGAATAACAAGCACCATTACGAGTCCAAAGGTTGTATACGTCTCTGAAATATTAAATGTGGTTAAACCCGTTACACTTACTGCGCTTACTGCTGTAAACAAGCTATCTAATAACGAAACTTTCACACCTTCTTGATGAACGCCCGGAAGTCGTAGTAACAGGAAGGAAATGGCTATGGCTATAAAATAATAAGATACTAGTACCTGAAACGGCGTTACAAGCCTATTCGATGATTTTTTCCAAGGCACTTTCTTAACTCCTTCCATACTCTAAACTCGATAGATATTAGTATAGAAAAAATACGTCAAAAAAGAAAGAGGAATAGATATGACTATTCCTCAAAAAGTTAATGTGTATGTTGTTTATTCCTTACACCTACTAAGTAACCAACTAGTGCAATTGCTACTAGTACAACCCAAAAAGTTACCTCCCACGCTGTAGAATGAGGGAACTCTACTGGTAAAATACCTACTCTTTCGTGTGACAATGTTAACACAACAAGCTTGACACCTACCCAACCAACAATTAAAAATGCAGCCGTTTCAAGTGAAGGATAGTCATTTAATACTTTTACAAACCATTGTGCAGCAAATCGCATCATGATTACACCAATAAATCCTCCAAGTAGCATCACTGCAAATTGACCGCCATTGATACCACCAATATCAAAATGCCCTAGTTCTGGTAGTGTGACCGCTATAGCTACTGCTGCAAGCATCGAATCGATAGCAAATGCAATATCCGCAGCCTCCACCTTAAGCACCGTCATCCAGAAACCACTGCCTCTTTTTGTTACTTTCTCATTCGTTTCGTCTGTTGAATCCTCTTTATGGCGTAAATCATATATATTTTTCCCTGACATGAATAATAAATATGCTGCTCCTAGTGCTTGAATCTGCCAATAATTCACTAGCACTGTAATAATAAAAAGCGCTGAAAATCGGAAAATTAATGCGCCAAATAATCCATAAAATAAAGCCTTTTTTTGTTGATCACGCGGTAAATGTCTCACCATTACAGCCATTACAACTGCATTATCTGCTGCTAATAATCCTTCTAAAACAATCAGTACAATAAGTACCCACCCATACTGTAATAAAATTGCCTCCATGTAAGTGCCTCCTCTACCTCTGTATACCCAAATTAGTCATTACTATACAGGTACAAAAGAAAAGACCTCTGCCCTATGAAAAGGCAAAGGTCTCGCTAAGTAAATCAATTACGCCTTGGCGTAATTGGCAGATGTCACGGATTTTCATTTCATCTCACCACCTTTAGAGGTGGCGTCTTCTGTATCTGCCGCAATGCTTACGCGCAAAAACTTTCGATACAAAAAACATTTGCTGAATGAAGATAAATCCCTTCTATCAGAAAATTTCAACTCCAAGCTAGAAAGCATAGAGTTATTTACTATCACACCCGATGGTAAATACCATGTCTTGACGAATGTGAAACCAGCTACAACGCTCGTATCTGTTAGCTACTCCCCTTTGACAAAATGTCGAAGGTGTTCTTCTGTAAAAAATATTATAGCACTAACATGAAAGCGTGGCAAAATGATCTATCTACTAATTCATCTTCATAGCAAAAAAGATAAAAGACTAATTCTATTTTATCTGAATTTGATAGTTTTTTTCTTCTTTATGCGCTAAATAGAAATCAATCATGATAGGCATCGTATCTATAAAATCAGGACATGTAATCCCACCCTTTGTCAAAATTGCTACTGCTTCCGTTGTATCAAAGTGAGCATTCCACGTTAAATAGTCTAACGTTTCCTGCTCTACCCCAAGTTTTTTTCGAATAAATGGCACTCGCAAAGATACTTTTGCTAGAATCAATGGTAATTGTCCCTTAGGAGATTGACTCGTTAATAATTTCACCATTGTCTGGTATACTTCTTGAACAGGATGTGGATTCGGATCTGTTAAATGCAAGGTTTTCCCTTCAGCACATTTTTCATCAACAAGATACGTTGAAGCATTAATAATATAATCTACTGGAACTACATTAATTGTTGATGTAGATTGACCGATATACGGAATAAAAGGCAACCATTTTAATTTATCTACCATATTTAAAAAGAAGTAAGGTCCATCAAATTTGATTGTTTCTCCTGTTTTGGAATGACCACGCACAATACCAGGTCGAATAATCGTTAATGGAATTTCTGATTTTAAATCTTCTACACGATGTTCAGCTTCATATTTTGTTTCCTCATAATAGTTTTTAAATGCAGGAGGACGAACGAGTTCATTTTCTTTTAAAACACCTTCACGTGTACCTGCCACATAGGCTGTACTAAAGTACATATAACGTCTTAAATTTGGAAGACTTCGAACAAAATCATTGACCATTGTTGTACCATGCACATTTACCTTCCAGGCTGTATCACGTGGGACTGCTAAATCATATATGGCTGCTAGGTGCCAAAGCACTTCTATTTGAGGCACTACTTCCTGTACTGTTTGATTTTCTAGTCCAAGATTCGGTAATGTAATATCTCCCTCTACTATACGAATCAAACCATTTGGAAACTCCGCAATAATAGAATCTTTTTCAATATTAGCCTTCACTAATTCTCCTGCTAAAACGATAACTACAACTTCCTGTGCCTGATTTTTTCGAAATATCTCCCTTATCAATTGACTTGAAATGAATCCTGGAAAACCTGTAAAAAAATGAACTCCCATCTCTCAATTCCCCCTGAGCCTACCGTATCTTCCGAGTTTCTTTATCCATTAAGCTATAAACAGTCGGTACAATATATAATGTCAGCAAAGTCGATGTGACAAGGCCGCCAATAACTGCAATACCCATAGGCTGATTCATCTCTGTTCCTTCACCAAAGCCTAGTGCAAGTGGCAGCAAACCTAAAATGGTCGTGAGCGCCGTCATTAAAATTGGGCGAAGTCTATCCTGAGTAGCAAGTAAGATCGCATCATAGGTCCCCATTCCTTTAGACTTTTGCTGATTAATATAATCTACAAGCACAATTCCATTATTAACGACAATCCCTACAAGGACTAATATACCGATAACAGAGGTCACTCCAATAAGCGTATTCGTCATAAACATTGCTATGGCAACACCAATAATCATTAACGGTACCGTAAACATGATTACAAATGGATGCTTAAATGATTCGAATTGTGCTGCCATTACGATATATACGAGCACTACAGCTAGTGCAACGGCTAAAAGCATATCATTGATAGCACTATCATAAAGTTCACGATCTCCACTAAAGACTACCTGGGTTTCAGAAGGTAACTTAGCCTTTTGTAATGCTTGGTCAACTTTAGCCGAAATACCGCCTAAAGATTCCTTCGTTTCATACTCCACAAAAAATGCTACAGCAGCCGCTTGATCAGAACGTCTAATCGATACGGGTCCTTCTTGAACAGCAACAGTAGCTATATCCTCAAGCTTTACAAATAAGCCTGCAGGAGAACGTAACTGCATAGATTTTAAAGATTCGATACTATTATTAAAGACATGTCCAAAGCCTGTATAAACCGGTAGTACCGCACCATCCTCTGCAATGATTTGTGTTGTAAGTTGACCCTTAGTCATTTGATTGACCAGTTGTGCTATTTGTGCAGGAACAAATCCGTAATCTTTTGCCCTTTCTCGGTCCACCTCGACTTGAATTTCTTTTACAGTGTTATCTAAATCTGTGGAAACATTTGTGACAGCACTTACCTTCAAAAGCTCCTGTTGCACATTATTGACTGCACTATGAAGTCGCTGTTCATCAGAATCGGTTAATCTAAATGTCAATGTATTTGGGGATGAGCCAGTTGATGTGGAGACATTAAAGGTGATTTCTGCCTGCTCACCAAGCTCAGTATGTAAATCTTGCTCAAGCTCCTCAACAAATTCAAAAATTGAACGTTTTCTATCTGCTAAAGGAACTAGCTTTACATAAAGCTCTGCCTGATTGGCACTTGTTTGTCCGCGAGCCTGTGATTGCTGTGTACCACCGACTAAGCTGACATAAACATCCACATCCTTCTCCTGTTTTAGCCGATCTTCAATTTTCGCAACTATTTTCTCCGTTTCTGATACAGCAACACCCTTCTCTAGATTTACACTAATTGAAGTAAATCCTTCATCGGTCGATGGTAAAAACTCTGTACCGATTCGCATAAGACCAAACAGTGCGATGCCAAAGCAGACGATTGTTGAGATAAGGACAAGCATGCGATGTCGCAATACCCAAACAATGGAAGCTCTATAATTTTTATATAAGATTGACTCATTACGTTTCTCATAAATGCTAACAGCTTTTATTTTTAAAAGACGGCTAGCAAGCATTGGAACAACCGTTAATGCAACCACTAAAGATGCAATTAAACTAAAGGAAATGGTTAAGGCAAATTCTGTGAAAATCTGTCCTATTAATCCCTCAATAAACATGACAGGAATAAATACCGCAATTGTAGTAAGAGTGGACGCGGTGATAGCAAGTGCTACCTCTTTCGTTCCTTCTTTAGCTGCTACTATAGGGCTCTTGCCAATTCCTAGATGACGCTCAATATTTTCAATCACAACGATGGCATTATCTACAAGCATCCCAATCCCAAGCGCTAATGCTCCCAATGTCATAATATTGAGGGAGAAATTCGCAAAATACATTAAAACAAATGTGACAATTACTGAGTATGGAATAGCAATACCTATAATAATAGGACTTTTCACGCTACGTAAAAAGACAAAAAGCACGAACATAGCGAATAAGCCACCTAAAAGTAACGAGGACCCAATATTGCTAATCGCTAAATCTACATAGTTTCCTTGATCTGTTAGTACATCAGCAACAATGCCCTCATACTGCTTCTTTGCCAATAATTCATTTAACGCATCTTGAAAGGCCTTTGATACCTCTGCTGTATTCGCACCTGACTCCTGTAAAACAGACATTAATACAGCTGGATGGTTATTTGCTCGCGTTGTCGTCATGGATCTTTGCTCTACACGTTCAACAGTCGCTACCTCCCCAACTGTCAAGGCTTTACCATCTAATGGATTTACTGAAACAATTAAATCAGCGATGTCTTTAGGTGTACTTAATGTGCTCAGGATACGTGTAGTTAGCATTTTTCCATCGTTAGTTAACACGGGCTCCCCTGGAAGAGACACATTGTTGGATTGAATGATTTGGATTATATCCGCTTGCGTTAAGCCTTTTTCAACTAGCTTTGATTCATCTAAAGTTAGTTGAACTTCTTCTACAAGCTTACCAGAAACATTTACACTTGCGACTCCTGCTGTTCGACGAAGCTCTTTTTCTAAGTCCTCCGCCAATAATCGTACGTCTACATCATCATTTTCTGCACGAAGCGAAAGCTGTATAATCGGAAATTGGGATGGGTCAAACTTTAAAAAGCTAGGCTTCTCAGCATCACTCGGTAAGGGGGTCATATCAATTCGCTGTAAAATATCAAGCTGTACATCTTCTATATTGGTTGACCAATTAAACTCAAGTACAATTAAATTGGATCCTTCTTGCGAGGTAGACTGTAGTTTTTTTATACCTGGTAGGGTTGCGAGCGTTGTTTCTAAAGGCTTGGTTATCTTTTCATTGACTTCTGCTGGACTCGCACCAGGATAAGAAGTAACAACGACACCTATAGGTGGATGTAGCTCAGGTATTAGCGTAATTGGTATTTTTAATAATGAAACCCCACCTAATATAATGACAAATAGCATCGTAACAATTGTAAAAACGGGTCTTTTAATTGAAAAATCACTAATGTTCATTTTTTACAAACTCCTTCTCTATCTTCCTTCCTATGATAACCGAAAAGGAGAATATTTTATAAATTAGAAAAATCTAAATCCATTTTTGCCGATTCTTAGTAAAGGCTAGAAGTTACAAAGGATGGTTAATTTTCGCTTAAAAACATGTCGCTCGACTTTTAGTGATACACTACATTTCCTAATACTGTATATATTCTACACATTGCTCTAATTTTCCTTGTAAAAAAACACGAATCGCAAAATTGTCGATTCGTGTTAGTTATTTATAAGAGACTATATAGTTTAATGTTTTCGTTTTTATCAGCAAACCAACGCATAGCAAACTCATTTTCAAAGAGGAAAACAAAATTATCAAAGCGATCTTTTACAAGCATGGAACGCCCTGAAGACATAGATTCCTTTACATCCTCTTCATTTTCAATCCATCGTGCTATTTTTGAACCAATTGGCTCCATCTTCACTTCAACATTGTATTCGTTTTTCATGCGATGTTCAAAAACCTCAAATTGCAACTGACCAACAGCCCCTAAAATGACTTCTTCGGTATGCAATGTTTTATAGTATTGAATAGCGCCTTCTTGAACTAATTGCAAAATCCCTTTATGGAATTGCTTTGATTTCATCACGTTTTTCGCTGTTACACGCACAAATAACTCAGGAGTAAATTGTGGTAATTTTTCAAATTGGAATGTTTTCTTTCCACCTACAACAGTGTCCCCAATTTGATATGTTCCAGTATCGTATAAACCGATAATATCGCCAGCTACAGCTTCATCTACTGTTTCACGATCATCTGCAAGGAATTGTGTAGATTGTGTCACCTTGAACGATTTACCTGTACGAGATAGTGTCATATTCATACCACGTTCAAATTTTCCAGATACAATACGAACAAAAGCAATACGATCGCGATGGGCAGGATTCATATTAGCTTGAATCTTAAAAATAAAGCCTGAAAATTCCTCATATTCAACAGGATCAATAAACTGTTCATCTTCAGTAATTCTAGGCTGAGGTGTTGGTGCAAATTGTAAATAGGTTTCAAGGAATGTTTGGACACCAAAGTTGGTTAATGCAGAGCCAAAGAAAACTGGCGTTAATTCACCACGACGAATCTTTTCCTCAGAATAAGCATTTCCCGCTTCGTCAAGCAGCATAATATCATCCATTGCTTGCGAATAATAAGAAGTCACCTTCATAGGATGCTCAACTGCAAGTTCTCCATTTTCATCAATAGGTAAAAAACGTTCTTCTTCATCAGTACGGAATTGCTCGATACGTTTATTATAACGATCATAAATACCTAGAAACTCTTTACCCATACCAATTGGCCAGTTCATTGGGTAAGCGTGAATGCCCAGTACCTCCTCAAGCTCTTCAATCAGCTCGAGTGGCTCTTTCCCTTGACGGTCCAGTTTATTGATAAAAGTAAAAATCGGAATACCACGCATTTTACAAACTTTAAAAAGCTTTAAAGTTTGTGCTTCAATCCCTTTGGCAGCATCGACAACCATAACAGCACTGTCTACAGCCATTAAGGTACGATACGTATCCTCTGAGAAATCTTGGTGACCTGGAGTATCTAAAATATTGACGCGAGAGCCATTATAATCAAATTGCATCACGGAGGAAGTTACAGAAATCCCACGCTGCTTTTCAATTTCCATCCAGTCAGATGTTGCAAACTTACCTGTTTTTTTCCCTTTTACTGTACCAGCATCACGAATCGCACCACCGAATAGTAAAAGCTTTTCTGTTATCGTCGTTTTCCCAGCATCAGGGTGACTGATAATGGCGAATGTCCGACGCGATACTATATCTTTTTCTAAATTTGAATTCATCTCGTCATTCTCCTTTTTTCATACTTACTAATAATAAAAGAAGACTTGCCTTTCGTACAAGCTTTTTACATGAATTCCCGAAAAAGAAAACCCTTTAGTGACTACTAAAAGGGTTCCTTTAACATTCATCAGTATGCCTAAGATATTGAAATTGGTAGATTATCGTTTTAATAATCTCAAACAAACACCGATAATGGGGTATCCATTATACGAATTTTAATCGACCCGCTTCAATAGCAATCTCTGCATCGCTATGTGGATATTTTGTATTCTCAATAATCTGGTAATCCTCATGACCTTTACCAGCAAAAATAATCATATCTCCTGGTTCAGCAATTTCAATTGCATGACGGACAGCCTCTGCTCGATCTCCAATACAAGCATAATTTTCATGAAGCATCCCTTTGGCAAGGTCACCTGTTATGCTATTGTAATCTTCGTAGCGTGGATCATCTGTCGTCAAAATCACATAATCCGCTGCCGATGCCTTTTCCGCCATTGCCGGGCGCTTCGATTTATCACGGTTACCACCTGTACCTACAAGGAAAATAAGCTTCCCTTTTTTATACGGCTGTGCTGCTGCAATCGCCTTTTCAATTGCATCTGGAGTATGTGCATAGTCTACAAAAATTTGCACTGGTAAATCTGAGCAAACTTTCTCCATACGTCCTTTTACTGGCGGCAATTGCTCGATCTGTTCAATAATCGTTTCCATAGAGTAACCTCGACCATAAAAAGCAACCATTGCAGCAAGTACATTGTAAATATTAAATTCACCTAATAAATTCATTTTTACACGGAATATCCCTTCCGGCATTTCGACATCAAAGGAAGTCATGTAATCATGATACTCACAATTAATAGCTCGGAAATCAGCTGTTTCATTTATGAGTCCATATGTCCACACTGGGAAGGGTGTCATTGCAGCATAGCGCTCTGACCATTCATCATCAGCATTTAACACCACAAATTTATTTTTTTCTAAATCTTGTCCAAGTTGAGAGAATAGTAAACCTTTTGCATGGCCATATTCCTCCATCGTACCATGGAAATCAAGATGATCATGTGTAAGATTTGTAAAAATAGCTACATCATAATCAACGCCAGCCAAACGCCCTAATGCTAAACCATGGGAAGAAACCTCCATTGTCATAAGACGACAGCCTTCCATTTTGGCTCGGAAAATCATTTGCTGTGTCGATAAAGCATCACTTGTCGTATTAGCAGATTCATATAAAATACCATTTAAATTAAAGCCAATTGTTCCAGTTAGTGCAGACTTTTCGCCCATACCGTGCATAATATTCTGAATAATCCCTGTAACTGATGTTTTGCCATTTGTTCCTGTTACTCCAATCATCGTTATATCCTTTGAGGGATAATCAAAGAATTTAGCAGCAAGTAAGCCAACAGCTCTATCAGTATCTTTCACAATGACCTGTGCTATTGCTTCTCCTAATGGTAATTCACGTTCAGTCACTATTATTGTCGCGCCACCCTCAACTGCTTTTTGTGCATAGTCATGACCATCCACTGTGTAGCCCTTTATACAAACAAACATGCTATTCGGTTGTACACTTCGAGAATCCACCACAATATCACAGACCTGGTCTGGCAACACTCCAATTATTTTTTTCAAAGGTAATGCACTTAACAATTCCTCTGCATACATTTCATAGTCCTCCAATCAATCTCAACACTCATTTTATCATCCTTTGTTTTTTCGACAAAAAATGACAAGATGAATTCCCCCACATTCTATTGAATTTATTTTACTACTTATTTCTCGATAAATAAAATGTCTCATGAGTCGTTTTTTAAATGAAAACGCTATCATTTTAATATAAAGTTAATAATCCGTCGAAATTGGCCTTTCTTATTAAGAATCGCCAATTATCGACAACAATAATTCAAATCAACAAGAAAAAAATGGTCATTGGAGGATTGAGCAAATAAAGCAGAGAGGTGTCTAGATTTTATAGTCTGACACCTCCATCTGCTATTTCATAATTGTTCGGACAATCTTAACTTTTTGTTTATAAGGAGGGAAGAGCACGTTCGTTTCCAGTTTTGAAGATTTTTTTAGAATAGATTTCGCATGTGTAAAATTTTCAAAGCTAGCCTTGCCATGATAAGCCTTTACTCCTGACGGCCCAACACCACCAAATGGGAGATGTAAATTTCCAACATGTGTAATTGTATCATTAATGCAACCGCCCCCAAATGGCAGTTCCTCTAAGAAATACTGGATAGCCTTGTCATGCTCCGAGAAAAAATAGGCGGCTAAAGGCTTTGGTAATTGGCGAATTTGATGAATGACCAGTGGTAAATCATCATACATCATGACAGGTAGGATGGGACCAAATAGTTCATCCTGCATGGAGGGATTTGACCACTTCACGTATTCGATAATGGTAGGCTCAATATATAGATCATCACGATCTGTTCTTCCCCCAAATGTTATAGCATCTCGTTCCTCCTTTAAAATTTTCTGAAGGCGGTCAAATTGTCTTAAACTTACGATACGACCGTAATCGGGACTTTTCAATGCATTTTTCCCATAAAAAGAACGAATGGTATCCTTTAATACTTTCACAAATTGATCATAGATATCTTTATGGACTAGCAGATAATCTGGCGCTACACATGTTTGTCCAGTATTTGTAAATTTCCCCCAAACAATTCTTTTAGCCGCCACTTCTAAACTAGCTGTTTGATCGACAATCGCAGGGCTTTTTCCCCCAAGCTCTAAGGCAATTGGTGTTAATCTTTCCGCTGCTGCCTTGGCAACCACTTTACCTACTGCCACACTACCTGTAAAAAAAATATAATCAAATGAGGCATGAATTAAGGCAGTTACTTCCTCTTTTTCCCCCTCCACAACACGAACATAAAAGGGATGGAATGTTTCTTCAATTATTTTCTTTACAATTGCCGCCGTATGCACAGATGTTTCTGATGGTTTTATTATTGCTGTATTCCCTCCAACAATAGCTCCTACTAATGGCTCCATAACAAGCTGGAATGGATAATTAAATGGACCAATAATTAGGGTTACTCCATAAGGTTCTCGCACAATAAAGCTTTTTCCCATCTGATATTGGATGGGTGTTTTTACAGCTTCTGGCTCCATCCATTCTTCCACATGCTTCACCATATATGAAATACTATCTAACACAATACCAATTTCCGTTGCATATGCCTCAAATTCACTTTTTCGTAAATCTAAATATAGCGCATTTAAAATTTCTTTTTCGTATTTTAAAATCGATTTCTTTAGTTTAATTAATTGTTCTTTTCGAAATTTAGCACTTTTCGTTGCTCTTGAAAAATAAAATTGACGTTGCTCTGTAATCATATTTTCCACATCTTGTGTCGTAAAATTCACCTTAACGCACCCCTTTTTTTAAAATGGCATACATAGTTTTTTCATTTCGAAACAAACTATCATTGTCTATACGATACAACATTGAGGACAAAAATTCCTCTTTCTAAAAAGGTGGTGTTAATGATTTGATGTGTGAGGATGTTTTACTTTTTTGATTTTTGGAAATATACAACTACATATTTGAAAATTGAAACGGGGGCGTAGATGAATGACAACAACAGGAACATGGTGGGAGTCAATTTTTTCAGGACCATTAGCACACGGTATTTGTGAAGAAAAAATATTGCTATTGCAAGATGAGGCTTTCTTATATCTCTCTACAACACCGACAGAGAAAGATGATGAGTCTGAAGTAAATTAAAAATGGCGCATTATAGGATTTATTTCCTATAATGCGCTATTTTTCGTACTTCATACATTTTCTTTAATTAACTATCACTAATTGCTGAATTTGCTTTAACTCTACATCTAATCGCTGAATAGCTTCTTCTTCAATTGCAAAGCCTCCATTTTCAAGTCGAATAATTTGTTGATCCAAAATATATACAGAATGTGCAATAGTTGTCGCCCCTAAAACTGATAAAATGGGTTTTAACGCATATTCTAATGCAAGTAAATGACCAATAGAGCCGCCCACAGCAATCGGCAAGATAAGCTTTCCACGCAATGCCTTTTGTGGTAACAAATCAATATACGTTTTTAAAATACCTGTATATGAAGCTTTATATATCGGTGTCAAAACTACAATGATGTCCGCCTCTTCTATTTGCTTATTTTCAGAAATAATAGCCTCACTTGTAAAATTGGCTGTTATCAAATCCTCTGCAGGTAATTCGTATATAAAATTATTATGGACAGCTATCCCCTGTGCTTTAAAATAGTTCTCTACTTTATCATGAATTGCCGTTAAACGAGAACTTTTCGAATTACTTCCATTAATAATTACTGCTTTTGTCACCCTGACCACTCCCCTTAATAATAATCTCCTAACATGTTGACTAAACTTTTCCTCTATATCGAATGGAAAATGACTCAAAAATAATAAAAAAGCCTCTATATTTACAAAGTGAAAATTCACTTTGTATTAGAAGCCTCTAGATGTCTAGTCAACTTAAATTAAAATACCTAGTAATCCTATAAATTTAATTTATCACAAAAACCTACAAAGTCAATAGGCTTTTTTAGCAAAAAAATCTACATTCATTATTTTTTAATGAATGTAGATTTTAAAAGTTATTGATGTATAGCTTTATCAAAAATACCTTTTGCTGCATCACCAATATGCTCGGATACGGTTGGATGCGGGAAAATCATTTTTGCAAGCGTATGTGCAGTACCACCAGCATTTTTCGTTGCTAAAATTGAGTTTAGTATTTCTGTTGCCCCATCAGCGACTACACATGCACCTAAAATATGTCCTTCTTTTTTTGTAGCAATAAGCTTCACAAAGCCCTCTGTATTTCCCTCCATTAGTGCCTTAGAATTGGAGTGAACAGGTATTTTTATAACCGTACATGGCACCTTCACTTGATTTTCTAATAAACCAAATGTCGCGATTTCAGGATGTGTATAAACACAACGAGGAATAGCATCTTGGTCAATGAATAACGGTTTATTCCCTAAAATATGGTCGATTACATGAATACCCTCTGCACTAGCTGAATGAGCTAGCTGATAGCCACCAACTAAATCACCTATTGCGTAAATATGTGGCTGACTTGTTTCTAGGTGCTCATTAACAGCAATTAAACGGCCATCAAATGCTAGTTCCAATTGCTGAGCTATTTCTGTATTTGGACGTCGACCTGTCGCAAATAAAAGATTTTCATATGTATAAATTCCTTTAGATGTATGAATTTCATTGTTTTCAAAATGGTTAAATTGGAAATCCGTGACAAGCTCAATACCAAGCTTTTTCATTTTTTGTCGAATTAGAGGTCTTGCGTCTGGCTCTTCTGTCTGTAAAATATCCTCACTATGATTCAGCATTGTTACCTTTGTTCCAAGTGGCGCTAAGCTAAATGCCATTTCTACTGCAATAACACCTCCACCAATAATAGTTAACTGTTTTGGTAGCTCATCAATACTAAAAAAAGTATCTGTCGTATAGTAATTAGCTGACTCTAGACCTTTGAATGGTGGTACAAATGGTTTGCTTCCTGTCGCTAAAATAATATCCGTCGCAGTAAAGATTGCTTTTCCGACAGTTACGGTCATATCCTTAGCAACTGAAGCTTCACCGCGATAAAATGTAATATGATTGCTTAAAATATAACCCTCAATATTTGCTAAAAGTTCTTCAATCAAGGAGTCCTTTCGCTGCATTAACCGTGGAAAATTCACATTTACCTCAGATGTTTCAATTCCCCAGTCATTACCACGTTTTATTTCCTGCACAAGCTTACTATGCTCCAGCAAAATCTTTGAAGGGATACATCCAACATTGTAACAGGCCCCTCCTACTTTATGACGTTCCACTAAAGCAACTTTCTTGCCACTTTTAGCTGCATAAATAGCTGCCACATAGCCACCAGGACCTGCGCCAATAATTGCAATATCAAATTTTTCCATAAATTTCACCTCATGTACCACCATATCACTTACAAAATTTGAATGCAACGGCATATCATTCGCAGTTGGAACTGTAAGGATAGACGAATTTTTACTGGCGATCAAAGAGTGAGGAATAGGAAAAGTAGTAGTAAAAAAAGTCCCTCATCTCCTCGCTTGAACATGAGAGACTTATTAGGAGATAATCGAAAAAAGAAACATGCAAATATGGTTTACTCGACTTTTCGTTCATGAATTGAATAAATCAGTTCTTGTAGATTAATCTCGATAGGTTAATAAATATTGCGCTGCCAAAAACGTTGCTGGGCAATGGCATCTACATATTTTTTAGCAAAATCTTTATTACCTGTTGCCAGCACAATCCCTGGTCCTACATTTGCATTAGACATATTAAAAAATGTTGTTCCCGTTGTAGCAATACCAATTGGCTTATAATGTCGATATGATTCGTTCATGTAGTTTACAATATGTGTATTGAACTTTGCCTGATTATTTGCCTTTACACCTACAACGTATAATGAATCAAATAATACTGCATCGGTTGTAATAAATGTTTCACTTGCGGTTAATTGTACACCATTACTACTAGTCACTACCCCTAGCCTATCTGAAATAATACTATATCGCACGCCTTGTCTCGTTAAATACTTCAGCACTTCTCCCACCTCATTAGCATCAAAACCATCACCAATTAGTACTCCAACCTTTAGTGTTTGAGGTACTTTTATCGTATTTGCTTGGCTCAGTGCTGGGGAAGATGCTGTAACATTGATTTGTTCACCGGTTGGTCGATTGACACCAACATTATCCGCTATTGTCGTTGCCATCGCTTTATCCACTCGAACAAACATATCGACGACCTGCTGACGTACGGATTTACTTTTTACTTTTCCTACTTCAAAGCTAAAGGCTTCAATAATATGCTGCTTTTCAGGAAGCGACATACTATTCCAGAATAACCTTGCCTGTGAAAAGTGATCATTAAAGGATTTACTTCGCGCTCGCGTAATACGACCTTCTACCTTTTCCTCATAGTGGACATAGCCACCCTCCTTTGCAGTAGATGTTGAAGGAGTATTATTTGCCAAAGAGTTTTTATGATAGCTGACCCTTCCTAAATTGATGGTTTGTCGACTAAAGCCATTACGTTGATTGTTGTGAATTGGGCAAACTGGTCGATTAATCGGTATTTCTGCAAAGTTAGGTCCACCTAGGCGTATGAGCTGTGTATCTAAATAAGAAAATAGACGCCCCTGTAAAAGTGGATCATTGGTAAAATCTATACCTGGTACTACATTTCCTGGATGGAAGGCAACCTGTTCTGTTTCAGCAAAAACATTATCCACATTACGATTCAAGGTCATTTTGCCAATTTTTTTCACAGGCACTATTTCTTCAGGCCAAAGCTTTGTTGCATCTAAAATATCAAAATCAAATTTAAATTCATCCTCTGGCTCAAGCATCTGCACGCCAAGCTCAAATTCAGGGTAATCGCCAATTTCAATTGCCTCCCATAAATCACGTCGTTGAAAATCTGAATCCTTCCCACCGATAATTTGTGCCTCATCCCAAACCAATGAATGAACACCTAGCACAGGCTTCCAATGAAACTTCACAAATCTTGATTTCCCTTTTTCATTGACGAAACGAAATGCATGAACACCGAAGCCCTCCATCATCCGAAAGCTTCTAGGTATTGCTCGATCTGACATAACCCACATAACCATATGTGCGATTTCTTGATTATTCGCAACAAAGTCCCAAAATGTATCATGTGCAGAGGCAGCTTGGGGCATATCATTATGAGGCTCTGGTTTTACTGCATGAATTAAATCAGGAAACTTAATAGCATCTTGAATAAAAAAGACAGGGATATTATTGCCAACTAAATCATAATTGCCTTCGTCTGTATAAAACTTTGTAGCAAACCCACGCACATCTCGAGCTGTATCCATTGAGCCTAGACTTCCAACGACCGTGGAGAACCTAACAAACACAGGCGTTTTCTTGCTAGTATCCTGTAAAAAGTTAGCTCTCGTATATTCTTTCATCGACTCGTACAATTCAAATACACCGTGAGCGGCAAAGCCTCTCGCATGGACAACACGCTCTGGGATACGCTCATGATCAAAATGGGTTATTTTTTCTCTAAGATGAAAATCCTCCATTATTGTTGGGCCACGTACCCCGGCTTTCAACGAATCCTCATCATTTGAAACTTTAAGTCCCTGATTTGTCGTCATCTTTGTTCCTTTATTATCGACACGAAATTGCTCTAGCTGCTGATCCTTTGCATTCTCCTCCAAATCTTTGCGTTGATTCGACTTAGATTTATCCACACAATCCCCTTTCATTTCCATACTCATAATTCTCAATATACACTATATGTCTGGCTGGAATAAACATGCTTTCAATTGCATTCCACAAAGAATGACAAAGCACGGGCCTTTCTTATCAAATGCAAGAAAACCTTGATTGGCCATATGCCTCTCAAGGTTTCCCATTGTTAGTCTGCGATCTTTAAAACTTTTGTCATTTTCTCAAGCTGTCTGACTGTTGGTGTTAAATTAGCGAAGAAATAGGCCTCTCGAAGCTTGCGTGAAGGTGTACTACCCACGATATAACCAGCAGATCCATTATGCAGCATATTTGCTTGTACTGCCGCCAATGTGGTATAGACTGTCTGTAAGCGAAGCTGACAAATTTCATATAAATCCATTCCACCTGCTAGCACGTTTGATTGTAAAATTTCTTGTAATTGCTGAAGCTCTTTTGCAAGTTCATCCGCCTGAACCTGTAAATATTCATTACAGCCATTCTGCTTTGCTTTCACTTTTTCAATTCCTTCAATGCATGCCTCCATCACACCAAAGCCTAGTGGTATTTGATACAAGACAAATGTTGGTCGAATCGTATCAACAAATAAACTTGCATCATGTGCTATTACATATTCATCAGCTACAAAGACTTGATCAAATTTACAGCTATAAGTGGCACTACCATTTACCCCTAAGAAATGAACTTTTTCTTTCAGGGTAATTGCTGAATTATTTGTATTGACGAATAGCATTACTTCTTTTCCTTCATAACAGGCAATGGCTCCAAACCAATGATTATCAGCCAAGTTGGAAACGGCAGGTAATACACCGTTTAAAACATAGCCACCATCAACACGTTCAGCTGATAAATGAAGCTTTTCTAGACCTGCATAAAACTTCATAGGATTCGATAAACCTGTGGCTCCAAGCAGCTCTCCACCTTCAAGTAAAGGTAATACTGCTGCACGTAATTCAAAATTGCTCGTTTTACGAATATATGTTAATGCAGCAAGGTGGCACCATAGGCAGAATGCAGTTGTCATACAGACCTTTGCCGTTTCTTGTACAATTGTTAGCTCATCTAGAAGTGTACTTTGTTCATCCTTATGTGTTGATTGGAAAAAACCTGCTTTTCCAAGGGCAAATAAATATTCCTCTGCATAATAAGCTTCCTCATCAATCTTTTTTACCAACGGTTTTAACTTTTCATCGATTAAAGCCTGTAAAACTACCGCCTCTTCTGCCATGGCTTCCACTCCTATCCTTCACTTATTCTGCTATTTTCTTACTTTTACTTATCTGCTAATTCTGTTAACGATGTAATTGGTGTTTGTACAGCCTCCCGAGCTCGTTTTACTGCCGCTTCATCTGGTGCATCATAGAAGCATAAGCATTTCGACATATCCTCACAAACATAAGTACGTGAAAAATGTACTTCTGGTACTTCTTCGTAGTGAACTGAATTTTTCTTTTTTCGTGCTAAGTATTGATCCATTGTAATCTCCGCAGGAATTTCCCACTCCACTAAGTAATTCACTACTTCTTGATTTTTCTTTACATCTTCAAGCTCTTTACCGACAAGACGTACTTCCTTCACTAAATCAGCTTGTACATGCTGAGCTGTTAATGCCGCACTTGCTTGTGCTTCTTCATTAGCTTCTACAATGAAGTAAGCGCGGCTGAAATCTTTAGCTACCTGCACCTCAATCACTGTTACATCTTGTGAGTGACTAATGCGCTCCACTAATGCTGAAAATTGTTCTTTGTTTGTAATTTCATTTACTGTTGATTCTACCAAATATAAACTCATAGTAAATACCTCCGAATAGTTAGTTTTTTCGTTATGTGAGTTATTTTATTATACTTACTTAATAAAAACAACTGAATTTACTAAAAATTATATTTTGTGCTACACTACTGCATGGAGGGAAATTGAATGAAAACACGTTATGACTTACCATGCAATATTGCACAAACTTTAAATATTATCGGTGATCGCTGGACTTTACTCATTTTGCACGAGCTTCTAATTGGGCAATCAAATTTTAATGATATTAAATTAAATTTGCCAGGGCTTTCAGCGAATCTCTTATCTGCACGCTTAAAATCATTGGAGGAGGCTGGATTAGTAGCATCAACCCTTTACTCAGCACATCCACCTCGCTATGCCTATTCACTAACAGATGCAGGTAAGGCATTGGAGCCAATATTTAACGCCATGATTTTATGGGGTAGTGAACATTTAGACCAGTGTTACAAGGAAATTGTTGATGCGAAGACAGGAGAACGTGTAGAGATTGGCTATTATGCAAAAAATACGGGTGAACGTATTGATACCATTCAAATACGCCCCATTGCAAAATAGCTAATTGAATCACTTTTAGCTCCTACATAGCCATGAATTCTGCCATACCTCGGCAGAATTCTAGCAGCTATCCTATGCTCCCTGTCCTCCCCAGATTTTTGTCACCCAATTTTCAAAATAGCGGATGGCTTTGTCTAAAAGTAAGCCTAGTAGACCAATCACAATAATAGCTGCCATGACTAAATCCAAACTAAGTGAATTTCGTGCATCCACTATTAAAAATCCAAGACCAGATTGTGCACCTACCATTTCACCCGCCACGAGGAATATCCATGCACTACCTAAAGCCATGTGCAAGCCATTTGCAATCATTGGAAAGGCAGCTGGAAAAACTATTTTTTTCAATAAATGGAACTGAGACATTTCAAAATTTGCTGCAACTCGTAGATAAACATTATCCACTTTTTTCACTGCTGACACGGTAGATAGTAGTACAGGAAAAAACGCAGCAATAAAAATAATTACAATAGCTGGCATATTCCCAATGCCAAACCACAAGACAATAAATGGTGACCATGCAATTGGTGAAACAGGGCGTAGTACTTGCACAATTGGATCTAAAACAGACCAAACCTTCGTCCACCTACCTAGGAAAAGTCCCAAAATAACTGCTACTAGCACTGCTAAAAAATAACCACTAAAAAATCGAAATAGACTAATTTGTATATGCTCAAAAATAGTGCCATCCTTGATGATTTCATATAAAGCTGTCAAAACATCTAATGGCGGAGGAAATAAAGCGGCATCATGTCCCCCAATTACTGTGACTAGTTGCCAGATACAAAGTAATAGTATTAATCCAAGTAAAATAGGTCCTATTTTTTTCATTCAACTATCACCCTACTTTTCTTCAATTAATGAAGAATCTATAAATTCATCATATGTCGGTGGATTTTCAGATAAGCCCATTTCTATTAGTGAATCTCTTAAAATCTTATAGGCATCTTTTTCAATTTTTAAATTATTATAAGAGATCCAATTCAACGATAAATCTAACACTTCTTTATCCACTTTTATATACTTCGCCACTACCTCATGAGCATGGTCATCATTGGTATTCATCAGTTCACCTGCAGCCGCATAATCCTTTACAAATTGGTTAGCAATATCTTTGTGTTTCTCAATAAATGCATTTCGTAATACTAATCCACAGTCAATAGAGTTTGGCCAGATATCTTCAGACTGGAATAATACCTTTCCTTTTTCAAGTGATACAGAAATCGCACCAAATGGCTCTGCAACCACATATCCTGCAATTCGTCCTTCCGCTAAAGCAGCTGGCATTTCCGCTGGAGGAAGCTCCACAACATCCACATCCTGATAATTTATCCCCGCGTCCTGAAGCATTCGATACAATAAAATATTATGTGTGGAGTACTTATTTGGGATAGCAAAGCTTTTCCCCTTTAAATCTTCAACCTTTTGTACATTTGGTGCTACTACAACTACATTACCGTCGCGATGACCTAGTGCCACAGCCTTTAAATCGATTCCTTGTTCTTTTGCCTTCATTGCAAGCTGAATTAGCACGGATGCTCCATCTATTTTTCCTGTATTTAATGCATCCATTAGCTCTGGCCAAGACCCAAATTTCACCAATTCAATAGCATAGCCCTCGTATTCTTTGTCTGTTTGCATATATAATGGTGCCGCATGAGTAATAGGCAGGTAGCCAATTTTAATGATTTTTTTATCATCTACAGTGTTTGAACTGCTATTCTCTTCACTTTTTCCACAAGCTGATAAAATCAGTAATAAAGTCAATATCAAAAACAACGATAAATATTTCTTCATCAATTTTCCTCCGTATTAAATGTTGTATTCAATCGTGTCCTGCGTTTGTGTAAAATGGAATTCATTAAAAATAACTTCTCGGAAATGTTGGAATTCCGAATCTGCCCGATCTCTAGGCTTGGTACTTCGTATATGTAATTCACGGTGTATACGCCCAGGGTTGGGACTCATGATAAATATTCGATCTGCCAAATAAATTGCTTCATCAATATCATGTGTTACCAATAAAATCGTTGTTCGCTCCTCCTTTTGAATGGCAAGAAGCTCATCCTGCAAATAATAACGAGTAAATGTGTCAAGCGCTGCAAATGGTTCATCCATCAAAATTACTTCAGGGTGTATCGCCAGTGCACGAGCAATTGCTACACGCTGCTGCATTCCTCCTGATAATTCACTCGGTAATGCCGAAAGACGATCTTCTAAACCTACAAGCTTGAGATAGTGTTGGGCACGCTGCTGACGCTCTATCTTGGACAATTCCTCCCCTTCTAAAGCCAATTCCACATTTTTTTGGACAGATCGCCAAGGAAGTAACCCATAATTTTGCATCAGCATAATGCAACGTTTACTTGCCTTAGTTACGATATGATTATCTAGCAAGACTTGTCCTGCTGTTGGTTGTTCAAAGCCTCCAACTAAATTTAAAAGTGTACTTTTACCACAACCACTTTTACCTAAAATGGCGATTATTTCACCCTTTTGAATATCCAATGAAATTTGATTTAGTACTTCTTGTTCGATAAATTTTTTACTTACCTGCTGGATGGAAATTAACGGTGCTGTCATTTGAATCTTGTCACCTCGTTTTATTCTTATAATTTTACTAGGTTTAATATGTTTTAAGTTATTTTATTATACTTAGTCCAAAATTACAACCTAATTTTATGAAAAAAAATTGTATTCAGATAATTTACTACTTGAGAACAATAAAAAGCAGATTTTGAAGAAAATCTGCCTTTCTACTTTAAAATATGTATTTTATCATTTCATGTATATTGCAATATGGATTATCACGACTTTGTGTTTCCCGAAATGCCATCATATCTGAACAATTTTTTATCGCAACCTCATGACGCAATGCGATGGGTGCAATAACTGATTCGTCCGCCTTATGACGAAAATAGCGAGAGACACCTAGGTGCTGCTCCATTTTGTCATTTAATACAGCACGAGGATACTTTTCTGAAATATCGACCTCCTCAAAATGCAAGAGTAGCCATAGTTCAAATGCTTCATTTGTATAAGCGATGTGAATCTTTTTCTCCTCACAAAAGGCATTGACTTCCTCTAATTGTCTTTCCGTTAAATCATCCTTATCAAATACAATCCACACCTCATCAAAATATTGATAACTAGAATCTCGATAGGCATGCTGGGCTAGCTTAATTGCTGAACGCTTAACATTTTTTATTTTGACACTTACCATCTTAGAGCGCTTTAAAATACGCATTTGCTCAAAATAAATGCGCTCTGTTTCACCTTCACAATAAATTAAAATGGTTTTGCGCAGTGTTCGATTTCCTTGTTGACGTACTCTCACTGCTCAGATACCTCCACTTCACCTAAATATTGATCTGATAAATATTCATTAATAACTGGTGTCGCACCAAACTCCCCTTTTAAATAGCGCTTTGCATAGGAAATATCTCCACGCTTCTTCTGCAAATCCGCAAAATCAAATAAGGAGTATAGTTCTGATTCATTTTTAAAGCTTTTATTGACAAACCAAATTTGATCAGAACGGAGTGGCTGGTCTAGTAAATCAATTTCATGGCTAGTGACAACAAATTGATTGCAGACATTTCTCTTGCTGTTCATGATAGCCATTAAAAATTCGCAAATGGATACATGAAAGGCTGTATCAAATTCATCGATAAAAATAGTCTTTCCTTTATTATATGCATCGACCATAACACACGCTAAATGTAGCATTCGAACAGTTCCCTTAGAATCCATCGTCCAATTAATCGTCTCTGTTCCAATTGGCGCACCTGCTTCATCAAACGATAAATAGTGCAAATCAATATCAACCTCTTGGATAACTTCGGGTGAGTCAAATTCATAGCCTATAGTATTTTTCTCTCTACGTTCAACCCGTCTAGCTGTTACATCCTGAATAGAAAAATCAGCAATTTTTAGTAGCTTAATTACCTCTCTCTTAAATGGCTCCTCTTCAAGTTTACGAATAAGAGGGTGACTTGATAACCGATTTGCCTCATCTAAGAACAGAATTTTATGTAAAAACCAATCAAATATTTTCGTCGCATCCGGATCATTAAATACATTTAAGACAGACAAAAAAGCGGTATTATTCCTCGTATATTTTGTCAATTCAAGAGCAGTGTGTTGAGCCGTTTCATATGAATATTCTGTCCCATCCCACTGTCTACTAAAGAGCTGCTCCTTTGTGGACTTCGTTGTCTTCGTGAGACTCTCATAAAGCACCTGTGTAGCATTATACTGTACCTCATAATCATATAGAATCCCATCTAATAATAATGAAATCATAAATTCAGTTGGCTGCTCTTGCTGTCCCCCGAGCTTAAATGGTTGGTAGGGCAAGCGAAGTTGTTTAACATTATTAAGGTTTTCAAAATTAAACAATAATGTACGCAACACTTTAATAGCTGTAAACAAATTTGATTTTCCACTGCCATTTGGTCCGAAAATAAAGGCACTTTTTACAAGTCGAAAGGCGTCCAGCTGAATAGTATGTGAGTCCTTTAATTTTCGAATGCGGCTTCCCGCTACCATTGAAAATAGTGTTTCATCTTTATAACTTAAACAATTTTTCACTCTAAAATCTACAAGCATGTGTAAGCCCCCGTTCAATTCCACAACATTCCTTTAAAAGATTATTATACTATAGACGTGAAAAGCTATAAAAGGTGAAACATCGCTTCCATGTTTAATAAAAAATTGTAGACAAATAGAGCATGCAATTTTGTCTACAATCATCTCGAAATATTTAAATTTCAATGATCTTTTCATTTTGGATTGCTAGCAATGTACGCTCTATTCCCTCTGCAAAGGATATCTTAGGCTTCCATCCTATTGCATTTGCAAGCTTTTCATTGTTTAAAAATGAGTGCTCGATATCACCTTCTCTTGCAGGAGCATATTGTATTTCTAATGGATGGTTTAAATGCTGTAGTAATAAAATTACTTGATGAATTGACCATGCCTCATTCGTTGATACATTATAAATTCCTTGTAATTTCGCTTGAACACCAGCATAAATTGCATCTGCAATATCATCCACATAAATGAAATCACGTGTCTGTTCCCCATCTCCATAAATCGTAAAGGGTTTTCCTTCCATACTGCTTTTTAGCATACTAGGAATAACAGCCACTTCTCCCTGCATATATTGCCTTGGACCAAATACATTCGCAAATCTGTAAATTAAAGTTGGTAAGCCATAATCCTTTTGCCATTTTTCGCAATATGTTTCCCCAATGCTTTTATTTAGCCCATACATAGAAATGGGTTCACTCATATCTGTTTCTTCTAGTGGCGGATAATGACTATCTCCATAAACAGCCGCTGACGAAGCAAAAACAAAATGCTTTACCTTATATTTTGACGATAAGAAAAGCATCTGACTAAGCCCGATAATGTTCGTCAATATATCCTTCACTGGTTCTTGCATTGATTTTTGAACACTCGTTTGCGCTGCACAATGCACAACAACATCAAATGCAATTTCCTTAAAAAAATGCTCACACACCTCATCTTCTACATTCAAAAGATAGGATTTATGTTCAAATTCGACATTGCGTAAATGACCAGTGCTTAAATTATCAATGATATATATATTTGCACCTTCATCATGAAATCGCCTCGCCACAGCACTACCGATAAAACCATAGCCACCCGTCACTAACACATTCATCCCATCGCCCCCAAAAACAATATGGTGTTTTATATGCAATTATTGCTAAAAATATGCAAGCAACTTATTTATGGATTATTTTATTTATAGATTTGGGGAACATTGAATCAAAAAAACTGTGTCCAAGTATACTACTCAGACACAGTTTATAAAATTATGCGGGATTAACTTCTAATTCAACTGTCACTTTAATATCTTTACCAACTAGCACACCACCTGTTTCCAATGCAGCATTCCAAGTAAGACCAAATTCCTCACGATTAATTGTTGTTTCAGCTTCAAAACCATAGACTTCTTGGCCCCATGGATTTGTCCCTTTTCCATTAAATTCAGTTTCGAAAGTTACCGGTTTTGTTACATCTTTAATTGTTAAATCACCAGTAAGTGCGTATTGATCAGCTGATTTTTTAGTAATATTTGTTGATTTAAATGTAATCGTTGGATATGTTTCTGTATCAAAGAAATCTGCCGCTTTTAAGTGATTGTCACGATCTTCACTTCGTGTATTAATACTTGTTGCATCAATTGTGAAGCTAATGTTTGCTGTTGTTAAATCTGAAAGATCTGCTGCTTCAATATCTGCTGTATAACTATCAAATACACCTTTTACTTTTGATACCATCATGTGCTTTACTTGAAAATTAATTGCTGAATGTCCTAAATCGATATTCCATTTTGCCATTTTAAATTTCCTCCAATTGAATTATTATTTATCTCGATTTCGAGATATAAGTTAAAATATGAAGCAACTACATTAATTATGTTACCCAAGAAAATATGGATTAAACATTGTAGTTACCTTATTTATACATCCTATATTATATAGTTACTAAAAGTAATCAATTACTTTATGTAACCTACTATATATTAATAAATAATTTACGTCAAGTAATTATTTTAATTTTTTCTAATACAACATGAATGGTAAAGTTTTTATTAATTGCGTAATGGAGGTTTCCTACGCTGGGTGAATTTCAGTAGCTCGAGTGGTTTTGTTTGGGACCTGAGCAGATTTCTATGGGACCCGAGCGATTTCGGGCTCGACCTGAGCGGCTTTCTCTGGGACCCGAGCGATTTCGGGCTCGACCTGAGCGGCTTTCTCTGGGACCCGAGCGATTTCGGGCTCGACCTGAGCGACTTTCTCTGGGACCCGAGCGATTTCGGGCTCGACCTGAGCGGATTTCACTGGGACCTGAGCGATTTCGGGCTCGACCTGAGCAGGTTTCTTTGAGTCCCGAGCGATTTCGGGCTCGACCTGTGCGGCTTTCTCTTGGACCCGAGCGATTTCGGGCTCGACCTGAGCGGGTTTCACTGGGACCTGAGCGATTTCGGGCTCGATCTGAGCGATTTTCCTCGTGACCCGAGCAATTTTATCTCAACCTGGGCATTTTTCTTATTTCTAAAGTATTTCGTCAAACAAAAAGAAGCTTCCCCCATTTAAATTGAGAAAACTTCTATCTATCAGCGTTTTACTAATTTACCTTGAACAACAAAACGATGATCATCACTTAAGACAGCATCTTTACATGTAGACAAAGTTAGTATTTTATCTTCTGGGCCAACATCTACATTCATATTAATGACAGATCGTGCTTGAATATCGTGTAAAAATGTTTGAAAAGACTCATCGCTATCAAATTCTGTTTCAATATAATAAAAATCAATGGTTGTCTCATAAGCAGCGAAGACTTCAATATCGTATCCTTCATATAGTGTGTCTAAGTAAATAATAGGATATTGATCTGCATAGTCCTGCTTTAAATAATTTTTGAGACTGCCAAACATTGTGTCATTCTTCATTGCATGACCATACAAAATAGTATTTCGATTGATAGCCTGTACATCATTGCGGTAATCCATAAAGACACTCCCCGCACGGCTTTCTCTATCTTTAAAATTATGATTTAAATAAAAATCATTGTTGTTACTTTGAAGAATGGGGTTATTTAACTTTGTACCATCGATAGAAATCCATCCAACGATATTTTTATTGACAGCAAGCAAATCATCAAATTGTGGTCGAATAGTATAGGGCGATAGAGGCTCCACAGTCTTTTCTTCTTTAGATACTTTATCATGAGCAGCCAATGAAGATTCATAAATCGTTTGTACTTCCTCCAGAGATTTAGAGGTTTCATAATACGTGTATAAATACTTTGCTAAAGAAAATCCTGAAAATAGAAATATAGCTAAATATACAATTGTTAATAACTTAGAAGTCCATTTTTTCATGCTGTCACCTACTTAAATACCAAGGGGAACCATGTAGAATCCTAGCTGCTTATCCTCGTGAAAAATCGACTCGACCCCATACACCTCTTTAATAACTTCCCTTGTAATGACCTCTCTTGGTGCTCCCTCAGCTACTATTTGTCCTGCCTTCATCAAGATAATTTGGTCGCTATAACGAATTGCCTGATTAATATCATGAAGGACCATAACAATTGTGAAGCCATGTTCCTTATTTAATGCTTTTACAAGCTCTAATAATTCAATTTGATAGAAAATATCTAAATAGGTTGTTGGTTCATCCAAACATAATATTTCAGATTGCTGCGCTAAAGCCATGGCAATCCATACGCGCTGACGTTCTCCACCTGATAGAGCCTCTAAATCGGTATTGCGTTTTTCAAGTAAATTTGTACAAGCTAGTGCCCATTCAATAGCTTTAGCATCCTCCTCGTGATTTCTTTTCAGTATTGTTTGATATGGAAGACGTCCAAAGCTTACTAATTTTTCAATCGTTAAATCCTTTGGAATTTCATTTTGCTGATAAACAATGGCTAATTTTTTAGCAAACTCTTTTGATTTGTAATGCAGCAAATCCTTGTTTTCTAATGACACATTCCCTGACTTTGGCGTATTATTGCGTGATAAAACACTTAATAATGTTGATTTTCCGCAGCCATTAGGACCTATAATCGTCGTGATTTTTCCCTTTTGAATCATTGTTGATACACCATCTAAATGATTTCGAGTATTATCATGCGATACGATAATATTTTGTATGTCCATGTTTCGTCACTCTTTTCGTAATAGGAATATTAAGAACGGCCCACCGATAATTGCCATAATGGTTGAAGCTGGTACTTCAATAGGAGCTACTATTGTACGCCCAATCGTATCAGCCACTAATATCAGTAATGCTCCAGCTAATGCTGTAAAGGGAATCAGCACTTTATGATCATGTCCAACTAAACGACGAGCAATATGTGGCACTAACAAACCAACAAATGAAATAACGCCCGCTACGACAACAGAAACAGCCGATAGTAATACTGCTACAGCAGCAATGATCAGTCGAGCACGTGCAACAGGAAAGCCTAAGCTTTTCGCTGTTTTATCTTGTAAGACAAGGAGATTACACCAACTAAACAACGCGAAAGCTGCTATTAATCCCACAGTACCATATGTAACAATTGTCGAAACATCTTTCCATGTACGCATCGTTAGGTTAGAGCCAATAACACCTGAGACTGATGTATTTAAAGAGCCACCTAGACTTATAAATGCCTCTGTCAGTCCTGTAAACATAGCATTAATCGCAATCCCAACTAAAATGAGTTTTAAAGGACTTAACCCAGACTTCCATGACAGCGCAAATACGAGTGCACAGGCAAATGCCCCACCTATAAAGGCTAATACAGGCGTCATGAAAAATAATGCGGGAAAGAAGGAAATTATAAAGAGCTGTACAAACGCTGCTCCTGAAGATATACCGATAACGCCGGCATCTGCTAATGGATTACGCATCACAGATTGTAACAGGACCCCTGAAACAGATAATGCCGCTCCGGCAAACAGGGCAACGATAATGCGTGGAAATCGCAAATCACGGATTGCTTCCATTTGATTATTTCCATCCTCAAACAATGCTGCAATAAATTCGAAAAAGCCCATCTTAATGCTACCTGTTGTCGCTGCATAAACTGCTGAGACAAGTAATAATACAATTACAATTGAAAAACTAACTATTTTTTTTGTCATATTGGACTTCCTTTATCATTTCAAATTCCATCATTTTATAAGAAAAGCGCTCTATGACAAGACTATGCTTGTGATACGAGCGACATTTCCAGATTGCTATTCTCGATAGAAAATTTCCATCAGTTGTCCTAAAGCTTGTGGTACTTGTAAGGAGGCTGTAGTGCCAAATAATTCCTCCTCCAAATCGTAAACCTTGCCATTTTTAACTGCTTTAAAATGCTTCCAAATATCATTTGTTTTAAATTCCTCATCAAACATTTTTACTACTTCGTCAGGCATACCGTGAGATAAACGTAAAATAATGTCAGGATTACTGTTATGGAGATACTCAGTATTTGATGCTAAGTATTCAGCTTCCTGTCCTTCCATCACATTGATACCACCAGCACGTTTCACCAGATCACCCGCATAAGAATTTTCTGTTGCCACTAAATAACTACCTGGAATTCCAAGTAAAATGAGGACGCGAGGTCCCTCTTTATTGCCAGCTACATTTTGAACAGCCTCAATATTTTTTTGGAGTTCCTTCACTAATTCTTCAGCTTGTGCTTCGCGTTTATAGCGTTCTCCTAGTTTTTGAATCTCAGAAAGCATCGCATCTACACTTTGAAAGTTTAAAAAATTGACTGGAATATTTAATTGCTTGAATTTATCTTGTAAATCATACTCTAACGTAGATACTGATAACACATCTGTCGGGTTTAATGATTTCACAATTTCCATATCCGGTTCCATTGCATTACCGATAGTTGGTAGTCCTTCAAAACGTTTTGCTAATTTTTTCTCCGTTTCTGGTACTGCTATAGCGTCCAACCCAAGCTTATCCATAATTTCTGCAATAACAACAGTACCAGCGATGATACGCTGTTCAGCCTTCTCAGTAGCCTCTGCAGAAACTTGCTCTTTTTCACTCGAATCTCCCTTATTTTCTTGATTACTGCTATCATTACAGCCAACAACTAGTAATAACAATGACATCAAAGCTGCCATTAACAGCAACCATTTCAGTTTCTTTTGCATACTGTCATCTCCTATTTATTTCTGTTCAGTCACATCTTTTTTTGAATATTTGATACGGCGAACGAGCAGTAAGCCCGATAAAATACAAACTCCAATAAGCAAGATAACCTTTACTACGTTTAGCTGTGCAAGCTGCTGATCAGTTTTTGAATCTTGCATTGGTTTTTTAGTAGTGATTTCTTCCTTTATTTCTGCCTCCTCAGCTTCTTCTTTTACATCATCTTCAGTTGGAGCATCTAGTGTACGGTCAAATGCTAATTGCTCCTCCTTTGGCATAATTGGCTGAACGGATGGCAGCGTTGACAGAGCTGGCTTGGAGATGCTTTCCTCTACCATTACTATTGGAGATTGCCTTTTAACTTCTTTATCAACTACCAGTGGTTTCACATCTTTAGCTTGCTCAGAAGTCTTCACTTCAAAAGGCTTACTGAAAAGTTTGGCAACTTGCTGCTGATCAAACTTTAGATTAACGAAATATTGATGATAATAAGAGAGCTCAGGAATATCAACTTTAACCCACATACGTATAGGTTGCTCAAAATCATTCACTGCAAATTCAACAATTTTAACATTATCAACAATTGAGACTACCTTTGGTTCTATCTGATTTCCTTGTTGATCTACAGTAATTCCTGTCACCCATGCTGATTTTAATATTGTCATTTGGGCATAGTATATACCATCTTTTTCTATTATCTTTGCCTGTGGATTTACATAGGTATTCATTATAGAAGGCTCATTTTTGCCATCTACCAGCAATACATAATTCAATGTCCGTTCCTCAGATACCGTATCTTTCGAAGTAGCTTTTTCGTTATCTGTATCTGGAACATTCTCCTTATTTAGCTGCGTAAGTGTTTGAGCATTTATGTGGAGTTCCTGCGAAAAAGGGAGGGACTCCTCTGTAGTTGTGTATACTACACCGTTTACCCTAATTGGCCGATGTATATCTTTGACATCAAACTGAACTAAATTTTCGCGCACAACAGTGGAAGTTATTTCATCATCTAGCTGTTTCATTTGGATGTCTGTTACAATCCATGGCTTTTCCAGTGTTAGCTCTAGTTTATACTGACCATTCTTTACCTCTAGAGTTGCCACTTCGCTAAAAATATTTTCTCCCAATCCTTCTATAGATGAAAAACTTAGTTCAACTTGATAGCTTCCATTTTCAATTATAGTTTCTTCAGCATTGACCTGAAGCCAATTAAAGGGAGGGAAAAACATCAGCAAAATAGTGCTGAATAGAAATGCTTGGCATATTTTTTTGTTGCTAATCACTATGAAAATCCCCCCAAATTCTTGAAAAGCACAGTAACTTCCTTCCTCAAAGAAGTGAGAAAGGAAGTTGCTGTAATAGTACTATTTATTCATGTATTGTAATGCACCATTTAAAATTTTTGCCATTTGTGTGCGTTTTAAAGGACTGTTTGCATTAATCACTGTTTTACCTTTAGCATTGGCAGAGCCAGTCATAATTTTACCTTCATTTAAAAAGGCAAATGCTTTTTTTGCTTCTTCGCTTGTTACAGTTGCACCATCCGCATAATAGGATAGGCTTGGGTCACCATAGTTCATTTCTTTCCCTGCAACATGTGCTACAGCACGGTAAATCATTACAGCAGCCTGCTGGCGAGTAAGTGTCCCATTTGGATTAAAGTTCTCCGCTTTCACAACAATTTTAGCCTCAGCTAAAGCATTGATAGCTTGTTTACGTTCAGCGTCAAGTGCGGCTGTATCTTTAAATCCAGCATCTGTTGTTGATGATAAATTTAATGCACGAGCAATCATTAACGCAAATTGAGAGCGTGTAATATTGTCGTATGGTTTGAAGTTATCTTGCCCCTTCACAATTCCCTTGCTGTATAATGCTAAGATAGCTTCTTTATTCCCATCATTGCTAATATCTTTAAATGGATTAACCACTGGCTTCACCGCACCTTCCACAGCAAAGCTAAATTGTACTTGGTGGTTAGTATCATAGTTCACGCCTGGCTCATTCACAACAATATGCAGTTGAGCATTCACAAGTTTCTTTAAGTCCTTCACTTCAAATGAATACGTACTTGCATTTGTTGCTTTGTCTTCACTTACTAAAGTTGCTTTTTTTCCTTCCACTGTGAATCCTTTAACATATTGACCTTGCGGGAATGTCATCGTTACGATGTTTTTACCATCTACTACTGAGATGCCTACTTTAGGTGCAATATATTGCTTCATCATAGATTCTTCAGAAGTACCATTTTTGTAAACAGTAATTGCTACATCATTGACTTTAACTTCTTCTTTTACTTCTTTTACTTCTTTTACTTCTTCCTTAACTGCTTCTTTTACTTCTTCAGTTTTTCCATTTTCTTCTGTAGTCGTTGCTTCTTTATTTTCTACTGCTTTTAAATCAAATTCATACCATTTATCCATCGTACCTTGAGGTGTTACTACATGTACTTTTGCAGGAGTTTTCACGTTTGGCACTATTGGAAATGAAATACTACTTGTTCCATCATCTTGTGCTTCAATTTTTGCATCTACAAATTTATCACCTTGTTTTACTTGAAATCCAGGAATCATTTTACTAAATTCAGCAACTGCTGCAATTTGCAGAGTGTATGTACCATTTTTATTAACAAGAACAGCTTTTTCAGCAAAATATTTATCCATATAACCAGTTTCGTCTGATCCAGTTTTAAATGTTTGGAAAGTTACTTGTGAACCATTCTGCTCTGTTTTATTACCTGCCTTTACTTCCGTGTTTGTCGTAACTACCTCTGCTGCTGATGCAAATGATGGAACTGTTAAAGATGCTGCTAGCAATGAAGCTAGGACGATTTTTGTTGCGCGTGATTGACGTTTTTTAGTCATTATTGACCCTCCGTTTTGGATTGTAATTTTTTTCTATAAAGTAAAAATGCTGATCCCACTAATGCAACGATTAATAGATAGGGTGTTGTATCGCTTGTTTGTGGATTGGGCACTTGACTTTCGGCAGTTGAATTTGTCGAAGCTTTTACATCATTAGTTTTTGGCGCTGCTAAGCCTTCAGTAGATACCGCATCAAAAACTAGTGCAACACTATATTCATGGTGATAATTAATATCATCAATATCAATTTTCATTGAAGTCACAAGAGGTTTCGTTAAATCTTTCACTGTGAATTGCACGATTCGAGTATCTGCTGCCTTATCTTCACTTACTACGGTTGCTCCACCAGGTGGCTGAAATTTAGTAATCCATTTACTATTTTTCAAGGTAATTTGAACTGTCGCCGTACCATTTTTCACAGTGACCTTTGCTGGTTTTACAAAATAATCATTGGCAATGGATACCGAGTTGCTTTCAGGCTTATTGACCTGATATTTTATGGAATGAGTACCGTCAGATAGTTGGGCAGATGCTTGTGGTAACCCTAAATTGAAGGTAAATACCATTACTAGCATGACGAACATCATTAATTTCTTCATGTGCTGAACTCCTCCTTATTGGAATATATTCGTTTAATTTCCACAGAACATTATAATTGAAAAAATTTTCGTTCACAATATTCAGATTGAAAGCATTTTCACGTAAACGAAAATTATTCTCAATTACACTTCTATTTCCAAGAATAATCGTTGATACCAACGTATGTCAACTGCTAAACCAAATTCGTCCTTAATATGTCAAATTTTCTACAATAAAAGGGATATCACATGAAAAATTTGTGATATCCCTTAAACAATTCTATTTAAATTGCCATTGTTATCCTAAAATTTCCAATACCCCAATCATTATGAGTAACCAGCCTGATATAGCCGCTGAGTATTTTCCAATAAATGTTTTAGTTAGTAAATTTCCAAAATGGCTGCCGATTGCAACTGTAATAAATGAAAATGTTCCAATAGAAATCACTGTCCAGATGACTGAAATACCGTGAGCACCAATAGCAATACCCCCCGCTAAACAGTTAGCAGATAAGATAAAACCAAGTGTTATTGCTTCTCTAAATGAAATAATATAGTTTTTATCCTCATCAAATAATTCAGGCTGTTCTGCAATCCCTTGCTGAGAAAAACGATTAGACACTAATGTCCACAATCCAATCGTACAAAGCAATAGACTTCCCAACAAATTTGCGATATGAGGGGATATATATTCAACAATCGTACCCCCCGCTGTTACTGCAACAAATGTGACAATCATTGACATAATAGCAATAACTGCGTTAGATAGGGCTGGAATTTTTACCCGTTTCACACCGTAAGCAAGACCTATTCCTAAATTATCTAAATTAGCAGCAATACCAATAAGAATGATGGATATCCAATGCATTCTAAGCCTCCTCAAACCCAAGTATCCATTTTCACCTATCATATGTGGGCAAAAATTTGATTTTTGGGCTTCTCTAAATGCATTTGATGGCGAGTCATTAGATATCTCTCCCATCCCACTTTTCTCCCTGTTCATTCCTAAAAATCCTATGGACAAAAAGTTTAGGTTGCTAGTAAGCTTGCATTTCTTTCTATTTTAGTGATTTGACAAAAGTAACAACTCTTTGTTAATTTTAAGTTGTTACTTGTTAATTTTTAGTTTATATTATTTTGATTTTAATAGAAGTAACTATTCATGCAGTTTATCTAAAATATAAAACTTTATAGTAAGGAGAGATTTTATGAAGTTCGATAAATTATTAAAATGGGGATTTGTATTGGGAATCATGCTGTTATTAACAGCGTGTGGCTCAGCTAGCGATGACTCCAAAAATAAAGCGATTAATTTAGCCTACGTTGAATGGGATACTGAAGTTGCCTCTACACACGTAGTAGGACAAGTTTTAGAGAATTTGGGATACGATGTCACATTAACCCCTCTTGACAATGGCATTATGTGGGAGGCACTTGCCAATGGTGAGGTTGATGGTATGGTTTCAGCATGGCTACCACAAACGCATGCCCCTCAAGTTGAAAAGTATAAAAATAAAATTGAAAATTTGGGAAAAAATCTAACAGGAGCTAAGATTGGCTTAGTTGTCCCAAGTTATATGGATGTAAATTCTATTGAAGATTTAACAAGCGAGGCGAATCAAACAATTACAGGTATTGAGCCAGGGGCAAATATGATGGCTACAACAGAAAATGCTTATAAGGAATATCATAACCTTGAAGGCTGGCATGTCCTTACCTCATCAGCAGGTGCCATGACTGCAGCACTTAGTCAGGCATTAGCTAAAAACGAGGAAATTATTATTACTGGTTGGTCCCCTCACTGGATTTTTAATGCTTTTGATTTAAAATATTTAGACGATCCGAAAGGTATTTATGGTGCTGAGGAATATATTGGCACATTCGCACGTAAAGGATTAAAAGAGGATAATCCAGACGCATACAGTGTTCTTAAAAACTTCCACTGGACTGCTGAAGATATAGAAAGCGTGATGTTTGATATTATGGAAGGCGCTGATCCTAAAGAGGCAGCAAAAAAATGGATTGAAAATAATGAAGAGAAAGTTACAGAGTGGTCAAAGGGTGTAAAATAATTACAGTTGTTTCATATAAAACGCCAAAAACATTCGCTAAACAGATATAATCTAAATAAGTCGATTCCCTGTATAAAAAGGAATCGACTTTCTTTAATTTGTTTTAAGTCATAATCGTAGTAAGTCGCGCTAATTATGTACTTTTCTGTATAAAACGCTTAGCACCTAGTATAGCGAGTGAGACAATGATACCCCCAATAACCATCATAATGACACAGATTAAGGCACCGAGCTCAGGCATTGATCCGTCGTAGGTTATGATTGGTGATACACCGTATTGCTGTGGTGAGATGGCAAATCTCATGATTTCTAAATATGCTAGATGAAAACCAATTGATGTCCAAAGACTCCCAGTCCATAGACGAAGTAGCTGCAAACATAATCCAAAGCATAGAATTAAAATAATATAACCGATGTTAATGGATACTCCTGGGGTTAATCCCACAAGTGCTTGAATCAAGGCAACTGCAATAGTAACTAATACAAATAGTAGGGTTTGCAATAAAACTGAAAGCCAAGTGGCGAATCGATAACGTAAGACATCATATAATAATCCTCGTAATCCCAATTCCTCCGGCAAAGCTTCATAAAAGAAAGCAAAAGTAATATTGATCAGTAACGGACCATACCACTGATTAGGGGCATGCCAGTCTTCAATGATTAGCCATCCTTGATAACCAGCAATTATGATACCCAATGAAGCCAGGGCAATTGCCAAGAAAACCCCAGTAAAAAAGTGATACAGCCTTTTCCATGAATATACCGGGGTACTGGGTTTATTACCAGTCATTCGATAGACATGCTGATATAAATACAAAACAATAGGAACGACCAGCCCACTCATCACAAGACCCTTTATAAAATTTTGAAAATCCCTTGATGCATCAAACAACTGTGCAGAAATTTCACCTGAAAGAGAAGCTAGGGATAGACTAACAACTAACGTTAACCATCCTATTAATAAAAGTTTTATCCATTTCATAAATAAATTTCCTTTCCTGAGAACTTTAATGTACATGTACTTTAAAACTTCTGTACCTCTGTTCATAACATTGTATATATACTTTATATACAATATATACATATTTCATGAATTTTGCAAGCTTGTTTTTTTGAAAATAAAAAAACATGAGATTGTTAAAAATCCCATGTTTCCATTTTAAAAGATCCATTCCACATTCGACTCACTGCTCTATCCGTCACTTCAATCATTCTATCCGCTACATCGACTGCTCTATCCGCCAATCCCTCAGCAATTCTATCCATCATTTCTACATACGATCGAAAAAAGGGCCGCCCTCAAAAGGCATTAATCATTGCCTTTTGGGACTGTCCCTTGATTGTTAACCTTTACTTCAATACTTCCGGATGGAATCCATCTTTTTGGAAGTAATTATCATGTGACCAAATATTTAATTTTTCTAGTTCGGCTTCCTGTTGAATATCTCTGAATTCATCCTCAAACGTATTATTTGGTTTATGGATAAAACGTACTGCCGCAAGCCCTTCTTTCAATAACGATTCCTGTAATAACACATCATCCACAAAAACATAGGCTAACAGTCGATCGTAATTGTCCGTTTCAGGTCCTACATCGTAAACTGCTTCAATCTTTTTAGCGTTTTCTAACAATTTAATCGTATAGTCTTTTGCCTCTTCAGCAAAAGGCTGTGCTTCACCTTTGTTGTAATTCATTTCTGGTGTATCGACCATTAATAAGCGGATTTTTTCCTTCTGGCCATTTATTGTTGCCTGAATCGTATCGCCATCGTATGCTTTAATAAAATCGACTGTAAAACGTTTATTTTCGGTTTTTTCTTCAACCTGTTCAATGGAAATGATGCCGTTTTGGTCTGTCGATGTTGCATCCTTTTCTTCAGCTGGTGATCTACCAAAAATCATATATAGTGCAACAGCTAAAATGATGGTACCACTTGTTATTAACGTTTTTATATCCTGCATCTTCATGTTATAGGTCCCTCACAACTATTCATCTTACATTACACTTTAAGGAACCTCCCTAAAGTACAACTAGTTCCACTCATTATCTCTAGGAAAGAAGAAACCCTATCAATTAAAAGTTTCACGTTGCTTCTATTGTAAAATATCAAGCTTCTACATTCAAGCTATGTAGCTGCAACGGCAACCCAATGATTTGGAGATACCTCAACAAGCTGACTATTTTCAATCTCATAGCTTGGTTGTGTTTCTTAATTTTCAGTGTCCACATATTTTTGCTTTTCGATTGCTGGGTCAGGAATTGGAATGGAGCGCAATAAAGCTTGTGTATAGGGATGCCGAGGATTTGCATAGAGCTCTTCACTTTCTGCAAGCTCGACAATTTTACCACCATACATGACCGCTACACGATCACTAATATGCTTCACCATAGACAAATCATGGGCAATAAATAAGTATGTTAAGCCCAGTCGTTGCTGTAAATCTTTTAACAAATCAACAATTTGCTTTTGAATAGAAACATCCAGAGCTGATAGTGGTTCATCACAAACGATAAAATTAGGCTCCACTGCTAAAGCTCTTGCAATGCCAATACGTTGTCGTTGTCCACCTGAAAATTCATGTGGATAACGCATTGCATGTTCTTTGTTTAAGCCTACAAGCTCAAGTAATTCCTCGACACGATGTTGACGTTCTGCATTTGTTTTGACCAACTTATGAATATCTAATGCCTCCCCAATAATATCGACGACTTTTTTTCGGGGATTTAACGAGGAATATGGATCTTGGAATATAATTTGCATATGACGACGCATTGCCTTTAGCTGTTTCTTCGTTAATCTTGTAATGGGTATTCCTTGATATATGACTTCTCCATGTGTAGGCTGATGGAGCTGTAAAATCGTTCGTCCTGTCGTAGATTTGCCTGAGCCCGACTCGCCCACTAATCCCAATGTTTCTCCTGGGTATATATGAAATGATAAATCATTAACAGCCTTTACTGTTTGACCACGACCTAATTCAAATTCCTTTGAAAGATGTGTCACTTCAATTAATGGTTTATGTTGATTGCTACTAGTTTGCCAATTTACATTCGGTTTTGGCTGCTTTTTCTCATGGAGTTTTGGCAAAGCATTCAATAGTTTTTTTGTATATGGATGTTGAGCATTCGCAAAAATCTCCTCTGTTGTTCCCTGCTCGACAATCTCTCCCTCTTTCATGACAATTAATCGATCACACATACCAGCCACAACGCCTAAATCATGCGTTATCAAAATAATCGACGTACCCATTTTCTTTTGCATATTGCGCATTAATTTTAAAATTTGTGCTTGAATCGTTACATCAAGTGCTGTTGTCGGTTCATCTGCTATGAGTAAAGACGGATTGCAGGCTAATGCCATAGCAATCATGACACGTTGCCTCATCCCTCCCGAAAATTCATGTGGATATTGCTTATAGCGTTCTCCGGGCTCCCGTATACCTACAAGCTTTAATAGTTCAATTGTTTGTTTATAGGCTTCAGCTTTGGACATTGACTGATGCTTGATTAAACTTTCAGCTACTTGTTCCCCAATTCGAATAGTTGGGTTTGTGGATGACATAGGGTCTTGAAAAATCATACTAATATCTTGTCCGCGAATTGCTTCCATTTGTTTTTCACTCAAAGAGGTTATTTCTTGTCCTTTAAATAAAATACTGCCTGACTTCAAAAATGAAGGGGGTGTTGGTAATAACCGCATGATTGAACGAGCCGTAACACTTTTTCCACTACCTGACTCTCCTACTATTCCGAGCGTTTCACCTTTATTTAGATGAAAGCTAACACCCTTAACTGCTTCAAATTCTGTCTCGCCTGTCAGAAAGGACACACGAAGATTGTTGATTTCTAGAAGCTTTTCACTCATTCCATCCACCCTTTTTAAATTTTGTGATTGACTTAAGTACAAGTATAATCCATACTTTACAATACTGATAGGAATTATACAATATCCTACAAAACATGTCATCCCGCATCCAGTCAGTAGGACAATCACTTCTATAACGAGTCAGCGAGATATTGCATAAACTAATCAGTAATGAAGGCTTAATTGCTTAAACCTTACTTAACTTACGTTTGGAGGAAATGCATGGATATATCAAACAATCATTCAGCAACTACAGAACATGTATTCTTTTTCGCGGTTTATCAAAAGCTCAAAACTCAAAAACTCTATAATGTGTTGCTCTTTCTTTTAAGTATCTTGGTCCATCCTATTACATACTATTTCTATCAAAAAAGAAAACAATCACAACAATACAAACAAGCTTTTGAACAACGGTGGCTGTACTACGAGGAAAAAGGTTTAATGGCAAAATGGCAATCTACATTTGCAGAACAAGAATTAGCAAAGGCTACTTTCTTTCATGAAACTGTATCTGAAAAGCAAATACAGGAGACAGCTTCTAAGTTAGCCCAAGCAAAAATTCAGCAATCTATTGAGCAGGAGTTATTAAAGGAAGGCATAGAGGATCTCTCCTATTTAGAGTATTTTAGTGAGCAACTAAAAAATAGAAAATTCCTGACTTTTACGTTTTTACCTGCTGCTTTATTTTATGTAGTACTCCTTTTATATGCGAATCCATTTCTACAATTCATCATTGAACGAATACTACAAAGCTTCATTGTTATTGTAGGAGTGGCTACACTAGTTTTTACAATTTTGTATTTGTCTCCATTTGATCCCGCAAGAAATTTACTAGGGGTCGAGGCAACGGCTGAGCAAATTGCAAATTTCAACATTATTCACGGCTTAGATCAACCTTATTTCTCTCAGTTGTGGAATGCTTTATCTGGCCTATTCACCTTCGATTTAGGTGCTTCCTTTGCAGGGAAAGAAGACATTACTCATAGTATTGCAAATAAATTTCCTATCACACTTGAAATTGCTGTCCTATCATTGTTAATGGCTATTGCTATTGCCATTCCGGTTGGCATTATTTCAGCGGTTCGTCCAAATTCCTATTTGGATTATACATTTATGTTCATCGCTTTAATCGGATTATCCATTCCAAGCTTCTGGCAGGGCTTGATCTTTATTTTGACGTTCGCGCTAAAGCTACAGTGGTTACCAGCTACGTATAATCCGCAAAGCTGGTTATCTCTAATTATGCCAGTAATTGTTTTGGGTACATCCATTACTGCTTCTATTGCCCGTATGACTAGATCGAGCATGCTTGAGGTTATACATGAGGATTACATTATTACAGCAAAGGCTAAAGGTTTAAATGAATTTAAAGTCATTTCAAAGCATGCGATTCGTAATGCCATGATCCCTATTATTACAGTGATCGGGCTTCTCTTCGGCGGCATGTTGGGAGGGGCATCTGTTACAGAAAAGGTTTTTAATATTAGTGGTATTGGTAGCTATATCGTTGACAAACAGTTTATCCCCGATATCCCAGCGATTCTAGGTGGGGTCGTATACATTGCTATTACAATTTCGATTGTTAACCTTTTCATCGATATTTTGTACGCATTTTTCGATCCACGCATCCGCTCAAAAATGAAGAAGTCTTAAAGGGGGAGCATCTTTGAAAAACAACTTACATGTCAAACTACTCTTGAAGATTACACAGGAATATGTCAATGCTCATTTTACATTTGTCTTTTCCTTCCTGTTCTCTTTATTGTTTCTAGCTTATAGCTATAATTTCTCTAGCCAAAGCTGGCGCCCAATTGTATGTGCCTTTTTTATAATTAATGCGATTACCACCGCTTATGTCGGTTTTCTTACTGTTCGAATCAAACATAATTTAGCAAAGCTAGGAGATATCCCAAAAAGCACTCGTCTCCTTGGATATCCATTATTTTTAACAGTAGCTACGGGCAATATTTTCTCAGCGTCATTTGCTTTTATGCTTGTGTCTAAGAAAAAGACAGCTGAATATACCTTTGCTGCGTATGCATTTATTACACAACTATTCATCATAGGTATTTCAGCACTAAACCTGTTTAAGCCGTATGTGACAGATACCTTTTTACTAGCAATGGGGCTTTTCCTATGCCTTGCACTCTTTTATATTGTAATGCTAATTTTATGTACCAAATTTGTTACACCAAAATCTGCTCCAAAATGGATGCTGTTGCCTGGTATATTGTTATTATTTGCGACTTTTACTGGCAATCTTTTTGCCACATTACTAGGTTATTGCCTTATTCAAAAGGCACGAAAGACAAATCCATCATCCATAGAAAAATGGCAAAACATTTGGGAAAAGATTTTGCGTAATACAATGGCCGTTTTCGGGTTATTTTTCATAGTTTTAATGTTTTCATTATCTGTCACAAGTTCGTGGACATTCGACTATGATTTGGCTACCGAAAATAACTACGGGGCTTTGTTACAAACCCCGTCACTGGAATACCCACTAGGCACTGATAATTATGGTAGAGATTTATTTTCTCGTATTATTTTCGGTGCACAAATATCGTTGATTGTTGGCTTTTTCTCAACCATTATTCCAGCACTTATTGGAGGAGTGCTTGGAGCGTTTTCAGGTTTTTATGGCAAAGCCACAGACAACATCATCATGCGTAGCCTTGATATTTTATATGCGATTCCTGGTATTTTACTAGCTATTGCAATAATTGCTGCGTTTGGAGCCAATACGGTTAATTTAATCATTGCTCTTAGTGTTGGAGCTATTCCTACATACGCTCGTACAATGCGGGCGAATGTTATGCAACTCGCTAATTTTGAATTTGTAGAATCAGCTAGAGCATTAGGTGCTTCTGATGCTGCAATCATCTTTAAGCATATCGTCCCTAATTCATTAGCACCAATGATTGTTAAAGCCACACTAACAATTGGTGGAGCTGTAATTTCAACAAGTAGTCTAAGCTTTTTAGGGCTTGGCATTGAGCCACATATCCCTGAATGGGGCAATATTTTAAAGGTTGGTAGTACGTACCTGGAAACACATTCCTATGTTGCGATTTTCCCAGGTCTTTGTATTATGCTGCTCGTTCTGTCCTTTAATTTCTTAGGGGATGGATTACGGGATGCTTTAGATCCAAAAACAAATTAAGATGGAGGTTCTTACATGAAGAGATTACTTATATTGTTATTCATAGCAGTATTAGCACTATCCGGCTGTGTTCAAACAAAAAAGGACGTTGAAGGCAGTAAAGATTCGAAAGGTAAAGGCAGTACAACAATTGAACTTTTAGGCATGTCCGCTTCTGAAGAGGATATGAATATTGTGCGAGATCAATTAGTGAAAAATGGTTTTGATGTAAAACTTAACATTCAGCCTGATTATGGTTCATTTTCTGCCCAAAAAGAGGCGGGCAATTACGATTTAGCACTTTCTAGCTGGACGACAGTTACAGGAAATCCTGATTATGCTGTACGTGGTTTATTTAAAACGGGTGGAGACTACAGTGTTGTTGCTGACTCGAAATTAGATGCTTTAATTGATGAAGCAAGTACACTAACAGGTGATGAAGCTGCTGCGAAATATAAAGAATTAGAACAGCTATTAGTTTTCGATCAGGCATATATTGCCCCTTTATATATTTCTAATAAATACCAAGGGATTTATTCAGAATTAGTAAATCCAAAAACTGTTCATTTACCGAAATCACGTGCACAAGTTTGGGAAAGCATTGCATTTAATGATGCATCTAAAAATGCGACAGAACCGTTGATTTTACACCAAACACTAGATTCTTTAACATCCCTTGATCCGATTAAAGGTAATGATGGCTCCATTAATACATTGAATACTAATATGTATGTTCGACTGGTTAACTTAACGGATACAGATGAAGTCGTGTCAGATGGTTCACTATCTTATAACCATGCAATTGCTGAAGGTAACCAAGAATATTACTTTATTTTACGTGATGATATTCACTTTGCAGCTATCAAGGATGGTGCTGCCGTTGATACAGGTGAATTGGTGTCTGGGGAAGATGTTGTATTCTCATTAAATCGTGCAAAAGATTCAACATCAGTACCAGATCACCGTACTTATAGTATCCATGAAAATATTGAATCTGTAGAAATTGTTTCAGATTTAGCTGAATTACAAAATAAAAAAGTGGCAGGATCAGATCAATCTATTTTAGATGTCCTTTCTCAGAACCTGCCTGCTTCTGTAACAAAATTAGCAAAAGATAAAGGTGCTGTTAAGAATACAGCAGGTAGTTATCAGGTTGTAAAGGTTACAACACCGACACCATTCCCACAGGTGCTAAATTATTTAGCTCACCAATCTGGCGGTATTGTATCTGAGAAACAAGTAACAAGTATCAATACTTATGATGTAGCTAGCTATGATCCAGACAAGGATATCGCATATGGGGATCAAGCAACCGTAACAGAGGGTACAGCAACATATAACAATCATTTATATGCAAGCGGACCTTACATTCTTGTGAAGAAAAATGATTATGAAGCACAATTCGTGAAAAATCCTGCATACCGTGTTGGTAGCGAATATGAACCAAAAATTACGAAAATCAATGTTCGTTTCATCGCGGATAATGATAGTGCCCTATCTGCATTACGTAATGGGGAAATCCATATACTCCAGACAGTACCAGAAACAAAACTGGATATAGTAAAGTCTGATAATAAATTAACTTTAAATACCGCTGATAGTAACGCTGTAGCATATTTACAAATGAATACATCAGGACGTGCCGTGTCGGATTCAGTGGACTTACGTAAAGCGATACTTTACTCGATCAACCAGGATGAATTTATAAGCTACTATCAAGGCAATAAAAAACCCGCTGTATCCACTGTTTCAACATTAGTTAACACTGGATTAGAGCTTAAGGCTGACAGCGAAAAAGTAAAAGAATTTTTAAAAGCATATAAAGATGCAAAGTAGATTTTTCAGCTATCAACTAAATAAGCCATTTAATTAGCTCAAACCCCGTTCTAAATTTAGGACGGGGTTTGACATATAGTTCTTTAACTTTGGAGATTATCAAAATTAGCTTTCATTACTTGATTAATTTCAGCTTCCATTAAGGGTATTCCTTTATGTTTAGAATGATATTGGAATATTCATACAACAATATTTTTGTTATGTTATTTCCGATATTCCCTTAAAAAAGTGTATCCTTAAATTTCTCTGGTTTTTTGACATAGCTCTCGATTATAAAACCACATTCTGTGCAAATAATATATTCAATATCTGACCCTAAACTCATCTTACCATCTGGGTACATAGTTCCATATCCACTATGCTTACCTCTCCCCAGCTCCTTCCCGCCACATTTTGGACATTCCGTTATTTTCGTAGAATTTTTCAAATTGAAGCCCTCCCCTTTATGAGACAACTATTTTTCTGATAAACCGCTATCTATAATACGAATAACCTGTGAAATAGTTCCATTTTATTCATTTGAGAGTTTCATTTTACTGCTACTAGTTCTTACTCTTCCTAAAAAACATAGCCAATTGTTGAACAGAATATCTTGCATTCTTAAAACAACTTTTTTATCCCTTTAAATAAACATACAACGTGAATTTTTAACCATACTAAAACAGAGCCTCCTCAATTAAATTTGAGAAGGCTCCTTATTATTTCATAAACACTTGTTAAATTTCATTATGTGATTTTGGTTTTGGTCCTAGTTCCTCGGGTTCAATGTCTGCAAATGTCTCGCCCTCTTCTTCTAAATCGCGCATACGATGTGCAATACGGGATGCGGCAGATGCTGCGATGCTCCCGACCAAATCATCTAAAAACGTATTGACATGGTGCCCAGGCTCCGTGTCTAGTTTTTTGATAATACCAACTTTCTGCTTGTCTAGGTGTCCGAATGTTGTTACTGCGATGCTACCATATGTAAAAACAGATCCGAGTGCAATTGTTTCATCTACACCAAATAAGCCCTCATCGGATTCAATTATTTGCTGTAATGGTGCTGATAATAATTTTTTCTCAGCAAGTTCATCTAATTCAATGCCCACTAATAAGGCGTGTTGAACTTCACGCTTACGTAAAACCCGCTCGACAGAATGAACACAATGCTCTAATGTTAAGCCTTCATTATAGGATTTTTGCATTTCATAAACAATCTCTGCAATATCCTCCAGTGATACACCGCGACGAATGAGTGCAGCTTGGGCTGCCTTCGCTACCTCATCAGAGTGTATTCGAATACTTTTATCATGCATAACTAACCCTCATTTCGTTTTTATTGCTAGTATAGGTCTAGCCCAACCTATTATACCTTTACTTTGGTAATATGGTACAATTTTGTTACAAACACAAGAAGGAGTGTCACCATTGGATAAGGGAACTGTAGAGGATTTAAAGTTCTATAGTGAAGCATTGCAGGAGGAATTACAGCTTTATATTTATGTTCCTGCTAATTATTCACCACTTTATAAATATAACATTTTGATTGCATCTGACGGCAAGGATTACTTCCAGCTTGGAGGTATTACAAAACTTGCAGATGAACTGATTGATGACTATGAAATCGAAAATTTAATTATTGCATTCGTTCCTTATAAAGATATTAAGGATCGGCGCCACAAATATATTCCGAGTGGAGAACAGCACGAAGCCTATCTACGTTTTTTAGCCCATGAGCTTGTGCCATATTTAGATGCTGAATATGCAACCTACCAGATGGGAATGAGTCGTGCAGTAATTGGTGATTCGCTGGCTGCAACCGCTTCCTTAATGGCTGCATTAAAATATCCAAGTATTTTTGGCAAGGTCATCATGCAATCACCCTATGTAGATGAGGATGTTCTTAAGGCGGTAGAAAATTTTAAAGATCCTGGGGCAATCTCTATCTATCACATTATTGGTAAGGGAGAAGATAAGGTTGTAACGATGGACAAAACTATAAAAGATTTTTTAACACCTAATCGTCAACTGCATAACCTCTTGCTTAGCAAAGGGTTTTCTACATTTTATGATGAATTTGAAGGCAATCATACGTGGAAATACTGGAAGCCTGATTTAAGACGTGCATTGATAGAAAATTTCAATTAATCTTAGGCGATTCAAATTACGAAAAGGAAAATTTCTGTTATACTTAAATAGAAAAATTGTTTATTTTCGGGAGGTAATGGACTATGAAGTACGGTATTGTGGCATTTCCATCAAAAAAATTGCAAGATTTAGCGAACACTTATCGCAAACGTTACGATCCTCATTATGCGCAGATTACTCCGCATATGACATTAAAAGACAGCTTTGATGCTACGGAAGAAGATATTCAATCCATCGTAAAGCAATTAGATGAGCTTACTGCCAATTATGCACCTTTAAACATTCATGCATCACGCATAAGTTCGTTTTTCCCAACAACCAATGCGATTTATTTCCGCATTGAACCCACTGAACAATTAGTAGCATTCAACGAAGCCATACAAGAAAAAGTACCATTTGGTGAACCAAAGCATGTCTTTGTACCACATATTACAATTGCACAAAAAATGACGGACTCTGAGCACGATGATATTTTTGGACAATTACGTATGACGGGCGTTGATGAAAAAGATACGATTGACCGCATTCATTTACTTTATCAATTAGAAGACGGCTCATGGACAACTTATGAAACATTCCGATTGACTGGAGCTGAGTAAGTTTTGTACAACGTTAAGATAGTGGAGACAAAGGAAGAACATGATGATGCGTTTGCAGTGCGCAAAAAAGTTTTTGTAGAAGAACAAGGTGTTCCGCTTCATCTTGAATGTGATGCGGAGGATGCAACTGCAACGCATTTCATTATGTATGAGGGCAACAAACCTGTTGGTGCTGCACGTTTACGTAGTATCGAAAATGAAGCTGCTAAAATTGAACGTGTTTGCATTTTGCAAGACCAACGTGGAAAAAAACTTGGTGCTTTAATTATGAAGGAAATGGAGAAACACGCCATTTCCATGAATAAACAAAAATTAAAGCTTCATGCCCAGAGCTATGCTATCCCTTTTTATGAGAAGCTTGGCTACACAGTCACTTCACCTGAATTTATGGATGCTGGCATTCCGCATCGTGCTATGGAAAAAGAGATTTAACAAATGGGTGTTACGATAATGCCATGGCATATCGTAACACCCTTATTTGTCTACAAATATTTCTTTGATTAATAGTACATTCATCTTACTTCATCATTCTAGTAATTTTATCTAAATCTAGTGAAGCTCCATCTTGAATAATAGATTGTACTAATTTATCTTCTAGCTCTTGAGTTATTTGTCTATTGGACACCTTAGCTACACGTCTTACGATTTTTCTTACTTGTTTTTCACTTTTAAAATCAGCATGTTGAATAGCGTTTGCTAATGCGAAAATTTCCTCCATTGATACTCCTGTTTTTTGTTCAATTGAATTAAAAAACGAGCGATTCATGTTTCCCCTCCTATCATTAAAATCAGTTTAGTTTCTACTATTGTATGCATGTCAAAGCAACTAGTGAAGGCTTTAACTTATTTTAGAAATTCCAAAGAAAAGTTAAAGCCCTTTATCTAATGCCACATTAATTTACGAAAGTAGCGCCTACGATAATTAACAGGATGAAAAGAACAACAATTAGAACAAATGTTGAACTATTGCCACCGCCATAGCCTCCATAGCAATAGCCACCATAGTCATTGCCTCCGCAATAATTATTGTTCCAGCTACCAACATTACCTCCATATGGTTGAGCGCACCAGCCTTGATATCCCATAAAAGCAACCCTCCCTTCTACAACCTATAATATGTTTTCGGTGTAGAAATGGGAGGGTTATTCGTCTAGTCGATATTTCCTTTTGGTTTAAAAATTAATGCTCCAATAAAGCCAAAGACGATAGCTGCACTGATACCCGAACTGGTTACTTCAAACATACCCGTTAATACACCTACAAGCCCATGTTTTTCTGCCTCTGCAATTGCCCCATGTGTTAATGAGTTTCCAAAAGATGTAATTGGCACAGTAGCTCCAGCTCCAGCAAAATCAATAAGGGGTTCATACAATCCCATACCGTCTAGTATAGCGCCCACCACAACTAATGTACTTAACGTATGAGCAGGTGTTAATTTACCAACATCCATCATTAATTGACCAATAGCACAAATAATACCTCCGACAATAAATGCAAACACAAATGTCATTACCATAGTTTTTGCCTCATTTCATTGTAATTTCAACTGCATGTGCCGTACATGGGATTGTTTCACCTTGCTGAAATGAAAGTGGAGAAAGTAATGCCCCTGTTGCGACAAGAAGCACTCGCTTATAGGCACCCGCTCGCATTTGTTGGATAACATAACTAAAAAAAACAGCTGCCGAACAGCCTGCACCACTTGCACCAGATTGGAATGATTCATCCTGTCCGTAAAACTCTGCACCTGCATCACGTAATATCGTGAGTTCTTCATTTTTTATGCCACTATCTACAAGCATTCCCTTTAATAGCTTCAAGCCAAGCTGACCTAAATCGCCTGTTAAAATTAGATCATAATTATACATTTTTTGATTACGCTGCTCTAAATGAGATTGGATTGTTTGGAAAGCAGCTGGCGCCATTGCTGCACCCATATGAAAAGGATCGTCCATCCCATAATCAATAGATTTTCCGACAGTTGCTGCCTCTATAGAAGGGTACTCCTCACGGTGCTTACCAATTAGGGCATACCCTGCAGCTGTTACTGTCCATTGTGCAGTTTGAGGTTTTTGGGAGCCATAATTAATGGGATAACGGAATTGCCTCTCTATAGCATTATGCTGACTAGATGCACCTGCTAATGATAAATTAGCTGCACCGACCTCTGTTAAAAGACTCGCTATAATCACTGAAGAAATGGAAGTCGCACATGCAGAAAATAACCCAACAAAGGGGATGGCTAAATCTCTCGCCGCAAAATTGGTTGGTGTCATTTGATTGACTAAATCACCACCCATTAAATAATCAATATCTGGATTCTGCACCCCTGCTTTTTTTATGGCAAATTCACAGGCCTCCTCCACCATTTTTCGGTGTCCCTGTTCATTGGTTTTCATTTCCCATCGCTCATCATCATAAATTGCATCAAAATATTGGCTAAATATGCTTCGCTTCTCAAGTGGACCTGCTACAACACCACCTGTTATTAAGGATGGCTTCGACTGAAAAACAATTACCATGAAACCACTCCAATCGTCACTAAAATATATTTAATAAGTGCAACAAAAAAGGCAGATACTACACCAAATAACACGACAGATCCAGCCAATTTGAATATATTCCCACCAACACCAAGTACTAACCCTTCGGATCGATGCTCAATAGCTGCCGATATAACAGCATTACCAAAACCTGTGACAGGCACGGCAGATCCTGCACCAGCAAATTGACCAATTCTTTTATATAAGCCAAAGCCTGTTAAAATCATGGCAAAAAAGACCATTGTAGCAACTGTAGGATTTCCTGCTGTTGCTTCCGTAAAATTAAAGAAAATGATGTAAAACAATGACACAGCTTGGCCAATTGTACAAATGAGACCTCCGACAAAAAATGCCTTAACAACATTCTTTAAAATGGGTGGCTTTGGTGTAACATTTTGTTCAAGTTGCTTATATTGCTCTTTTTCCACTTATGTCTCCTCCTTTGCAAGTTTTTTCAGTTCAGTGATTTTATCGCTAAGTATATTATTTTCAACTTTATCCTTTTTTATTTTATTGGCTTCATAATAAATTTTATAATCAGCTGAAACGAAAACTTCTTTATTTGGGAATTTTTTATCAAATTTCTTTTGTAATTTTTTCTCTAATTTAGTCTTTCTCCACTTATCCCATGGTTTAATTTGAACTGCTACAAGCATACTATCGTCATATTGAATAACCGTTGTTTTTTCCACATAGTCTTCTTTTAAAATGGATTCAACATCTTTTTTGTTTTCTGACGAACCGTAGATAACGAATTTTTCTTTTTCACCACAACCACTTAATAGTGACAAACTGACTAATAGAGGTACCATTAATCCGAGTAGCTTCAAGTCTCTCCCTCCTTTTGTTTAAAGTTTCTCCATACATAAAAAAACTATTCATTTGCCGATACATACAAAAGCCCGTGTCCATTTTTCATAAGGACATATTGTAGAAGTAGTAACGAGGAAAGGAGGTGACAATATGGGTTGTGGTAAGCCAACAAATCCTATTGGACCAATCCATTCAGCAGGCTGCGTTTGTGACGTAGTTCGCGCTATATTAGATATTCAAAATCAAGCGGTGAGAGAAGAGTGTCAACCATGTACAGCTAACTGCTTCTTAGAACCACTTGGAGGCATTGTAAGTCCTGCACGCTCTCATGCAGATACACGTGTATTCATGTTAATTACAAAAGATGGTACTCCTTTTAAAGCATTCTTTAATTCTCCAACAGCAGATCCATGTATTTGTACATCTGTCTTCTTCCGTGTAGAAGATATGTTTGATGAGTGCTGTGCTACATTACGTGTGTTAGAGCCTTTATGTTCTTTTGACTCTAGCGAAAGTACAGTAGATTTATTAAGCCGGGATGGCTGCTGTGTCAACATGAAAAAAATCTGTAAAGTAGATGATTGGAATTCTACTGAGAGCTGTATTACTGTAGATTTATCTTGCTTCTGCGCAGTACAATGTATCGCTGATGTTGACTTAGGGATATGTGACTAAATCTTTTCTCCTTTGACACACTACACATAAAAAAAGTGTACAGCATCCTCTGCTGTACACTTTTTTCATAGAGTCGGCAATTTTCTTCCTCGCCAAAATATTTGATCAATATCCTCAAAATAAATAATTTCTTGTGTCTTCAATTCTAAAGAAGTAAGCTTTAATGAATCGATCTGTACCTCTGACGCTGAACCGCTTAATTTTCTACCATCTTTTAAACAAATTAATAATGGCTGATATGCTTTTTGTCGAAATGGTTTTTCTAAAAATCGAAGTTGCTTTAGTAAATAGGGATCTATTTGGACTTCTTCAATCACTTCTTCATTTTCTTCCACAGGCTGCACACTAAAATAGCCATCCCTTACATACACAGATGTACTTTCTTCCAATTCGAGTTCATGCAACACCTTAGAAATATTTAGGAAATATGATGGTGATTTTATAAATAAGCGTGGTTCACGATCCACATTACTCACTTCCCTTTTTTTCATACAATATGCAAAGGTGAGTGATTTGGTTCTTAGCCTATTTGACTTAATAATGCTGTTGCCAAACCTAAGTAAATTAAAATACTTGTAATATCATTTAATGTTGTTATAAAAGGACCTGATGCAACGGCTGGATCAATTTTCAAGCGATGCATTAGAAGTGGAATAAAAGAGCCTGCAAGTGTTGCTACTAAAATTGAACCACATAACGCTGCCCCTACCAACATTCCTAATAAGAGCTCTTGCTTCCAAATATAGATAATGCCAATAACAATCAAACCACATACAACCCCAGACATTAAGCCTGTGCCTGCCTCACGTGCTAGCAATTTTAGCTTACTATGTTCTTCTACATCACCTGTTGCGATTCCTCGTATTGCTACTGCTAAAGCCTGTGTACCACTATTTCCAGAAGTACCTGAAATAAGTGGAATAAACACTGCAAGTAACGCAACCTTTTCTAATGTTGCTTCAAATTGCCCCATTAAGTTTGCTGTTAGCATACCTAAAAAAAGTAGTATCACAAGCCATGGCAAGCGTTTCTTTGCAGCCTGTAAGGAAGTCGTATCGAATTTATCCATATCGGAAATACCCGCTAATTTCGAGTAATCCTCTGAAGCTTCTTCATCGATAACATCAATAATATCATCAACTGTTATAATGCCAAGTAATTCGCCCTTATCATCAATAACTGGCGTTGCTAAGAAATTATAATCCTTCATAATTTGAGCAACTTCTTCCTGGTCATCTCCTGCATGTACCATCACAACACGTTCATTCATAATAGAGCGTATTAACGTATCCTCATCTGCAATAATTAAGTCACGAAGGGAAATAACGCCTGTTAAACGATGCGCCTCATCGACAACAAATATATAATAAATAGTCTCTGCATCTGGCGCCTCTTTCCGTAGGATGGTCATAGCTGAACGAACTGTCGAGTTTTCTGGAATTGCAACATACTCTGTTGTCATGATTGAACCGGCTGTATATTCATCATAGCTAAGAAGCTCATTAATCTCTTCAGCCGTTTCCTCATCCATCATGCCTAAATAGCTTTCACGTTGCTCAGTATCTAACTCATTTAATACGTCTGCCGCATCATCTGCATACATATGTGAAAGCATTTCAGCACCGTAAGAAGGTTCCATCTCTGCTAGATATGCAGTATATTCATCATCATCTATATCAATTGCCTCAAAAATATCAGCCATTTCAGTCGGAGCCAAGAATGAATAGATGATCTTCCTTATATCAGGTTCCACCTTCTCATAAAACGTTGCCTGATCATATGGATGAAGCTCTAAAAACTCTTCACGGAATGCATCAATATCATGTGCTTCCAGCATTTCTCGTAAATGTGCTTCGTCGAATTGCACATCATCCTTTTCATTTCTTTCCTCTATCATGCTTGTCCCCTCCTTCCGAGCATTTAATCTTTAATAGGTTGCCGCAAATCTACCTTCTATATAATAGAGTGTATGATGCCTTTTCTGCAAACCCTTTTTTTATTTCAAACAATTGAAACTAATCTTAAGCGAAAACTTCAATTCCGGTTTATAGAAGATTCTATCTTACTATACCCTACAATGATTATAATTTCTGTAAACCTAACGTTAAAAAAATTATTCACCGTATCGTTCACTTTCTCGCTACAGTAAAACGATAAGGAGATGCCCGATTGCGCGAACATCTCCTTGATTATTTAACATGTTTCAGCAATAGTTTTCACTTAAAATAACTGACACTATGACTGATTATGGTCAAGCCAAGGAGTCACGAATTAATCGTTGCATATCTTCATTTAATGCACTTGTAAAGTGAAGACTTTCTCCAGTCAACGGGTGGAACATAGCTAAGGAGACACAGTGTAGAGCTTGTCTATTTAACTGTTCTCGACTACCACCATAAAGTTCGTCCCCAATAAGTGGATGTCCTAGATAGGCCATATGCACCCTTATTTGATGTGTACGACCCGTGTGAAGCTTTAATCTTATATGAGTCATGGGCCTATTATTAAAATTAAAACGCTGTAAAACGGTCACATCTGTATGAGCAAATTGACCATCCTCACGAACCTCTCGTTCAATGATACTTGTATCCTTCCGTCCGATAGGCATAATAATGGATTGTATATCCTGACCAACATGTCCATGCACAATTGCTTCATATTGACGGGAAATCTCCCCACTGCGCTGTGCAAGTCCTGTTAAATGATGGATATGAGCATGTTTAGCAATGCATAGTAAACCAGAGGTGTCACGGTCAAGCCTCGTCACAATATGAGCAGTAGATGCTAGACCTTGTTGTTGAAAGTGACCGCATACTAGATTGGCTATGCTGTTAGAAGGATGCTCCCTTGAGGGAATGGTACTTTGATAGGCTGGTTTATTAAGGACTAAAATAACATCGTCCTCATAAATAATGGAAAGATTACCATATTCAACAGCTAGACCTTCACTTTTCTCTTCAGGAGGAAACTTCACCTCAACCTGATCGCCAATGTGTAAGATATGTCTGACATTGCATTCCACTTTATTGACAGTTATTAAGCCACCATCAAATTTAATGGCTGTTAACGCTCGCTTTGAGATTCGCCACTCTTGTAAGGCTTCCCGCAATATTTGCCCTTCCTTTTCTGCAATAAAACGTAGCGTAAATCTTGTATCCATCTTATTCATTTGCGACAAATGATTCGTGCACTCGCTCCCAGAATGGGAATGGACGAAAACGGGCAAAGCGGACACGTTCATTTGCTACATTAAAGGCAATTGACTTCACATCGCCTTGTGTGACTTGCAAATGATCCACAGTCATATTAAAGTTTTGATCATTAACAGGACGTAATATACAGTGATGATGCGCTGGTAGGATTAACGGTGAACCAACTGTACGGAAAACGCGATTATTAATGGATGCAATTTCTGTGATTTGAAGTGCCGCTAGTGTTGGGTGGATAATAGCTCCTCCAAGGGCTTTATTATAGGCAGTACTACCAGAAGGCGTTGATACACAAAGGCCATCTCCACGGAAACGTTCAAATTGATTACCATTTAACTCTACATCCATTACCAATGTGACATCAGGTGATTTTACTGTTGCTTCATTCAATGCTAAATACGTATTGGATTCCGCATTATGATGCTCTACTTTTACTTCTAATAGAGGATACTCCACTACATTAAAATCCTTTTTGGCAATAGAGAGAACAAGCTTTTCTAATTCAGACGGCTTCCAGTCAGCATAAAAACCTAAATGCCCTGTATGGATACCCACAAATGCAACTTGATCTAATAAATGTGAGTAGCGGTGAAAAGCATGTAATAACGTACCGTCCCCACCAATAGAAACAACAATTTCTGGTGATTCCTCCTCATATGTTAGGCCAAAATCCTGTAAATATGTTTTGGCTAGCTCCATTAATTCGTTCGATTGTGCATCTCTACGTGATTGAATGGAAAATTTCATTGTGTGTCACGCTCCTTCTCAGATAGTAAATTAGGATTCGATGCTTCTTTGTATTCACTAAAGTAAGCCTGTGCTTCCTGAATCTCACTGCGGATGGATGACATTTCCTCATCTAAACGGAAAGCGGCCTCTGCAGCACTTTGAAGACGATTTTTTATTTCCTCTGGGAACATCCCTTTATATTTATAATTTAATGAATGCTCAATAGATGCCCAGAAATTCATGGCTAGTGTTCGTATTTGAATTTCAGCCAAAACTACTTTTTTCCCCTGAATCGTCTCTACAGGATACTCTACAATCATATGATAGGAACGATACCCACTTGGTTTATTATGTGTAATATAGTCGCGCTCTTCTACTACACGCATATCTTTACGTTGGCGTATAAGTTCCGTCACTGTCGAAATATCATCTACAAATTGACACATAATTCGAAGGCCAGCAATATCTCCCAGCTCATCGCCTAATTGTTTAGAGGGCTCAAAGGCTAGTCCTTTTTCTAATGTTTTGTCATATATACTAGCTAAAGGCTTTACACGTCCAGTGACAAATTCAATTGGTGAATTTGCATTGACAATGCCAAACTGGGAACGCATACCCTTTAACTTCACTTTTAATTCATCTACTGCTTGTTTATAAGGACTTAAAAATATTTCCCATTGTCCCATCGCAAAAACCTCCCGACATTCGGTATCGAACAAAACCAACACCGTCTGTTCGTTTTGTCTTTTTATTCAGCGAGAATTGTCTTAAAGTGTTGCTCCACTGCTTGGACAAATTCTGCTCCATAATTGTAATTTCCTTCAATATTATACACGAGCATTTCTAATTCATCGTAGAAATTTGTAAGCTCAATCACTTTTTCACCTAGCTGTAGCTTTGGATTTTGCTTTTTTTGTAAAATATGTACAAGATTCTCCCAACTACTCGGTGGAAAACGCAAGTAATGATAGTCCTCTCCTGCATCAAGTAAATAAATAAATGCAAAGTCATCAGAATCTGCTATCAATTGTGCAGCAGGTTTTAACTGTAAATTTTCTTCATTGTCGTTTAAACTAAAATGAAGATGATCGTTTTCAAAATTCAATGTTTCAATTGTATAAATTTTACGCACATGCGGTTCCCCTTTTCGTCGTACTCTTCCTCTTATTTTATCATACAGGGTAAATAGTTGCAGTGTGTAAATGTTAAATCAAGAAATAATACTTTGTTCAAAATAGCTATGTTAAGCAGCAATGTGATTCAAATTAAATTGCCCTATGAACAAAACTAGAAAAATAAAAATAGATAGGTGAACAAAAATGGCACAACAACTTGAAATTGAATTTAAAAACCTTTTGACAAAGCAACAATATGAGCATTTACTACAAGAATTTCACATTCAAGAAAATGCTATTCATCGTCAAACTAATCATTATTTCGACACGCCCTCTCAAGCGATAAAAAATAGACAAAGCGGGCTACGAATTAGACAAATTGACAATTATTATGAGTGTACGTTAAAGGAAAAAAGTGCGGCACACACACACATAGAAACAACGGATGTGTTAACTGCTGAGCAAGCTCAACTAACGATAGAGGGTAAAGGTTTTTATGCACACGAAGTAGCAAAAAGACTTGCTCAATATCATATTTCCCTTGATGAACTAGCCGTTTTTGGATCATTGACAACTGATCGTGTTGAAATACCGTATAAAGACGGTCTTCTAGTTTTTGATCATTCTTTCTATTTGCAGTGTGACGATTATGAGGTAGAATATGAATCAAAAGATGCAACAAAAGGAAATGTGATTTTCGACGAATTTCTACAGCAATATCAAATTGAAAAAAAAGCTTCAGATAAGAAAATCGCACGCTTTATGAAGGCTTTACAAGCAGAAAAAAATAATACGAATAGCTAAACTAATATCAACAGGAAAGGGTGACCAATTTCTTGGATATCCAGTCAATTAAAACGTTACTTGAAATTCAAGCATTGCAAACACTAGGAGCGACAGAAAACACATCTTCCAACTCTGTAACAGACAGTAGCTCGATGTTCTCTAATATGATTGGCGAATTGCTTGGAGATGCTACGACGGCTAGTCATGCAAAACTTTCTAGTCTACTTGGATTAAATGGTTCCTCTGCACTTCAAAATAACGTATCTGAAAACGCACAAGCCTTATTATATAAGGGCTCTAACGCCGTTTTCATACCTCCCTATGTGCAAGCAGCATTAGCAAGCTCACAATCTAGTACAAAGCTTGATTCATATGTTTCAGATGATGTGATCGGTTCAACAGCGTATGCTAATTCATTATCAGGAGCAAATCAATATTCTTCAATCATTGAGAAGGCAGCAGCAACGTATAATGTACCTGAAAAGCTTATTGCTGCTGTTATCAAACAAGAGTCTAATTTTAATCCTTTAGCGCTAAGTCATGCAGGAGCGCAAGGCTTAATGCAATTAATGCCAAAAACAGCTCAGTATTTAGGGGTTTCAAATGCCTTTGATCCTGAGCAAAATATTATGGCTGGAGCTAAATATTTACGCCAAATGCTAGATAAATTTGATAATGATCCAACACTTGCTTTAGCTGCTTATAATGCTGGAGCATCACGTGTTACAAAATATGGTGGTGTTCCACCTTTCAAAGAAACACAGAATTATGTCAAAAAAGTAATGAATTACTTTACAGTTTAATAGCATAATCACTGTTATTACGGTCTTTTTCAACAAATTTCACCCACGCTGGTGAAATTTGTGCTTTTCTAGCAAAAAACCTTTCGAAAGAGCGCTTTGTTTGTGTTAACGAAAAGACGTTGATAGAATGAAGGTAGTCACAAGAATTTCATATTTTCCTGATGACAAAGTATTACTTCTGCCTTGGCGATCGTACGTTGCGTTCAAACTTTCATCTCATCATCTTTAGAGTTGAGAGTCTTCTAGTGAATGAAGATACAAAAATTGTACTTTACGATATAAAGAATTAAAGGAGCATTTAACTTATGACTCGAAAATACACTGTTCCTTATGAGGAGCTGGGAGCTGAAAAACTGTCAGAACTTATTCATGCGTTCTATAAAAGAGTTGCACAGCATCCTGATCTTATTCCAATCTTTCCGAAAGATTTGACAGAGACAGCCCGCAAACAAATTCAATTTCAAACACAGTATTTAGGTGGTCCGAATCTTTTTACTGAGGAGCATGGACATCCAATGATGCGTGCACGGCATATGAATTTTGCTATTACACCTGATCGTGCTCAAGCATGGCTTGAATGTATGTCCGAAGCAATGGATGAAGTTGGGTTGGAAGGGAAGTTCCGCGAAACTTATTATCAACGTTTAGTATTAACAGCTCATCACATGATTAATACGCCAAATGACGATGAGGGGGAATTGTTACGTGAATAATATTCAAATGCTGCAAGAGCCAACTCCAGTGATTACGACTGCTAATAAGCCTATTGAATTGTATATTTTCGTAGATCCACTTTGTCCTGAAGCTTACAGTATGCATGCTATTCTTCGTAAATTACAACTTGAATACAACCATTACTTTACATGGCGCTTTGTCTTAAGCACAGAGCTTTCGTCATTAAATTGTCTCAGTAAGCGTGTAAAGGGATGTATTTCAGGTATTGAACTCGACATAAATCACCCTGTTTTGCCTTCTATCGCTATTAAAGCAGCTGAATTACAGGGCAAACGTTCAGGTGCACGCTATTTGTCGAAATTACAAGAATATGTATTACTAAGTCATGAAGATGTAAATTCCTATGCTACACTATTAAAAATTGCAGAGGATGTTCAATTAGATATGAATGAATTCACTGCAGATTTTGGTTCAAAGGAAGCTGCACGTGCCTTCCAATGCGATTTATATATAAAACGCGAAATGGAAGTAGATGAAGTGCCGAGTATTGTATTTTTTAATGAGTGCATTGAAGATGAGGGGCTTAAAGTTAGCGGTAGCTATTCCTATGAAGTTTATGAACATATTTTACAAGAGATGCTAGATGAACAACTTGTACGTCAACCCTTACCAACAATAGAAGAGTTATTTTCCAAATTTCATACAATCTCAACAAATGAAGTAGCTTTTATCTACTCATTAACTGAGCAAGCAGCTGAACGTGAATTAAAGAAACGTATGCTGCAACAAAAGATTGAACGAATTCAGACAGATCACGCTACACTTTGGCGTATTAAATAATGCAATTATACTATTATCATAAAGATAGGGACTCGACATTTTTTGTTGGGTCCCTATTTTTTAATGAATATTTTTAAATATAAATAAAGAAGCGCCTCTATCCTCGACAGATAGAGACGCCTCTTTTTCACAAAGGGGATGGGAGAAATGTTCACGTTCAAACAAAGGGGTGTATGTTTGTTTTGTGATTTATTTCACAAGATTTACTTTATCATGGAATAATAAATTTAGCAATGATACCGATAGTAGATTCACAAATTTGTCAAATAGAAAGCGATTACAGACAGTATTTTTCCAAGATGTGCACTTTCAAACATATAGAAATCAAAAAAAATCATTATTCTTTTCTTTTTTATTGGTAGGCGAATGATCAAAAAAAGGCTGTAGAAATTTTCCTACAGCCTCGCTAATTAATTATTCAACAATAATTTTTCCAACTCATCTAAACGTTCTTCAAATACTTTACATGCATCATCAATTGGTTTTGCCACGTTCATATCAACACCTGCCGCCTTTAATACCTCAATTGGGAAGTCAGAGCAACCTGCTTTTAAGAAGTTATTAATATAACGTTCAACAGCAGGTGCCCCTTCTTCTAAAATTTGTTTGCTTAATGCCGTTGCTGCTGATTTTCCTGTAGCATATTGATAAACATAATAATTGTAGTAAAAATGTGGGATACGTGCCCATTCTAAGCCGATTTCCTCATCTAAAGCAATATCCTCACCAAAGTATTGTTTATTTAAATCATAGTAAACCTCTGTTAAACGATCTGCCGTTAAAGATTCACCATTCTTATCCATTTGATGAATGCGATGTTCAAACTCTGCAAACATTGTCTGTCTGAAAACAGTACTTCTAAAGCCATCTAACCAATGATTTAATAAATATATTTTTTGTTGAGGATCTTCAATAGTCTTCAGTAAATAATCATTCAATAACTCCTCATTACATGTTGAAGCTACTTCCGCCACGAAAATGGAATAATCTCCATAGACAAAGGGTTGATTGTTACGTGAATAATAACTGTGTACACTATGACCAAATTCATGAGCTAAGGTGAAGAGGTTATTCACATTGTCCTGCCAATTCATTAATATATATGGGTTTGTTCCATATGCACCCGATGAGTAGGCACCACTGCGTTTCCCTTTGTTTTCTAAAACATCTACCCAGCGATTATCAAAACCACTCTGTACAATGCTTTGGTATTCCTCACCAAGTGGTGCTAAAGCTTTCACTAAAATATCCTTGGCTTCATCATAAGTGACCTTCATCTCTACTTCCTTAACAAGAGGTACAAATAAATCCCACATATGCAACTCATCAACGCCTAATAGCTTTTTACGTAATGAAATATAACGTTGCATAGCTGGTAAATGTTTATGGATTGTTTCCACTAATTGATCATAAACATTTTCTGGAATGAAGTTATTGGACATTGCTGCCTCGCGAGCAGAATCATAGTTTCGAATACGTGCATTTACATTGTGTTTTTTCACATTCCCAGTTAATGTTGCAGAAAATGTATTTTTAAAATTACCATACGTTTCGTACATTGCTTTAAAAGCATTTTCTCGAACAGAGCGATCTTTACTTTCTAAAAACTTAATATAATTTCCATGTGTAAGCTGAACCTCTTCTCCATCTTCATTTTTCACTTTAGGGAAAACTAAATCAGCATTGTTTAACATCCCAAATGTATTTGAAGCTGTACCTGTTACCTCAGTCATTTGTGCCAGTAATGCTTCCTGTTCCGCCGGCAAAATATGAGGACGAGCCATCGTTATCTCTTTTAAGGATTGTTTATATAGTTGTAGGTCTTTATTTTCCTTTAGATATTGTTCTATTGTTTCTTCACTTAATGATAAAATCTCAGGTGTTAAAAACGATAGGGCAGCTGAGATACTAGTCGCTAGTGTTTGAATACGACTATTCATATCTTGATAGACGCTGTTTGTTGTGTCTTGGTCATAACGCATATGGGCATAAGTGTAAAGCTTCATTGCTCGTTCATAAATCTGGTCATGATAAGATAATACTGCTAATAAAGCATCTGCTCCATTTTTTAACGTACCTGCATAGCTAGATGCTTTCTTGGCAATTTCCGCGACTTCCTTAAACTCTTCTTCCCAAAGAGCGTCAGTTGCAAATATGTCTTCCAAACGCCAAGTTAGCTCTTCTGGAACTTCATTTCTTACTAAAACTTTGTTACTAGCCATGTGCCAGCCCCCTTATTATGTGAGTTTTTCCTATACTCTCATATTTTCTCAGTATATTGTGGCAATTGCAAATAAATGTGCATACACATGCTCACATATATCTGGAATATAATGGTTTTGATAATTTTTCGCAAATATGGCTCCATAATTTTGGATAGCCTTCACTGCTTGATCTGTAATATCTATATTTTGTTCACTTAAAAAATATCGAATCTCGCTTTTATTTAGTTCATGAGGCAATTGCTGAATACCCCGGCAAAAATAATGTAAAATGGTTTGCCATTCGAGAGAGAACATAGGAATTGCCTCACTAGCTTTTACAGGTATACCTACGTACTCAGGCATAGCAGTAAGAGTAAAACCTAATTCATAGCAACTACGTAAAAATGCATCCTGTACACCCTTATGATTATGTAGTAGCCGCTGATAGGCAAATTGCCGACAGTATCTTTTATAAAGCCGCCAATATAGCCTGAATTCTTCTAGTGTAATCACTACAGGATCATAAAATGGAAAGTGCTGCTTATTAGTAGTTATTTCTTGAACTTTTCCTATAAAAGTATATCCATAAACAGGCAAAAGATTCGTCCAATAAATAAATCTAGCCGTTTTTGCATCATAGGTTATTAAATAGGGCTGGTCTTGCGCTGTATATGCAATGACTTTTTGCAAAATAGGGGAAATGTTGAGCTTTTGAATGCCTTGTAGGGATGAATTTTTTAGAGGTGTCTGAAAAAGCCATAATACCTGGATAGCATTTTTCTTATATCCCAATGTACGTGATAACCATTTTTCATGAGTGATTGTGCTACATTGAAATTCAATAGCAACCTGCCTTCGATCACTCGTTACAAGTAAATCTGGCCGCTGCGAAAGCTTTTTTAAATAAGGCTCTAGCATTACTCTATGCCCTATCTTTTTTAGCCATTCGAATAATTGTAGTTTTCCTTGCAAGTGAAGTTGTGACTCACCCTCGGCAAATAACTGGGCACAGTTATTTTTTGATTGATGAGCAAAATGAGGGATATTATATTTACCGATTTTAAGGTGAACAGGATGCTGACATTGTGGGCAATAAAATTTCATAAATCGCCTATATCTTTGTAAATCTTCCCTCGTATATTGATATGGGAGAAAAAGCTGCCGCTCCTCATTATAGGCAATTAACATAAAATCGTCTCCTTTTTGCCTAATTGTAAGGAAGTACTTATCTAGCAACAACTTTTTAACGGCTTTTTCTTGAAATTTAAAAATTAAACTCAAAAAAGACTGTAAACAACTTGATTGAATCAAGGGTTTACAGCCTAAAAGGTAAATTATTTAATGAAAGTATTTGCGCACTGTTTCAAAGCAATTAAATTCCATAATTTTTTCACCGTATTCCTCTAAGCGATGAATTGTGAAATTTGATGGACTTAAAAATTCTTTGATAACAGCATTTCTATCGTGACGATTTAAATCTTCGTCAGCGTTTGCAAAATCAACTACTAGATAGTACCAACCTTCATATTTGAACAATGAGGAATCCACTAATTCGTCTGTCATACGTTTCGCTACAGGGATTAACTCATCAATATCTTTAAATTTATAAACATAAATATCTGTATCCGTAAATAATTCTGACTCATCTATGTCACCAAATTGAGTTAGCTGGCTAAGAAGATCCTCTCCAACTTCATCAAAAGGGGCATACATATCTTTTTGTTCATCAAAATGCGAATGACCATCTAATGTTTCACCGTCTTTTAATATGTGTGCACGTGTGACAATGATTTCCAAGCCTACTTCAGACGCATTGATATGAATCCAAATCGGACCTTCAACATCAAAATAATCATCCGTATTTACTTCATCAATCATATCCCAAAAAAGTTGTTCACCCTTTGCTCGATTGTACCAAATTTCTTCACGACTATAGCCGCGATCCTCTATATCATTGTACGTAATAAAGAGCTTGAGTGTATTTTCATTTACACGTTCGATGTCCACTAGACCTCATCTCCCTTCACTGTCATTTGTCGAAAAACAGTTTTGTTTCATTAGTATGCTTTTATTCATCTTTTTTAACCTTCATACTCCATTTGTTTTTCAACCTTTGACTACACTACAGTAAAACTGTTGAGCAACCGATGAATCGATCAATTTTTATTTCACAGTTGTCTCTAATTCTATTGTATGCTGTTCCGTCATAAAATGAAAAGGATATACACCGTTTCACAGAAGATATTTGAATTATTGAAATTGTAGTAAACTATTTATCTTAAATCAAGTTTAACATACTTTAACGGAAATATATGACTTTTCCCTACTATTTATTATACTTTATATAGAGGATTTTACATAAGTAAAACACAAAAAAATAGATGTCACAATAGGATTTGTAACATCTACTATTTATTCTATGCAGTAAAGGGAAAAATTAGTTCACCATGCGCTGTGCTTCTTGTAATTGATAAGCACGAACCTTACGAGGTAAGAAACGTCGAATTTCATCCTCATTATAGCCAACCTGTAAACGTTTTTCATCTAAAATAATGGGACGGCGTAATAGACCTGGATATTCTTGAATTAATTCATATAAACGTTGCAATGGTAAGCTTTCAACATCTACATTTAATTTTTGGAAAATCTTCGAACGCGTTGAAATAATTTCATCTGTACCATCCTCAGTCATCCGTAAAATTTTTTTAATTTCACTAATGCTTAACGGCTCAGAAAATATATTCCGTTCTGTATATGGAATTTCATGCTCCTCTAACCATGCTTTCGCTTTTCGACAAGACGTACAACTTGGTGAAGTAAATAATGTTACTATCATACTGACACATCCTTCCTTTTAATCGTTATCTATAAACTAGTGTGTTAAATTAGAATTAATGTAATGTAAAACTACATAACCATTATACAGTACTCTATGGTGTTTGAATATAGTTCCAATAAAAAAAAAGACAAACCTTTATCTCGAAATATTCTGTTTATTTATACAGCTTTCATTATAATAACTTCTTCTTTACATGTCTAACAACTACTATTAATATTCCCATTTACAAAGCATTTTAAACCTTCCATTTTCCCTTGTTTTTGTTCTCATTTAAAATTTTTAAACGAGAATATTGTCAATTCAGTGTGTACAAATTAGACGTTTATTGCATAATTTTGGTTGCAATTTCTAATAAAAAACATGCTTAGTAAGCATATAATTTTTTTCTGCAAAAAAACACCGCCAAAAGTCTGACTTTACATACTTGCAATTCACTAAGTCTTTATAATATAATTTTTTGCAATACATCAAATAAGTCTTTAGAGAGATGAAAGACTTTTTTTGAATGAAGTAAAAACTTTGACGAAGAGTAGTACATATGCATTTTACACGTTTAGAGAGTCTGTGGTTGCTGTAAACAGATCGTGTAAGCATCTGGAATGGACTTCCGAGTTAGCTTTGCGAACGACTAAGTATGTTTATTAGCAATGCTCGTCCCTTCACGTTACGAAGTAGAGTGGCCTTTAATTGGCAAGCTGGGTGGTACCGCGGATTCAAACATCATTCGTCCCTTCATTAGTAATCTAATGAGGACGCATGATGTTTTTTTATTGAATAAAAAAAGAAGCCTCAGCTAAGTAATTATGTAATAGACAACACTCTGAGGTAATGAATTCAAGGAGGAAATGACATGACAACTATTTTTTCTGGCGTACAGCCAACAGGAATTGTAACCTTAGGGAACTATTTAGGTGCGTTCAAGCAATTTCCTGCATTACAGGATGAGGGTAATGCAATCTACTGTATCGTAGATCAACATGCTATAACAGTGGCACAGGATCCTCAAGAATTACGTCAAAACATCCGTAATCTAGCTGCTACCTATATCGCTACTGGCATTGATCCTAAAAAATCTACACTATTTATTCAATCAGAGGTACCAGCTCATGCACAGGCAGGCTGGATGCTACAATGTGTTGCATCAATTGGAGAGCTTGAACGTATGACCCAATTCAAGGATAAATCTCAAGGTAAGGAGAGTGTATCAGCAGCTCTTTTAACATACCCACCATTAATGGCAGCTGACATACTTCTATATAACACAAATATTGTACCTGTAGGTGATGATCAAAAGCAGCATATTGAGCTTACTCGTGATCTTGCAGAGCGCTTTAACAAACGTTATGGTGACGTTTTAACGATTCCTGAAATCCAATTACCAAAGGCAGGAGCCCGCATTAAATCATTGCAGGAGCCTACGAAAAAAATGAGTAAGTCTGATCCAAATACAAAAGCAACCATTAAGCTTTTAGATACAGCAAAAGATATTGAAAAGAAAATTAAATCGGCTGTCACTGACTCTGATGGTATTGTCGCATTTGACATGGAAAATAAACCTGGTGTTTCTAACCTACTAACAATCGAATCAGCTATTTCAGGCATTGCTATCGAGGATCTTGTGAAAAAATATGAAGGTGTAGGCTATGGTGGATTCAAACAGGGTGTTGCCACAGCAGTTATTGATCACCTGACACCAATTCAAGAGAAGTTCTATCATTTGGTAGAATCTTCCGAATTAGATATTATTTTAGATGAAGGTGCCGAAAAGGCAAATGCTATTGCAAGTGCTACATTAAAACGCATGGAAGAAGCAATGGGCCTTGGCCGTACACGTAAATAAAAATGGATTTAATGCTTGACCAAATTTAGGGTATACTAAAGTTCATACTTTATCTTCTTGGCTAGAAATTTTTTCAAAACGAAGATCAAGGACAATAGCTCCTAGCACAATAGCTGATCCTAGAGCTATATAAAATTCTGTTGTATGCATCATAAATTTAAAGACAACGATCCAGGAGTACCCAAGTGTTCGATAATTCAAATACAATATAAGATTCCCTACTGAGAGAATTAGTAAACCGTAGCTCATTAAAAATAAAAAGAGACGGAACATGGTCGCAGCATCCTTTCAATTTATTTCTCATTATCATCTATTCGAAAAAAAAGAAAAAAAGACGTCAGCCTTGTAAAATTTGGCTGACGTTTTTTAAAATTTAGTAATTATCCCTCGTATTTTTTAAATAGAATACTAGCATTATGCCCACCAAAGCCAAGTGAATTACTCATTGCGTACACAATGTTTGCTTCTCTAGCTTCATTTGGAACATAGTCTAAATCGCATTCTGGGTCTGGCTCATGTAAATTAATTGTTGGCGGTAAAATACCTTCTTTCAGTGCTAACGCTGTAAAAATAGCTTCAATACCACCAGCAGCACCTAATAAGTGCCCTGTCATCGATTTTGTAGAACTCATTGCTAGTTGATACGCGTGCTCACCAAAGGCTTTTTTTACTGCCTGTGTTTCAAATAAATCATTATAAGGTGTGCTTGTTCCATGTGCATTAATATAATCAACCTGTGAAGGTTCCACGCCTCCATCCGCTAACGCTTGTAGCATTGCACGTGCAGCACCCTCTCCTTCTGGTGCAGGAGCCGTAATATGATGAGCATCTCCTGTTGCACCGTAGCCAAGTACTTCTGCATAGATTTTTGCACCGCGTGCTTTGGCATGCTCGTATTCCTCTAGAATAACAATACCTGCACCCTCACCAATAATAAAACCATCTCGATTTTTATCGAATGGACGGCAAGCTGCTTTTGGATCTGTATTTAAAGATAGTGCTGTATTGGCACAGAAGCCTGCAACAGCCATCGTCACGATCGGTGATTCAGCTCCACCCGAAATCATTACATCTGCGTCACCACGTTCAATTACTTTAAATGCATCACCAATTGAGTTTGTACCAGAAGCACATGCAGTCACTGAGCAAGAGTTAATACCCTTTGCGCCTAAATGTATCGACACTTGACCTGAAGCCATATCTGGAATCATCATCGGAATAAAGAATGGGCTTACACGTCTTGCACCACGCTCTTGGAACGTTAAAAATTGTTGTTCATATGTCTCCATACCACCGATACCAGAGCCAATCCAAACACCTGCACGTGGTGCTAGCTCCTCATCAATTGTTAATTGTGCATCTTCCATTGCCATGATAGACGCTGCAAGGGCATAATGTGTAAAGCGATCCATTTTACGAGCTTCTTTACGATCAATATATTTTTCAATATCAAAGTCTTTCACTTCAGCAGCAATTTTTGCTGCGAAAAGATCCTTATTTAAACGTGTTAATTCGCCAATACCAGATTTTCCAGCTTTAATGTTAGTCCAAGTTTCTTCGATGCTATTTCCTAGTGGTGTAACTGCGCCAATTCCTGTAATTACTACTCGTCGTTTACTCATTGTCTTACTCCCCTCAAGCATTTTTCTTTATTATTTTCCCCATCGAATTGCAACAGCGCCCCATGTTAAACCGCCGCCAAATCCAACAAGTACCAATAAATCATCATCTTTAATCTTACCTGCTTCAAGCTCTTCAACCAAGGAAATGCCAATGGATGCTGCTGAAGTATTACCATATTTATGAATGGTTTTTGACATTTTTTCAGGTGGTAGCTCCAGTCGTTCTCGAGCAGACTCCATAATTCGGATATTTGCCTGATGTGGCACTAAGAAGTCCACATCTTCTTTTGTTAAGCCTGCTTTATCTAGTACATTAACGGCAGACTCACCCATCTGGCGCACAGCAAATTTAAACACTTCTCGACCATTCATGGCAATAGTATCTTGCTGTGTTAAATACAGATTCTTTCCACCTGTACCATCAGCACCGAGTTCAAATGATAATATGCCTCTACCTTCTGATACGGGGCCAACTATCGCTGCACTCGCTCCGTCACCGAATAACACAGCCGTATTACGATCATTCCAGTCGATAACCTTTGATAGCTTTTCAACACCTACTACTAAGACATATTTATAAGCATTTGCTTCTACAAAATGCTTTGCTGTCACTAAACTATATATAAATCCTGCACAAGCTGCAGCCTGGTCCATCGCTGCTGCATTCACTGCACCAATTTGCTCCTGAACCATACATGCTACACTTGGAAATGTTTGATCTTGTGTTACTGTGGCTACTAGGATTAAACCGATTTCTTCAGGTGTAATACCTGCATTTGCAATAGCCTCTCTTGCTGCAGCAACTGCTAAATCTGAAGTTTCCTGATTGTCTGCGGCAAAATGACGCTCTTCGATCCCTGTTCGAGTTCGAATCCATTCATCTGAAGTATCCATAATTTTTTCTAAATCAAAATTTGTCATAACCTTCTCTGGAACGTATTTGCCTATTCCTATAATACCAGCGTTCATTTAGCAACCCCTCTGCTTTCTTACTATCAATTATTAGTAACTGGTCATAATTATAACTCATAATGAAGGAGGGGTGCAAGATGAATTAAAATTAATGCCCATTGCCCTAATATGAATGGAAGGGACTGGTAGATGTTGGAATGGGGTCTTAATAATAGTGGCTCTCTTTTATTATATGGGTCGTCTACATTTCTTGTTGAGTAACTTCTCTCTCCACTCTATTTGAATGTGACCCCCACTTATTGAGCACTTGAAATATGTGATGAAGTAACTTACCACACTATGCAAGCAGAACAATCAATACTACTAAAAAAACTCTAAACACTTGTTGTGACAATTTCGCCATGTTTCACAGAAAAGCTTCTTTTTTTTTCGATTTATGTTATGATATGATAATGAATATGTAGTAAAACTTTATAATATAAAAAGTTCGGTTGAGGTGAAATTAATGCAATATATCATAACATTCATATGGTCATTTATACTAGTATCAATGTTAAACTATGTAGTAAGCTCTGTACTTGGTGCACCATTTGATTTTAAATCAGGTGCAATCGTTTCTGTTGTATTCTCCATTTTAATTTTTATTATTGGTGCAATTTTACCAAACGAGCCAACACCAGAAGCGACAGACCATCATTAATTAAAAAACCTGTTTCATTTTACGTGAAACAGGTTTTTTCTTGTTTATTTTTCAACGACACATTGGCCATCATGCATTCTAACATGCAATGTTTCTCCTGGTAAAACCTCACCACGTAGTAATTCCTTCGCTACGGCCGTTTCGATATAACGTTGAACGAAGCGTTTTAATGGTCTTGCACCAAATTGTGCATCTGCACCCTGTTGGACAACCCAGTCAATTACTTCTTGATCCACCAGTAGAGTAATCTCCTGTTCTGCCACTCGTTTGACCAGCTGTTCAACATATTTCCAAGCAATGGCAGTGAAATGGTCATCTGATAGTGCGTGGAACATAATGATATCATCCATACGATTCAACAGCTCTGGTTTAAAGTGCTGACGCAATGCTGCCATCACTAAATCTTCAACTGCTACATCTCCTTCTTGCGCCTCCATTAAATAATTAGACCCAATATTAGATGTTAAAATCACTACAGTGTTTGTAAAGTTAACCATACGACCCTGGCTATCCGTAATGCGACCATCATCTAAAATTTGCAATAAAATATTTGCTACATCTGGGTGTGCTTTTTCAATTTCATCTAGAAGGACAACAGAATACGGATTACGACGAACAGCCTCTGTTAATTGTCCCCCTTCCTCATAACCAACATAACCTGGGGGTGCACCTACAAGACGTGATACGCTATGTTTCTCCATGTATTCACTCATATCAATACGAATAAAGTGATCCTCTGAATCAAACAACTGAGCAGCTAAAGCTTTGGCAAGCTCAGTTTTACCAACACCTGTTGGTCCAAGAAATAAAAAGCTACCAATTGGACGATGCGGATCCTTGATACCTGCTCTTGCACGCCATACCGCTTCTGTAACAAGCTGAACAGCATTATCTTGTCCAACGACACGCTCATGCAATGTGTCCTTTAAGCGCAATAACTTTTCACGCTCACCCTCCACTAATTTCGTCACGGGTATCCCTGTCCAACGAGAAACAATGGCAGCAATTTCTTCAGCAGTTACTTCTTCACGCAAGATGCGTGATTCCGTACCACTCTCTAATTGTTTCTCCATTTCCTGAATTTCCTTTTCCAAAGTAGGTATTTTCCCATGACGTAATTCAGCAGCTTTATTTAAATCATATTTGCTTTCCGCCTCATCTAAATCACGGCGATATTTGTCTAGTGTTTCACGCTTCTTTTGAATACCATGTAAAGCTTCTTTTTCTGCTTCCCATTGTTTGCGCATGCCTTCTGAGGATTCCTTGAGCTTTGTTAACTCCCCGCGCAATTGCTCTAACCGTTTTTTACTTGCCTCATCTTTTTCTTTACGCAGTGCCTGCTCCTCAATTTCTAGCTGCATAATACGACGTGTCACAGCATCCAATTCTTGTGGCATAGAATCTATTTCAGTTCGGATCATGGCACATGCTTCATCGATTAAATCAATAGCTTTATCTGGTAGAAAACGCTCTGTGATATAACGATTTGAAAGTTCCGCCGCCGCTACAATAGCACGATCATGGATACGTACCGCATGATGTAGCTCAAAGCGCTCCTTAAGGCCACGTAAAATAGAAACTGTATCTTCTATTGAAGGCTCACGCACAAGTACTTGCTGGAAGCGTCGCTCTAAAGCTGGATCTTTTTCAATATACATTCGATATTCATCTAATGTTGTGGCACCAATACAATGAAGCTCCCCACGTGCAAGCATTGGTTTCAGCATATTTCCAGCATCCATTGCTCCATCTGTTTTTCCTGCACCTACAATGGTATGAATTTCATCAATAAATAAAATAATCCGTCCTTCAGATTCCTTTACTTCCTTTAAAACGCCCTTTAAGCGCTCTTCAAATTGACCTCGATAGCTTGCTCCAGCAATGAGAGCACTCATATCAAGCTCATACAAGACGCATTCTTTTAAACCCTCAGGGACATCCCCTTTTACAATACGTTGTGCTAATCCCTCAACAATAGCTGTCTTACCGACACCAGGCTCTCCGATTAACACAGGATTATTTTTTGTTTTACGTGTTAAAATACGAATAACATTGCGAATTTCCTCATCACGACCAATAACAGGGTCCATTTTGCCATTTTTAACTTCTTCAACTAAATTTCGTCCAAATTGCTCTAAGGGCTTTTGGTTATCTGTTTGTTGAAACTGCATAATTAGCACTCCTTTTCAATAATGTTTAGCATAATTTCTATACCCATTCTTTTAACCTTAAAAATGTTTGACCTTTTTTGACTAACTTTATTTTACATGAACCTATAAAATATGACAAAGGAAAAGCACTAAAAATTTACACTTAAAAATTGAAATTGCGTTATAATAATAGTATGTTTCTTCGTTTTTATATCGAAATCCACCATTCTTTTGTGATAATAGCCAATTATTACAAAAAGAAAGCGATGTGTAGAAGATATGGTATTAATGGATAATATGCATGAGAAAATTCATGATCTTTTTCAAAAGCATGGAATATTTATTAAAGTAAATAAAGGGAATAAAATTTTTTTAGAGGGTGAACGGGCAAAGGAAATCTACTATATTAAAACGGGAGTTGTGTCAATAAGCCAAGAAACGGAGAGCGGTAAGGAATTAACCATTCGGATATGTGGTCCAGACAGCATTATTGGAGAGGGTTCATTATTTTGTAATCTTTCTTATAATTCTATGACTGCAAAGGTTTTAGAGTCTTCTACGCTATATGTTTTAAGCCGCCAATCGTTAGAGCTCTTATTAGTAGAACAACCTACTCTTATGGTGGAGTATATGAAGTGGCTACAGGCAGAAAATTTAAAGCATCAAAGTCGTTTACGCGATTTAGTGTTAAATGGTAAAAAAGGCGCTTTATTTTCAACCCTAATTCGACTTTCGAATACCTATGGCAAACTTTTAGAAAATAACACTATTTTTATCGATTGCCCTTTAACCAATACAGAAATTGCAAATTTGTGTGGAACGAGCCGAGAAATGATTAATCGCATGCTCAATGATTTAAAAAAGCATCATATTTTATCTTTTGATAAAGGCTATATTACCATTCACGATTTACAATTTTTAAAGGATGAAATTGCCTGTGAGAATTGTCCATTGCAAATATGCCGTATCGATTAAATCGTTACAAGTTAAATCCCCGCTTACCGTTATAAGCGGGGATTTATTTATCTTCTTTCATTTCAGTAGGTGTCCAAACAACTACTGAAATAGCGGAACTCAGTCTAAAAACGCAACGTCCTGTGGCTATTTATCTGTGCGAAAGCGAAGCGACAGCTACAAATGTTTTCTGTAGCGAAAGCAAAGCGACAGCTACAATTACGCCAAGGCGAAATTGATTTATCGAACACCTAACGCCATTTTGGCATAGCGTGACATTTTATCCTTTGACCATGGTGGGTTCCATACAATGTTGACATTTGTTGATTTTACTTCTGGAAGTTCACCTAGAGCTGTATTAACTTGGTCCACAATGACTGGTCCGAGCGGGCACCCCATAGATGTTAATGTCATAGTAACAGTCGCCACACCCTCATCATCTAAATCCACATCATATACTAAACCTAAGTTGACTATATCAATACCAAGCTCAGGGTCAATTACATTCTCTAATGCACCTAACATGCTATCTTTCATATCTTGATCCATTTTATTTCTCCTTTCGGCGTAGTGTTAACCTTATCATAGCAGATGCATCTTATTATGCCAAATGCTGTGCAAGCCATTCAGTCGCTGCTAACATGCCCTCTCGTGACACTGCATGTCCTGCTTTTTTATCTGCAATAAATTTTAGGTCCTCAGGGTTTGTCTCATAGTATTTGCATAAAGTTAAATAAAAATCATACGTTTCTTTAAAAGGGACGGTTTTATCCTTTTCTCCATGCCAAAAAAGTACTGGGCGACGCGCAAATTTTTCTGGTGTTAGAGTGATATCATAAGTGGCAAGAAGCTCATTCGCCTGCTGTATTTCTTCCTCTGACATTGGCCATTGCACCCCGTTTTTCGCAAACTGCTGTAGCTGGTATTCACCTAATTTTACAAAGCCGGGTGCCCCCATACATACTGCCGCGGTTTGTATCCACTCATAGCGCTTTAAGCAACCAGACGTGATAATTCCTCCCATCGACGTACCAGCAATACCAATTTTATCATGCACTAATAAATGTTTATTCTTTAATCCATTATATAATTGTTCAATCTCATGGATAGAATTTAAAACAATATCCCAGAAATGTATGTTCATTTGCATCTCACTTAGACCCTCACTACGTTCACCATGGAATTTTGCATCCGGTAAAAGGACACGCACCCCTTTTTCGACTAATTGATATGCATAATGTAAGTTATGTTCTTTCGCACTCATAAAGCCATGTAAGAAAATTACAACGGGGGTTTCTTCATTCATATCATCATTATGTATATGCAATAACGGAATTTTTCCCCACACTTCTTTTTCTACAATCATTTTTGTCACTCCCAACTTTTGTCTCCTCTTTATGTTAGCAAACTTTTTTCACTGTGACAAAATTTTGACGAATGGATAACAAAGAGATACTATTCAAACTATAGGAAAGGGGCAACGAGCTATGAAACCTCATTTAATCGTTTTAGATTTAGACGGTACTTTATTAACTGATCAACAGCAAATTTCAGCAAAAACAAAAAAAACATTATTCCAGGCTAAGGAACAGGGTCACCAGATTATGATTGCTACTGGTCGACCATATCGTGCAAGTGATATTTACTATCATGAGCTTGGTCTTACAACACCTATCGTAAATTTTAATGGTGCTTACGTTCATCATCCAAAAAATGCTGCATGGCAGACTGTGCATACACCAATCGATTTAGGGGTTGTACATGATGTCGTCGATTCAATTAATACCTATGAATACGAAAATATTATTGCTGAAGTAAAGGATGATATTTATGTGCATACAGAGGATGAGCGGATATTAAATATATTTAATATGGGGAATCCAAAAATTACGCTTGGCGATCTTTATACACACTTATTAGAAAATCCAACAAGCCTTCTGATTCAAGCAAATGAGGTAAACTCAATGATTATACGTGATCATTTGCAGGCTGTACATGCAGAGGTTATTGAGCACCGTCGCTGGGGTGCACCACTTCATATTATTGAGATTGTTCGACGCGGCTTAAATAAAGCAGTAGGAATTGCACATGTGGCTAAGGATTTAGGGATTCCACGTGATCGGATTATCGCATTCGGTGATGAAGATAATGACTTAGAAATGATTGAATATGCTGGAGTAGGTGTAGCAATGGGTAATGGGATTGCGTCCTTAAAAAATATCGCTAATGAAATTACAACATCCAATAATGATGACGGTATTGCTAAATTACTCATTGAACGCTTAAAATTATCATAGTTAGTAAGTTTTCACAAAAACATGTACTGTATAGACTTCATTTATTTGGGCAATGTTAATCTATTTATTAAAATGCTAGTGTTACTCAAATTAAAGTAAAAAAATGTATGTAGGGGGACAAAATGATGAAGATTTTTACTGATAGCGGATGTGATCTACCAAAGTCTTACTACAAAGAAAATGATATCGTTCTGCTACCATTACGAGTGCATTTGAACAACAATGAATATGATGATGTCATGTCGATTGATTCAAAAGAGATTTACAACGCTATTCGTCAAGGTGCTCGCCCAAAAACATCTCAAGTATCACCAGAGCTTTTCCTGAAGCACTTTGAAGATCTAGCAAAAAATGAGGAGGAAGGTATTTATATCGCCTTTTCATCAGAATTATCTGGCACCTATAGTACTGCGGTCATGATTCGCAATCAAGTACAAGAGCAATATCCATCACTTAAATTGGCGATTATTGACTCTAAATGTGCCTCATTGGGTCATGGGCTAGTGATCGAAGAAGCGGTTCGTCTTCGAGACCTAGGAGCTCCATTTGAGGACATCGAAGCTAGAATTATTACCCTAGCCCCTCAAATAGAGCACCTTTTTACAGTTGAGGATTTAGACTATCTTGCCAAGGGTGGGCGTGTATCAAAGGCAAGTGCTTTTTTAGGTGGACTTCTAAGTATTAAGCCTATTTTAAATGTAGAAGATGGTAAGCTTGTTCCTATTGAAAAATCGCGTGGGCGCAAAAAAGCAATTGCTCGTATGTTAGAATTAATGCAAGAGCGCGGTGGGAATTTCTCTGAGAAAGTTGTTGGTATTAGCCATAGTGATGATGCTGCCTTTGCAAGCGATGTAAAAGCCGCCATCCAAGAAAGATTTTCTCCTAAAGAAATACAAGTAACAATGATTGGTTCAGCTATCGGTTCCCATGTAGGACCAGGTACAATCGCTATCTTCTTTACGAATAAAAGCTATCATGCTTAAGACAAAAACCCCTTTACACCGAAAAGTTGTGTAGAGGGGTCTTTAATATTATGCATCTTGCTCCTGACGACGGACTTTACCTCGTTTAATGATTACAAAGACAAACCCTATAAATATTACCCATACTAATCCAAGTGCTATCATATAGGGTATATTGAATCCTTCATCATTTTTAACTTGATAAATCTCAACCATTTCACGATCTAAAATAACTGGATAAACATCCTTTTCATTAATACGGACCTTTTCTTCATGTAAAATACCATTTAGCATTTTACCTTCGCCTAGCTGGGTTGGTGTTAAATCCACACGCTGTGTTTTCCCCGTATTGTTGACCATGATGACCCACTTCTCTTCATCAGATGTACGTGTAAACACAAGTAAACCATTTTCATTCGTGATGACTTCAAAATCACCTTTACGTAATGTGGCAGATTTATTGCGCAATGATTGGACATTTTTAATATATTTGATAAGTTCTTCATCTGTTTTAAAGTTGAAGATTTGATGCGTATCTGGCTTCGCTTCACCATTCATTGCAATTTCTGTACCATATTGCACAATAGGAGTTCCTGGTAACATAAATAAAGTACCCATTGCCATTTTTAATCGAGTTGGCGGGAACATATTTTCATTTGCAGAATCAAATGTAAAACGATGTGTTTCTAAAGAATCCACCATTATTTGTGTTGGTTTATCACCTGTAAAAGGCTCCATTAGCTTGGACGAATCCATATCAACATTTTTGAAAATATTACGATAAATATCGGCTGTTTCAGGTGAAAAACTTGCATCAAAATTGGCATCACTTGCTTCATTTGAAATGATATAGAGAGACTTTTTTGCATCTTTTAATGCTGCTATAACTTTATCAACGAATGCTGTATCAGCACCTGCAATATTTGTTAAACGAATTCCACCAATATCATATGTAGAGACAAAGTCTGTTGCTGATTTAATAAGCGCTTCTTGCACCTCTTTGTTCGTTAAGTCCCACTGTACTTGCCCATTATTTGTGGAAGCAATCCAATTTTGTTTCGCAGAATCTTTTGCCCACTCATGGTTGGGACTTACATTGTTGAGTGGAAAATCAACCATAATGGCCATATTTTTAGCTTTATAGGCTTCTACAACACTTTGAAATTCTTCCGAAGTTCCAAAATGTCGTTCGATTGTCGAGTAGCTTGTTGGCATTGAACCATCATATTTCTCCGTAGAAAAAATAGGACCAATAGAAACAATCGTATAGCCCATTTCGCCAATGAAATTCAGCTTATCTTGTAGACCTGTAAAATCGCCCCCTGCAAACTTCGAAGGGTCTTGCGTATTTGTATCAAAATCGTTAGTGCCCGAACCATTAAAGAAACGGTCAACGAGTAAATCATAGATGCTTTCTTCTGCAATTGTTCTTGTCGACACTTCATCAGCCTGTGCCACTGGTATTGCACTTATTAACGAAGTTGCTAGTAAAAGCGTTGCAGCTGTTGCACTTATCCACTTCTTGAATTTCACTTTCATTCCCTCTCTTTCAAACCAATCCATCGTCATTTTACCAAATAAAACAGTTACGTAGCTATCATTTCAAAATATTTTCCGAAAATGCAAAATGAATTACGACAAAAAGGTGTCAACTTTCCCTTATGAGATCCTTTAATGGGGAGCTAAGCAGTTTTCTTCCTGGCTGAGCAAATTTTTGGCATACCAAAGCTGTTCTTTACTCTACCCGAGCGTTTTTCGATATACCTGAGCTGTTTCTCGTCCAACCCGAGCGTTTTTTCGTTATACCTGAGCAGTTTCGCGTCCAACCCGAGCGTTTTTTCGATATACCTGAGCAGTTTCTCGTCCAACCCGAGCGATTTTTCGTTATACCTGAGCAGTTTCGCGTCCAACCCCAGCGATTTTTCGTTATACCTGAGCAGTTTTCTCATCCAACCCGAGCACTTTTTCGTTATACCCGAGCAGTTTCTCGTCCAACCCGAGCGATTTTTCAGCTAAACTTTCTATGATTTTTTACAAAAAATAAAAGTCGGGAAGCGAAAACTTCACGACTCTTACAAAGATTATGCTAAGAAATCTTGACCCATTGGCAGCTTGAAGCCCAGGAACAATGTGATGAATAGGAATAATGCAAATAAGATCCAGAACATAACTGTTGATTTGTTTTTCTTTTGGCGAACTAATACCATTTCCATCATACCGATAACTAAAATACCGCCTAGGAATTTAAAGCCGTAAAGCATTCCCATGCCATAATTTCTTCCCTCATTAAAGAGTGCGATACCAGTAATGATAACTAAAATGTAGAATAAACGTAATGTCATATGTAAGCCCTTTGACTTATTGCCCGTAAATGAAGCAATTAAAAAGATGACAATAGCAATTACCCAAGTTGTAATATGCACATGTGTTTGGCTTGTTAAAAAACTCATTTTCTTTCACCTCATATTCTTTTTTCTATCAAATTCTATCCTATCATGGGATGGAAAGGGTTTCAAACATTACAATAGTGTTCACATAATATACTTAAAAATCCGCGGAGAAAAAAACTCACGCGGATTAAAAAAATTATTTAAAATGATTTACTAATGTACCAATGCCCTGAATCGATACTTTTACAGTATCTCCTGCTTGTAAAAATTGAGGCGGATTCATGCCTTTGCCAACACCAGCTGGAGTACCTGTTAATATTACATCACCTGGCTCTAAAGTTACATGTTGAGATAAAATAGATACGAGCGATTCTACAGTGAACATCATATCCTTAGTGGAGCCATTTTGACGCACTTCATCATTTACTTTTGTGACAATTGTTAAATCTTGTGGATTTGGAATTTCATCTTTTGTCACAAGGTATGGTCCAAGTGGGCAAGTTCCATCTAAGCTTTTTCCTAAGAAAAATTGCTTATGTTTTTCTTGTAAATCACGAGCTGTAATATCGTTAGCAATTGTGTAGCCAAATACATAATCATATGCTAAGTTTTTCGGTATATTTTTACCACGTTTACCAATAACGACCGCAAGCTCACCTTCATAATCTAGTTTTGAAGAAAGACCTGCATGTATCGAAATTGTTTGACCATCAGCTGCAATTGCTGTTGGAGATTTTGTAAATACCATTAAATCTGTCGGAGCTGCCTCTGCCCCCATTTCTTTTGCATGTTCATCATAGTTTTTACCAACACACATAATATTTTTCGGCGTACGCGGAATTGGTGATAACCATTCTATCACTGTGAATTCACGTTTAAAGCTATCTGCACGGTCTGATTTTTCAGCCGCTTCTACTAATTTACGAATCTGTTCAACAAAATCAAAGCCTAACGCAATACCATCCACGATTGAACTTGAAAAAGAAGGGAGAACTTGAAGTTCATTTTGAATAGCTAGTACATCCCATACCGCTTCTTCTTTTTTTACTTTCGGTCCAAAACTAACATGTCCACCTAATTTAAACGATAAAATTTTCATGATTTAAAGAGCTCCTTCTTTTTTCTACATAATACAACAATATGATAGAAATTGCCTTACTTTTGCGATAACAATTTTTATTGTTGTTAATTCTACATACTTTATGCTATTGAAGTAGAAAATACTTAACTTTCATTCAATTTTATTTTATATGTTAATTTACGCCAAATCGCTTCTAAAGGACCTTGCCTCCATTTTGTTAGCCAAATTTCCGCTAGTATCATTTGCACAATTATTATACCTAGTGCAATTAACACACCCGTTGCAACACTTACTTTCCCATACCACCCAAATCCAAACTGATAAAATAAAATCGTTCCAATAAGGGATTGAAGTATGTACATTGTTAACGACATTCGTCCAATTTTTGCGAAGGGAGTTAGAAGCTTTGGAACAATAGGGAGTAAGCAAAGTAATACAATAAGCCCTATATAACCGATAGATAAAATCGGGCCACCTATGTAAACCTTTAAGTAATCGAAAAGATACGTACGCGTAAACATAACAGGTAAACTCTTCACAAAAATACCAATTGCCAACCCACCTATCGCTAACGTCATCCATAGCCACTTAAGTTCTCTTGCTCTTTCCACTAAACGCCATTTGGACGCTGCTGCACCTAATAGCATGTACGGTAAAATTGTAAATAAAGAGACAAACCACATGCCAATACTCATTTGGATCGATAAATCAGTTAGACGCTGCATAAAGGCATCTACCCAATTCCCCGTACCATAAGCCGTTATTGCCTTCTCAACGGATGTAATATCTAAATATTCATCCACCTTTGCATCAAAATGAATAAATCCTACAACGAGTAACATAAAGGCTTGGAAAACACCAAAAATGATCGCACTGATTGTTACTAACCAAACTGACTGAAGACGCAGTAATAGTAATAAAAACACGCCACAAAAAGCGTACATCATTAAAATATCGCCCCACCAAATTAACAAAGCATGCAGCAATCCAAATACAAATAGTACTGTTAGTCGTCGTAGCCCTATCGTATAAAAATTTTGCTGACGACTCTGTGCTTTTTGCCATTGCATAGCGAGCCCATAGCCAAATAGCATTGCAAATAGGGGATAAAAGCTACTTTGTACATATATATCTAAATTTTGCTGCCAAACGATATCTGACGGTGTTGTAAACCATGATGCCAGGTCAATATATGGCATCGGTAAATAAAAAGCAAACATATTAACGAGTAGGATCCCTAACAAGCTAATACCTCGTAAAATATCTAATGTTGCAATACGCTCCTGCAACATTGTCGGTTTGAAATCCACCACATAACCTCCTCTTTCTTTTTGCCCTGTAGTGAAACAGAGCCACTTCCTACTTGGAAAGCTCTGTTCACTGCAATGGCCATGTTTATGCATGTATGGATCGTTCAATATCAAATAAATACAATACTTTATCACTAATTTGAATCTGAAGAATGGATTCAATCGCTTCACTATAAACCTTTAGCTGAACGCCATATCGATCTAATAATTCCTTCGATAACGCAGGCTCCTTTGCAAAATGTGCTTGAATTCGGTCTGTCTTATAATCTAATAACACCCAATTCCCATTTTCATCCTCAAATAAGCAATCAATTATTCCTTGTACAATTTGAGCATCACCATCTTCATCTACTCTACTAATGGTGAACGGCATTTCTCTTCTGAGTTGTCGTGCTTTTTTAAAGCGCTGTCCAATCTCTGTTGTAAAGAAATTTAAAATTTTCTCTGCAGAAACCACTTGTCCCTCAGACTCTGTCAGCAGCTGCCTTGTTACTAAATCAGCAACAAACCTCTGTACCTCTTGGATATTCAGAAAACCATTTTGAGGGATATGCTGCATAACCGTATGAATGGCTGTTCCAATTTCTGCACCTGTGAGCTGCTGATGCTGTAAAAAGGATGGTCTTGGTGCAACAGATTGCTGCCTAGAAGGTGAAGTAAAATAATATTCAGGCTCATTTTGCCTTTGTAAATTTTCCAAACGTTTTATTTCACTGACAGATGTTTTCGAACGCTTCCTTGTGGATTTTTGAAAAGGATACTGTGCTTGAAAGCGTGTCGTAATTGTTGTTAGCATGGCTTCATCTTCTGGCGTTTCAAGTAATTGTTGTACCTCATTTTCTAGCGCATGTATATCGTACATGTAATGACTAGTTTTAATCGGACGAATCCACCAATGCGAGGCATCTTCCAATGGTTGATAGGGAGTTGTCGCAATCGTTGCAAAATCAGCATGTCTTGCAACTGCAGGACCTATCCAATCAAAGTAGCTATTTGCCCTTGCGCGTAAATACTCCTGCAGCGGGGCATCCAAGGATAGACTTTGTGCATCCTGCCAATTATCACGTATTTTATGCCAATTTTTCACTGAGCCTATTAAGATTAATCGCTCCTTTGCACGTGTCATCGCAACGTACAATACACGCATTTCCTCCGCACGCATTTCAAGCTCCTTTTTCTCCTTCAATGCTAAAAATGGTAAGGATGTATACATAATACGATTGTCTGGATCAATTGCTTTTACAGCAAGACCAAAATCCTGATCGAATAAATAAGGTAGATGGAAATCCATTTTGTTAAATGGTCTGCCCATCCCAGCAACAAACACTACTGGATACTCTAATCCCTTTGAAGAGTGAATCGTAACAAGACGTACAACATCATCTTTTTCTCCGATTGATTTGGCTGTTCCTAGGTCATCGCCACGTGTACGCATTCGATCAATAAAGCGTAAAAAACGAAATAGCCCTCTAAAAGAAGTTTGCTCATACATTAAAGCTCGATCATGTAAAATTCGTAGATTAGCCTGACGCTGTTTGCCATTTGGCATAGCACCTACCATCTCATAATAATGCGTATCTAAGTAAATCTTCCAAATTAGATCGGATAATGAGCCGCGCCGTGCTAAATCTCGCCAGTTTTCAAATGCCAGCATAAAACGTTGAAGCTTCTCAAATGTGACAGATTGTACACCATGCCCTTCACTGCGAATAAATTGCCTTAATGCATCATAAAATGGAGCCTTAGTATCCGCTAACCGAATTTTCGCCAGTTCATTTTCTGTTAAGCCAACAAAGTGGGCACGGAGTACAGAGGCTAAAGGAATATCCTGATAGGGATTATCGACGATTTTCAGTACATTTAGCATAATCATAACCTCTAACGCATTAAAATAACCTTTAGAGGACTCTGCATACAGCGGAATTCCAGCAAGCTTAAATTCCTCCACCAAGTCGGTTGACCAAGTCATGGAACGCATTAAAATCACAATATCACTATATTTTAATGGACGTTCAGTCTTTGTTTTGGTATCGTAAACAGTCGTTCCATCCTCCATCATCTGCCGAATTCGATCAATAATAAATCGAGCCTCATACTGTGAATTTTTTAATTCCTCAAGTTCTGTGGCTTCTTCTGTTGTAGTATCCTCTGACTCTTCATCCAGCTCCTCCTCCAGAGGGGGATGCATGATAACAAGCTCTACCGGCACCTCCTGATCATCATAAGGTGCCGCTGGTTTTAACGAGGCCTTTTCATCATATAAAATTTCTCCAACACGCTCACCCATAATCTGTGCAAAAATATAGTTTGTAGCGTTTAATACCTCTTTCCGACTTCGGAAGTTTGCATTTAAATCAATGCGCATGCCAGTCGTATCAGGAGTCTCCAAAAACTCCCCATATTTGCGCATAAAGAGCTTTGGCTCTGCTAAACGGAAGCGATATATACTTTGCTTAACGTCTCCCACCATAAAGAGATTTCCATCTAGTTCCTCACCTGTTTTCACAAGCTGTAAAATTGTTTCCTGCAGCATATTTGATATGGATAGGTAAGCATTTGAAGTAATCTCCTGCTTTTCCCCCCATTCACACCGTACGTGAGGGTTTCCCCTCATACGGCGTTCCATCAATTATGAATCTTTAAACTAATATTTCATTTCCAGCCATAACTCGAAGTTTATTTACTTTGTCTCTACCTTCTTGTGTCAGTCTTGCTAATTGAAGATATTTTTCAATCGTCTCTTCTTTTGTTGCGTGAATCAGTTTATGGACCATTTTAGTTATAAAAACTAAGTTGTTATAATCATCTTTTCCACCTAATGCTCTTGGCTTCTTATGATGTAATTCCATATTATTTAGAAGAAGTGGCTCACCTGTAACGAAACATATCCCCTTTTGAGCGATATATTTTGAGATGCGATTGTCATTATACTCAATGCTTTGATTAATTACAGGATTTTTTACTAGTTGCCTAATAATTCTTTCTGATACTGACTTCTGTGTTTTGTGTACGAGACTTCTACCTTCAATCGTGTAGTTGTTTATTTCTTGCGTAAAGTTCTTCGGGTTTTTGTGTTTGACGCCATCAATTGGGAAAATGGCTACTCGGGCTACGAAAACTTTATTCTTGCCTAAATAGTCTTTATAATGTGCTTTGTAATATTTACTAAGTTCCCCGTTTTCAGATGACACAAATTTTAAGCTGTTATATAAGGTTCGTTTGACAGAGAATGCAATTTCACTAAAATCCTTTGATACCATTGTCGCCTGCTGATAGAAGTTTTGAAGTCCTAATATTGTTGCATTAAGTTTGGATACTTCTGAGGCGTTGGTATTTTTCTTAATTCTTTTAATGTTTTCTTTAATTTTTTGTTTTGCATTCTGTTTAGCCTTGTCAGTCATAAATGATTTTACAGTATGCTTTTCTTTGTTCCTCACTACTTTCATTTTAAATCCGAGGAACTCTGAAAAGTTTTTTCTTAAATTGATTACCTTCGATTTTTCCTTGCTAATATCAAGATGCAGTCGCTCCTTTAACCACTTTTTCACGCCTTCAAATATTTTGAATGCACTTTTATGGTCACGACAGAAGATTTTAAAATCATCTGCATAGCGAACGATAAACATCTCTTTTAAATTTGTCATTCTTTTTAAAGTGGCGTATTTTACTGAACGATCTAGTCGTTTTTTGCCACCTATAATGCGTTCTCTCTCATAGTTCTTTTCCGTTTCAAACGTTTCCCATTGATTGCTTATCCACCAATCTAGTTCATTAAGAACGATGTTGGATAGTAATGGTGATAAGATTCCACCTTGTGGAGTGCCTTTTTCTGGCTTTCCTAACCCCACTATTTCTGCTTTCAATAGTTTGCCCATAATAGAGATTACTTTCTTATCTTGGATTCCCATACTCCACATTTGTTTTAGAAGTTTGCCATGATTGACGTTATCAAAGAATCCTTTAATGTCGATATCAACCACATAATGCAACTTATTAATATTTGCTAATGTAACTGCCCTTGAATATGCGTGAAGTGTACCTCTATTTGGTCTAAACCCATAACTGTGATTATGAAATTTCGCTTCACATATTGGTTCAAGAACTTGCTTAATACATTGATGTATAATTCGGTCTTCGATTGTCGGTATTCCCAACGGTCTAACTCCGCCATTAGCTTTTGGTATTTCTTTTCTTCTAATTTTATGTGGAATAAAGTTTTCCAATCTTTTTCTAACATAGCTCACAAGTTTTTCAGGTTCTTGTTCACCTACAGTAGTGATTGTAGATTCGTTTACACCTTTAGTGAATGACCCTTTATTTTTCTTAATGTTTCTATATGCTAGTAAGATGTTCTCCCTATCTACTATGAGTTCGTAGAGATTTTTGAATTTCTTATTGCTTTGACTATCTTTGTAAAGCTTATCGAAGGTTTCTTGCATACCGTAATACTCATTATTTCGTAAAGACTGTCGTTTCAAAACTTTTTCGTTTGCTGTATCAGTCAACACTTTCACCACACTTACTTTTTTATGGTGATTGCATTTCTTTTAGTCATACGAGAACCTGATATTATAAAATATTGTTTTAGTTATCCATAAATTGACTAATGGCTATCCCTCCACCGCTTATTATTACGGCTTCAACGGTACTGTGCCATCACTTTCACCAACTTAAAATAAGGTTATACAAATTGTTTTCCCTTATACCCCTTCATCGAGTGCAATCTCTCCAAGTAGTTGGCTTACCACGTTCCAAGAAATCATATCTGTACATATAATACTTTTAGGTCATTCCTCTAACCCTGTTAGCTGGATAGTGCCTGTAACACTATAAGGTGTTTCATAAAGACAAATTTTAC
>NZ_JBXUNW010000007.1:0-177802 GCF_057196045.1 Lysinibacillus sp. DFXJR4 | reverse complement strand
AGCCATATAAAGTAGCCATTATTGCTTGTGCAAATAAGCTTTTACATTGGATTTATGCGATTTTAAAAACGAAAACAGCATTCCAAAAAACCATGTAGTGACAGTATTTTCAAATACAACAAAAACCTTCCAAATTGAATTCGGAGGGTTATTTGGGTTGCGCTTTTTAGTATAGCATGAAGTGTTTTTTAAATTAAAAGATTTTTATTGACAATCTATTAGCTGGTTTAGTTTAAGTGAAACTCTTCACATTTCCATGAAAAGTTACCATCTCTTTAGCTAATTCGATATGGAATAATTTTACACAAATCAGGTCTTTTTTACAGAAAATCTCTGAAAATATTAATGATAATTATTCAAAATAACAAATCGTTTATTGAGATTAAGTGACGTTCATACTTTCTAAGATTTGTACAACTTCTTCAGTTGGAATATTCATATCATCATTTATCCATTTTCGAATTACTTTAATGATTCCTCCTGTCGAATAAGTGAAAAAATATTCTAAATGAGTCTCATTAGCATTTGGTAACTTTTTTTTAATTTCTGCAATTGTTATATCATGAGCGGAATTCAAAACTGTATTTAGTACATGAGAGCTATTTTTTTCATTAAAAATGATTTTACAGAGATCCTTATTTATAAGTATCAATTTTAAAAGTTCATTTAGTATATTTTCTTCTTCCGAAATATTAATTGTACTCATCATTTTCTCTATCAATTCTTCTTCAATACTTCTCATTAAATCAAAGGGATCATTATAATAAGAATAGAAAGTTCCGCGATTAATATCTGCTACTTTACAAATATTCGTAACAGTAATTTTATTTAAGTCTTTTTCTTGTAGCAGCTGTAAAAAAGCCTCTATAATTACCTTTTTACTATACAGTGTTCTTCGGTTTCCTGGTGTACCAACCACGTATTTTCCCTCCCTTAGTAACCAATTCACTTTAATATGTTTTTAAATGAACAAAACATTAATAAATGACTATTTAATAACACATGTTTTTATTTTGCTTATTGTTACCTTCCATTAGCCTTAATATACTATGTCTATGCTATTAAATCAACAAGGTGTTCGATTAATAACTTATTGTTTAAGCAATAACTAGTTGTTTTAATGTGTTGTATGTAAAATTAAGATGAAAGGAAGCTGTTAATGGCAAAGTATCTTTATAAATTAGGAAAATTGGCGGCAAACAATAGTAAAAAAATAGTTGGAGGCTCATTATTAATTCTCCTTGTAATAGCAATTATTGCAATGAAACTGGGATCAAATTTTTCTGAGGACATGTCTATACCTGGATCGGAATCAGAAAAAGCCCTTCACCTCATTAAAAAGGAATTTCCCTCTAATACAAGTCAAGTACAGTTAGTATTTAATGCACCTGAAAATAAAACCTTAGATTCTGAAGAGATTAATAATGTAATTACAGATACATTGAAAGTGATAAAAGAAAAAGATAGTCATATTGTTTCTGTAGCAAGCCCGTTAGAGTTAGGGAATTTAAATAAAGATAAGAATATTGGTTATGCAATTGTTACTTATAATGTAGCAGCAGCCAAGGTATCGGAAAAATCAAAGGAAAATATTATAGAAAACATTGAAAATATTCGTGATGCTGGCATTCAAACAGAATTATCTGGTGATGTTTCATTTTCTGAAATGGAAATAGGAGGAATAACAGAATTAATTGGGGTAGTTGTAGCTTTCGTTATATTGGCAATTACTTTTATTTCCTTATTAGCGGCTGGGTTACCAATTATTACGGCGGTTATTGGACTTGCTATAGGAATTTTTTTAATTATGATTGGCACAAATTATTTGGATATTACCTCAGTTTCAATAACGTTAGCAGCAATGTTGGGATTAGCAGTAGGCATTGATTATGCTCTCTTTATTATGACTCGTTTTAGACATCAAAGGAAAGAAGGCTATTCTGTCCAAGAGTCTGTAGCAATTGCAAATGGAACAGCCGGTAGTGCTGTAGTGTTTGCTGGGATAACAGTCATCATTGCGCTCTTAGGTTTATCTGTTGCAAAAATACCCTTTTTAACAATGATGGGTCTTTCTGCTGCTCTTTGCGTATTATTCGCAATATTTATTGCGATAATTGTGGTTCCAGCTTTTTTAGGTTTGATGGGACATAAAGTGGGACCAGATAGAAAAAATACTTTTTTAAGCAAAATTATTAAACGTGATAAAAAACAAACTACTTCCGATAGATGGGGAAATTTCGTAGCAAAACGCCCGTGGAAGGTAGCGATTATCGGAATTTTACTTTTATCTATAATTGCTATTCCTATTTTTCATATGGAACTCGCATTACCAGATAACGGTTCGAAAAATGAAGAGACAACAGAAAGAAAAGCATATGATTTACTTACCGAAGCTTATGGCCCAGGCCATCTTGCAACATTAATTGTAGCGGCTAAAACCTCAAGCGAAACAATCAATCCACAAATAGCAATAAGTGATACTATAGAAGAGTTAAGTGGGTTATCAAATGTAAAAAATGTTAGTCCAGCAATTCCTGGACCTTCAGGAGAATTGTATCTTATTTCTATAACTCCAAACACAGGAGCTGCCGATTCAGAAACAAAAGATCTTGTAAACGATATTCGAGAAAAGGCAAAAACCTTAGAAAAATCCAATCACATAAAATTAATGGTTACAGGTACTACGGCGGTAAACATTGATATATCACAAAAACTGAGTGATGCATTACCAATCTTCGCTTTATTAATTATTGGATTTTCATTCATTTTATTAGTACTAGTATTCAGATCTATTCTAGTCCCATTAAAAGCAGTACTAGGATTTGTACTATCTTTAGGTGCAACATTAGGATTCACTGTATTTGTTTTACAAGATGGGAATTTAATTGATTTATTTGGATTTCCCATTGCTTATCCTATATTAAGCTTCTTACCAGTCATTGTCATCGGAATTTTATTTGGTTTAGCAATGGACTATGAGGTTTTTCTAGTTAGTAGAATGCGTGAAGTTTATACACATACCGGAGATGCACGTAAAGCTGTTTTAGCCGGAATGAAAGATAGTGGTGGAGTAGTAACAGCTGCAGGGTTGATTATGATTTCAGTATTTACTGGATTCATGTTAGCTCCAGATCCAATAATTAAAGCAATGGGCTTTTCACTCACATTTGGCGTTATATTTGATGCTTTTGTAGTAAGAATGGCTATTGTTCCAGCAGTAATGATCTTAATGGGAAAAGCTTCTTGGTACTTGCCAAAGTGGTTAGATAAATTACTACCAAATTTAGATATTGAGGGAGAATCATTTATGAAAGAAATAGAAAGAAAAAGGTATTAAAAGGAGAACGATGTTAAGTTCGAATAATGCATAATGTTTTTAATTAATGGGGCTGCTTATTTTTTTTGAAAAAAGTTCATCGGTCGTATTGAATAAGAGGATGTTTTGATCAATCTTTTTTCAAAGCATCCTCTTTCTGTTTGTTCATTTATCAAGGTTATTAATATCAATTTGATCAAAATCTAAAAAAACTACATCGCTAAATAAGGATATTAAAATACGTTTAAATTTTAGTATAGTTATTTTCTTATTGATACAGATAGGTAAGGGTTTGAAGTTATCGCTCCCTTTTCCCCCTGTTCACACCGTACGTGCGACTTTCACCGCATACGGCGTTCCAACTAAACCAATTTATTCTTTCTATATTTTAAGCAGACGAGTGCTGTGTTTTCAAAGTTAGATTATTTCATTGTTACATTTCAGTCGTAAGATATTTACTTTTTCTATTTGCCTAATTGAAAGCTTTACAGCTTTTAAGAATTCTTCAATTTTAAATTTGTCTTTTAAATGTATAAGCTCATGTATAGCCTTGTTCAAAACTATTAAGTTTGAATAGCTATCATCTTTTGAAATGTGAAAAGGATTAATATGATGACAATGCCAATCGTTAATACCCAATTCTTCACCTAAAATGGCACATTTGCCGTACAAGGAAGCTCATATTTTCCTATGACCTTTACTTGAAATACATTAGGTTCCTTTTTGATGAAAAATTGTAAAATAAATTTAATAGGCTGATAACACAAAGCGAAAACTTCTAACGTAATTTGTCTCGACAACAATTACGATTCGGGAGTTTTCGCTTTTAAACTATAGTAAATTGTAAAAATCTTTAATTGCTATAAGGCAATCAATCTCAGCTTATGATGATGAGCCATGTTTATAATTCATTTTATCGATTCCTGTTTTTGATAAATTTTTCAATTATTTCACAGTTACTTTCAACTTATTTCACATCTGTGCCGTATTATTGGAAATTGAAAGGAGATTGTAAACATTGAAAAAACTATTCGTATTAGGATTTATATTGTTAAGTATTATTTCTGTAGATCTTATAGGTAATAAACACAAAATCGAAGCAGCTCAATCAAGTTTAGAAAAAGATGTACCTGATAATACAAATTGTGCATTTTGTAATATGGTGGTGTACCAAAAAAAAGATAAGATGGGTGTTTTTTCTGCCCAAGCAATTAAAAAGAAAGGTAAAGTGGTTTATTATGATGACATTGGTTGCCTTTTATACGATGAGGTGAAAAATAAAACAACCAATAAAAAGTATGTTCGTGATTACAAAACATTAAAGTGGGTTCAAGCTGAAAAGGCGACGTATGTTAAAACATCGCTAGTTTCACCAATGGACGATGGTTATATATATTTTGCTAAAGCAGCTGATGCGAAGGATTATATTGCTAAACATTCAGGTACAGAAATTGTCCCATTTAAAACTGTTCAAAAAGAGAGTGTTCAGAAATATCAATAGATATAGTTAAAAACACATTTAGAAAGGAAAATATAAAAAATGAAAAAATATTTACAGTTTGGATTGCTTATATTTGTAATTTTAGTAGCATTTTTGAATAGTAATCAAAATTCAATTGTATTTGCAGCCACTACAGATGTCCAAGCTATTAAAAATGGAGAAGTAGTTTATTATAAGAATGTATTTTCAGTGTTATATGATGAATTAAATGAAGGGGTTACATTTACAAAAAAAGTACAGGATTATAGTACAAAAAAATGGGTTGCGTTAGATTCAGTAACGATTGTTAAAACTAATGCTTCAAAAAATATTTATTTTTCAAAAGAAGCAGATGCAGATAAATATATTAAAGCTTATAAAACAAAAAACAACATAACCTTAAAAAAGGTTAATTTAAATACAATTGAGACTAGTGCCCAGGAAAAATATAAAAAAGAAGCACCAAGTATTGTATTAAATGCGAGCACAACCGAGCCAACAAATACAAATGTCACAGTTAATGTAGATATTACAGATAATAAGAAAGTGACCTTGAAAAAATGGGCAATTGGTACAAAGCCAGCAAATAAATTTTCAATTGCAGGGACAACCTTAACAGATAACTCATTTACAGTAAGTAAAAATGGAACATACACAGTTTATGCTTTAGACAATAATGGTAATAAAAGAACAAAATCAATTACAATATCAAATATTGATAAAACGGCACCAGCAATAACACTTTCAATACCTGAAAGTGATACAACAGCAGTAAGTAAAAAAATACAAGTTTCAACTACTGATGATACTGGGATTCAAGATCTAAAATGGGCATATGGAGATAAAAGTGTAGAATACTTCGTTGATAAAGGTTCAAGAAAAGCGCCATTACAAAATGCGAATCAAAAAGATAAAATTATCGCACTAAAAAATGGTGTGTATACATTTTATGCTGAGGACAAAGCGGGGAATAAATCCGTAAAAACAATTACTATAGACGGAATCTCAGAATTTACAGAAGTAACACAAACGGGTGTACACTGTGAAGTATGTCGTATGGATCTTCATAACACTGACCCAAATAAAGTGTATTCTGCCAAAGCGATTGACCAAGAAGGAAATACTCATTATTTTTGTAGAATTGGATGTATGTATCATCAAGAACATGCAAATGGTATAGCATTTACTAATAAATATGTTCGTGATTATAGTGCCACAGCGCCACGCTTAAATAACTGGATTGCAGTTGAAAATGCAGTAACTGTAAAATTTAATAATGATGAAACAGCCAAAGGAATCATGGGCTGGAAACTTTTCCACTTTACAGATTTACCAAGTGCAGCAAACTACCTAAGTGTGAGTAAAGAAAAAGTAGTAGCTGAAAAATTAGAAAATATCATTGAATATGCGAAAACGAATAATAAGGGAATGAATTATCAATACGAGGTTGATAAAGCAGCACAGTAATTTTAAATATTTACAATTTGATATTGGCATTGGTTAAAGATAGAAGCAAATCCTTATTTAGAGCGTATTCCATTCTATACGGAGAGCTACAGTTTATTTGTGAATAAAAATCATGACTTATCTCAGAGGAAGAGCATCAAACCAGAAGAGTTGATAGAAATACATGTATCCTCAAGGGAAATGTGGTCGTGACTTAATCGATAAAGACAGGGGTTAACGATTTATAGTGTTACGGAAACCTCATTATTTCAGCTCGTTCAAAAAGACATTGGTGCTACTATTCAAACCTAGCAACTTATTGAAAACTTCCAATCGCTAGGTATTCCAACCAATTGAAATGCGCCTACGAGAGAACTTGATATCTTTTATCGTAACGACAAATATTTGAGTAAAGCAGCTGTAGATTTCATGAAAAGAGTTATAGAACAGTTTTAGAAGTAGAGTAATGTGTTTACTTCTAAAATCAGTTTAAACGATTTTTATGTCAGTGGAAATAGATAAACTTTAGTCGATAATCTTTATAACTTACAATGTACGCATTACAAGAAAGATTATTTATCAAAAGAAAAAATAAAGATATAAATTACAACATATTTAAACCACTTCCAAGTGAAATTCCCCTCAATTGTTATACATGGTATTCCATTAGCCAGAAATTTGGGTATGAGTTCGATATTGTATCGGATTCATGCCTTTTAATTTTCCTTTAATTCTTCATTTTGTATTGTTATACATGCATAACCATAAACAGCTTGTAATTTTTCATTAAACCAGTAGTTCTGATTTATCTATATTGACAATGATAATCATTATCGATAAGGTGAAAATAGACAAGAGTCCTTATGCCTTATCTTTCCGTATTCTATCAGCAGATTTTTGATTGATTCACTATTATTGAAATGAGGTATGCAATGTGAAAGTCGACGTTCAACAGCTAGCAGAGCATTTAGCACATACTCCTTTTCAAGTAGAAGGAGTATATAGATATTCTAAAAGTTCAGGTGTTCCCTACGCTGATTATACAGATTCCTTTCCTGGATTTGTATTTCCAATCGCAGGAAAGATACAATTTCAATTTAATGGCACGCCTTATATCTTTTCACCAGGAAAAGTTGTGCATGGGGGTGCAAATATGAAGCTAGATCAAGAAAATTTCGGTAGTATCAATTGGGAATATATTCTTGTTCAATATAGGATATGTAAGTCAGAACTAGAAGAGTCAAGCTTTTCTCATCAGCATTTTGAATTATTAACAGGACAATCTCCTCGTCTTATCGAATTAATTATGCGTCTTTGGCACGTCTATAATCAGCGCGGAGGCATTTCAATGTTTCAGACCGAAATGCTTTTTCGTGATGTATTGAATGAAGCCTTATTATGTGTTGCTAATAGGCAAAATAGCTGTGAATCACATACTCTATTCGAACGGGTATCTAATTATATTCATGAAAATTATTATCAAAGCCTTACAATAGCCTCGCTTGCAGAACAAAATAATGTTAATCGAAATCGACTTTCTTATGTATTTAGAAGGTATGCAGGGATGGGACCTGCAGAATACTTATTAAAATATCGTATAAACATGGCGCAAGAAATGCTACTTACAAGTGATGCGTCTGTGCAGGAAATTGCCCAAACGGTTGGAATTGCTGACCCCTTTTATTTTAGTAGAGTGTTCAAGAAACAATTAGGTATTTCCCCCAGTGAACACCGAGAGAAGTTCATCAATAATCCATGTTAATTTCAACAGGCATCTATTCTATTCAAAAAATACCTTTACTATACTAATGGCATACCAAAGAAAATAAAATGGTGGAGGAATTTCGTATGCTAAAGATTAAAGGTCTGCTAATCTCCATGCTACTATTCGCAGGCATACTAGCTGGTTGTAATGAAACGCCTGCTAAAAATAAAGATTCAACTACAGAAGCAATTAATGTAGATGCAAAGGATTGGCCTAGAACATTTAAGGATGCCTTAGGTAAAGAAATTGTTATTGAGGAAAAACCAGAAAAAATGGTTTCACTATGGTATTTTTACCCTGAAATATTAGTTGCATTAGGTGAGCCACCTGCTGCCACTACTGAAAAAGAGTATTTATCTTCTTTAGCTTATTTACAAGGAAAATTGGATTCAATAGAAGAATTAGGCGATAAATTGTCTCCTAGTATTGAAAAAATTTTATCTACCAAGCCTGATTATATTTTAGCAACAGAACATCATGAAAAATTGTATGATTCACTAGAAAAAGTGGCACCAGTCATTACATTAAATTTCAAGGATATCTATGAAAATTGGCAATATGGACTTCGTACAGTAGCCGAGATTCTTGGAAAAGAAGACGAAGCAGAAAATGTAATTGATAAAATGATGAAAGAAATTACAACTGGACGTGAAGCATTAAAGTCGATTCAAGGGGAGTCAATAGCACTTATATTGTCTTGGGATGGAAAAACTTTTAATGTTCTAGGTGAAGAAAACCCTGTTTATACACTTGCTTTTGATAAAGAAATGGGACTGGGGCTTACACCAGATGATACATTTAAAGGTACTAATAATGAATTTACTTCGTTTGAAGGAATTTCAACTATTCAAGCAGATCATATTTTCCTTATAGGTGACATTACTAAGAAGGAAGAATTAATGAATGACTTAAAACAAAGTAATGTATGGAATAATCTGAATGCCGTAAAGAAAGGTAATATCTATTTAATGGATAGTTCTGCTATTACTGGTGGTCCATTAGCCATCGAATATGCTTTACAAAATATAACGAATGCCTTACATAAATTCTAAAAGTCGAAAAGGCATCAAAAAATAAGGAGAGATGAATATGCAATATCAAGCTATTAATCTGAATGAGGAGCTATCTCAAATCAACGAGCTTTGGTCACCGAAAGTCGTTGGTGAAATAAATGATTTTCTATTTAAGTTGATTAAGATTGATGGGGACTTTATCTGGCACAATCATGAGGGCGCGGATAAGGTATTCATTGTAATCGAAGGAGAAATGTTCATGGCTTTTCGTGATGGTCAGGTGAAAATTTCCAAGGGGGAGATGTTTATTGTTCCAGGAGGAGTCGATCAAAAGCCTTTCGCTGAAAAGGAATGTCATATCATGTTGGTGGAGCCTAAAGGTGCAATAAACACTGGCAGTACTGAGTCTGAATAAATCTACTTGGATTAGTGTTTGTGATTTACGTAATAATGGCTCATCTTATGGTGTATGTATATCAAACTTGTTGGAAAATTGGAATTAAGGAAGTATTGTAGTTTTTTAGATGTAATTCACTTAGATATATTGTGGTGAATCTAACATAAAAAAGTGCTCTTTTGTACAAGAGAACGGTCATCTATCCATTTTTGGGGTAGATGACTTTTGTTCGTTTGGGCAGATTTATGTAGGTGAATTAGCACTCGAACATTTTCTATTTTAAATGTTATAATTTTCTTAAATATAAATATATTTCTGTGCTAAATGCATTTATTCTAAAGTCATTAACTATACGGAAAAATGCAGGGAAAAATAAAAATTCTACGTATTTTCTGTTCTATTTAATTGTATAAAGGGGTTTTGATATGGCTAACATTGTTTCTTTACAAAAAGGTGGTAATACGGTTCTTTCAGAGAGTGGTATTGTCACAGTGGAAGTACAATGGAACTCTACATCTGTCTTAGATGTTAGTTCTTTTTTGGTAGCTGCTGATGGCAAAGTTCCATCAGATGATTACATGATATTTTATAACCAAGAAACAGATCCAGAGCGAAGTGTTTGGTTGAAAGCGAATGATATGAATAAAGTGGTTTTTACTATTCAGCTAGAGAAGCTTTCACCGACTATACAGCAGTGTTTCTTTACAGCGACATTGGAAGGAAACTCAACATTTGATTCAGTTCAAGGGTTAAGTATCATAGTAAAGGGAACGCATGGGGAAGTTTGTTATCAAATCGATGATGCTACTGAAGAAAAAGCATTAGTTCTTGCAGAAGTATATCGACACCAATCAAAATTTAAATTTCGAGCGATTGGCAGAGGATTTAATGGCGGGTTAAAGCCATTAGCTGAATCGTACGGTGTAGAGGTTGAAGAGCCTGAAGTACCTGAAGCTTCATCTGTTCCTCACAGTGAACCTGTTCAAGAAGTTAATTTAACAAAAATTGATTTACTGAAAAGAAAAGTTTCAATTTCATTAGAAAAGAAGAAAATCGCATTAGAGAAATCACGTGTAGCAGTTGTTTTTGATGCATCGGGGTCTATGACACATCTATACAGAAATGGGACCATTCAACGTGCTTTTGAACGTGTGTTGGCCGTCGCTGCCTGCATGGACGATAATGGCGAATTAGATGTTTGGTTCTTTGGGTCTAAATTTATGAAAACGAGAAGTGTAACAGAAAGAGATTTTGAGGATTATATTAAACAAACGTATCCTATACCTAAAACGTTCGGTGGTCTAGGTATAGGAAATAATGAGCCACCTGTTATGAAGGATATCATCCATCACTATGTTAAAAATGAACCTAGAAAAGACATACCAGCATATATAATATTTTTCAGTGATGGTGGAATTTATAAAGATAAAGAGATTGAAAAAATATTAGTGGATGCCTCTAAACAAAATCTTTTCTGGCAATTTGTTGGGCTAGGAAATGCAAATTATGGAGTTCTTGAGAAATTAGATAATTTACCGGGACGATTTATTGATAATGCCGATTTTTTTGCTTTAGATGATTTAGATAAAATATCAGATGAAGAATTATATAACCGTCTCCTAAATGAGTTCCCAATATGGCTGAAGGAAGCAAGGGAAAAGGGAATTTTATATTGAACCAGTATAGGTTGACCAAAACATATTTGTGGAATGAGAATTGAGCTGGCTAAGGACAATTTATTGGCTATACAAAAAAGGTTGACTAGGGGGGGAAGCCAATGGGACTTATTAAATTAAATTGTCCAAATTGTAATGGAAAAATAGAATATAAAGAAGGGCAGCCATTCAAATGCCCTTTTTGTGAAACTGAATTAATGTTGAAGGAGAATAATGTCTATTATGTTGACCAGACGATCAATAATTATTATGGAACACCTCCTCCAAAAACAAACACACGTCCAAATTTAAAAGCGCTTCTAATTATACCAATCGTAATGATTTGTGCATTCTTAGGGTATTTTCTTTTGAATTATAATCAAACAGAATATGGTAACCGTGATAAAATACCTGTTCGATCAATGCCGGAAAGCGAAGTTCTTTTGTTCTTTTTAAAAGATATTTTTAATAAAGGTGAAGCGATGCCCACTAAGGAAGAATTGGCAAGTATTCGCTATTTAACTACCTACTATACTGATTATCAGTGGCATTTTAATTACAGCTTTGATGATCCTTTTACGAATAAGCAGGCTGAAATTTCTACCTATATCATTATGGATAAGGTATTAAATACACAAAAAATCGAACAAAAAGACTTTGAAGCCTTTACAGGACTGACTGTATTGAAGTTCATGAATAATTATGAGATATCGCAGAGTGAAAAAGTAAGCTTCCGACATCTGAAAAACTTAAAAAGCTATACAGGCAGCTTTAATGAATCATTTAGTAGAATTGCCGACTATTTTAGTGATAAGTCTAGCGTTGTAGAGCTCTCTGTCCAAATTCGAAGTAATGATGAACTTGCATTATTATTAAAGTTTCCCAATCTTCGATCACTTGAGATTTCTTATTTGAATGAGACGGTTACAGACTTCCATCTGCTGAATCAACTATCATTAAAATCATTGTCTTTAAGTTCTACCAATGATTTAAAGTGGTTGGCTTCATTAACAGGTTTGGAGTCATTAGCAATAGATATGAGTGAGGCGACAGATTTTAGCTCGTTCTATTCACTAAATCAACTACAAGAATTGAAGCTTACATCTGTAAGAAATTTAAAAACGATTGATTTTATACAAAATATGCCCAACCTGCAATCCCTTGATCTTGAAAATATGGATATTACGAATTTAGAACGCCTTAGAGATAAATCGTCATTGACTAAATTACGTTTATCTTCTCTTTATAAATTAGAATTACTTGATATTGTGAACAGCCTGACTTCACTGACTGATTTATCGATAATTGGTTATAGTGGCGATGTATCATCGATTGTAGCTCCTCATTTAAAAAAAGCGGAATTAACAAGTTCTTTCATACCTAAGTTAGAGGCACCTACTTTAAAAAACTTAACGGTTTATATTAGAGGATCGGAGTCGTATTTTAATGGAGCAGAATTATTAAAATACCCACAGCTAGAACAGTTTACCGCGATGGAGAGTGGAGATTTTAAAGGTATTAGTGCATTAAACCGTCTACCAAATCTACAAACGTTAAATTTTAATGAGACATATTTTTTCGATGAAACGAGGGAGTTATTTAATTTACAGCATGTAAAAACGTTAAATTGTAATGAGTGTACGTTTCAATTTAATAGTAATAATCCTTTTAACAACAACATACTGGAACATTTAACATTGAATGATGGATCCTTCCGAATAGGTAATGGTGACTGGTTGCATGAAGTTGATAAGGTTATGCCTTATTTTGCTGGTTTTTCAGCACTTCGTTCATTCACAATGCAGGATAGTTCACTACAATCGATAAGTTTTATGGAAAATTGGCAACAAATTGAGATGCTTCATTTGGAAAATAATGCTATTACAAATATAGAACCTTTAGTGAACCTACCTAATTTGAAAAGGCTATACATTTTAGGGAATCAAGTGCAAAACAAGTCAGTTCTTGACAAGGGAATTTTGATTTATTAAGAAGTTCTTGGAAGCGATAGCTAATGAGATTCGTTCCTATATGCTTTAGAAACCATAAAGCTGATACGGCTTTATATTGTGCCAAAGCAAGAAGGACGTAATCGAGAACATGTTTATAAAGAGCCTATTAAGCCTGAAATGTAACAGCATTTCAGGCTTTAATATATTGATGATAAATCTTCGTTGTTTATAAATAAAAATGCATTTGCTAGTGCAAACTTTAGATGAAAAGTCGCCAAACAAATGATCATGACTTTTCAAAAAATCAATGAAGGATGGTAGTCAAATATGAAAACAAAGCAAACCAATACAACGCAATACGCAAAGAAATTACAAGCAAACCAAAACCGTCAGCAGCAGGAGGAATTTGGTTCCGAGTTTGAAATCGATGCAGCTTCAGCACAAGTTAACAACTTTGCCGAAGCACAAGGAAAAACAGATATCAAACAGCCAGTAAGTGAGCGTACGGCATGGCATTAATTTTCATTTGACAACTATTCAAAACATTGAGATGGAGAACTAAGGTTTTGGCCTTAGTTCTTCATATTGATGAGGAAAAAATTATTATTGTTTTTTGTGGTCATTATTAGGCTTAAAAGATTTTAATAATTCCTTAGTATCTTGAAGAGAAATGTCCTGGCTAACAACCTCATATTTATAATCACCTTTCATGCCTATAAAATGAGCGCCTAAAAGATCTGTTATTTCATAACCTGACCACTCAATGCCGTTTAAAGTAAATTTTTCAAGTTGCTCTCCCTTTTCCCTATTAAAATCACTTAAAGTTCGTATTACGGAATCTTTATGATAGGCACGTACATAGATAACCTGACTTTCATTTTCGAAAATATAAGTAAGATATGCTTGTTTATAAGTTTTATATTTTTCATAGCCAGCTGAGAATAATGAAAGCCTGGAATGCGTAAATTCATACAGGAATGGTATGTCCTTCCGAAGTAGATCTAATACATCCTCGGTATCTTCCTTAATATCGTCTGCATAGTCTACAACTTCTATATCTACTTCTCTTGGGTCAATATTTACTTTTTTTCGCGTATTTATAGGTAGGTGATAGCCATCTAAGTTTGGCACAAATGTCTGCGGATCAATCGCTATATTTACATCCAAACGTTCAGGATGAAGATAACTAGTAAGTTTACCATCCTTATCATACGTTTCATATTTCATTAGGATTCCAGTATCTTTGTCCACCCAAAAGCGAAATGTATCAGTTGTTCCTTTCATCTTCATTCTCTCTACTACTTGCCCATCCATTTTTCCGAATAAAACAATAGTATTATGGCCTAACAATTCTTCATTTTGTTTTTCAATCTCCCAATGCTCCATATTTCTTAAATACCTAGAGGTTATTTCATAGGGGAACAAAGATGTTCCTGAAGCGGTAATTTGTGGTTGTTCCCTAAACTTGGGGTTTTCTTTATATACATCTTTCAGCTTAATACTAAATGCTTCCTCTGGAGTAACCACTTCACGTGTTGGTTCCGATTGATAATCTTGTACTTGGTATGTTTTATTTAAACTTTCTTTAGACCAAAGCTTTTCATTATTATAAATATATTCTTGAATACTTTCCTTAAACCCCATCACCTTTTCATCAAATAGAGTTGTTACTTTCTCGTATCCACCAATTTCATTTTTTAAACTTAATTTATACTCAATAATAGAAGTACTAACAGAGTCATCATAAAATAGTGAATACTCTTCAAATTTCCCAGATGCAGTGTGAAAATAATCCACCGTATTTAAAAGCTTTGCAACAACATCCTTCTTTGTCATCTCTTCATAAGATTCTTTTTGTTCAGGAGGTGTATATAGGTGTGGATCGATTTTAGGCTCTTGGAGAATGGCCTCATTATTTTTATTTAAACCTGTGATTTTTTCTTCCCTTGATAGAATTTTCAACTCGTTTATAATGAAATAGCTTGTTCCTAAGAAAAATAGAAGGGTTATGACGGTAGGTAAAAAATAATTTAGCTTGTGTTTTACATGAAACGACTTCTTGTTTCTTTTGTGTATAGTCTGACGAACATTTTCTTGATTCTTCTCATTAAAATTGATGTCCTTTAAAACAGTTTCATTCATTGTCTGTACAATTTTTTTAAATACGTCATCCATTAATTTTGCCCCCTTCAAGTGACTTTTTTAACAAAAGGCGAGCTCTATGCAGTCTGGATTTAATCGTTTGTAACCTTAAATCTAATAAAGTCGATATTTGGTTATATGACATTTCTTCGTAATAATATAAAATAATAACCTCTCTATATTTCACTGGTAAGGAAAGAATCTTTTCAGCAATTAGTTGCTTATTCTCTAGTCCAACCAACTCCATTTCAGGTGATTTATTAGTACTTTTTGTTTTTGAGAAAAATTCTGTAAGTATAATATGTCTAAAAGACCAACTTCTTAATTTGTCTTTACATAGGTTCACTGTAATACGATATAGCCATGTTTTATAAGAAGATTCATGTCGAAAGCTGTCTAAGTTCTCGTAGCATTTTATAAAAACCTCTTGGGCAATATCCTCTGATAATTGCTTCTGCTTCAAATAGGTAAAAGCTAAACGAGCAACTTGATCTCCGTATTCCTTCATTAACCATTCAAGCCTCTCCTCTCTACTTAAATTGCTCTCAATTTCTACTGGCTTTCTTTCTTGTTCAAGCATCCTCCACACCCTTTCAAATATTAGACGGAGTAGGTACATTTTGGTTGTAAAAATATTTTCTATTCATTAGTTCATGTGCACGGGGCAGGATTTTTTATAGTTAAAATTTTTGTAACATTATTAAATATCGGAAGTTATTTAAGTGAGGAGGTGAAAAGACATGGAGTTTGAGGAAATCTATCACAAATATTTTCAGGACGTTTATTTATATCTGAAATCATTGAGTCATAACGATAGTATAGCTGAAGAAATGACCCAGGAAACTTTTTTTAAAGCATTAAAGAACATTGAAAGCTTTGATGGTTCCAGGGATATTCGAGCTTGGCTCTTTATCATAGCTAAAAATACATACTTCTCTTATTACAAAAAGAGGAAAAGGCATATTGATTATGATTTAAGTGAGGAATCAGAAATAGGCGTCCATATTGTGAAGCATTTAATGAATGAAGAAGATGCATTTGCAGTTCATCAATTTCTTCATTCAATGAAGGAACCATACAAAGAGGTCTTTTCACTACGAACCTTTGGGGAGCTATCCTTTGATAAAATAGGGAGGCTTTTTGGTAAAAGTGCAGGATGGGCTAGGGTGACCTTTTACAGGGCTAAAAAACAAATACTAGAATATATGGAGGCGATGAATCATGAAAGAGATTAAATGTACAATTATTCAAGATATTTTACCTCTTTATATTGATGGGGTAGTTAGTCAGGATACAAAAGAAATGGTTGAGGAGCACTTAAAGCATTGTGAAAAGTGTCAGCACGAGCACCAGCAAATGAAGCATGAAATTTATATTCCTGAAGAGAATAAAGCGTCTCTCTTTAAAACGATTAATAAAAAATGGCGCAAGAAAAAGATAATCATTTCATGTATCTCAGCTTTCATCACCACTTTAATTTTATTAGGTGTATTTGAATACGTGTTTCATTATGAGACGATAATTCCATATTCAGAAGATATCGTGAAAATTGAAAATAACGAAGATAAAATATTATTTGCCCATTACTATGGTAAAAGCTATGCAAGTGTTAACGTCACACATCCTATGCTCCTTGAAGTAGATGGCGAAAAAAAGAATATAAGCTTTATTTATTATAATAAAACAATTGCAGATTCGCCTACTCGACAGCTAATTAATAATGGAAAAGCACGCAAAGAGCAGGATTTTATTTTTGAATTCCCTGAAGCTAAAGAAATAGATGCTGTGTATTATGCGGAATATGACGTTAAAAAAATAGCAGCTAATAAGGATTCCTGGAGTAATATTTTAAAAGATGCTGTTTTAATTTGGAATAAGATGGAATAAAAATTCCATTGTAAGAATTCACTTTATTTCTTCCTGAATATTTTCTAACCTTTTTAAAAATACTAGGACTAGGTAACTAATCGAATGGTTAGGAAAGGGAGAGGTAAAAATTGGCGAAGCACTCAGATACAAGCTGGAAACAGGATCATCCAAGTACGTTATTTAGCAACTCTGTCCAAAAGGCAGAACGTTTGTTAAAGCATGCAAAATCACACCCCGAGGAAATTGCGATTGAACATGCTTTTGATCAACTAGACCATGCAGAAAATGCGTACATGAATGCACAGCAATATGGTGAGCATTTGGATACTGTCCAGCAAAATAAAGAGTACCTAGAGCAAATTAAACAGCAGTTACACGACATGAAAGATAATGTAAAAAAGCAGTAGAGCATTTGAACCTTCATCTGCGGATAGATTAAAAATGGCTTAAGCTCTATGAACAATAGACTTAAGCCATTTCCTATTCCGCATTTAACACCAAACAATTATCTCATTTGGTGTGGTTTGAGCCGGAATACTTCTTGTTGTAGCACCATAAATGACAATTAGGTTTCGATTGGCTGGATTTCTTGAAAAAGGTTGCCCATTTTTAAGCAAGATAACTGTAGATGGAGAGAGATTTAATTGTAGTTGGCCATCATTGCTCAATAAGTGATTATCAAAAAAATCCACTTTTACATTTTGGTAATTACTTTCCTTTACAATAATGAGTGCTCTATATTGTGGCGGGTATATCATAGGTACAGGAGCGTCCCCATCATAGTAGCCTGTAATCCAATCACCAGGTCTCACTATTTCCTGATTAACAAAGTAAGTGGAAGGAGAAACGACAAAATTTACAACGCCACCAGCACCATCTTCTACAGTCAAAAGTTTATAGCAGCCCTCAGCATCCCTATTTTGTCCAACAGGAAAATCATTTATTTGTGTAACAATTCCACGGAAAGACCTAAAATTTACCATAACCATTCCTTTCGAATTAACAATTGTATTAGCTTATGTAACAATCTTTATATAGATGACAATTCGAAAAAATCTATTTATCTATATAAGCTTGTCCTTTATTATAGGAAAAGAATGTTTTAATCAAAATAGGGGGAAAGCTTATGAAGCGGATTTCTAAAAATAATAAAAAACCAATTTTATTAGGTAGCATTATTATAATTGTCATCGCTGGTTTACTCGATCTCAAATACGAGGGGTTATTTTTCCGTATATTACCTGAATCAATACAACAACATTTATCTAATTTTTTTAACAAGTAAAGATAGACATAAAATAAAAAACACTAGTAAATTTTGAGAAAATTCGCTATATTTAGATGTGGAGTGGGGCTAGTACAAAAACAAGACTGGTTCCCTATTTTTATGTTATTATATAGATATAATAATCAACTTGATTCATTTATATGAAAGCGCTAACCATTTTTAGGCCAATTATTCCAAAATACATGAATTTCAATGGTTACTTTTAATTATGTGTTTGTCCATTTTTCGCTTGAATTATGAAGGAAATGGCTCGAAATATGCCGTTAAATCTCATATAAATAGTTGATATTTTAATCTTCAAGTAATTGTGATAAACTGCAATAAGGTAATAATTGATACAGAAAAGGTGTGCTCCTAGGTCGCTCCATGGCTTGCTTTGACATCTAAGCGGAGTGCTTACATCCTTTCTGCAAATCTTAATATATAAGGAAGGTAAAAATGAGTAACAGACAAATTAAATCAGATGTTATCTTAATTGGTGCCGGAATCATGAGTGCGACTTTGGGGACACTGCTCAAAGAATTAGCACCAGATTGGAAAATTACAGTGTTTGAGAAGCTCGATAAAGCTGGCGAAGAAAGTTCTCATGAATTAAACAATGCGGGAACTGGGCATGCTGCACTATGTGAGCTTAACTACACTTCAGAGAAAAAAGACGGATCAATCGATATCAGCAAAGCGATTAACGTTAATGAGCAGTTCCATGTTTCAAAACAGTTTTGGTCTCATCTTGTAAACAATAAACTAATCAATAACCCACAAGACTTCATTATGCCTTTACCACATATGAGCTTAGTACAAGGAAAAGACAATGTTGAGTTCCTAAAAAAACGTCATGAAACAATGACGAAAAATCCTTTATTCCAAGGTATGGAATTTTCTGATGATCCAGAAAAACTAAAGGAATGGATTCCTCTTATCATGCAAGACCGTACTGCAGACGAAGCTATTGCTGCAACAAAAATTGACACTGGTACTGACGTTAACTTTGGTGCTTTAACACGTATGTTATTTGATCACTTAAAAACAATGGATGTAGATATTAACTACAATCACAGTGTTGAAAGTTTAAAACAAGCAAGCGATGGAACATGGGAAGTACGTGTACATGATTTAGATGGATGTAAAATGGAATATCATTCAGCAAAATTTGTCTTCCTTGGCGCTGGTGGAGGAAGCCTAGAATTGCTACAAAAATCAGGTATTCCTGAAGGAAAACATATTGGTGGATTCCCAATTAGTGGTTTATTCTTACAATGTAATAATCCAGAAGTAGCTGAAAAGCATCATGCAAAAGTGTACGGAAAAGCAAAAGTTGGTGCTCCACCAATGTCAGTTCCACATCTTGATACACGTTATATTGATAACAAAAAATCATTATTATTTGGACCATTTGCAGGGTTCTCACCTAAGTTCTTAAAAACAGGTTCAAATATGGACTTATTTGCTTCTGTAAAACCGCATAATATCACAACTCTATTAGCGGCAGGCGTTAAAGAGATGGGATTAACAAAATATTTAATCCAACAGCTTATGCTTTCAAAAGAGCAGCGCATGGATGAGTTACGTGAATTCATTCCAAATGCGAAGAGCGATGATTGGGATATTATTGTTGCTGGACAACGTGTACAAGTAATTAAAGACACAGAAGCTGGCGGAAAAGGAACGCTTCAATTCGGTACAGAAGTTGTAAGCGCTTCTGATGGATCAATTGCAGCTTTACTTGGAGCTTCACCAGGTGCTTCTACGGCTGTTCACGTTATGCTTGAGGTAATCAATAAATGTTTCCCTCAACATATCAAAGAATGGGAGCCAAAAATTAAAGAAATGATTCCATCTTATGGCTTGTCATTAGCACAAAATCCAGAGCTTCTGAAAGAGATTAATGAAACAACTAATAAAGCACTTGCTTTAAAATAAATACTAAATGTGGAGACGGCAGATGTTAGCATTTAAGCAACATTTGGACAACCGTTTCCATAGCATAGAATCTTCAATCAAATAAAGGATTGGGGATTCTATTTTTTTATCCGTTAGTATCAATTAATTCTATTATATTAGAATATGCTGTAAATAATGACAAATTTACAAATATTTAATACAAAAATTGAATGAGCAGCATTATTTCGGAGAAGCATTCAACGCTTAGGGTGCTAATTAAAGATGAAAAATACCTTAATACTTCTATAGTCTTTCGTGAACTTGCCAGCTTATGGACTGATTGTTTTCGCTAAAGTTGTTATCTAAACTTTTCATAAAGAAAGGAATGGGATAGATGATTAATCTAAAAAATATTGGTAAATTTCATGAACTACCAGAAATGGCAATGCATATATACAACGGAAATGTGCCAGCTTTATTACTTGCCATTGGAGGGGGCTGGGATATTGAAGAGGACATTATATTAAGTCAACATATCTCATTAAGTCCATTAGATTTGTCGTTAAGGTTACAGAGACTGAATGTGATAAGGCTGCTAGTAGAGCACGGTGTCAATTTGAATGTTAAAAATAATTCAGCCTTTTTGCTAGCTGTTCGTTATTGTAAAGAAGATGTAGTGCGTTATATTGTACAGCATGGAGCGAAGCTTGACATGCTTAATCAGGTCGGGTCTGGCGCCTATTCACAAGCCTACTATGGTAATAAAAATAATATTCCACTCATTCATGAGCTAGGTCTGGATATAAGACAGTACGGTGGTCCAGTATTGCGTCAGGCTGTGTCGAATCATGACATGAAGACAGTTACATATTTACTCGATCAAGGAGTGGACATTAATTATAATAAGCCAGATATGGTTTATCCTTATCAAGCAACCCCATTAACTGTGGCAACACGAATGGGGAATCTAACAATGGTGAAATACTTGGTTGAGCGTGGCGCAAACGTTACTTTAGCAGAAAAGGATGGCGAGCGCCCATATACGATTGCGGTGGGCCTTAAAAATACTATTTTGGCTGACTATTTGAAAGCATTGGAGCCAGCCATGCTTCATGATTTGGAGAACAAAAAATATGAGGTAAAGAAATATAAGTTGAGTGATGAACTGATTAGCTTTCTTACAGGAGAAGAGCTACGACTAGAGCTAGATACCAATGATTACGACATCAGATATATCGACTTTTTCACCCTGACAGACACCATTGAAATGAAGGTTGGCCGTCAAAAGCTACTACGTTTGTCTGCATATGTAGACAATTATTCTGATTTACAAATCGTATGGAATCCAAGGAAAAAGCAAATTGGCTGCTATGATGTGGAGCATCAAGAATATGCTGATTTGTGTAGCTTTAAAGAATTTCTTGTAAATCCTGAAACATTCGTAATCAATTTTCTTGAAGGAGAGTTGTAGATTTATAAATTCTTAGAAGCACATCTTTTATTATCAAACAAAAGATGTGCTTCTATATTTTAAAATTTAAGCTTTGATAAACAAAATTGGATAGAGCGTTTGACATAGATTGAACAAAAGAAAAGCAGCAGAGCTACGAGAAGGGCTAGGGGAATACTGTAAGCGACTGGAAGGTCAACACCACTCCAAAGGCTCATCTTGATTTGCTCAAGTCCAACCGTTCGTAAGAGACCACCTACTATTGATAATAATGCACTTAAAATCAAGCCAGCATAGAGGATTACTAATACAAAGAGGGCTAATGAGCAAAAAAAGCTTTGTATAATTTTTATGATTGTCATTCTTTTTCCCTCCGTATAATTTTTTGCACTTTTGAATTTGGCGCAATGGAATAGCTTTCCGTATAATAAAGCGTTTTGACTTTACAATTCCTTCCTACGTTGACAACGTCTCCATCCACTATTTCTGCGTTCGTATACGACAGACGTACAACTTTCCCCTTTAGACAATTACAATTTAACTTTTTCTTTAATAATGGAAGAATGGTAATCTTATCCTTCTCTATCCAAATATCATCAGCATGTAGTTCTTTAATGTCACTTTCACCAGACAATTTTAAAGCAAAACTTTTAGCATTTATTTTTGCTGCTTTCACTATACCAATTACATCTACGGATTCTGCCTCTAAACTTTGTTCAATGGTTAACTTTCCAGAGCTATTTAGCTTTATTACTTTTCCATTGTTCAGCTTAAAGCTACCAGCACTCGTAATTTCGTTTATTTCACAATAATCCTTTAATCTGCATGATCCTGAACTGTTTAAAATCTGTGCTGTTACACGGGATTGAAAAGAACTATGTCCATGTGTTGAGATTTTTTTCAGTCGTATTTCTTGATGTAAAGCAACCGCTCCCCGAATATTTAATTGCTCACAGTCTGTAGCTAAGTCTTTAATGTTGCCATTAGTGAGGGTTACAGTGCGGAGTTTTTGAATCAAAAATATTCACCTCATTTTAATTTAATTAATATATATTTTAATTATTAAAATATATATTAATTAAAATACATGCACCTCCCTTTTGTCAAGAACCAATAATTCACCTAAATCTACGCTAATGAGTCCTTATAAATTTTCTAGGAAATACAAATTGGAAAGCCCTAAAATGAAATGATGTTAAAAATCATCAAGTGATGATTTTTTGCAAATATTTTTATGGGACATCTGTGTTATTAATCTAAATTTACTAACTATTCATCGCGGTTTAAAATTGGCACGATTTTTGCATGATATAAAAGTGAAGCGAAAGGGGGGATAAATGTGAAGGGGAATGTCACAGGTTTTATCCATAGTGGAATAACAGTAAAGGATTTAGAGATTTCTTTAGATTTTTATGTAAATAAGTTAGGTTTAGAATTAATTTCGAGACAAATTTCAAGTAATGAATATATTTCAGACATAGTTGAACTTGTCAATTTACAAGAGGTCAAAATTGCATTTATTAGAATTCCAGGAGGGAATGAAATAGAGTTACTTGAGTATGTAGGCATGGAAAGATATCCAGGCAATGTTCGTCCATGCGATTATGGATCGGGACATATTTGTCTAATGGTTGAAGGAATAGAAGAAATGTACGAGTATCTAAAATTGTCTGGAGTTCAATTTAGATCTAAAAAAATTGTAGATATTACATTAGGTGCAAATAAGGGATCAAAAGCTATTTATATGTATGATCCCGATGGATATATTATTGAGCTGATGGAAAAGAGTACAAATTAATGAAAGCGAATTCAGTAAAGGGTGGAATCTATGCAAAGTTTACAAGGTAAAAAAGCAATACTTACAGGTGGCGTTCAAGGTCTCGGGTTAGCAATGGTAAAGGGGCTTTGTGAATATGGTGTTGAGGTTTGCATTATTGATTACTCCAATGATGTAGAGAAGATTGCTAAAGATATGCAGAATGAAGGATTTACTGTATACGGAGTACGAGCTGACCTATCGAACTTAGAGAAAATTCCTGAAGTATTCCATATAGCAGTCCAACTATTAGGTGGGGAGTTAGATATTCTTGTAAATAATGCCGGAATCCATAAACCGATGCCTGCGATTGATTTACCGATTGAGGACTTCCAAAAAATTATTGACGTTAATGTTACTGCAATATTCGAATTAAGTAGACTTGCATATCATGAAATGTTGAAAAAGGGCGCTGGGAAAATAGTTAATATTGCATCTGTATTAGCTGTACAGGGGGGTTATAATGCATCTGCCTATTCTGCAAGTAAAGGAGCGGTTGCCCAACTGACAAAATCATTATCCAATGAATGGGCCAAAAAGGGTATTAATGTAAATGCAATTGCTCCTGGATATTATAATACAGCATTAAATCAATTTATTCTTGAAGATGAGTCAAGATATCAATCACTAATTAGCCGTATACCTGCTGGACGCTTTGGCGAGCCGAATGAATTAGCAGGTGCTTTACAATTTTTATGCTCAGATAAATCAAACTATATCAATGGGATCCTCTTACCGGTAGACGGTGGGTTTTTAGGAAGATAAAAATTGGGTGGTTAAACGATAATCCCAAGAAAGTGAGCAATAATATGGAGTTGAATCTAGCTAGAAAAAATGTATTGATTATTGGTGGTTCAAAAGGTATTGGACTGGAAATAGCAAAAAGGTTTATAGAAGAAAATGCAAACGTTTCAATTGTTGGTCGTTCTATAGAGCATTTGAATGAAGCGAAACTGCAGTTAAAAAATGTAACAACCTATCAATCTGATATTACGAATAATTATGAGCGTGAAGGTCTAATTGAAAAATACATATTAGATCATGATCATATCGATATATTGATAAATAATGCTGGGGGAAGTAATGGCTCTAGTATATTAGAAACGCCCATGGAGAATTTCTATGAAGCATTTGAATTAAATTACTTTTCGAGTGTACATCTTAGCAAATTGGTTCTTAAACATATGAAGAAACAAGGAAGCGGCAATATTATTAATATTTCTTCTATTTATGGTAGGGAAAGTGGAGGCAAGGCAACCTACAATAATGCAAAAGCAGCATTAATAAGTTTCACGAAAGCGTTAGCACACGAAGTCATTAAATACGGTGTAAGGGTTAATAGCATTGCGCCTGGTAGCGTTTATCATGAAAGTGGCGTTTGGGGAAGGTTAACAAGAGAGGATCCTTATAAAATTGAAGAGTTTGTAAAGAATGATATTCCAGCAGGTCGCTTTGGTAAACCAGAAGAAATTGCAGATGTAGTCGTTTATTTATCGTCTGAAAAAGCTTCTTGGATTATTGGTGCAACCATCAATGTAGATGGTGGGCAATCTAAAATGAATTTTTAAACCTGTAGAATTGGACAATAATTATCAAATCTATTGAACTAATTTTGTGAAAAATAGGAGGCTTATACAATGAAAAATAAAAAAGTACTAAAGAAATTAATGTTTTCAATAATGGCATTGTCGTTAATATTTTTAGCAGCGTGTTCAAGCAATGGTGGAAAAGAATCAGCATCGAATGGTAAAGCAATTACGATAAAAATGGCAAACCAAGTCGATGCCAATAACTTTTTAAATTTAGGATATGATAATTTTAAAGATACCATTGAAGAGAAAAGCAATGGCGATGTAAAAGTTGAAATTTATAATGGTGGTACTTTAACTACTTCTGATGAAACAACAGCAGAATTATTACAAAACGGTACGATTCAATTGTCAACAACATCTGCATACGGTATTGCGAATTCAATTGGTGCAAATGCTTTTAATATTTTCGATGTACCTTTTTTATTTGATAGCCGTGAACAGTTTTACACTTTCCTAGAAGGAGAATATGGTGACTTATTAAAGAAAGAGGTTGCTGATAAATCCAATATGTATCTGCTTGGGTTCATTGATTTAGGCTACTATAGCATTTTAAACGGTAAAACATCTGTTAAGGCACCATCAGATTTAAAAGGTTTAAAGATTAGAAGCTCATCAGCGAATTTACATTTAAGTACATTGAAGTCAATGAAAGCAAATCCAACACCAATGGCTTATAGTGAAGTGTTTACAGGGTTACAGCAAGGGACGATCGATGGTGTTTCTACAACAACACCTTTAATTTACGGAGATCGCTTTTATGAAGTAAATAACCATTTTACAGCGACAAATCACATTTTATTATTACATGGTGTGCTAGTAAATAAGGATTTCTATGATGGTTTAAGCGAAGATATGAAAAAAACGTTAGATGAATCTGTAGCTTCATATACAAAACATGCAATAGACCTTGTAACCAAAGCTGAAAAAGATGCTATCGAAGGCTTAAAAGATAAAGGTGTAGATGTAGTTGAATTATCTGAAGAAGAGAGAAAGAAATTTAAAGATGCAACAATAAACGTTGCCAAAGAGAACATGGATGCAATTGGTCAGGAAAATTATGATTTAGCTATTAAATTACTAGGGGAATTGAAATAATTTCCTGAGAAATAAAATTCAACATATTGCCCTTGTAATGAAACATATTGAAATTACAAGGGTACAAAGGGAGGGGACAAGCAATGGAGAAGCCTATGAAGAAACCAATTGAAGCTTATGCTAGCTTTGCAATTCTATTAATTATGACATTAGTTATGTTTGCAGCTGTGGTTTCAAGATATGTTTTTAACTCCTCAATTGTTTGGGCAGAAGAACTATCAAGATATTTGTTTGTTTGGTTTGTTTTTATTAGTGCAAGCTATGCTGTCATTACGAAAGCGCATATTAGAGTAGAAGCATTAAATATGATTATCCCCAAAAAAATTCGTCCATATGTGAACTTGATAGGTAGTTTTATATGGATGCTGTTCAGTTTATATATTTCGTATCTGGGCTTTCAATATGCATTTAATTTATATAAACAAAACGCAACCTCAGCAGCACTTAATTTACCAATGGGGGTAGTCTATTTAGGGATTCCAATTGGGTATTTTTTAATGGCTATAAGAATTTTTGTAGTGGAGATATTAGATGTTTTTGTAAAGAGAAAAGAGGGTGAGAAATAATGTTAGGGGCCATTGGAATTCTCACAATTGTATTTATTCTGTGTCTATTAATAAATATACCAATTGCAATTTCTTTAGCTATTTCTGCGTTAACTGTTGTTCTAATTGAAGGAACAATACCTATTTCATTTCTTATTCAAGCGACATTTACATCGAATGATTCGTTCTCATTATTAGCTGTACCATTTTTCATTTTAGCGGGAGAATTAATGAGTACAGGGGGGATTTCTAGAAGACTTATTGATTTCTTCAAATCAATGGTGGGATCCTGGACAGGAAGCTTAGGTTTAATTACAATACTTGCAAGTTTGATTTTTGCAGCAATCTCTGGATCAGGTGCAGCAACGGTTGCCAGTATCGGCGGAATTATGATACCACACATGATTAACAGTGGTTATAAGAAACCATACGCCGCAGCATTAACAGCAAGTGCAGGTGCCCTTGGTCCTATCATACCACCAAGTATTGTCTTTATTTTCTACGGGATCATGGCAGGGGTATCAATTAGTGATTTGTTTATCGCTGGTATTGTCCCAGGTTTATTAATTGCAGTGATATTAGTCATCATTAACTATATTGTATGTAAAAAAGAAGGCTATGTGGACCAACAACCAGAGGAAGAAAAAATAGGTTTTTGGCGATCATTAAATGAAGCAAAGTTCGGATTATTAGCCCCTATTATTATTTTAGGTGGAATCTATGGTGGTATTGTCACGCCTACAGAAGCAGCAGTAGTTGCTGTTGTTTACAGTTTAATCGTAAGTATATTCATATATAAAGAATTACGATTCAGTGATTTAATGGATGTATTTTTAAACGCTGCTGTTACATCTGGATCTGTTATGATTTTTGTTGGTACTGCAACGTTCTTCGGTAAAATTTTAACATTAGAGCAAGTGCCACAATATATAGCTAATGGTATTTCAGACTTTACAACAAATCCGATTATCATTTTAGTGTTAATTAACCTTTTCTTATTAGTTGTAGGAATGTTTATTGAAACTGTTGCAGCATTATTAATATTCGTCCCATTACTATTACCAATCGTTATACCTTTAGGAGTAGATCCATTACATTTTGGGATGATCGTATGCTTTAACTTGACGTTAGGCCTATTAACACCACCATTGGGATTAAATCTGTTTATTGGGGCAAAAGTGGCAAATATACGTTTTGAAGAAACCTTTAAACATCTAACACCTATTTTAGTAGCGTTACTAATATTACTAGGCATCATTACATTTGTGCCTCAATTAACGTTATTTTTACCACACTTATTATCTGGTAAATAATGTTGTTTGACCTCTAAAAAAGAAAAAGTCGATTTGCCACAAAAAATGTGATGCAAATCGACTTTTTTAACTTTTCAAATCTAAAAAAGAAGATTTCTACTATAATAAAAAACAGGAGGTCAACTTTTTATTAAGAATGGTTCTCTATTTTATATTTTTGTAGTTTTCTTACAAGTGTAGACTGATCAATTTTTAATGCAGTTGCTGCTTTTCTTATACTAGGATAAATTTTAATTGCTTCTCGAATAATACTTTCCTCAAATGATTCAACTTGATCCTTTAACGGTAAATGGTGAGTAATTAAAGTATTGCTATTAGATACTTGAATGCTGCTATCGCTGTTTAAGTTTAATTCCCTTTGTAGATCATCCATCGTAATCTCTGAATGTTGACTCATCAAAACAACTCGTTCTACGATGTTCTGTAACTCTCTGACATTCCCCGGCCATTTATAGTTCGCAAATGTTTCAAGCACTTCAGATGAAAAAGAACGGTTTAATCCATATTTAATGTTTAAATTATTCGTAAAATGATAAATAAGAGGAATGATATCCTCTACTCTTTGCTCAAGCGGTGGAATTTTGATTGGAATAATATTAAGTCGATAATATAAATCCTCTCTAAATTTCATCTCTTCAATCATATCCGATAAATTTCTGTTTGTTGCAGCAATGACACGGACATCTACTTGAATAGGTGTTGTACCGCCAATTCTCACAACTTCCCGCTCTTGAAGAATACGTAATAGTTTTACTTGAAGCTGTAATGGCATTTCTCCAATTTCATCTAAAAAGATTGTCCCATTATTAGCGGCCTCAAATAATCCAGCCTTGCCCTTTTTGGTAGCACCCGTAAAAGAACCCGATTCATACCCAAATAATTCCGATTCAAGAAGAGATTCAGGGATTGCACCACAATTAATTTTAATCAAAGGTCCGTCCTTGCGAATACTATTTCGGTGTATTAAATCTACTATTTTTTCTTTACCTACACCAGACGGCCCTTGAATTAATACGCCCGAATCAATTTGTGCAACTCTTAAAGCACGGTCAATGACATCTTTCATTTGTGTAGAATGTGCAATAATTGAATATTTCGGATCACTAATCCCTTTTAATTGTTGTAATTCTTCATGGATTCTTTGATTTTTGATTTCTAATTGTTGAATTTCTGTCTCTAAATTATTTAGCTGGGTTAAGTCACGAACATTATTCACAATTTTAATGATTTCGCCTTGCTTGTTTCTGATTGGAACGGCTGAAACTAAAACGCTTTTCCCTGTTTTAATCTTCTGACTTATTGTAATAGCACGATTCCCCTTGATAGCCTTCAATGATGCAGAAACATCAATAATTCCTTTGTCAACTAATGATTGTAGGTTTTTTCCTATACAAAATTCAGTTGAAAGCTCTGTAATTCTTTCATAAGCAGGATTCTGATACATAATCTTCCCTTTGGCATCAGAAATAACAATTCCGTCAAACGATGAATTAATAACTTCATCAAGTTCCTTTTTTAAATTATCCAATTTATCAATTTCCTGATTTAAGTTAACGGATTCTGCTAGAGGTAATAAAAAAATTGTTAGCTTAGAAAAATCCTCAACATTGTTTAGAACATTTATTTCCAAGTTAGAATTCAACATACAAAAATACTTATAACCATTAGAAATTTGTTTTTTTATATCATCAAAAAACTTTTCATAAGTCTTGGCAGTTTCATTACATACTAGAACATCTCTATTTTGATCCCACTCTATAACCCCAAGTATTTTTAATTGATTGTAAAACATTCATACTCCCCCCTTAAGTAGACATGATGTAATAATTCATCACTTGGGCACAATTATACATCATTTTTTCTCCAGTTCGATGAGAAAATACTGGGTTTTTGCATCAATAAAAGTTGGCATGCTTTTTGCATTAATAATTAATGTAAATATTTTTAGGAGGTTCTAAATATGTCAAATGAATTATTATTTCAGGAATTAGGCTTAGACAATCAGGATTTAAAGAAAATGTTGTATGACATGATTCTCATCAGAAAGTTCGAAGAGACATTGAAACAACTATATCAACAAGGAAAAATTCATGGAACTATGCATCTATGTATTGGTCAAGAGGCTACAGCGGTAGGTGCTTGTTTCCCACTAAATAACGAAGATAAGATTACAAGCACACATCGCGGCCATGGACATAGTATTGCTAAAGGAACAGATGTTAATAAGATGGTCGCAGAGCTACTTGGAAAGGTAACAGGCCATTGTAAGGGTAAAGGTGGTTCAATGCATATCGCTGATATGACAGTTGGGAATCTTGGTGCGAACGGTATTGTAGCAGCTGGTCTCCCGCTTGGTGTCGGCGCTGCTTTAACATCTAAAATGAAGGAATTAGGCTATGTAGTACTGTGCTTCTTCGGAGATGGTGCAACAAACGAAGGGGCGTTCCACGAATCCCTGAATCTTGCTTCAATTTGGAAGCTTCCTATAATTTTCTTCTGTGAAAATAATTTATATGGAATGTCAGGTTCTATTAAGGAAATGACAAATATAGAGTCCATTGCTGTCAGAGGATCGAGCTACGGAATTCCTAGCGAAACGATTAACGGTAATAACATTTTAGAGGTTATTAAAGCGACACAAGATGCAGTCGAACGTGCGAAGCAGGGTATGGGTCCTACTTTAATTGAAGCGGAAACTTACCGATGGGAAGGACATTCAAGAAGTGATGCTCGAAAATATAGAACGCGCGAAGAGGAGAAGGAATGGAAGAAAGCTAAGGATCCAATCGAAGCTTTTAAGGAAATTCTAGTTTCTAATAATGTCATAAATGAAAACGAATTCATAGAGTTAAACGAAAAAGCTCAAAACCAGATGAAAGAAGCGGTTGAATATGCTGAAAATAGTGATGATCCAAGTTTAGATACTTTAATGACAGATATTTATGCCTAGGGGAAAAGGAGAAATCAAGATGAGAGAAATTAGTTATTCAGAAGCTATTAAAGAAGCAATGACTCAGGTAATGCGTGAGGATAATGACGTATTTATTATGGGTGAGGACATCGGAGTATATGGTGGTGCCTTTGGTGTCACAAGTGGAATGATTGATGAATTTGGTCCTGAACGAGTTCGCATTACTCCTATTTCAGAAGCAGCAATTAGTGGCTGTGCGGTAGGTTCAGCAATGACAGGCATGCGCCCAATTTTAGAAATTCAATTTTCGGATTTTGTTGTAATTGCTATGGATAATATCGTAAACCAAGCGGCGAAAATGCGCTATATGTTTGGAGGGAAAGCAAAGGTTCCTATGGTAGTTAGATTACCAGCTGGCTCTGGTGCAGGATTTGCAGCACAACATTCACAGAGCTTAGAAGCCTGGATGACACATATACCAGGCCTAAAAGTTGTACAACCTTCCAATGCTTACGATGCTAAGGGGTTACTAAAAGCTGCAATAAAAGATGACAATCCAGTTCTATTCTATGAGCATAAAATGCTTTATAACCTAAAAGGAGATGTTCCTGAAGAATCTTATGAAATTCCTCTTGGAGTGGCAGATATTAAACGAGAGGGGAAGGACATTACTATTATTGCTACAGGTATGATGGTAAATCATGCGGTAGAAGCTGCACAAAAGCTAGAACAAGAGGGAATTGATGTGGAGGTAATTGACCCAAGGACACTTGTTCCGTTAGATGAAAAAGCAATTTTGGAATCTGTCAAGAAAACTGGAAGAGTACTAGTCGTTTATGAGGCAGTGAAAAGAGGCGGATTTGGTACAGAAATTGTTAGTTTAATCGCAGAGAGTGATGCCTTTGATTACTTAGATGCACCGATTTTACGATTAGGTGGAATAGAGGCACCAATACCATACAACCCAAAACTTGAAAAGGCTGCAATCCCTCAAGTATCAGATATTTATCAAAAATGTTTAGAATTAATGAACAAATAGAGGTGAACTAAAATGGCAAGAGAAGTGGTAATGCCCAAATTAGGAGCAACGATGGAGGAGGGCATCATTGTTAGTTGGCTAGTAAATGATGGTGAGTTTATCGAGGAAGGCGATCCCATTGCTGAAATTCAAACAGATAAAATTGTTCTAGAAGTAGAAGCTGAATCTTCAGGACATCTATTAAAAAAAGTATATGATGCAGGTAGTACGGTAAAAGTACATGAAGTTATTGCCTATATGGGTGAAGAAAATGAGGTAATAGAGCAAACTGAAAACTTCTCAGAATCAAGAGATAATAAATTGGAAGAAGTCAATGAGCAAGAAAAAGTGCGAAAAACACCTGCTGCCAACAAGCTTGCAAAAGATAATGGGGTTGGCCTTTCTCTTGTATCTGGGACAGGTCCGAACAGTCGCGTACAAAAACAGGATGTCGAAAATTACTTACAACAAGATACATCTAAAATCACGCCATTGGCACAAAAGATGGTTCAGGATCTAAAGATAGATGATAAAGATTTAATTGGCTCAGGACAGCACGGTAAAATAACGAAAAAGGATGTCTTGTCTGCTGTTACTAAGACAACATCAGCACAAGAAAGAGAATCTTCACAGCTCAAAAAAGTACCGTTAAAAGGCATGAGAAAAGTCATTGCAGAGCGAATGAGCGAAAGCTATTACACTGCACCACATGTAACATTGACAACAGAAATCAATATGACGGAATGTGTAATTCTGCGTAAACAATTACTACCTGTCATTGAGAAAGAAACAGGGTATCGATTATCCTATAACGATTTAATTGTTAAAGCAGTTGCACATACATTATCTAAAAATAAAGCATTAAATATTTCATTACAGAATAACGAAATTCATTTTTATGAAGAGGTCAATATTGGATTTGCTGTTTCTCTAGATGAAGGTTTAGTAGTACCAGTAATTGAAAATACAGATCAAATAGGCTTAGCGGAGATTGTAAAAAGAAGTAAAGAAATAGTTGCAAACATAAAGAATGGAAAATTAAGTCCAGAGTATTTTGAAAACGGTACTTTTACGATTAGTAATTTAGGTATGTATGCTGTGGATTCATTTACACCAATTATTAATCAGCCACAGTCAGCGATTTTAGGTGTAGGAAGAATTGTGGAAAAGCCAGTTGTAAAAAATGGCGAGGTAGTTATAAATTCAATGATGCAATTATCATTATCGTTTGATCATCGAGTAATTGACGGAGCACCGGCAGCTCAGTTTATGACAGACTTGAAAGAAAATTTAGAAAATCCATTTAGAATGCTTGTTTAAGTTGAGGTGAGAATATGACAACATTTGATGTAATCATAATTGGCGGAGGCCCTGGCGGATATGTTGCTGCGTTGAGGGGAGCTAGTGAAGGACTAAGGGTTGCGCTTATAGAGGCAGAGCAGCTTGGTGGAACTTGCCTGAATCAAGGCTGTATCCCATCAAAAACCTATCTAAAAAATGCAGAAATACTAGAGGAAATTGAGCAAGGAAAGCAACGTGGGATTTTAGTAAAGGACGTGGAATTTTCCATGGAGGGTATGGTTACCTACAAAAATTCCGTTCTTAAAAATTTAAGAATGGGTATTCAATCTTTATTAAAAGCTAGAAAAATAGAAGTATTTAATGGATTAGGATTAATAAAAAATTCTCAAGAGGTTGAAGTCATTTCAAATAATGAAAAGACTACTCTTTCAACAAAAAATATTATTATTGCAACAGGAAGCCGTCCACTTATTCCGAAAGTAGAAGGCTTAGAGAATGTGCAATATCATACAACAGATACAATTTTTGATCTTAAAACATTACCGAAGTCTCTAACGATTGTTGGTGGTGGGGTAATAGGCGTAGAGCTAGCAGATGTATTTAGCAGTTTAGGATCGAAAGTGACGATTATTGAATATAGCAACAGAATTATTGCTATGGAGGATGAAGAAGCCTCAAAAGCTTTACACAAAAAGCTTCACGACAAAGGAATTAATATTTTAACAGACCATCTTGTGACAAGTGTAAGTGAAGAAAATGGATGTAAGATGCTAGTGGTTGAGAAGAAATCGGGCGAGAAAGATGTCATTTCTTCAGAAGAGCTACTTATCGCAGTAGGGCGGACACCAAACGATTCTGCGACTAAGCACATAGATCTAGCATATAATGGAGCATTTATTAAAGTTAATGATCATTTACAAACCAATATTTCAACTATTTATGCGGTCGGGGATGTAATAGGTGGATACCAGCTTGCTCACGTTGCAAGTGCAGAAGGGTTAACTGTTATTGAGAATATTTTAGGCAATCAAAAGAAAATGGATTATTCTATCGTGCCAAGATGTATTTATACAAATTTACAAATTGCAAGTATTGGCCAATCAGAAAATGACTTGAAAAATAAGGGTGTTGATTACACAGTTACTAAATATAATCTTTTTGGAAATGGAAAAGCTCAGACTTTAGGAAAAAAAGATGGCTTTGTCAAAGTATTTACAGATTCTAAATATGGTGAAATTTATGGTATGTGTATGGTAGGTCCGTATGTAACAGAATTAATTGGACAAGGATTGGCGTATATGAGTCTTGAAGGTACCGTGTATGAAATGGCTGAAATGATTCAACCACACCCTTCTCTGTCTGAAATATTTATGGAAGTAGCTAATTTAAGTATTGGTAAAGGGGTTCATTAACATGACAGACTTCACTGAACTTTTTAATCTAAAAGGAAAAAAAATAATTGTAACTGGTGGGGCCCAAGGAATTGGACACGAATTTGTTAAGGCCTTTAAGCAGGCTGGAGCTGAAATTGTTGTTTTAGATATTTCTGATAAAGTAGCGTCACTTAGCTCTTTAAATGTTGGCTATATTAAATGCGACTTAATGGAAGTCGAGAAAATAAAACTATATTTTAAACAAGCTTTAGAGCTATTAGATGGAAAATTAGATGTTCTTATTAACTGCGCTGGTATTATTAAGCGTAGTCCAGCGGTGGATGTACCATTAGATACATGGCAAAAAATATTTAACTTAAATGTCCTATCTTTATTTGAATTAAGTCGATTGGCTGCAGTTGAAATGAAAAAATTTGGACAGGGTAAAATTATCAATCTAAGCTCAATCGTATCCATTGTTGGAGCGTACAATTCTTCACCTTATTCAGCGAGTAAGGGTGCAGTACTACAATTAACAAAATCATTATCTAATGAATGGGCTCAATATGGAATTCAAGTAAATGCTATTGCCCCAGGGTATATTTTAACAGATATGAATTCTGATATTTTACAGGATCCAGTACGTAAAAAAGAATTTGAGGACCGGATTCCATCTAAAAAATGGGGTGATCCTCAAGATATTGTAGGGACGGCAATGTTTTTGGCTACCAAAGCATCTGATTATGTTACAGGAATTTTAATCCCAGTCGATGGAGGTGTTCTATCACGATGAGAAAAAATTTATATATTGATGGACAATGGAGAGAAAGTGAAATATATAGTGATTTAAAGTCACCTTATTCACAACAAACGATTGCAAATATCGCCCAGGCTTCAACTGAGCAGGTGGAAGAGGCAATCGATGCAGCACAGGAAGCATTTAAAGTAATGAGAAACCTAACAGCGTATGAGCGCTCAAATATATTAGAACAGTTGGTAAATCTATTAATTGCTAATAAAGAAAAAGCTGCAGAGATTATTTCATTAGAATCTGCGAAGCCTTTGAAATTTGCAATAGGCGAAGTAGAACGAACGATAGAAACTTATAAATTTGCGGCAGAAGAGGCAAAACGAATTTACGGTGAAGTTCTACCAATCGATGCTGCCAAAAATGGTGTAAATAAAATTGGATTAACAATTCGTGAACCATTAGGAGTGGTGGCAGCTATTACGCCCTTCAATTTCCCGATGAATTTAGTCGCACATAAATTAGGGCCAGCAATTGCGGCGGGTAATACAGTTGTTCTAAAACCAGCTTCCCAAACACCGTTATCATCCATATTTTTAGCGGAATTATTAAGTCAAACAGATTTACCTAAAGGCGCATTTAATTTGATAACTGGAAGTGGAAGAACAGTTGGAGATGTTTTAGTAGAAAGTGAAAAAGTAAAGATGGTTACGTTTACTGGAAGTCCAGGTGTTGGATTAGGTATAAAACAACGTGCTGGACTAAAGAAAGTCTCCTTGGAACTAGGATCGAATGCAGGATTAATCATCGATCAACATACAGATATTGATATGATAACTGACAAATGTGTGGTTGGGGCATTTTCAAATCAAGGGCAAATTTGCATTTCATTACAACGAATTTATGTGCATGAAAGTGTAGCAGAAGAATTTTTGCAAAAGTTTAAAGAAAAGGCTGAGAAATTGGTATTGGGGGATCCGTTGAATATAACGACTGATATTTCGACGCTGATTAGTTTAGAGGACAATAATCGTGCCCTAAGCTGGATTGATGAGGCAATAGCAGACGGAGCAAAATTAATTAGTGGAGGCCAAATAGAGGCAAATATTTTAAAGCCTACTATTTTAGCTGAAGTACCTTCGACTTCAAAAGTATCATGCCAAGAGGTCTTTGCGCCAATTGTGACAGTAAATAAAATTAGTGCTGTTCAAGAAGCGATTGATGCAATAAATGATTCTCGGTTTGGATTACAAGCTGGTATTTTTACAAATGATATTCAAAACGCTTCGAAAGCCATGCATCTTTTAGAAGTAGGTGGAGTAGTTATCAATGACATACCAACATTTAGAGTAGACCATATGCCGTATGGAGGTGTGAAAGAAAGTGGTAACTGCCGAGAGGGTGTAAAATATGCTATAGAGGAAATGACAGAGTTAAAGCTAGTTATTTGGAATCAATAACAATAGAGAGGGTGATATTTATTCAAGTCTATGGTATTTTGGGAAACCCCTTAGAGCACTCGCTTTCGCCTTTACTGCAAAATGAAACCTATAAAGAGAATAATATTCAAGCCTCGTTTCAAAAATTTGAAGTGGAGGATGATGGATTAAAAAATTTTATGATGCACTTAAAATCCAGCCGTGAAGGAGGATTAATTGTTACAATTCCCTATAAGGAGAAGGTGCTTCCATATATAGATGAATTAGATATAACTGCTAAAAATACTGGTGTTGTTAATATTATTCAAGCAGTGAACGGCAAGCTTATTGGATATAATTTTGATGGTCAAGCCTGGTTAGCAGGGCTTTTACAAGAGTTTAGCCTATCAGATTTGAATGGATTGAAAATTCTTTTGATTGGATTTGGAGGAGTTGCTAAATCCATCTACTTTGAGCTCCTGCAATTTGAAGATGTTGAAATTGATATAACAAACCGTACCGTAAATAAGGTGAAAAATACGATAGATAAGCCGAATGTCAGGGTCATATCCTACGAAGAAGCTGAACAGCAAATAGTTAAATACGATATTATCATTCAAACTACCCCTATAGGTATGTGGCCCCATACAGATGCCATGCCTCTAAATATTGTACAGCTAAAAGAAAATGTAATTGTTTCGGATGTCATTTATAATCCCCAATATACAGCATTTCTTAAGCAAGCTAAAAATTTAGGAGCCCGTATACAAAACGGCATGACCATGCTAGTTATGCAAAATCGCAAGGCAATAAAAATGTGGTTTGAGAAAGATGTAAATTACAAGCAGATGGAAAACTTAACAAGAAAAAAATGACGACCATTAAAAAAATTCCCCTTTAATATATCAAAAGGTGAAGAAGAGCTTAGCTATTCTCTTCACCTTTCTTTGCATTCTATAATTCCTTTCGTTTAGAGGATGAAGGGATATTTAATTCATCTCGGTATTTAGCGATAGTTCTTCTAGATAGCTCAACCTCTTCCTGGCTGCAAATGAGTTCCAGTATTTTGTTGTCGGATAATGGTTTTTTCTTGTTTTCATTTTTCACAAGTTCAAGAATTTGTGTTTTTATTTTTTCTTTAGAGATATCTTCCCCAGAATGAGTTGTTACCTTAGATGAAAATAAATTTTTCATTAAGAAAGTTCCCCAGGGAGCCTGAATATATTTGTTCATCGTTGCTCTACTAACAGTAGATTCGTGACGATTAATAGCTACGGATATATCCTTAAGAGTCATTGGTTTTATAAATTGTAGTCCATTTTTAAGGGCTTCCAATTGCTCTTGTATTAAGTACTCCATTATAGCAATCATTGTCTCTCTTCGTTGTTCAAGAGATTGAGATAACCAGTTGTAATCCTTTTCCCATTTATTCATTTGTTTCTGGTCTTCTGCTGATAAGTACATCGACTCTATTTTCGTCATAGTAATAGAAGGGGAGAACCAATTACTTAAAGCGTAAGTAATGAAATTATCTTTAATGTCAATTATGATATCGGGACGAACAACTTCAGACATACTAGAATAATCAGGTATAAAAGGCTTTGGGTTTAATGATTTTATAATATTTATAGTATATTTCAATTCTTCTTCATCTATTTGTAAACATTTTTTTATATCATTCCATTTACGATCAGCTAATTTTTCTAAATGATATTGAATAATTTCCTTTGCAAATAATTCATCCGGATAGAAAGCTTCTAGTTGTAATAGTAGGCAATGCTTTAAATTTGTAGCCCCCACACCTACATAATCTAAATTTTTCAGAAGCTGTAAAGCGTGATTGTATTGTGACTGTGAAAATAACTGAGTTGCATTTGGTAAATAGCCAAACTCATTTAAGTTTAGAATAAGCTGTTGAAGAATCTGATAGTCTTCAGATGAATGATAAGTTAAACGAATTTCACTTAAAAGGTGATCTACATTTGATATCCTGTACTCCGTATTGTTTTCGGGTAGATTCATATATTTGCTTGTATGATAACCTTCCTTAAAGTGAAAGCTATCTTTCACTTCAATTAAGGGGTTTGAAAGTGATTGTTCTATAAGAAATGTTTCAAGCTCATCTGAAGGCATTTGTAATAGCTCTATTGCTTGTCTCAGTTGTTTTGTCATAGCTAATTTTAAATCTAATTTTTGATTCACTTCTAAACGCATGAACTCACCTCTTATATTCCATTATAATATTTATATTAAATCGAATCAGAATATTTTTAATAGTATTTATATTAAGAAGGGTATGAATAATAATAATTTTTTAGTAGTTTATATGATATAAATCAGTTGTGCAAGTGAATAATGAACCAATGAGATAATGTGAATTTCTTGAATGACCTTACATATTTTCTAGGCAATAAAAAAGGACTTCATCTTTATGAAATCCTAAAATATTTTTTTCATTAACTGATTAACATCACTCAAAACCTTAGCCATATCAGTAAGTTTTTCTTGAGAGAACTTTAAAAATAAATTTTGAACCTTAGTTTCACCATTATTCGTTAATACAATTTTCACAACACGTCGGTCTCCACTTTCTCTAACACGATGTATTAATTCTAATTTTTCCAGCTTATCGCACATTGATGTAACGGCACCAGGAGTCACACTGAAGAAATCAGCAATTTCGGTTGCTTTCATACCGGAATTTATTTTTAGCTGGAGCAAAAGAATTAGTTGATTTTGAGATAAGGATTCTCCTTCAGATAGAAGGTTGACAAACATTTTCGACTTTTGCTGTATTTCCAGCATTTCTCTCATAATGACTTCTACATAAGGTAATTGATCGTTTTTTGACATAGTATCACAGCCTGTTAAATTATTTAATAATTAAATTATATAGTAAGTATATAATACGAGCTAACATTAGTGAATAATCGACCTTAATTAAATAAGGTAGTAAAATGGGCAGAAACTATCGGGGAGGAGGTAAATGATGGGGAAGCACTTTTATTATCTATGATGGTAGTATTTCCAGTGGCAAGCTTGCAATGTCTTTATATACAATGACTATTACGTTGCTAATTTTTATAATTTGCTGCAGCCTTTACATTTAGAAGAGAGTCTAAAAACTACGATGCAATGAATGATGTTAATAACTGAAAAAAGAACAAATCTAAAGAGCGTGCTTCGGTATTATTCAAAACATGCTCTCGTTCAAATTGAATTTATTTGATTCGACCATCCATTCATTAAATTCAATAAATTCCTTTTTTATTGCTCTATATAGGATAAACTTCTATTTCGATGTTAAACTGTTTAGATTCTCTTAGTAAAATTTGTTGAATTGTACATTTTCCTTTTATAAACATAAAAATACATGCTTAGGGGCCACCACAAGACTACAAAAATTGGGTAGATTGCCCATATAACTCTTGGTGTAGAGACAATATTTACTGTAATAAAAAAGATACTAATAAGCATTGAAGCAGTAACAGAGAATGCTACAAATGTTTTTCTTTGTGCATGATATAAAGCTAAGGGCCACCATGTGACTAAAAATGCTGGATAAATCGCCCAAGGATATGGGTGGGATAAAATAATATTTAAAATGGAGTAATAAATGATAGTAGTTGCAAAGCCTACTAGCGCAATTTTTAAGGTTTTTGCTTTTTCATCCAAGTACATAAGAATTGGCCACCAGACGATTGGATAAATCGCATAGATAAACCATAAATGCTCAGGTGAATATAAATAATTTTCAATGATAAGAAATGCAATAATTATGGCACTGCAAATAACTGAATATTGTTTATACATTTTTTTAATCATAAAAAATAAAGTAATTGGCCATAGCAATAGTAATAAACAGGGATAAATAAACCATGCTGTTTGTGGTGATGTTGTATAATTGACAATTCCTAAAAATATCATGGTCATTAAACTACCAGCAATGGAAAAATTAATTAAATTCTTCATGTTTATTCACTCCATTTCTTCCGTGACCAAACAAAGTACATTGCGAGTGGCCACCATAAAATAGCGAAAATGGGATAGATCGCCCAGATTATATGGGGAGTATAGTAAATGTTTATAAAGATAAAAAACGCAATAATTAAGCCACTACCCCATAGAGAAAATTCCAAATTTAATCTCGACATGTTTTTCTTTTCGGGCTCTTTTACACCTAATTCCTGTTTTAAATCCTCAATATCCCCAAACTCCACGATTGCTTTATTAATAGCATCCTCTTCCTCTTTGCCTTGATCCATTAAGTAAAATACTTTTTCTTCAAGATTTTGAATGATTTCCTGTTTGATCATTTCCGTTTCGTGGTTACGAGGAAAGTCCTTAAAAAGCTCATCAATATGATTTTTAATTTTTTTCATTCTAAGCCCTCCATAAATAAGTCGATAATTTCCTTAACTTCCGACCACTCTTTCACTAGCTCATTTAAATAAGCTTTTCCTAATGGGGTAATTCGGTAATATTTTCGTTTGCCACCGTGGGAGACATCTCCAAAGTAGGCTTCAATAACTTCCTTTTTTTCAAGACGTTGAAAAACGGCGTATAAAGTTGCCTCTTTAATTTGAAAACGATTATTTGTGCGGAGACTTATTTCCTGAGAAATCTCATAGCCATAACGATCTTTCTCTAAAATGAGTCTTAAAATAATGGAATCCAAGTGTCCGCGGATGATATCACTTCGAACCATACGTCACCTACTTCAATATATTGCTCTATCTGTTAGAGTAATATTAGCAAATATTACTCTACCTGTCAAAGTAATTTTAAACATAAAAAATCCCCTTTTATGCAGGGGATTTTTGAGGAGTATAAGCAACTTTATTCGAAAAATTACCTAAAGTGGATTTGAGATATGGTCCAGTTAGGCATGTATCAAGCTTCGATTTAATTATCGAATGTTAAAAAACAGAAGGGGGGTCACTAATACTAGGATTCTGTGTATTATAAAAAAGTTACTAAAATCGCCTATCAAAATCTATTAATGGCGATTATTATTTTATGGATAAAACCTGTCTACCCATGTGATGATAAGGCAGAAGTAAAGTTAAAGTAGGAGATAGGGGATATATCATAGAAGAAAGTAATTCAACAAATTTTTATACCCATTAAAATAGTAGTAAATCCCAAAGTTGGATATATTATAATCTATCACCGAATTAGTTTTAAAGGGATTTTGGAATATCAAAACTTTTGAGTAACATCTCAATCTAAAAGTGCGAAATTGCCATCCCAAGGATTAAATATATATGTCCCTTCATTCGTATATATATAATAAAGTCCATTTGAAGCTTTGTAATCTTTGGGTTTGTTTGTTTTATTACCTGTTTGATTCTCTATAATTTGAGTTGCTTCTTGATAAGTATAAGCAGGAATAGACGTAAAAATTAATATACTGCTGATAACTAGAATGATTGGATAACCAAATAATAAAAGATTACTTTTTTTTATTAATAGTTTACTCTCATTCCCTTGTCGGGAGATAGAAAAAATCATAAACAAACCCACGATAATAACAAAGAAACATTGTGACATTATACTTTCAACAAATGCATACTTCATACTTAAAAAAAATAAATAGATACCTAAAAAGGTTTGTATTCCACTCATTAAATATAGGTAATGCTTCGTCATAAATTAATTTCTCCCCCTCAATTTCAAATAATAAATTTTTGTTTCTTTACCTTATTCCTCCCATAGCATGAAGATGATTATAAAATTTAAAGCATAAAAATCGATTATCTCTATAGGTTATTAATCTAAATTATTATCATTCATTTGAATGAATGCTTTACAAATGCGTCTGATATCATCTATTTCTACGTCGTATTGTTTTTCCAAAAAACTGTTAATTTCCTTCTCTAATATTGTTATTTTTCTAATATTATTGTAATTTAGCGTAAAAAACTCTTTTATAAGGTTATTTTTAACTCCATAATTGTAATTGTTTGAAATATATTGGAACTCATCAACTGAAAGGTTCAATCGATTTAGTAACTCTAAAAAAATTCCACTACTTATATCTTGACTTCCACTTTCAAATTTAGAATAAGTACTTTGGGAGATTAAATTTCTAGCCACTTCTACTTGTGTAAGTGCTCGATTTTTCCTAATGGCCTTAAACAATTTTCCTGTATTTATCATCATATCAAAGTAACCCCCTATAATAATAAAATATTCGATATGTAATAATTCGTTATGAAACTTATAAAACCTCCTATAATAAGTAAATAAAGGGGGTGAAATACATTTGAATAAAGTACAAGCAGACGTTTGGATTATTGTTGGAAGTTAATTTTAAAAAAGGGGTGGAGAAAATGATGAAAAAAACTAGTCTTTTTTTATCTAGCCTGTTGTTAAGCTTTACTATTCTAAGTTCTATTGGGCCAGCTAAAGCAGCAACAAATTTTGAAAGTTCACAAAATACAATTAATCTAGTTATAGACAATGAACCTGTTAGTGTAAAGCTTTTATCAGAAACTAAATCTTCTCTTTCAGTGGAAATTAAAGCAGAAGGAATGACAGACATTGCGGAAATTGATTATATAAATAAGAGCTTTACTATTTTGGACGAGGACGGAAATAAAACTATCTACAATGCCGAAGATTTTATATCTGAATTAACTGAAGAAGACGCTAAGCGTGTTGAAAAATATAGCATTAAAGAAGAACCAATTGAAGGAGAAGAAATTAATTTTAATAATCTTAATTATAGTGTAGAAGAAAATTCAATAATGCCTCTAAATAGTAATTCATCGAGAAATTACTATGGGGACATTCAACAAGCAACAGGGGTATATGGAACTTGGTATAAAAATAGTACTAACATTGTCAGTGGTAAAACTATTGATACAATGCGAGGGGTAGTTTGGAGTGATACAAAAACTGTAAAGAAAATGGAATTTACTAAAGGTACTGCATTTGCAGTGGTAACTGCAGCAGTTCTTGCTTTTTGGAATGGGTTTACATATGGATCTGTTCTAGCTGCTCTAGGAGGCGTTGGTATTGCATTGGTTCAAGGATATTTAGGGTCTGACTTAACTATATTTGTAAAGGCTGAACAAGTGGATATTGGTAGGGGCTTTTATGTTCAACACGAGGGATTCCCCACAGTAACAAAATCTTATTCTTTATATGTCAATATTTTGGGTCCGAACAATCAAACTGTTAGAGAAGAATATAAATCAGGTGGATTTGCCTTTTTCTACAACGATTGGTCAGATGCTAGTGTCGCCAAAGTTGCTTATCAACAGTATCTGTATATTACAGGTAAACGTAGCACATATCCAAAAGCATCAGAATTTTAACCAAAAGTACATCATTAAATTAATGAGAGGAAACTAGAATAATGGATGTTTTATAAAAAATAAAATCCAGAGTTTCTCCATGTTAAAAAGCTTTAAATGACTTTCTACAGCCCTTGTTGTAAGGTAAAAACGGTAGATACAGATGAATGTTGGATAAAAATAACATAAGATCGTTTCTCACATATGAAAAATGTGTAGGAAGCGATCTTTTTAAACTTATAATTCGTCTTGAGGTAGATAATGTTGTGTTCTCATACAACCTTTTTTGGCATGAGATTTTTTTAAAATGATTGCTTACTATATTTTCCTCTAAAATCATAATTAAGAGGTATATACCGAGAAAGCACTGAATTTATTCACTATAGTCTATGTGGATCGCTTCCAACTACTGAACCCACTTGAATAAACCTCACTAAAGGTGGCTAGTATTAATCATTTAATTTGGTCCTAGCCCATCGACTTTTCTATAATTAGCATGTTCACTAGAAGTCCATAATTGTAGAAGAAACCGCTTTGAATTACGGCAAAATTATAGAGAATTTGTCATAATTCAAAGCTGGCAAGTTGGAAAAAGCTGTTTTATATTTTTTCAACGTTCTCTTATTATCTGTACCTGAAGCAAAGGGAATCATTAGTCAATTCAAAGCTTTACATATATAGCGCAGCAAGGAAGATTCCTAATGCTTCTTCATAGATGTCGTTAAATTGGTTGATTGGTAGAGGGTTAATCCCACTTCCCAACTCGACGGTGAAGCCTGGTCTGCGCCATTCCTGAATAAACCAATCCTTATAGCCTGCATAGCTTCCAGCTGAATTGATGGGCTCATAGCCACTAACTCGACTAAATTCAGTAACAAGAATTTTAGACTCAGGAGGCTCCAAGTTTTCAAAGCCCCAATAAATCACTCTTCCCTGTGTATGAAAGGCAAGAACTCTTGCAAAATCTCGCTTCTTTGTTAAATCAGCCATAGCAATGGCCTCTGGCTCCGATAAAGGTCGTTCTCCACCATAATCCCTCGGCCCAGGTGTTTTAGGATTACGTGCACTTTCTAGCTCCCATTTCGCAGGGAACTGATCATTTAAATCAATGCCATGTATATTGGCTTTCCAACCTGAGAAATTGTTGCTCCCATTGTTCCAATTGATTAGCTGATTTCTTAATGCTTCGTCTTCAGGTGGCCCTTGTATTACTAAATTGACACCATCAGGATTGACCATCGGAACTATAGAAAGGGATGTTTGTTGATAAAGTGGAAGTGTAGAGATACCTCGTATCGTATTTTGATTGGTGAGTGAAAGTAGGTAGTCATTTAAAAATGTTAAAATAATGGGAGTTGTGATCCATTCATTTGCATGGAAGGAGCCGTTATAATGAATTCGTTTTAATCCGTTACCAATTTGAATCTCTGGAATTTCATGTCCTAACACAGAATGGCCGATTGTTGAGCTTTGTAGAAAAGGATAAGCATCAAGGAGTTTGTTTAGATCATTCATCATGATGCTATAGTCGTAACTTTGCTGTCCATTGATAATCCTCCAAGTAATTTGTTGAGGAATTCGAATGGTTTGACCTATTTGAAGGGCATTTGGGTTAAGATCAGGATTAGCAAGTAAAAGGGCTGTTAGTGGGATATTTCTATTTTGGGCAATTTGCCAAAATGAATCTCCCTGCCTTAATTGATAGTCGTTAGTAATATAACCCGGAATTCGAATACGCTGTCCAACCCTTAAAAACTGGGGGTTTATATTTCGATTCGAATCTATAATTAATTGGAGGGGGATTTTAAATACTTCGCTATAACGCCAAAGTGAATCACCAGGTCTTACGAAAATGTCCACAAATATTCTCTCCTTAGTCAAAATACTTCAATATAAAATGTATATGAAAAATGACACGATTTATTAATAGAAGAAAGCGAAATTCACATCATTTTTGTGATGAAGAGTCTTCCTTATATACATACCCCTTTGTACATCATGATAACATTATATGAACAAGGAGCAAAAAAGAGGGGATTCTTGGTTATTTTTAATAATACAATTATACTAATAATAGATGAATATGACAGGTAAAGGTAGGAAAACCAATGCTCAATAAATTAAAGCTAGGTATACGAACTAAAATTACATTAGGTTATATTGTTATCATACTTTGTTTACTTGCATCAGTAGTTTTCTTAAATAATCAAATTACTGCTTTACAAAAAGAAAGAAATTTTATTATAAAATATGATTCTCAAGTTCAGGAGTTAACCAACCGAATTGAGAAATACATCTTGGATATGGAATCAAGTCAACGAGGATTTATCATTACCGGAGATGAAAGTTATTTAGAGCCTTATAATAGAGCTTCCGAAAACTGGAAAATTGATTTTAATGATCTCTATCAGCTCTTAGATAATAAACCTAAGCAACAAGAGAAGCTCAAGGAAATAGAGGTAACGATAGAGCATTGGATTGCAACGTCTGGTAATCCAACACTTTTGATGAAGAAGGAAAATAACACTGCTGCGTTAAAGGAATTTTTTAAGGTCGATGTTGGTCGCAAAGATATGGAAACAATGCGGAAACAATTTACTGCATTTAGATTAGCTGAAAATGCATTTACTCAAACTAAGGCAAATCAATTAGACAAGCGAAATAGCAATATAACGAGTGCTTTATTTGGGCTGTTGGTACTTGTTTCGGTAATCGCTATTGTAATCGCTAGTGGAATTTCCCGCTCAATTGTGAAAACGATAACAGAGGTTACTCAAACAATTAAAGAAATTGCAGCTTCTAAAAGCAATCAAAAGGGCAGAATTTATGTGAAAACCAATGATGAAATAAATACCCTTGCCGATGCTACAAATGAGCTTTTAGATTCGATTGAAAAAAGAGAATGGCTACAGTCAAATATTGCGGACATTGTCACTAAATATCAAGGTATTTCGGTCATTACAAAATTAGCCGAAACCTTCCTTTCTGAAATGGCACAGAAGACACAATCCTCTCTTGGTGCCTTTTATGTTCGTGAAACAACAGAAGATGATATTCAATTTGTGAAAAAAGCTGCATTTGCTGGTACAAGTACTGATGTAGGAAAGGATAGCTTTAAACTTGGGCAGGGCTTAATTGGACAATGTGCCTTGGAAAAAAAGATTTTAATCTATAAGGATATTCCAGATGAATTTCGTTTGATCGAAACAGGCTTAGGAGAAGTACCACCTAAAAGTATTCTTATTATCCCAGTTATATTTGAGAAGGACGTAATAGCAGTTGTTGAATTGGCGACTATGACGGACTTCAGTAAGCTTCAGCTGGAATTGGTCAAGCAAGTAGTGGAAACGTTTGGCTTAACAGTGAATAGTGTCGTAGGACGTATGGAAATTGTACGCTTGCTTAATGAATCCAGAGCGATGACAGAAGAATTACAAGTACAATCGGAGGAGCTACAGACACAATCAGAAGAATTACAAATGCAAACAGAAGAGCTAACAATGATTAATGAGCAGTTGGAAGAAAGAACGAAAGAGGCAGAATCCAAATCGAGAGAGCTAGCAAAAGCGAAAAAGGAATTAGAAAAGAGTGCTGAACAGCTATTACTCAATTCCAATTATAAATCCGAGTTTTTAGCCAATATGTCACATGAGTTACGAACACCATTAAATAGTATCTTAATTTTATCAGAGATGCTGGCAGAAAATAGTCAAAGCAATCTAACGGAAGAGGAGGCTGAATTTGCGAAGGTTATCCATTCCTCTGGTGAGGATTTACTTGTACTCATAAATGATATTTTAGATTTATCAAAGGTAGAGGCAGGAAAGCTGGACATAATGTTTGACGAAGTAAATATGAGTGAGATCCCTCTGCAAATTGAGCAGACATTTGCACCTGTAGCAATGAAAAAGCATTTACAGTTCCATATTTCAAAAGCAGAAAATGTAGTGGATATTTTCTATACGGATGAAAGGAGATTCCAGCAAATCCTAAAAAATTTATTATCAAATGCTTTCAAATTTACAGTGCAAGGTTCCGTAACACTTGCTATTAAACAGTTAAAAGAAGAGCAGTTGACAAACAATATGCAGAATATAAGTGCTGATTGGTTAGAGATTACAGTTTCAGATACTGGCATAGGTATTCCTAAGGACAAGCATCAACTAATATTTGAATCATTCCAACAGGCAGACGGTGCAACGGTACGGAAATATGGCGGTACAGGTCTTGGCCTATCAATTTGTAAAGAATTTGCCAAACTACTTGGAGGTTGGGTTTCTTTACAGAGTGAAGAAGGGCATGGTAGTAGCTTCACACTAACAATTCCAAGCCTGCCTAATGGAATTCAGGAGGAGCAATGTCTTGAATTGGCTATTCATGAGGTTGGAGCTACAACAGAGTTACATGGAATAGAAGAAGAGTTGCCTGAAATTATAGAGGTAGAGGTATTTCAAGGGAAAACTATATTAATAGTAGATGACGATTATCGTAATATCTATGCACTAAAAACAGCGCTTGAAAAAAGAGGCATGAATATCTTAGTTGCCAAAGATGGGATAGAGTGCTTAGATATTATGCAAGCTAATCAGAAAGTAGATCTTATTCTTATGGATATTATGATGCCTAATATGGATGGCTACGAAACGATGTCTATTATTAGACAACAAATGAAGCTGAAGGATTTACCGATTATTGCTTTAACAGCAAAGGCCATGAAAAACGATCGTGATAAATCATTAAAGGCAGGAGCTTCAGATTACATTAGTAAGCCATTAAATTTAGATCAACTTTTATCCGTTTTAAGAGTATGGTTAGTTTCTAAAGGGAGTTCATAAGCATGGATCAATTTCAGCCCTTGGAGCAAAAACTACAAAATAAGCATACAAATTTAGAAATTGATTTATTACTGGAGGCAGTTTATCGTTTATCAGGCTTTGATTTCAGGGATTATAATCGTTCTTCCATAACGCGAAGAATCTTGAATAGAATGAGAATCAATAATATCCCAACCGTTTCTAGAGTGCTTGAAAAGGTGATACACGATCAACAGTTTCTAGAGCAGCTGTTAAATGATTTTTCCATTAATGTCACTGAGATGTTCCGTAATCCAAGTTTTTTTAAAGCATTTCGACAGGAGGTTATTCCATATTTACGTAATTATCCTGAAATACGCATATGGCATGCAGGATGTGCAACGGGCGAGGAAGTATACTCCATGGCAATTTTGCTAAAGGAAGAGCAGCTCATTGATAAGGCAGTTATTTACGCAACAGATATGAATGAACAAGTATTAGAAAAAGCAAAAAAAGGTGCTTTCCCTATACACAAAATGCAAGCATATACTAAAAATTATATGCTTGCAGGTGGTAATGATGCATTTTCTGAGTACTATAAAACAGATTATCAGTATGCGTATTTCCATCCTTCCCTATTAAAAAATATTATTTTTGCACAGCATAATTTAGTTACGGATCAATCATTTAATGAATTCCATATTATTTTGTGCAGAAATGTTTTAATCTATTTTTCACAGGTGCTACAAAGCAAGGTTCATCAGTTATTTTATGAAAGTCTTAGTGAAAAGGGTTTTTTATGCTTAGGCGATAAGGAGACACTACGCTTTGATGATATTATGGAAAAATATAAAGAAGTTGTAGGCAATGAAAGAATATATCAAAAGATCAATTAATGAAAATCCGCTTATCTTTCTAGATTCACAGAAAAATAGGCGGATTATATTTTTTAAGCATGTGCTTGAATCATTAATACACACATATCATCAGGCTGATTGTCTTGCTTCTCTTTAGATAATAAATTATCAATCAGACATTGTGTATAATCCCACTTTGCAGATGTTAGCGTTTGCAGATATTTCTCAGACTCTATCTCACAAGGTCCCATCGCCTCTAATACACCATCTGTAAAGAGAATTATTTGTATATCATGCTCGTATTGTATTCTTTGTTTTTTTACTTCAATTTCATCAAAAAAGCCGACTGCACAGCTACCTTGATTTAACGGAACAAGTGTCTTTTCATCAATAAGGGCATAGCCAGAAGGATGGCCGGCATTTACATATTCGATTGTTTTTTGTTCTGTATCCATCACTAAATAAATCGCCGTAAAGTAATAAAGGTTGTCTTCCTTCCCATTTCTTAAAAGTGTCATATAGCGGTTCAATTCTTTTATGACTAATTCAGGCTCTATCAATTGTTTGACAGCTTCTCTAAGAACAGAAGAGATGAACATACAGACAAGTGCTGCCGAAATCCCATGTCCCATCATATCAAGTAAAATAACAGCATAGCGATGATCATTTATTTTGTGCCAATAATACATATCCCCTGCCAAATTAGAGGAGGGTAGGTAGGATACCGCTATTTGAATATTATTCTCATTTAATGGTGGACTCAGTAGACTCCTTTGGACATGTGTTGCTAAATCTAATTCGTATTGTATTTTCTTTTCCTGCTGAGTATGCCAATCTAATTCAGCCTTCAATCGTAGAGCCACACGAATTCTAGCAAGAAGCTCTGTTTTATTTATCGGCTTTGTAATATAATCCACCCCACCGATATCCAGGGCCTCAGCAAGTTTGTTTTTATCTTCTAGAGCGGTGACAAAGATAATTTGAATGTCTTTGAATCTTTCATTTTTCTTAATACGTTTACAGGCTTCAATACCATCTATCTCTGGCATCATAATATCTAATAAAATTAAATCTACAGAATTTCCTGTCGAATCTTGGACATCAAGCTGTAAATAGTCAAAAAGCTCATAAGCAGAAGCTAATGAAACACAGCTATCATAACCTGCATTTTTTAAAATTTTTTCAATTACAAATAGATTTACTTGATTATCATCTACAAGAAGAATGGTCATAACTATTTCCCCTTATTCTGTACTGTTGCGCAGATTATTAATATATGTGTATTTAAAAACTCTCAACTACATTATTATACAAAACATTAGAGAATAATGGTATTTTGGTGTTTTGAAGGAGTATTTTACTAGGTATTTAGAATTGGGTATTCGTAAAATATTGTAAGGGAAAGTATAAAAGCCCTCAGTGAATAAGTAGGTGTCTAGTTCATGGACGTTGAATAGCAATATGTCTAATCCTGCTGAATTCGTGCCTTTTTAAAACCACCATAAATATCAACTACATTGGCTATGATGGTAATAGCAACAGTGACTAGTAATATGCGATCTATAGCAAACAAAACCTTAGCAGAGGTTGTATCTATAATTGCAGCAATATAGGGTATAGCTGCACTGTGTATGAAATCAGGTCGATTAACCATAAGAATAAAGACAATGGTCCCTAAACATTGAAGGACAGCATTTAGGACAGCAATTAGAAAAGTCCATTGACCCGCTTTTAATTTAAATAATGTTAAAGCTATACTTAAAGCTATGCATATCAAAACGACCGGCGCAAAGGACAGTAACACATTTTGGTTGAATATAGGCATAACAAATTTCAATCCACCTCTATCGTGCGAAGAGTAGATTCCTAAAAGGTGATTTGCATTAAAATAGATAAACGAAAAAACGGTAATACCTATTAAGCTAAAAATAATATCAGGCAGTGATATAGTTTTATCTTTTGGGATAACTTTACTATTTAATAAATCATCTGGAGTCCAAGGCTTTTGTTTTTTTATAAAAGGTATTGGAACATCACTACCTGAGCGTTCAATTATAATAAAAGAAACTGTAATCCAGAACAGCACGTGTAATACCACTGTGATAACATTTACAATAGTAATAGAAAAAGCATTAATCACAGTAGATAAAAGGGCATCTTCTCCGCTGTAGCGTACAATATTTTCTACCACATGAACGATTACCGTAATAAGTATGGCCCAAGGGACGATTAATTTTATTGTCCGAATATACGTGTCAAATACTTGTGGGCCAATTAAAAAGTTTGGTGAATCCCTGTAACTTGCTGCGACCTCAATAGGATTTCCTAGCTTTATAAGAACTTCTTTTACATCTGATTCTGTATAATCTTTAGGTAACATTTCCTCGATGGTAGATTTTAGCTTAGAACTAATTTCATCCCGTTTCGTTTTGCTTATCCTTTTTGTAACTTCATGAATATAGGCATCAATTAAATCCATTCTAAGTGTCTCCCTTCAATAAATTATTTATCTCATTCAACAGATTTTAGAAGGAATGAATTGTGTAGGCACAATTCAAAATCCGGACGCATTGTTTATCTGTAGCGAAAGCAAAGCGCCAGCTACATTTCGCCAAGGCCAAATCGATTGTGTGACTCTAAAAGGGCATATACTTTTTCAGGAAGGTGAATAATCAGGATGTATTGTTGACTTCAGGAGAAATGACCCCGGCAGGATACCCAGCTTAGATCATCTCACTGTCATCATACAGTATTATTTTAACTCGTGGTAATATATGTTATTATCGGAAGTTAAAATTAATGTGAAAAATATGATGTTGAACAATTTTTTAGATTGCAATAAATGAACAGGGGGATGAATATGCGAGTGGTAGATAAATTATGGGATGAAGAAGATTTTTTGCAATTTGTCGACATTGTTATTGGTGCTTATCCGGGAAGGCTAGACGGCTCACAGCCTACAAAAGAACAATTGAAGGCACTTTTTCAAAACAATGATGAAGCTATTCATTATTATGGATTATGGGAAGAAAATAAACTAGTTGGTGGTATGAGACTTCATAATTTTGAAATGAATTTACTTTCTAAAATAATTCCGGTTGGAGGGGTTGGTTTAGTTGCGGTTGATTTACTTCGCAAAAAAGAGAGGGTTGCTAAGGAATTAATAGAACACTTTTTAAAAGTATTTTTAGAAAAACAAGTACACTTTGTAGCATTATATCCTTTTAGACCCGATTTTTATAAAAAAATGGGCTTTGGCTATGGACCTAAAATACATCAATACTTAGTAGAGCCTTCCAGCTTTCCGAAAGGTCCAACCAAAAAGCATCTTAAGTATTTAACAGTGCAGGATCAGCATAAATTAGCAGACTGCTATATAAGAGTTACAATGAAAAGGCATGGTATGTTTTTAAAAACAGAATCGGAGCTCGCAGCCATATTTAAAAATCCTCAAAATTATGTGATTGCTGTTGAACAAGGCGATACCATTCAAGGTTATTTAGTATTTTCCTTTACTAAACAAAGTGATACGAATTTCCTGCTTAACAATTTAGTTATTAAAGAGTGGATTTATGAAACACCAGAGGCATTATTAGAACTTAGCACATTTTTAAATAGCCAAGCCGATCAGGTTGCTCGAATTGAATGGAACACCCAAGAAGAAAATGTTCATTTCTTTTTAGGAGATGTAAGAAATGGATCGAATCATTTAATTCCAAGTGTCTATCATGCAAGTACTGTGTCTGGAGTTGGATTGATGTATCGTATTATCAATGTCAAAGGCTTTTTTGAGGAGTTAAAAACACATAATTTCAATAATCAAACTTTAACATTTAAGCTTACTGTAGAGGATTCTTTACTCCCAGAAAATAATCAGCAAATCGTTATGAAAACAGTTGATGGCAATATGACAATAGTAGACAATCATAAATGCGACGTGGAGATGATAATAGATATTGCAGAGCTTTCCTCACTAGCTATGGGAGTTGTTACAGTACAAGAGCTATTTATGCTCAGTAAGGTAAAGATTAGTGATGAGCGATATATTCAGAAATTACACCAACTCTTCTATGTCTATGATAAACCGATGTGTATTACAGCATTTTAGGGAAGCCATAGTGGGCATCCCCATGCGAACTATTTTTCTTTTTTTATAAAGAGGGAAGAACGTACTGGTCGTTCCAGTGGTGTAATGTTAATAATAAAATAGCTTATAATTAATATTAAAATAATAAGTGAGTAAATTAAGGTATTGATCGGGTGGTCATGCTCAACAATAATTAATCGAATCATGGCTGTAATACCAATATATATAAAGTATCGTAGAGGGAAATGATAGTCCTCCTTAAAATATTTTACAATCATTGTGATAAATTCAAAATATAAAAAGAAGAGAAGAATATTTGCAAGGAAAAGCTTATAGTCGCCTTTATCCTTAGAGAAAATGATAATTTTAAGGAATTCGACTAGTTCTTTAAAAAGTAGGAAGGATAATATAAGCGCAAGAAGTATGAGACAAACATTAAGAAACAATTGTAAAGACTTTGGCACAGCCTTAATTAGTTGTTGATAGGTTGAGTTGTTTTGATCCATCTAATTCCTCCAATCATTATAAGAGTCGATATAACATAATTATATGGTTGATCGTCTGGCGATTATGATTTGAATATAACATTTAATCGTTAATGTTTTTATACATTTTTGTAAAGTTTTGTTATATTTTATTGAAAGAATGTTTTCAAATTAATTTAGCGGTATGCTAAAATAGATGTGCATGAATATAAATTATAAAAGGGGTTTTTAAAATGGCAAAAGCTGCAAATTCAAATGCAAAAATTACACCAGAACGTTTAGAAGAAGCGTTAAATGTTCGCGATCGTCTTATTATTGAGTTACTAGTACAAGTACTTGATGAAAAGCTAGTAATTGAACGCCCTGTGCTACGTGAACGTTTAGGAAACCTTGTAGAACTTTCTGACCATGATGCAGAATTAAAGGAAACTTTACACGGTGTAATTAATAAACTGTAATTCTCTAAGATTTATATAATTATGCTTAAATGTAATTATAAAATCCCCTATAGCTTAGACTGTAGGGGATTTTAATATCATGTAAAACGATCTACTAATTCGTGCATACGTTCTGCCTCTGAGTGAAGCTCGACTGAGGAATGCATAATAGAAGTGACCGCTGATTTCTGTTCATCAATGGAAGCATTGATTTGCTCGGTAGCTGCTGCAGATTCTGTGGCAACACTTGCTATTTCATTAATAGCATTAATAACAATTAAACGATTTTCAGCCATTTCACTCATACCCTGATCAAGGGACACAAGATGTGCAGTAATGCCTTGGATGGAATCAGCTAACAATGTAAAAGCATTTTTTACCTCACTTATAGAAGTAGCTTGTCCCTGTGAAAGCTGAAGGGTGTGCATCATCTTAGAGTCTGAACTAGCAGTATCGATTTCGATACGTTTTAATAAATTTCTAACACGATTAGTTGCCTCATTCGTATCCTCTGATAAATTGCGAACTTCTTCTGCTACAACGGCAAAACCTTTTCCATGTTCACCTGCTCGTGCTGCTTCAATACTTGCATTTAAGGCTAAAAGATTAGTCTGTTCAGAGATGGAGGTAATTGTTTGTACAACATTATGAATTTCCTCCATTTGTCCTGTTAAGCTCGAGAAGTTTGATCTCAGTTCTTCAATGACTTGTGTAAATTCATGTGAATTTTGCTGTAATATTTCGACCTTTTGTCTACCATTTTCCTGTGAGCTATTAATGTTATTCATATCCTCCGTAATTTCAGCATATTTTTCTGTTGCATTTGAAATAAGAGAAGACAAATTTTCAACCTTGGTAATGGCCATTTCGGCTTCTTCTGCCTGAATGACAGCTCCTTTCGATATTTCAGTAATAGCCTGATGGATCTCATCGGCAGAAGCGGTTGTTTCTTCAGTAATAGCGCTAAGCATTTCTGAGGAAATTCTCATTTTGCCTGCACTGTCTTTCGTGTTATCAACCATTTCATTTAAGCTGTGTTTCATATTATTCACATTGCTAGCCAGTATTCCTAATTCATCTTTCGTAGTTATAGGAATTTCCTCGCCTGTTAATTTCCCTTTAGCAATATCAGAGGTCATCACCATAATTCGGCGTATGTATGAAGTCATTCTGCCAGAGAAGAACCAATATAGGGCAACGCCAATGATTGTTGCAAGGAAAGTCATAACAACTGTGTAGTAAAGGACATTTTTAGTACCTGCATTAAAATCCATTTCATAAGTACCAGCAGCGATAATCCATCCCCAATGCTTGTCCGTAGCTACATAGGTAATTTTAGGAGCAACAACATCAGGGTTTGATGGCAATGCCCAGTCATAACGGACATATCCCCCGCCTGCCTTAGCCTCATCAATCATTTCACGTACAAAATAGCGACCATCCGTTGTCTGTAGGTCTGAGATATTTTGCCCTTCAAGGGATGGGTGAGTTTCAACTGTTCCATCAGCTTTAAAGGCATAAAAATAGAAATTTTCACCGTATTTAATGGGGTTATCAATAGATCTTTTATTATCCTCTGTTTTCTTGCCTACTATTTGTGTCCTAGCACGCTCCTGAGCCTCGGCTAATGTAAGCTTCCCTTGCTGAACTTGCTCATCTAATTGAGCTATTACTTCGAGTATCCCCAATGTCCCATTCTTTAGACTTTGTCTACCTACCTCATCAATTTCACTTTTTGCCACAAAGTAATTTACCGTACCAACTAAAGTTGTAGGAATCAAAATGACGATAATGGCTAATGTGACAAGTTTGTTACGGACTGACTTCATCATGGGCACAACCTCCGTTCCTGTCTAATTATACAAAGTTTTACAAATCCTTAATTTAATTATAATACAAAGGATTTCAATAAAATAGAAAATTCCGAAAATTAAACGATAATATTTTAAAATAAGGGCAATGTTATATTCTTTTATGATGAATGGAGGATTTGTGACCCTGAAAATTGCTTAGTTGAGTGTCAAAAATAATTGGTGAGGTACAAACTGCTCAGTTTAAGGAAGAACAATTCGTGTGAGGCGAAAAACTACTTGGTTCCCCTAGAAGAAGCACTTTGGTAAGGCCCAAAAAAGCTTGGTTCCCTAGATCAATCGCTCAGGTAAGGCTGAAAATAGCTCGGCTCCCCAGAAGAAGCGCTCAGGTAGTGCCCAAACTAGCTCGGCTCGCCAGAAGAAGCGCTCAGGTAAGGCTGAAAAAAGCTCGGCTCGCCAGAAGAAGCGCTCGGGTAGGCCCCAAACTTGCTCGTCTCCCCAGAAGAAGCGCTCAGGTAGTGCCCAAACTAGCTCGGCTCGCCAGAAGAAGCGCTCAGGTAAGGCTGAAAAAAGCTCGGCTCGCCAGAAGAAGCGCTCGGGTAGGCCCCAAACTAGCTCGGCTCGCCAGAAGAAGCGCTCAGGTAGTGCTAAAACTAGCTCGTCTGCCTGGAAGAAGCGCTCAGGTAGTGCTAAAACTAGCTCGTCTGCCTGGAAGAAGCGCTCAGGTAGAGCCCAAACTAGCTCGTCTCCCCAGAAGAAGCGCTCAGGTAGAGCCCAAATTTGCTCGTCTGCCTGGAAGAAGCGCTCAGGTAGTGCTCAAACTAGCTCGTCTCCCCAGAAGAAGCGCTCAGGTAGAGCCCAAACTAGCTCGTCTCCCCAGAAGAAGCGCTCAGGTAGGCCCCAAACTAGCTCATCTCCCCGAAAGAAGCGCTCAGGTGAGACCCAAAACAGCTCGTCTCCCCAAAAAAACTGCTCAGGTTCTTCAAGGAACCGCTCTGGTAGCCTCTATTATTGCTCAGGCAATAATGGAAATTCAGCCTGGCTAAAGGCTTTATAATTACGAAAACCCAAACAAGAGTGTTTGGGTTTTAGCAATATTAATATACTTTATCGCCGTTAAAAATAGAGTTTTTCACAATTACATAATCTACATTTCGAATGGCATCTAGCTTGTTGCCACCTGCATAGGAAATAGAGGATTGAAGGTCCTGCTGCATTTCAATTAATGTATCCTTGATGCTGCCCTTATGTTCAACGTACATTTTTTTGCCTTCCACATTTTTGCGTTCGCCTTTTTGGAATTCAGATGCAGACCCGAAGTATTCTTTGACAATTTTACCGTCAATTTCGATTGTTTCACCAGGTGATTCTTCATGGCCAGCAAATAATGATCCAATCATAACCATGGATGCGCCGAAGCGAACTGATTTTGCAATATCACCATGTGTGCGGATTCCTCCATCCGCAATAATTGGCTTTGTAGCAGCCTTCGCACACCAGCGTAATGCAGCTAACTGCCAGCCACCTGTACCAAAGCCTGTTTTAATTTTAGTAATACATACTTTACCTGGTCCTATACCAACCTTTGTTGCATCTGCGCCGGCATTTTCTAATTCACGTACAGCTTCAGGCGTACCAACATTACCAGCAATGACAAAACTATTTGGTAAGTATTTTTTGATGTGTTGAATCATACGAATGACAGCATTAGAATGACCGTGAGCAATGTCAATTGTAATAAAATCGGGAACTAGATTAACAGCAGCTAACTCTTCTATAAATGAATACTCTTCATCTTTTACTCCAACACTAATGGACGCGATAAGTCCACGTGCTTGCATATCTTTAATGAAATCCGCACGAGTTTCAGGGTTGAAACGATGCATGATATAAAAGTAACCGTTTTCAGCAAGCTTCACAGCAAGACTTTCGTCGATAATTGTTTGCATGTTTGCAGGAACAACAGGAAGTTTGAATGTATGTCCACCTAAAGTAACTGATGTATCACATTCAGAGCGACTTTCTACAATACATTTTGCGGGAATTAATTGAATATCCTCATAGTCAAATACGTTATCCATTCTATACACTCCTAAAATACGAATATTTTTAAATAATTGATTTAAATCGTTCGTCATTTGGTAATTTACATGATTTTTGAGTAAATGTCAAAGCTTTTATCATAATAAATAGAAAAACAGCAGAATAAGTGATAAAAGCGATTCTATACATGCAGAAGGATGTTATTATATAAGCAATTTTATTTAAAATTTGTCATACTATTTGATATCCATGTACAATAGAATTGTTTCAGAAAATGACAAAGGAGTGTTGGAGATGGCAGTAGAAGTGTATTTAATTTTTAATGGAAATTGTCGAGAGGCTGTAACGTTTTATGAGAAGGCTTTTAATACGGACAAGCCTGAAATTATGACCTTTGGAGATTCACCTCAAAATCCCAATTATCAATTACCAGAGGAAGCCAAAGATCTTGTCATGCATACACGACTTTCGATTTTTGATAGTACAGTAATGTTCTCGGATACATTCCCAGGATCGCCATTCACACGTGGAAACAATGTAACATTAGCTATTGTTTCTAGTGATGAAGAGAAGATGCGTAAAGCCTTTGAAAATCTGAAGGATGGCGGCAAGGTAAGTATGGAGCTACAAGAAACTTTTTGGAGTAAGTGCTATGGCTCGCTTACAGATAAATTCGGAATTGAATGGCAATTTAGTCATGAGGAAAATAAATAGTAAAAAAATATTAAAGGCTGTGACATAAGTAAACTTTCAAAGCAAAATTTAAATATTTCAAATCAGAAAAGCGCGAGAATCAACGTTTTTAAAATTTGTTTCTCGTGCTTTTTAAGATTTTAACCTGTTATGTCCCAGTCATTTATACAAAAATTCCTAGAACGTTATTCAGTTCACAACCTCTATTTTCTAAAAATAATAACTGTCCCTTAAAACTTATAAAAATGACAATTATGTAAAACTCTGCAGAAATAATTGGCCTTTTTAATTAGTAAACACTCCTACAAAACCATCATCATTGCCGTTATTAACCAGTTTTAATTCCTCAAATTGATTCTTTTTTTTACTTTCTATAAGGAATAGCGTTTTTTTATTGGTAATACTTCCTTCTGTAGTTGTATAAGAAAGGGTTAGAGTTTTCTTTTTCTTATCAAATTTAAATGAATAATCAGTGTAATTCTTAGTGTTTGAATTTATCAGAATATAAGTTTTATTCTTATTATTGTAAGCATAAATACCATCTTTTAACTCATCTCCAAAGACGTTAAGAACCTTTTTATTATCATTGTGATTAACATCCAGTTCTAGTACTCTTAAATTTTCAAATTTCGTTTTTTCTGAAATAATAATTTCAGGGTTTCTCTCATCGTGTTCAATACTTATACCGTTGCTACAAGCTGTTTGCGTAAACAATAGTCCAATTAACACACAAAAAATGAACCTCTTTTTCACCACTTTAATTCACCTTCTTTCTTGGTTACTTCAAACAATTATACAATAAATAAAACCATTATATACAAATAATGTAATTCACTATACACTGGAGTATGCACTTATAAATATGGGGTAAGTTGTCAAACGTGATATCGTTAACTAGTAACAAATTACTTAGTTTATTTTTGCATTATTTTTAGTTTTTAGTTGCAGTAGCCTTGTGGAAAATGCTGCCGAAATTGATTGAATTACAACCATTAGGGGAATTAGGATTTACATCAAATAACTGAATTAATGTATAGAGAGTGATAGTTCTTCAGTAGTCTAAAATTCAAATAATAATATGTATCAGTACTACAAACCATGAATACCTCACTAATCAAGCTAGGATAGAAGCTGGGACAAAACCTCAATACAGTAAAATTTTCTGTGCTTTAATTTAGATGAAAAGAAGGGACACCTTCTGATAAAATTAAAGTCACCAAACAATAACTGTGTCCTTATGTTAAAAAAGTAGAATCACCAAGAAAAAAGAGAAATCGGATGACATTGATTTCTCTTTTCTTAGATATGAGCAGCTAGTTATGTCCCAACCTCTATTTTTTAATATTTAAATTGGTTTACAAAGCCTTGGAGCTCATCGGCCATATCGAGTAGTGCTTTTGCAGCAGAGGCGATATCCTGCATGGAGGATAATGTTTGCTCAGTAGATGCAGCGACTTCCTCAGACGCGGCTGCATTTAGCTTAGCATGATCAGAAAGCTCAATTGCAGTAGCGGAAACTTCTTCGACCACTGCAGACATTTGTTGTGTTGATGCAGAGATATCCTCCATTTTTGGTGCAATACTTCTTAGGCTTGCGATAATACTCTCAAATTTCGTACTTGTGTCTTCGGAAAGTTTTAAACCATCCTGAACGTCTACGGATGCCTTTGTCATGGTTTGAACAGAATTCGCTGTGTCCTGTTGAATACCAGTAATTAGCGTAGAAATTTGCTCTGCCGATTGATGGGATTGCTCTGCTAGTTTTCGAACCTCATCAGCAACTACCGCAAAGCCTTTTCCGTGTTCACCTGCACGTGCTGCTTCTATAGCTGCGTTTAATGCAAGTAGGTTGGTTTGGTCTGAAATTGCACTAATAATTTCAATAATAGAGCCAATTTCCTTTGTTCGATCATAAAGTGTTTTAATCATAGCATCTGATTGTGCAACAGATTCGTGAATAGAAACCATTTGGTTAACCGTTTGCTGTACTGATTGACCGCCTTCTTCAGCCAAATTAATAGCATGGCTAGATAGGTCTAGAACCTGCATAGAGCTATCAGCAACCTCGACCACTCCTTTAGCTATCTCCTCGATAGAAATTGCATTTTGATCAATACTCGATGTTTGTTTTTCTGTACTAATAGCCACCTGTTGCATCGCTTCCGTCACCTGCTCTGAAGCAGCAATATTTTGTTCCGAATTAGCAGATAGATCTTGTGCTGACTTTTGAACATGCTCGGCACTCTGATTGACATTGCGGATTAATTTTTTTAAGTTCACCTTCATGGATATGAAGGCTTCACCTAGTTGACCAATCTCATCTTTCGTGTGTACTTCAATATACTCTGTTAAATCGCCATCACTAATTTTTAATGCGCTATTTTGAAGGAGTTTAAGCGGTTTAACAATAGACTTGATCATGTAAAGCATGAATATTAGACCTATAATTATTGAAAAGAAAGTAATAACTAAAATAATTTTAAAAGTTGAAGTAGCGGCATTTGTAGCCTCAGCCGTAAACATCGTACCAATAACCTTCCAGCCCGTTAGTTTATTTGTGACAAACTGTAAGTGGCGGTCATTTTCAACTATTGTTCCTTTCTCCTGCTCATAAACCTTCGAAATATAGCTTTCTGTTGCTTCAGAACCGCTCTCTTTATCTCGCTGAGAAACATATAGCTTATCCTTATCTATTAGGGAAGCAAATCCTGTTTCTCCAATACGAGCGTCCTCTGTAATTGCACCTAGCACAGAGATATTAAAATCTAACGCAATTACCCCAGATCCATCCGGAAGAGTTTGCATAACTGAAATAACCATGTTATTTGTTGATTTTGATATATAGGGTGAAGTAATGGTAACTTGTCCTTTGTTAGCGACTGCTTCTTTATACCAAGATCGTTCACGTGGATCATAGTCACTTTCATACTCATGAACAGGCTCATCTATTATTCTGCCATCCGAAGTACCTATATAAAGTAATTCAACCTCTGGGTGTGTATTTATATATTCTTGGAAAAGACCCTTTAGTTCATTGTTTTTTTCTCCCGATAGATAAGTTTGATCTACTTTTTTTGCAAAGTATTCGATATCCAATACTTTAGGAGAAATGGTATTTGTAATATTGGTATTTAGCATGCGTACGCTTTCTGTAGCACTTGCTTGTTGCTCCTTTAGAATTTGGCTTTTTGTACTTTTGAAGGAGGTGTATCCGATTAATAGAGTTGGAACGAGAAGTATGGCTAAAAATGCAAAAATTAATTTTTTTCGTAAGCTGATTCGTTTCATAGATAAATTCCCCCTTATAACAATATTTATATATATGAATAAATTGGACTACCAAAATGTTATTTGTCTTATTTTATCAGAAAAATGTATAATTGTATGTAATAAATTGGAATTTGTTAATGTTTTTCCACTTATAAATTGCTTCACTGATAGTTCAAATGTTTTAATCTGATTCTAAAAGTAAAATGAATTTAAATCAATGAAATTATCTAAAATATCAGAAAATTTAAACTCCTGTGTAAATTAATGTAGGCTATACAAAAATAAAAATCTGAGCTCAATCGCATGTTGAGCTCAGACGTATGAATCATCAATATTTAAAACGGCCTACATAGCTCTGTAATTCATCAGCCATATCAAGTAGTACTTTAGCAGCGTTAGCCATTTCTTGCATGGAGGATAATGTTTGCTCTGTAGATGCAGCCACTTCTTCAGATGCGGCAGCATTTAATTTAGCATGGTCCGTTAGCTCAATAGCTGTTGCAGAGACTTCTTCAACCACTGCAGACATTTCCTGTGCAGAAGCAGATATGTCCTCCATCTTCGGAGCCATTTCCCGTAAGCTTGTCATAATATGCGCAAACTTTTTACTTGTATCTTCTGTGAGCTGTAAGCCATCCTGCACATCTGTAGAAGCCTTTATCATTGTTTGTACTGATTTGGCAGTCTCTTGCTGAATACCTGCAATTAGTTCAGAAATTTGTTTTGCTGAATGCTGTGATTGTTCGGCTAATTTTCGAACTTCATCTGCAACTACAGCAAAGCCTTTTCCGTGCTCTCCTGCTCGAGCAGCTTCGATAGCAGCATTTAAGGCAAGAAGATTTGTTTGATCGGAAATTGCACTAATAATTTCTAATATAGAGCCAATTTCTTTTGTTCGGTCATAGAGTGATTTTATCATCCTATCTGATAGTGCTACAGATTCGTGAATGGAATGCATTTGCTGAACCGTTTGATCTACAGAATGACCACCTTCCTCTGCCAATTGAATAGCATAGCTAGTGAGATCTGAAACTTGCATAGAGCTATCTGCGACCTCAACCACTCCCTTAGCAATTTCTTCAACTGATATTGCATTCTGGTCAATTCCTGTTGTTTGTTTCTCTGAACTGATAGCCACCTGTTGCATCGCTTCTGTCACCTGCTCAGAAGCAGCAATATTTTGCTCTGTATTGGCGGATAAACCTTGTGCAGCAGCTTGTACATGCTGAGAGCTTTGATGAACATTACGTATTAAAGATTTTAAACTTACCTTCATAGAGACAAAGGCTTCAGCCAGTTGACCAATTTCATCCTTAGAATGAATATCAATAAACTCTGTTAAATCACCTTCGCTAATTGTTACAGCACTTTGTTTCAGTCGATTAATTGGATTAACTATGGATTTAATCATATAAAGCATAAAGATAATACCAACAATTATTGAAACAGCAGTGATTATTAAGTTCATATTAAAGGTGGAGGCGGCAGCTTTAGAGGCCTCGGCAGTAAACATTGTACCAACAATCTTCCATCCTGTTAGCTTATTAGTAACAAATTGTAGTTGCTTATTTGATTCTCTTACTGTGCCACTATCTTGTTCATATATTTTTTTGATATAGCTTTCAGTTGCCTCTGAGCCACTTTCGTTCTTTTGGTCAGCAATATATACCTGATGGCTATCTAAAAGGGAGGCAAAACCAGTTTTCCCAATGCGTATATCATTTGTGATGGTACTAAGGGTGGAAATGTTTAAATCTAGTCCAATTACGCCAGAGCTGTCAGGTAAAGCTTGCGTAATTGTTATGACAACGTCGCCTGTAGCTTGAGAAATGTATGGTGCAGTGATGGACACCTGGTCATTATTTTCTAGAGCTTGCTTGTACCATGGTCTGGTAAGTAAATCAAAGTCATCTGGATATACTTGCGTAGGTTCATCTAATAACCGACCATCTGCCGTTCCTAGATAGATGAGCTCTACCTCGGGGTGCATATTGATATATTCCCAGAAAAGCGTCTTTAGTTCTGGTTCTTTATCTACTTGTGTATAGGATTTATTCAGTTTTTTGGAGAAGTATTGGATATCTTTTATTTTTGGATCAATGGTGTTTGTAATATTCGTATTAAGCATGCGTATACTCTCGGCTGTGCTTGCTTGTTGTTCTTTTAAAATTTGTTGCTCGGCACTCTGGTAAGAAATAATGCCAATTAATAGTGTTGGGACGAGAAGCATTGCTAAAAATGAAAAAATGAGCTTTTTCCTTATACTTAGTTGTTTCACTTAAATTATCCTCACTCTTATATTATAGTTGTATACTTTTCCGCAATAGGTAAAGAATAGACTAACTAGCTTATTTTATCAAAAATAAATTAAATGTTAAGCGTTTTTCCATAAATGCTTTTTTATCAGAATGTTTGCAGTAATATTACTCATGAGTGAACATAGAAAGCTTACAATTGTTGTATACTAATGTTCAAAAGAGGAGGGGATTGTTCATGATTAAACAAATTGGACAAGTCATGATATATGTAAATGACCAGGATGCAGGCGTTAAGTTTTGGACAGAAAAAATCGGCTTTGTGGTAGTTGATGAACGGGAAGAGGAAGGAATACGAACAATTGAAATTGCTCCAACGAAAGACGCTCAAACGACTTTCGTTCTCCACAACAAAGAAATTATTGCAAAAATGCAGCCTGAATTGAATTTAGGGACTCCGTCGATTATGTTTTACGCTGATCATATAGAAGATCTGTATCAGGATTTTCAGGAAAAGGGCGTTATAGTAGGGGATTTAATAATGATGCCAATGGGGAGAGTATTTAATTTTGCTGATCATGAAGATAATTATTTCGCATTAGTTGAAAAATAAATAACAGTTTCGACTACTACCTCTAAAACGAGAATTTTTTTGAGCAAATTCTCGTTTTAAGTTATAGTAGAAAATTCATTTTAGGTCCTCACCATAAATCGATACCGTTTGGCGGTCCACACTAAATTTGTTACCGTTCCATTTTAGTATGTTCTCTACATAACCTAATCCATCAGCATGATATCTCCCCGCAATAGCCTGATACGCCAAAATTTCGTATATTCCATCCCGTTCATAATCAACAGGATACAACCCACTAATTGGATCAACCCATCCCTCTATAGGCTGTTTTAGTGTACCATCTTGATTATAGATTTCTGCTAAATATTCAGGTCCCTTGTACTGTAAATCAATAATATATTGCTTTTTAGGATTCGCGCTACGAACAGCTACTTTATACTGATCTTGATAATTGACTGTATATTTATTAGTGAAAGATTCTGTATCAAAAATAGAACGAACTTGCCCGTTTATCGAGGCAAAGATTTCACCATTGATAATTCCTCCACTACCTCCAGTGTCAGAAATAGCTAAAATATCATCTTGATGATTGCCAGTGAAATCACCTAGAAAAATAGTTGGATTATAGCCGATATTTTGCTTTAGTATTACTTTTTCAAATTTTTGTGTTTGCCCATAAAAAATCCCCAAAGTTAGATTTTTCCACAGGGGGCTATCTGGGGTTTTAGTTCCTATTAAAAGGACTGTCTCTAAAATGCCATCTCCATTTATATCGCCAAATTTTGTTTGAATAACCTCAGGAGTTGGATGTGCCATGGTGATATTACCTAATGACGGATTCATATTATTTGTCATACATACACCTCTTTCTACCATCTAGCATATGTTGTAAAAACAGCTTGGTGAATAAAATTGAGATAAAGCCAATAAAGCTTACAAAAAAACTTATATTTAACCCATTGACATTTTTTATTGTGAAAAGTATCATAAATGTCAACGAATCAGAAAATTCAGTACCAATTTAAATCTCACTACTAAAAAAGTAGTTAGAGATTTTTTTAAAAAGTTAATTCTTAGTAAATATATATGTTTTATATAATTTGGGAAGAAGGAGATTTTCTTGAAGGATTTATTTATTAAAACAGCGCAACAAAAGTATTGGCTCGATCAATTGGCTTCTATTGCAGAGCCGATTAGAACAGAGGCTAAAGAGGTAGATGAACAATCTCGCTTTCCATTTGAAGCACATAGACTACTTCTGCAAATCGGCTATCCGAGACTAACTTTACCGAAGGAATTTGGCGGTGAAGGTTTATCAGTTTATGATATGGTACTCATTCAAGAAACATTAGCAAGCTATGACGAAAATGCTTCCCTCTCATTAGGTTGGACACTTGGTGTTGTAGGAGAAATATATGAGACAAAATTATGGGCAGATGATGCACTGCATTTACTTGCGCCAGAAATAAAAAAGGGTGCTATTATCAATCGAGCTGTTAGTGAAGCAGCAACAGGGAGTCCAACACGTGGAGGGCGACCTGGAACAAATGCTATTTCAACAAAACAAGGATGGCTATTAAACGGGCGTAAAATTTTTACAACGGCCTCTCCAGTGCTCGATTATTTCTTAACATCAGCATGGATTGAGGAAAAAAATCAAATTGGCTTCTTCTTGATTCATAAAGATGTGAAAGGTCTCTCCATTGAAGAAAACTGGGAGATGTCTGCAATGCGAGGAACAAGTAGCCATGATTTAGTACTAACTGATGTAGTTGTTCCTAGTAATTACTTAGTAGAATTACCTAGTCATCCTAGCGGTGGCAAAATAAATGGGTGGATTCTACATATTCCAGCAACTTACTTAGGTATTGCGCAGGCAGCCCGTGACTTTGCACTATATTTTGCTAATCATCATCAACCGAATAGCCTAAATGCTCCAATAAGTACTTTACCCAATGTCCAGCAGCTTCTAGGCGACATAGAATTAAAGCTACATCAGGCACGCTTTGTCTTATACGGTGTAGCAGAGGCTTATGATGATCCAGCAAGACGCGAATTTTTAACAAATGAAATGGCTGTGGCTAAACATACCGTAACGAATTTAGCGATTGACGTTGTAGACAAAGCAATGCGAGTGGTGGGGGCAAAGAGCTTGCAGTTAACAAATCCATTGCAACGCTATTATCGAAATGTTCGTGCTGGTCTGCATAATCCGCCAATGGATGATATGACTATTATTAAGCTTGCAACGGCAGCAATTAAACAGCAAAAATTGAAGGAAAATTAATGGAAAAACCATTGAAAATAAGGAGAAATGACATATGTTTAAACAAAAGAACAAGATTTTCAAATTCGCTGCAATAGGATTGGCTTCACTTGCCATTTTAGCAGGCTGTAATTCAGAAGAATCCTCATCAGATAAAGGAACGGATGCTGATGGCGTAAAAGTACGTACAGTGAAAGTTGCTTTTGATCAGGCTTCTAAGCCAATTAGTTATATAGATGATAAAGGGAATCCAACAGGCTATGATGTTGAAGTGATGAAGCTAGTGGATGAATTATTACCTGAATATAAGTTTGAGTATGTAGGGACAACAAGTGATGATTTATTGATTGGTGTTGAGCAAGGAAAATATCAAGTAGGGGTTAAAAATGCATTCTTTACACAGGAACGTACAGAAAAGTTTATTTTCCCGAAAGAATTTTTAGGATTAAGTAGTGCTGGTTTAGTATTACGAAAAGAAGATGAAGGTATAAAAACATTAGAAGACTTCGCGAAAAAAGGCTATGCATTAGCACCGATTGCTGCGAATAATGCCCAGTATACAATTATTGATGAGTACAACACAGCTCATCCTGACAATAAAGTAAAATTACAGGCTGGAGATGCATTTACGGTTGATGTGGTGCAATGGGTAAATGAAAAACGTGTGGATGGCGGTGTTATGATTGAAGGTCCATTTAAGCAACAAGTTTTAGCAGAGGATGGTCCTTACTATAACTTAAAAGATGATGTTGTTTACAATGAATTTGCTGTTATCAAAACATGGCCATTGTTTAATAAAAAGGAACAAGAATTTGCAGATGCATATGATAAAGCTATCGCACAGATTAAAGAGCAGAAGAAAACAAATGAATTAAGCACAAAGTTTTATGGGCGAGATTTATTTGAAGTGTTAGAAAAAGTGAACCGTTAATAGGCGGTAATTAATGAATTCTCTTCGGAAGAGAAGGTGTTAGCAGCTGCTACTATCAATAAAAGGCTGTTGAGTCAGTATACTCAGCAGTCTTTATTCATACAAAGAAAAATTTACTACGCTATAATCAGATATTTATAAAAGTTGGTGAGGAAATGGAGAAGTATTTTGATGCATCATACATTTGGAATTCAATCCCTGTATTATTGCCCTTTTTAAAAGTGACATTTTTAGTTGCAGGATCTTCCATCGTATTAGGCACAATATTTGGCTTATTATTAGCAGCTGCAAAGTTAAGCTCAGTAAAATTGTTACAAAAATTAGCGAATCTATATACAACAATTATGCGTTGTACACCATCAATTGTCCTGTTATTTCTTGTCTATTATGGTGTACCGGCATTAGCAGAAAATGTTGGCATAAATCTGCATTCGATTGAAACAGCTATTTTTGTTGTTGTGACATTTACGTTGCAGTTCGCTGCAATTATGTCAGAAGTGATACGTTCTGCCTATTTAGCAATTCCTAAAGGTCAATTTGAAGCGGCTGTTAGTGTAGGATTAACGCCAATTCAAGCCTATCGACGTATTATTTTCCCCCAAGCACTTGTTGTTGCCTTACCAAACTTTGGGAACGGTATGATTGCGTTATTACAGGAGGGGGCACTTGCTTATACGATTGGCTTAATTGATATTGTTGGGAAGGCAAATTTAATTATTGCTAGTAATATAAATGCACATGCATTAGAGATATATATTGCTTTAGCTATTGTATATTGGGTGCTTTCAATTATTATTGAAAAATTCTTTGCTATGCTGGAAAAGTTTTTTGGCAAAGGGAAAAAGACATTAGAAACAACGTAGGGAGGGGAAACCATGAATTATCAATTTTTACTTGAAACCTTTTTTGTAGCATTATCAGGTGTTCCTATTGCACTCCTTGTAACAGTTGTTGCGTTGCTCATTGCTTTGCCACTTGGTTTTTTACTGGCATTAACACGGATTAATAAAATTCCAGTTATTCATCATTTAGCAAAGATTTATGTTTCCTTTGTTAGAGGAACACCCATAATTATTCAAATTTTTATTATGTATAGTAGCATTCCGTTAATGCTAAAAATTATTTTTGAAAAATACAATATAAACTATGATATTTATAAAATCAATCCTATTTGGTATGCATTTATTGTTTTTGCCTTTAGTACGACAGCTATTTTAATTGAGGTATTTCGTTCTGCTTTAAGTACGATTGAAAAAGGCCAGTTGGAGGCAGCGCATGCAACGGGCTTAACGACATTTCAGGCATATCGCCGAATAATTATTCCACAAGCCTTAGTGGTGGCTATGCCAAATATTTGTACAGCTACTGTTAATCTTATTAAAGCGACATCTTTAGGCTATGCTATGTCTTTACCTGAAATCACATTGAAGGCTAAGGTAGCTGCCAATGTTGGTTACAATTATGTAGAAGCATATATTGATATTTTCATTGTGTACTTAATTTTATGTAGTACCGTTGAATTTCTCTTTAAACGATATGAAAAGCATTTAAGTAAATTTAAAGCGGCAAATGCCTGAGGGGTGATGAAGCATGTTAGAGATTAAAAATATCCATAAATCATTTGGTAATAATGAAATTTTAAAGGGCGTCGATTTAGCCATTGATAAAGGTGATGTTGTTGTTATTTTAGGTCCTAGTGGTTCAGGGAAAACAACCTTATTACGATGCATTAATTTTTTAGAAAATGCTGATCAAGGACATGCAACATTTGGAGATATTCAAGTCGATTTTCAACATGTAAAGAAAAAAGACGTCCATGCAATTCGTCAGCGTGTAGCATTTGTCTTTCAAAACTACAATCTCTTCACTAATAAAACGGCCTTGGAAAACGTGACAGAGGGCCTTATCATTGGTCGAAAGGTACCGAAAGCACAGGCAATTGAGATTGGTAAGAAGGCACTTGATAAAGTAGGACTTTCGGAAAAGTATGATGCCTATCCAAGTCAGTTGTCTGGAGGTCAACAGCAACGGGTAGGGATTGCACGAGCAGTAGCATTAAACCCAGATATTATTTTATTTGATGAACCAACCTCTGCACTTGATCCAGAGTTAGTCGGTGAGGTACTACAGGTCATGAAAAACATAGCAGCTGAGGGTACAACGATGCTTGTTGTCACACATGAAATGGGCTTTGCAAAGGATGTAGCTAATCGAGTGATATTCATGGATGGTGGAGTCGTTGTAGAGGAAGGAAGTCCACATGATATATTTGTGAATCCAAAAGAAGAGCGAACAAAAAAATTCCTTAAACGTGTTATTCCAGAAGACTACACTTTCTATATATAAAAATGACAGGAGAATCTGTAAAGAACAGATTCTCCTGTCATAGTGTTGAAAAACTAAATGGTCAAGGGACTCTTTGTGAGTATTTAGTCAAAATGAAGGTAATTTCCGTTCCAGGCTACTCGCTTTCCTGTGGGCGAGCGACGAGCCGCTTCCTGCGCTGACGCTCCGTGCAGGGTCTCGTCTGTCTCGCTATCCCACGGGAGTCGAGTAGCCTTGCACTCCAATCTGCAATAGTGTAGAATTTTAAATATTTTCTTCCCTCAAAAGTAAAAAAAACATGTTACTCACCATCATTAAATGGATACAATAGTGGTACAATTCTATAGCTGTCATCCTACATTCTATGCATAAAACTACTTTTTCACTTTACATAAAAAGCCACTTATTACTGTCGCTCTGCATTCACATAGAAAAATGTTATCAAAGCTCCATTTTTGCACAATATAGTGATGGCTAAGACTTCAAATTTATCACTATTAATTTGTGTGAAATGCCAGAAGAAAATACTATGAGCAGTGGTTGATTGGAGTGTAGAATGAGTGACTCCTCGGGGATTCAGCGTCACAGATGAGACCCTGGAGCGAGCAGTGCGAGTGAAGCGGCTCATCGGACGCCCCCAGGAAAGCACTCAGTCGGAACGGAGATTAACCCCTCGTTTTGAAAAAGGACTATACTTTTAATTTGTCACCTTGATTTCATTGACATAATAGTATTTCAACAACATGACAGGAAAATCTGTAAAGAACAGATTCACCTGTGTCCTATTATTGTAGAAAATACGTTAATTGGTTGATGGCATAAATGCGCAACTCATGCATAGCTCTCGTGCAGGCCGTATAGAAATAGTTACGTTCGTTTTCTCTTGAGTAATTAGCAGCAGATGCATTATAGATAAGAACTGCATCAAATTCGATACCTTTTGCCATATATGCTGGCAGTAATAATATACCCTTTTTAAATTGCTTGGTATTGTGGTTAATCAGTTGAATATCTATTTGATTGCTTAATTGCTCATAAACATCAGAGCATTCAGCTGCAGTTTTACAAATTACAGCAATGGTTTCAAATTTGGTAGAGAGATCGTTGATGCTTTGGATAATTTGCTCAGTTAATGCCAATTCATTCGGCACAATAGTAATCGATGGTTCTGGACCATTTCGGTTAAATGCCTCTACTTGACTACTATCATTTAAAATCTTAGCAGTGAGTTGAATAATTTGCTTTGTCGAACGATAGCTTTTCGTTAAAATCATTTTTTCTGCCTGATCCCCATATAATTGAGGGTCAAGCAATGAAGGATTACTAAAGGTATGCGGATGAATCGTTTGATGTCCATCTCCTAAAATGGTCATACGTGCCTTTGGAAATAACTGCTGTAAAACCGTTAATTGGAATGGCGAATAATCTTGGGCTTCGTCAATCAATACATGACGGATCATCGTATTTGTCTGTTGCCCTTCTATTTTGTCCTGTAAATATAAAAATGGTGCTGCATCCTCATAGGCAATCAGACGTTTTGCTAAATTAGGGAGAGTTCGCTGGCAAATATCCTCCCAATTGTCCGGCATAAGGTGCTGTAATTCTTTATGAACGGGACTATGCAAATCAAAGAGTTGTCGATACGTACCTAATATATGGACAAACCTTAACTGATGAACGGAGCTGCGTAATGGTTTAAAGTGTTTTTTGGTAATTTGTCTCGCTAATTTTTTGCGTTCTTGATCAAAATCATCGAAAGAGTTTTCTGTATAGCGTCCCTCAAATAAAAGCTCCTTGTAGGACTTGGAGTAGTCCTCCTTGTCTAATAGTTCAGCCTCTTCTTCTACCCATTCCTTTCTTCGTTCATCCCTTTCAAATTTCGTTAATTGCTGCAATAACCATTCTTTCACTAATTGTAGGCGATCAGGTATCGACATTGTGAAAGGGAAAGAATAGAAATATTCCGAAATCACTTGGGCTGGAATAATTCGTTCTCCACGAAAAACAATATTTTTAAATAATAAGCCTTTCTTCGATAAATAGCTTACATAATGATCCATTAATTGTTTGTAAGTAAGACTCGCTTTAAAAGAAATAGTACTTAATTTTGTTCGATAATGAGCGTCATTCTTTTCTGTTAAAAGATCTTCAAGCTGCTCATAAGGATATTCTAATTGGAACTGTCGACCTAAACGTTTCTCAGCATACTCAATGAACGTCAATTGCTGCATATTGTCCTCACCTAAATCAGGTAAGACCGTATGGACATATTGATTAAAAAGTTGATTAGGTGTAATCAGTAAAATTTGATCTGCAGTCATTTCATTGCGATAACGATACAATAGATAGGCTACTCGTTGTAAAGCAACAGCTGTTTTACCACTACCCGCAACACCCTCTACGATGAGATAGCGTGAGTGAACATGTCGAATAATCTTATTTTGTTCAGCTTGAATCGTTGCAACGATACTACGAATATGTTCGTTTGCGTTTTGCGCAAGAATATCAAGCAATAAGTCATCACCAATGGTAAGACCAGTATTAAACATGGATTGTAGCTGCCCATTTTTAATTATAAATTGGCGTTTTAGTAACATTTCACCATGAATTTCTTCACCTAATGTTTCGTAGGTTGCATCGCCAGGTGTGTAATCATAGTACATACTCGATATAGGTGCACGCCAATCATAAATAACTATATTGTCATCCTGTTCGTCCAATAATGTGGCTACACCTATATAAATTTTTAAAGGATCTTGGTGCCCATTTTGTAAAAAGTCAATACGAGCAAAATAGGGTGATTGTTGTAAACGTTCGTATACCTTTACGTTACGAATTGCACGTTGCTGTGCAAGCTCTGAGTCAGATAGAAGCTCTACCTGTTGCTTAATCGCAAAAAAGGTTTCGTCAACATCTTCAGCAGTATCTAAATTAACTCTGACATCGTTCCAAAAGGATTTCTTCAGGGCGACAGCATTTTCTTTGAAGCCTTTTTCCTTTAGCAGTAATTCATTTTTTTTGTAATCAATGAGATTTAAACTATGCTCTAGGTAATGCTTTTCTTCTAGCCATTCTTTTTGATTTTCCAAAGTTTACTCACATTCCTCTCCAATTTTTCTCTTCCTGTGGCAGTAATCCTCACCTATAAAGATGGTGAAAATGAAGGTAATTGTGATTCTCTATTAAATGGTTGTCCAAACACCTTTATCCCAAGGGGAAAAGTAGGGTGATTGAATCAGGAAATTTATCATACATCTACTTCGCAAAGAAGTATAGTCTAGTAATTTTTGTAAATTTATGATACAATAACAGTGTAAGGTAATAAAATATTAATACATACAGATTGCTCTACAAAAAGGTGGAGCAGTCTTTTTTATATGTACTATCCCGACACAATATGACTGATTACAATAAATTATTGTTAAAATTAATAGCATCCATACCTAAAGAATTTGACACGGTACACGATATAGAATCTTGAAGGGAGGTGAAAAGGATGAAGGTAATCTTTACAGTGGGGTTGCCTGGGAGTGGAAAAAGTACATTTGTGAAACAGTTAGCAATAAGCGAAAATGCGGTCATTCTTTCGAGTGATGCAATACGTCAGGAATTGTTTGGCGATGCAACGAAGCAAAAATCACGTGTAGTCTTTCGTACATTATATGAGCGTTTAAATAATTTAGTGGCAAAAGGTTTTTCTGTCATAGTTGATGCCACAAATATTGAAAGGGACCGCAGGGTGTTTGCACTTCGTAAATTGCCAAGCACCATTAAGAAGGAATGCTATTACTTTGATACACCTTATTCAATTTGTGTAGCTAGAAACCAACAACGGAAGCGGCATGTACCATTATTGGTGATGGAAAAAATGAGAAAGCATTTAGAATTCCCAACAGTAGGAGAAGGATTTGATGTAGTGCATATTGTACATGATTCAAGTCCCTATGAAATTTCTCGACAGCAATTTATTGCACTCATTCAAAGCCAGCCCACCTATGAAGAGCTTTTTCAAACACTTCGATCAATCCCACTTTTTAAAGAAATTTATCAATTCAATCAAGAAAACCCATTCCATCAATTTTTATTATGTCAGCATACGTATTTCGTATTAGCCTATATCAATGAATACTATATGGAGAGCGACAAATTGGCATTACAAATAGCTGCATTGTTTCATGATGTCGGCAAGCCATTTTGTAAAAAATATAAACCATTCCAACAACGATATGGCTATTTTGGACATGAAAATGTATCTGCTCAACTGGTTTGTCATTTTTTATTAGAGTTAGGCTTTGAGAAGAACTTTGTTTTAAAGGTCGTTTATTTAGTGCAATTCCATATGTTAATACAGTATGGGGGCGATAAAGGTGGCAGTGAAATTTATCATCTATTAGATGGTGATTTATTAACGAGGCTTTACTTTTTCCGTGAAGCAGATCAATTTGCTAAATAAATAATAGGGAAAGGAAGTGATGATATGTCGAAATTAAAAAAATACCCAAGAAGCTTTCATTTACCTTGGAGCAGGGGCTATACCCATGATGATAAAGTTGCTAAAAACGTGAATCACTTTTTAGGAAAAGAAGTGGTTGTCACTGAAAAATTAGATGGGGAAGGCACAACCCTTTACAGAGACTATATGCATGCTAGAAGTATCAATTCAGCCAACCATCCCTCTAGACATTGGGTAAAAACATTTCACGCGAGTTTTGCGTATAGGATTCCAAATGATTGGCGATTATGTGGAGAAAATGTTTACGCCAAGCATTCCATTTATTATCAAGCGTTAACAAGCTACTTTTATTTGTTTAGTATTTGGAATGAAGATAATATTTGTTTTAGCTGGGATGAGACGATTGCCTTTGCTGCTGAGTTAGGTATTGAAACGGTACCTGTTTTATATCGAGGGATTTTCGATGAAGAAAAAATAAAACGTACATTTACGGGTATATCACTGTTTGATGGTGAACAAGAAGGGTATGTCATTAGAAATGCTGGTTCATTTCATTACGACGATTTCCAATTCAATTTAGGGAAATTTGTCAGAATGGATCATGTTCAAACAAGTGAGCATTGGTTACAAGAAGAAGTCATTCCTAATCGTTTAAAATAAACCTGATGTAGGAGAAAATGTGATTTCAAAATAGTAAAAAGGGACTGAGAAAAATGTAATACTACATCAATCAATCAAAAATTATATATTATGAGGAAGAATGCAAGGGCTGCATATCCCTATAGAAAAGGGGTTACGGGTTCGATTCCTGTTATCCTCACTTAATAAAATGTTAACGTGTTATTAAAAGGTCTCCTTATAAACTTGGAGGTACTGATAAAGTCGATTTGCCACAAAAAATGTGATGCAAATCGGCTTTTTTAAATTTTTATTGCCCTATAACCCTTGAAGGGGGTTTTTCTATGGGGAGAAGCCAACTTAGTAGAAGAATAATAATTTTATTGTACAGAATTATCTAAAAATATTGACATTTTAATTTTTGTTTTTTATTCTTGTTTATAAAGTTTCCATTAAACAGAATACTTTTCCGTTTGGTGGAAAAATAGGTGGGTGATAACTACAATAAATAGTTTGAATTAGGGTATATATTGTAAATGTCTCAAACGCAATTGGAAAGCTTTCTATACTACATTTTTTCGTTAGGGGTGAAGTGCATGGCGAACCAGCACCAAGAAAAAGAGGTAGAAGTGTCACGAATAAAGGGGATTAATGCGTTTGTTTTAATGTTTATCATCATTATCACGATGACAATACTAACATACGTTTTGCCAGCAGGTCAGTATGATCGGATTGAGAGTAACGGGAGAATGGTTGTAGATCCGGAATCATTTCACTATATCGATTCAAATCCTGTTGGTTTTCTTGAAATGTTTAATAGTGTTCATTTAGGAATGCTTGAAGGTGCATCTATTATTTTATTTGTTTTTTTATTCGGTGGAGCACTAGGGATAATGCAAAAAACAGGGGCCATTGATTCATTTATTAAAGTAATGGCTTGTAAATTTGGGAAGCAGGAGTATGTATTAATACCTATTCTTGTTTTAATTTTTGCTAGTTTAGGAACTTTAATAGGTTCGGCTGAAGATACACTTGTTTATATTGCGATCGTTATTCCCTTAACAATGGCATTAGGAATGGATGCTATTACAGGGTTTGCGATAGTGATACTAGGAACTTTAGCTACTGGCTTTACTTCAGGAATTACGAATCCGTTTAATATTGGTGTTGCTCAAACGATAGCTGAATTACCAATGTATTCGGGAATGTCCTATCGGATTATCGTTTTCTTTGTTTTTTATATTTTGACAGTTCTTTATATATATAAGCATGCAAAGAAAGTAAAAAATGATCCGTCTAAAGGGATTTATGGGAAATTTAAACGAGAAGAGAGTATTAAAATAGATTTAGACTTTAAGATGAGTACCAGTCATTTACTGGCGTTACTCGTTCTACTAGGAAACTTTATTGCTTTAATTGTTGGGGTTATAAAATTTCAATGGTACATTAGTGAAATTGGCGGGATTTTTCTATTAAGCAGTATTATTATGTCTGTGATTTGTAGGGTTAGTCCAAATAAAATGGCTGAAGGATTTATTTCTGGTGCACGCGATATGGTTGAGGGAGCTTTAATCATAGGCTTTGCTCAAACGATTTTAGTCATTACAACTGCAGGAGGACTAATTGATACAATTCTTTATTTTGTAGCAAATGCAGTAAGTGTATTACCTGCTTCTATTAACGCAGTTGGGATGTTTTTGCTTCAACTTTGTTTGAACTTCTTAGTACCATCTGGAAGCGGACAAGCAGCTTTAACGATGCCTATTATGACACCCTTAGCAGATTTGATTGGTGTGACAAGGCAAACAGCCGTATTGGCTTTCCAGTTTGGTGATGGTATCTCCAATATGATTATTCCAACAAGTGGTATTTTATTAGCAGGATTGGCTATTTCAGGTATCCCATTCTCCCAATGGGTTAAGTGGGTTTTCCCATATTTTCTTATTCAGACAGGTTTGGCGATTGTTTTATTAGTTATTGCACATGTCATGAACTATGGACCGTTTTAACAAATTGAATAAAAATTGATAGAGAGAAGGGAATATACTATGGTTGGAACAGACGTTTTGAAGCAACAGGTTATTAAATGGCGACAGCATTTACATATGTATCCGGAATTATCATATCAAGAACATAAAACGGCACAATTTATTTATAATCAGTTAAAAACATTCCCACATTTAGACGTTAAACGCCTTACAGAAACTAGTGTATGTGCATTTTTAAGAGGAACTAAAACGGAAGGTAATGGTCATACAATTTTATTACGAGCAGATATTGATGCATTACCGATTGAGGAAGAAACTGATCTTTCATTTAAATCACAAAATTCTGGGGTTATGCATGCATGTGGTCATGATGCACATCCGGCAATGTTACTGGGGGCGGCTAAAGTATTAGCTGAACGTGGGACAGATTTTAATGGAGAAATTCGATTTGTCTTCCAGCACGCTGAGGAGGTCACTCCAGGTGGTGCCGCACAGCTTGTGTCTTTAGGTATTGCAGATAATGTAGATTTTGCTTTTGCACTACATGTAAGCCCTGATTATGAAGTGGGGCAATTTGCAATAAAAGATGGTAAATTTACTGCAGCAGCAGATGATTTTGAAATTAAGTTATATGGGCGTGGTGGTCACGCCTCTACACCTGAGGTTTCAATTGATCCTTTATTAATTGGCTCAGAAATTGTTATGGCATTGCAAACAATTGTATCCAGAAAAGTACCGAGCATTCATGCCCCTGTTTTAACGGTTGCTAAATTTCACTGTGGGACAGCATTAAATATCATTGCTGAAACAGCTGAGCTTGGTGGAACGATTCGCTCTCTAGATGCTAAAGTTCGGGTGGAAGCACGTGAACATTTAGAGAAAATCGTTCATAGTATTGCTTACATGCATGGAGCAACAGTAGAAATTAAATGGGAGCTGGGTTGTCCCTCGGTGACGAACGATAAGGAGCTAACGGCATTATCTCGCAGAGTAGCTAGTGATATTGTCGGAGAGACAGGGGTTAAAGAATTGCCTGCACCAATGTTTGGAACAGAGGATTTCGCAGATTTTTCAGAGGTTGTCCCTTCTTCTATGCAATTTATAGGCGTACATAATGTAGATTTTGGAGAAGCTTTCCCACTACATCATCCGCGCTTTAGGATTGATGAAGACGCACTTATTTATGGTGTCCGCTATTTTGAAAATATAGCACGTACACTTTGTCCTTAAAAAATGAACTCCCAAACGAGGAGGGCACTGAAAAAGTCGATTTGCCACAAAAAAAGTGATGCAAATCGACTTTTTTAATTTTCAGTGTCCTTCAAACAAACTACACACGATTTAGTTGATTAACTTTTAATACTTTAGCTGTCGCAAATTTTATTTGATTATGGAAAGTGTTAAATAGTAGGAGAGATTTATGGTAGGTGAAAAGAAAAGTAGCAAAATCTTAATATACTAATTGGTAAATATAGTATAATATAACATATAACATTTGTTATATTAGGAGGAATAAATGGTGAGAAATGGTTTTTCATCAATAATTAGCGTTTTATTGTGCTGTTTTTTACTTTTGTTACCGTTTACAGCGAATGCTCATCCAGGTCGAACTGATAGTAATGGTGGGCATACCTGTCGAACTAACTGTGAAAAATGGGGATTAAAATACGGAGAGTATCATTATCATAATGGTGGGGGTAGTGCATCTAATGGTGGGAGTAGTAGTACATCAAAATCAGCTCCTTCATCACCTGTGCCAAAAGTAGATGAGAATCAAGTGAAAGCTGACAAATATTACACAGCAGCAATGGATTTATATAATCGTGCAGATTATCAGAAAGCTATAACTGAGCTTGAAAAGATTTATGAATTGGATAAAGGAAATAGTAAAACAGAAAATCTTATTCAAAAGTCTATGAGTAATATTTATGAATTGGCTAATTCTAAGGCTAATGAAGAGGATTATTCAACAGCAAAAGTTTACGCAGTTTATATCAAGGAAAATCAACATTCTAGTGCTGAGATAAAGCAAAAGGCTAAAGGTTTATTAGCACAAATAGGAGAGAATGAGAAAATCAATGAGTTACTTAATAAAGCGACAATTGCTAGGGATAAAAAAAATTATGTAGAAGCATTCGGCTTTATTCAAGAGGCTCAGAAGGTAAAAGAGTTAGATAGGACTAAATCTTTATATAATGAAACGGTAGAGGTTTTAGCAAGCGATGCAGAGGAAGCTTTTCATAAGAAGAAATATGGGGATGCTGAAAAATTTTACAAATTACTGGTTGAAAATACGGAAATGCCAACATTAATTTCACAATATCAAAAGAAGCTTCAACGAATACAAGTTGAACAGTTACTAAATAAAAGTTTTGATATTGATACAGCAGATTTTGAAGGAACATCTCTATTTAATCATTTAATGAAAGAGGAAAACAACACATCGTATGATGAAAATATTATAAATATATTAAAAAACTCCTTACAAGAAGATGATTCTATGAATTACATATTTAGTGTTAACATCAAAGAGTTATTCAAAGGAGGAGATAAGGATGCTTCATGAGCCAAAGTTAAAGCATAGAACCTCAATTTTAAAATCAACTTGGTTTATGTGGTTTTGGCTAATTATTTTTCCTCCTGTTGGAATATTTCTAGTGTGGAAGCGGGGAAGACTTACCAAAATGAAACGAACTATAGCTACCGTAATAGCTACTGCCTATTTTGTCTTCCCAATAATTATTGTTATGGCAACAACGTTACCCCTTTATAATAACCATGAAGAATTTATAGAGGCATTCAATAAAGAAGTAAAAAACCTAGATTTGTCTTATTCTCTAGAAAATATAAAAAAGGAAGAAGAAACGATTACATCGAAGTTGGATAAGGATATTACTTTGATTGAAAATATTGATGAAAAAGGTGCAGTACATGAGTTGGTAATGGTGGGTCAAGGAGAAGGAATGGATATTGTACTTTCTATGGGATTGTTAATTGGTATGACAAATCCTAACTTAAATCAAAGCCAAGTTGGGACTGTTTTAAAAGAATTACGTTTATTTGACGAAAGCTATCAATATCAAAAAAATGAAACAACAGTAGAGAAAAATACGATTCGTTATAATTTAAAGTATGATCAATCTGTTGGTGTCATCTTTAGTATTTCAAAAGTAAATTAAAAAAGTGCGAGCAACCACTCGCACTTTTTTAATAATACTATTTTGTATAATTATCAAAATAACCTTGAATATAAATCATTGGTGTTCCTTTATCACCTGAACCAGAAGTTAGGTCAGAAAGAGAACCGATTAAATCCGTTAAACGACGTGGTGTTGTTCCTTGAGCCGCCATTTGACCAGTTAGATCCTCATCTTTATTTTGGATATACTCAGAAATCGCCGCTTTTAATTCATCACCACGAAGGTCTGCAAAATCATTATCAGCTAAATATTTAAGTTTAACTTCATTTGGTGTTCCATCTAAACCAGCAGTGTAGGCTGGTGAGACTACAGGGTCAGCCAATTCCCAGATTTTACCCACAGGATCTTTAAATGCACCATCACCATAAATCATGACCTCAACTGTTTTACCTGTAGCCTCTTTAAGTTTAGCTTGGATACCATCAACAATTGGCTGGCAAGTATGTGGGAATAATTTCACACTATCTTCAGTGGCTTTGTTTGAACCAAGTAATCCATATTCTGCATTGAAGCCTGAACCGTTAACAGATGCTGATAAGATGTTATCAAGGCTATAAACTTTTTCAGCCCCATTTGCTGTTAAAATACGTTTTGTGCGTAAGCGTGTATGAATATCACAAGTTAAGACACTCTTCGTATAGTCCAAAATTGTTTTTGGATTATTTGAAAAGATAACCTCACAAGAAGCACCCTCGGCTTCGATTATTTCCTTATAGTATTCAATATAATCTACACCTGTAAATGTGTGTTTTTTATAGCCGAAATGCTCGCGGAATTCAGCTTCATTTAACGTATCTGTCCAAGGGTTAATTCCTTTTACATCTAGCTCGTCGATGTCAACTAGATGATTACCAACCTCATCAGATGGATAACTTAACATAAGAACGACTTTTTTTACGCCTTTAGCAATACCACGTAAGCAGTTTGCGAAACGGTTACGGCTAAGAATTGGGAAAATAACACCAACCGTATCATCACCAAACTTAGTAGCAACGTCTGCTGCGATATCGTCGATTGATGCATAGTTTCCTTGTGCACGTGCTACGACAGATTCTGTTACTGTGACAATGTCTCGATCTTCAATTGAATAGCCTTCAATCTGAGCGGCATTTAATACCGTATCAACAACGATTTGTTCAATATTATCGCCTTCGTTAATAATTGGACCACGAAGACCTCTTACAACTGTACCAACTACACGTTCCAAAATAATCTCTCCTCATTAATAGGTAAAATAATTTATATAAATAATAATCAATATAATTTTACTATACGCCCCTTTAATGATATAAGTAAAATTAATAGTTCATATAATAGCTATAAGGAGTGCTTATATGATAGGGAAGTTAGATTTATATCGCGTTTTTAGTGTTGTTGCTAAAAATAATAGCTTTTCAAGAGCCGCTAGGGATTTATATATGACACAGCCAGCGGTTAGCCAAGCCATGATGCAATTAGAAAAGGAACTGGGTACACGTCTCTTTAATCGCACACCTAAAGGGGTAACACTTACAACTGAGGGTAGTCTTTTATTCGAATATACGAATTCAGCGTTAGGTCTTTTAGATGCCGGAGAAGAAAAGCTACTGGAATTTAAAAATTTAACAACCGGTCAATTAAAAATTGGTGTAGGAGATACGATTTCTCGCTTTTTTTTAATGCCATATTTAGAGGCATTTCATACCATGTATCCCAACATAAAATTACAAATGTTAAATGGAACGACTTCTGAAATTTGTAATTTTATTAAGTCTGGAGAGGTGGATATAGGACTTTGTAATTTTCCAATAGAAGATGCGACATTACAGTTAACCGTATGTACAGAGGTTCAAGATATTTTTGTATGCGGTGAGAAATATCGAACATTGATGTCAAAAAAATTAAGCTTTGAGGATCTTTTAAAATTTCCCCTTGTTTTTTTAGAGAAAAAATCAAATTCTAGAAAATATGTAGAAGATTATTTATTTGCGAGAGGGATTCATATAGAACCTGAGTTTGAGCTAGGATCACATGATCTTGTGCTAGAATTCGCACGTAGTAATTTAGGCATTGCCTGTGTAACGAAGGAATTTTCTAAGGATTATTTGCAACGAGGACTTTTATATGAGCTAACATTAACAGAACAAATACCAGCACGCAGTATAGGCATGTGTTATTTAAAAAGTGTTCCACTTTCAAGGGCGGCAGCGAAATTTGTAGATATTATTGAGCAAAAGCAGGAGCGTAAACGTCTAAATCCAAGGAATATTAAGTAAGCTTAGCGACTAATAGCACGCTAAGCTTTTTTGAGTATAGCTTCCATAAGTGTGTCAGCATTACGCTTATTTTTCATCGTGGGTGAGTATAGATACGAAAATGTTCGCATAAAATGCTGCTCCTCTAAATGTAAAATTTTGATATCCCCACTCTTTAATTCGCGCTCAATTACACTTGCTGATAGCAATGAAAGTCCAAGACCCTGTATAACGCTCTCCTTGACACCTTGATTACTGCTAACTGTAAGAAGTGAACGTACCTGAAGCCCATTTGCTCTAAATAAATGGTCTAAATAGTAGCGTGTACCTGAACCTTCTTCCCGCGCAACCCAGTTCTGCAGCTGTAGGTCCTCAACAGTAATAGTAGGCACTTTTGTAAGAGGATGATTACTGGCACTAACAATAAATAATTCATCCTGCATAAATGGTTTAATCATAAGTTCATGATCGTGTGCCTGCCCCTCAATAAGACCAATATCAACCTGTAATAACTTTGTATACTGTATGATTTCTTTTGTATTACCAATAATAATTTGAAGCTCCAGCTGAGGAAACTGCTGTTGTAGGCTTGCTATGATGGGAGGCAGGATATATTCACCGATTGTAAAGCTTGCGCCAATAGTAAGTGTACCTTGAATTTCATGGTGATAGGCTAAAATTTCTTCCTTTGCTTGCTCTGTAATGGCCATTATTTGTTTTGCTCGATTATATAAAATTTCTCCAGTCGGTGTGATTTGCACAGATTTTGGTGAACGAATAAATAAAGTGGTTTGCAGTTCCTGTTCTAAATTTTTAATGTGTAAGCTGACACTTGGCTGCGAAATATGGAGTATTTCGGAGGTCTTTGTAAAGTTATTAACCTCGACTAATGTGATAAATGTTTTTAAAGCGTCATATTGCATGCGATCACTCCTATCATTAAAAATATTAATAATCGTAATTATATATATATATTTTACTGATGATTAACTTTTTTATAAAGTATATTCATAAAAGGATGAAAGAAGTGAACATCATGGTGAATGGACAGAATCGATTAAAAAGCTTCCTAGCTCCAGCATTTATCAAGGGGATATTGTTAACACTCCTTATAGCCCTAGTAGCGAAATATATTTCAACATTTCCGTTCTTCTCAATATTGGGCCAGCTTGTCATTGCTATTTTATTAGGAATGGTTTGGAGAGCAGCCTTTAAGGTGCAGGATGCTTGGCAGGTTGGTATATCATTTTCTAGTAAAAAGCTATTAAGATTTGGAATTATTTTATTGGGAATGCGCTTGAATTTAGCTGATATTTATCATGCTGGAGTGAGTGTTTTTCTGATTGCATTATTAGATTTAGTATTCGCCTTAGTGATTGTCTACGGTTTAGCAAAGATGTTTCATGTTGAACGAAAACTGGGCATTTTAACGGCTTGTGGAACTGCTATTTGCGGAGCGGCCGCTGTCGTGGCTATTGCTCCTCAAATTAAAGCGAATGAAAAAGAAACAGCAGTGGGTGCAGCGATAGTCGCACTACTTGGCACGTTATTCACATTAATCTATACATTGTTCTATTCATTATTTGGCTTAGCTCCAACCGAATATGGTGTATTTACAGGAGGTACCTTACATGAAATTGCCCATGTGATTGCAGCAGCATCAGCAGGTGGCAATGAAGCTATCGATATGGCAGTTATTGTTAAGCTAACACGAGTGGCTTTACTCGTGCCTGTAGCGATTATTATTGGTATTTTTTATAGAAAAATGGAGAAAGGGCAGGAAAAAGAGCCATTTTCGCTGTCAATCATCCCATGGTTTATTCTTGGATTTTTAGCTATGAGCGCGATTAATTCACTAGGAATAGTTCCTCCTTATGTAGCACAGGCATTTGTTAATATTGCCTATATTTTAATCGGTATGGCTATGGCTGGATTGGGATTAAACGTAGACATAAAAACCTTTAAGCAATTAGGTGTAAAAGCCTTTATTGCAGGTCTTATCGGTTCAATTTTCCTATCCATTGTAGGGTATCTTTTAGTTATTTTCATACAATAATAAAGCAAAAAAGCCCTGCCTACTTTTAAAGAGGCAGGGTTTTTTTAGATAGAATCAGAAGATAATTTTTAATGATGGATTAGCGTGCCGCTTCGATTGAAGACGCTAATTCTGCTATAACAATTTTACTGCCTATCATTGGACTATTTTCAGGTTTTGCTCCCTCTGAGCCCGATTCTGGACGATGATGGGCAGCTGCGAATGCATCGCTATTACGCCAAACTTGGAAATGTTCCTTTGATTCCCAGTACATGTTGACGCTCATTTCGTCATAAGTTGGGTCATCAGTTGACACTAACACCTCTACTTTATGAAAACCTTCAAACTGCTGTAGCGGTCCTGGCTTTGTAAAATTCGGTGCCATTTTTGCAGCAAAGCCAGGTTTAACCTGAATACGATTTGTCACAATAATCATGTTTTCTACCCCCCTAATCATTTTTTAGATACAGATAACATATTTAATTCGAATGAAATTATCAATGATTATCATTCGCAATCAATGATAATTGTCGTAGGAAGACATTGTCAATAGAATAGCAATGCTTATACTATAAAAGGTTAAAGGACATTTAGAAATATGTAAAGTTTATCATCGATATAAAGAGCGTTTAATCGGATTTGTCTGATTGGACTGTGGACACTTAGCTGACATATTCCGATGTTATAATGATAACACGAACAAGCTAGGCACGAGGTGAAGGACATGGCAAAAATATTAATTGTAGAAGATGAATTTGCAATAAGTCAGGTGTTAAAAGCTTATTTAAAAAAGGTTGGCTATGATGTGATGCAATGTTTTAATGGCGGGCAGGCACTGACTGTGTTTCAAGAGTGTCAACCAGATTTAGTGCTACTAGATATTATGTTGCCAGAGAAAAATGGTTGGAGGGTTTTAGAGGAAATAAGAGATACTAGCTCTTGTCCCATCATTATGTTAACGGCATTAGGAGATGTAAATTACCGTTTAGAGGGCTTTGATCAAGGGGCAGATGATTATATTGCTAAACCATTTATAGCAGACGAGGTAGTGGCTAGGGTAAAGGCTGTTCTAAGACGTGCCAAAGGAAATCAGTCTGCAGTAGAGAAAAAATTTGGCGGGCTTGAAATAGATACGAAGGCACATCGGGTACTACTGAATGGAGAGGAAATCATTTTAACACCTAGAGATTTATCGGTGCTATTATTTTTGGCTGAGCATCCCAATCAAACATTTACACGGGATCAGTTAATTGAGCAGGTTTGGGGCTGGGAGTATGATGGTAGCGATCGAGCAGTTGATTTAGCGGTGAAGCGACTGCGAAAGGCATTGACAGATTGGGATGAGACAGATGGAGAAATAAAGACATTACGTGGATTGGGGTATCAGCTAAGTGTTCCAAAAAGATAAACGTATATCTTTGCTCAACTACTGGACAAGTCGCTATTTATTGACGCTCTTTGTAGGACTAGCCATTATCTCTTTTATATCCGCCGTATGGATTCGTCATACAACATTGGAAAATAGATTGGAAATGATGAAATTTTTAGCCGATGAAACAGTATTTCGTCTTACAGATACTACAGGGTCAAATAATGGACCTATCGGCGGGATTCCAGGTTTTATTGGTAACCGAGAACGATTTAGCATGAGAGAAATTGATCCTATTTTATATGTTGCTGACGTAGAAGGCAATGTCTTAACAAGTAATCGACCAATTCCTCCAGGCAGTGCAAAAAATGTCGCCCATTTACTTGAGGGTGAAGAAGGTACTAAAAAAATAATCGAAATGAATAAAGGACAAGAGACAGTTCAATATGTTGTAAAACGAAAAGTCGAAAGTAATCAAAAGCTAGTTGGCTGGGTGCTTGTGCTTGAGAAAAAAGAAAACTTAACGAAAGTAAATCAAGCATATGGTCAATTAGCGTTACTGATAGGAGCTCTTGCCTTATTAGGGTGGGGAGCTATTTATTTGCTGTCAAGGCGTTTGGCACATCCAATCAAACAGGTAGCCGAAGCCGCGAAGCAAGTGCAAGAGGGTAATTATACAGTCAATTTGCCTGGAAATAATAAGGAAGAGGAAATTTATGAGCTTGTTACATCCTTTAAGGAAATGGCTAATCGTTTAGAGCAATTGGAAAAAACAAGAACGGAACTATTAGCAGGTGTTACACATGAGCTTAAAACACCTGTCACATCAATTAGTGGACTGTTACAAGCAGTGAGGGATGGCGTTGTTACGGGGCAGGATGCTAAAGAATTTATTCAAATGGCATTAGTTGAAACGACAAAAATGAAGACTATGGTGGGCGATTTACTAGCCTTCAATCAATTCGCTGTCGATGCCATTCCGGTCAGACTAGAGACAGTTAATGTTAATCCACTTATACGTGATGCAGTTACACAGTGGGAGGTAATGCAGGAAGAAGAGGCAGTAAAAATCCACATACAATTGCTTGCACAACCCGTCTATGTTCAGGCTGATGTTGTCCGTATGCAGCAAATTATCACAAATTTATTAACGAATGCAAGGCAGGCCATGCAGGAGGGAACCGTCACGATTAGCTTGCTGAAAAAGAATGATTCGGTTTCCATTACTGTGCGAGACACTGGGCATGGTATTCCTCAAGAGGAGCAGGCATTTATTTTTGAACGCTTTTTTAGAGGTGAAAATAAAAAATATACCATTCGAGGACTAGGCTTAGGTTTATCACTTAGTAAAATGATGGCTCAGTCAATTGGTGGCGATTTGCGACTAATAGAAAGCAATTCTTCAGGAACATGCTTTGACCTATCATTGAAAAAAGCTACTACGCTATAAAAGGCGTGGTAGCTTTTTCGTTTGTAAAGATTTTTTGAAGGAAATGTAAAGCTGACATCTGACTGACACATTGAACCTTTATAGTAGGCTTTGTAAACGAGAAGCTAAAAGAAAGGGCGGAATCATGCTATGAAAAATAGGCTTTTCCGAACGCTAATCTTATCTGCTGGATTCGTCATGCTACTAGCCGGTTGTGCTGGGGGTAGTGGGTACGTAGCAAAGGTGGATGGAGAGAAAATTCTACAAGCGGAATTAGATGATGCGTTGCGTGAACAATACGGTACTGAAGTGCTTGAAACATTAATCGCGAACAAAATGGTTGAGCTTGAGGCAAAAAAGCTAGGTGTCACTGTATCAGAGGACAGTATTCAATCAGAGTATGAAGAGTTAATGGAGTCATATGGTGGTGAAGAAGCCTTACAGGAAGCTTTGGAAGCTAATGGACTTACAGAGAAAAGTGTAAAAGAAAATATTCGCATATACCAGCTTACCAAAAATGTTATTGCTACAGGCATAGATATTACAGATGAGGAAGTAGCTCAATATTTTGATAACAATAAGGAGAGCTATGGACAGCAAGAAGAGGTTGTAGCAAGTGAAATTTTATTGGAGGATGAGACAACGGCAAAGGATGTACTGAAAAAGCTAAAAGCTGGTGAGGATTTTTCAGAGCTAGCGAAGGCATATTCAATAGATTCAGCAACAAGTGAAAATGGTGGTGACATCGGTACTATTAGTCGAGGTCAAATGGACGAGGCATTAGAGGAAGTAGTATTCAGTCTTGAGAAAAATAGCATTAGTGATATTGTTCAAACATCTGAAGGCTATCACATCATTAAAGTAACCGATAAGGTACATGCAAAAGAGGCAGTACTCGAGGATGTCAAAGCTGATGTTTATGCCACTATTCTTGAAGAGCGGATAAATGAAGAATATACATCTTGGCTAGATGAAAAACAAGAGGAATATAAAATCGAGAGAAAATAAGGAGTGGTTTATATGTCTACTATAACTTCGTTTAATCCTAACGGTCGAAGGGAGATCAAACAAGCAATTTCTTATCCCGACTATGCCTTATTAAAATCAAAACTGCGGCATGTGATGCAGTTAGACAAGCATGCAGGGATGGATGGTAAATATTTAATTCGCAGCACTTACTTCGATAATTTTGCTAATAAGGTTCTTAATGAGAAAAAGGAGGGGTATATCAACCGTGATAAATACCGGGTACGAATTTACGATAAATCCTCAACCATTATTAATTTGGAAAGGAAAAGTAAGCGTAATAATCTTACCTTTAAAACAAAGTGTGCTATCTCTCGAAAGGAATATGAAAAAATGCGTAGTGGGGAAACATCTTGGATGGAAGAAGATCAACGTCCATTAATTAGTGATTTATATCAGGAAGTAAAGTATAACCAACTGAAGCCAGTTACGGTCGTCGATTATGAGCGAGAGGCTTATATGTATGCTTATGGAAACGTTAGAATCACCTTTGATAGTAAGGTACAGTCAAGTCTCCGTAATACAGATATGTTTAATACCAAATTACCTATGGTGGATGTACTTGAACCAAACCTAGTTATTTTAGAGGTGAAATATGATGACTACTTACCAGATATGATTAAGTATTTGCTGCAATCAGTAGATACACGTGCAGAAGCCTATTCAAAATATCAACTTAGTCGAATGTACGGCTAATATAAAGGAGAAATGAACAATGGATACAATCAAGTTTAGTGATATTTTTAAATCTAACTTTTTAGAAAAAACAACATCTTTTTCATTAATAGATTCAGTTATTGGCCTAGTAGTAGCCTTCTTTGTTGGACTTTTTATTTACGCTGTATATAAGAAGACCTTTAATGGTGTAATTTACTCCCATTCTTTTAATATTTCACTGCTAATTATGACAATGGCCACTGCGCTCGTTATTATGGGAATCAGTTCAAACGTGTTGTTATCGTTAGGTATGGTTGGTGCGTTATCAATCGTGCGTTTCCGAACACCCATTAAAGACCCTATGGATTTAGTCTATATTTTCTGGGCAATCGTTTCTGGGATTCTATGTGGTGCAGGGTTTATACCACTTGTTATTATTGGTGCAGTTTTAATTGGGCTTGTGCTACTCGTCTTTGTAAACAAAATTACTGTGGAAAATCCATATTTATTAATTGTGAAATTTGAAGAAGAACTAGCTTGTGATGAAGTAGAAAGAATTATAGCTACACAATCTAAAAAATTCTCCTTAAAATCAAAATCTATTATGCAACATGATGAAATTGAAACAACCTATGAAATTCGTGTGAAACAAAATGATGCCAAATTGATGGACAATCTTACAAAAGTACCTGGAGTAAAATCAGCAGTAATGCTTAGTTACGATGGTAATTTCACAGCTTAGTTAGCACTTTTAGAAACCTATGAAGAGAGGTGAAAATCATGATTAAAGCAAGAGTTGTCTATCTCTGTATGGCAATTCTACTACTCCTCTTTGTCGTATTGTATGCTGTACTTCCCAACATAGGCATTGAAACCAAAAATACCGAGTTTTCTTATGAGAATATTGTGTTTAATAAAAATAAAGTAACAACGGTAGATATTGAGATTGCTGAGGAAGATTGGGCAGACATGCTGGAAAATGCGACAGATAAGGAGCTAAAGCAAGCCAATATCACAGTCAATGGTAGGAGAATAGAGAATGTAGCAATTCGTACGAAAGGAAGTTCATCACTACACTCTGTTGTAAGTAGTGACTCGGATCGATATAGCTTAAAAATCGATTTCGATTACTATGATGATACGCAAAGCTTATATGGATTGAAAAAATTAAACTTAAATAATAATTTTAGTGATTCGACATTGATGAGAGAATATATTTCTTATGAACTGATGGAACAAATGGGATTACCTACACCTGCCCATTCCTATATGTATGTCACTGTTAATGGGGAAGAACGAGGCTTATTTTTAGGTGTAGAGGCAGTAGATGAAACATTCCTGGCAAATAACTACGGCTCTAATGATGGATTTTTGTTTAAGCCAGATGGGACAGGCAGTGATTTGAAATATATAAGTGATAATATTGCTGATTACACGGGGATTGGTTTAAAAACGAATGAAGGCAATGTTGATCAATCAAAGTTCATTGAAATGATTGAGGCCATCAATAGTGGCGGCGATATTGAAAAATATATTGATGTCGATGAAATGTTACGTTATTTTGCTATGAACACCGCACTTGTAAGCCTTGATAGTTATCAGGGCAATATGAAACACAATTACTATTTGTATGAAGACAATGGTGTGTTTTCGATTATACCCTGGGATTTTAATATGTCCTTTGGTGGCTTTGGTGTTGGCGGTAGAATGGGTGACAATAATCAAATTCCAGCCGATGCTGAAAAGAAAAAATTGGGAGATGCACAGATGAATGAGCAATTGGAGAAACCCGATATGAAGTTTCCAAATAATGGCGTTCAACAACAAGGACAGCAGCCAAACGGTGACCGAAAACAGGGTGGATTCAATATGGAGATGGGGTTGTCTGGCAATCTTATGGAAGATAGTGCTATTAATTTTAGTGTGAGTACCCCTGTATCTGGCGTAACATTAGAGGATAGACCTCTATTAAATGCCTTACTCTCAAATGAAGAATATCGTGCTAAATATGAAGGCTATTTAGAGGAAGTGGCTACTAATTACTTAACAGAAGAATATATCCAAAGCATTACTAAAAAGTTAGCAGTGTTATTAACAACTTATGTGGAAGCAGACCCTACGAAATTCTCTACAACTGAGCAATTTTTAGAGGCCGGAGAAGGGGAAAATAGTCTCCCGGAATTTGCTAAGCAACGATCAGCATCTATTTTAAAGCAATTGTCTGGCGAGCTTGTTGTAGAAGCTTCAACATCACAAGGTAATATAGGGATGACTAATCCTAATGATAATGGTGATGTGAGTGGCAACCCTATGCAAGAGAATTTTGACCCTAGTCAGCTACCAGAGGATTTTGATCCTTCTCAGCTTCCTCCTTTCAATCAGGATGACAATAATCAAGGGGAGCGCCCTGGTCCAATGCAAAGACCCGATCAAAATGGTGGACCGATGGGAATGCCTGGTCAAAATAATGAACAGTTAAATCAAGCAACGGTCATTGATAAAAATACAGTGATTACAATAATCGTCTGTTTTACCCTGTTAATAGCTGCCCTTCTTGGTGTTCTTAAATTCAAGCGAAGAGGTCGTTAAAAAAATAACCATATCCAAAACTTTTGGGTATGGTTTTGCTTTTTATCGTGCTAAAATTAAGCATTCTTTTTTTGAGGAGTCAACTAGTATGAATGAACAACAATATGATAAGTATTTGCATATTAATACAGTTGGTGAACAGTATGGTTTTCCTAAACTTGCGCATTATCATCGCTACGAGCCAACACCATATACGGGCCTAGAACAATTATTTTCCGGCTATCAAATGCCTGAAAATCCAGTGTTTATTGATATGGGATGTGGAAAAGGAAGAGTTCCTATTTATGTACATCATAAATTTCATATCCAGACAATTGGAATTGAAATGGATGCAGGTTTTTATGCAGAAGCAGAGAGTAATAAAAAGAGCTATCTTCAAAAAAATAATGCTCCTATACCCATCTCCTTTATTCATACAATAGCGGAAGAATATTTAATTCAACCAAGCGACACAGTTTTCTTTTTTTTCAACCCGTTCTCTATTCATATTTTCCGTACAGTCATTCATAATATTTGGAAGTCATATGAGCAACATATGCGTGAGATTCATATTATTCTTTACTACCCACCATATGATTATTTGCAGTTTTTACTTCATGGAACACCATTTGAATTAATCCATGAGATTCATTTAGAAAATGAAAAAAATATAAACGAGCGCCTTTGTGTGTTTGCGTTAAAAAAAGCTTAGAGCATCCACTCTAAGTTTTTTTAATGCTTATTGGAATTGTTACTCAAATGTTAGGTAGCAAATGTAGCATTTATTTTCCCGGAAATAAACATATAATATGGCTTTCTGATAGTAATTGGAGTCAAGTATTTCCAAATTATAAACATAATTAATAGTTAACTTTTTTGAACTAAATCATTCAATTTTCGAAAAAAGGACTTCATATAAAAGATTTTTTTATAAAAAAACAAATAATAATAGGTTTATACAAGTATAAACTGAAAATTGATAGATTATTCTTAAATAACTAATTATACTGAAAAATCACTCTAGACTAAATATAAAGAATGTTTTACAATGTAAAAGGCTTAAATGAATAATATTTAATTCAGTTTTAGATAGTTATAAATAATTATTTTCGCTATTGAGGAATTGCATTTAATTGTTTATAATTATCAGAAATATCTAATATTTGAGAAATTTTCAGGGGGAATATAATTATGAAAGAGAACAAAAAGCTTAAAAAGTTCGGTTCACTTTTAGTTGCTACTTCATTACTTGCTGGTGTACTTGCTGGTTGTGGTGCTGGAGATAGCTCAAGTTCAGGAGGAAGCTCATCCTCAGGTGGTTCATCAGGTGGAGGTTCAGCTAATGGCGGTACAATAAAAATCGGTGCAAACCTAGAGCTTTCAGGTAACGTAGCTTCTTATGGATCTTCGATTGGATTAGGCGCAGAGCTTGCTGTGAAAGAGATTAATGACAAAGGTGGTATCGATGGGAAAAAAATCGAGCTGATTAAAGTTGATAACAAATCAGAAAACTCAGAGGCGACTGCTGCAGCCATTAAACTAATAACACAGGATAAAGTAGTAGCGATGTTAGCTCCTGCAACTTCTGGTAATACAGTTGCCACAGTGCAAATTGCCAATGACAATAAAGTTCCAATTGTTACTGGATCTGGGACAGCTCCAAATATTACAGTAAATGATGATAAGAAAGGTACTATTAATGAATATGCATTCCGTACCTGCTTTATTGATCCATTCCAAGGAATTGTAGCAGCAAACTTTGCTTCCAATAAATTAGAAGCGAAAAATGTAGCTATTTTTGCTGACAATGCCTCTGATTATGCTAAGGGTCTAGCAAAATCATTTAAAGAAACAATTACTAAAAATGGCGGTAAAGTCATTAAAGAAGAAGCATATGTAGCTAAAGATACTGACTTCCGTACACAGTTAACCAATATTAAAGGGGCGAACCCTGACTTCATTTTTATCCCTGGATACTATGAAGAAGTTGGTTTAATTGTTAAACAAGCGCGCGATTTGGGCATTGATGTTCCATTGATGGGGGCTGATGGTTGGGATTCACCAACATTAGTAGAGCTAGCTGGTAAGGAAGCGCTGAATAACACATATATTACAAACCACTACTCTGCGGAAGACCCAGATCCGAAAATTCAAGACTTCGTAACAGCATTTAAAGCTGCGAACAAGGATAAAGCACCTGATGCATTCAATGCACTTGGCTATGACACAATCTACTATATTGCAGATGCAATTGAGCGTGCAGGCTCTACAGATGGGGAAGCAATTAAAAATGCATTAGCAAAAACAAAGGATCTTTCATTAGTAACAGGTACTTTCTCAGTTGACAAACAACATAACCCAATTAAAACAGCAACAGTTCTTGAATTCCAAGACGGTAAACAAGTGTTCAACTCTAAAGTTAATCCTTAATGTTTGTAGTAAGGGGGAGGCGGGTAAACACGCCTTCCTTTTTTATGTGTAGTAGATAGCTAGAATTTGCAAATAAATAGATTCTAGCAAAGGGAATCGGAAAAAACTTTTGATAGGGACACAATTTATTCTGCATTCAATAATAACATGTAGAGTACGTCCCGTTTTTGGATTTTTCAAAAAATAAAAGGAGTGAACGCTCATGGAATGGATACAGCAGCTTGTGAATGGTATTTCACTAGGTAGTATCTACGCATTAATAGCGTTAGGGTATACGATGGTATACGGGATTATTAAGCTGATTAACTTTGCCCACGGCGATGTTTTCATGATTGGGGCATTTATTGGCTTTTACGCAATCGCTAAATGGGAACTTGGCTTCTTCCCAGCACTATTATTGGCGATGGTAATCTGTGCAATATTTGGTGTTCTCATTGAACGTATTGCGTATAAGCGTCTAAGGAATGCAACACGTATTGCTGCATTAATTACTGCAATTGGTGTTTCACTATTAATCGAATATACAACGATTTTCTTCAGAGGTGCGCAACCAGCAGCTTATCCTGATGTCATTAAAAATAAATCATTTGATATTTTTGGCGTTCAAATCAGTAGTACATCCATTTTAATTTTATCTGTCGCAATTGTACTGATGATTCTTTTACAATTCATCGTACATAAAACAAAAATCGGAAAGGCGATGCGTGCCGTTTCTCATGACGCGGATGCAGCACGTTTAATGGGAATTAACGTTGATAATACCATTTCAGCGACATTTGCTATTGGTTCAGCATTAGCAGGAGCTGCAGGCGTTATCTTTGGTGTGTATTATACGAAAATTGATCCTTTAATGGGGGTTATTCCTGGGGTTAAGGCGTTCATCGCAGCCGTTCTTGGTGGTATAGGAATTATTCCTGGTGCTATGGTTGGCGGTATGTTATTAGGTGTAGTGGAGTCATTAGTGAGTGCGCTTGGCTTCTCTTTATGGCGTGATGCAGCAGCATTCGTTATTTTAATTTTAATTTTAATCTTCAGACCATCGGGTATCTTTGGTAAAAATGCCCGTGAGAAAGTGTAGGTGAGCGGTATTATGAAAAAGTCTAAAGTTTTCTGGGGCTATGCCGTATTAGCGCTAGTCATCTATGCAGTTGTACAAATTCTTATTACCTCTGGTGCACTTGATATTTACTATCAAAATATGCTAATAACAATGTGTATTAACATTATGCTTGCGGTCAGCTTGCATATTGTTATTGGGATTACAGGTCAATTTTCAATTGGACATGCGGGGTTCTTAGCAGTAGGGGCATATATCTCTGCTATTATTACAACAAAGCTTATGCTGCCATTCCCATTAGCAATCTTCTTAGGGGCATTAGCTGCAGCAGTTGCAGGATTAATTGTAGGTATTCCAACATTACGATTAAAGGGTGACTATTTAGCAATTGCTACACTTGGTTTTGCAGAAATTATTCGTATTATTTTCTTAAATACGGATTATGTAGGTGGAGCAGCAGGGATGCAGGTTAAATATTTATCCAATTGGACGTATGCATTCGTAGGTGTTTTTTTAACAATTCTAGTAATCTCAAACTTTACGAATTCTCGCCATGGACGCGCATGTATTTCGATTCGTGAGGATGAAATTGCAGCAGATGCAATGGGTATTAATACTACTTATTATAAAGTAGTAGCTTTTGCTATCGGTTCTTTCTTCGCTGGACTTGCAGGGGCAATATTTGCACATAATTTTTATATTATTCAGCCAACTACTTTTGGTTTCTTAAAATCATTTGATATTTTAATCTATGTTGTACTTGGTGGATTAGGAAGTCTTTCGGGCTCTGTTATTGCTGCGATCTTCCTAACTATGATTTCAGCTTACCTCGCAAACTTCCCAGAGACACGTATGATTATTTACAGCTTAGTATTAATTGTTGTTATGCTGTACCGTCCAACGGGTTTAATGGGAACAAAGGAAATTACGGATCTATTTAAGTTTGGTAAAAAAGGAGGTACAAAATAATGACTGGAAACCTTCTTATCAATGTTGAAAATATGGGCATTCAATTCGGTGGTTTAAAGGCTGTACAGGGCGTTAATATGTACCTAAATCAGGGTGAGTTAGTTGGTCTTATAGGACCAAATGGTGCTGGGAAAACGACAAGCTTTAATATGCTGACAGGTGTTTATACGCCAACTGAGGGTACTATTACATTTGATGGTATAAAGCTTAATGGGCTTGCTCCATATCAAGTCACACAAAAGGGTATTAGCCGTACATTCCAAAATATCCGTTTATTTAAAGAGCTGTCTGTTCTAGATAACGTAAAGGTAGCCAATCATTCGCTTGCTAAGCATTCAATGTGGTCCTCCATTTTCCGCTTGCCAAATCATTTTAAAGGTGAGGCAGAAATGGAGCTTCAATCCATTGAGTTTTTAAAAATCTTTGGTCTAGATATTTATAAAGATGAGCTGGCAAAAAACTTGCCATACGGAATGCAACGTCGATTAGAAATTGCTCGTGCCCTTGCAGCAAAGCCTAAGCTTTTATTACTTGATGAGCCAGCAGCAGGGATGAACCCACAGGAAACGCATGATTTAATGGAGTTAATAGCATTTATTCGGAAAGAATTTGGATTGACTATTCTTCTTATTGAGCATGATATGAGCTTAGTTATGGGTATTTGCGAACGGATCTATGTGCTCGATCATGGTCAACTAATCGCTGATGGGACACCAGAGGAAATTCGCAACAATCCAAAGGTAATTGAAGCTTACCTTGGTGAGGAGGTTATCAACTAATGCTAAAAGTACAGAATATAGATGTATTTTACGGAAATATACAAGCATTAAAAGGCCTCTCTTTAGAAGTAAACGAGGGTGAGATTGTTACATTAATCGGTGCGAACGGTGCTGGTAAAAGTACATTATTAAAAACATTGTCTGGCTTACTAAAACCTAAGGGAGGCATTATTGAATATGAGGGCTTCTCTATCGCAGGGAAGGCAGCTCAGTCAATTGTGAAATCTGGTATTTCCCATGTTCCTGAAGGACGTCGTGTTTTTGCCAATATGTCAGTAGAGGAAAACTTGGAGCTTGGGGCTTATCTTCGTAATGATAAAGCAGGCATAAAAAAAGATATGGACCACGTTTTTGAGCTATTCCCACGTTTACTAGAGCGTCGTAAACAGCAATCAGGAACATTATCTGGCGGTGAGCAACAAATGCTTGCAATGGGGCGTGCATTAATGGCAAAACCCAAGCTGTTATTAATGGATGAGCCTTCAATGGGGCTTGCGCCGCTCATGGTAAAAAATATTTTTAATATTATTGAGCAGGTCAATAAAGAAGGTACTACAGTATTGCTTGTTGAGCAAAATGCCAATATGGCACTGTCAGTAGCTAATCGAGCATACGTATTGGAAACAGGGCGTATTGTTCTTTCTGGTACAGCAAAAGAGCTACAAGAAAGTGAACAAGTAAAGGCAGCATATTTAGGCGGTTTATAAGAGAGAAGGCATCTCAATGTAGAGGTGCCTTTTTGCGTGTGGAAAGTCGGAGAAGTGAAGGATAGAAACTAAAAGAGACAGATAGCAGTAGCATTCTTCCTTTATAATTTGATATGGTGAATAAAAGGAGTGAGATTATGAAGTATTCAGCACAATATTTTATAGAAAAATTAAATTTAGGGGAGCATCCAGAGGGGGGATATTATATATCCTCGTTTCGAGCTTCTGAGGATATAGCGGTTAGAGATGTGCAAAGACCGATTTATACTAGTATTTATTTCTTATTACGTTCGCAGGATATCTCTCATTTGCATCGTTTGAAATCAGATGAGCTTTGGTATTATCATGCAGGAAGTCCTCTGACAGTACATATGATTTTTCCAGATGGTACATATGAGGCACGAAAATTAGGCTTAGATGTTGAAACAGGGGAAGTACCGCAAATAGCTGTACCGAAAAATACTATTTTTGGCTCCTCTGTAGAGGTAGAAGATACATTTAGCTTAGTTGGTTGCATGGTGGCGCCAGGCTTTGATTTTGAGGACTTTGAATTATTTACACAAGATGAGCTTTTAGCTGATTATCCTCAGCATGAGGGTGTTATTAGAAAAATGGCTTATCCATCGATTCGATAAAAAAGTGCCGTCTCAGCTAAATGTGAGACGGCACTTTTGTTTACCACAAAATTTTTTCAGGGTAATTGGTCTTTATTTCAATATCATGTAATGCCTTTTTTGTAGAAATGGCAGCTTCCATTAGCTGAGATTTGAGGGATACATACTCATCATCCTCTAACATTATGCGCAAAGCAAATGCCGCCAAATGGGCTTTCCGTTCCTCCCAGCTTAATTGAATATACTCTAGGTTCAGTATATCGATATATTGTGTAGCATAGCGAAATGTTAAGGGATTTTTCGTATGCAGCATTCTTAAAAATACTAAAAACTCTTCCTCATTTAGTTCTTGTTCAAGGCAATCAGCAACTGCCCCCTGGAATTTACGTATGGCAGCGACATCAATATTCCAATCAGAAGAATCGATTAACTCTTTGTGTAGTTGAATAAAGTCATTTAATGCAATGGCCACAAAGATAAGCTCAGGCCAAAGTATCTCCGTTGAGAAATAGGCGTTTTTATTAGGGAAAATTAATTCATGCTGTGTCAGAATACTTTTAGTAAGGCCATTACTGACAAATTCCAGTTGACGCTCCCCCTTAGTAGCTTGGCGTAAATTGTAGCAAACATTCAAGATACGAAGACGAGAACCTTGATAATCATAATATTTATTTTCATCCCCTGTTATTTTGTGAATAGCATTGATGAGCTCATCTAAATCCCAAAAGTCACCACTAATACGTGCTCCTGTTAACAGTTCAGTACTTTGTATTGAAAGCATAATTCTCTCCCCTTACCATGCTTTATTTAGGTGTGTATTGAAGTAGTTTGAATAGTTCTGCTCGTTCCTTGTCCGTTAAATCACGCCATTGCCCAACCTTTAAAGGCCCAAGTTTGATATTCATGATACGAATTCGTTGTAGACGCTTAACGGAATAACCGAGAGCTGAACACATACGGCGTATTTGACGATTTAGACCTTGTTCTAAGATGATTTTAAAGACTTTATCTGATATTTTTTCTACATGGCATGGCAAGGTTGTCGTATCTAAAATATCTACACCAGCCCCCATTTTCTTGATGAATTGCTCCGTAATTGGTTTATCAACTTGCACTATATATTCTTTTTCATGATGGTTTTCTGCACGGAGAATTTTGTTTACTATATCTCCATCATTCGTTAATAATAATAGTCCCTCTGATTCCTTATCCAGACGTCCAATATGGAAAATTCGTAGAGGATGATTGACAAAATCAACGACATTCCCTTTTATATGACGTTCAGTTGTACTAGTAATTCCAACTGGCTTGTTTAAGGCAATATATACGAGCTGTTCCTCTTTTTTTACCTCTTTTCCATCAACACAAACAACATCACCAGCTTCGACTTTACTGCCAACAGTGGCGACCTCTCCATTAATAGTTACTTTTCCCTCTTCAATCCATTTATCCGCACCACGACGAGAGACGATGCCAGTTTCACTTAAATATTTATTAATGCGCATATTGTTCTCCTATACATTTATATAATTTAAGTATACATTATCGTTGGTTACACCGTGAATGCTAGAAGCTTTTCTAGTAAAAATAAATTAATCGTAAAATTTTTAAAAAAGTTGAAATTATTTTTCGTTTCTGACAATATATTGAGTAAGAGGGTTTCTATGAAATTATTGTTATTTCGATATATAATAATAGTTTTTGTAGATATTTTCTCATTATTTTGTGTAAAGGGGAGAAGTAAAATGGTTTATGCATTTCCAAACACTGAAGGATCGGTAGTTCAATTCAAAGAGAAATATGATAATTATATTGGTGGAGAATGGACACCCCCTGTGAAAGGTCAATACTTTGATAATATCACTCCTGTTACTGGACAAGTTTTTACACAAGCAGCGCGTTCCACAGCTGAGGACATTGAACTTGCACTTGATGCAGCGCATGCCGCAAAAGATGCGTGGGGTAAAACATCCGCAACAGAGCGTGCAAACATTTTACTTAAAATTGCGGACCGTATGGAGCAAAATTTAGAAAAGCTAGCCGTTGCCGAAACATGGGATAATGGGAAAGCGGTACGTGAAACATTAAATGCAGATATCCCTCTAGCAATTGATCATTTCCGCTATTTTGCGGGTGCTTTACGTGCACAAGAAGGTGCAGTAAGCCAAATCGATAATGATACAGTTGCGTACCACTTCCATGAGCCTATTGGAGTAGTTGGTCAAATTATTCCTTGGAATTTCCCACTATTAATGGCTGTTTGGAAGTTAGCACCTGCACTTGCAGCTGGAAACTGTGTGGTGTTAAAACCTGCAGAGCAAACACCAGTTTCGATTATGGTGCTTCTTGAATTGATAGAAGATTTATTGCCATCAGGAGTCCTTAATGTTGTGAATGGCTTTGGTCTAGAGGCAGGAAAGCCGCTAGCATCTAGTCCACGAATTGGTAAAATTGCCTTTACGGGTGAAACAACGACAGGTCGCCTAATTATGCAATATGCTTCACAAAACCTTATTCCAGTTACATTAGAATTAGGCGGTAAGTCACCAAATATTTTCTTTGAGGATATTATGGATGAAGATGATGCCTTTTTAGATAAAGCAGTAGAGGGCTTTGTGTTATTCGCACTGAACCAGGGGGAAGTATGTACATGTCCTTCTCGTGCATTAATCCAGGAATCTATTTACGATAAATTTATGGAGCGTGTCTTACAGCGTGTAGAGGCCATTAAAGTAGGAAATCCACTTGATCCAAATACAATGATGGGTGCTCAGGCTTCAAGTGAGCAAATGGAGAAAATTCTTTCTTACTTAGATATTGGTAAGCAAGAGGGCGCTGAATGTCTAATTGGAGGAGAGAAAAACAATGTAGGTTCAGGCTTTGAAAATGGCTACTACATTAAACCAACTGTCTTCAAAGGGAATAATAAAATGCGCATTTTCCAAGAAGAAATTTTCGGTCCAGTTGTTGCTGTCACAACATTTAAAACAAAAGAGGAAGCATTAGAAATTGCGAATGATACATTGTATGGTTTAGGTGCAGGTGTATGGACACGTGATATGAATACAGCTTATCGATTTGGTCGTGGTATTCAAGCAGGACGTGTTTGGACAAACTGTTATCATGCTTATCCTGCACATGCAGCATTCGGTGGCTACAAAATGTCAGGTATTGGTCGCGAAAATCATAAGATGATGTTATCTCATTACCAACAAACGAAGAACTTATTAGTTAGCTACAGTGAAAACAAACTAGGTTTCTTCTAATCAGTAGGGAGGTGCATGAGCGTGGTCGAGCGTGTTTTAGCAACAGAAGAAGCGCTGGCACTAATCGAATTATTGCAAGAAAAGCATGGACCTGTTATATTTCACCAATCAGGCGGTTGCTGTGATGGATCTTCACCGATGTGTTATCCAGAGGGCGATCTTATACTAGGTGACCAGGATATTTGTCTTGGGGAGATTGGTGGAGCTCCCTTCTATATGCATAAAAATCAATATGATTACTGGAAGCATACACAAATAATTTTAGACGTGGTTGAAGGTAGAGGTGGCATGTTTTCACTAGAGGGTGTTGAAGGAAAGCGATTTTTAACAAGATCAAGGGCCTTTTCCACAGAGGAATTAAAGGAATTAGGATTAATTTAAACCTTTATTGTACTAAAAATTGCTCCTTGTAGGATAAGCAAAAAAAGATGTAGGATCATGTTTAAACAGCGGCAAAAGTGCAGTGCCGCTGTTTTTTTCTATGTTAATTTTTTTGAAAAAGTGTATGTAGGGCTATATTTCTTGGAGAGTTACGTAACAGTAAAAATTGCTGTATTCGGTCTTGTAGAGTTACTGTGAATAAAGATTTTTTTCTACTGGTTATGTTATTCAATATAATTACCTCCATTCGTATTTGTTATTTCCATTAAACCATATAAAATCGAGTAACATACATTACATTAAGCTTACTTTTTATGTTAATTGTTACAAACTGAAGATATTTTTTAGAATGTAGAAGATAAGTGGAGATTGGGTGATTTGTTATCTGAATCCTTTCAATTGGATTTTACGTATATAATAGAAAAAAGGAGTGTACTGAATATGGATTATGCTATGATTGAAAATCAATTTACTCAAACAGTGGAAGCGGTTTCGAAGGCTGCGGGCTGGACAGTTGACCGTAAAATTATCTTAGCAATCGCTAGCAAATATGTGGCGTCAGGGAAGAGCTTTGATTCTGTTAAATATAAAGAAGTATTACAAGAAATGAAGAAGCAATCATCATGGATGTCCCCTTTAAGAACAACAGTTGGGTACAGCATTGCTGCAAACTTGATGGAGCAAGAGGATGTAGAGCATGCTGTGAAAAATTTGCTAACAAACGTCTCAATAATGAAGGAAGCCAATTTTAGAAGTGGTAATTTTACCTTTATAGGAGCTCAGTTTTTAACTGAAGAGGAAAGCGGAAAACATGCACATGCACAGTCAGCGAGGGCTTTATTTGATGCAATTCGCAAGCATCATCGATTTTTAACGTCCTATGAAGATATCCCATATGCTGTTTTATTGAGTAGCTCAATGGATGATGTTGAAGTACGGGCGGAAACGATGAACCGTTATTATAAAGAATTACGTACCTACAATTTTAATGCTGGCAATGAACTACAATGGTTATCACAGGTACTGACTTTCTTATCTCCTCAATACGATAATAAGCTGGTATCAAGTGTTGTGACGATTCGCGATACATTAAAAAAACAGGATGTTAAAGTTAAAACGATGCATTACCCATTGCTTGGTTTTTTAGCCATTCTTGAGGTAAATAATGTTCACCTTCAACAAATTATAGATTTATATCATGAATTAAAGGGCATGAAACTTTTGAAATGGCATCGTGAATTTGTATTATTTATGGCTATCCAAATTGCTATTTATGATATAGCTAAGGTGCAACAATCTTTATCCATGACAATCATGTCGTCTATTGAATTATTAATTCAAGCACAACAGGCTGCAATGTTAGCAGCGGTTACTGCAGCTACTGTAGCATCTAGTTCAAGCTCTTCGTGATAAAATAAAGAATGAATATGATTTTATGGAGGTGCAATTGAAGGATGAAGGAAACAAAACTTTGGATTAATGGTCAGTGGCAGAATGCACAGGAAACATATGAGCTAAGTTCACCATATAGCGGTGAGGTTATTGCAAAGGTTGCTAAAGCGTCAATTGCAGATGTTGAACGGGCGATAGAAGGTGCACAGGAGACATTCCAAACATTTAAAAAGACAACAGCTTACGAACGAGCAGAAATATTATATAAAGTTGTCCATATCATGCGACAGCGTAGAGAAGAATTTGCAGAAATTTTAGCCTTAGAGGCAGGTAAACCTATATCAGCAGGTCTAATGGAAATAGAACGTACAATAGCAACCTATCAATTTGCGGCAGAGGGGGCAAAGCAGGCTAAGGGTGAAACAGTCCCAATGGACGCTGCACCTGGAGCAGGCGATCGTATTGGCTGGACAAAGCGTGAACCGATTGGGGTTATATCCGCCATTACGCCATTTAACTTCCCGTTTAATTTAGTAGCACATAAACTAGGTCCTGCCTTTGCAGTAGGAAATACAGTTGTATTAAAGCCCGCAACACAAACACCATTAAGTGCAATTATAATGGCTGAAATTTTTCAAGAAGCAGGTTTGCCTGACGGAGCTCTTCAAATATTGACAGGTAGTGGTGGAGAGCTTAGTGATACACTCGTTACACATCCGCTTGTGAAAAAGGTGACTTTTACAGGAAGCGGTAAGGTTGGCTTGGGTATTAAAGAGAAGGTTGGTTTGCGGAAAGTAACGTTAGAGCTTGGTTCTAATGCTGCGGTTATTGTCGAACCTTCGACACCAATTGATAAAATTATAGCTCGTTGTGTTGGAGGTGCCTTTAATTTTGCTGGACAAGTTTGCATTTCATTACAACGAATTTATGTACATTCTTCGATCTTCGATGATTTTACAAAGGCATTTGTAGCGGAAACAGAAAAATTAGTGGTAGGAGATCCATTAGATAGAAATACAGATGTGAGTGCAATGATTCATCCAAATGAGGTGGAACGCATTCGCCAATGGATTGAGGAGGCAAAAGAACAGGGTGCGGTAGTCGCAACAGGGGGGGCATTCACAGAAAGAACATTAACGCCGACTGTTATGACAAACGTTACTCCTGATATGAAAGTTGTTTGTCAGGAAACTTTCGCACCAATCGTCTCAATTGTTTCATATGAAACATTAAACGACGCTATTCGACTAGTAAATGAGTCGGAACTTGGTTTAAATGCAGGAATATACACGAATGTATTGTCAGATGCACTATATGCAGCAGATGAATTACAGGCAGGAGCAGTTATTATAAATGATATTCCGACATTTAGAGTGGATAATATGCCATATGGCGGCATAAAAATGAGTGGCTATGGTCGTGAAGGGATTAAATGGGCTATAGAGGAAATGACAGACATGAAATTTATCACGATGAAAAAATCATTCTAATTTGCATCAACTTCTTTTCTGCGTTACGATGACGAAAGAACATTCATGAAGGGAAGTTGCAAAAATTATGACAAACAACGCTATGCCAATGAGTCAGTCACGTACTGTTCAAACGCGTCTCGTGTTACCGCCAGATACCAATAACCACAACTCCATTTTCGGTGGAAGAGTGTTAGCCTATATTGATGAAATTGCTGCTGTTACTGCAATGAAGCATGCTAAAGGACATGTAGTGACAGCTTCTATTGATTCTGTTGACTTTTTATCAGCCGCCCATGTAGGAGATATTTTAGAAATTGAAAGTATTGTTTCATCAACGGGCCGTTCTTCAATGGAGGTCTATGTTCGAGTTACTTCCAGAAACATTGAAACGGGTGAGGAGAAATTAACGACCGAATCATTTGTAACGATGGTTGCAGTAGATGATGATGGGAAGCCTAAGCCAGTTCCGGCAATCTACCCTGAGACAGATGAAGAAAAACGTCTTTTTGAAACAGGACCAGCTCGACGAGAGCATCGTAAACAAAAACGTTCATTACCACATTAAAGAAAAGGGAGATTGACAACCTGTCAATTTCCCTTTTTACGTTTCACATGTTTAATTCATTCACCACATTAATAAGCGAGTCAGAAGAAGAGGAAACAAGTGTGGCACCTTGAGAGAGCTCAGTAATTAAATTTGAAATGGCAGAAATATCTCTTGATGTATTGACATATTGCTGCTGAATACCAGAGACAGCTTCAGCGATATCATTAAATGATTTGGATAAGCTATTTTGCGTGTCTACACTATGTTGAATTTTTTGATCCACATTAATAACAGAATTCGACATGGTTGTAATATTACTTTCCGTTTCTTTAATGAGATGAGAAACATTTTGTACAGCATTTTTTGTCTCTTCAGCAAGCTTTCGTACTTCCTCTGCTACAACAGCAAAGCCTTTACCATGCTCCCCAGCGCGAGCTGCCTCAATAGATGCATTCAATGCTAATAGATTTGTTTGATCTGCAATACCTGTTACTAGTCCAACAATCTCGGAAATCTTTTGAGAGGAGGTGCGTAACTGATTCATTGTGACCTCAAGACCATTTACACTTTGTAAAATAATTTGTATTAAATCGTTTTGCTCTTGTAACTGCTGTTGGCCACGTCTAGATTTTTCCTTCGTATCAGCAACAAAGCTTAAACCTTGCTTAGTGGCTACCGCAATATCATCTGTTTGAGAGGAGATAACTAATAGGGAAGCCGCTGTTTCATCACTAATAGCGTTCAGCTCCTCAGCTGTGCTTTGAATAGTTGTCACAAGTGCATGCTTTGTTTCATCTGCTGCTGTGCGTATACGTTCTTCCTCTTTTTCGTAGGCTTCAATGACAAGCTGTTGCTCAAAGTTAATAATTTTACAGAAGGCATTGATAGCAAGAATCGCATCATGCTTTGAAATATCTAATTTGTTAGCAAAGCTTGTAAATGTTGAAGTTAAAGACTGAAATGAGGCGATATACCATTTTGATTGAAGACCGATTCGAACGTGGGTTTCTGCAATTGCCTTTCGTTCGTCAATATAGGAGTCGTTGATACGGCTTTCAAAAATATCACTAAGGTGCTTATGTAAAGTAACCTTTAAACGATCAATCTGTGAAGTTCTATTAATAATATCTAATAAATCTTGACTTAAGCTAATGGCTGCATAGAATTGATCAACCATTTCAGGGATTAAATCCTTTGCTAAAGGCTGTAACTGTTTAATAATGGCTAAATCCTCAACCGTTAAATTTAAAAGTTGTAATTGTTTTTGAAGTTTTGGATGGTTAGAGATATCCAACTGTACATTTTTTTTATAGTTTTCAGGTGCTATTGTAATTGAGTAGCTTGAATCGTTCTTTTTTGTAAACCAACTCATTGTTGTTTGCTCCATTCTTTATAAATCCATTTTAAGTATATAAATTTATAGTAAACTTAAACTATTTATCCTTATGTTGGAATTGCTACGTTTGTAAGTTTGCGAAATATATGGTATTTAATCTATTCTACTATTTTTTGTCGTATATTTGGTTAAAATTTTCATTTATTTCTATTATTTTTTTAATGACTATTGTTTAAATGTCATGAAATAGACGATTGAAAGTATCCCAGGTGGTTTGTATTTAAAATGGGAAACCTGTAAAATACGAACTGTTTAGAAAGTAATAATTGAGCGTAAAAAGAATGAGGAGGTATTATTTAAATGGAGAAGAAACGTTTCAAGTTTGTCATACCCGTGATGGTAATTGTCGCAATCGGTTCGGTTTATATGCTACGTAACTATTATGCTGAAGTGCCAGACGTGGAGCAGTTGTTAATTACTATTTGTGCAACATTAGTTTCTGGTGTACTTGCATACTTTTTATTCCCACAGCAAGGGGAAAACAAAATTGATGATCGTGGACCCTATTAATGTAGAGCAGGCATCCTAGATAACCTTCTAAGATGCCTATTCTATATTTATCTTCATTCAGCAGAAGACTCCCACCTCTACAGGTGATGAGAAGAATGCGGTTTAGGTTCCTTTTCAGTGGGTGTGCAAACACCTACTGAATGAAGATAAAGCCCCCGGCGGATGTCACGGATTTTAAAAGGAATGAATTGTGAGGGCACAATTCAAAATCCGGACGCAATTACGCCAAGGCGAAATTGATTAAGGTTTAAATAATTTGAACCAGCCCTTCCATTTAAAGACCGCCAGCATAAAGATCACAATAAGTATCATAATAGCTAGGACGATAAAGTAGCTGTATTTGCCATGAAGCTCAGGCATATTGTCAAAGTTCATCCCATATACACCTGCAATAAAGGTTAATGGAATAAAGATTGTTGACACGATGGTTAAGGTCATCATAATGCCATTCATACGACTGGAGCTCATTGCCATATAGCTGTCGCGCATATCGGCCGTCAGCTCACGGTTGGATTCCACCATTTCTGTTAGCTTTAGCAAGTGATCATAAATATCTCCGAAATAAGCTCGTTCTGATTTATTTAGTGAGAATCGATATGAATTAAGAATCCGATATAATAAATCGCGCATTGGTAGAATTGTGCGCCGTAAATCAAGTAAGTCACTACGAAATTCGAATACGATTTTCATGGCATTTAGATTACTTTGATAGTTTAATTCATCTTCTAGTGCATTCAAATGATCCTCAATTTTATAGACAAGTGGGAAGTAATTGTCAACGATTTTATCGATTACCTGATAGGTTAAATACACTGTACCACGTTCCCAATTTTTCGGTTGCTTTTCTAGCATATTCTGCACTCTATCGATTTCGGGAGCAGTATTTTTATGAAAGGTTACAATAAATTTATTGGAAACAAAAATATTAACTTCCTCTGCTGCTAATTCTTCATTCACTCTATGAATAACAAAGAAATGGAAATCATCATAAAAATCGAGCTTTGGTCGCTGTAAACGCAATAAGCAGTCTTCTATAGCAAGTGGGTGAAAATGAAAAAACGTATCCAATAGCAGCTCTTCTTCAGTAGTAGGGCAATCAAAATCGACCCAATACCATTCAAAATGATTATTGTTTATTTCCTCGATAGGAAAACCCTTTATGAGTTGTTGATCCTTCGTAATCCCGATTGTGCGTATCACAGCGTTCACCCCAATTCTGTTGATTTTAATTTTCTAGGAATAATCGTCCTCATAGAGTAATACATTTATCTTCATCGAAAGCAAAGTGGCAGCTACAATTACGCCAAGGCAAAATTATTTTTAGATTTCCTTATAGCATATCCATCCACCAAATAAAGTAGTGGCAAAAAATCTGGATGGTTTTGTAAATCCTGCCTCTTGAAGTAGTGTTAAAATATCCTCCTCAGGCATAAAAGAAAGGGAGCGTATGGATTTTTCCATATCAGCTACCTCTAAGGAAGATAGCTTTGTATGCTGCAGCCAATAGGCCCGCCATAAATCAAATTGTAGTTCGGTCTCTAAAGAGCCAGGCTGCCCATATTTTGAAACAAGAACAAATGGTGCACCAGGCTTTAAATTATTTGCTATTTCTTTCAATGTTGCAAGCTTTTCTTGAGTCCCATTGATAAAATGCAGCACTAAAATACAGCTAGCTGCATCAAACTCTCCAGAGGGTAACTTCGTATCCAGCATAGTTCCCTGGTATAATGAAATTTGATTAGGCAAAGATTTTAATCGTTCCTCCGCTACATGTAACATGGCCTCAGAAGGATCGATGCCCACAAATGACCAAGTTGGTTTATGCTCTGCAAGTTGTAAAATTTCATTGCCGCTCCCAGAGCCAACTATTAGCAATTCAGCTTTCTCAGATAGTGTGTATTGATAAAAGGTTTGTGTTAACCGTAGCATGGCATCGTAACTAGGTAATGTTCGACGAATACCCTTTTCGTATTCGTTTGCTAGTGTGTTATTAAATTCCATAGTGTCTCACATGCCTTTCCCAAAGAATTTTTTAAAAATACAACATACAATGAAACTATTCAGGGTATAGTTCCGTAAATAGTAGTACATAAAACAAAGGAAAATTTAAAAAAGAAGGGTTGATATAAATGGAAGCTAAATGGTCTAAGGTAATCATACACGCAAGTCCGTTTTTTGCGCCATGGTTAGTACCAATTTTATTTTTCTTAATTAGTTCTGATGAGGAAGTAAAAGCTATTTCCATTCAAGCACTACTGTTCCAAATTATAATGGGTGTTTTAATTGCAATTTCTGTGGTACTAAGTTTTGTACTCGTTGGTTTACCATTCCTAATTATTTTCGGTATTATGTTGTTTGTCGTACCGATTATTGGAATTGTAAAGGCTTTATCTGATGAACCATGGCATTACCCAATTGTTGGTCGCTGGGTATAATTTTTATCGACGCAAGTATATGCTAATTGCATATGCTTGCGTTTTTTTCATCACGAAAAAGGGTACATTAGACATACGACCGTTAAGATATCTAGCATGAATAGCGATTTTTCAAGCGTTTGAATGAAAAAATGGTTGCTATTAATTTTTCTATAGGCGAAATCATTGCAATTATTTTCAAGCGTTTTGTATAATATACTCAAAGAAAGTCAAAGATAGTCAAAGTCAGTGAAGTAAGCGAGGTGTATTCCTAATGCGTAATATATCAGACATCATAGAAGGCTACTTGAAGCAAGTACTTGAATTAGGTGGAGAAGGGCATATTGAAATTAAGCGCAGTGAAATAGCTGATAAATTCCAATGTGTGCCCTCACAAATAAATTATGTGATCAATACTAGATTTACTGCCGAACGAGGTTATCTTGTTGAAAGCAAACGTGGTGGTGGTGGATACATACGAATTTTACGTGTCCGCGCGAATTCACAAATCGATTTGATTGACGATGTCCTCAGGCAGATAGAGGGAGGGGCATCGCAAACAATGGCAGAAGATTTAGTTTATCGGCTTATCGATGAGCAGGTAATTTCAAAGAGAGAAGCGAAGTTAATGTTAGCGGCAATTGATCGCTCCACTCTGGATTTACCACTCCCATTACGGGATACCATTCGAGCAAGAATATTAAGAGCGATGCTAACAACAATCAAATATGAACAGCAAAAATAGAGAGGTGATGGAAATGATTTGCGAACATTGCAAACAGCGTAATGCGACGGTAACTGTAACACAAGTTCAAAATGGACAAAAGGTAGAGCATCATTACTGTGACGTCTGCGCCTCGCAGTTCCATCCATTTCATGCAGAATTTAAACAAGAGCCTGTATCTATTCAACAGCTATTATCGAATTGGTTTGGCTCACCGACATGGCAACAACAAAAAGTGGATGAAAAACAACAGGCGCAGCCACAACCACAAACTTGTCCACAATGTGGCTTTACGTATAAACGATTTTTAAAAGAAGGAAAATTCGGTTGCCCTAGCTGCTATGACAGCTTTAGCGAGCACCTACCAAAGCTCTTTAATCGAATACAAGCAGGACCTCAACATATAGGTAAGATGCCCGGCGCTCATAGCAATATTTACGTCATTAAAAAACAAATAGAAGATATCCGTAAACTTATGAAAGTAGCTATAGATGAGGAACAGTTTGAGGAGGCCGCGAAACTGCGGGATGAAGTAAAGGAATTGGAGAAACAGCTACAATTTGAAGGTGGTGATGTGTCGTGATGATTGAATCGTTTTTAGAACGAGCTACACCAGCATGGATGAACGTGGAGGACGATTATTCAGATATAGTCATTAGTACACGTATCCGTCTTGCACGAAATTTAGATGGCTATCGTTTTCCTCTGTCCTTTACAGAGAATGAGGCATTACAGGTAGAGCAGGCTGTAACACACGCTGTTCAGGATAGCACGAAGCTACAAGATCATTACTCATATTTTGCCGTCAAGGATTTAACATCCTTACAGCGTCAAATTCTTGTAGAAAAGCATTTAATTAGCCCTCAGCTTGCTAAAAAAGAACAGGTTGGCTCCATGCTATTATCTGATGATGAATCAATTAGTATTATGGTGAATGAAGAAGACCATTTACGCATTCAATGTATGACAGCGAGTTTTCAGCTGCAAAGGGCATATGAGCAGGCCAATAAAATTGATAGAGCCCTAGAAAAATCTTTACCTTATGCATTTCGTGATACTTTTGGATATCTTACAAGTTGCCCAACAAATATCGGTACTGGTTTACGAGCTTCCGTTATGATGCACCTACCTGCCCTTACATTAACAGCTCAAATGAGTCAAATTATTAATGCCATGACAAGGCTAGGAATGACAGTAAGAGGGATATATGGGGAAGGTAGCGAAAATTTAGGGAATGTTTACCAAGTGTCGAATCAAATAACACTGGGTAAAACAGAGGAGGATATTTTGGCTGACATTCAAAGCGTCGCCGAAAAAATTATTCAAAAGGAGCGACATGCAAGAGGTAGGCTAATGGAAAAAGCAGAGCTTGCTTTAGAAGACCGAGTATACCGTGCATTAGGTACTTTAACGCATGCTCGAATTTTAACGAGCGAAGAGGCAGCTACCTGCTTGTCCAATGTTCGTTTAGGGGTAGATTTACAGTTGATAGAAGGCATTAAGGCGACAACTTTAAACGAGTGTGTTGTCTGTATGCAACCAGGATTTTTACAACACTATGCAGGAGAGGTTTTACCACCTGCTGAGCGCGATCGCGTACGAGCGAAAATGCTTCGTGAGGCATTATTTCGTGAAAATATGAGTAAGCCTATTATAGGAAAAAAAGGAGAGGATTCATATGATGTTTAATCGTTTTACACAACGCGCACAAAAAGTATTACAGCTTGCACAGGAAGAGGCAATTCGTTGGAAACACGAATCAATAGGAACAGAGCATATTCTATTAGGGCTTATTCGTGAAGGCGGTGGTATAGCTGCGAAAGCATTAGAGGCCATCGATATTAGTCCTCAAACAATTGAAGCAGGTATCGAAGAGTTAGTTGGAAAAGGAAAAGAGGATGTAGGTCCGATTGTCCACTACACACCTAGAGCGAAAAAAGTCATTGAGCTATCAGTTGATGAATCACGCAAACTAGGTCATTCATATATCGGTACAGAGCATTTGCTATTAGCGCTTATTCGTGAAGGTGAAGGTGTGGCTGCTCGTGTATTAAATAACGCTGGTGTCGGCTTAAATAAAGCACGTCAGCAAGTGCTATTACTACTAGGAAATAATGATAATGCTCAATCTGGCCAACAAGCTGCCCAGGCTGCCAATACCCCTACATTAGATAGCCTTGCGCGAGACTTAACACAAATTGCTCGAGAAGGCTCTTTAGACCCTGTGATAGGTCGAAGCAAAGAAATTACACGTGTCATTGAAGTTTTATCTCGTCGTACAAAAAACAATCCTGTATTAATTGGTGAGCCAGGGGTAGGTAAAACAGCTATTGCTGAAGGTCTAGCACAGCAAATTATTAATAATGAAGTGCCAGAGATTCTTCGTGATAAACGCGTCATGACTCTTGATATGGGAACAGTTGTAGCAGGTACAAAATACCGTGGTGAATTTGAGGATCGCTTGAAAAAAGTGATGGATGAGATTCGCCAAGCAGGAAATGTTATTTTATTTATCGATGAATTGCATACATTAATCGGCGCAGGTGGTGCAGAGGGGGCAATTGATGCATCAAATATTCTAAAACCTTCTCTAGCACGTGGTGAGCTTCAATGTATCGGTGCAACAACATTAGATGAATATCGTAAATATATTGAAAAGGATGCGGCTTTAGAGCGTCGTTTCCAACCAATACAAGTTGATGAGCCAACAGTTGAAGAAGCGATTCAAATTATCCAGGGCTTACGTGATCGCTATGAAGCACATCACCGTGTGAAAATTACAGATGAAGCGATTGAGGCAGCCGCAAAAATGGGTGACCGCTATATTTCTGACCGTTTCTTACCAGATAAAGCGATTGACTTAATTGATGAAGCAGGCTCAAAAGTACGCTTACGTTCATTTGCAGTTCCACCAAATCTAAAAGCGCTTGAAGATAAGCTCGAAAATGTGCGCTCTGAAAAGAATGCTGCAGTTTCTGGTCAAGAGTTTGAAAAGGCAGCCTCATTAAGAGATACCGAACAAAAGCTAAAAGATGAAATTGAAACGACAAGAAAGAATTGGAAGGAAGAGCAAGGGAAATCTGAATCAAAAGTTACAGTGGATGATGTAGCAGCAGTCGTATCTATGTGGACTGGAATCCCTGTATCAAAAATTGCCTCAGAAGAGTCCTCTAAGCTATTACAATTAGAGGAAGAGCTACACAAACGAGTGGTAGGGCAAGGGGAGGCAGTTGAGGCCATTTCCCGTGCTATTCGCCGTGCAAGAGCAGGCTTAAAAGATCCAAAACGACCAATTGGATCATTTATTTTCTTAGGGCCTACAGGGGTTGGTAAAACAGAGCTTGCAAGAGCACTAGCTGAAGTGATGTTTGGTGATGAGGATGCGATGATTCGAGTTGATATGTCTGAATATATGGAGAAACATTCTACGTCGCGCCTAGTTGGTTCACCTCCAGGCTATGTAGGCTTTGATGATGGCGGCCAGTTAACAGAAAAGGTTCGTCGTAAACCATATTCAGTTGTATTACTAGATGAGATTGAAAAAGCTCATCCAGATGTTTTCAATATTCTACTGCAAGTGCTTGAAGATGGTCGTTTGACTGATTCTAAAGGTCGTGTAGTGGACTTCCGCAACACGGTTGTTATTATGACATCAAACGTTGGGGCAGATGCTTTAAAATACCAGAAAAACTTAGGCTTCAATGTTGGTGGTACGGAATCGAAACATAAAGACATGAAGGGAACAATGCTTGAGGAATTGAAAAAAGCATTCCGACCAGAGTTCTTAAACCGTATTGATGAGATGATTGTGTTCCACTCATTAGAAAAAGAACACTTAAAAGAAATTGTTTCCATGATGGCGAATGCTTTAACAAAACGTCTAAAGGAACAAGATATTTCGTTAGAGTTAACAGATGCGGCGCTTGAGAAAATTGCGCAAGAGGGCTATGATCCTCAATACGGCGCTCGCCCGCTACGCCGTGCACTACAAAAACAAGTGGAAGACCGCTTATCAGAAGAATTACTGAAAGGCAATGTAGAGAAGGGCAATCAAGTGGTCATTGATTATGTGAATGATGACTTTGTGGTAAAGAAAAAAGAGGGCATTTCTGCATCTAACTAATTTCTAACAGCTACGCTTCATCTCAAAAGGACAGCAGGCTATAGTGCCAAGCTGTCCTTTTTTATGTACAATTGATAATAAGAACAAATATTCGAGGTGAATGTGATTTGGCAAAGAAAAAAACGAAATTTGTATGCACAGGCTGTGGCTATGAATCTGCAAAATGGATGGGAAGATGTCCGGGCTGTGGGGAATGGAATAAGATGGTCGAAGAAGTAGAGGTCGTAGCAAAGGGACCTCGTGGAGCCTTCCAGCATTCTGCGACAGTTACGCAAAAGGCTCTTCCTATTATGCAGATCGAGGCTGCCGAGGAGTCTCGAATTACAACAGAAATGGGTGAGCTTAACCGAGTGCTAGGTGGGGGAATCGTACCGGGCTCTCTTGTACTTATAGGAGGTGACCCTGGTATTGGGAAGTCGACGCTATTATTACAAGTGTCTGCTTTACTTTCAAATAAGGGACATCGTGTGCTCTACATTTCTGGTGAGGAATCAATCCGCCAAACGAAACTACGTGCAGAGCGTTTAGGGGTGGTTTCACAGGAGCTTTATATCTATTCAGAAACAAATTTAGAGTTTCTAAATCAAACAATTGAGGATGTGCAACCGAAATTTGTTATTGTCGATTCCATTCAAACTGTGTTTCATCCCGAGGTAACAAGTGCTCCTGGCAGTGTATCGCAGGTGCGGGAGTGTACGGCTGAGTTAATGAGAATTGCTAAAACGAAGGGAATCGCTATATTTTTAGTTGGACATGTAACAAAAGAGGGTCAAATTGCAGGGCCACGTATTTTGGAGCATATGGTAGATACTGTGCTGTATTTTGAGGGGGAGCGACACCATAATCACCGTATTCTGCGTAGTCAAAAGAACCGTTTTGGCTCAACAAATGAGATTGCTATATTTGAAATGCTTCAGGGGGGCTTAAAGGAAGTATTAAATCCATCTGAGCTCTTTTTACAGGAGCGTTCACAAGGGGCAGCGGGGTCAACCATTGTGGCTTCTATGGAGGGTACACGACCAATTCTTGTTGAAATTCAGTCACTCGTAACACCTACAAGCTTTAACTATCCAAAGCGTATGGCAACAGGTGTTGATCAAAACCGTGTACAGTTGTTAATGGCTGTTCTAGAAAAGAGAATGGGCCTCATGCTACAGGCACAGGATGCATATATTAAAGTTGCTGGCGGTGTAAAGCTAGATGAACCAGCCATTGATTTAGCGGTGTTGACAAGCATTGTCTCTAGCTTTAAGGATCAAGCAGTTAGAGCTACAGATTGTTTTGTTGGAGAAGTAGGGTTGACGGGAGAGGTGCGCCGTGTTTCCCGTATTGAACAACGTGTAATAGAGGCGGCAAAGCTAGGATTTAAACGGATATTCATTCCGGCTTCAAATATTGGTGGCTGGGATTTTCCACAAGGTATTGAGATAGTTGGAGTAGAAACCATTAAAGATGCACTGAATGCTTGCTTTAGAGAGCTATAAAGGGAGTGTGCATGTTGGACAAGGTTCTGACATGCATTTTCCTCTTTCAATAATTTTTTAGATGCTAGGCATAAAAATCGGAACTAAAAAAGGGGTTTAAGCGTCCTACATAACACCCTAATAAGATGGCTCTTTTAACAACGTTATAGCTAGTAATAGTACCTCTTTATTTTCACCTTTGTATAGAGTTGCTGCTGGCGTTAAAAAGAAACAGGGGTTGTTAGGCTCATGAAAGATTTTCTACAGTAAACTATGTATAATTATAGTTAAGAATGGGAGGTGACAGCTTATGAAAAAATTTGTTCAAATTGCCTTTTTACTGATTGGGGGAGCGTTAGGCTTTGTTTTCTTACCGCCATTATACGAATTGCTTCATTTATCTTCTAATCCTTGGCTTGATAATCCCTATGTATCAGTAGCTTTAGGGGCAATTTTATTGTTTACACTATCGTTTGCGTTTTCGGATTATTTTGTGCGACTCATTAGCTGGCTGGAAGAGGTGCTATTTAAGGTACCTGTTGGCGACTTATTATTTGGTACGCTTGGACTTATCATCGGACTGATTGTAGCTTACTTCTTAGGCTTTGCCATAGAAAGTGTCCAGCTAGGATTCGTTTCGGAGATTTTACCAATTATCATGTCCTTTGTACTTGGCTATTTAGGGTTCCGTGTAGGCTTTAAGAAGCGCGATGAATTAATCCAACTCTTTACATTACGTGGGAGCAATACAAAGAAAAAACTAATAGATGGTGTAGATGTCCAAGAAGTAAAAGGGAGCTATAAGCTGCTGGATACAAGTGTTATTATTGATGGGCGTATTGCGGATATTTCTCAAACAGGATTTATTGAAGGTATATTAGTGGTTCCTCAATTTGTTCTTACAGAGCTTCAGCATATTGCAGATTCTTCTGATACTTTAAAACGTACAAGAGGTCGTCGTGGTTTAGATATTTTAAAAAAATTGCAAGATGAGCGAATGACAAAGGTGGAAATATCCGAAGAGGATTTTGAGGATGTGCAGGAAGTTGACTTAAAATTAGTGCGTCTTGCAAAGAAAATGAGCAATGATACACAGATTGTTACGAATGACTTCAATCTTAATAAAGTATGCGAGTTACACCACGTAAGAGTCTTAAACATCAATGATTTAGCTAATGCTGTGAAGCCTGTTGTTATCCCGGGTGAGGATATGCAAGTGATGGTTATTAAAGATGGTAAAGAGCATAATCAAGGAGTGGCTTATTTAGACGATGGCACAATGATTGTGGTTGAAGGTGGACGCAGCTATATCGGACAGGCAATAACGGTTACGGTAACAAGTGTACTGCAAACATCAGCGGGCCGTATGATTTTTGCTAAACCAAAGGATGACTAGGAAGTGAAAAATGTGCAATACGAGGTAGTATTACCTGCAGCGGGTAGCGGTAAGCGAATGGGAGCGGGGCAAAATAAGTTATTTTTAAATTTATTAGGAAAACCCATTCTCATACACACACTGGAGGTTTTTGAACAGGATTCAAAATGTACAGGGATTTGGCTTGCAGTAAAACCAGAAGAGCGTTCCTATATTCAAGCCATGTTAGAGAAGTATAGGATTTTAAAGGTGAAGGGCTTACCTGATGGCGGTGCTGAACGACAGCATTCAGTTCATTCGTGTATGAAGGAGATGGAGCAGGTCGATATTGTGCTTGTACATGATGCTGCTCGTCCCTTTATCTCTCATGATATTATTGCGAATCTTGTGCAAAGTGCTCATACATATGGTGCTGCAATCGCTGGTGTCCGTGCAAAGGATACGATGAAAAAGGTACGTGATGGTGTGATTGAGGAGACGGTTGATCGTGATAGCTTATGGATGATTCAAACTCCGCAAGCTTTTCAGTTTGATTTAATCGTAGAGGCGGAGGATGTCGCAGAGAAGGTTGGCTTTCTTGGTACTGATGAAGCCATGCTTGTGGAACGTCTTGGACATGCCGTGCATATTGTAGAGAGTAGCTATGAAAATGTAAAGATGACGACAAAAGAGGATCTAGTTTTCGGAGAAGCGATCTTGCGTAAACGTGCCTTGGATGCAAAATAGTTGAATAGGTGGCGATTAGAGCCGCTATGAAAAATACCGTAGAGAAATCGATAATGATACTTCTCTACGGTATTTTAATTTGCTCGTATTTTTGAGGCGGGGTTACTATTTCATAATATTAGTTAATTCCTCTATTAAAGCTGGACGTTTTGGATAAGTTTGCAGTAAATCAACAATCAATTGTTCTGCTTCTACCATATAACCAGCCTTACGCATGATATTGATAGAACGACAGACGCCTTTATATTTTTTTCGATTAGTGGCGTATTGCGCATCTGCAGTGATAGCCTCAATGAATAGTGCACACACTTCTTCATAGTACTGCTCTTTAATAAATGAATAATAGTCTTCTATTCGTTTGGGATAATCTTTGCAATAGTCTAAAATACGTTTTGTTTGCTGTTCTTCAACAATAACCCTTTCGTATAAATAAGATTTTGTAAGGTTATTTAATAATTCTTCTAAAACTTCTGGCCATTGTTCAACGGAGTGTAGAGCTTTGTATTTCTTATAAAATTCATACTCCCCATCAAGCAATAGTTGTAAAGCCAATTGACGCATATCCTCTGTATGTCCTAAATGCTGATGAGCCTTAAAGGCATAGCGTCTCCAAAGGCTAACGATTCCTGAAAGTTCTTGATCTTGCTCTAATCCATCTGCTGTTAATTGTAATACTTTTTCATATTCGCCGCGATTTATGGCAGATAGAATAACTTGTTCACGCATATGGTAGTCCTCAATATGCCCCTCCAAAAATGCCTCTACCTCATTGCTACTGTATTTGTGTTGTAATAAGTGAAGTTCAATCAGCTTCAGCTCTTTATTTAGATATTGTGCATGCCAATCATCTGATGTACTTTCAAGTGAATGAATAAGGGCTTTAAACTGCTCCTCAATCGCATCATCTTCACAAAGAGGGATACAGGCATGAAGCAAATGAATTCGACAATCTACCCAGTCTCCTAATACGGGTAACATTGCTTTTCGAATAACTAGGTCAAATACAGATTTATACTGCTTTTTTGACCAAAGATTTACCCCTTCTTCAATTGCCTGACTTATTAATTCAAGACTTTCACGAATAGCATCGCCAAAATAGCCATCAGAGTCATCCCCATATTGTAGTGCCTCTAATGTATATTGGAGGCACAGAAAACTAAGCTCAATAGCTGTAATATTATCCTCCATGTCGATGTGCTCCTCAGCGTGTTGAAGGGTAGCTTGGACACCTTTAAGTGCTTTTAATGCCCGATGACGTGGGATAAAGCCGCTTCGCCCCTCCTGACCGGCTTTTAGATGCTGAGTAATCATTTTTTTGGAGGCCTTTAATATATCTATTGGCTCCATTAGTCGTATTTCTAATTCTTGCAGAAAATTAGGTGAGTTCTTCCCAACTGTTAAAATTAAATTTATTAAATTTTCCTTTGTTTGTGCTGCTAGTAATTGCTGTAATGTAGATTTTTGTGCTTTAGATGATTTAGATACTGATATAGGAGAATTGTTAAATTCCTCCTGAATAGCGTATAGTACAGCTACTATATGTTTGCAATCATCATCGTAAGGACAATCACAAGTTGCATCTGTAATATCTCCGTTTGCTTTGATAATAATATTTACAGTATAAGGTTCAGTTCCCTCAACCTCTGCCTGCCAATTGGTATTGTCTATTTGCATAATATCAATGACGTGATGATTCATATAATAATCGTACCCACGTTGTACTATTACTTTGCTAAACTGACTTTCAAAAGTATTAATATTCATTTCTGCACCGCCTTATTGTTTTAGACTTAAGGTAAGGATAACAAAGAATGTGCGAGTAGTGAGAGTCAAATATCTGATGGCTTTGTGAAATCACTCATTTCCTAGGAAATATGGTAAACTGTCTATAAATAGAAAATCATAAAGGTAGGTGAATGCTGCTACGGCAAGAACGTAGTAGTATCGTATGTTTCGAGTTGGACAAGGTTTTGACGTACATGCATTTGAAGAAGGACGTCCATTAATTATTGGTGGTATAACAATTCCTCATGAAAAAGGGTTAGTAGGGCATTCTGATGCAGATGTTTTATTACATACTGTCACAGATGCAGCATTAGGGGCTATTGGAGAAGGAGATATCGGTCGGCATTTTCCAGACACAGACCCCGCATTTAAGGATGCAGACTCAGCAAAATTATTAGAGCATATCTGGAAAATTGTTGAGGATAAAGGGTATGTTCTAGGGAATGTTGATTGTACAATTATGGCACAGCGACCGAAAATGGCACCATATATTGAGCAAATGCAAAATCGTATTGCTGAATTGTTGAACGCAGAGCCGTCACAAGTTAATGTCAAGGCGACAACAACTGAACGATTAGGTTTTACTGGTCGTGAGGAAGGGATTGCTGCAATGGCAACAATTCTATTGATTAAGAAGTAAAAGCAGGCTATCAGCGCTTTTATTTCCTGTAGCAGAGTGGTAAAATGAACAAAGTCAATTTTTGATCGAAAATTTAGGAGGCTTTTAATTATGGCGAAAGAAGTTCGTGTTCGTTACGCGCCATCCCCTACTGGTTACTTACATATCGGTGGAGCGCGTACAGCGTTATTCAATTATTTATATGCAAAACATCATAACGGTAAATTTATCGTACGTATAGAGGATACAGATATTGAGCGTAATGTAGAGGGTGGAGAAGCATCTCAGCTAGATAACCTAAAATGGTTAGGTATTGAATACGATGAATCCATCGATATCGGTGGACCATATGCGCCTTATCGTCAAATGGAGCGTCTTGATATTTATAAAGAGCATGCGGAAAAGCTTTTAGAGAAGGGTGTAGCCTATAAATGCTTCTGTTCTTCTGAGAAATTAGAAGCATCTCGTGAAGAGCAAAAGGCACGAGGAGTAGCTGCTCCAACATATGATGGGACTTGTCGTCATTTATCAGCAGAGGAGGTTGCTGCTAAAGAGGCTGCTGGTGAATCCTATACAATTCGTATGCGCGTACCTGAAAATGTAACATATGAATTTGAGGACTTAGTGCGTGGACAAGTTACATTTGAATCAAAAGATATTGGTGACTGGGTAATTGTTAAAGCAAATGGTATTCCAACTTATAACTATGCTGTAGTGCTTGATGACCACTTTATGGAAATCTCCCATGTTTTCCGTGGTGAAGAGCATTTATCTAACACACCAAAACAAATGATGATTTTTGATGCATTTGGCTGGGAGTATCCACGCTTTGGTCATATGACATTAATCATTAATGAAAATCGTAAAAAATTATCAAAACGTGATGAATCCATTATTCAATTCGTAACACAATATAAAGATTTAGGCTACCTTCCTGAGGCAATGTTCAATTTCTTTGCATTACTTGGCTGGTCTCCAGAAGGGGAAGAAGAGATTTTCTCCAAGGAAGAATTTGTTAAAATCTTTGATGAGAAACGCCTATCAAAATCACCGTCTATGTTTGATAAGCAAAAACTTACATGGATGAACAACCAATACATTAAAAAGTTATCTTTAGAAGAAGTAGTGGCATTATCTTTACCACACTTACAAAAAGCAGGCCTATTACCAGAAGAGCTGACTCCAGAACAACATGCATGGGCAACAGATTTAATTGCACTGTATCATGACCAAATGAGCTTTGGTGCTGAAATAGTAGATTTATCTAGCCTATTCTTTAACGATCATATTGAATATGATGAAGAAGCAAAAGCTGTTTTAGCAGGTGAGCAAGTACCTGAGGTCATGGCAGCATTTAAGAAACAGCTTGAAGAGTTAGAAGAATTTACACCAGATGCAGTAAAAGCAGCTATTAAAGCCGTGCAAAAAGCGACAGGTCATAAAGGTAAAAATTTATTTATGCCAATTCGAGTTGTCACTACTGGAGAAACACATGGCCCAGAGCTTCCGAATGCCATTTGTTTAATTGGTAAAGAAAAAGCAATTGACCGCGTAGAAAAATTTGCACAATAAATAGAATTTTATTGACAATTTATTAGTTCGTTGTAAAATGAATTTACATTGAGAAAGCGTTGATAAGGAGAAGTAAGTGGCGCATGCTCTAAAGAGAGGACCATCACCGGCTGAAAGTGGTCTGAGCCTAGGCAAAACTGAAATGCACCTTTGAGCATAGGGCTGAACAAATAGTAGGCTTTATCGATTCGTTCCCGTTACAGGACGTCCAGAGTGGAGGGCTTTGCCTTCAATCAGAGTGGAACCGCGCATTTTAAATTTAGCGTCTCTGTCATTCCTTTTGGGAATGATGGGGACGTTTTTTATTTATATAAAATTCGTTCTGCTACTAGCAACTCTGGAGAGCAATCAACGTCAGCACAGTATTTCAAAGTCCAAGGATGCAGTTGATTATTGTGAAAATTTCAAAGGATCAAGGCAGATCAAAAAGAAAAGGGGGAGTTTTTTGTGTTTAAAAGAATGAAGGAAGATGTAGAAACCATTTTTGAAAATGATCCAGCTGCGCGCAGTGTACTTGAAGTTGTGCTAACATATTCGGGACTGCACGCCACTTGGGCACATCGAGTTGCTCACTGGTTCTTTAAAAAGCGTTTTTATTTTATAGCCCGTACCATTTCACAAATTAGTCGCTTCTTTACTGGAATTGAAATTCATCCTGGAGCGAAGATTGGTCGACGTTTCTTTATTGACCATGGGATGGGCGTTGTTATTGGTGAAACATGTGAAATTGGTGATAATGTAACCTTATATCAAGGTGTGACTTTAGGCGGTACAGGTAAAGAAAAAGGAAAACGCCATCCGACATTAGAGGATAATGTACTTGTAGCAACTGGCGCAAAAGTATTAGGCTCGATTACAATTGGTGAGAATAGTAAAATAGGCGCAGGCTCAGTTGTTTTAAAAGAAGTGCCACCAAATGCTACAGTTGTCGGTATACCTGGTAAAATAGTGATTAAGGATGGAATTCGTCTAGAGAAAAAACTAGACCATCAAAATATACCTGACCCAGTAGAAGAACGTTGTCAAGTTTTCGAGAAGCAGATTGCTACATTGCAACAGGAGATCGAACGCTTACAAAAGGAGAGAGAAACACAATGAGTATTCAAATCTTTAACTCATTAACACGACAAAAGGAACCTTTCGTACCACTAGAAGAAGGCAAAGTGAAAATGTACGTTTGTGGTCCTACAGTTTATAACTATATTCATATTGGAAATTCACGACCTGTAATTGTTTATGATACAGTACGCCGTTATTTTCAGTATAAAGGGTATGATGTGAAATTTGTATCAAATTTCACAGATGTAGATGACAAAATTATAAAAGCAGCTAACGAGCTTGGTGAAGAAGTTCATGAATTAACAGAGCGCTTTATTAACGCGTATTTTGAAGATGTTACAGCATTAGGCTGTAAAAAAGCTGATGTACATCCACGTGTTACAGAGCATATGGACGATATCATTGAATTTATTCAAGTGTTAATGGATAAGGGTTATGCCTATGAATCTGCTGGTGATGTTTACTATCGGACGCGTAAATTTAATGGGTATGGTAAATTATCGCATCAATCAGTGGATGATTTAAAAATCGGTGCTCGTATTGAAGCTGGTGAGAAGAAAGATGATGCATTAGATTTTGCTTTATGGAAAGCTGCTAAACCGGGTGAAATTTTCTGGGAGAGTCCATGGGGAAAAGGTCGTCCTGGTTGGCATATTGAATGCTCTGTAATGGCGCGGGAGCATCTAGGAGATACCATTGATATTCATGCTGGTGGTCAAGATTTAACATTCCCACATCATGAAAATGAAATTGCACAATCTGAAGCTCATAATGATAAAACATTTGCGCGTTATTGGATGCACAATGGGTATATTAATATTGACAATGAAAAGATGTCTAAATCTCTAGGGAATTTTATACTTGTCAATGATATCCGCAAACAAATTGATCCACAAATTTTAAGATTCTTTATGCTTTCTGTGCATTATCGTCACCCAATCAACTTTTCAAAAGATTTAGTGGATGCAGCCGCAACGGGATTAGAACGAATCCTAACTGCTTACAATAATATCAAACATCGTTTAACAGCTACTGCTAGCTTAGGTGATCATTTAGAACAGTGGCTTGAAAAAATTGAGGAACAAAAAGCTCATTTTGAAGAAGCGATGGACGATGATTTTAATACAGCTAATGGTATTTCAGTATTGTTTGAATTAGCTCGCATTGCTAATATTTATTTAAATGAAACAAACACTAATGAGAAAGTATTATCGCATTTTATGGAAACTTTTGAGGCGTTAGGTGACGTCTTAGGTATTGAATTTGCTAAAGAAGAAGAGCTATTGGATGAAGAAATAGAAGCCCTTTTACAAGAGCGTGTAGAGGCACGTAAAAACCGTGATTTTGCTCGTTCAGATGAAATTCGTGACCATTTGCAAGCGCAAGGTATCATTTTAGAAGATACGCGACAAGGAACTAGATGGAAACGAGGGTAAGTAACTTGGATAAACTCCGTAAAGAAGATGTTAAACAATTGAATGCGCTAGCGTTAGCTTATATGGGAGATGCTGTTTTAGAACAAAAGGTACGAGAGTATTTACTACGTGCTGGTCGTGTCAAACCAAACACGCTTCATAGGGAAGCTACACATTATGTGTCAGCAAAAGCACAATCTAAGATTGTTCATCGGATGATAGAGGAAAGCTTTTTAACAGAGGAGGAATTGGCTGTGTTCCGTCGTGGGCGCAATGCCAAATCCGGCTCTGTGCCAAAAAATACAGATGTGCAGACTTATCGAAATAGCTCAGGTTTTGAGGCAGTGCTTGGAAGTTTGTATTTGTTAAATGAACTAGAGCGCGTTTATGAAATCATTGCATACGCTATTCAAATAATCGAGGAATCGAAAGGAGTGTCGCAATAATGGCAGAGCAAAATGGTGAAATAATTGCCGGTAAAAACCCAGTGTTAGAAGCACTTCGTTCAGGCCGTGATATGAATAAAGTATGGATTGCAGAAGGTGTGAAAAAATCAGGTGTAAATGAATTACTTGATTTAGCACGCGAACGTGGTGTCATTGTTCAATTTGTTCCGAAAAAAAAGGTCGATCAATTATCAAATGCAAATCATCAAGGAATTGTTGCCTCTGTTGCAGCATATAAATATGCAGAGTTAGAGGATTTATTTGCAGCAGCAGCGAAAAAACAGGAGGATCCATTTTTCTTAATATTAGATGAGCTGGAGGATCCTCATAATCTAGGTTCTATTATGCGAACTGCAGATGCAATAGGAGCACATGGAATCATAATACCAAAGCGTCGTTCAGTAAGTTTAACCGCAGTAGTGGCAAAGGCTTCAACAGGAGCTATTGAGCATGTACCTGTAGTACGTGTGAATAATCTTGCTCATACAGTCGATGAACTTAAAGAACGAGGTGTATGGATAGCTGGTACAGATGCAAAGGGTTCTGCAGACTATCGAAAAATGGATGCTACATTACCACTTGCAATTATTATTGGTAGTGAGGGCAAAGGAATGGGCCGTCTACTAAAAGAGAAATGTGACTTTTTGTACCATTTACCAATGGTAGGGCATGTCACATCACTAAATGCATCAGTAGCTGCTGCACTCTTAATGTACGAAGTGTACCGTAAACGTCAAGAAGCGATTGAGTAGGCATGAAAAACATTTTGCTTGTTGACGGTTATAATATGATTGGGGCTTGGAAAGAGCTGCGGCCATTACGTGACGCGAAATTTGAAGATGCACGTAGAAGATTGATTGAGTTGATGGCCGAATATAAGGCAGCAATGGGATGGCGTGTCATTATCGTTTTTGACGCACATCTTGTACCAGGTGTGGAGCAATCTTATTTAGAAAATGATGTCGAAATCATTTATACACGGAAAAACGAAACAGCAGATGAACGTATTGAAAAAATGACACATGAACTAAAAGCTAGAAATGTTCAAATCTATGTAGCAACTTCTGATATGGCGGAGCAAAGCGTTATTTTTGGTAATGGCGCTTTACGAAAATCCGCAAGAGAGCTTGAGATTGATATGGGTATAATCCAACAAAAAATTTCACATGATGTGAAGCGGAAACAAGATAGCAAACCGCCTTCTCGTATAGAATTAAAGCCAGATGTTGCGTTAGCTTTTGAAAAATGGCGACGTGGCTTGAAATGATTGATTGACGCATATTTTCCAATTCCGTTATACTGTTCCTAATTATCTGTTGTGGCTGAGGTGATACCATGTTTAAAAATAGCATTGTACAAGTGACACAAGATTTTGAACGATTCAATGATGAAGAACTTATTGAAATGGTGCATCAAGGTAATACAGATGCGTTAGATTATTTAATTACGAAATACCGTTTGTTAGTAAGAGCGAAGGCAAGATCTTATTTTTTAATTGGAGCAGATAAGGAAGACATTGTGCAAGAAGGTATGATTGGCTTGTATAAAGCGATACGAGATTTTAAAGGAGACAAGCTAGCTTCTTTTAGAGCATTTGCTGAGCTGTGTATTACAAGGCAAATTATTACAGCTATTAAAACTGCAACTAGACAAAAGCATATTCCACTTAATTCTTATGTATCCTTGGACAAGCCAATTTTTGATGAAGAATCAGATCGTACGTTAATGGATGTGTTAACAGGCGCTATTATGGATGATCCGGAAGAATTGATGATTCATAGAGAAGAGTTCGGCTATCTAGAAGAAAAGATGAGTGAGATTTTAAGTGAACTAGAGCTACAAGTACTAGCCTTATACTTAGATGGACAATCTTATCATGAGATTTCGGCCAAATTAAATCGCCATGTGAAGTCCATTGACAATGCACTGCAAAGAGTAAAGCGTAAATTAGAGAGGCATTTAGTCCTTGAGGAAATGTCCTAACGATTGCATACCTTTGTTGACATTGACAATTTTAGGTGTTAGTCTTTAAAAGACAAAGTGCCGAAAAGGTGATTATATGGCAAAAAAAGTCGTATTAAATTGTGAAAAATGCGGGTCGAGAAATTACGCGTTCCCAGCAAAAGAAGGCTCAACTTTACGCCTCGAATTAAAGAAATTTTGCTCGCATTGCAATGAACATACAGTGCATAAACAAACGCTATAAAGTAATTTGTAAATAGACAGATATGATTGATTCGGAGGTTAGGCTAGAATGGGCAAGATTAAAGACTTTTTCAGCAATGTAATGTCGGAAATGCGCAAAACAAGCTGGCCAAAAAGTAAAGAACTGACGAAATATACAGTCGTTGTAATTTCAACTGTTGTAATTATGGCTTTATTTTTTGTGTTAGTAGACTTAGGTATTTCATCATTATTCCGCTGGTACTTAGAGTTATAATTTAGTAAATAGCATGTTAATACTTCTGAAAATGCCCGTCCTTTGCAATAACGGGTTTTTTCGTTTGTTTTATCTTCATTCAGCAGAAAATTCCATCTTAATGAATGAGTGATTTGAGTGAAGTGAATGGCAGTAAGATATTCTCATTTTGATAAGTATATTAGTAGCGATAGATGACTATGCTAGTTTCTGTACATATCATCGGGCTTTCTTAAGTAGGTAAAACTATGTCTACATGAGATGTTTGTGAAAAGGGCAAGGGATGCGTTTAGCATATCGCGATTCATTTTCACTTTTATTTGTAAGGGAGGGACGGACGAGGAGTCCTAGTAATTATGGAGAAAAATTGGTATGTTGTTCATACGTATTCAGGGTATGAAAATCGTGTAAAAGCAAACCTAGAAAAACGTGTTGAAACAATGGGGATGCAAGATAAGATTTTCCGTGTAATCGTGCCTGAACACGAGGAAACAGAAATGAAGGATGGAAAAAAACGTACAATGATGCGTAAAGTCTTCCCTGGTTATGTATTAGTAGAACTAATTATGACAGATGACTCTTGGTATGTTGTACGTAACACACCAGGTGTAACAGGCTTTATCGGTTCATCAGGCGGGGGTGCAAAACCAACACCTTTATTACCAGAAGAAGCAGATCGCCTGCTACAACAAATGGGTATGTCTGACAAAGTTGTAGAAGTAGATATTTCAGTGGGAGAGGCTGTCGAAGTACTGGAAGGGCCTTTTGCACACTTCCAAGGACGTGTAGAAGAAATTGACACTGAAAAAGGAAAAGTGAAAGTGTCTGTTGATATGTTTGGTCGCGAAACAATTATGGAACTTAACTTTGAACAAATACAGAAAATATAAATGTGAGAAACTGCATTGTAAAATAAATGCTTAGATGTATGTTTCGCAGATTTTGTAAATTACTACTTGCTTAAAAAAACTAAAAGTGGTATCATTTCATAGGTCAGACTGTCATACTTTAGTTTGACGTCTGCAATGATAATTTTAATGTTATCGGCACTTAGCTGACAGACAGATATTGAGTGGGAGGGGCAACCCAATTACCACATCACGGACTTAAGGAGGTGTGTCTCGTGGCTAAAAAAGTTATTAAAGTTGTAAAACTTCAAATCCCTGCTGGTAAAGCAAATCCAGCTCCACCGGTTGGTCCTGCATTAGGTCAAGCAGGTGTGAATATCATGGGATTCTGTAAAGAATTCAATGCGCGTACGGCTGATCAAGCTGGTCTTATTATTCCAGTTGAAATTTCAGTATTTGAAGACCGTTCTTTCACTTTCATTACAAAAACTCCACCTGCAGCAGTTCTACTTAAAGTAGCAGCTGGTATCCAATCTGGATCTGGTGAACCAAACCGTAAAAAAGTGGCAACGGTTAAACGTGATAAAGTTCGCGAAATCGCTGAAACTAAAATGCCAGACCTTAACGCTGCTTCAGTAGAAGCTGCTATGTTAATGGTTGAAGGTACTGCACGAAGCATGGGAATTGTTATCGAAGACTAATCCCTGTTACTTGATGTTTTGTTTTTTGGAAGGTTGCGAAGTTTCTTTGTGAACGCGCAACCTTTATTCGTGGGAGGTAAAATCCGCTACAACCACAATCAAGGAGGAATTATATAATGGCTAAAAAAGGTAAAAAACTGCAAGATGCAGCAAAATTAATCGATCGTAACACACTTTACAACGCTCAAGAGGCAATTGAACTTGCTCAAAAAACTAGCACAGTAAACTTCGACGCTACTGTAGAAGTTGCTTTCCGTCTAGGTATTGATACTCGTAAAAACGACCAACAAATCCGTGGTGCAGTAGTGCTTCCAAACGGTACTGGTAAAACTCAACGCGTATTAGTATTCGCGAAAGGTGAAAAACTTAAAGAAGCTGAAGCAGCTGGCGCTGACTATGTAGGTGATGCAGAGTACATCCAAAAAATCCAACAAGGTTGGTTTGATTTCGATGTAATCGTAGCAACTCCTGACATGATGGGTGAAGTTGGTAAACTTGGTCGTGTTTTAGGACCTAAAGGCTTAATGCCAAACCCTAAAACTGGTACAGTTACTTTTGATGTAACAAAAGCTATCGAAGAAATCAAAGCTGGTAAAGTAGAATACCGTGCAGATAAAGCTGGTATCATCCATGCTCCTATCGGTAAAGTTTCTTTCTCAGCAGAAAAATTAGTAGAAAACTTCTTAGCTGTTTTTGATGTAGTGCAAAAAGCAAAACCTGCAGCAGCTAAAGGTACTTACATGAAATCTGTAAACGTTACAACTACAATGGGTCCAGCTGTTAAAATTGACGCTTCTAATGTAGTAGTAAAATAATTTATATATATGTTGACAATAGTAATTATATATGATAATATGGTTGCTGTTGTGAATTATCCATTTGTACCGTAGACAGTAGGAGTGACTTGTCACTTAATGTTCCTACCGAGGACATCGGAATTCAGATTCTTATTTAAAGATGATGACTTTCAGCCTCTGTGTCTATTTGACCCAGAGGCTTTTCTTTTGTCGGTATAAATGACCCATTCTAATAGGAGGTGTCATCATGAGCAAAGCAATCGAAAACAAACAAGTACAAGTTCAAGAGATTACTGAAAAGTTCCAAAACGCTGCTTCTGTAGTAGTTGTGGATTACCGTGGTCTTAATGTTGCGCAAGTGACAGAGCTTCGTAAACAACTTCGTGAAGCTGGCGTTGAGTTCAAAGTATACAAAAATACATTAACTCGTCGTGCTACTGAAGCTGCTGGTCTTGGAGGAATCAATGACGTATTAGTTGGTCCTAACGCAATTGCGTTCTCAAATGAGGATGTTGTAGCGCCTGCTAAAATCATCAATGAGTTCGCTAAGAAAAATGAAGCTTTAGAAATTAAAGCAGGTATTATTGAAGGAACTGTTTCTTCAGTTGAAGATGTTAAAGCACTTGCAGAACTTCCATCACGCGAAGGTCTACTTTCTATGCTTTTATCTGTACTTCAAGCTCCAGTGCGTAACTTCGCACTTGCAACAAAAGCTGTTGCTGAACAAAAAGAAGAACAAGGCGCGTAATTTCATACGCACTATAACTTCTGCGGCCTGATCGCAAACAATAAAACATTATCCAATTAGGAGGAAATTATAATGAATAAAGAGCAAATCTTAGAAGCTATCAAAGCTATGACAGTTCTTGAATTAAACGATTTAGTAAAAGCTATCGAAGAAGAATTCGGTGTAACAGCTGCTGCTCCTGTAGCAGTAGTTGCTGGCGGTGCTGCTGGCGCTGCTGAAGAAAAAACTGAGTTTGACGTAGTATTAGCATCTGCTGGTGCAGAAAAAATTAAAGTAATCAAAGTGGTTCGTGAAATCACTGGTTTAGGTCTTAAAGAAGCTAAAGAAGTAGTAGATAACGCTCCTAAAGCTCTTAAAGAAGGCGTATCTAAAGATGAAGCTGAAGAAATCAAAGCTAAACTTGAAGAAGTTGGCGCATCTGTAGAAGTTAAGTAATCTCGCGTTACTTTTTAACAAAAGGAAAGCTCGTCATTTTGGCGAGCTTTTTTTCTTCATTCTGAGGAGGCGTGAAAATGGCAGATCACTATTATACAAATAAGCCTCAAGCTGAGAGTAAACCTCGTCATTGGACATTCAAATTATTGGGGCATTCGTTTTCATTTGAGACAGATGCGGGTGTTTTTAGTAAAAGCGAAGTAGATTTTGGATCCCGTGTGTTAATAGATGCTTTTCAGATGCCTGATATTGATGGTGCAATTTTTGATGTGGGATGTGGGTATGGACCAATCGGGTTATCGATTGCCAAAACAAATCCAGGTCGTACTGTTTTTATGATGGATATAAATGAACGTGCGGTTGCACTCTCACAAAAAAATGCGCAAGTAAACGGTGTTCAAAATGTACGGATATTTGTGAGTGACGGACTATCGATGGTTGACAAGGATGTAAAAGCCGCAGCTATTTTAACCAATCCTCCAATTCGCGCTGGAAAAGAAACAATTTTCCGTTTTTACGATGGAGCTTATGATAAGTTAGTGTCATCTGGTGAGCTGTGGGTAGTAATTCAAAAAAAGCAAGGTGCACCATCAACGGTTAGTTATTTAGAAGAAAAATTTTCTGAAGTCGAAGTTGTGGAAAAGAAAAAAGGTTACTGGATCGTACGTGCAAAAAAATAAATGAAATATGTATAAAATATTGACTTGACAAATCGGCTATGATAATATGATACAATGCAAAAATATTATTTTGAGGTCGTGTGCCCTTTTTGTATAGGTTTGTTTTAATATGGGTATACTTGCCAAGATAAGTTTAGTTAACCGAAAATGAGATCTTTTTGAAGACTCGTTTTCTTTTTGTCTTTCGAAATCATACACTATTTGTATGATTTTGCAAAGACCTAATATCGCTTTATTGAGGGGTGAATGAGTTGACAGGTCAACTAGTTCAGTATGGACAACACCGCCAGCGTAGAAGCTTTGCGCGTATTAAAGAGGTGCTTGAGCTTCCAAATCTGATTGAGATTCAAACGGCGTCTTACGAGTGGTTCCTTGAAGAAGGTTTACGTGAAATGTTCCGTGACATTTCGCCGATCGAGGACTTTACAGGCAATCTTTCATTAGAATTCATCGATTATTCATTAGGTGATCCTAAGTATGATGTCGATGAGTGTAAAGAGCGAGATGTTACTTACGCAGCTCCATTACGTGTGAAGGTACGTCTTTACAACAAAGAAACAGACGAAGTGAAAGAGCAAGATGTATTCATGGGTGATTTCCCATTAATGACTGAAACAGGTACGTTCATTATCAATGGTGCTGAACGTGTTATCGTTTCACAATTAGTTCGTTCACCAAGTGTGTATTTCCATGATAAAACTGATAAAAACGGTAAAAAAGGTTTTGGAGCTACAGTTATTCCGAACCGCGGTGCGTGGTTAGAATATGAAACTGATGCAAAGGATGTAGTGTATGTACGTATAGATCGTACTCGTAAGCTACCAGTAACAGTGTTGCTTCGTGCATTAGGCTTTGGTTCAGACCAAGAAATTATCGATATTATTGGTGATAACGAGTATTTACGTAATACGTTAGAAAAGGATAACTCTGAAAGTACTGAAAAAGCACTTTTAGAAATCTATGAACGTTTACGTCCAGGTGAGCCACCAACAGTTGAAAGTGCGAAGAGCTTATTATACTCTCGTTTCTTTGATGCAAAACGCTATGATTTAGCGAATGTTGGTCGCTATAAAATGAATAAAAAGCTTCATATCAAAAATCGTTTATTTAATCAAACGATTGCTGAAACGCTTGTAGACCCAGAAACAGGCGAAATTTTAGTAGAGAAGGGTACAGTTCTTGATCGTCGTACGTTAGATAAAATCTTGCCTTTCCTTGAGGATTCATCTAAAGGTATTGGGTACCGTACTTTATCACAAGTTGGTGGAGTGCTTGAAGATGATGTAACTATCCAATCTATTAAAATCTATGCACCAAAAGATGAAGCACAAAAAGAAATCAATATTATTGGTAATGCGTATATTGATGAGGAAGTGAAAAATATCACGCCTGCTGATGTATTATCTTCTGTAAGTTATTTCTTTAACTTACTGTATCATGTAGGAGCTACAGACGATATTGACCACTTAGGTAACCGTCGTCTGCGTTCAGTTGGTGAGCTATTACAAAATCAATTCCGGATCGGTTTATCTCGTATGGAGCGTGTGGTACGAGAGCGTATGTCCATTAACGATACAGCTGCTATTGTGCCACAGCAATTAATAAATATTCGTCCAGTGATTGCGTCTATTAAAGAGTTCTTCGGTAGCTCTCAATTATCACAATTTATGGACCAAACAAACCCATTAGCAGAGTTAACACATAAACGCCGTCTTTCAGCATTAGGGCCTGGTGGTTTAACACGTGAGCGTGCAGGGTTCGAAGTACGTGACGTTCACTACTCTCACTATGGTCGTATGTGTCCAATTGAAACGCCAGAGGGACCAAACATTGGTTTAATCAACTCATTATCTTCATTTGCTAAAGTAAATAAATTTGGATTCATTGAAACACCTTATCGTCGTATTGACCATGAAACAGGTAAAGTGACGGATCAAATTGATTACTTAACTGCTGATGAAGAAGATAACTACTATGTAGCACAAGCGAATTCACCATTAAATCCTGATGGTACTTTTGCGAATGACGAAGTAGTAGGACGTTTCCGTGGAGATAATACAGTATTTAATAAATCACAAATGGACTACATGGACGTATCTCCTAAACAGGTAGTTTCAGCTGCGACTGCATGTATCCCGTTCTTAGAGAATGATGACTCGAACCGTGCACTTATGGGTGCCAACATGCAACGTCAAGCTGTACCTCTATTAAATCCAGAGGCGCCATTTGTTGGTACTGGTATGGAGCATGTTGATGCCCGTGATTCAGGTGCGGCTGTCGTAGCGAAATATGACGGTATCGTTGAGCATGTTGAAGCTCGATCTATCCATGTACGCCGAATCGAAGTCATTGACGGTAAAGAAGTTAAAGGTGATTTAACAAAATATAAATTACAAAAATTTATTCGTTCAAACCAAGGTACTTCATACAACCAGCGTCCACTTGTAAAAGTTGGCGAACGTGTGAAGCCTCGTGATATTTTAGCAGATGGTCCATCGATGGAAAAAGGTGAGCTTGCTCTTGGTCGTAACGTGCTTGTTGCGTTTATGACATGGAATGGCTTCAACTATGAGGATGCTGTTATTATGAGCGAACGCCTTGTAAAAGACGATGTTTATACTTCTGTTCATATCGAAGAATATGAATCAGAGTCTCGTGATACAAAATTAGGACCAGAAGAAATCACACGTGATATTCCAAACGTTGGAGAAGATGCGCTTCGTAACTTAGACGAACGCGGAATCATCCGCATCGGTGCTGAGGTACGTGATGGTGATATTCTTGTTGGTAAAGTAACGCCTAAAGGGGTTACAGAATTAACAGCAGAAGAACGCTTATTACATGCAATCTTCGGCGAGAAAGCGCGTGAAGTTCGCGATACTTCATTACGTGTGCCACATGGTGCAGGCGGTATTATTCTTGATGTGAAGGTATTTAATCGTGAAGATGGCGATGAATTACCACCAGGTGTTAACCAATTAGTTCGTGCTTACATTGTTCAAAAACGTAAAATACGTGTTGGGGATAAAATGGCCGGACGTCACGGTAACAAAGGGGTTATCTCTCGTATCTTACCAGAAGAGGATATGCCATTCATGCCAGACGGAACGCCTGTCGATATTATGTTAAATCCACTTGGCGTACCATCTCGTATGAATATCGGACAAGTTTTAGAACTTCACTTAGGTATGGCTTCTCGTTATCTTGGCGTTCACATGGCAACGCCAGTATTTGATGGTGCCAATGAGGAAGATGTTTGGGAAACGATGGAAGAAGCTGGTATGAACCGTGATGGTAAAACAATCCTGTATGATGGACGTTCAGGTGAACCATTCGATAACCGTGTATCAGTAGGGATCATGTATATGATTAAACTTGCTCACATGGTTGATGATAAACTTCACGCACGTTCAACAGGTCCTTATTCACTCGTTACGCAACAACCACTTGGTGGTAAAGCACAGTTCGGTGGACAACGTTTTGGTGAGATGGAAGTATGGGCACTTGAAGCATACGGTGCCGCTTACACACTTCAAGAAATCTTAACAGTTAAATCCGATGATGTTGTTGGTCGTGTGAAAACATACGAAGCAATCGTTAAGGGTGAAAGTGTACCAGAGCCAGGCGTTCCTGAATCATTCAAAGTATTGATTAAAGAACTTCAATCTCTTGGTATGGATGTAAAAATGTTAACAGTCAACGATGAAGAAGTAGAGCTTCGTGATTTAGACGAGGAAGATGATCTTCAACCAGCTGATGCACTTAACATTGCTCCACAGCCAGAAACAGAAGAAGAGCCAGTAGAGTCTTTTGAATAATGGAAAACCAAATTCACAATTGTGAATAGGTCAAACTTATTTTTCAAATTAGCCGGGCAGGATTTAACGCCCTGTCTGGCTTTTTCTTTTAATAAATCATTCTATTTCTAATCCTTTGCCAAAGAGGCAATTCTTTGCAAACGATTATCGAGCTGCGTAAAAGAGTCTTTATAAAGACCTATACTAGAGGGAGGTAGGCTCCTTGATAGACGTTAATGAATTTGAATATATGAAAATTGGTTTAGCTTCTCCTGACAAGATTCGCTCTTGGTCATACGGTGAAGTAAAAAAACCAGAAACAATTAACTATCGTACATTAAAACCAGAAAAAGATGGTTTATTCTGTGAGCGTATTTTCGGTCCAACAAAGGACTGGGAATGTCATTGTGGTAAGTACAAACGTGTACGCTATAAAGGCGTAGTTTGTGATCGTTGTGGTGTTGAGGTAACACGCGCTAAAGTACGCCGTGAACGTATGGGCCACATCGAATTAGCGGCACCAGTTTCTCATATCTGGTACTTCAAAGGTATTCCTAGCCGTATGGGTCTTATTTTAGATATGTCCCCACGTGCACTAGAAGAAGTAATATACTTTGCATCTTACGTAGTAATCGAACCAGGTGCTACAAACTTAGAAAGTAAGCAACTACTTTCTGAAAAAGAGTACCGTGCATATCGCGAAAAATTCGGTAACACATTCGAGGCATCTATGGGTGCAGAAGCAATTAAAAGGTTATTAGGTAAAATTGATCTTGAAGATGAAACTCAATCTTTAAAAGAAGAGTTGAAATCTGCACAAGGTCAACGTCGCACGCGTGCCATCAAACGTCTAGAGGTTGTTGAATCTTTCCGTAACTCAGGTAACTCACCTGAATGGATGATTTTAGATGTACTACCTGTCATTCCACCAGAGCTTCGTCCAATGGTGCAATTAGATGGTGGTCGATTCGCCACTTCTGACTTAAACGATTTATATCGTCGTGTAATCAACCGTAACAATCGTTTAAAACGTTTATTAGACCTTGGTGCTCCAAGCATCATCGTACAAAATGAAAAACGTATGTTACAAGAAGCTGTTGATGCTTTAATTGATAACGGTCGTCGTGGTCGTCCTGTAACAGGTCCTGGTAATCGTCCGTTAAAATCACTTTCACATATGTTGAAAGGTAAACAAGGTCGTTTCCGTCAAAACTTACTTGGTAAACGTGTTGACTACTCTGGTCGTTCCGTTATCGTAGTAGGTCCAAACTTAAAAATGTACCAATGTGGTCTACCAAAAGAAATGGCTATTGAGTTATTCAAGCCATTTGTTATGAAAGAATTAGTTGAACGCGGTCTTGCTCATAATATTAAATCTGCTAAACGTAAAATCGAACGTTTAAACAACGACGTATGGGACGTTTTAGAAGATGTTATCCGTGAGCATCCAGTACTACTAAACCGTGCACCAACGCTTCACCGTCTCGGTATTCAAGCGTTCGAACCAACATTAGTTGAAGGTCGTGCTATTCGTCTTCATCCATTGGTATGTACAGCTTACAACGCTGACTTCGATGGTGACCAAATGGCGGTTCACGTACCATTATCGGCAGAAGCACAAGCAGAAGCGCGTCTATTAATGCTTGCTGCACAAAATATCCTGAACCCGAAAGACGGGAAACCAGTTGTAACACCTTCTCAGGATATGGTATTAGGAAACTATTACTTAACACTTGAGCGTGAAGATGCTCGAGGAGAAGGCTCTGTTTTCTATGGTCCAAACGAAGTGTTAATTGCATATGATACAGGTCATGTTCACTTGCATACTCGTATTGCCATTAAAGCAAGTTCGTTAAACAACCCAAGATTTACAGAAGAACAAAATAATAAGTTCTTATTAACAACTGTTGGGAAAGTAATCTTTAACGAAATTTTACCTAAATCATTCCCGTATATTAATGAGCCAACTGATTTCAACTTAGAGCAAGAAACACCAGACAAATTCTTTGTTAACTTAACAATTGATGAAGAAACGTTAAAAGAGCTTGAGGCAGATGCTGCTTATAATGCACTTGATGAAAAAGGCAAAATTAATGCACAACGTACAGCTGTACTACGCAAATACTTTGCATCAGTACCAGTTGTGAACCCGTTCCGTAAAAAATTCTTAGGAAATATCATTGCCGAAGTGTTTAAACGTTTCCACATTACAGAAACATCTAAAATGCTTGACCGCATGAAAAACCTAGGATTTAAATATTCAACACGCGCGGGTATTACAGTTGGTGTTTCTGACATTGTCGTATTACCAGATAAAGGTGAAATTTTAGCAGAGGCTCAAGAAAAAGTGGATAAAGTTCAGGCGCAATTCCGTCGTGGTTTCATTACGGAAGATGAGCGTTATGACCGCGTTATCTCAAGCTGGAGTGCAGCGAAAGATGAAATTCAATCGAAGCTGATGAAATCTCTTGAGAAAACAAATCCAATCTTTATGATGTCTGATTCAGGTGCCCGTGGTAATGCCTCTAACTTTACACAATTAGCAGGTATGCGTGGTCTGATGGCCAACCCGGCTGGTCGTATCATTGAACTTCCAATCAAATCTTCATTCCGTGAAGGTTTAACCGTATTAGAGTACTTCATTTCGACGCATGGTGCGCGTAAAGGCCTTGCCGATACAGCCCTAAAAACTGCCGATTCAGGTTACTTAACACGTCGTCTTGTTGACGTTGCACAGGATGTTATTGTGCGTGAAGATGACTGTGGTACTGACCGTGGTTTAACAATTGGTGCATTAATGGAAGGCACTGAACTAATCGAGGCTCTAGATGAACGTATTGTTGGTCGTCATACGAAGAAAACAATTCTACACCCTGAAACTGGTGAAGTTATTTTAGAAAAAGACGGCTTAATTGACCAAGATATTGCTCGTGTAATTATCGAGGCTGGTATCGAGGAAGTAACTATCCGTTCAGCGTTCACATGTAATACAAAACATGGCGTATGTAAAAAATGTTACGGCATGAACTTAGCAACAGGTGAAAAGGTTGAGGTTGGAGAGGCAGTTGGTATTATTGCTGCTCAATCAATCGGTGAACCAGGTACACAGTTAACAATGCGTACATTCCATACAGGTGGGGTTGCCGGAGACGATATTACACAAGGTCTTCCACGTATCCAAGAAATCTTTGAAGCACGTAATCCAAAAGGTCAATCTGTTATTTCAGAGATCGCAGGTACTGTTTCAGATATCACAGAAATCCGTGAAGGCTTAAAAGAAATTACTATTCAAGGTGACGTAGAAACTCGTAAGTATCAAGCACCTTATAATGCGCGTCTAAAAGTTATCGAAGGTGATAATGTAGAGCGTGGTCAAGTTTTAACAGAGGGTTCTATCGATCCAAAACAATTATTAAAAGTAAAAGACGTTTCGACAGTTCAAGAATATCTATTAAAAGAAGTACAAAAAGTATACCGTATGCAAGGGGTAGAAATTGGTGATAAACACATCGAGGTAATGGTTCGCCAAATGCTTCGTAAAGTCCGTGTAATTGAAGCTGGAGATACAGATTTATTACCAGGTTCATTACTAGATATCCACCAATTCTCAGAGGCAAATGCAGATGCTGTTATGAATGGCAAAAATCCTGCAACTTGTCGACCTGTTATCCTGGGTATTACAAAAGCTTCTCTTGAAACAGAATCATTCTTATCTGCCGCATCATTCCAAGAAACAACTCGTGTGTTAACAGATGCAGCAATTAAAGGTAAACGTGACGAGCTTCTTGGATTAAAAGAGAACGTAATTATCGGTAAACTTGTTCCTGCAGGTACTGGTATGCAACGTTACCGTCAAATCCGCATCGAAAAAGATGAGCTTGACTCGGAAGATTTAGTTTCTGCTGAATAATCATTTAAATAAGTTCCGAAGAGATGAGTTTTATGTCTCTTCGGACTTTTTCAAGATATTAGTTGACAGCCGAAATTGATAATGATAATATATTGAAGGTTGATAGTTAACTGTCTGTACTTCGGAGGATATGAAAATGTCTTATGATAAAGTAAGGGCTAGTCAAACAATCATAGGTACAAAGCAAGCAGTGAAAGCAATGCAAGCTGGTTCAGTGAAAGAACTCTTTGTGGCACTTGATGCAGACAATTGGGTAACCGATTCGGCCATATCTTTCGCGAGAGAAATCGGGATACCAATCATTCTTGTTGAGTCCAAAAAGGAATTGGGCAAGGCCTGTGGAATCCATGTTGGAGCTGCGGTAGTTGCGATTGCTGTAGAGTAGTTTTTGTGTTTGAAACACAAAGACTTTGTTTTTACCCAAAAAATGAACCACCTGGATGTGTGGTATTGAAAAAGAAGAAATGAAGGGAGGAAAAATCGATGCCTACAATTAACCAATTGGTACGTAAGCCTCGTAAATCTAAAATCACGAAATCAAACTCACCAGCGTTAAACAAAGGATATAACTCATTTAAAAAATCTTTAACTGATGTTAAATCTCCTCAAAAACGTGGTGTTTGTACTCGTGTAGGTACAATGACGCCTAAAAAACCTAACTCAGCGTTACGTAAATACGCTCGTGTACGTTTAACTAACCAAATCGAGGTTACAGCGTACATTCCTGGTGAAGGCCACAACTTACAAGAGCACAGTGTTGTTCTTATCCGTGGCGGTCGTGTAAAAGACTTACCGGGTGTTCGTTACCATATCGTTCGTGGTGCTCTTGATACTGCTGGTGTAAACGGTCGTATGCAATCACGTTCTCTATATGGTACAAAACGCCCTAAAGAAAAAAAATAATTTAAAAACTATAAGTTATTCACTCAATGAAAGGAGGAAAACACATGCCTCGTAAAGGTCCTGTTTCCAAACGTGACGTGTTACCAGATCCAATTTATAATTCAAAACTAGTAACTCGTTTAATCAACAAAATGATGATTGATGGTAAAAGAGGTACTTCTCAAAAGATTTTATACGGTGCGTTCGAGCTAGTTAAAGAACGTTCTGGTGAAAATCCAATCGAAGTATTCGAAGCTGCCCTAAACAACGTAATGCCTGTTCTTGAAGTACGTGCTCGCCGTGTTGGTGGTTCTAACTACCAAGTGCCAGTTGAAGTACGCCCAGAACGTCGTACGACTTTAGGTCTTCGTTACCTAGTTAACTACTCTCGCCTTCGCGGAGAAAAAACAATGGAAGAGCGTCTAGCTAACGAAATTCTGGATGCTTCTAACAACACTGGTGCATCAGTTAAAAAACGTGAAGATATGCACAAAATGGCAGAAGCGAACAAAGCATTCGCTCACTACCGTTGGTAATCTAAACATCGCATAAGCTCAATATGGAAGGAGAAATACCTAATGAAACGCGAATTCTCTCTAGAGAATACACGTAATATTGGGATCATGGCTCACATTGATGCTGGTAAAACAACAACAACTGAGCGTATCCTTTATTACACAGGTAAGATTCACAAAATTGGTGAAACTCACGAAGGCGCTTCTCAAATGGACTGGATGGAACAAGAGCAAGAACGTGGTATTACAATCACTTCTGCTGCAACAACAGCTCAATGGGACGGCCACCGTGTAAATATCATCGATACTCCTGGACACGTAGACTTCACAGTAGAAGTTGAACGTTCACTACGCGTACTTGATGGTGCGGTAACAGTACTTGATGCTCAATCTGGTGTTGAACCTCAAACTGAAACTGTATGGCGTCAAGCTACAACATACGGTGTACCACGTATCGTATTCATCAACAAAATGGATAAAATGGGTGCTGACTTCCTTTACTCTGTAGGTACTTTACATGAGCGTCTACAAGCAAATGCACATCCAATTCAATTACCAATCGGTGCTGAAGATCAATTCTCTGCAATCATTGACTTAATTGAAATGAACGTTACTTTCTATGGAAACGACCAAGGTACAGATGTATCTGTAGGCGAAATTCCAGAAGAGTATAAAGCACAAGCTGAAGAATACCGTGAAAAATTAATCGAAGCAGTTGCTGAAGTTAATGAAGGTATCATGGAAAAATACTTCGCTGGTGAAGAAATTTCTAAAGAAGAGCTTAAAGCGGCTATTCGTCAAGCAACAATTAACGTTGAATTCTACCCAGTTATCTGTGGTACAGCGTTCAAACACAAAGGTGTTCGTAAAATGCTTGATGCGGTAATCGATTATTTACCAGCTCCAACAGATGTACCTGCTATCAATGGTACTTTACCAGATTCTGATGAAGAAGTTGTACGTCATTCTTCAGACGAAGAACCATTCTCGGCTCTTGCGTTTAAAGTTATGACAGACCCATTCGTTGGTAAATTAACATTCTTCCGTGTGTACTCTGGTATTTTACAATCAGGTTCATATGTACAAAACTCTACGAAAGGTAAACGTGAACGTGTAGGTCGTATCCTACAAATGCACGCTAACTCTCGTGAAGAGATTTCTCAAGTGTTCGCAGGGGATATCGCAGCAGCGGTAGGTCTTAAAGATACTACTACTGGTGATACATTATGTGACGAGAAAAACCTAGTTATTCTTGAATCAATGGAATTCCCAGAGCCAGTTATCTCTCTTTCTGTAGAACCAAAATCAAAAGCAGACCAAGATAAAATGGGTCAAGCTTTACAAAAACTACAAGAAGAAGATCCAACTTTCCGTGCTCATACTGACCAAGAAACAGGTCAAACAATCATCTCTGGTATGGGTGAACTTCACCTTGATATCTTAGTTGACCGTATGCGCCGTGAATTTAAAGTAGAAGCTAACGTTGGTGCTCCACAGGTATCTTACCGTGAAACATTCCGTGGCTCTGCTCAAGTTGAAGGTAAATTCGTCCGCCAATCTGGTGGTCGTGGTCAATTTGGTCACGTTTGGATTGAATTCTCTCCAAATGAAGAAGGAAAAGGCTTTGAATTTGAAAATGCTATCGTTGGTGGTGTAGTTCCACGTGAATACATTCCTGCTGTAGAAGCTGGTCTTAAAGACGCTTTACAAAACGGTGTACTTGCTGGTTACCCATTAATCGACATCAAAGCGAAATTATTCGATGGTTCATACCATGATGTTGACTCTAACGAAATGGCATTCAAAATTGCTGCATCTATGGCTCTTAAAAACGCGGTTTCTAAATGTAGCCCGGTTTTACTTGAACCAATGATGAAAGTTGAAGTTGTAATTCCAGAAGAATACCTTGGTGATATCATGGGTAACATTACTTCTCGCCGTGGTCGCGTAGAGGGTATGGAAGCTCGCGGTAACGCTCAAGTTGTTCGTGCGATGGTTCCACTTTCAGAAATGTTTGGATATGCAACAACTTTACGTTCTGCAACGCAAGGTCGTGGTGTATTCTCAATGGTATTCGATCACTATGAAGAAGTACCAAAATCAATCTCTGAAGAAATCATCAAAAAAAATAAAGGTGAATAATTGAATTTTCATCTTGCATAAAGTATAACTAATTTGTAAGCTATGATTGCAGGATAGGGGATGGGCCCGTTCTCTATTAGCATTCATTCTATAAATTTAAAAATAAAACATATAATTTTGAGGAGGCAATCTCTAATGGCTAAAGAAAAATTTGACCGTTCTAAAACGCATGCTAACATTGGTACAATCGGACACGTTGACCATGGTAAAACTACTTTAACTGCTGCTATCGCTACAGTTCTTTCTAAAAAAATGGGTGGTACAGCTAAATCTTACGCTGATATCGATAACGCTCCTGAAGAAAAAGAGCGTGGTATCACAATCAACACTTCTCACGTAGAATATGAAACAGAAACTCGTCACTATGCACACGTTGACTGCCCAGGACATGCTGACTATGTTAAAAACATGATCACTGGTGCTGCACAAATGGACGGCGGTATCTTAGTAGTATCTGCTGCTGATGGCCCAATGCCACAAACTCGTGAACACATTCTTTTATCTCGTCAAGTAGGTGTTCCATACTTAGTAGTATTCATGAACAAATGTGATATGGTTGACGACGAAGAATTATTAGAATTAGTAGAGATGGAAATCCGTGACCTACTATCTGAATATGAATTCCCAGGCGATGATATCCCTGTAATCAAAGGTTCTGCTCTTAAAGCTCTTGAAGGTGAACCAGAATGGGAAGAAAAAATCGTTGAATTAATGGACGCTGTAGATTCTTACATCCCAACTCCAGAACGTCAAACTGACAAACCATTCATGATGCCAGTAGAGGACGTATTCTCTATCACTGGTCGTGGTACAGTTGCAACTGGCCGTGTTGAACGTGGTCAAGTTAAAGTTGGTGACGTAATTGAAATCGTAGGTATTGCTGAAGAAGCTAAATCTACTACTGTAACTGGTGTAGAAATGTTCCGTAAATTATTAGACTATGCTGAAGCTGGTGACAACATCGGTGCACTTCTTCGTGGTGTTTCTCGTGATGAAATCCAACGTGGTCAAGTATTAGCTAAACCAGGTTCAATCACTCCACACACTAACTTCAAAGCAGAAGTTTACGTTTTATCAAAAGAAGAGGGTGGCCGTCATACTCCATTCTTCTCTAACTACCGTCCTCAGTTCTACTTCCGTACAACTGACGTAACAGGTATCTGTAACTTACCAGAAGGCGTTGAAATGGTAATGCCTGGCGATAACATCGAAATGACAGTAGAACTTATCGCTCCAATCGCTCTTGAAGAAGGTACTAAATTCTCTATCCGTGAGGGTGGCCGTACTGTAGGCGCTGGTGTAGTTTCTTCTATCCAAAAATAATTTTAGCGCATGCTAATTTTCAAAACCAATCTGTGGGGACGCCTGCGGATTGGTTTTTTTATGTTAAAATTAGAGTAATAAATTTAAATTAGATTATTGTATGTTCACTTAGTGTGGCTAATGACAGATTGTACTATGATTATTTAAGTTAAAAGAGTATTTTCAAGCTTGCAGCGTTAAAGGCAAGATATCCTACTTGTTAAAAAGGAGTGCTTCACTATGGAGTTGAAGATATTATTGATAGAGGATGATCCATCAATTTTTGAAATGATTCAGACAAGATTTACCCAATGGTCTTTACAAGTGGTTGGCCCTAAAAATTTTCAAAAGGTGATGGATGATTTTATAGAGGAAAAACCACATCTAGTCATAATTGATATACAATTACCAGCCTATGATGGTTTTCATTGGTGTCGTGAAATTCGTCATATTTCAAAGGTCCCAATCCTCTTTCTATCGTCACGAGACCACCCGATGGATATGGTCATGTCAATGCAAATGGGTGCCGATGATTTTGTGCAAAAGCCTTTCCATATGGAAGTATTACTAGCTAAGGTTCAGGCTATTTTACGTCGTACATACGATTATATAGAAGAATCTTTGGATGTTACACGCTTCAATGGTGCGGTTATTGACTATGCTAGAAGTGAAATTATGTATAATGGTAATCTTGCCTCTTTAACTAAAAATGAACTCTTTATTTTACGTATTTTAGTGGAAAAGACGAATCAAATTGTTTCTAGAGATGATTTGATGAGAAAGTTATGGGATGATGAGCGCTTTGTTAATGATAACACTTTGTCTGTAAATGTTAATCGTTTACGTACGAAGCTTGAGGATATAGGTTTACAGGATGTTATTTTAACCAAAAAGGGACTTGGTTATATTGCAGTCACACAAGGGACGTGAAGCACAATGTTATTATTATTTATAAGAGAACGTTTAGCATGGATAGGCTACTTATTATTTATGGTGGTTGTACTTAACATCTTATTTTTATTAGACGTTGGTTTAGTAGGGGTATCTATTTGGTACGTAAATGTGATTTTGCTTGTTAGTTTTATAATATTTCTTTTTTGGAGATACGTAGTTGAGACAAAGCAGCTTAAAGATTTCCTGGGAAATGTAGATAGCCAACTTGATGATGCACATAGCAGAAGCTTAGTCCTTTCGCCTTTTCAAGCAGCTTACTTTACGAAAATAGAAGATATTATTTATGATAAAAATACAGAGTTAAATCAAGCTAAAGTTCAATTACAGGAGTATTCAGATGAGCTTCTTGCATGGGTTCATGAAGTAAAAGCACCATTAACAACTATTAATCTAATGCTTGATCATATAGAAGATTTAACATTACGACGTAAATTAGAAGCAGAGTGGCTTAGGCTGCATTTATTAGTGGATCAGCAGCTACATCAAACACGATTATCTTCCATTGAAAAAGATAATTATATGGTAGAAATAGAGCTACGAGCCGCTGTCTATAACGAAATAAAAGCTATGCAGGCATGGTGTATTGAAAAGGGTATCGGCTTTGATGTTGAAGAGCTTACAGAAACAGTAATGACAGACGGTAAATGGCTAGCTTTTATTGTTCGACAAATTTTATCTAATGCGATTAAATATAGTCCTGCAAACTCAGAGATATTCATATTTACAGAAGTAGACCCAACAGGAGCGACACTATTACACATTAAAGATAATGGTATTGGTATTCGTAAGGAGGATTTACCTCGAATTTTTCAGAAGTCATATACGGGGACGGCTGGGAGGGAATCTAGTCAATCAACGGGTATGGGTTTATACTTAGCACATAATGTAGCACAGAAGATTGGAATTCGTATTACGGTTCAATCTAGTGTAGGGGAAGGCTCCATATTTACCTTGCGTTTTCCATTACAAAATGAATATGTCAAACTAACAGGTAGATGACGAAATTGTCACCTACCTTTTTATATTGTCATGTAAAACGCACGAATAAGCGAAGAAGACAGGGTACACTTGAACTATAGAAAGGGGCGTTTATAAGTGGCAGTTTTAATTGGTCGTAAAGTAAAGAAGGTCTACGGTAAAAAATCAACAGCTCAAGAGGTTTTAAAGGGTATAGATTTAGAGGTTAATCAAGGAGAATTTGTTGGAATTATGGGCCCATCAGGTTCTGGAAAAACAACATTATTAAACGTTCTGTGCTCTATTGATTTTGCCACAGAAGGTGTTATTGAAATAAATGGTCAAAACCTACGAGGAATGAAGGAAAAGGCTCTAGCTAACTTTCGCCGTGAGCAACTAGGTTTCATATTCCAAGACTATAATTTACTGGATACGTTAACAGTAAAAGAAAATATATTATTACCATTGGCTATTGGTAAGCTACCAAAGGCTGTTGCAGACAGTCGTGTAAAGGAGCTAACAAATTTATTAGGAATTGCTGAGATTTTAAATAAATATCCCAATGAAATATCAGGTGGACAAAAACAACGTACATCTGCAGCTCGTGCACTCATTACAAATCCATCGCTAGTATTTGCAGACGAGCCTACTGGTGCACTTGATTCTAAATCAGCTACTGCACTTTTAAAAAATCTACAAAGTATTAATGAGGCAAAGAAGGCTACTATTATGATGGTTACGCATGATGCAGTAGCCGCAAGCTTTTGTACGCGTGTTTTGTTCTTAAAGGACGGGCTTATTTATAGTGAGCTATATAAAGGAGATAAAACGAGGCAGGCGTTTTTCCAAGAAATCATGCATACGCAAAGTGTGCTAGGTGGTGACGGTTATGAGTCTTAGTAAGCTTGTATTACGTAGCATGAAGAAAAATATGAAGCACTATTATTTATATTTTTTTGCTCTTATTTTCAGTGTGACTTTATTTTTTTCCTTTGTGACTTTGCAAAACAATGCTGATGTACTAGAAACTGTAAGTAAGAGTGGTACAGCCACAGCAGGTTTTGGAGCAGCAACATATATATTGTATTTTATAGTGTTATTCTTCGTGCTATATGCAAACCATCTATTTATGAAGCGTCGTAGTAAGGAAGTTGGTTTATATCAACTAATCGGTATGACAAAGGGATTGATTGTACGTCTATTAGCAATTGAAAGTATTCTATTATTTGTTGGTGCAGTCATTTTAGGTATGCTTGCAGGCTTCTTTAGCTCTCGATTATTTGCCATGATACTATTACGAGTACTAGAAAAAGAGGCGCTTGTCACGATGACATTTAGTATGGAGGCATTACAGAAATCTATAATCGTTTTCGTTATACTCTTAGTAATTGTGCTTGTCCAAATGGCTTGGATGATTCACCGCGTATCATTACTTTCCTTATTCAGTGCTGCTAAACAAGCAGATGAACGCGTAAAACGTTTTAGTCCATTACAAATGGCGATAGGCTTTATAGGGCTTGTATTGATTGTATATGGCTATTATGCTTCAACAAAGCTCTTTGATATCGAATCTGCTGGCAATTTATTTGTTAACATGATGATTATTTTGGCTACTACTATAGGTGGGACATTTATAGTATTTCGTTTCTCTGTAGCGTTTATAATGAATTCTATCCGTTTAAAGAAAAATGGACATTTAACCGTTCGTGATGTATTAGCATTAACACCAATTATGCATCGCATGAAAAGTAACGCAAAATCTTTGACATTAATAACAGTTTTAACGGGTGTTTCACTAGGGATTACAACATTATCGTATATAGGGTATTATTCATCAGAATCGTCAGCATTTAGCCAAGTACCTGGAGATTATATCTTACTTGAAGACAATGGGCAGGAGTTTCTAAAGAAGCTAGAGGACAAGAATATTGCTTTTGACAAAATAGATTACCGATTACAGGGAGTAATAGCCTCGGTTGGACAATTATTATCAGAAGAAGAACAACGAGAAGGAAATCCTTTTTATAATATGGAAGGAACAATCTATACCGTTCCACTTTCTGATTATCAACAAATTAACCCAGATGCATCGATATCTGGTAATGAAGTTATCTTAACAAATTATGGTGGGTACATGGCAGCGATGTTCAAGTTAGAGAAAGATCGCAATATTGTGGTATCTGCTGGAGAGCTCAAGGAAACATTCCATGTTGTGGACATTCAAGATAATAGTATTATAAGTGGGATCGTAACAGCTGGCGGTGGTGGACCAATTTTTGTCGTTACAGATGAAATGTTTGAAAAGCTAGCAGTACAATCTGAGCTTTTCCCTTGGCATAAGCAAGCCACAATAAATTTGAAATCCAAAGAAGATATAGCTCAAGCAGAGGAATTATATATTCAAACAGGTGCAGGGGTTATTTCAGCGTTGGATAGCAATGGTCAATCAAAACAGTTTATACAATCTTCTTTTGAAAGCGAACGTAAGGAGTATATTGAAGACTTAGGAATAACTATTTTTACGACTGCATTTTTAGGATTAGCATTTTTAATGACAACAGGTAGCATTTTATACTTTAAGCAAATGTCTGAGGCTGAAGAAGAGCGCGGATCTTATACAATTCTAAGAAAGATAGGCTTTGCAGAAAGAGATATTTTGAAAGGAATTTATATGAAACAGGCCTTCAATTTTGGCGTTCCGTTAGTCATTGGATTACTTCATAGTTATTTTGCTGTAAAATCAGGATGGTTTTTATTTGGCTCAGAGTTAACAACACCGTTATGGATTGCTATGAGTTGTTATATAGCTTTATATGCTATCTTTGCATTCCTCTCAGTGGGCTATTATAAAAAGGTTATTCGCGAATCACTATAGCAATTCAATAGGAAGAAATTCAAAAACAGTATGGGTATTTAATCACCATACTGTTTTTTTATGTACAGGAAAGAATAAGTTAGGTAAATTGAAAGATCTTTGGTTTGGAATTATAATATCTACTTTTATATAAGATTGTAAGTTGTTAGAAATATTCGAAAACGTTGATATTATACTCTTATGTGTTGCAATATTTCTAGAATTTCTTTATACTAGTAAACGGCTTAAATAAGCGAAGAAATAGTAGTAGTAAGAATATCAGCAACATTTAAAAGAATTTAGCGAAAAGACTTGCTTATTCTTTTTTTATTGTATATAATGTTGAATGTTGGTCTTTGACTGCGATGAAGCGAGAGGTTGCCGACACACCCGGCCGCTTTGCCATGGCGGTGTGTTGGAGAATTTTCGTGGAGAATGTCTAGAAAATAGGCGAGAAGGAGGGAAAATAATGGCAAAACAAAAGATTCGTATTCGTTTAAAAGCGTATGATCACCGTATTTTAGATCAGTCTGCTGAGAAAATTGTGGAGACTGCAAAACGTTCAGGTGCAAGTGTATCAGGTCCGATTCCACTTCCAACTGAGAAGTCTGTGTACACAATTCTACGTGCTGTTCACAAGTACAAAGATTCTCGTGAACAATTCGAGATGCGTACGCATAAACGTCTGATCGATATCGTTAACCCAACACCACAAACTGTTGATGCGTTAATGAAACTTGATTTACCATCTGGCGTTGATATCGAAATCAAACTTTAATGGTAAAAACAATATAACTTTTTAAAACTTACAGGAGGTGTGACAAATGGCTAAAGGAATCTTAGGTAGAAAAATTGGTATGACACAAGTTTTCGCTGAAAACGGCGATTTAATCCCGGTAACAGTTATCGAAGCTACTCCAAACGTAGTTCTTCAAAAGAAAACTGTTGAAACAGACGGCTACGAAGCGATCCAAGTTGGTTTCGAAGATAAGCGCATTAAGCTTTCTAACAAACCAGAACAAGGTCACGTAGCAAAAGCGAATACTGCTCCTAAGCGCTTCATTCGTGAATTCCGCAACGTGAACGTTGGAGAATACGAAGTTGGTCAAGAAGTCAAAGTAGAAATTTTCGCAGAAGGCGATGTAATTGATGTAACAGGAGTTACTAAAGGTAAAGGTTTCCAAGGTGTTATTAAACGCCACGGTCAATCTCGTGGTCCTATGGCCCACGGTTCTCGTTACCACCGTCGTCCTGGTTCAATGGGTCCAGTTGCTCCGAACCGCGTATTTAAACAAAAGAAATTACCTGGTCAAATGGGTGGCACTGTAGTTACAATCCAAAACTTAGAAATCGTGAAAGTTGATGCGGAACGTAACTTACTACTTGTTAAAGGTAATGTTCCTGGTTCTAAAAAAGCTCTAGTTACAGTAAAAACTGCAATTAAAGCTAAGTAATCACTTAAGGAAAGGAGGAAACAGGAATGACAAAAGTATCTGTACTTAGTCAAACAGGTGCTTCAGTTGGTGAAATCGAATTAAACGATGCGATTTTCGGAATCGAGCCAAATGAAGCAGTATTATTCGACGCTGTAGTAGCTCAACGCGCTTCTCTTCGTCAAGGTAATCACAAGGTGAAAAACCGTTCTGAAGTTGCTGGTGGTGGTCGTAAACCATGGCGTCAAAAAGGAACTGGTCGTGCTCGTCAAGGTTCTATCCGTTCTCCACAATGGCGCGGTGGTGGTATCGTATTCGGTCCTACACCACGTAGCTATTCTTATAAATTACCTAAAAAAGTTCGTCGTTTAGCTCTTAAATCTGCTTTATCAGCTAAAGTAGTAGAACAAAATTTCTTAGTTCTTGATGCTCTTACACTAGCAGCACCAAAAACAAAAGAATTCACAAAAATTCTTAAAGATCTTTCTTTAGAGAAAAAATCTTTATTCGTAACTGCTGATCTAGATGAAAACGTAGCATTATCTGCTCGTAACATCCCAGGTGTAACAGTTTTAACTGCAAATGGAATCAACGTTCTTGATCTATTAGGTCATGATAAAGTTGTATTCACTAAATCTGCAGTAGAAAAAGTTGAGGAGGTGCTTGGATAATGGAAGCACGTGATATTTTAAAACGTCCGGTCATTACTGAGCGTTCTTCAGAACTTATGGCAGAGAAAAAGTATACTTTTGAAGTAGACACTCGCGCAAACAAAACTCAAGTAAAAGACGCAGTAGAAGAAATCTTTGGCGTAAAAGTTGAGAAAGTAAACGTTCTTAACTACAAAGGTAAATTCAAACGCGTTGGCCGTTATGGTGGTTACACAAACAAACGTCGTAAAGCGATTGTTAAATTAACTGCTGATAGCAAAGAAATTGAATTATTCGAAATGTAATCCTTAATGGATTTATGATTTGAACACTCAAGAAGGAGGGAAAACACAATGGCGATTAAAAAGTATAAACCTACCTCTAACGGTCGTCGTAATATGACGTCATTAGACTTTGCGGAAATTACAACTAACAAGCCTGAGAAATCATTGCTTGAACCAACTAAACGCAAAGCTGGTCGTAACAACCAAGGTAAAATCACTGTTCGTCATCATGGTGGTGGTCATAAGAAGCAATACCGTGTTATCGATTTCAAACGTGTTAAAGATGGCATTCCGGCAAAAGTTGCTACTATTGAATATGATCCAAACCGTTCTGCGAATATCGCATTAATCAACTACGCTGATGGAGCAAAAGCTTACATTTTAGCACCAAAAGGTCTAGAGGTTGGTCAAACAATCGTGTCTGGTCCTGATGCTGATATTAAAGTAGGGAATGCATTACCATTAGCAAACATTCCAATGGGTACAACTATCCATAACATCGAATTAAAACCTGGTAAAGGTGGACAATTAGTACGTTCTGCTGGTACTTCTGCGCAAGTACTTGGTCGTGAAGATAAATACGTAATCGTTCGTCTTCAATCTGGTGAAGTACGTTTAGTGTTAGCTACTTGCCGCGCTACAATCGGTCAAGTTGGTAACGAACAACACGAACTTGTACACATCGGTAAAGCAGGTCGTAGCCGTTGGTTAGGTAAACGCCCAGAAGTTCGTGGTTCTGTAATGAACCCTAACGATCACCCACACGGTGGTGGTGAAGGACGTTCTCCAATCGGACGTAAATCACCGATGACTCCTTGGGGTAAACCAGCACTTGGTTACAAAACTCGCAAGAAGAAAAACAAATCGGATAAATTTATTATCCGTGGTCGTAAAAAATAAAGTGATTAAACTACGGTTCTATGTGAGAGCCGTGGTGGAATCACGGAGGGAGGTTCCTACATGGGTCGCAGCTTGAAAAAAGGACCTTTTGTCGATGACCACTTAATGAAAAAAGTGGAGGCACAAGAGGCTTCTGAGAAAAAACAAGTTATCAAAACTTGGTCACGCCGTTCTACAATCTTCCCGAACTTCATCGGTTTAACGATTGCTGTTTATGATGGACGTAAACACGTTCCAGTATACGTAACAGAAGATATGGTTGGCCACAAACTTGGTGAGTTCGCACCGACACGTGCTTACAAAGGTCACGGTGCAGACGACAAGAAAACAAGACGCTAATTTTGAGAGGAGGTAAATCCTAATGACACAAGCTAAAGCTATCGCTCGTACAGTTCGCATTGCTCCTCGTAAGGTACGTCTAGTTGTAGACTTAATTCGAGGCAAGCAAGTTGGTGAGGCAGTTGCAATTTTACGTCATACTCCAAAAGCGGCGTCTCCAGTCGTTGAAAAAGTATTAAAATCTGCAGTTGCTAACGCTGAGCACAATTATGATCTTGACATCAACTCTTTAGTAGTTTCTGAAGTTTTCGTTGATGAAGGTCCAACATTAAAACGTTTCCGTCCACGTGCACAAGGACGTGCAAGCGCAATTAACAAACGCACAAGCCACATTACTCTAGTGGTATCTGAGAAGAAGGAGGGTTAATCCGTGGGTCAAAAAGTACATCCAATAGGACTACGCGTTGGTATTATTCGTGACTGGGAGTCAAAATGGTACGCTGAAAAAGACTATGCAACTCTACTTCACGAAGACATCAAAGTGCGTAAATATATTGAAACGGCTCTTAAAGACGCTTCTGTTTCTAAAGTAGAAATCGAACGTGCTGCAAACCGTGTAAACATTACAATTCACACTGCGAAACCAGGTATGGTAATCGGTAAAGGTGGTACTGAAGTTGAAAATCTTCGTAAATACCTTAGCGATTTAACTGGTAAACGTGTACACATCAATATTATCGAAATCAAACGTGCTGATCTTGATGCTCGCTTAGTAGCTGAAAACATCGCTCGTCAATTAGAAAACCGTGTATCTTTCCGTCGTGCGCAAAAGCAAGCGATCCAACGCACAATCCGCGCTGGTGCAAAAGGAATTAAAACACAAGTATCTGGTCGTTTAGGTGGCGCTGATATTGCGCGTGCTGAACACTATAGTGAAGGAACTGTTCCACTTCATACTCTACGTGCTGACATTGATTATGCACACGCAGAAGCTGACACTACTTACGGTAAATTAGGCGTTAAAGTATGGATCTACCGTGGTGAAGTTCTTCCTACGAAGAAATCTGTGGAAGGAGGCAAATAATATGTTATTGCCTAAACGCGTAAAATACCGTCGTGAACACCGCGGAAACATGCGTGGCGAAGCGAAAGGCGGTAAAGAAGTAACTTTCGGCGAATGGGGCTTACAAGCTCAAACAGCTAGCTGGATTACTAACCGTCAAATCGAATCTGCTCGTATCGCGATGACTCGTTACATGAAACGTGGCGGTAAAGTTTGGATTAAAATCTTCCCACACAAACCTTACACTAAAAAACCTCTAGAAGTCCGCATGGGTTCTGGTAAAGGTTCTCCTGAAGGTTGGGTAGCAGTAGTAAAACCAGGAAAAGTTATGTTCGAAATTGCTGGTGTATCTGAAGAGGTTGCACGTGAAGCACTTCGTTTAGCATCACATAAGCTTCCTGTTAAATGTAAAATCGTAAAACGTCAAGAAACTGGTGGTGAATCTAATGAAAGCTAATGAAATCCGTGACCTTGCCACTTCTGAAATTGAATTAAAAGTGAAATCACTGAAAGAAGAGCTTTTCAACCTTCGCTTCCAATTGGCGACTGGTCAATTAGAAAACACAGCTCGTATTCGTGAAGTGCGTAAAGCAATCGCGCGTATGAAAACTGTTATTCGTGAAAGAGAAATCAGTGCAAATAACTGATAAAGGAGGTTTTCAAGTATGACTGAGCGTAATCAACGCAAAGTTTACACGGGCCGCGTTGTTTCAGATAAAATGGACAAAACTGTTACTGTTTTAGTTGAGACTTACAAAAAGCACAAGCTTTATGGTAAACGTGTAAAATACTCTAAAAAGTTTAAAGCTCATGATGAGTTAAACACAGCGAAAATCGGTGATATCGTACGTATCATGGAAACTCGCCCGCTATCAGCTACTAAACGTTTCCGTCTAGTTGAAGTTGTAGAAAAAGCGGTTATTATTTAATAACTATTTCGGAACAACCAATTTCCGAAGGGAGGTAACCTAAGTGATCCAACAAGAAAGTCGTATGAAAGTTGCTGACAACTCAGGTGCACGTGAAGTTCTTACAATTAAAGTGCTTGGTGGCTCTGGCCGTAAAACTGCTAACATCGGTGATATCGTTGTTTGTACAGTTAAGAAAGCAACACCAGGTGGCGTTGTCAAGAAGGGTGACGTTGTTAAGGCTGTTATCGTTCGTACTAAATCAGGCGTACGTCGTAAAGATGGTACGTACATCAAATTTGATGAAAATGCTTGTGTAATTATTCGTGATGATAAATCACCACGCGGAACTCGTATTTTCGGACCTGTTGCACGTGAATTACGTGACAGCAACTTCATGAAAATCGTTTCTCTAGCTCCAGAAGTTCTTTAATTTCATGATAGTGCCAATCAAGGAGGTGCGACAGCATGCATGTAAAAAAAGGTGACAAGGTTAAGGTTATCACTGGTAAGGATAAAGGCAAAGAAGGCGTAATTCTTGCTGCTTACCCTAAACAAGATCGCGTTCTTGTTGAAGGTGTGAACATCGTGAAAAAACACGTAAAACCTAACCAATTGAATCCACAAGGTGGAATTGTAAGCCAAGAAGCTGCAATTCACGTTTCGAACGTAATGCTAATCGATCCTAAATCTGGCGAGCCGACTCGTGTAGGTTATAAAATCGAAAACGGTAAAAAAGTTCGTGTTGCAAAAAAATCAGGTGCAGTAATCGACTAATTAGTATAAATAGAAGGGAGGTACACACATGAGCCGCCTAAAAGAAAAATATTTAAATGAAGTTTCACCTGCTCTTATGAGCAAGTTTGGATATAAATCAGTTATGCAACTGCCAAAGGTTGAGAAAATCGTTATCAACATGGGTGTTGGTGATGCAGTTCAAAACTCAAAAGCATTAGATGCAGCTGTAGAAGAATTAACAATCATCACTGGTCAAAAACCAGTAGTAACGAAAGCGAAAAAATCGATCGCAGGCTTCCGTCTACGTGAAGGTATGCCTATCGGTGCTAAAGTTACATTACGCGGTGAGCGTATGTATGAATTCTTGGACAAATTAATCTCAATCTCACTACCTCGTGTACGTGACTTCCGTGGTGTTTCTAAAAAAGCATTCGATGGTCGCGGTAACTACACTTTAGGTGTTAAAGAGCAATTAATTTTCCCAGAAATCGATTACGATAAAGTTTCAAAAGTACGCGGTATGGACATCGTGATCGTAACGACAGCGAATTCTGATGAAGAAGCTCGCGAGTTATTGACACAATTCGGTATGCCGTTCCAAAAGTAATCAAACAAGGAGGGCGAAAACGTGGCTAAAAAATCTATGATCGTTAAACAACAACGTAAGCAAAAGTTTAAAGTACAAGAATATACACGTTGTGAACGCTGTGGTCGTCCACATTCAGTATATCGCAAATTCAAACTTTGCCGTATTTGTTTCCGAGAACTTGCATATAAGGGACAAATTCCTGGCGTGAAAAAAGCCAGCTGGTAATCCCCTAATTTGGGAAGGAGGTAAATGTAATGACAATGACTGATCCGATTGCAGATATGCTTACTCGCATTCGTAATGCGAACATGGTTCGTCACGAGAAGTTAGAAGTACCAGCTTCCAACGTGAAAAAAGAAATCGCTGAAATTTTAAAGCGTGAAGGTTTCGTACGTGACGTAGAATACGTGGAAGACAATAAGCAAGGTATTATCCGTATCTTCTTAAAATACGGTAAAGATAACGAGCGTGTTATCACTGGCTTAAAACGTATTTCTAAACCTGGTCTACGAGTATATGCTAAAACAAATGAAGTACCTAAAGTATTGAACGGACTTGGTATCGCTTTAGTGTCAACTTCACAAGGTTTATTAACAGATAAAGAAGCTCGCGCTAAACAAGTTGGCGGCGAAGTTCTAGCATACGTTTGGTAATTAGCAATAAATGAATGGAGGTGCAACTAAATGTCTCGTGTAGGTAAAAAAATTATCGAGGTACCAGCTAACGTAACTGTTACTGTTGCAGCTGACAACAATGTTACTGTTAAAGGTCCTAAAGGCGAACTTGTTCGTTCTTTCCACCAAGATATGAAAATTGAGCAAGAAGGTAACGTAATCTCAGTATCACGTCCTTCTGATTCAAAAGAACACCGCACAAACCACGGTACTACTCGTGCGCTTCTAGCGAACATGGTTACTGGTGTTTCTGCTGGTTTCGAAAAATCTTTAGAGCTTATCGGTGTTGGTTACCGTGCGCAATTACAAGGAAAAAAACTTGTACTTAACGTAGGTTATTCACATCCAGTTGAGTTCACACCTGAAGATGGTCTAGAAATTGAAGTTCCTTCTAACACTAAAATCATCGTTAAAGGTATCAGCAAAGAACGCGTTGGTGCTCTTGCATCTAACATCCGTGACGTGCGTCCACCAGAGCCTTACAAAGGTAAAGGTATCCGTTATGAAGGCGAATATGTTCGTCGTAAAGAAGGTAAAACAGGTAAATAATGCTGCCTAAGCATTAGAAAGGAGTGACCCTTGTGATTACGAAACAAGATAAAAATCAGGTTCGTAAAAAACGTCATGCTCGTGTACGTTCTAAAATTTCGGGTACAGCTGAGCGTCCACGCTTAAACGTATTCCGTTCTAACAAGAACATTTACGCGCAACTTATCGATGACGTAGCAGGCGTAACAATTGTTAGCGCATCTTCTCAAGAAAATAGTTTCGATGGTGCTGGTAACAATGTTGATGCTGCAACTAAAGTCGGTGAAACAATCGCAAAACGCGCTACGGAAAAAAATATTACTGCTGTAGTATTTGACCGTGGTGGTTACTTATATCATGGACGCGTTAAAGCTTTAGCTGAAGCTGCACGTGAGAACGGTTTAGAATTTTAATAAGAAGGAGGGACACATTTCATGAGTCGTATTGACGCAAACAAACTTGGAGAACTTGAAGAACGCGTAGTTACTATTAACCGTGTTGCTAAAGTTGTTAAAGGTGGACGTCGCTTCCGCTTCACAGCATTAGTTGTAGTTGGCGATAGAAACGGTCATGTAGGTTTCGGTACTGGTAAAGCTCAAGAGGTGCCAGATGCTATCCGCAAAGCTGTTGAAGATGCGAAGAAAAACTTAATCGAAGTGCCACGCGTAGGTGGAACAACTCCACACTTAGTGCAAGGTCGCTTTGGTGCAGGAGAAATCCTAATCAAACCTGCTGCTCCTGGTACAGGAGTTATCGCTGGTGGCCCAGTACGTGCCGTACTTGAGCTTGCTGGTATTACTGATATTCTTTCAAAATCACTTGGATCAAACACACCAATCAACATGGTGCGTGCAACTGTTCAAGGTTTAACTGAATTAAAACGCGTAGAGGACGTAGCTAAATTACGTGGTAAATCAGTGGAAGAAATATTAGGATAAGGGGGGAAAGATAATGGCTAACAAATTAGAAATCACCCTTACAAAATCTGTGATTGGTACTAAACCGGCGCAACGTAAGACAATCGAAGCTCTAGGTTTACGTAAATTACATCAAACTGTTGAGAAAGCTGATAATGCAGCAACTCGCGGTATGTTAGATAAAGTAGCTCACTTAGTTACTGTAAAAGAAATTTAATTTCCAATTATTGAACAAGGAGGTGCCACCCACTATGAAACTGCATGAGTTAAAACCAGCAGAAGGTTCTCGTAAGCAACGCAACCGCGTTGGTCGTGGTATCGGTTCTGGTAACGGTAAAACAGCAGGTAAAGGTCATAAAGGTCAAAACGCTCGTTCTGGTGGCGGTGTACGCCCAGGCTTCGAGGGCGGTCAAAACCCATTATTCCGTCGTTTACCAAAACGTGGCTTTACGAACATTAACCGTAAAGAATACGCTATCGTTAACCTTGACACTTTAAACCGTTTCGAAGACGGTGCAGAGGTAACTACTGCATTATTACTTGAAACTGGTCTTGTGAGCAATGAAAAAGCTGGAATTAAAGTTCTTGGCAACGGAACTCTAAACAAAAAGCTTACTGTAAAAGCTCATAAATTCTCAGCTTCAGCAAAAGAAGCAATCGAGAATGCCGGCGGAACTACTGAGGTGATTTAATGTTTCAGACAATCTCTAACTTTATGCGTGTTCGAGATATACGAAATAAAATCATTTTCACCCTTTTATTGTTGATCGTTTTCCGTATTGGTACGTTTGTGCCAGTACCAAACGTTGATGCTAATGTATTAAAGGTAACTGATGAGTTGAATCTCGTTGGTTTCCTGAATACTTTTGGCGGTGGTGCGCTGAAAAACTTCTCCATCTTCGCTATGGGGATTTATCCATACATCACTGCTTCAATCATTGTTCAGTTATTGCAAATGGACGTAGTACCGAAATTTGCTGAATGGGCAAAGCAAGGTGAAGTCGGACGACGTAAACTTGCTCAATTCACGCGCTACTTTACAATTATTCTTGCTTTTATTCAGTCATTCGCGATGTCATTTGGTTTTAATAAAATGTATGGCGGATCATTGATTAAGGAAGAAGGAATTTTAACTTATGTTACAATTTGTATTGTATTAACAGCGGGTACAGCATTCCTAGTTTGGCTTGCTGAACAAATTACTGCGCATGGTGTTGGTAATGGTATTTCGATTGTAATTTTCGCAGGTATAGTTGCGGCATTACCTACAAGTATCAACCAAGTTTATGCACAACAAATCGAGGGTGCTGGTGATAAGCTATTTATCAATCTGGTTATCCTAGGCTTACTTATTTTAATTATGCTTGCAGTTGTTGTTGGAGTTATCTATGTGCAACAAGCACTACGTAAAATTCCAATTCAATATGCAAAACGAGTTACAGGACGTAACCAGCAAACTGGTGGTCAACAAACGCATTTACCGTTAAAAGTAAATGCTGCAGGGGTTATTCCGGTAATCTTTGCATCAGCGTTCTTGATGACACCTCGTATGTTAGTTCCGTTCTTCGGTAAAAATGATGTGACAACATTCATTGAAAACATATTCAATTATGAAAAACCTGTTGGAATGATTGTTTATATTGTTTTAATTATCGCATTCACATATTTCTATGCATTCGTACAAGTGAATCCAGAAAATGTGGCTGATAACTTGAAAAAGCAAGGTGCTTACATTCCAGGTATTCGTCCTGGTGAAAGTACGCAAACGTATTTAACAAGCGTGTTATATCGTCTGACATTTGTCGGTGCGATTTTCTTAACTGTTCTTTCTGTAATGCCGATTTTATTCATGAACTTTATGAAACTACCTGCCACTGTGCAGATCGGTGGTACAAGTATTATTATCGTAGTCGGCGTAGCGCTCGAAACGATGAAACAGCTAGAGTCTCAACTTGTTAAACGTCACTACAAAGGCTTTATGAAATAATGTTGGTTTTTGGGGAACGTTTCATCGTTTCCTGAAATCAGCAAACCTTTTGTGGGAGGAATATTTCCTTATGAATATCGTTTTAATGGGTCTGCCAGGTGCTGGTAAAGGTACACAGGCAGATAAGATTGTTGAGAAGTACGCGATTCCTCATATTTCTACAGGCGATATGTTCCGTGCTGCTATTAAAGAAGGCACAGAACTAGGCTTACAGGCTAAATCGTTTATGGATCAAGGAGCTTTAGTTCCAGATGAAGTAACGATTGGTATTGTTCGTGAGCGACTTGCTAAGCCTGATTGTGAAAAGGGCTTCTTATTAGATGGTTTCCCTCGTACTGTTCCACAAGCTGAAGCTTTAGATAGCATTCTTGCTGATCTAGGCAAGGCAATTGAACATACGCTTAACATTCAAGTTGAAAGAGATGAGTTAATTGCTCGTCTATCAGGTCGTCGTATTTGTAAAACTTGCGGTACATCCTATCATTTAATTTTTAATCCTCCTGCTGAGGAAGGAAAATGTGATAAAGATGGTGGCGAGCTTTATACACGTGCGGATGATAATCCTGAAACGGTTGCAAACCGTCTGGACGTAAATATGAAACAAGCACAGCCTTTACTTGATTTCTATGAAGCTAAAGGTGTGTTAACTAATATAGATGGACAGCAAGATATTAACAAAGTATTTGCTGATCTTGATGCTCTATTACAGGGCAGCCGCAGCTGATACCCGGCTCCGGGCGCAGAATACTGCTTCCGCGGGAGGCATGCGGAAGCAACAACGAAACATAATTTTTTTGAGAGTTGCAAAAGCATATTGTGCCCGGTATATATTTCTTTTAAAAAGTGCAACATTATTTTTAAAGGAGTATAATGGGTTTCGTGGAAGCATCTGTGTAACGGGTATGAATATCTCATCCAAGACATTCCGGTATTCGTGTAAACATGGGAGATTCAGTGTCCTTTGCTGGTCCTGTAGATTCCGTGGATTGTGTGAAGCGAAACCAGACGAGCGTCTTTCAAACATCTCTCATACAATCCAAACATATGTTGAAACGAGGTTGCTTCGATGGTTGCAGCAGATATCCGTTTGATGTAACGATGAGAACTTTAATTTGCATATAGAGAGGAGACAGAGTAGATGGCGAAAGATGATGTAATTGAAGTCGAAGGAACAGTTGTTGAGACTTTGCCAAACGCGATGTTTAAGGTAGAATTAGAAAATGGACATGTGATTCTAGCACACGTATCTGGTAAGATTCGTATGCACTTTATCCGCATTCTACCTGGAGATAAGGTTACTATCGAGTTATCTCCTTATGATTTAACTCGCGGTCGTATCACATACCGTTTTAAATAATCTTTTGCGCTCCGGACTACTAAGGAGGTTAGGTTAGATGAAAGTGAGACCATCTGTGAAACCGATCTGCGAAAAATGTAAAGTAATTCGCCGACGCGGTAAAGTAATGGTAATCTGTGAAAATCCTAAACACAAACAAAAACAAGGATAATTCTGAAGGAGGTGCACAACGTACATGGCACGTATTGCTGGTGTTGACATTCCTCGCGACAAACGCGTGGTAATTTCATTAACGTACATTTTCGGTATTGGTAAAACTACAGCTCAGAAAGTATTAGCTGACGCAGGCATTTCAGAAGATACACGCGTACGCGACTTAACTGAAGATGAGTTAAACAAAATCCGTGAACAATTAGATTCATACAAACTTGAAGGTGACTTACGTCGCGAAACTTCATTAAATATTAAACGTCTGATGGAAATCGGTTCATTCCGTGGTATCCGTCACCGTCGTGGTTTACCTGTTCGTGGTCAAAATACGAAGAACAATGCGCGTACGCGTAAAGGTCCTCGTAAAACAGTTGCGAACAAGAAAAAATAATTGGTAAAGGAGGTTCCTTCTTAACATGGCTCGTAAACAACAAACTCGTAAACGTCGTGTGAAAAAGAATATCGAATCTGGTATTGCACACATTCGTTCTACATTTAACAATACAATTGTAACGATTACAGATATGCAAGGTAACGCTGTATCTTGGTCAAGTGCTGGTGCTCTTGGTTTCCGTGGTTCACGTAAATCTACACCATTCGCTGCTCAAATGGCTGCAGAAACTGCTGCTAAAACATCCCTTGAACATGGTCTGAAAACGTTGGAAGTAACTGTTAAAGGTCCTGGTGCAGGTCGTGAAGCTGCAATTCGTGCACTTCAAGCTGCTGGGTTAGAAGTAACTGCTATTAAAGACGTTACTCCAGTTCCTCACAATGGTTGCCGTCCGCCAAAACGTCGTCGCGTGTAATGGGTGCGTCTCATATTGTATGAGAACATCATTTTTTGTACAGACTGTCTTGTGCAGATAATAAACGATACGTCATTGACGATCGAATCTATGATGGAAAGAACCTATACATTCGATGTTTTGAAGGAGGGTAAATGAAATGATCGAAATTGAAAAACCAAAGATTGAAACGGTGGAGATCAGCGAAGATTCCAAATATGGAAAGTTTGTTGTAGAACCGCTTGAACGCGGATATGGAAACACTTTGGGTAATTCTTTACGTCGTATCCTTCTGTCTTCATTACCAGGAGCTGCTGTCACTTCAATTCAAATTGACGGTGTTCTTCACGAATTCTCAACAGTAGAAGGCGTGGTAGAGGATGTAGCTTCAATTATTTTGAACGTGAAAAAACTTGCTCTTAAAATCTACTCTGACGAAGAAAAAGTTATTGAGATTGATGTAAAAGGCGATGGTACAGTTACGGCTGCTGACATTACACATGACAGTGACGTAGAAATTTTAAACCCAGATCTATATATTGCAACAATCGCTAAAAACGGTCATTTACGTATGCGTATGTACGCTCAACGCGGCCGTGGTTACACTCCTGCTGATCAAAACAAACGTGAGGATCTTCCTATCGGCGTGATCCCGATCGACTCTATTTACACTCCAGTATCACGCGTCAATTTCCAAGTGGAAAATACTCGTGTAGGTCAGTCTTCTGACTACGATAAACTTTCTCTTGATGTGTGGACAGATGGTAGCATCGGTCCGAAAGAGGCGATTTCGCTCGGAGCAAAAATTTTAACCGAGCATCTTAACATCTTCGTTGGCATGACTGATGAGGCACAAACTGCTGAAATCATGGTCGAAAAAGAAGAGGATCAAAAAGAAAAAGTTTTAGAGATGACTATCGAAGAACTTGATCTTTCTGTTCGTTCTTATAACTGCTTGAAACGAGCGGGTATTAATACAGTACTTGAGCTTGCAAACAAGTCAGAAGACGATATGATGAAAGTTCGTAACCTTGGACGTAAGTCACTAGAAGAAGTAAAAGCGAAGTTAGAAGAGCTTGGTTTAGGATTACGCAAAGAAGACTAAGCGATTTAAACAAAACTTACAAGATCAGATATTTTTTTATAAGGGAGGGAAACATCCATGGGTTACAGAAAACTTGGTCGTACAAGTTCTCAACGTAAAGCGATGTTACGTGACTTAGCTACTGATTTAATCATCAACGAGCGTATCGAAACTACTGAGGCTCGCGCTAAAGAAGTACGTAAAGCTGTTGAAAAAATGATTACTTTAGGTAAACGCGGAGATTTACATGCACGCCGTCAAGCTGCTGCATTCATCCGTCGTGAACTAGTAACAACTACTGATGCAGAAGGTAACGAAACAACTTCATTTGCACTTCAAAAGTTATTTGATGATGTTGCGCCACGTTATGCAGAACGTCAAGGTGGTTACACTCGTATTCTTAAAGTAGGTCCTCGTCGTGGTGACGGTGCACCTGTAGTTGTGATTGAATTAGTTTAATCATAAGAGAAAACTTGTGGTGAAGAGGGTGGGAATCACCACCCTCTTTCTTTATAAATGATTTATACGACAAATAATTAAGCTGAGCGTTATGATGAGCGGGCACTGTTGTGTGGCGTCTCGTTTAGCTCTCCGCACCTCATTCGAGGAAACAAGGGTTTGAGCACCCATGTTTCTTGTAAATGTAACGACTAGCGCATTTCTATTGAATGAGGTGCGCGCTTTTTTATTATGTAAGACAGCGCCAAATTGTGGTGCTTTTTTTAATATATGGGCTTGGAAACTTGCTTTTTCATATTAAATACATTCATCAACATGATGTGAACAATCCATGTTAACGGACCTTAAAATCTTGGATGTTCTGTTTAATGTAAAAGAGTTGGATAGAAATTACTACAATGTTTTTATCACTTTTCTTTTATCGACATAATGATTGTAGTAGAAATCATACATAAAACAGTGTAAGTTAGTTAGTAGAGCTGAGCATGTAGAGAGGAGTTCTAGAAATGTCTGAAATTCTATCGTTAAATAATGTAACATTCTCATATACACCAGAAGATCATGAAAGCCGTAATGCTGTGGAGAATGTTAGCTTTGCAGTGCAGGAGGGTGAATGGATTGCTATCGTGGGTCATAACGGTTCTGGTAAATCTACGATTGCAAAGCTAATGAATGGATTGTTATATCCACAACAGGGCGATGTACGTATATTACGCGAAGTATTAACAGAAGAGAATCTTTGGGAGAGCCGTTCGCAGATGGGGATGGTTTTTCAAAATCCTGATAATCAATTTGTTGGAGCGACTGTGCAGGATGATGTAGCCTTTGCTCTTGAAAATAACGGTGTACCCTTTGAAGAAATGGTGAAACGTGTACATGCAGCACTAGAGCAAGTGAAAATGAGTGATTTCTTAGATCATGAGCCTCATCACTTATCAGGTGGGCAAAAGCAGCGTGTTGCCATCGCAGGAGCACTTGCGTTAAAACCAAAGCTTCTTATCCTCGATGAAGCTACGTCTATGCTAGATCCACAGGGACGTGGTGAAGTATTACAGACAGTTCAAACTTTACGAGCTGAAACAGGATTAACAGTACTATCCATTACACATGATTTAGAAGAGGCGATGCTTGCGGATCGTATCCTTTTCATGAACGATGGTAAGAAATTTGCCGAAGGTACACCTGTAGAAATATTTGCACTTGGGGACAAGCTAGTTGAGCTAGGGCTTGACTTACCATTTGCCATGAAGCTTTCAAAGTTACTGCAAAAGGAAGGTGTTCCATTAATGGGACAACATATGACAGAAGAAGAGTTGGTGAATGACTTATGGACATCAAACTTCAACAAGTAAGCTATGCCTATGCACAGGGCACACCCTTTGAAAAACGGGCATTATTCGATGTAGATTTTGAAATCCCATCACATACGTATCAAGCGATTATTGGGCATACAGGCTCAGGTAAATCAACCATACTTCAGCACTTTAACGCACTTCTAAGACCTACTTCTGGGGAAGTACATATAGGTGACCGTATTGTTGTAGCTGGTAAAAAGGCGAAGGATTTAAAGGCTGTTCGCCAAAAGGTTGGTATTGTGTTTCAATTTCCAGAACATCAACTGTTTGAAGAAACCGTGTTAAAGGATATTATGTTTGGTCCTATGAATTTCGGCGTTTCAGAACAAGAGGCTGAAGCACGTGCAAAGGAATTAGTAGACTTAGTAGGTCTGCCAGAGAACATACTTGAAAAATCACCTTTTGATTTATCAGGTGGACAGATGCGAAGAGTAGCAATTGCAGGTGTATTAGCCATGGAGCCAGAGGTGATTGTTTTAGATGAACCAACTGCTGGGCTTGATCCGCGTGGTCAAAAGGAAATTATGGATATGTTTTATAATCTTCATCAGGAACGAGGGCTTACGACAATCCTAGTTACGCATAGTATGGAGGACGCAGCTCGTTATGCAGATAATATTGTTATTATGCATGAAGGAAAAAACGTATTGAGTGGTACACCGCAAGAGATTTTTAAAGATGTCGAGACATTAAAAAATTTCCGCTTAGAGCCTCCTCGTATAGTACGCTTTCAGCAAAAAATTGAGCAAATGATGAAAAAGCCTTTGCAAAAAGTATGTTTAACGGAAGAGGAGCTCGCTTCTGAAGTTGCTCGAATGCTACGAGAGGAGCGTGCAGAATCATGATGGAAAAAATGATATTTGGACGCTTCCTACCAGGAAATTCTCCTGTCCATAGGCTTGATCCGCGTTCAAAGCTACTATTTGTCTTCGCGTTCATTATTATCGTATTTTTAGCAAACAATACAGCGACATATGCTATGCTTCTAGCCTTTACCTTACTTATTGTATTTGTATCGCGTATACGTCTGTATTTTTTAATCAACGGTTTAAAGCCAGTACTATTTTTAATGGCCTTTACCTTCTTACTTCATATTTTTATGACAAGGGAAGGTGCCTTGGTATTTGATTGGAAGTATATTAAAATCTACGAAGAGGGAATACGACAAGGGATTTTTATTTCAGTACGTTTTCTAGTATTGGTCTTTATGACATCTATCTTAACTCTTACAACCTCACCGATCTCAATTACAGATGGCATTGAAGTACTGCTAAATCCATTAAAAGCTTTAAAAGTGCCTGTACATGAGTTAGCCTTGATGATGTCTATTTCATTACGCTTCATTCCCACGTTAATGGATGAAACTGATAAAATTATGAAGGCTCAAATGGCACGTGGCTCAGATTTATCCTCAGGACCATTAACGGATCGTATTAAGGCAGTGGTTCCATTGCTAGTTCCTCTCTTTGTTAGTGCCTTTAAACGGGCGGAGGATTTAGCAACAGCTATGGAAGTAAGAGGCTACCGTGGAGGAGAGGGACGCACTAGATATCGTAAGCTAAAGTGGGATATGGGTGATACATTTGCTTTGGTGTTACTAGTAGCAATAGCTGTATTGCTATTCTTTTATAGAAGTTAAAGGAGTTAGCTTTATGCGACGATTAAAAGTAATTATTAGCTATGATGGAACACATTTTTCTGGCTATCAGGTACAGCCTGGAGAGCGCACAGTCCAGGCTGAGCTTGAGCGAGTTCTTACCATTATGCATAAAGGGGAAAAGATAAAAGTTACCGCAAGTGGCCGTACAGATGCGAAAGTCCATGCAACCGGACAAACATTGCATTTTGATACACCACTTGCCATTCCAACTGACAAGTATAGCAAGGCTTTGAATGTACAGCTTCCTAGAGATATTCGCGTATTGTCAGTAGAGGAAGTAGTACATGACTTCCATGCACGATACAGTGTGACTGGAAAGCGATACCGCTATATTTGGTCCTGCGAGCGTGTTCAAAGTCCGTTTCGTAGACATTTCACGGTTGAGACAAATGGCGTCAAACCTAATGTAGATGCAATGCAGGAGGCGGCGAAGGCTATCATTGGTACACATGACTTTTCATGCTTTTGTGCAGCAAATACAAGTGTGAAGGATAAAGTACGCACAGTAACAACACTGCAATTTGAATGGCATGGGGAAGAGCTTCATATGGTGATCGAAGGTACTGGCTTCTTATATAATATGGTTCGTATTATTGCAGGTACACTTTGGGAGGTTGGTGTAGGTCGACGTGCTATAGATAATGTGGCACTTATAATCGCCTCAGAAGACCGTGATAAAGCGGGAAAAACCGCACCACCACAAGGGTTATACTTAGAAAAAGTGTTCTACTAGTGACGTTCTATCATTCTGAACAACTTCACCAGGTGTTTAATGAAATTGCTTGACTTTAAAAGTCATTCATTATATGATAACAGATGGTATTTTCATTACCACCACAAATAAGCCCCGAAACTTATAGTGTAGTTTAATGAAAAATAACGGTAATCGAATCGATTAGGAGGATATATACATGCGTACAACATTCATGGCTAAAGGTCACGAAGTAGACCGTAAATGGTTAGTAGTTGATGCAGAAGGCCAAACTCTTGGACGTTTAGCTTCTGAAGTAGCTGCAATCTTACGTGGTAAACATAAACCAACATTCACACCAAACGTTGACACAGGTGATCACGTAATCATCATCAACGCTGATAAAATCCATTTAACTGGTAACAAATTAGAAGGTAAACTTTACCGTCACCACACTCAATTCGCTGGTGGTTTAAAAACTCGTACTGCTGGTGAAATGCTAGATAAGTACCCAACAAGAATGATCGAATTAGCAGTTAAAGGTATGCTTCCTAAAAACTCTTTAGGTCGCAAAATGTTCACTAAACTTAATGTTTACACAGGAACAGAGCATCCACATGCTGCACAAAAACCAGAAGCATACGAGCTTCGCGGATAATATAAATTAAGAGGAGGATATTACTTTGGCACAAGTTCAATACATCGGCACTGGTCGCCGTAAAAGCTCTGTAGCTCGCGTACGTTTAGTACCAGGTACAGGTAAAATTGTTATCAACAAACGTGAAATCGAAGAATACGTACCATTCGCTGCACTACGTGAAGTAATTAAACAACCATTAGTAGCTACTGAAACTACAGGAAGCTATGATATCCACGTAAACGTTAACGGTGGTGGATACACTGGTCAAGCTGGTGCTGTTCGTCACGGTATCGCTCGTGCTCTACTTCAAGTAGACCCAGATTTCCGTGCTGCACTAAAATCTGCTGGATTACTTACTCGTGATTCACGCATGAAAGAACGTAAAAAACCAGGTCTACGCGGCGCTCGTCGTGCACCTCAGTTCTCAAAACGTTAATATCGTTGTTATATCAACGTTTCCAAGCTCTTCTCAGGTTTACCTGAGAGGAGCTTTTTTATGTTGAACAAAAATAATATCCCGTTAATAGACCCTTTGATTAAAACAGCTAGGTGATAAAGGATGAAATTAACCTTAGGTAATACGGGAAAGACCTAATTCAGAAATAGATTATTTAACTATCATGATAGCGTATTACAAAAAGTAAGCTAACAATTTGCACTAACCTAAAAATTGCGTTTGAATAAGGAATTATTTTATCGAAAATAATCAAATTTTTAAGTCAACCCCAAGTTGTGGTGAAAAACCATTTTGAAATAAAATAAAAATTTATACTTGTATCTCTAGTAGCGTCACCTTTTATGATGAATTTAGTTACCGAATAAAACGGTAACTAATAATTTATGACACTGGAGGTAGGACTATTGAAAAAGGAAAGTTTATTAAACAGGGTCCTAGCAAGTTTTATGCATTTATTCTCACTTTTGTTAACCTTTATTTTACCGATATTAGTATATCTGGTAACGAAAGGTAGGAATGATTATTTTGCCAATCACGCAAAAGAAGGGATGAATCTTCATTTTACTTTTTTCCCTATTTTACTAATATTAACTTTTGTATCTAAAAAAATTAACATGGTTTCTATTCTATCCTTTGCACTGATTATACTGGAAACCATATTAATTTTAATTGCCACGATTTATACTTTAAAGGGAAAAAAGTTTTCTTACCCAGTTATAAGATATTTTAAGGTATAAAATATAATCTTATATTACTAAGCGACAAAGCTTTTCAATGAGGTGATAATATTGGATAAAGATATATTTACTATAGGGGAATTTGTACAAAAGTCTGGTGTTAGCATCCGAACTCTTCGATATTATGACAGCATAGACTTATTGAAACCAAGTGATTATACAGATGGAGGACATAGATTATACTCACAAGAAGATTTAAGACTTTTACAAAAAATTAAAGCTCTACAGTTTTTAGGCCTTCCTTTAAAAGATATTAAAACTATACTTGAAAAACAAACAGTTGAAGGTGAAATATTAATAAAATCTTTAACTTATCAAAAGAAGTTATTTGAAGCAAAAAAAGTTGAGATTGCCAACATTATATCTGATTTAAATCATCTTATTAAAATAACAGAAGCTGAGGAAATTATTAATGTTGATGTGTTTTGTTCAATGCTTCAAAAATTAATATTTGAAGAAGATACTGAAAAGTGGTTGAAGGAGAACGATTTTAATGATCATTTATTTAATATTAGTAAGCAGGAAGAAATTAATTTAGACAAAAAATGGAGTAGGGTTTTGACTAAAATCAAACAATTATCTTTTACGAAAGCTATACCTTCTTCAAAAGAGGCGCAAGAAACAATAGAAATACTCCTAAAACTAATAGATGAAACTGCAAAAGGAAACTTAGATTCAATTAAAGAGAAGCTTCCCTTTACAGAACCAATTTCATTTCCAAACCCTTTCACCGAGAAGGAGCTAGAATTTTTAAAAGAAGCTATAAATTGTCATCAAAATAATAACGCAATTGAATATTGAACATTGCTATTAACAATTACTTTCAATATAAATGTTTTTGAATAAAATCCTATAGTAGTTATTCTATTAAAGGCCACTTTTCTGGAGTAAGGATAAAAGCCCTATTTCTCAATTTTAATGCGAGGAATTGGGTTTTTTTGTATTTACTCTATTTTGACAGATTTTTATTCAAATTAGATGGCTTTTTTAAGGTAATAAGAAGTATTTATTAAAATTATTTTCGGATAAGTTTATATTTTTTTAAGGAATTATTTAGAGGGAGTTTAACATTCAATATTAATATGATTGTCAATGGAACATCAAGCCTCAATAAATAACTAAAAAGGGCTTGAGATAACTAAATTATGGGGGTAAATGGAGATATGAAAAAGCTATTAATAGTATCCGTTGCAGCGACGGCACTCCTTGCTGCATGTCAGGATAAAGAGACTGTAAAGGAAAATGATGCAGAAAGTGCAGAAGTAAAAAAAGAGAGTGCCGCAATCGAAAATAATACACAGTTAACAAAAGGACAAGAAATGGCTAACATGCTTAGTAGTACAAACTGGCAAGGAACAAAGGTATACGATAAAGATAATAATGACTTAACAGCTGAGAATGCAAACTTTATTGGTCTTGCTAAATATAATGTTGAAACAGGTCACTATGAATTCTTTGATGCGACTACTGGAGAAAGCCGTGATGATAAAGGAACATTCTTTATTACAAATGATGGTCAAAGCAGAATTTTAATTTCTGAATCGAAAAATTACCAAGCCGTTGTGGAAATAACAGAGTTAAACAACAATATTTTTACTTATAAACGAATGGGTAAAGATAAGGAAGGCAACGATGTAGAAGTTTTTGTTGAGCATATTCCTTATAATGATAAGGATCTTGCTTTCACGGATGCGGATAAAACTTTAGATGCTACTACAGGTGATATTGTAAAAAACGTGGACGGTGATAAGATCTTAGCAGAGACATTGTGGCATGGGACTGTAGTGTTAGATGAAGCTGGTAATGATGTAACTGAATATAATACGAACTTCATCAGTATCGCAAAATATGATGCAGACACAAATAAATATGAATTTTTTAACCCTGAAACAGGAGAAAGTCGTGGAGACTATGGTTACTTTGATATTATCCATGGCAATAAAGTTAGAGCCCACGTTTCAATTGGCGCCAATAAATATGGTGTAGCACTTGAAATCACAGAGCTAAACGATAAGAAGTTTACGTATAAAAGAATGGGTAAAGACAAAGATGGAAATGAAGTAACTGTATTTGTTGAGCATGAACCATATGAAGGTGAATATAATCCTGAATTCACACTCAAATAAATTTTCAAATTCCTCCTTGGTGAAAAACAGCATTAGTCTTTTATGGGACTGATGCTGTTTTTGTGTGAAGAAATTTAATTATAATCCTGTAGCTCACATAACAATCGCTGTTATCTCCAGTTGGATAAATTGCTAAGTAATGTGTATTTTACGCGGAAATGGCTGATACTGCGTGTAAGCTGTTATTTCGTAGAGGACCATGAAGTAACTGAATATATAAAATGGAGGTCAATTCATGAAAAAGCTATTAATCATTTCACTTGCTATAATGGCATTGCTTGCCGCATGTCAGAGTAAACAAGATGTAAAAAAGAAAGAGGAAGTTAAAACTGAGCAATCTGGAGATCAAAGGCAGATTGAAATGACGAAAGGTCAAGCGAATGTAAATATTCTCAGTAGTACCAACTGGCAGGGCACAAAAGTTTACGATAAAAATAAGAAGGATTTAACCGCAGAAAATTCTAATTTTATTGGTCTGGCTAAGTATGATGCTAATTCAGCTCGTTACGAATTTTTTGATCCACAAACAGGGAAAAGTCGCGATGATAAAGGTGTTTTCTTTATCACGAATGATGGAAAGCAAAGAGTATTGATTTCTGAATCGAAAAATTATCAAGCAATTGTGGAAATTACGGAGCTAACGCAAAATAAATTTACGTATAAAAGAATGGGGAAAGATGCAAATGGTAACGATGTAGAGGTATTCGTTGAGCATGTTCCTTATAAAGACAGAAAGCTAACATTTACTGAAGAAGATAAAGCATTAAAAAATTCCACAGGTACAATTGTAAAAGATGTGGATGGCGATAAAATTTTAGCTGATACACTTTGGCAGGGAACGGTTGTATTAGATGCAGAAGGAAATGATATAACACAATATAATACAAATTTTATCAGTATTGCTAAATATAATGCTGATACGAATAGATATGAATTTTTCAATCCTGAAACAGGTGAAAGCCGTGGAGATTACGGTTACTTTAATGTTCTTCATGGAAATAAGCTAAGAGCACATGTTTCAATAGGTGAAAATAAATATGGGGCTATCCTTGAGATTACTGAGCTTAATAACAAGAAATTCACTTATTTAAGAACTGGTAAAGACAAAGATGGCAAGGATATCACAGTGTTTGTAGAGCATGAACCTTATACAGGTAAGTTTAAACCAGAATTTACACAAAAATAGACATTAACGGCATTAGTTCGAAAATTGTAAGGGACTAATGCCATTTTTAAATATTAACTTCTATTACAAATCAATCTCTCAATGTTAATACTTGCGAGTTTTTTTCACTTTCTGGCATAGTTCTCTCACTATCATCGTACACTAAATGTAAAAGGGTGGTGGATATGGGTGAAGCGCTGGCTTGCACTAGGAGTAATTATGCTAATGAGTATAGTGGTCGTGGCATATGAAACGAATGCTTCGGACCGTAACTTCTTCCTGCCAGACCCACTTGGCGGCCAAAAGGTTGTCATTGATGCGGGTCATGGTGGTCAGGATGGGGGAGCTTCAAAGGGCGAAGTGATTGAAAAGGATATTACACTTGCAATTGCTCAGCATGTCGAGAAAGAGCTAAAGAAAAAAGGCGCAACGGTTGTAATGACTCGAACACAGGATGGAGATGTTATCGAGGAGCATGCGCCGTCAGAGAAGTTTGGTACAATGCGTGAACGAAAAAAGCAGGATATCTTTTTAAGAAAAGATATTGTTGAAAAAGAAAAACCAGATATTTTTATTACAATTCATGCAAATGCTATTCCAGAGACAAAATGGCGTGGAGCACAGGTGTTTTATCATAAAGAAGGACATGCTGAAAGTGAATTATTAGCAAAGAGCATCCAAGAATCTATACGTACGAATTTAAAAAATACAGACCGAGAAGCACTGTCTATCAAACAAATATATTTACTGAAAAAAGTTGAAGTACCTGCTGCACTTGTGGAAACAGGATTTATCAGCAATGATGAGGAACGTGCACTTTTAACGGATAAAAAATACCAAGAAAAAATGGGTGATGCCATTGTTGAAGGTATAGAAGCCTATTTATTAGCTAAAATTGAATAGAGCAACATCTACAACGTAAATCAAATCATTATGATATACTAACATTGAGATAAAATAAGGGGAGTGTTCGTCGTGATTACTGAACAACAAGTACGAGAAATACTGGGACAACTACAAGATCCATTTTTACATAAATCACTTGCAGAAACAGATGGAATTTCAAATGTATCAATAAAAGAAGAAAAAAATCATGTCAGTGTAAAAATTGCGATTGCTAAAACAAATACACCTGAACAATTACAATTACAGATGAAAATTGTTGAAGTTTTGAAGGAAGCGGGAGCAAATACAGTAGGCATTCGCTTTGAGGAGCTATCAGCAGAGAAATTACAAAGCTTCCGTGGAACGGCTACTGAGTCTGAGGCTCAGGATATTTTATCTCCTCTTAGCACTGTACAAGTTATTTCCATTGCATCAGGTAAAGGTGGTGTAGGGAAATCTACAGTTTCCGTTAATCTCGCTGTGGCATTAGCACGTCTTGGTAAAAAGGTAGGCTTGATTGATGCTGATATTTACGGATTTAGTGTACCAGATATGATGGGTGTTACCGATATGCCAAAAGTGGTAGATAATCGAATTTTCCCAGTTGATCGCTTCGGGGTGAAAATGATTTCAATGGGCTTCTTTGTTGAAAATAATGCACCAATTGTGTGGCGTGGACCAATGCTAGGTAAAGTATTAGATCAATTCTTCCGTGATGTAGAATGGGGCGAATTAGACTATCTGCTACTCGATTTACCACCAGGTACCGGGGACGTAGCTCTAGATATTCATCAAATGCTGCCTTCATCGAAAGAAATTGTTGTTACAACACCACATCCTACAGCAGCATTCGTTGCAGCTCGTGCAGGTGCAATGGCTCTACAAACAGAACATGAAATTTTAGGTGTTATTGAAAATATGGCATGGTACGAGTCAAAATCAGGTGATCGTGAGTTTGTATTTGGTCAAGGTGGAGGGCCGAAGTTAGCTGAAGAACTACGTACAGAATTACTTGGTCAAATTCCACTTGGTCAACCTGACTGGTCAGAAGAAGATTTTGCCCCTTCTGTTTATGCTGAAAAACACCCAACTGGACAAATTTATTTAGATATCGCGACGAAAATGATTCATAAATTAAATAAATAATTAAAAACGGATTTCCTAAATTATTAAATGAGGAAATCCGTTTTTTAAATAAAGAAGTTACTGAGTAGTTTTTTGCCCTTTGTCAGTGCCTTCACCGCTACCTGCCTTTTTCTCACTTTTACCAGAAGGTGCTGTTCCTTCACCGCCACTTTTTTTAATAAGCTCCTGCCATTTAGTTTGCATAAGTGGACTTTCAATTGTTTCCTTTACGACTTCCTCCATTTGTTTTCTCATGTTGGAAGACTTTAGAATTGTTTCTAACTGCTTTTGCATATCGGGCTGCCCAAAGAATGCCTCCATATCCTTTTGGAATGTGGGATCTTTGATTAATTCCTTCATAATATCCTGTTGCTGCTTTTGCATACTTTTAGCGACAGTTTCTTTAAACTTTGGATCTTCGAATGTTTTCTTCCAAAAATCTTCTGCTTCCTTGGAAAGTAAGGTTTCCTCAGTGGCCTTCTTCACTTCATCATGCTCCAAAATCAATAATTCACGAAAGCTAGGCTCCTCTAAAAGCTGCCGTAAAGCCTTTTTACCGTCCTCAGTTTGTAAAGAGTCAATCATAATTTTTTTTATTTCATCATAGGACATGGTAGAAGTTTTATCTTGTGAACAGGCAGAAAGAAAAAGCATTAGAATTAGTAATAAGGTAAATTTTCGCATTAATCATCAGTCCTTTCTATAGATAGACTCTTTCAATTATTGTTCACATTTACGATGACTTTATGTATTGGTTAGGATGAGAAATAGCTTTTTTAACAATGCATTGTTAAAATAAATACAGATATATTGTAGAAATTGGGGGACTTTTAGTTGTGACGATACGAAATTGGGCAAAGTTTTTCTTTTTTGCAATGCTCGTTGGAGGCGCTGTCAACGGAATTTGTAGCTTATTTATTAGATGGGATTTCTTTCAACCATACATAACAAATGGTCATTGGGGAGAATTTTTAGCAGGGCTTTTATGGATGGTCTTTTTAGGTTTTACAATGAGTGTAATTGCACAAGCAGGCTTTTTTGCTTATTTAACACTCCATCAAGTGGGAGTTAACATTTTTAGAACATTGACCCTATGGAATTGGGTACAGTTACTTTTAATTGCTATTACTATTTTTGACGTTATTTTCTTCCGCTTTATCCCAGGAATTAAAGAGGGACAAAGCTGGATATTCTATTTAGGATTATTAATTGTTTTAATTTTTGGAGCAGTTGCAACAGCCGTTCAAAAAGTAAAATTGACGGGGAAAAAGCATGTTTTGATTTCAGCATTATTTTTTATGATTGTTATTACAACGTTGGAATGGACGATTGCTTTAATGGGACGAGATGAAAATATTAACGAGTATGTTGCATTGTTGCTATTCCCATTACTTGCTGTAAATGCCTATCAATTATTAGTATTACCCAAATATAATGCAAAATCTGATGAAGATCGTCAAAAGTTAGAAGCGCGCCGTAAAGCACGTAGAGAACAAGCGAAAAACGCAAATGCATAATAAAGATGCCTCCGCTAATGTGGAGGCACTTTTTTAAGGTGATTTTTTAGTTTGAACTTTATATCCAAAAATATTTTCTTCAATTGACATAAATTTATTTTGTTGTAGCAAAGTATTTATATCTTTAAATGTAATTGGATTGTTTTGATGCAAGGTGATGAAAATAAAATCGCCCTTTTGTATTTTAGGTGTTTTTTCTCCTCTCCAAATTAAAGATGGAGAAAGTATGTTTATTTGCTGTTGAAATAAGTTCTTTTGTAAATCCTGAGAATATTGATGATTGCGAGTAGCAAACCAAAGGGGTGTTTCTTTTAAATATTTTTCGTAAATAGTGATATCTTTCTGTACGGCTGCCATATCAATAGGTTCATCAATAGAATCCTCTGGTCCTAATAATCCTGTAGGTAGTTTCCGCTTTTGTATGATTTTTAATTGTTCTGGTGATCGTTTAATCCATGCAGCATCTAATAATAAGAGTGGATAAGGTTCTTTTACAGTGTTAAGCCAGTCCATTAGTGCTTCATCAGAGAAAGAAATTTCTACTACAAGAGATGTACCGTAATGCCCTTTTGTTACAACTGCTGGAGCATCAGCGATATTAAATACAGAAATCATAGTTGAGTTTATCGGCTTTATAAAAACAAATAGTATTACGATGAAAAACAATGAAATCAACGTTTTACGAACCATCATAACAACCTCGTTTCTAAAATATTAAAGAGAAAAATAAACTTCTTAAAAAAACTTATGATTTAGTGTTGACTTTCATGAATAATCGATGTTATTATGTATAAGTCGCCAAGAGATGACGCGACAAAGTAAAAAATGAACCTTGAAAACTGAACAAGCAAAACGTAATCAATATAGTTTTTAGTAGTTAGCTTTCGCTAGTGAACGAAACAAAAAATTTGGACATCAAAATTGATGCCAGCAAAACAATTTGAGCTAATCAAATTTCTTTTATGGAGAGTTTGATCCTGGCTC
>NZ_JBXUNW010000006.1:0-213171 GCF_057196045.1 Lysinibacillus sp. DFXJR4 | reverse complement strand
CCGAACACGGAAGTTAAGCTCTTTAGCGCCGATGGTAGTTGGGGGCTTCCCCCTGTGAGAGTAGGACGTCGCTAGGCGCAAAAAGTCGCTGCTGACAAACTCAGTAGTGGCTTTTTTTTTATGCCCAAAAACAACAAAATATGAGACATTTCACCAGCACATCTACATCTGGTTGAAATGTCTCTTTTTTTGCTAGATTTGATTCAGTTGAAATACCTTTGCTATGGATACCCAAGCTCCTATTCCTAAAATAGAGGAATCCACTGTTTACTTTTCTTCTTTTGAATACAAAGAAACTGCAAAATATAATTGGGTCACTAGATCATTTTAAACAGTTGCTGTTCGTAGTTCTACACGTCGAATCTTACCAGAAGTAGTTTTAGGTAATTCATCTATAAAGACAATGCTACGAGGGTATTTATATGGTGCTGTTAATGCCTTAACGTGCTCCTGTAGCTCTTTTGTTAATTCCTCTTCATCGCGATCTCTAAAGGCTTCTCGTAAAATAACAAAGGCTTTCACAATATGTCCTCGGATTTCATCTGGTGCTGCTACAACAGCACATTCTTGTACAGCCTCGTGTTTATTCAAAGCATCTTCTACTTCAAATGGTCCAATTGTATAGCCTGATGAGATAATGATGTCATCTCCCCGACCTTCAAACCAGAAATAGCCATCCTCGTCACATTTGGCCTGGTCACCAGTAATATACCAATCGCCACGGAAGGCAGCTTGTGTACGTTCAGGCTCACGATAGTATTCTTTAAACAAAGCGGGAGATGACTTATGTACAGCGATATCTCCAACTTCTCCAACAGATGCTTCATTACCTTCATTGTCTACAATACGTACAATATTACCAGGAGTTGGAACACCCATTGAACCAGGACGTAACTCAGTATTCTCTAGTGTGCCGATTAGCAGTGTATTTTCTGTTTGACCATAGCCGTCTCGGACTTTAAGACCAAAATTATTCATAAATGCTTCGATAACCGGTCGATTTAATGGTTCACCAGCAGAGACTGCGCTTCGTAATGATGATAGACTGTAATCTTTTAAATTATCAATTTTCGCCATAATACGATATTCAGTTGGTGTACAGCATAATACATTTATCTTTTCATCTTGAAGTAGCTGAAGATATGTTTTTGCATCGAATCCTCCATGATAAACAAATGCAGTTGCACCTAGCATTATAGTAGATAAAAACGGACTCCAAATCCATTTTTGCCATCCTGGAGCTGCGGTAGCCCATACTAAGTCACCTTCACGTACACAGAGCCATTGTGAAGCTGCTGTGCGAATATGTGCATATCCCCAGCCGTGCGAATGAACAACACCCTTAGGTTTACCAGTTGTACCAGAAGTATAAGAAAGAAATGCCATATCATCACGTTTTGTAGGAACTGCAGTAAATGTATCTGGCTGCGTGCTAGCTAATTCATCTAACGACGTCCAATTCCCTGTAGCAGTTCCGATAACCAATTTGTTTTTTAAAGCCTCAACAGAAGAAGTAATACGATCTACTTCACCAGTGAATGCCTCAAAGGCAATCACTGCACTTGCAGAGGAGTGCTCCATACGATATTCTAAATCACTTGCACGCAACATCTCAGAGCAAGATATAGGAACAATCCCAGCTTTTAGACAGCCAAGAAAGACAAAGTATGCCTCAGGTAGTCGTGGAGTAATGACTAATACGCGATCGCCTTTTTGAAGCCCCCTCTTCGTAAAGGCATGTGCGTATTGGTTCATTTTTTGAACAAGTTCAACATAGGAAATAGTTCGGCGCTCCTGTTGAGTATTTAACCATCTTATTGCTTGACGTTCACTATCTTGAGAAAATTTCTCTAATTCCTCAGTAATGTTATAAAATTCTGGTGCGATTAAATTGTTTGTAACCATTTGAACATTCCTCCCCGGAAATAATAGAAAATTCGTAAAACTATTTTTATTTTATCAATTACAATAATATACAGCAAGAATATTAAATACGCAAAATAGAAATATTAGATTTAATAGAGAACTATTTTGATTTTTAATGGTTTCTACAATACCATTCGACAAAAAATATAAAATTTTTTATAAAAAGTGTTGCATAATTTACAATGCTTGCTATAATAATAAATGTACTTAAGAGTTTTTAGAAAACTTAGTTGAATAGCATTGTTCCGAAGTAGCTCAGTTGGTAGTAGCACCTGACTGTTAATCAGGTTGTCGCAGGTTCGAGTCCTGCCTTCGGAGCCATTTTTTTGCCCATTTTTAGGATACTTTTATACATAGTTCAAGAAAATATAAAAAAGTATTGCATTAAGTTAGAAATAATGGTAATATAAATCTTGTCCTGTTTGGAACATTAATGAAATGGCCCCTTGGTCAAGTGGTTAAGACACCGCCCTTTCACGGCGGTAACACGGGTTCGAATCCCGTAGGGGTCACCATTTTAAAGCTTTGTAGTAATGCAAAGGCTTAAAAAGAAAATAAGCTGTTAAGAAATGAACACCTGTTTCTATGGAGGATTAGCTCAGCTGGGAGAGCATCTGCCTTACAAGCAGAGGGTCGGCGGTTCGAGCCCGTCATCCTCCACCATATAGTGTTATTTCGGAGGGGTAGCGAAGTGGCTAAACGCGGCGGACTGTAAATCCGCTCCTTAGGGTTCGGCGGTTCGAATCCGTCCCCCTCCACCAGTTTTATAAATGATTGGGGTATAGCCAAGCGGTAAGGCAACGGATTTTGATTCCGTCATGCCTAGGTTCGAATCCTAGTACCCCAGCCATTTTTTTCTTTTTATGAGCCATTAGCTCAGTTGGTAGAGCATCTGACTTTTAATCAGAGGGTCGAAGGTTCGAGTCCTTCATGGCTCACTTTTCTTAGTATAAATTATTTAAAAAGTGTTACATTAACTACAGATACTAATCTCTTGCTGAAAACAGTAGGAGATTTTTTTTATGTTCAAAATATATGCATAAATATGCAAAAAAATGTACAGTTGAGCCAAGGTAGATATAGGCTTTACAATAACCTTACAACTAGAAGGAGGTATAAAAAGATGAATAAACTTGATATTTCTATTATTGGGGTTCCAACTGATTATGGGCAAGCACGTAGAGGTGTAGACATGGGCCCTAGTGCGATCCGTTATGCGGGAGTTGTGGAACGCTTAGAAGCAATTGGTCATAAGGTACAGGATCTAGGGGATATTCGAGTTAGTCAAACACTTAAAAATGCCGTTGTAGATGAGAAACTACTTAATTTAGAGGAAGTTATTGATGTTAGCACAGCTTTAGCAAATAATGTACATGGAGTATTAGAACAAAAAAGGTTTCCATTAGTATTTGGTGGAGATCACAGTATTGCTATTGGTACACTTGCTGGTCTTGGAGAACATTATAAAAACCTAGGTGTTATTTGGTATGATGCACATGCTGATTTAAATACACCTGAGACAACACCTTCTGGCAATATACATGGTATGCCTTTAGCTGTAAGCATTGGGCTTGGCCATGAGCGCTTAGTTCGTATTCGGGATTTTGCGCCAAAAATTAAACCAGAGAATGTTATCATTATCGGAGCTCGATCTGTAGACCCAGGAGAACGCGAGCTTATTCGTCAGCAAGGGATTAAGGTGTACACAATGCACGAAATTGATCGCCTTGGTATGACGCGTGTTATGGAAGATGCTCTTGCCTATTTAAAAGAACGGAATGTAGATGGCTTGCATTTATCCCTTGATTTAGATGGTCTGGACCCACTGTATACACCAGGAGTGGGGACACCTGTTCCAGGGGGAATTACGTATCGTGAAAGTCATTTAGCTATGGAAATGCTACAAGAATCAGGTATGTTAACATCCGCTGAATTTGTTGAAGTAAATCCGATTTTAGATGAAAAAAACACAACAGCCAATGTTGCAGTTGCCTTAATGGGTTCTTTATTCGGAGAAACACTAGTTTAAAGAAAATTAACAAATAATTGTCTTTCACCACAATGAACAAAAATCTTTTGCTATAATTAAAAATAATAAAAATAAATTGAAACTTTTCTTATCAGAACCTCGTATAGTATAAGACAGTTGTAAAGGTGGAGAAGTCAACACAATGGATGCGTTAGTAAATAAGAGAATAAAACAAGTGCTTAAAGGCGATCAAAACGCATTTGCCGATATTGTGAGTCTCTATCAGCACAAACTGTACCAAGTATGCTATAGGATGTTAGGAAATAAACAAGAATCTGAGGATATTGCTCAAGAAGCATTTGTTCGTGCCTACATGAATTTGCATACTTTTGATCAGAAACGAAAATTTTCGACGTGGCTTTATCGCATAGCGACTAACCTCTGCATAGATCGTATTCGGAAAAAAAAGCCGGATTATTATTTAGATGCAGAAGTAGCTGGTACAGAAGGGCTTGATATGTATTCGCAAATCGCAGCAGATGACCAGCTACCAGAGGAACAAATAGAGCAAATGGAGCTACAGGATCGCATTCAATATGAAATTGGACGTTTGCCAGATAAATATCGTTCAGTTATAGTATTGAAATATATTGAAGAGTTATCGTTGCAAGAAATTAGCGAGATTTTAGATATGCCTCTTGGAACGGTGAAAACGAGAATTCACCGCGGACGTGAAGCATTACGTAAGCAATTAAACAATCTGTAGGAGGGGGAGCGTCATGAATACTTGTCCAGAGCATATTATAGACTATATGCATGATTATTTAGACGGTGACATTAGTCGTGAGCATGAGCAAGAGTTAAAACAACACTTGCATTCATGTAGTGATTGTAAACAATTGATGCAGGAATTGAGTGAAACAATCGCCTTTGTGAAGAGTGCTTCCCATATTACAGCACCTCCGCATTTTGAAGAATCCGTGATGGCTCGTTTACCTAAACCCAAAAGTCGTGTAGGCATGCAAAAATGGATTCGCCGGCATCCATTATTTGTGGCAGCAGCAGTATTTTGCTTATTCATGAGTGCAACTTTAATAGGGAACTTCATGGATGATCAACATTTCTCTGTGACCAAGCAGCCAAACTTAGTTGTTGATGGTCAGACAGTTATTGTACCTGAGGGAGAAGTGGTGAAAGGCGATATTGTTGTTAAAAATGGTGATTTAATTGTTGAGGGTGAAGTTGATGGCAATGTCACTGTTATTAACGGGCAGTATATGGCTTCTTCGGCAGTTGTATCAGGTAAAATAGAGGAAATTGACGAAGCATTCGAATGGTTATGGTATACAATCAAAAATTCAGTAAAAACCGCTTTGACATTCGAGGATAAAGAAGAAACTAAATAACACTCTATACGTCCTAAAAGATAGTGCACGTGAGAGGCTGAAAGGTCTACTCTTATGAGTAGACTTTTCATTTGAAAAAAGTTACATTTGATAAGAATGTGCTATACTTAAATGTGTATGGATTCGCAATGAAAAGTGGGGGATGCCACGTGCAAATTATCGAACATTTCGCTGATTTAACACCTGTGAATATTGTTATTAACTTCTTAGATGTACTGCTTGTTTGGTACGTTGTTTATAAAATTTTAACCCTCATTAAAGGTACGAAGGCTGTCCAATTATTAAAAGGGATTTTCGTAATTATTATTGCGCGCATCATTACGGACTTTTTAGGGTTAGAAACGTTAGGCTGGATGCTCAATCAAGTCATCGAGTTTGGTTTCTTAGCGATAATTATCATTTTCCAACCAGAAATCAGACGGGGTCTTGAACAAATTGGTCGAGGTAAGCTATTCCAACGATCTACCAGTCAGGTCGAGGAAGAACAAACAAGGCTAATTGAGGCTATGAAAAAATCTGTTAGTTATATGGCAAAACGACGTATAGGGGCGTTAATTTCTATTGAAAAGGAAACAGGTTTAAATGAATATATTGAGACAGGCATAGGTCTTAATGCTACAATCTCTTCTGAATTACTTATTAACATTTTCATACCTAATACACCACTTCATGATGGGGCTGTTATTATACAGAAGGATAAAGTAACTGCAGCTGCTTGTTACTTACCACTCTCTGAAAGTCCGTTTATTTCAAAGGAGCTTGGGACACGCCACCGTGCCGCACTTGGTCTAAGTGAAGTGACAGATGCGATAACGATTGTTGTATCAGAAGAAACTGGTGCTATTAGTATTACACTAAATGGCAATCTACACCGAAATCTTTCTCTAGAGGAATTTGAAACACTGTTACGTAACATGTGGTTTGGAACAGCACAAGAATCAAATGCAGCCTCTAAGTTGACTTGGAGGGGGAAAAAGAATGGATAAAATGATGGATAGCCCATGGGTGTTACGAATCATCGCACTATTTCTTGCCTGTTTGCTCTTTTTCTCCGTTCGTACGGAGCTAACTTCTTCAAATAAAACAACCTCTAATGAGCAAACAGATGTAATTCGTGATGTGCCTGTCGATGTTTATTATGACAATGAGAATCTTATTGTTACAGGTCTGCCGAAAACTGTTGATGTGACAATAAAAGGTCCAATGCAACTTGTTTTACAGGCAAAGGCAGCAAAAGATTTCTCGGTATTTGTGGATTTAAGTAACTTGCTAATAGGAAAGCATAATGTTAGGCTGCAGTACGAAAATATTTCCAATAAATTACAAGTTACTTTAGACCCAGCGATGGTGAATGTAAATATTGAAGAGAAAGTCACACAGGAATTTCGTGTTGACCCTGAGATGAACAATCGTTTAATCGAAGAAGGATTTATCTTAAAAGGAATGACTGCTAAGCCAGCAACAGTGTATGTAACAGGTGCGAAAAGTGCAATTGAAAGCATTAGTTATGTCAAAGCTACTGTAACAGGCGAGCAAGGTTTAACGGAACCATTCTCTCAGGTAGCAGCTGTTAAAGTGTTAGACCGTGATTTAAATAAATTAGACGTGACAATAGAACCAGAGACTGTGAAAGTAAAAGTTGATATAGCAGAATATAGTAAGGAACTCCCTGTTGTTATGAAGGAAATTGGAAAAGCGCCAGATGATGTGACCATTAATGAATTAACACTTAATCAAAAAATGGTGAGAGTGTATGGAAGAAAATCAATTATAGACAGTTTAAATGGAATTCCTGTAGAAGTGGATTTGTCAAAAATTACAGAATCTAAAACGTATGAATATGATGTAAAATTACCAGAAGGCGTGACAAAAATATCTGACACAAAAATTAAAATAAAGGCAGATATTACAAAGGTAGAGAAGGAGAAAACAACACCAACAACTTCTACTCCTCCACCTTCACCACCTTCTGAGGAACCTAATACCACACCTTCTGATGAAAATACTCCTACTGAGAAAACAGAAGATATTGATTCTTAAACAATAACTGACTATAATTTTATTTTGATTCAGTAGAGATTCATTCTCTATCGGTAGAGTATTCTTTCTCGGATAAGAAAAAGCATGAACGATAATAGATACTCAAGCTAAATCGAAATACTCTATGTTTATTCTTTGCATTTTTAGAAGTTGCTTATAAAATTGAGAGACTTGTTCAAATTCAGATAATAAGCATAGAAATTTAATTAATAGTTACCAGTGAATAAACGAAAATTGACTTTTCCAAAAGTAAGCAGATGAGTGATCTTTTTGTCACATGGATGAACTGATCACCGACATGCATTGAAGGAGAGAATAATCAAAATGGGTAAATATTTTGGAACAGATGGCGTCCGTGGTGTCGCGAACAGTGAGTTAACACCGGAATTCGCATTTAAACTTGGCCGAGTAGGGGGCTATATTTTAACAAAGGATGCAACTGACCGTCCCAAGGTTTTAATTGGTCGTGATACACGTATCTCTGGTGAAATGCTAGAAGGTGCACTTGTGGCTGGTCTTTTATCAATCGGTGTAGAAGTGATGCGTTTAGGGGTTATTTCAACTCCAGGTGTGGCTTACCTTACGAGAATTCTGAGTGCAAATGCAGGCGTCATGATTTCAGCTTCACATAACCCAGTTGCAGATAATGGCATTAAATTTTTCGGTCCGGATGGTTTTAAACTAACAGATGCGCAAGAGGATGAAATTGAAGCATTACTTGATGCACAAGAAGATACGTTGCCACGTCCAATAGGGGCAGATTTAGGTTCCGTAAGTGACTACTTCGAGGGTGGACAAAAATATATTCAATACTTAAAACAAACTGTAGATGAAGAGTTTGATGGCATCCATGTAGCACTAGACTGCGCACATGGTGCTACATCTTCTCTTGCTACACATTTATTTGCTGATCTGGAAGCAGACATTTCAACAATGGGTGCTTCACCAACAGGTCTAAATATTAATGATGGTGTAGGATCTACACATCCAGAAGGACTAGCTAAATTTGTCACTGAGAAAGATGCAGATGTTGGCCTAGCATTCGATGGCGATGGTGATCGTCTGATCGCAGTTGATGAAAATGGCAAAATTGTAGATGGTGATCAAATTATGTTCATCATCGGTAAGCATTTAAATGCAGTGGGACGCTTGAAAAAACAAACAATTGTATCAACGGTAATGAGCAATATGGGCTTCTACAAAGCTGTAGAAAGCAATAGTATGAAAAGTGTTCAAACAGCAGTTGGTGATCGATATGTTGTGGAAGAAATGCGTGCCCATGAATATAATTTAGGTGGCGAGCAATCAGGGCATATCGTTTTCCTTGACTATAATACAACGGGTGACGGCTTACTAACAGGTATTCAGCTAGTGAATATTATGAAAGCGACTGGAAAAAAACTTTCTGAGCTAGCATCCGAAATGAAAATTTTCCCTCAGCGTTTAGTAAACGTTCGTGTAACTGACAAGCATGCAGTAACTGAGAATGCTAAGGTTGCAGCTGTTATTGCTGAGGTTGAAGCGGAAATGGCAGGGAACGGTCGTGTGTTAGTCCGTCCTTCTGGTACAGAGCCACTTGTACGCGTAATGGTGGAAGCTGCAACAGAGGGAGACTGTTCACGTTATGTAGATCGCATTGCTGATGTCGTTCGCGCTGAAATGGGTCTAGCAGAATAAAAATCAGTCAAACTCGATTTCCATTACAGGAAATCGAGTTTTTTCTATGGACATACGTACCTAAATAGAATGTTTGAAAGTAATGGGATTGGGAATAGTAGTACAGAATCACAAAAACAAGGAGTGTTTGATGAATATGGCTAAAATTGCTACTGTCATTACTGATATGTTCGAGGATATAGAATATACAAGTCCAAAAGAAGCGTTGGAAGCAGCAGGTCATGAACTAGTAACAATTGATACGAAATCTGGGAAAGACGTACAGGGCAAGCACGGAAAGAAAGTACAAATAGATAAAGCAATTGACGAGGTGAAGGCTGCAGAGTTTGATGCACTGTTTATTCCAGGTGGATTTTCTCCAGATATATTACGTGCAGATGATCGTGTGGTTGCCTTTGTAAAGGAATTTATGGATGATATGAAGCCGACGTTTGCCATTTGTCATGGACCTCAATTACTCATTACGGCTAAGACTTTAAATGGCCGCGATGCAACTGGCTATAAATCGATTCGTGTAGATTTAGAAAATGCAGGTGCTAAATTTCATGATGAGGAGGTATTTGTTTGCCAGAAACAATTAGTCACAAGCCGTACACCAGATGACTTGCCAGCATTTAATAGAGAAATTGTGAAATTACTTGAAAATAAAGAGCGATAAAAAGAGGTAAACTATCAAAATAAGGAAAAATGAATGTTTCCTTATTTTGATATTCATTTTTAAGTTCCGTAACTTTAATAATACCGATACCCGCAATTAAAATATCAACCCACCCTCTACCCAAGATATATCTTGTATCCATCACCAATGCATAAGCCTAAAAAGCAAATCCACCATAATTGCCCATAATCCCTAGTGCCATGAGTTGCGTACTATTGCTGGAAGCTTTCATTTAAATCAACAGCTTGCTCTGAGTAACCAGTAAATTTTTAATAGTTGTCTCATTATTGTCAATCTAAAGGGGGGAGGGAAGATATTTTTATAACGATAATTTGACGGATAGCATATGATTGAGTATGATGGAGAAGTTGAAGATAAGGTCCGACCTTATCCTTTAACGAACGCAGAAGGAGGAAAGAGAGCGTAAAATCGGAAAACAATTATAGCGCCTGAGCTGAGGAAATTGGACGGAGAAATCTTCAGCAGACGAGGTGGAGGTTTATCGAAAATTCGGCGGATGCCTCCCGATCGACATACCCGATTGTCATTTTTCATTTTGAAAGCATTCGAGTGATTGAATGTACAGAAAATGGAAAAGGTATTAGTGAAAGCAAAGATAAATAGAGAAACTTCACGTATCGATTGACTACTTTTCAGTCGGCTGAGTAAGTAGTAGTAAGGTGCATGTAGTTGTATGCTTTTTTTCTAAGAAAAAAAGCATTACTTCTCCATTCACAAAAATTCGATAGGCTGAGGTCTAATTTGTCATTGCATGAAATTGACGATATCGGAGGAAATAAATTTTATGTGTGGAATTGTAGGTTATATTGGTGAATCGGATGCAAAGGAAATCCTATTAAAAGGTTTAGAGAAACTAGAATACCGTGGCTATGACTCAGCAGGTATTGCTGTACGTAATGAAGAAGGCGTAACGGTTTTTAAAGAAAAAGGACGTATTGCTGACTTACGTGAGGCCGTGGACGAAGAAATTACAGCTAAAATTGGGATTGGTCATACACGTTGGGCAACGCATGGTGTGCCAAATCGTTTAAATGCTCACCCTCATCAGAGTGTATCAGGACGTTTTACACTTGTGCATAATGGGGTTATTGAAAACTATCATTTATTACAAAAAACTTATTTAAAAGGCATTCCAATGAAATCTGATACAGATACAGAGGTCATTGTGCAATTAGTAGAGTTATTTGTAAAAGAAGGCTTAACGACAGCTGAGGCATTCCGTAAAACTTTATCTTTATTACATGGTTCATATGCACTTGCACTATTAGATGCGGAAGCGGCAGATACAATTTTTGTCGCAAAAAATAAATCACCTCTATTAGTTGGAGTAGGTGAGGGCTTCAATGTTGTAGCTTCTGATGCAATGGCAATGCTACAGGTAACAGATCAATACATTGAGCTTCATGATAAAGAGGTCGTAATTGTACACAAGGCTAGCGTGGAAATTACAAAATTAGATGGTTCAGTAATAGAACGTGCACCATATACAGCAGAGCTTGATATGAGCGACATTGAAAAAGGAACTTACCCTCACTACATGCTAAAAGAAATGGATGAACAGCCAACGGTTATTCGCAAAATTATTCAAGCGTATGAAGGTGAAAATGGCGAATTAACAATTGATGCAGATATTTTAAAAGCATTAAGAGGAGCAGATCGCCTGTATATTATTGCAGCCGGCACAAGCTACCATGCAGGCCTAATCGGAAAGCAATATTTTGAGAAAATGGCGGGTATCCCAGTAGAAGTGCATATTTCAAGTGAATTCGGATACAATATGCCTCTATTATCAGAGAGACCATTGTTTATTTTTATTACACAATCGGGTGAAACAGCAGACAGCCGCCAAGTACTTGTAAAAATTAAAGAGCTCGGCTATCCAACATTAACGATTACAAACGTACCTGGCTCAACACTATCACGTGAAGCAGATCATACCTTGTTATTACATGCAGGGCCAGAAATTGCGGTAGCCTCCACAAAAGCTTATGTAGCACAAGTAGCCGTTCTTGCTGTAGCAGCCTATGTAACAGCTAAGGCAAATGGCAAAGGCTTAGAATTCGATTTAAAACAAGAGTTAGCCATTGCAGCAAACGGTATCCAAACTATTATTGATTCAAAAGATGTGTTAGAAGATATCGCAGAAGACTATTTAAAGATTGCACGCAACGCATTCTTCATAGGTCGTAATATTGATTTCTATGTAAGTCTTGAAGGTGCCTTAAAGCTAAAAGAAATTTCTTACATCCAGGCAGAAGGCTTTGCTGGTGGTGAACTGAAACACGGAACAATTGCCTTAATCGAAGAAGGTACACCAGTATTCGCCCTTGTCACACAAGAAGATGTAGCACTAAATATTCGTGGTAATGTGAAGGAAGTAACAGCCCGTGGCGCATATCCATGCATTATCGCGATGGCTGGCGTTGATGAAGATGGTGATCGCTTAGTAATTCCCCATGTCCACGAATTACTAACACCACTTGTTTCTGTGGTGCCATTACAGTTAATTAGCTACTATGCTGCATTACACCGCCGTTGTGATGTCGATAAACCACGTAACTTGGCTAAATCGGTGACTGTGGAATAATATAATGCAGCTACATTTTCTGTGATGTTAAGAGATAATAAAGTTGTTTAATTTACAATAAAGTCCTTTAAAAAGTAATAAAGTTGTTTAATTCTTATTGAACTAACGGAGCAGTTTAGTTGAAGAGTGTTGTTCAACAATCGGGCCAGATTCTAGAAGAGCAACATTGCTAAAAATGGTAATATTTGAGATGATTAGTATTAAGCAAACAGGCAGAATAGTGGAACAAGGGTATGAAAGCGAGAGGGGATATTTATGACTTATAAGTTTGAGATTATGACTCAGGAACAAGCTGAGGATATTGCACATAATTGGCACTATGATGGAGAATATTCTTTTTATGATATAGAAGCTGATGAAGAAGATTTAGCTGAATTTTTAGACCCAGAAACAAGAGGTAACTCAATGTTTGCAGTTTTGAAAGAGGATGAAATCATTGGTTTCTTCAGTGTTAACAAAGTAACTTCTAATATTTATGATATAGGTTTAGGAATGAGACCAGATTTGACTGGTGATGGTAGAGGGTTAGAATTTCTAAATGCAGGTATTGATTTTGTCCAATCAAGATTTACACCAGATAAAATTACATTATCAGTGGCAACTTTTAATCGAAGAGCGATAAAAGTATATAGAAAAGTTGGGTTTAAAGATATTGATACATTTATGCAAGATACAAATGGTAGCACATATGAATTTCTAAAAATGGTTTATGAATGCTAATTTAAAGGTTCCTTTGTTCAATTAAAGGGCGCTTTAGTTGAACAAGAATTAAACAACTTTATTATTGATTTTTGTCTACAAACACATTTAAATGATTAGAAATTAAACAACTTTAAAGAGCCTTACTACAATATTATTTGTAGCGAGGCTCTTATATTTTTAGATCAGAATTAAATAACTTTATTATCACTTTACATGTGATGTTGATTTGAAATAAAGTCGTACCGTTTATAAAAAAGATGTACCATTTAAAATAAAGTTATACCGTTTGTAAAAAAGTTGCACCGTTTTACCCCTTTGGATAATATTAATCTAAAGGGGTGTTTTTTATGTCAAAACGAACTAGAACATCCTAAATCCGAAAAGTGGATTAAAGAAGGTCGTGGCTCTGGAGTTGGAGAGAATTATAAACCATGGTTAAACATTCAAGATGTTTCTTCGAAAGGTCGGTCTACACGTTTAAAAGGTATTAAAACAAATAGACAGCATGAGTTTCTATCAGATTTGGAACGAAATTACTTTTATTTAATTGAATATTCGGATTTTGTTGTTGATATTCGAGAACAATTTCCTTTATTGCCGTTGGTGTAGATTTGAAATAAAGTTGAACTGTTTATAAAAAAGTCGCACCGTTTTGAAAAAAGTTTAACCGTTTATAAAAAAGATGAACCGGAATTTCCAATCTCGATAAAGAAGGGATTTCGGTTTTTCTTGTGGATTAAGAACCTGTTAAGTGATAATAAAGTTATTCCATTAAAGCGCAGATTGTTGAATAAAACGTTTAAAAAAATTGGTAAGGACGAAAGGATTGTAAGTTTTTTTTACTTGAACTACCTTTAGGAAAGTGCAATAAGAATTCGCAAAAAATTAAATGATAAGGTAAGTGAAAGCCTTTCCTATGAGATTATCCCTTGTTTTAATAGAGGAGTATAATATAGATGGGAAAGCTGTTACTTAATACTTCTACAATATTTTTCATTGAAAAAAGGAGGATGTTGAATATGAACCAAACGAAAGCACTATTCTATTCGATGGGTACATTGCTGTTATTGGTTGCAATAGGGGCTATTCCTGCGGGAATAGGTTTTATATCAAAACCAGACGGTAGTAATTTAAGTATGTCAGTAAACCTTTTGAAAGATTCACCGTTTAAAGACTTTTTAATACCTGGAATCCTTTTGTTAACCATCCATGGACTCGGCAGCTTGCTTGGTAGCTTTTTATCTTTCAAACATCATTCTTTTGCGATCACAGTTACATTGGTACTTGGATTTGCAATGGTTGTCTGGATAGTAGCCCAAGTATACTGGCTTGGATTAAAAAGCATTCTGCAACCGACTTTTTTTGTAGTTGGCGTAATCGAAATCATTTTAGGCTTAGTTATGTATAAAAAGAAACTAGGTAATTGAGGGTATATATCCTTTATTGTATGCTCCCGTTAAACAAATTTGTGGAGTTGTTGATTTAAAGCTAAGTGGAACATTATTAAAAAAGCTTCACTATTTTTAATAAAGTAAACAGTTAAAAATGAAATATCTTCTTAAGATATTTTGGATTTTCTTATCAAACTAAACGAGCTGTCAGGAAACCAGCTAAAAACTCCTTGTTATTCCATTAAAGGCGCTTTAATGGAATAACACACGTAGAAAATGATCAAACTTTTTTATAAAAATTTCATCTGGATGCAAAACTCTAGAATCCCTTTTGATCAATCTTTTTTTCAAAATGGGTTCTTCTATTTACCATAAAGTAGGGGTTCTAGTAACATTTTTGATCAAACTTTATTTCAAAGCTACAGTGAATTATAACTAATGCTGTCACAATTTAGAATTATGTTTGTCATAAAATATAAGTTGTTGTGACATTTGAAGGAAACCGTTTATATAGTACAATCGTTGCTGTATCAATGGCTTCGTTTCCATATTCGAACGAAGGCTGGGACAGAACTCGATTATTTTGAAAAATAGCGAAAATGGATAATAACTTTTCCGCCCCTCTGGGTTAAATATCCCTTCATGAATCAAAAAAATGTTAGACCGATTGTATCTTGGTCTAACATTTTTTCTTTTTGTCCCAGCCTCGTTCATTTACATTAAAAAACTATATCGTAAATTATAATTAATAATGACATTTTATTCAGTAGTAACAAAGTTATTTTGTGTGTATAAATATAATAAAGTTCTGAATGTAGATTTGAAATAAAGTCACGATGTTTATAAAAAAGATGCGATGTTTAAAATAAAGTCGCGACGTTAATAGAAAAGTTTAACTAAAAATCCTGCGTTGATATGCTGTAGTACTTTTTCGTGTTCCACAAACGGGCCAGATTGTGGAGGAGGTAATTTCGCATTAATAGTGGTGAACCTTACCATAAGTAAGTGCGTTTTTGAAAAATAGAGACAGCACACTCCCAATTGGTGGAGCAGTATTTTACTGCTGCGGAAAAATATAAATATAAAGGCGTAGAAGTTTTTTTGAAACCATAAAAAATTACATCCAACAGTTTCATGTACTGTCTTTGACATATCTTGAAACAAAAATCAAAATGATTATCATAACTGATTAAATTGTAATAGCATGGGAAGGAGCAATCTAATGGACTGGGTAGATAGTATTCGTTACGTGGTTTTATTATGAATATAGGTGTCAGATTTCTCGAACTCGTCTTAAAGATAAAATTTACGTAAATTGAAATATAAAGTTAGACACTTTTTTTAATACATCCCATGTCCGTATATTTTCTGTTCCTTTTCACTTTCATGTTTATCGTCTGTCGGTCTGCCAATTGGTTAAAACAGGGTTCTGGCGTAACGGAAAGGGCTTGCCCCTTGAAGTGGAGTCAGGTTCCTGTTAAATTGGCGGAAAGACCGATAGACAATAAACTCCCATTAACCCTAGGACAAGAGTTGGTTGATTCATGTCTTCTTACGCTGATTCTCTTAATCTCTTTAATTCTTCCTAAAACATCTCATGCGGTGTTTTGAGTCCATGTATTCGTCGTGGCAAGTGGTTCATTTTATCTTCTACAGATTTGATTTTCATTTGTTCCTCGCTCCCATGATGAGTAGGGGTGTGTGAAGTAAATCCCCATCAACTCTTGGCATTTTTCCGCAAGCTCTGAAAACTCACTCCCGTTATCTGCTGTAATGGATTTGAATAGTTTAGGTGCTAACTCCCCAAAAATCTTTAGAATGGTTTCAATCACATAGTTCACAGAATCCGCATCCTTACCGTCCATTTTGAAAATAAACTCTCGACGCGTTGTCCGTTCGAGCAGGAAACACATAATACTCAACTTATAGAGGCTTTGTAATATGAAATTAAGGCAATGAAATGTGTTAATGAAAAGAAAAAATTTAAATACTGCACATTTTGAGTATGTTTTTCTTCTGTTAAATACGAAAGGAGGAAGTGAAACAAAAAAATAAAATATTCATTAATCTATGTTACAAGTGTCTCGGAATTGAGGTAGATAAATATGGATGCAGTCTACTATAAAATTTACAAATCATAAAGAGCTAATTGGCAGTTAGTATTTGTTTGTAAGCATATAGTTTGATGCAAAATTAGACGAAAAAAAAGAAGCAATTAAATGGCTAAACGTACAAATATGCACAAAATAAAATTATTGGTCCAAATTGCTCTACAAACCTTATAGCCAATGAAACTTACAATTTACATCTGGCTGGAGGCCCAAGTTATCATGTTATTTGATTTCCACGCCTTGATTCTCAGTTGGTACCTATCAAAAGAGTCGTTTTGACCCCAAAGAAGTGGGTGCCTGACCACCCGAACTGAAAAAATCAGATGTGTGTTGCTGGTATTGGAATCCGGAAGCAGAGCTGGTTTGAGCATGTATACATATTTTTCATGGGGTATCTCGAAGTCCTAAATCCAGTACATCAAAGGTTACCGCATCCGTTTTTATTTTGGGGTCAAACCATCACAAAAAAAGTCATGATTTCTGTCTGGTTCATGAATGTTTATATTGTTTATCGTTTATACGGAAGTGACGAGTTTGTATAAAGCCGTTCGTAGAGAATGTGTATTGTTATGTAATCTAATTTGGGGTACTATCTACTCAGGCTAAACGATAATGATTATCATTATAAATAATCGAATTGTTTTGCTACTATACATAAATTATGGGAGTGAATTTAATCATGGCAAGATTGATACTTATGAAAACAGGATGGATATCACTTATAACCGCAGGAATGATTACGATGGCAGGTTGCACCTCGACAGGCGATCAAGCTGTGGGGAAGGCCAATCAGCCTGCAAACGCAACGAGAGTGACAAGCGAAGGCACGCCTCAGAACGAAACACGCGTCGTAACAGATGGATTCGGAGAGGTAGAAATTCCGAAAAATCCGAAGCGAGTCTCAGCTCTTTATCGTGAAGATTATTTGGTTGCACTTGGGGTAACGCCCATTGTGCAATACTATAACCCTATGTGGGGCAAACAGGATTATTTGAAACTGGATGTGCCATTGTTCGACGTGACTGGGAACATCGAAGCTTTGCTTGTATCCGAGCCAGACTTGATTATCGGCGCTGGAGAGGTAGATGCCGAACAATACGAGCTCTATTCCAAGGTTGCACCGACGTTCCGCTTGCCGGACGATGTACTTGTGGATACGCGCAAAACATTGACCTTAATCGCCGATTTGCTTGATCTAAGCGATAAGGCGAAGCAGGTTCTTGCTGATTACGATGCACGTATTGCGGATGTGAAAACAAAGCTGAACGCGGCGATTGGCGATGAGAAGCTTGTTGTTCTGCGAATGAACGTTGTAGACAAATCGATTAATATTTTTGGCATTCATAACACGTTTGTCGGACAAATCTTATATGAGGATCTTGGGCTGAAGGCTCCAGGGTTCGCCGAGGCAATGACGGAGGGCAATATCGTCTTGTCGAAGGAGGTCATTCCAGAACTTGACGCGGACCATGTTATTTTGCTTCCATCCAATGGGACGTGGGAGGAAGAGAGCAACGCGAGAGCTCTTGAGGAAATGAAGGCAGATCGGTTATGGCAGACCGTTCCTGCATTTAAGAATGGCCATGTATATCCAGTAGAGAGATCGTATTGGCAGACGGGAGCCATTACGGCTAACGAGTTAAAGCTGGATGATTTACTTCGATTACTGGCTCCTTAATACGAAATAGGGTGATTACGTTCCTTGGCATGATTCATCGCCATAATTAGGAAATTTAACTGTACCCTTTGTAAAGGACAATTTTAAGAAAGGCTAGACACTTTTTTGAAGCTGCCGTCTGTATTTTGCGGCAGCTTTTTCAATTTCTATTTACATTTTTTTCACTAAGCTTAATTCACCTTCTGACGAACGTCTTGTATTTGTTTTTCGCATATATTGTAAACTTACTACTCCAGTTATACGGGAAGCGTTACGCCAACGTTTCTCCTGAATACGCTTTAAACCAATTAGTTCAACATCTAAACCTGCTGCTTTAAAAATTTCTTTAGGTAATTTACCATTTTAGTTTCGCAATAAAATGAAGGTTAAATTCTTTTGTATATGTAATCGTAGCCTGTATATTTGGATTGCATTTTATTTTTTTCTGATCTTCTTTAGTAAAGTATTTATTGGACATTTCTACTTCGACTTCTTTTTCCTCAACTTAAAAAGGTACAGTTTAAGGTTGATGGGAGGCTCTTTTTGATTTACACTAAATTCATTGAGAATGAATATCAATTAAAGGGCGGTTGTTAGTAACAATGGATATTGAACAGTGCGAGCAAGCCGAGATGGCACCATTAGTCCAATATATACTGCGATCGATCCGCTTCATCGTTGTGGGCGAACAAGCCGAAATGAATGATTCGGATGGCAGCAATAGAAACGATACAGAAAGCTTTGAACTCCTCTTTATTATGAGTGGCACGGGACAAGGAAAATGTTATTTACAGGGACCTGGCAGATATTTCACTATTAATCATAAGGTTTCGAACTGCAGTTACTACCAGGTGCGCTTCGTAACGAGAGGCTATGATGCAGCTTCAGGTTTGCTACCGGATAAGCAAGAGCTTGCCTGCTCACCCTTCGCAAAGACAATGGAGATCCTTAATGAGTTATATGAGCTCCGCAGAGCGAGCGACGAGCTCAAGCTGTTCCAACGATTTGTGAAATTCCAAGAGTTGCTGCTCTTTCTATTCCACCAAAATGCACCTGCAATCGAAGAGAGGGGAACGGATACCGAGCATCATGGGGTAGAGCTCAGTATACGGCACATTCATCAATATTACCGTGAGCTGCTGACTGTGGAAGAGCTGGCCTCCCTCGCAGGCATTGATCGTTGGAAGTATACCCGTCTGTTCAAAGAGGCTACTGGTCAAGTACCACTTCAGTACTTGAATGAAGTACGGATTAATCAAGCCAAGAAGTGGCTGGCGAGCGCCGATGACAAGTTGCTCGATATTGCGCTAAATGCAGGTTTCAGCAATGAATATTATTTCAGCCGTCGTTTCAAGCAGACGGTAGGCATATCACCCGGACAATACCGTCGCAGTCGCAAGGGAAAGCTTAGAGTAATAGCGCCATATTTGGAGGATTTCATCGTCGCGCTGGATATGGAGCCTATCGCCCAATATTGGCATGTTAAATGGGGAAAACAAGACTATCTAGGCTTAAACCATATTCCGACGTTTGAGGAGAACAGGGGCAATCTTGACAAGCTTTCCTATTATAAACCAGATTTGATATTGCTTGTGGATCGTTACGAACAACAGCAATATGCTCAGTGCCGACGCATATCCAACACGTGCATCCTGCGTGAGCATACGAATAATTGGCGTACACTGCTACGTACCGTCGCCGATTATTTCGGGCGAGCAGAGTTGGCCGATGAAGCTATCGCAAATTATGATTTCAAAGCAAGGAGTGCGAGTCAAGCGCTGAGTCATCTTATGAAAGGTCAGAGTGTTGCTTTTTTGCGTATCTCGGCGGACCAGATCATCCAATATACGGAAGGAGGGCAAGGTTTTGTTTCAACAGTTCTCTATGGCGATGTTGGATTGCGCTCCCACTCCGCAGTAGGTTTAGCTTCAAAAGCGAACAGGCCAGGTATGTTCACTCTCTCTGTAGAAGATCTGCGTATGTTATCCGCAGATCACCTGTTCATTACTTTCGATAAATGGCATAGCCAGGAAGAAGGTAAGGAGAGGGAACTGCTTGAGAAGCCAGAGTGGCGTAATCTGCCAGCTGTTAGAAACAACCGTGTTTACGAGGTTGATTTTCTAACTTGGATGAATAATGGAATTATTTCCAACAGCAAAAAACTCGATGATATACTGCGATCGTTAGCTTGATTTGGTTTTGCTTACGGGTCTCAACTAATACTGTTAACGGTAAGCACCTCATCCAAGGTATTAGACAGACTATTGTTGGGTTACTTGGTGCATCACTATTAGTTTCAGTGCCGTTTATTTATAGTCAGGCTTTGGGTGCAGAAAATAAAATGAAATCAGAGATTTACCAAAAAGTTACTTATGAATCAGAAGTATTTAATTACAACGATTTAGTACGTCTAATATCCAATAGTTTAATTGAAACAGGCTATGGTCTAAGTGTAAGTCATAAAGAGTTACCAGATAATCGACATTTAATACAAGTAAAATTTCCGAGATATAATGTTACCCCAAAGGTCACAAAGGAACTAATGCAACGAATTGAAAATGTAATAAGTTCGAATAACTTTGATAAAAGGAACTTATTAATTAAGGTAACGGGTTATATTGATAAAGCTGAACAGTCTTCCCCACAGGAACAAGAAGAATTAGATACATTTTACAAGGAACTTAATAGAGATGGAGGATTTTTTGAACAGGTTGGAAAAGAGTTAGACAAAGCTGGATACTCTTATGAAGCGGGATACGGTATAGTTGGTATGGTTTATTCTACAAATGATGTAAGTTTAAAAATTATTGCAGAAAATGAAGAAGTAACGGAGAAAATACAAGTTGAAATAAATCGCATTTTCAAAGATAAAATTACAAAGTTTAAATTAGATGATGTGACATTTACTGTTAAAGCAATCCATATTAATGAACTAAATGATTCTTAGTTGAATAGAACATACAAATCCATACAAAATAACGTTTCCCAAATGAAAGTTTGGAGGCGAACTCAAAGGCCACTAATGTTGTTAAATCAATGTTTGTGGCTTTTCTTATGAACATTGTTTACACGTTGTTTTATGCACTTTTGTTAAAAGTCAGTCATAGCAAAGGTTTTGAAGTATTTGAAGTAATGTTGCACCATCGTCTTTGATGAATAAATAAAAATTGAAGTCTTATCGTGTAAATCCGCATAAATCTGACGAGTCCCCTTATTGTGCTAACGAGGGCTTTACTTGAAGATCATTGAGTTGCGTATGCAGCTCTTTTTTTCTTTATTGAACGAACGAAGCAGGTTAGTTAAAGAGGACATACTTAAACAAATCATGTGAGTAGTTTGATAATACTAAGATAGTTAAACAAGTATTCGGAACTCGTTGAATGAGCAACAATACTTTGGCTTTTGGTCAAATATATAACTTTCAAGTAAACTTAATAAATACTAATAGGTGGCTAAACGTTTTTGTTGTGATTCTTTATTTTGAAAATGAACGATTTTTCCCAGTTAGTCGTATTACATATAAATCATTATTGTATGGAGTAGATCTCATGGATGAAAAGGATTTAATCCGAAAGGCGAAAAAAGGAGATACATTGGCTCTTTCGAAACTGCTACAACAGAATTATTCGTTCCTCGTAAAGTATTTAATGAAAGTTACTCTTCATCCACAAATCGCAGAAGATTTAGCACAAGAGACGATGATGAAGTGTATTGAAAAAATCCAACTGTATAATGGTGAATCCAAATTTTCATCATGGCTCATCACAATCGCAACGAACCTTTTTATCGATCAACAGCGCAGAAAGAAGCGGGAGGAAAACTGGCTAGAGCAGGAACAAGCGCTCCGAAAAATGAAATGGAATGCAGCCATTATGAACGAAGAATGGAATGATGTACTTGATGTACTTGCTCAAATTAATGAAGAAATACGTATGCCAATCGTGTTAAAGCATTATTACGGATATTCATATAAGGAAATTGGAAAAATGATGGGTATTGCAGAAGGAACAGTAAAATCTCGAGTTTCAAATGGTCTAAAAAGTGTACGAAAGGAGTTGGCTGAACTTGAAGGAGTATGATTCTAAAAATAGTCATTCTATGTTGGATGATGAAAATGAATTAACGGTTAAGCAATTAATAGATGGTTTAGAAAAACTGGATCAATGGAATCCAGTATCTACTCCAAGCTTACAATGGTTTCAACTGAATGTTGAATTAGAGAAAAAAAGAATACGAAAAAAACAATGGAAAGACCTCCTCACGTTTATCTCTGTTGCAGTATTTGTGCTTTCGGTTGGGATTGCTGTCGTTTATCGTCAGCCAATTCTTTTTCTTTATTTTCAGCTTGTGGGGATTATCTTATTGCCCTTAGCGCTTAAAAAAACTAGAAAGAAGGTCAGTAATGAATGATCTCAAATGAACTAAGTAGCACACCGCTTTGGTTATGCATCGTGATTGCATTCATTCTGATTTGTCAGAGCTCATGGATGTTTTGGGATGCACGGAAGAGGGGACACAATGCTTGGCTATGGGGCTTTTTAGGCCTTATTCAATTTCCAGCGTATCTTATTATCTATCTTATTTTTGCAAGAAAAATATTTAAAAGAAAGGTCTCAGGATCAAATTCCTGAGATTTTTTTTATTTATTTTTTCGTGAGTGAACGATTAGACGAACGTAATCGTATTAAGGGTAAATAAACAATTTGGAGGAGAAAAAAATGAATGAACTAGTAAATGGAATCCTATGGGAAAGGATTGCGCAAATTCTTGTCTTACAATGATTACCGCATTAGTTAGGTTGTATTAGAAATGAAAAAATTGAATCTCTTGTAAGCAATTTTGAGAAATTACTTGATAAATATCTTATGGAGGGCAGCTTCTATAAATTTTTACCATCTGTTAAACAAAGACAACAAGGAGATACCTTTGTTCGAAATAACAGCAATGAAATCAATCACTTATCTAAGGAGGCAATTCTTTTATGAAAAATAAACTATCTGGGGTGTTAGCCGCTACATTAGCGTTAACGATGAGCTTACCAACAGGGGCGATGGCGTTTTCTAGCAGTCAGACTACGGTTGTAGCTAGCCAAGAAGTAGCTAGCCAGGAACTGAAGAAGATTGCGGAAGAGAAGGCTGCGCTACTCACGAAGTCGTATGAGACGAATAGCGTGCAGTATGCGCTAATTGACAATGGCCAAATTATTTTGTCGGGTCAGGCTGGTAAGAACGATATGAAAGGGAAACAGCCGTTGACCAAAGATACCCTATATGGGATTGGTTCAGTCAGTAAAATGTATGCAACGGCGGCTGTGATGAAATTGGTCGACGAAGGAAAAGTTGATTTGGATGCTCCTGTTGTCCACTATGTTCCTGATTTCAAAATGAAAGACGAGCGTTACAAAAGCATTACGCCGCGTATGCTGTTGAACCACTCCTCCGGCTTGCAAGGTACTGAGTATAGGAATGCATTTTTATTTAAAGATAATGATACCTATGCCCATGATAACTTGTTGCAGCGATTGTCCAACCAGCACTTGAAGGCGGATCCTGGCGCGTTCTCGGTATACTGCAACGACGGCTTTACGCTGGCTGAGATTTTGGTGGAAAGAGTCAGCGGTCTGAGCTTTACCGAATTTCTACATAAACAGTTTACAGAACCCTTAAAGCTAAATCACACGAAAACGCCGCAGGATAAATGGGAAGATGATAAGCGGGCTGGACTTTATTTTCCAATGTACCAAGGGCAGCTTCCCACTGAATCGGTGAATGTTATCGGGGCGGGAGGGATCTCTTCCACAGCAGAGGATATGGTGCGATTCTCACAATTATTTATGGGACAGGAAAAAGGGATCCTCTCTGATAAGGCAGTCAAAGCGATGGAGCAAGAGGAATATAAAAAAGGAATGTGGCCGGGGGATGAAGCTAACAATCTCAACTATGGTCTTGGCTGGGATAGTGTGAAACTATATCCATTCAGTGAATATGGAATAAAGGGCTTGGTTAAGGGCGGAGACACGTTTTTACAACATGCTTCACTGGTCGTACTTCCTGAACAGAAGATGGCAGTGGCTGTGTTGTCATCCGGCGGCGGGAGTTCTGTAAATCAACTGATGGCGACTGAATTGCTACTTGCCGCGCTCAAAGAGAAGGGCACAATTAAGGACATTAAGCCGAACAAATCCTTTGGCAAGCCGGTCAAAGCCAAAATGCCTCAAGACGTAGTGAAGAAAGCGGGTTTTTACGGTAATAGTTCAAGTCATTTCAAAATAGAAATTACGAAGAATGGAGAACTAATCTACCAGAGCCCATATAATCCAAAAGAAAAATATGTATATACTGCGAATGGAAGCTTTATTAATGAGAATGGTACCATCAATTTCGTCACTGAGAAGAATGGACGAACTTATTTGAAGGAGAGTACATATCCATCGGTGCCAGGTTTAGGGCAAATAGCGATGACTCAATATGTAGCCGAGAAACTTGAAGACAATGTGCTATCGAAGGAAACCGCTGCAGCATGGGAAAAGCGGGAAGGCGTCAAGTTCTATCTCGTAAACGAGAAATATAGTTCTGCTCAATATCTCGTACCACTGTTGCTTACAACACAAATTAATCGTCATGATGGTCTAGAGGGCTATTGGAACGGCAGAAAAATTACCGGCCCAAACACGGCTGCACATCAGCTCCAGATCCCTGGGATGGCAGGCCGTGATACGACGGAATCTCGTTTCTATACAAAAGGCGGTAATGAATATATGGAGATGTCCGGATTTTTATACTTAAGTGAAACCAACGTAAAACCGCTGGATGTAAGCCAATCATCCAAAGTTACGCTGCAGGCAAATGGGCATGCGAAATGGTTTACGATTCCGCAAGCAGCAGCAGGGAAAACGATGACCGTAGCGTTGCCATCGAAGAGTTCGTTCGCGGTGTATGATGAGAAGGGTGTATGTATCAATTTTACCGTTGTAAGCGGCAATAACAAAGTACAACTGCCGATGAACGGAACGGTTGTATTTGCTGGCGCGCCAAACTCGGAATTTGCAATCAAGTTGAACTAACTACAATTTAAGATGTACTTCAACAAAACCAGTATGACACCGAAAAGGTGTTTTGCTGGTTTTGTTTGTATTGACGCATTCTCTTTACGAAGGGGCTTACTGAACACTTATCATTTCCCCATAAACAATCATGGTAATAAAATCTGTTAATGGTGTTTGTCTTAAAATACTAAAAGCTTTATGACAATAGCTGAAAGCATAAATTAAAATGAAAGGGAATGAAATTGTTCCCTTTTTACTTTAGAACTTCTTAAATTAATGGGGTTTACTTGAAGATCATTGAGTTGCATAGGCAGCTCTTTCTTATTGAACTCCCATGAAAGAACTAAATCATCTTTCATTTTCTGTGGTGAAGTGCTAATTTTAACGGGCACTTTAATTGAAGATTCGCATCCAGAAATAATCAATAAAAACCAAACTAGATAAATAAAGAACCAACTGTTTTGATCAAACTTTGTTTCAAAACAGTTGGTTTCTTTCTGTATAAAATCAGTTGATTTTAGGCTTAAAAAGCTAGTGCCTTCCTCTATTGTATAAAGGAAGGCACTTTTTTCACTAAATAATAGTAACAAAAAAATTATGCAACGCGTGCAACAACACAACCGACCATAATGAACCTGTCTTTTTATAGACAAAACCAAAAAGTAAACCTAGTGCAAAAACATATATATGGGTCCCAGCTATAAAGAAATCATAGAATCCAGCATTGTAAATCCAAATTGGGTAGTGAATGACCAAAAATAGTAAAGCAGTCACAATATTTGCTTTCCAAAAAGCCATTTTTTTATTGATTTCTTGTAAAATTAATCCCCTGAAAACAATTTCTTCAGCTAGCCCTGCCATAAGAAAACCATTAAGGTAATCATCAAGGGATAATGAAAATTGAAATGATTGCTGATTAATAATATATGTTTCAAATGTAAAATATAAGCCAACTAACAGTGAAAGAACTACTCCCCAAAATAAACCTCTTTTAACATTAACGTTCACTCTTAAGTAGTCAAATGGGTTAGTATGTAAATAATATTTTATGTATAACCAAGTTGGAACAATCCATACGAACCCCTTAACCAATGCCTCTAATAATGGGGAGATTATTTCACCGAACGAATAAATGTAGTCAATTAACCATAATTCTTTAATTGTCCATGCCAAATAAAATATGAGTAGAAACCCTATCATTGTTTTTACATCATTATTTTTCACTTTACGTACAACACTTAATTGCGATTCCATTTCTACCTCCATTAATGTAGTTATTTCCTATTTTTGAATATTTACCAAGATTGCATTTGGGAACGTTATTAGGTTTATTATGTATATCTTATAAATCACTTTTTCCGGTAATTGCTGAAACCTAAACTTAGGCATCTCGTTTACGGTAAAATACAATAGCTACTGTAATAAAGATCAGTGTCCATAACATCAAAACACCTGTCCCTTGCATTGGTGTAAGGACATTTATTTCATCAGAGGAAGGCGGCATATACATATAATATCCTGCCGTATCCGGAAAATAATTTTTAATACCGGGTAAAAAATCTCTCAATAATGGACTGACAATGAAATAATGACCAAGCAGTACCACTAAAGCAGGAGTGGTTCGTCTGAGTAGAACACCTATAGCTGCACTGAGAAGGGTGGTTAATGTTAGATAGCCGGTTGCACCTACTAAAATTTTTATTATAGCGTCTATTTCAATCACTAATGCTGTGTCTCTCATCATAATAAAAGCATATAGTACACCTGATGCAGCAATAATAAACGCCATAGGAATGGTTACAATTGCCAAAGCTAAATGCTTCATGGATAGTTGAAACCCTCGCCAAGGGATCGTAGTTAAAGTAGTTCGAATCTGTCCACCCGTATACTCTGAACAAGTAGCTAAGATACCTAGAATAATGAACCCTGCTTGAAGATATCCCATAGAAGCAAGTCCTATTTTCAGTATACTTTGCGTTCCTGCTGCCCCTTGTAGACCAGCAGAAGTAAAAGCTGCTGCTAAAACTAAATTTAGAATGAATGTCCCCATAAGAGTGAGCCATACCAATGGTAATGTAACTAATTTTTCCAGTTCAGCACCGAGGATTAGTGTTATCTTTCTACTAGAAGAGACACTCATGATGTAACGTCCCTCCTATGGAATACAATAGCTGCGACAATGAAAAGAACAGCTACCCAAGCAAACATGATTAAACCACCTGTGAATGGGGTGTGAAAACTGTCGCTCGTAAACATAAACATATCAACGCCAGCCTTATCTGGTAAGTAAAACGCTAATTTTGTAACCTTAGCAAGGAGGTAAGAGACTGTCACAACTGATGAATTTATCATGAGCACAGCAAGCGGGATAATGCCATTCTTAGTTAGAACCGTAATCCCAAATGCTAAAAGAGCAGTAAATATCCAGTAACAAACCGCGCCAATCAGTCTAGATGTTTCAAATGCAGGGGCGTATTCACCAAGAATAAGATTTGTTGCTGACACAGTTGTTAGAATAGCAACAATGGAAAGCAGTATGCTGATCACTGTCACTGCACTTGCTTTTGCCAGCAAAAAGTGGAAACGGGATGAAACAACAGTTAAACTCGTTGTAATCTGATTCCCTCCACCAGATTCACTGCTCTCTGTCAAATACTCACTGCTGACAGCAAGCACACCAAGAATAATGACACCTTGTACACCAAGACCTAAACCAATATAGCCAACTTCCGATAGACGTGTGCTAACTCCAGCTATAATCTTCTCTTTTTGTGCTGTGCTGTCCAAGGCAGCAATGACCGCTGGGGCAAATGCTCCAATAAGAAAGGCAAGCCAAATACCCGGCAGGGAGAACAATTTAGATAGTTCCGCGTTAAATGCTCTCATACAACATCACCTGCATTTTTAGATGTCAGGGCAAAAAAAGCTCCCTCCAGCGTGGAATGATTACCTATTACTTCTTTCAATGTTCCATTTGCGACGATTTTTCCATGATTAATAATCACCACATCATCAACAGTCTCTTCAAGCTCTCCCATTAGATGACTGGATAGTAACACCGTGTTGCCAGACTCAGCGCGTTCACGTAAAAATGTCCGAATCCAACGAATTCCTTCTGGGTCGAGCCCGTTTACAGGTTCATCTAAAACCAATATTTTTGGATCACCAAGTAGTGCAGCTGCCATTCCAAGTCTTCTTCCCATACCCAGGGAATAACTCCCAACTCTTTTACCAGCTACATTCGTAAGACCTACTATTTCCAGAACTTCCTCGACACGTGAGCGAGATAATCCTGAGGCACGAGCAATCCAACGCAGATGTGCTCGTCCTGTTCGCATGCGATGAGCTCCAAATCCATCAAGTGCGGCACCTACTGTTACTAGAGGATTATGTAATTCTGCGAATGTCTTTCCATTAATTAGTGCACTCCCTGAGGTGGCACGATCTAATCCAAGCAGGATGCGAAGTGTAGAACTTTTACCTGCCCCATTCGGACCTAAAAAACCAGTTACTCTACCTGGTCTAGCTTTAAAACTGATACCTGATAAGATTTCTTGAGCTCCGCGATGTTTGACTAAGTTATTAATCGTAAGCAACCACAACACTCCCTTTCTGTTATGGTTCTAATTATAAAAAAGCAAAGTTAAATCTCGGTTATCTTGCTGTTTACTTCTGGGTTAACTTTAGGTTAAGCTCTACCAATAGCTACTCTTGTACCATTTTCATTTGATGTAAAGTCAGCTTTCAGCTTCATTTTTTTCAACATATAATTTGAAGCCGATAAACCAATCCCCGCCCCACCCCTATAGGAAGAGTTATCCATACCTGGACCTCTGTCTGCAACAATGATCAGTTCTTTTTTTACATCAACCACAATGTTTGTATATTTTCCCTCTGCTGCATGGCGAAGAATATTCTGAAATAAATTATCCAGAACCCGTGTCATCCATTTAGGATCTGCTTCCCAATAAAAAGTCTTCTCTGTCGGTAAATCAACATCTAACTGAATTTCTTTTTCTTCAAATGCAGGATACCACTCAGCGACAGATGCTCTTACTAATCGTACAATATCTGTTGAAGTGGGATGAAAAGGATGTTTCCCTGATGAGAGCAATGTATAGGCAAGTAAATCATCCATTAGATCTCCGACTCTTGTAATCGTATGGTTCATCTCTGCTAATGAGTCTTGCCCTTCAAAACTCATGGATTCTTTATTTAATCTGGTGATAAGTCCTCTCAAAATGGTAAGTGGCGTTCGTAAGTCGTGAGATAAATTCGCAATGAGTCGATGGCGTAATAATTCCTCTTCATATTCTCGCTTGCGACTGCCTTCAAGCTGCTGAATCATCCAATTAAAAGAACTTCCTAACTGGTCTATTTCATCCATACGATCCGTTTGAACAGATATTGGTTTAGGAAATGAATTATGATTAGCTGAAAATGACATGACTTCCTGTAAGCGGGTGAGACGTTTACGAAGTCTCAAGAAGAACAGCCAAGATATTACAACAAATGCGACAATAATAAAACCAAACAAAAGTACGGTAAAGTAAAACAGATTTAACATATTCATTTCTTTTTCATTGCTATCAGGAACGAACGCAGTGAAGAAAATAAGCACAAGAAGAGGAAAAAAGATAAATAGAAAATGCACTTTTAGAAAACGACTAAATAATGATCTATTCTGTTTCATAGTTTCACCCGATAGCCTATTCCCTTCAACGTTTCAATAATTCCTGGGGAATCTGGATGACGTTCCAACTTTTGACGCAATCGATGGATATGCACCATTATTGTTTTATCCCCAGTAATATAAGCTTCTTGCCAAATGGCTTCATAGATTTGTTCTTTGGGTAAAACCTGATTAGGATGGCGTAAGAAGTACATTAATATTTGATGTTGTTTCCCTGTTAATATAATTTCTTCACCTGTGCGTTTGTCGTATACCATTTGAACTTCTGGATCTACTTCAATATCATTTCCTAATGAAATACGCTCGGAATGTGTTCCACCACTTCGACGGATTAATACTTCTAATCTTGCAATTAATTCATCCGTATGGAAGGGTTTCGTTAAATAGTCATCAGCAAATTTTAAACCATCTACTTTATCTTCTATCGATGTTCGAGCAGATAACAGCAATATAGGAACGGCAGGAGCTGCCTTCTTTAATCGTTTTCCCACAGTAAATCCGTCTAACCCGGGTAGCATGATATCCAAAATAACTAATTCATGCTGATTTACTTCTCTTTCGGCTCCTTCACCTGAAAGCAGCCATTGAACTGAAAACCCTCGCTGTTCCAATTCTTCTTTTACCCAACTGCCTATTTTCTCATTATCTTCAATATATAATACGCTTCTTTTCAAGTAACATCCCTCTCTCTAAATTTCAAATTTATCTTGCATCATTACAGTAACAATTGGATGCTTTTGTGTGTGCAAGGTATCACATTGTGTAGGAAAATTGACTTCAAGCCATTCTCTGTCATTTTTATATAAGTAAGTGAATGTTTTTTAAACTCCGTTTGAAATTGCTTTCTATTTTTTTCTGAAAATTAATTTTGCATTCTTCATAATCTTTATCATTTTTAAAAAGTAATGAATCTGTATTTATAATCCAAGTCAATGTTTCCATGTTCAACTTAATCTTTCTGTATCGCTCCAAACTTTTTTTCTTCCAATAGCCATTGTAGCATCATTAATTTCTTGTAACTTCATATCTAAAATTTCTACACTTTTCTTCATTCTAAGCCTAAAATCAGTCATAAATAATAATTTCCCTTTGCTTAATATTTTATTTGGGAATAAAGTGTATTCCCACCACTATTCTACCGAAAGTATGTAAGATGGTAAAAAAAGTGAAGAAAAATAATTATATAGTTCTATTCAAAATATAAGTATGTTCATTATAAGTAGACTCTAGCTAAACAAGTTTGAATGTAGTAATACCAAGGTTTAGGATGTGTACTTTAAGTTGTTCAATTGTTACCTAGAATAGAGTTTGATTATGGCTGTTTTCTCAAGGTTTGTTGTAGCTTTTGAATAAAGTTCGATTAAAAGTAAGTTGCAAACGCTGATTTTATACAGAAAGAAACCAACTGTTTTGAAACAAAGTTTGATCAAAACAGTTGGTTCTTTATTTATCTAGTTTGATTTTTATAATAAAGATTGATTATTTCGGGATGCGAATCTTCAATTAAAGCACTACACTACATTGAATAACAGAAATCCATTAGAAACCAGCCTTATAAAAAAGTTTCTACATACGAAAGCCTAATGAAAACCCTTAGGGATTTCATTAGGCTTTAAATTAACCTTTTAAGAACTTCTGAAGCCACACTTGTTAAATGTCTGAATATTTGGTATTAATAGTGGAAAGAAGTCGATTGGTGGCGGTATTTTGTCAGTAAATAAATATACTGGGACAGAAGAAAAAATAGCAAAATTTTATGCGGAAGGAAGAGGTTCTGGAGAACTGAATCATTATCTACCGTGGATTAAAACAAATGAAATACCCGGTAATCGACGAGTACATCGTCCTCGTGGTTGGAAAACTAATAGAATTCATCATCTTTTATTTGATTTAGAACTTTCTTATTTTTTTTATTTGGAGTGGAGTAAAAAGGTAATTGATATAAGAGAACAATTTCCACTAGAACGTAAAAAGACAATGACAATTGCTTCTGAGAAAGGAATTAATCACCCATTTGAAAATAAAACCCAAACCAATATTGTAATGACTACAGATTTTCTAGTCACAATTAAAAATGAAAATAAGGTAATGCACATAGCACGTTCAATAAAACCAAGCAGTGAATTGGAAGACCCTAGAGTTATGGAGAATTTAGAAATAGAAAGGCAATATTGGGAAGATTATAACGTGGAATGGTGTCTTATAGATGAAAAAGTTATGGACACATTGTTTGTAAAAAATCTTAAATATATACATGAGCATTATTATCTTAATGAAAAAAAGGAAGAAGAGATGAGTTTATATTTACTCACCTACCTAGGAAATATACAACAACAAAGTCCCCAAAAACATTAATTACATGTATTATAATAGCAATTTCTTGAGGGGAAACTGTAGGAGGAATGTCCATGTATTTTGTCAGTCAGCCTAAACCATTTCAACATGACTTTCTTGTGGAGATTGAGGCAATATTTTTTCCGCCAGGCTATCTAACATTTCTACAACAGTTTGGAGCAGGAACTTATAGAGGATGGATATATGTTCACTTACCCGATAGTGAGGTACTAAAGCCTTTTGTTGAATACGATTTATGGGAGCATAACGAAGGGAGTCCGATTACTCAGCAACAAATCGGTGAGTGCATAGTTATTGGTACAACAATTGATGGTGATTTTCTAGCTGTACATCCTGAGGTCGATCAGCTGCTCTGGTTGCCTCGCCATGCTGATCACGTACTAACTGTGCAAAAGAGCAGGGGTGAAGATGATGAAATATTTACGGTAGTGCTAGATAATCTATATCATCAAGTTTACGGCGAAGCTCAAGAAGGCCCCATGTATTACGAGCCTTGTTCTGACTCACAAAATTATCATTTTTTACGTTTACCACCAAAAGAGGAGGGACCTACACTACAAGAGCTAGCTAAAATGTTTAAAGCTGCTTTTCTTCCAGATTTGATAATGGAAAACTCGTATATTTGTAAATTTTTCTATCAGATGTTAGGTGGCTATGTAACATTTAATTATGCCTACGGGCAAGAGATCGCCATTATATATGAGCAAGATAAACAACAGTTATACAACGATATAGAGGAATGGCTCGTAACAAAAGGATCTGAACGTATATAACTTACATAAAGATCCCAGGAATTGAAGCCGCCGGAATGATCCAATTTCTAAATAGAATGCGTTCACCGCTTTGATATGTTGGGCATTTACAACTAAAAATTCGATACTCTCAGCCTCGAGTATGTTTACAATAGGCATCCAAAATACACCTGTACTTTCCATACTACGTGCGTACAACGTTCTTTAATCCAATCAATTAATTTCAATAGTAGAAAAGGTTTGAATCAATTTACCTTCTGGTGTCATAATACATGCGGTAATCGAATCCTTATGAATATCCATGCCACATGCACGTTCAATGATGACTTCCATTAGAAACATCCTTTCTACGGCCAATCAAATTAGAGGCTGGTGCAGCAACCTGAGTAGGATGAATCTCCCATGAGTGCTTCCCGTGAGGGAGCGACAGTCAGGGATACATCGTGGTCGTTGGAGTCAGACTAACGGAAGGGCTCAAGGCACTATAGTTTATCGACCTTCCTTGCGCCTGGGTCGGATGACAGAATTAAAGCTCCGTTTTCGGGAAAGCTTCCCAAGGGAGTCACGATGAGCTCAACACCAGATCAGTCGATAAAGGCATATGGTCAACCTGAAATGGACGAAGAATGTAAGTGGCCTGGATTTTCCGGTCGAATTTTGGCATGGCGAAAGCCGGGAATAAATATCACAATTGAATATGCAGACAGTGAAATTGATAGCGTGATGAGAAGCTACACGGTCTGTCTGATTGGCTGCATAGGCGCATGGCGAAACGATAATCCAGAGGTCTTTGCTCCCTGATTACAGGTCAACATCGCTGAGGCTGCGTATGGTAGATAGCCCTCTCTTAAATAAATGGCATTACTTATTGAACTCCCAATAAAGAACATAATCATCTTTCATTTTCTGTGGTGAAGTACTGATTTTTACGCTTCATGGATGGCTAATGGGGGCTTTTGTCAACAAGGTTTTCAAAAATAATCAAACTTTTTTATAAAGAATTTAATCTACCACATTAATAAGAGAGCATGTTTTGATTGATCTTTTTTCAATACATGCTCTTTAAACTTGTTCTCATATCAAGGTTGGGTTAATTAAACAAAACTTTATTTCAAAGCTACAGTGGAATCCCATCTTGAAATAACGCACCCATTAGCAATCCATCATAACGAAGAATTACTTCATTTCGTTTCATATTTACTTATTACTTTGGCTGTTAGTATGACCGTGCTTGCTAAATACTCTTATAATTAATTGCCCTAAAATATAAATAATTGAAACAAATATAATGGCAGCATCTCTGCCAAAGGGTTTAAACCAACCTCCATCATCAACTATAAAAAAATAGCCAAATATCAAAGAAATAACGGTCATAATAAAATTCAAGCCAAAGAACAAAGGAAGTTTAATATTTCTCGATGATATACCTACAACAATTATGAACACTAAAAATATCGGAAACAAAAAATCAGCGTGTTGCCTAGCAAGGTGACTATTATATTCGTAGAAATGAAATAAGAAAGGAACTGGAAAAAAAGATAAAATACCTATAATCAACCTCTTCAATTTATAGATCCCCCCATATTAGTTTATTGAGGAAAAACCACCTTATAGTGTAATTTTACACTATAAAGTGGTTTTTTCAATATACTGTAGTTATTTATTTCTAATTTTTATTTAACTCCTGCTCGGTTAACACAAGAAGCGACTGCTTTTATTGAACAATCGCAGTCGTTACTTTAAGTACATTTGTTCACAAACTTTTTCTTTTGGACAGTTCTTTAATATAAGATGTTTCTCTATAGCAATGCATATCACATGAACTACTCTTATTATTGTACATAAATATTTTTATAATTTCTTTTAATAGTGTCACACTTCATAATCCCTAATTGTCTTAGTTTTTAGAGATATTAATTTTGTATTTATGATCATTAGGAGGTTTATTTATGAAAATATTACTTGCTGGCTCTACCGGTGTAATAGGAAAAATGGTGATTCCGATGTTAATAGAAGAGGGACATGAAGTAATCGGGATGATTCGAACAGAAAAACATGTTAAGACAATGCAAGAGATGGGAGTAAAACCAGTAGTTGCAGATGCATTTGATCGAGATAGTGTTTATGCAGCCTTAATTGAAACTCAGCCTGATGTTGTCATGCATCAACTTACTGCACTAAATAGTGGCGATATAAACGATAATTCTAAAATACGGATAGAAGGAACAAGAAACCTGGTTGATGCAGCTATTCATATTGGAGTAAAAAAGATAGTTGTACAAAGTATTTCATGGGCTTATGAGCCTGGGAATACACTAGCTACAGAAGAAACACCTTTAGATACTAAAGCCTCATTACCTCGCAAAAAAACAATTGATGGAATTATTTCATTAGAGGAAAAGGTAAAAGAAATGCCTGAGTTCGTTATCCTTCGCTATGGTATGTTATATGGTCCTGGAACTTGGCTTTCGAGTAACGGTCTAATTGCTAAACAATTACAGAGTCAGGAACTACACGCAACTGATGGGATGACATCCTTTATCCACGTAAAAGACGCAGCAAGAGTAGCTGTATTAGCTTTAAATTGGCAGTCAGGTTCTGTAAACATTGTAGATGATGAACCTGCAAAAAGCTCTATTTGGCTTCCCTATTTTGCTGAAGTTATTGGGGCCCCCTCCCTCCTATAAATGATACTTATAATTCTTGGGAACGAGGAGCATCAAATGAAAAAGCAAAAAAACAATATGGCTGGGAACCTATTTACCCTTCTTGGACAAAAGGATTTAAATTATCGCGTCATTATTAATAATAAAATGAACTACAATTTAAGAAGGTTAAATTTATGAAAATAAATAAAATTTATAAGTCCTTTATTTACACTGTTCTAATTGGACTTTTTACTTCTTGTTTCATATCGTTTATCCTTGTTTCTATAAACTTAGGATATAGCCATACTTTTTTAATTCATTGGCTACCAATGTGGGGTGAAGCATTTTTGTGTGCTATACTTTGTGCTTACATTTTTCCACGGATTATAAATAAGCTTATGACATTCATTACTTTTGTAGAGAAATGAAAGATAAAAAAATGTATGTAGAATATTTCTCGGATTATGATATGCATAATATTAGAGATGGAAGGGTTTATGATGTTGTTCAATGAATTAAATATAGAAGACTTATATAAAGAGTATAAGAATTATTGTATATCCATAGCATACTATTTACTTGGTTCAATGACAGATGCTGAAGATATTGTTCAAGATACTTTTTTGAAATTAAAAGAACATGAAAATATTACGGAAGATATTACTAATTTTAAAGCTTATATAAATAAAATGATCGTTAACCGCTGTATGAATGAACTAAAATCAAGTAGAAAAAGGAAAGAAAATTATATAGGTACATGGTTACCCGAACCTATACTACAGACATTCAATAGTGGGCCTCTTGATAATCTAATCCAGTCAGATCAATTAAGCTATTCATATATGGTTCTTATGGAAAACCTTTTACCTAAAGAGAGGATAGCTTACGTATTAAGAAATGCTCTAGGGCTAAAGCATAGTGAGATTGCCGATATTCTAAAAACAACAACTGTTAATAGCCGTAAGATATTGAGTAGAGCACAAATTAAAATGGGAAGAAAAAGCGAAAAAGATTTAACTGTTAGTCTTCAGAAAAATTATATAGAACAATTTATATGGGCATTATCCAACGGGGATATCCAAGGAGTAACCCACTTGTTATCTAATGATGTTCTATTTGCTGCTGATGGAGGAGGTAAAGTAAGAACGGCAATAAACATCATTGAAGGTAAAGAGCGAGTAGTAGCACTTATTTCAGGAATTTCAAAAAAGTTTTTCTTTGGAAAAAGTGCTACGGCAGCTATGATAAATAATCAATTTGGTATTGTAGTCACTGAAAATGAAAAAGTAACAGGTGTTTTTTGTTTTGACTGGAATTCTTCATCCCGAACGATTAACAAGATCTTCTATGTGGTAGATCCAGATAAGTTAACATATAAGCCTATTTAGTTAAGAACTGTCCGTATGTTTTCTTATTGAACGAACCTGCACCGTTCGTTTAAGTACACTTCTTCAAAATCTTTATAGTAAAATTAATGTAAATTTCCAACAAAAGACCATCTCACTTTTTTAAAGGTGAGATGGTTTTAATCAATCTTTAATAAAAGCCACATTAAAAAGGTATCGATTTAAAATAGATATTCGAAAAAACGTCTTGTAGTGTTTGAAAGCTATGCTCAAGGTGTGTTTTTATAATTTTTGCGTAAGAATCTGTGTTTGCAGTAATTTTACAACACAACTAAGGTATGTGTAGACAAAAGTTGCTTAATATTTTATGGAGTTATAGGGACGATTTAGTAACAAGAAAGGCTTTTGAATGACGTTCAGTTTTGTATCGGAATCTGATTATTTGCATCTATGTTCTTTAAGTATTTATTTATCATAGTAAGGGGAAAATACCTACAAAATTTACATTAGAGGTGGCGATAATTCTTGAGAAAGTTAGTCATACTAGTCATGGTGATTTTTGGATTATTTTTTCCGATGCAATTGCTGTTAGTAAAGGCGAGTATTCAACCACAATTAGAAAAAGAGGATGTTTCATTTATTCAAGTAAACCGTTTAAACGGGGAAACCCGTTTGTTTAAGGAAAATGATGGATATGAGGAAGTGATTATCGGTAAGGTCATTAACTGGATAAACACCTCAAGTCCTTCAGAAGGAGCAATTGATTTAGAGTTAAATAAAACTTCGATAGTCTCGATAATGAAAATAAAAATGAAAAACGGAGACATTATAGTTATTGAACCAGCTTATAATTGTGTATCCAAAAACCAAGTAAAAACATGCACGATTGCAGATGGTGAGGTTATATATACAAGTAATAATAAAAAGGTTCGATTGAAATCAGTAGAACTTTATGATTGGCTCTTAGTTGGCTGGAAATATGAAAGTGTTGGGGCACCAAAAGACGAGTTGCTTGAAGAAACTTTATATGCCAGATATTTTTCCTATCTCGACGAAGCTTACTCAGATTTTATCATGTGTCCTAAAATAGATAAAGTTGAAAGAATAGATGGCGATACAAGGAGACATATTGTTCATGCAAGTGCGTTAAATTATAGCGCACATCATGGTGATGCTCCCTTTGATAGAATCCATATCACCTTGACTGATACTCCAGAAAATGGTGTTAAAGTAAATAAAATTACAATACAAAAGGGTATTTCTGAAATAGAAAGCGCTATACAATGTAGGCGAGAGAGCTAAAGGATTTCGTTAAATTAATAGGTGCTTTAGTCGAATAACTCTCAACTAAATTGTAGCAGGCTCTTATATTTTTATAATAAAATCAAACAACTTTATTATTGATTTACATTTAATGAAATAATTATAAAAATGATCAGATAAATAAATTTTCATAAGGAGATTAGACTATGGTAAAAAACAAATTACTAAGAATGGACAATGTCGGTATCGTTGTAGAATCCCTTGATGACGCAATCACTTTCTTCGAGGAGATTGGCTTGAATCTCGAAGGGCGAGCCACTGTCGAAGGTGAATGGGCTGGTCGCGTAACTGGATTGGGTTCTCAGTGCGTAGAAATTGCTATGATGGTTACCCCAGATGGCCACAGCCGACTGGAACTTTCACGATTTCTCACCCCACCTACTATATCAGATCACCGGATTGCTCCTGTAAACGCCCTCGGTTATCTACGCGTCATGTTCACCGTTGAAGACATTGACGAAATGGTAGCCAGACTCACTAAGTATGGTGCTCAGCTCGTTGGTGAAGTGGTTCAGTACGAGGACTCGTATCGGCTCTGCTATATTCGTGGAGTCGAAGGACTTCTAATCGGTTTGGCGGAACAACTCGGTAACAAATAAGTAAGGTGACTATGTAGGTGTTTTAGATTATGATCAAGAACTTTTACATAGGATAATTTGGATGTCGTAAAAACTAACAAAATAATTACATTCGATGGGAAGTACTTCTTCTCAGCAGATCCAATCTCTGTTATCAATCAAGCAGTGCACTTGGTAGCACAAATTATTGAATTAGTACAAAAACAATAAAGTGAAGCTTCAATCAGTGGGGTTTCCCCATTCTCCACTGATTGGTAGTATTCACTTATCATGCTTATATGGCAGATGATTTCTCACCTATCCTTATTGTTTTCTTAAGTCTTGAGATGGGCGTTTTATACTAGCCTCTTCGCTTTTGTCATGTAGTAAAGAGGGAACGGTTATGAATTATAAGACCCACCCATTCTGTTGTGGAAAAAAACCCCCAAGTCAGGCTGAAGAAGATTGAGATGTATATGATTCTGTCAGGCTCCCTTCAGATTTACAATAGAATTTGGAATCGGAATCTTGTCATCAACTTACATGAGAAGCCCCATCATTATTACAGACCTTAAAGAGATGCCAACATGTCCAATACTTGCGAAGGCTCCAATCTCCGTTTATAGTCAGCTTCGACATAGGCTAGGCGAATGATGTTCGTGCGATCAATGACAAAAGTTGTTGGAAGTGGGAGCGTCCAAGAGGAATCGCCATTATAATCGTCAAGCGAAATACCAAGGGACTGGTAAACGCTACGTATCGATTCGGAAAGCTCGAATACGATGTTGTATCGGGATGCAACTTCATTACCAGTATCACTTAAAACTGGGAAGGTGATACTGTTATTCTCTTGCATAGTAGTTGAATAGTCTGGGGATTGCGGACTTATCGCAAGTATCCGAGCTCCTGACGCTTCAAATAGTTCTGATGCTTGCTGATAAGCGTGTAGAGTAATATTGCAAAATGGACACCAAACTCCGCGATAGAACAATAGGATAACAGGGCCGTGTGCCGTATAATCATACAAGGTAACGTTTGTACCGTTCTGATCTTTCAGCGAAAAATCGGGAGCTTTTGTTCCAACCTTCAGGCCAGTGGCGAGACCTGATGCTCTCAATTGAATGATCGATTGTTCAAACATCGTTACCGTTTCTGGAGTGAGCATCTTTTCCATCTGTTTAGTGGCGTTATCCAAATCAAAGTGCAAGGGTGAAAGACGTAAATTTTTCATCGAGATCTCTCCATTTCGTCATATTATTTAACTCTTCTCCATAATACGGGGTAGACGAAATGAAAAGATGTAATTTAGTTTACAAGTTACTATCATTTGAGCAAACTGACGTGAGAATGGTACGGCAAACAGCCACTGTACGGAATCCTGTACGTATTATACCGGTCTCCGAAAGTTCTTTTAGAGCCATGGACACGGCTTCTCTTGAAGCTCCAACCAAGTGAGCAATCTCCTGATGGGAAATGAGCATGTCGATTCGACAGTAATCGTTACCTTCATCCCAAACTCCGAACCGATCAGAAAGTTCCACCAGAACATGAATGATTTTATCATGCAATTTTCCAATGGCTAGATTTTGGACAAGGCTGCTCATGTATGATAACCGTTCACTCATGGCTTTAATCATATTCATCATGAATCGTGGACATCGAATGAGGTAGCTCTCGAACCGCTCTTTGTCCATTACACAAATGTCACTTTCTTCGATTGTTTCAATAAACAGTTCCCGTGTACCCAATGAAATATCACCTATCTCACCAAAAATGTTCCCCTCGCTCAAGATATCCAAAGTGAACTGCTTCCCCTCATTATTTAGTTGATAGAGACGCACTTTTCCCTTCTTCACAAAGTACAGCTCTTCAGTGAACGTTTCAGGTGTTTGAATGAACGTATGTTTTGAAAAAGTTGTGATCGAAGTCAATTCGTCCATTGTGATTAAATCTTCCATGGAAAGTGAACGCAGCAGGTTAAACTGAGACAAATATTGAATGCGATCCATCAATCGTTCCTCCCTTCCTCCCTTTTATATTCCTATATTTGGTTTTATCTTTTGGTAGCAGCTTTTCGAGCAGAGACTCAAATCTCGTATCACATATATTCATAATACAACTTCTTATAAAAGAACCCATATTACAATATCAAATCAGGAGTAGACCCTGTTCTGTTGCACGTTCCACGAAAAACAACTTTTTGAGGATAAATCAGGATCACTTTCTAAACACAGTAGTGGTCCTTTTTTGTTTCGATTGAAATGATAAGCGAGGGAGTGTTCCAGTACCTACAACTGAATGGTAAGTTATAAACGTGAAGCAAGAAATATAATGTTTCAAAGCAACGCAAGTTACGAATAGAATTAACATGGTGACTTTAAAATTAAAGCGTATCTCTTTCAATTATCAGATGTCAATAGGTTGCTTTTCTAACTGATTTAAAGTCATAGTCCTTGAATCCTTTTATATGAAAATATTTGGAGAAAAGTAAGGTCCCTCTGAATTTCCCCTTAATAAAAATTGGCGGAACGTGTGAAATGGATAATGCCATGTTTTATGTCTCTGTTTGTATATTTCTGTCAAAAGAAATATATTAAAGCTATGGAGGTGCCATGAATGGATTATATAACAACAAAAGAAACTGCGAACAATTGGGGAATCACAGACAGAATGGTAGTGTATCATTGCTCCGCTGGGCGGATTAAGGGAGCTAAAAAAGTGGGAAATACATGGCTTGTTCCGGTTGATGCTGAAAAACCGACTGACGGAAGATACAAGAGCAGTAAAGTAAAGGGTGGTGAAAATAAATGAATCGGATATTTTTGGTTGAGGACGATAAGGCAATCGCTAAAAACCTTATACTTTTGCTTCGCACGGAGGGATTTACAGTCATTCACGCCTCTACGCGGAGTGAAGCCCTTGCTACGCTTTCTAGGAATAAATTTGACTTGGCGTTAATTGATATTTCTTTGCCTGACGGAAATGGCTTTACGGTTTGCACAGAAATCAAAGAAACCCAAGATGTTCCCGTTATCTTTCTGACGGCTTCTGGGGATGAGGCGAGTGTTGTTACTGGCCTGAACATGGGCGCGGACGACTATATCACCAAGCCTTTTCGTCCGCGTGAATTGATTGCACGAATTGGAACTGCCTTGCGAAAAAGCGGGCGTTCCGGGTCGGATTTTAAAATTCGCGACCTTCATGTCGATACGGCAAGCGGCATTGTGAAAAAAAACGGCAACGAGGTTTTTCTTTCAGCACTAGAATACCGCTTGTTACTGGTGTTTATTAACAACCCAAAAATTATTATCACGAGGGGCAGGCTACTTGACGAGTTGTGGGATGCGGCAGGCGAGTTTGTCAATGACAATACACTGACCGTGTACATCAAACGCTTGCGGGAGAAGATAGAGAACGACCCAGCAAGCCCACAAATAATCCTGACCGTTCGTGGGACGGGGTATAGACTGGGGGGCGAATATGCTTCGGAATAGAGAGTTTCGACAGTTTGTCATTTTGTTCTCCTTAATCGCTATCGCCTCAGTAATGGTGGGATTTGCAATCAATGCGGCAGCGGGAATCCTTGCCATTGCTTCTGCCGCCACCTTTGGTACAGCGTTTTTTGCGTTTACCAAAGCCCGATATAAAAGCATTGCGCGGATTTCAAATCAAATCGACCTAGTGCTTCATAATGCTGACCATCTGTATATTGGTGAATCGGACGAGGGCGAACTTTCCATTCTGCATAGCGAGATAACAAAAATGACGTTGCGTATTCGAGAGCAAAACGACGCGCTGAAAAAAGAAAAAGAACATCTTGCCGATTCGCTTGCCGACATAGCCCACCAACTCCGAACCCCGCTCACATCTGCGAACCTCATTCTGTCATTACTAGCGAATAACCCTGATGAAAACGAACGGAAAGCATTTATACGAGAAACAGAGGAATTGCTTGTTCGGATGGATTGGCTAATTACTTCTCTATTGAAATTATCTCGCTTGGACGCGGGCATAGTGGTGTTCCAAATCGAGCAGATAGATGTCAACAACTTGATATGTGCTGCGCTTCGCCCGTTTCTAATCTCAATGGAACTGCACGATATTGATTTGCAAATAGACGCGCCGAAAGGGGTAAGTATTCAGGGCGATTCTGGTTGGCTTTCGGAAGCAATTCAAAATATCCTCAAAAATTGCATGGAAAGCGCAGGCGAGAACGGGAAGATTGAGATTGTCTGCATGGACAACCCACTGTTTACCCAGATTACTATCCACGACAGTGGCACAGGTTTTGAAAAAGAAGATCTACCCTACCTGTTTGATAGGTATTATCGTGGGATAAACCCAAACGCTACAGGATACGGGATTGGATTGGCTCTCTGCAAGATGATTATAACACGGCAGGGAGGGACGATTACCGCAAAAAATCACCCGCAGGGCGGTGCGATATTTGCCATTCGTTTTCCAAAGTGACGAATCTCTCATCTGAAAGTCACAGAGATGTAAGTTGAAGGTTCTATTATATGGGTAAACCATGTGAAAGGAGACTCACATAATGGAGTTCTTAAAAATTGAAAATCTATCCAAGGTCTACGGTAAGGGTGAAAACCAAGTTGTCGCGCTTGACCATGTTTCGCTTACAATCCAAAAGGGGGAGTTTACCGCAATCATCGGCTCCTCCGGCTCCGGTAAATCCACATTGCTTCACATCATTGGGGGCGTGGACGTCCCGACAAGCGGAAAAGTATATTTGAACGGGCAGGATGTATATGCCCAAAGCAATGAGAAGCTCGCTATTTTCCGCAGGCGGCAGGTCGGACTGATTTACCAGTTTCACAACCTCATTCCCACTCTAAATGTGGTGGAAAATATCACCTTGCCTATCCTGATGGATAAGCGGCAAGTCAACGAGGAACGGCTGAATGACCTGCTCGAAATGCTTGGGTTACAAGACCGCAAGACGCATTTACCCAATCAGCTTTCAGGCGGTCAGCAACAGCGCGTCTCCATAGGACGCGCTTTGATGAACGCCCCGGCTGTTATGCTTGCCGACGAACCCACGGGCAGTTTGGACAGCCGGAATGGGCATGAAATCATCAAATTGCTGAAAGAAAGCAATAAAAAATATGGGCAGACCCTGCTCCTTGTCACGCATGACGAAAATATCGCCTTGCAAGCAGACCGCATTATCGGTATATCAGATGGCAATATAGTGCGAGACGAGAGGGTACGGTCATGAACATTTTCAATAAAGTTACCCTGCAAAGCATGAAAAAAAGCCGTACTCGAACGATTGTCACGATTATCGGAGTTGTTCTGTCCGCCGCCATGATCACAGCCGTAACTACCTTTGGCGTTTCCCTGCTGAATTATATGACAAACGGGGCAATCCAGAAATACGGCAATTGGCACGTTGAGTTTTTGGATGTCCCTTCTTCCTTCGTACAGGAACGAACCCACGACGAGGAAGTCGCTGACACCGCGGCATTTGAAAATATCGGTTACGCAACGCTTGACGGCGGTAAAAACCCCAACAAACCGTACCTCTTTATAGCCGGATTTAGCAAGGAAACTTTTAGTACTTTGCCCATCAACCTGATGTCCGGTAGGCTGCCTGAAAACAGCGGGGAGATTCTTGTTTCGGGGAGCGTCGCAGTAAACGGTGGCGTTAAATTCTCAGTGGGAGACACGCTTTCACTTGCTGTTGGAAGTCGCATGGACGGAAATAAAAATCTCGGTCAACACATCCCTTACATTTCCGGGAAAGAAACTTTTGTGCCAGAAGTCGAGAGAACTTATACGGTTGTCGGTATCTACCAAAGACCAGGCTTTGAGGAATCTTCCGCACCGGGATACACCTTGATAACCAAAGCGGATGTACAAGACAAAGTGGACAACTTCAGTCTATTTGTCAAGCTGAAAAATCCGCGCCAGCTCCACGCTTACGCAAGCAGCAAAGCCGGAAGCGAAACTTACGTCTTTAACGATAATGTGCTGCGCTTCATGGGTCTTTCGGACGATAATTTGTTCAACACGCTTCTATACGCGGTGGGCGGCATTGTGGTCGTCATCATCATGATAGGCTCGATTTTTCTGATTTATAACGCATTCACCATCTCGCTGAACGAACGCACACGCCAGTTCGGGATTCTCTCGTCAGTGGGAGCCACAGCAAGGCAGCTGCGAAATTCGGTGCTGTTTGAGGGGCTTTGTATCGGTGCGATCGGTATACCGATTGGCGTTATCGTCGGTATAGGCAGCATTTGGCTTGTGATTTCCGTTGTCGCCAAGAATTTTGGGAACATTCTCTATACCAACGTCCCTTTTACCATGACGGTGTCAGTCTCCGCAATTGTCGTTGCGGCGGCGGTCAGCATGGTTACGATTCTGATTTCGGCTTATATTCCGGCGCGAAAGGCTGCAAGCACTCCCGTTATGGAAAGTATTCGCCAGACGAACGAAGTCAAAGTTGAATCCAAAGCCGTGAAAACTTCAAAGCTTGCGGAGCGTATTTACGGCTTGGAAGGTACTCTTGCACTAAAGAATTTTAAAAGAAACAAGAAACGCTATCGCAGCATTGTACTATCCCTTGTTTTAAGCGTTGTGTTGTTTGTATCGGCCAGTTCTTTTGTCACGAATATGAAACAGGTGTCGGAGCGGGCAGTGGAGTTTACTACCTATGACATCGGTTTTGCCGCGCAGGATATGGGAGATAACGAAATGTTGTCACTTTACGACAAACTAAAAACCGCTGACGGTGTTTACGAAAGCTCGTATCAAGCACTTTTGGTGTATTCATGCGCGGCCAAAGCAAGTGATCTTTCAGACGATTACTGGGAATACGCGAGTTCATATTCGCTGGACGGAACGGTTAATCTGCCAATGGACATCCAGCTTCTTGATGATAACGCCTATCTAAATATTATCAAAGACCTGGGATTGCCAGCAGAGGAATATACTGGGCAAAATGCGAAAATGATCGCCGTTGCCAAAATGCAAGACCGCAGCAATCGGGTGAAAGAGGTTGACCAATTTAGTGATATGTTCACGGGTTCTTCCATGAATTTTACCATCGCTCCCAAAACGAATGGCGAGCCGAAGACGGAACAGAGGCAAAACGTAAGCATTACGTTTGTCGAGACCGTGCCGCCTGACACACTCCCCATCATAGGAAACTCCGAGCAGAGGCCATACTTTTTTAGGGTGATGGCACCCTATTCACTCAAGGAGAAGCTTGAAACCTCCGATACCCATGTAGCTGTTAAGGGCATGACCTTTCGCTCAAAGAATCCCTCGCAGTCGGTGGCTGAAATGAAATCGATGATTCAAGGGGCGGAAGTTAAAGCAACGTACCACCTGTACAATAGCTATGACATGATGGATGAGAACCGCAATTACATCTTCATTGCCAACGTGTTCGCATATACTTTTATCATTATGATATCGCTGATTGCGGTTGCTAATGTGTTCAACACAATTTCCACAAATATCAAGCTGCGCCGCCGAGAGCTTGCCATGCTCCTTTCTGTGGGGATGTCTGAACGCGATTTCCAAAAAATGATGAATTTCGAGTGTGCCTTTTATGGCATGAGGGCGCTACTCTTCGGACTTCCCATAGCAGCAATCTCTTCTTGGTTGATTTACAAAGGAATGTTCGTCGGTGGGGCGGACAATATCGATTTTGTGTTCCCATGGGGCAGTATGGCAATCAGCGTGTTCAGTGTGCTCTTTGTGGTGTTCATGACAATGCTGTATGCCATTAGCAAGATAAAAAGAGAAAATATTATTGACGCGCTTCGGGATGATATGACTTGATTCATAATCTTCCCAAAGGCCATTTGATTTTGTAATTGCAGAATCTGTCTTCTGCCCGACAGCAGGAAGAAAAAAACGTTGCTGGGCAGATACTTTTTTCCGAAACAGAAACATTTAAACAAAGGTTAACCGTCACCCGTGCGGAGAATATGTTTTTAGACAATTAAGTTTGTTACAATATAATAAGTCTTTTTAAAAATACAAAATATATGTGTAATGTGCATCTGTTTGCTTATAAACGAAATAAGTGAACAGATTTTTGTTTTGAAACGATTATTGACATTTATCCAATTAAATCATTGCGTTTTTTCCATTGTTTCTCCTATTCGCACAAACTATAATAATGTTGTAAATGATAATCATTTTCAATTAAGAGTAAGAAAGGAAAGGGGCAACAAGTGTGAAGAAACATCGTGAAAAGCAAATTATACTATGGGTAGGGAGTTTCCTCCTATTGTTGATAATATCGGCATGCAGTACTTCTAATGCTAATAGCAACAAGTCTAATGAGCAGGAAGAGGAAAGTGAGAAAACAGTTCAATATACAACGATTACAGGTGAACAGGTTGAAATACCTGCAGATCCAAAACGAGTGGTTTATATTGGTCAGACAGTTGGTGATTTCTTGGTGATGGATATTCCAATTGTTGGTAATAATCTTCCCAAAGATTCTCCTAGTTACTATGAAGGCAAACTTGAAGGAATCGTTGATATTGGAAATCCTGCTGACTTAGAGACGATTCTGACTTTAAAACCTGATCTGATTATTAATGGCTATTACAAGGCGGATCCAAATCTTAACGAAGAATTGTCAAAAATCGCTACTACGATTCCCTTTAACCCTGCTCTTCCTTATACAGAACGAGTAAAAGAGATGGGGAATATTCTAGGTAAGCAGGAAGAAGTAGCTCAATTGCTTGCTAAGTTTGAAACAAAGTCTAAAGAAATGTTTGACAAGTTTCAATTAACAGAAGGGGAGACCGCAACAGTTTTCTATCAGCTAGGAAAGACGCTTTATGTTATGGGTGATCGTAGTCTAGGTGCTATTATTTATGGGAAAAATGGCTTTGCTGTCCCACCAGCAGTACAGAAGAATATTATTGATGTAGAAGGGGTATCTTTCCTAGAGGTTTCCGAAGAGGTGCTTCCTGAGTTTGCTGGTGATCATTTGTTTGTAATTGTACAAGAGGATAGTGAAAGTGAAGCAGAAGCTGATCGGCTGCTACAAAGCCCGATATGGGGAACTTTGCCTGCGGTCAAAAAGGGAAAAGTTTATGTTGTTCCTAATGAATGGAATACAGATAATTTATTAGCTTTGGAGCAATTGTTCCAAAAGCTACCAGAGTGGATGCGCAAACAGTAAAAATTGTATCCGTCCAATCAATTTTTAAACCGCTAGTATTCTAAATAGCACATACTCGAACAATCGTTGATAGAGGGTCATTATATGTTACAATAACGATAATGAGAATCATTTTCAACGTTTGGAGAGTTGCTTATGAATCTGGCATCCTTATATATTAGACTACAACACTATGATCGATTTCAAGTTGATCGAATAATGTCAGCTAGTAGCCATAATGAGGGAATAAATAATCATGAAACAAATTTATGCACATTATTGATAGCACTCAGTCATGACATACGACTGTATGTAGACAAAATGGCAATCGATCTACGACAAGGAAGCTGCGCTCTCATTTTACCTGTACAAAGCTACACGGTAGAGTCAAGTAACAAAGAGGCACAGGTTGCTCGCTTTACCTTTGAAACCTTTGAAGTAGAAGGAATGACTTTGAACCGAATTGCTCATCCACCCTTGCTTTACGGTTATCCTTATCATCTGTTATTTTCTCAAGTCAAGCAGGTATTAGGAAATGAAGCATGGATAAATAATCGATTTTGTTCCTCTCTATCCACATTAGAAATGGCGATGTTGCAAGGTAGACTTCAGCAAATACTAGCTATGATGGTTCAGTTAGATGAACAAGCTAACCAGTTACAGAACGAAGAAAAGACAAAATTGGTTCAACAAACTGTACAGTACATAGAACAGCATTATGATGAGGACTTGACAGTTGAACAACTAGCTAACATGGCTGGAATGGTGAGATGGCAATATAGTCAAAAGTTTAAAACATTGACCGGTAAAAAGCCGACTGATTATTTGACCCATGTACGTATAAACCAGGCAAAAAAACTTCTTAGTAATTCCACTGAGCCATTGAGAAAAATAGCTCGACAAATTGGGTTTAAAGATGAATACTATTTCAGTCGGTGTTTTCATAAATTAACTGGAAACACTCCGCGTGAATATGCGAATGTTCATCTTCTGACTCAGCAAAGAACAGTTATCGATTCATTTGGTAGAAAGATTCATGTTCCTAAAGATGCGACACGTATTGTGACTGATGGCAAATTTACACTTGGGGAATTACTCGTTTTAGGCATATCTCCTATAGGAGCGGCCATCTCTATTATGAAAGATAACGTGATATATCACAATAGGCTACGAAATATTCATAGTATCGGGCATTGGGCAGATCCGAATAAAATAGCACAGTTGCAGCCTGAGTTCATATTGCTTAGCTACTATCCACAAGATTTGCAGGAACTAGATGCGCTTGCTCCAACTGTTATACTAGACAAGAAGTTTAGACTGTTCGAGCGGTTACGGTATATCGCTAAACTATTTGAACGGAGTAAAGCGGCAGAGAAGTGGATTACTACATATGAAGACAAAGTAAGGCTAGTACGTAGGCAATTAGCAGATGTTTATGTTGCTGGAGAGACAGCTACTGTTTATCTCAAGTTAGGTGCAAAATTTTATGTTATGTGTCAGACTGGATTGGCTGCCAGCTTGTATGAATCGCTTGGCTTTCGTCCCACTCCCAAAGTAATGCAGTTAATTGAGCAAGGGCAAGCATGGATAGAAATTCAGCAACATCAAATAAATCACTATGCTGGAGAGCGTAATTTTATCTTGGCTTCTCCCCAAGAATTACAAACTATTATTCACTGTCCACAGATCGCCACTTTAGCCGAGTTAACTCCCAGTAAGACTCATTTTGTAGATTTTAAATGGAATCATTGTGATCCTATCACACGTGAACGGTTGTTAGAGGTTCTACCGTCTATTTTTAAGAAGAGGGCTATGTGATTACTTAGTAACTCATTATCAATTCCATTATGTGTCTTGAAAATTCAAACAAAACCCAAAAGTAACCATACAAAGAATAGTGATAAATTGGATATTAAGAGGCTACAAAGAGGTCATACAGCGGTGTACTACTCTGAACAATGTAACTTCGAGCTATAGAATCTTAAAATAGAAAACAGCAAATTCGATTAAAATTTACGCGACATACGTGATATTTTTTATAAATGTTGCCGACTTCCTTAGTTTTTGTATAAAAATAAGCCACGTATTTTGAACGAAGTTTGGTCAAAAATACGTGGCTTCACCTGTTTATAATAAAAATTGATTAATTTGGAATACAAATCTTCAACTAAATCACTTCTATTCATAATCTCGTTATTTCTTTTGTTAATCGAGCGCCTGTATTTAAATCATTTTTTCCAAATTCATAAGCTTGTACTACTTCTATTATTTTAGAAGTATCCCCTTTAAGTAAAATGTGATCTACAGCGTACTAGTTTATACATTTCCTATTTTTTTGTGAATAATTTAAATATAATCACTATACCGCTAAGAACAATAATTAATGAATAAATTAAGTAAAAGATATTTTTTTCAACACCTATTTTATTCATGAAATAAATATATATAAATACCCAGAAAAGGATTACTAACGTTCTCGACTAAATCTACCTCCAATTATAAACTCATAAATATAAATCCAACCAATGTAAGGTTTAAAGCTTTACCATCTAAACATTCTGCAATTTTAGCCCCTACATTTGATAGAATACAATGAATTTTCATCTGCAAATTCTACAACACCCAACCCTTTACCATTTTGCATAAGGCTCATTATCAAGGCTATTTATATTTTGAATTTATAAGTGGTTATTGAGTTTAATTATAGAAAATTTATTTACATTTTAAGGGTTTTTTATTTTGTTATTTTTAGTTAATCCCAAAACAAAAATTTATTAATCAAAGTACAGTAACGTCTTGTAGATTGTAAAGAGGATGTAAAATGAAAATAGTAATGTTGCATTAAATAGTAAATTAGTAAATAATAACATAAAAAGAGGTAAAAGTGAACGAATGAAAGGAAAAGAAAAATAATGATTCGATATCAAGAAAAGGACTTTACATTATTTGAAAGTCAATTATACCAAACCACTTCAATTGTCATACATACAGATGATTGTATCGTAATTGTAGATCCTAATTTATTGCCTATTGAGGTAGAAGAAATTCGACAGTTCGTAAACGGAATAAAAGATAGTCGTCCTATCTATCTTCTTTTTACACATTCCCATTGGGATCATATTATTGGATATGGTGTTTTTCCAGAAGCAACTGTTATTGCAAGAGATGTTTTTAAAGATAGAGAGGATAAGGAAGATATTTTACAACAGTTGAAAGACTTTGACGTAAAACATTATATCTCTCGAGACTATCCGATTATCTATCCGCATGTAGATATTGTGGTGTATAAAGAAGGACAAGTATTAGAATTTGGCAATACTTCTTTAACATTTTATAAAGCTGATGGACACTGTGATGATGGTTTATTTATCGTCGTAGAACCTTTAGGATTATGGATCGCGGGTGATTACTTTTCTGACGTAGAAAATCCGTCTATTCAAAGTAACGAGGCATTTGTGGAAACACTTGAAAAAACTGAGTCTATATTAGAAAATCACGATATCCGTTTCCTTATCACTGGCCATGGTCAAATGGCAGACAGCAAAGAAGAAATATTAAAACGGAAGCTAGAATCTTTAAATTATATTGAAGAAACGAAGACCCAATAATATTCAATTCTTGCTTGGACTATTAAACCTTTAGGAAACATATTTTTTTTATGGTTACGTTTGCAAGTAATTAATTTTATTTTCAATGATAATTTCCACATTACCTAATCATATGAAGCAACAGTACTAGAGTCAGCACCCACTACGGTTAGAAAGATTAACATCTTGAGACAGGGAACCCCATTACTAAGCTGCGATCCCACTGGTTAGCTCTTTTACCGTATAACCTCGTTCTAATAAAAATATAGCTACTTTAGCAGCTGTGTTATACCTGACACCAACAATCTAGCAGCTCTTGTTTTGGAAAAATATTTGCATCCTTAATCTATTTATATGTTTAGGACCGTTCTTATATTGATTTTAACATTAGTTCTAGATGGATTTAAATTTTTAATTAATTTTTATACCAAAAGCTACATATGATGTAGTAGCTAATAATTTATAAAATCCTGTGTTTGTATGCAGGATTTTTTTCTATTTCACATTTGATAAAATTGACCCAAAAACTAAAATAATTTATAGAAATATTCCAGAACGTACAGCTAATCTCTCGTTATTTCGATCTAATTTTCAAGGTCATACAACATTGTAAACATTCCCACATTAAGTATAAAATAGATGGGTTTTATATGGTATAATTTCAAATGTTGCTTTAGCAAATATGAATAAGGGAGAGAAAAGATATGATGAAAAAGATAATGAAACGAACGAGTGCTGCGTTGCTTGGCGCTTCATTAATGCTGACTGCGGTTATGCCAGCGGTTCATGCAGAGGAGCAATCACCACCCCTAGTACCGTTAATTAGTGATTGGGCTATTGAAACATTAAACGAGGGTGAAAAATACGGGATTTATCCAACTGATTGGTATTATAAGGGCTTCCTTCAAGAAATTCCGGTGGAGAAGGTAAATGAACTACTGGCATTAACAGAAAAGAAAATTGCCTCTTTGGGCTTAAAAGAAAATAAACAGTATAAGCCAGTTAGTGTGAAAAATGATAACACACGCGGTGATATTGTGAATCGCTTGTATAATATCGTGGCACGCTATGATTTACCTGTTGGCACAGATGCCGTTCAATTTATGAAAGAGCATAACATATTACAAGGCTCTAAAAGCGGATTACAGTTAGAGAAAAAGGCAACGACACAGCAGGCTGTTCTACTAGCTGTTCGATTTATTAAGAATACATATGAGCTTGCAGAGCAAGGATCGAAGGGAGTAGCCTGGATAGTTGAGGATGAGGATACACGTGTATATTTACTGGGTTCCATTCATCTAGGTACACCAGATTTATATCCATTCAATAAAAAACTAATGACAGCGTTTGAAGAAGCGGATGCACTGTTAGTAGAGGCAAATATTCTGGATACAAAAGGGCTTGAATACTATTCAGAAAAGGCAATGTATACGGATGGCTTAACACTGAAAGATGCTGTTGCGCCAGAAACTTATGCAAAGCTAGAGAAAGTTGCAGCGCTTTATGATCTCCCGATGGAAGAATTGGCATTACAAAAGCCTTGGATGCTTTCAAATACGTTATCATTGCTGGCTATGGATGATTCCTATGGTATGACGCCACAAGAAATGGCGATGCATGGTATTGATATATACTTTTTATTGAATGCACAGCTAAAACAAAAGCCAGTGATTGAATTAGAGGGTACTAAGGCACAAGTTGATATGTTTGACGGGTTATCACCAGAAGCACAGGAACAATCTTTAGTCGCTGTACTGGATAGCATACTCACGCCATCTGGAGAAAATCAGTCTGAATTCCTCGGAGAGTGGTTTACAAGCTGGAAGCAAGGGGAGGTTGAAAACTTCGCAAAAAGCTTCCGAGAGATGGAAGGCGAATCTTCAGAATACAACGAAATGCTATTTGGTTTACGTGATGAACAAATGGCAAAGAAAATCATGAACTTACTTAAAGAGAAAAAAGGTACGTACTTTGTTGTTGTTGGTTCAGGTCACTTTTTAATCGAGAAAAGCGTTCGCTATCATTTGGAGAAAAACGGATACGAAGTGAAGCCGTTTTATCAATAAACTCTAAAAGAGATACAGGCTGTGTAGTTCTATACTATTGCAGTTGATTCATCATATCTAACGAAAGTTGAATTTTACTATTGGTTGTTTCTTTACTGAATAATCGAATTTCGGCATCAGTTGCACGATTTGATGCCCCCATATACTATTCCCATCAGGGTGCAAGCCGTGATAACTGCAGCTATAGTTGGCCGAGTCGCCCGTGAAGAAGGATTTGTTTTATCGTTGAGTAAGAGAAAAACAGGTTCTTCTCCGGCGTATTAATGATTTTGGTGGTGGCTTAAGGCATGTCTCTTTCGTTTTGCCTATAAAACCAATGCTCGACAGAAAATGGGTTTTGAAAAGTAAAAGGACAATCGCCAACCATGAAATTCTTTGTTGATTTATTGGTGATATGTTAATCTATTCAAAAGACAGATACGCTTCTTTAGTGGATTGATTGGGTTAAAGCTTTCATTTTAACTAAAAAGGTGGTTTCTGTCTTTTTATTTTGTTTGATGGTAATTATTTGAAGAGTGTTTGCTCATTTAGGGCATATTAGTTAGCTTTATTATTGATAATTAAGGAGGACTAGGAATATGGAGGCAATAGTTTTATTCTCTGCACTATTTTTAATGCCTGTAATTGCATTTTTTTTTATGTTCCGCTTTTTAAAGCATTTCTCCAAACAAAAAGAAGGAATAGCATTAACTTCATTTCTATTTGCTCTTATAATCTGGACTTTTAGTTCAAGTATCTTATTAGCAGGTGGAGGTTAGTAAGGGGCATGAGAAAGATTGAAGGGTAGCTCTTTTAGAGCCACCCTTCTCTTATATTTCCTATCAATAATCTTGATGCGTCCAATACCACTGTTTGCGGAGATTCATGCTTCAAATCAAATGCCCATCCTATGCCATTTCCAGGCTTGTAGTCCCCATACCCTGTGTAATTATACGTTACTGTTTTTACTCTTGTTTATTTTCTTCTGTAAGGTTAAAAGGTGGATTCTATCTTTTTAGATATTCGCTTTAGTGCCTGATTACTTCCAGTGTCTCTTCATGTGGCAAACACACTTTTCAAATTAGTGCACATATAAACATAAAAAAAATCCAAACTAATGTTACGTCAAAATTTTAAGGAGGTTACGTTACCTTGGCTAATTCAAAACACTCGAAACCAGATGATAGATCCAATAACGTTGAACGAATTGGTGATATCATTAAGAACACTGAAGAAAAACTTCATGAAGCGGAAATTAGTTTGGAATTTGCAGATCCTATGCAAAGTGAAATGATTAAAGAAAAGAATAAGCGACGTCAAAAGTCAATTGAAGGATTAAAAGAAGAAATGAAAGATGAAATGGCAGCGCGTAAAAAAGGGGAAGTGTAGAGAAGAGCACTTAGCTACTAATTTCTCTCATCTTTCTAAAAGTGCCTCCAACAAAAGCAGATGGTTTAGAAGCTCTATAATGGGCCTCTATATTGCCATCTGCTTATTAACATTTAATTATGGTAATTAAAGGGGGAGGGCAAAAAATAAAGTTTGACTGTTGAATCATCTTTTTGGTTTATTAATATAATAATTATGCAAGGCTACTCTGAAAATATTGTATACTTTAACAACTTTATGGTAAGTATTATAAAAGGAAATCATGCTATCAATCCAAGTGCTCTAAAGGTTATCCGTCACAAGGGTAATCTAATATTCAGGCTTTGCATATTTACTTTGATATAAAGAAAAATTTATAAAAATGCAATGAATTGTTATGTCCAATAATAGGGTATATGTATATCTTGAGTTATCTTCAAAATTGAATTTTTTGTTAATTTCTCTCTCTTTTTACCATCATCATGCAAAATGATGATATGCTATATCACGATAATAGTTTATGGAGGCGGTATTATGTATTACAGTAATGGTAATTATGAGGCTTTTGCACGTCCTAAAAAACCAGTAGGTGTTGATGAGAAGTCAGCGTATCTTGTTGGTTCAGGGCTAGCTTCACTGTCAGCCGCATGTTTTTTAATTCGTGATGGTCAAATGAAGGGAGAGAATATCCATATTCTCGAAGAACTAGATATCTCAGGCGGTAGTCTTGATGGTATTTTAAATCCGACAAGAGGCTTTATTATCCGTGGTGGTCGAGAAATGGAAGATCATTTTGAATGCCTATGGGATCTATTCCGTTCCATCCCATCATTAGAAATAGAAAACGCTTCTGTTTTAGATGAATTTTATTGGTTAAATAAAGAGGATCCTAACTATTCAAAATGTAGATTAATTGAAAATAGGGGCCAAAGACTTGAGGATGATGGGAAGTTTACGCTATCTGATAAAGCATCTGAAGAAATGATTAAATTATTCTTTACGCCTGAAGAGAAATTAGAGGATGTAAAAATTACAGATGTTTTCTCTGAAGAGTTCTTTGAATCGAATTTCTGGCTCTATTGGTCTACGATGTTTGCTTTTGAAAAATGGCATTCTGCAATGGAAATGCGTCGTTATATTATGCGTTTCATTCATCATGTTGGGGGTCTACCTGATTTATCTGCTTTGAAATTTACAAAATATAATCAGTACGAATCTTTAGTACTTCCAATGATTAAATATTTGGAAAGCCATCATGTTGATTTCCAATTTAATACGGTTGTAGAGAATGTTTTAGTTGATAAAGTTGGCGATAAAAAAGTAGCACATACTTTAGTATTAAAACAAAATGGTGTGAAAAAGAATATTGAGCTAACAGAAAATGAATTAGTATTTGTTACAAATGGTAGTATTACGGAGAGTACAACTTATGGTGACAATAATACGCCAGCTCCTATAAGCACTGATTTAGGCGGAAGCTGGTCACTTTGGAAAAACATCGCTTCTCAAGATTCTGAGTTTGGTCGACCAGAAAAATTCTGCGATAATCTTCCTGAAGAAAGTTGGTTTGTTTCAGCAACACTTACTACATTGGATGATCGAGTTGCTCCGTATATTGAAAAAATCAGTAAAAGAGATCCATATGCTGGTAAGGTAGTGACAGGTGGTATTGTAACTGCTACAGATTCTAACTGGATGCTAAGCTATACATTAAACCGACAACCTCATTTTAAAGATCAACCAAAAGACCAATTAGTAGTTTGGATTTATGGTTTACTATCTAATAAACCAGGTGATTTTATTAAAAAGAGTATCACTGAATGTTCTGGAAGTGAGATAGCGCAAGAATGGCTGTACCATATGGGTGTACCAGTAGACGAAATACCAGATTTAGCACAGAACTCTTGCAATACGATTCCTTGTTACATGCCTTATATAACATCTTACTTTATGCCTAGAGCATTGGGAGATCGCCCTTTAGTTGTTCCTAGTGGATCTGCTAACCTAGCCTTCATTGGGAACTTTAGTGAAACAGAAAGAGACACAGTATTTACAACTGAATATTCAGTAAGAACTGCGATGGAAGCTGTTTATCAATTATTAGATATTGATCGAGGCGTTCCTGAAGTATTTGCATCTACTTTTGACATTCGTACTTTATTATCTTCAACTGCTCGTTTACTGGATGGTAAAAAATTAACAGATGTAGATGCTCCATTTATCTTGAAACAAATAGGTAAATTTGGTATTCATAAAACGAAAGACACAATCATCTATGATTTACTGAAAGAAAGTAAATTGATTTAGAGATATGTACTAAAAAAGCTGATTCATAATTGAATCAGCTTTTTTACATTAAATAGTGAATTTTTTCATTTCGTCTCTTAAAGCATCAGCAATAGCATTTAGGTCTTTAGCTTTTTCAGAGACAGTCTCGATGCTTTTAAGCTGTTCATTTGCGGAGGCAGAAACTTGTTCTGTACCTGCAGAAGTTTCTACGGCAGAAGCAGATATGTTTTGAACTGCACTAATGATTTGCTCCTTACGTTCATCCATCTCATTAGATAAAAGTTTCACCTCTTGTGCCACTTCACTCGTTTGATCTAGAGCTGTCTTTATTGTATTAAAAATCTCACTAGTATCCTTTGTAGCTTTTGCATTTTGTTCGACAACGCTAAGGCTCGTATTAATTTCCTGCACAGCACTTTTAGAAATGTCCTGAATGGCAGAGATTTTATTCTTAATATCCTCAGTAGCATTAGATGTCTGTTCAGATAATTTTCGAATTTCATCAGCAACAACCGCGAAACCTTTACCGGCTTCACCAACGCGAGCTGACTCAATAGAAGCGTTTAGAGCCAATAAATTAGTTTGCGTTGCGATATCTGTGATTGTATTAACAATACTTGATATATCTGATGAAGTTTTATCTACTTCTTGAACGATGTTACTTACCTGTTGTGAAGATTCGCGATTCTTCTCTGACCAAATAGAGAGTTGGTTGACAGTTTCTACACCTTGATTACTTAAATGATCAATATCCTCTGTCATGGAAGCAATCTTCTCTGTATGCTCTATAACACGATCAATATTTCCAGATAGTTGATTTAATTGTTCAGCACTTTTTTCTGTATCATGAGCCTGTTCTTCCGTAGCTTTTGCTATTTCATTAATAGCTGAACTAATTTCGTCAGTCGTACGTACTGTATCTTCTGCTATTTGAATAAGAATCTTAGAGGAATCTGATAACTCAGAACTAGTATTATGTATGTTGTTGGTAACATTCTTTAATGCAGATCGCATGCTAGAGATGCCTTTTGCCATGAGACCAATCTCATCTGGATGATTTAATAGCTTATCTAACTCAGGATTTTCAGTAAAGTCTAAGCCAGCAGTTTGATGAATAACCTTTTCGAGATTCTTAATGGCAGCAACAATGCGACCAATAATCCACCACATTAAAGTACCTATAATGATAAAACTTACTATACCTGTAATAATCTGATAGCCTAGTACAGAGTTTGTAATAGATTGAATACCGCTTTCAGGTACCCCAATATCAATTACTCCATACAGCTCGCCATCTTTATATATAGGCTCCATGATATCATATGTCCATATACCTTGAACTTCAGCATACCATCTTGTAAATTGCTTTTTTCCGTGTTTAGCACCATCGATTGTGTATGTATCATCATATGTTTTTCCTAATTTTCCTTTATCACTGTGCGCCACAGCTTTTACATTGGTATCAATGACAATAGCATAAGTGACATTATCTTGTTGTTCTTTTAACTCCACAAAATCTTGTAAAGATGAGATGGGATCATTCTCAGAATTTAATATAGTTTCTGCTTGCTTTGCGATTTCATAGACCTGTTCATTGGCTTTCTCAATTAAAACTTCTTTGCTATTTTTCCCAACAATCCACACGCCTAATACAGAATTAATTACAGATGACAATAACAGCAAACCTAATGTAAAAAACAATAATCGTCGCTTAATACTTTTACTTTTCATATTTTTCCCCCTTCGAGTTTTTCGGAACTTTATACCTATGAAAACTCAAATTTTAAGTATAGTATTATGCAATAAAACAGGTATGTCAATAAAAATTAATAAACTTATTACTTATATTGTGTCGAAACGGGGTCTAAAAGTCCCTTTATTTTCCGACAATTTTATGAAGCTTTAAATACATCGAAAATACCTATTTTTGGAGATAAACAGTAAGCTTTTTTTAAGTACATGAATAGAAAGATTAATTGCTTGAAAATTTGTTTCGTTTGTTGCTTTTTAGTGTTATTAAATAATCAATCAATGAATGCAACTAACTATCAATCGAAATGCTCTAACGGTATATAAGAGAAAAAAGAGGTGATGACATGCAATCCGAGTTTCTAGTGAAAAAAGCAAAGAAAGGAGATGGAGAAGCTTTTATACAATTAATCCGTCAATACGAAATGACACTTTATCGGACGGCTAAACGACTTGGTTTGAAAGATGAGGATATTGCAGACCTTCTACAAGATACGATTCTGACAGCGTTTGAAAAAATAGATTCTTTAAAAGAAGCGAAATATTTTAATACATGGATTTGTCGAATTCTTTTAAATAACTGCTACCGATTTATGAGGCAGGATCAGCGTACTGTGCCTCTGGATGTGACGACTTTGCATGAACTGCGACACCAAGATCAAATTTCTCTTGAGCTCGATGAAGCATTAGAGAGTCTAGATGAGAGCTATCGCATTGCTTTAACACTTTATTATGTGAATGGACTCACGACAAGGGAAATAAGCGAATTTCTTCATGAATCAGAAGGGACGATTAAGTCGAGGATTTCCAGAGCGAAGCAATATCTGAAAAATAATTATTATGTTGAGGAGGCACAATTACTATGAAAAAATCATTAGACGAGCGTTTACATGAGGAAATGAATAGAGAGCAAGAATTACCAGATATTGTGCAGAAAGCTTTTAATCGTTCCTATACCGAGATTCGCTCTAAATCAAAGAAAAAGACAAAAAAACGTTGGTTGAAGCCTATTTCAGCTGCGGCAGCATGTGTAGTGCTCGCTTCGGGTGTGATTTTATCTAATGATACAGCGATGGCCAAACTAAAAGCGTTTTTAGGGTTTGATGACGCTGGGATTGAACTTGCTAGTCAAAATGGAGAAGTGCAATATGTCGGTGTATCGCAAAGTTCACAAGATATTACGGTTACACTGGAAAATATATTTGCTGATGCTTTCCGTGTAGGGTTGCAAATGGAAATTTTGCCGAAAAATATGGATATAAAGGATATTAATCATGTAGGCATTGAATACCGTATGTATGATTCTACAGGAAAAGAAATTGATGCCCTTATTTCAGATACAAAGCCTCTTACTTCAAAAGGTTTTACGGGTAATGCTGAGGAGCAAATGCTGAAAGGAACCGATGAAACCATAATTTATGAACTTCTATTACAGTCGAATGAACGGGCGTGGCCTTCTTTAGATAACGCTCAATTAGTAATTGAAACAATTCATTTCAATACAGAAAAGAAAGGGATTGTTTCAATTAATGGAGAATGGCCATTTACATTGAAACCAATGAAGGTTGTAACACAATCATTTGAAGCGGAAAAAGCTGTTGAGGGCATTCAACTTCAATCAGCAACCCTTACGAATGGCTCTATGCATGTATCATTAATAGTCGACGCAGATCTTTATGAGGATGAAAATCAATTTTTTGAATGGGCATTAACAAATGAAAAGGGAGAGTCCTTTTATGCACGAGGAGCCAATATAAAATCAATAGATGGGAAAACTATAGTTAATTTAGTATATCCTTATAGTATTTGGGATGAAAAAAAGCAAGTAAGTTTAACTATTAAAGGCTTTGGAAAATTAACATTAACCAGTAAGAATTAATGGACGCTTAACAGCTCATGCTAATGATGTTGATCCATTTAGAACCAACTTGTGTTGCAAGCATAAGGGAATATAAATTTGTATTATTTGTTAATATATCTCATAGTTGCACCATTATCTTTAAGCAAATAGGAAAATTAGGTATTCATATAACGAAAGATACCATCATGTATGATTTACTGAAAGAAAGTAAATATGTTGCTCAGTAAGCTGATTCAAAATGATGAATCAGCTTTACTAGATTATAGAAGTAAATTTTTATCCTCTATTTCAGGACGCCAATATATTTATTTGCTAATGATAGATTTATTACTTTGTCATCTTTTTTATAAATGACATTATGACCATCCATTTTAACCTGCTTCCATCCACTCTTTTTAATCATTATACGATAGCCAAGAGGAACCTCTGTACCTGTGGATTTTCCCCATGTAAAGCCATTACCATTCGCACTTTCACTCTCTAACGTTGCTTCCTTTGGGATAGGGAAATCATAGAATTCATGTAAGTACACATAATGCTTATCTACGTTTACATAATAATAGACACCTGTACCAATTAGCAAAGCAAGAGCGACAATCCATGCTAAAATGCGTTTCATCAAATTATTTCTCCTCTATATAAGTTCTATTCATCAAAACACAAGCTTTCTTTAAAAGTTTGATAATATCTAAACTCTTCGTTAAGATAATATTTAAAGATTATCTGTTATTTTGTAACAAATTATACAACAGAAAACATCTTTTGAAAAAGACAAGAGGGGCGAGTAAATTTGGAAATATCTATTTATAAATTACAGGAAAATGATGCGCAAGAATTATTTATTTTTGAAAAGAATAATCGATTATTTTTTGAGCAAATGGTACCAAGCCGTGGGGAAGATTATTATAAATTTGAAACATTTCAAGAGAGACATAAAGAGCTTTTAGCAGAGCAACAGGAACAAAAATCAATATTTTATTTAATTAGAGACAACATGGATAATATTGTAGGAAGGATAAATTTAGTGGATATTGATGCAACTAATAATTCTGCTGAAATCGGCTATAGAGTGGGGGAAGAATACGGGGGAAATGGGATAGGAGCTAAAGCTTTAAAGCTATTACTAGAAACAGAGGGCACTATCAAGAAGTTGAAGGCAAAAACAACAACTCATAATATTGCTTCCCAGCGAGTCCTTGAAAGAAATGGATTTAAACAGGTAAGTATCAGTGACGAGAAATTTGAAATGAATGGTCAGGAGTTACGATTTGTCTCCTATATATTAGAACGTTAGAAAAAAAGGGAGGTGACATTTAAAACAGTGAAATTTTTGAAAAAACCCTATAGTTATATTTTATTAGCTATCTTTACATTGTTTAGTTTCATTGTAAACTTTAAAACAACATGGGCAGCTATCCTTTTAGGAATCAGCTTTGTAGGCTTCTTATTTTTAATGTATTTAGATAGAGGTGACTTTAAAAAATCAGAATAATTCTGGTTAGCTTAGGAGAGGGATGAATAATAAGCTAGTGTTCAAAAGAATTGTACAAATGTTACTCATATTAATGGCATTATTTCTGTTAACCATTACAACTAGTTATATAAATCATCAAATACAATTATCCAAAGAAGAAAAACGATTTACACCCATTGGGAAGATGGTAGAGGTTAATGACCATAAAATGCATGTATACATAGAAGGAAAAGGTGAAGAAACGCTAGTATTTATGTCTGGAGGGGGCACCAGTGCACCTGTTTTAGATTTCAAATCTTTGTATTCCTTGTTAAGTGATAAATATAGAATTGCTGTCGTTGAAAAGGCAGGCTATGGATTTAGTGACATTACAGATGCTAATCGAGATATAGAGACGATTTTACAGGAAACAAGGGAAGCTCTATTAAAATCAGGTGTTGAGGGACCCTATATTTTATTTCCTCATTCAATGTCTGGGATTGAAGCTCTGTATTGGGCTCAGATTTATCCAGACGAGGTAAAAGCAATTGTTGGATTGGATATGGCTGTTCCTGCTGCATATGAGGATTATGCTATAAGCATGCCAATGGTTTATTTAAGTGCCCTTGCTGCAAAGATTGGCATTACGAGATGGATTCCGGGTCTTGCTGAGAGTGATGCGATGAAGTATGGAAATCTAACAGAGGAAGAGAAGGAACTGTATAGGGTAATTTTTTATCGCAGAACAGTAACTAAGAATATGATTAATGAAGTGAAGAACATAAAGGCAAATGCAAAAAAGGTAGAGACCTTAGAAACCCCAAATGTCCCTATACTTTTATTTTCATCGAATGGGCAAGGAACAGGCTGGGATAAGGATACATGGCTTGACTTTCAAAAGGATTTTATTAGTAAGAATAAAGATGGTGAATTCATAAAATTAGATTGCGCCCACTATATTCATGATTTTGAATTTAAGCGAATTGCTGACGAGTCAGAAAAATTTATAGAAAGTTCTAACTTTTAAGCAGAATCTTTAAAATGTAATAATCTCCAGGCTATTTGTGCGTTGTTTTAAATTGCCATCGAGGAAAATACAAATTAATCTAAATTAACGTTAGGCATACAATCATTTAATTTGACTGTATGCCTTTATACTTCAAAAAAGAGACATATGTTACAGTTTCATAGTGATTTACTATGTAATGAAATTTTTATATTGAACATTAAGAAATTAAAACTTGCAAAACAAGTTTATGGTGTGTATATTGTATATAAAGTATATATACATTGTTTAGACGAGGAACATTTTTCTTAAGGAGCTTAAGGGAAATACTTATATTATTGTATACGGAGGATGGATGATGGAAAATGTCATTGAATTACAGCATGTTCATAAATCTTTTAAGGGATTTCAGATAAAGGATTTCTCTATCAACGTGAAAAAGGGTTTTGTAACTGGATTTATCGGCGGAAATGGTGCAGGGAAATCTACAACAATCAAATTGATTATGAACTTACTAAAGCAGGATAGTGGCACAGTTTCAGTGTTTGGCATGAATTACAAGAAGCATGAAAAAGAAATAAAGGAACGTATTGGCTTTGTCTATGACGAAAATGTCTTTTATGAAAATGTAACATTAAAGGATATGAAAAGGATCATTAAACCAGCCTATAAAAACTGGGATGATAATGCCTTTCAACATTATGTCAATCAGTTCGAACTACCATTGAATAAAAATATGAAGACCTTTTCGAAGGGGATGAAGATGAAAGCTTCATTAGCCATAGCCCTAGCTCATCATGCAGAATTGATTATTATGGATGAGCCAACTGCTGGGCTCGATCCGATATTTCGTAGAGAGCTACTAAATATACTACATGAATTAATGCAAGATGAAGATAAAACGATTTTCTTCTCGACCCATATAACAACAGATCTGGATAGAATTGCAGATTATATTACCTTTGTTCATAATGGTGAGCATATATTCACGAAGGAATTTTACAAGATTGAAGAGGAATATGCCATTGTCAAAGGGACATTGAATTTATTGGATCAGGAAACGGAACGAGAGTTTGTTGCCATCCGTAAATCGAACACAGGCTTTGAGGCGTTAACTGCGGATAAAAGTCGTGTGGCGAACATATTTGGGGATTCTGTCATTATGGAAAAACCGACGCTTGAAGATATTATGTACTATACGAAAAAAGGATGGTAATGGGATGGTTAATCTAATACTTAAGGATGTTTTAATTCAAAAGAAATTAATTTTAATATACATTGCTACAATTATACTTTATTTATTTATAGATGTGTCCCTAGTAAAGATAGGATTCTTATATAGTATGGCTTTTATCACTCAGACCTTTGCTTATGATGAAAAAGATAACGCTAATATTTTGCTTAATTCGCTGCCATATACGAGAAAGGAAATCGTTAGTTCGAAATATATTGGTTCATTGGTATATACATCACTATTTATATTCATTACTTCTATAGGTGATTTCTTCTTAAATGGAAAAGAGGTATTGTTTTTATGGAAAGATATATTGCTAATTATCGGTCTTGTTATGGTCACTTTGTCATTTATACTGCCAATCATTTATAAATTTAAAACGCAATCTTTAATGATTGCTGTAGGTGCTTTATTTGGAATATATATTTTAATCATTAAATTTTTATCCCCTAGTCTTAATGGTGCACTAAGAGAATTGATACAAAAGTTCATGACTTTACAAGAAACGCAAATGTATTTCGTAGCTATCCTTACAATCATTATTTTATATGTTGGATCGTGGCTACTATCTATTCGTATATATGCGAGAAAAGTTTTTTAAAAGAAACAGCTTGAGTCCAGCGATGTAGGCTCAAGCTGTTTACGTGCTTAAACAAGGTCCCCTATCAATAAACGGATAATTTCCGTGAGGCAGAAAATTATACTCTAAACAATATACAATGTAATCTTTATGTGAAAGACATTATAAATTCCATTGTACAGCGGACGAAATAATCAGCGTATTGAAATAAAAATTCTAATGGTTCATGCTAACGAAAATAACGGATGTCTTCATGTACTAATCACATAAAAATAAAGAAGAGGTATTTGTATGCAAATTATTATTTCAAACAGTTCAAAAGAGCCGATTTATGAGCAGATTTATGCTCAAATCAAAAAGCTTATTTTAACAGGTGAACTACAAGAAGGGCAGTCATTGCCCTCTATGCGCCAGCTTGCAAAGGATTTAGAAATTAGCGTTATTACAACAAAACGTGCTTATGAAGAGCTAGAGAAAAACGGGTTTATTTATTCTATTGTGGGAAAAGGTTCATTCATCTCTGAACAAAATAAGGAAATGATGAGAGAAAGAAAAATAAAGGTAGTCGAAGAAAATCTGTTGATTGCCATTCAAAATGCTAAAGAAATGAACATTGACTTAGCAGAGCTCAAAGAAATGCTCACACTATTGTATACAGAGAATGAGTGATGGAGACAGCTGTTAAATTCGTGTGGTGAATATATTGGAGATACGGTTATGGTGAAAAAGCGTACCCTCATATGCAATATACGAAAAAAAGGATGGTAATTGGATGATTAACCTTATACTTAAGGATGTTTTAATACAAAAGAAAATAATTTTATTTTACATTGCTACTATAATAATCTACTTATTGGCAGGTGTACCCTCCCTAATACCTTTGGGATTTCTTTATAGTGTAATATTTATACTGAATGCTTTCGCTTACGATGAAAAAGACAACGCTAATATCCTGCTCAATTCTCTACCATATACGAGAAAGGAAATTGTCAGTTCAAAATATATAGGTTCACTGATATTTACAACAATATTTGTTTTCATGATTTATGCGGGGGATTTCCTCATAAATGGAAAAGGGGATCTTTTTATATGGAAAGAAATGTTGTTTATTATTGGTCTAGTTATGGTCGCTATATCATTCATGTTTCCAATCTCCTATAAATTTAAAACGCATTATTTATTGATTGCTTTAGGTGTTTTATTGGGTATCTATATGTTAACAATTAGTTTACTAGTTCCTATAAATGATATATTAAGAGAACTAGCACGAAAGTTCTTGACTTTACAAGAAGCGCAAATGTATTTCGTAGCTATTTTTACAACTGTTATTTTATATATTGGATCATGGCTATTATCAATTCGTATATATGAGAAGAAAGTTTTTTAAAATAAAAAGGCTTGAGCCCAGTAATCTAGGCTCAAGCCTTTTATGTGCGCTTAAATACAAGTTTCCATATAAAGAAATTCGTGATGACAAGCACGAATAAATAAATTAATACTCCATAAGAAACTTGAGCTGCCAGGAAGTAATGCAATCCCGCTAGAGCCCCTAACGGAGGAAGCAATATAAGAGATTTCCAGCTCTGGGCATCGCCAATATCATTAAAGGGCTTTGTGAAAGGAATGTTACCTCCTATAGTGATATAACAAATGACGGTGTACAAGCAGCTCGTCACTAAAACAATCAGTAAATCTGGAATAATTCTCGGACCATAGATGAAGCAGAAAATGAGGCTTAGTACAATATATAATGGAATATACAATTTAATCAAAAATGCTTTTAAGCTACCTTTTTTTAGGTCTGTATAATCTTTAAGTGGAAAGACCTTATAAATCCAAGCAGCTTTATATTTCGCTGAATAACTAAGCATAAGCACAGCTGACGGAATAATTATCATGCTGAAATAGATATTTAAATAGCTCATGCTAACAGAATAATCAACTTCCTCAGACCTAGAAAAAGTAAACATAAAAATGAATGGAATGACAAAGGAAAAGCCTAAAGATGGATATACTTTTAGTTTAAACTCTCGCTCTTGTTTCATCATCAGGGATGCGAAGCGGTAGAAAGCTCTTTCTTCATTAGTTCCACAAATGATGTTTAACAAAAATGTCTTTAGACGATTCTTTCTTTCTTTTTTTGATTTGCTTGTATTTAATAGTTTTTGCAAATTACGTTCAAAGGTTGGCACTAGTTTGATATATAGCCATATTGAAATAATAGGTATGATGATTGCTAGCAAACAAAAAACTATAGTCATTAAGGATTGGTTACCATTTAATAGCAACTCATAGGGAGCGGCGAACCACATTGGTATAAGGAAAATACTCCACCAATGAAATACTATCGTCATATCTAAATTGACAAATTCAAAGGATCTAATCAGTACTTGATAGCCTATCATCAGCATTAAGGATAGTCCAATTTGAACATAATTGATCATATCCTTCAGCTTTTCTCCATCAAAGAATCGTAGAATCATCATATAGAGAATGGCGGTAAGCGCTACAATAAATAGGTTGATTAGAAAAATTTCAAACACTGTTAAAATAAAGAATACAAGGCCTTGTTTGATGAGGCTAACGACAAGTGGAATGGCTGTTAATGCCACTGTTAAATAAGTTAAATAGATGAAAATATGCATAAACTTTGCGGCATTAATCGTTTTTGTAGAGATTGGCTTAGTCGAAAGGATACTTCTGTCGCGTACATCCAGTAGGACTGATGAAAAGTCCGAAATCAAGGATGTCATAATTAAAAAAATAATCATGGCATATGAAATACTCATCTGGAAAAGAAAATTTTGACCAAAGCTCATCAGTGGAATGAGTATTAGCCCGAACAAAACATAAATCCATAAGGACTTAATATAGCCGTATTTTTGATCTTCCTTCTTCTTGTTCTGGTTAAATATTGTCGGTACCTTACGCTCATCCATTGTTAATTTTACATGGAGGATTTTCCTTATCATGTCATAATCGATGCCCAATTTGATAAAAATAATACGGAATTTATCAAGCAACTGTAGGGTTTTAAAATCTGTCATCATCGTACCTCTTGTACAATGGAAACAAATTTCTCACCAATTTCCTGATGTTCATGGAAGCCTGTCAATTGATTGAAAATTCTTTCCAGTGTTCCCTCTGTATTCTCTTCTTGCAGCTCCGCAAACGTACCATCAGCAGCAATTTTCCCGTCGTACAACAGGATAATTCGGCTACTGATTTTCTCTACGACATCCATAATGTGGGATGAATAGAATATCGTTTTTCCTTGGGCAGCTAACTGTGTTAAGATTTCCTTAAAAATCATGACACTATTTGCATCTAAGCCATTAATAGGTTCATCTAAAAATAGGATGTCTGGATTATGTAATAGACTGGCAATAATTAATAGCTTTTGTCGCATTCCCTTAGAATAAGAGGAAATTCTAGCGTGGTAGGCTTCTCCGACACCGAACAATTCCATTAGGGACTTTGATTTGTCAGCAGCTACTTCTAAATCAAGTCCGTATAACTGTCCAATAAAGGTTAAATACTCGTAGCCTGTTAAATTATCATAAACGTCTGCGATTTCTGGCACATAACCAATTCTTCGTTTATAGGCTAGTTGATTTTCTTTAATGCTCTCACCAAAGAGCCTGATATCTCCACCATAGTCACCCTCTAGCCCTAAAATTATTTTCACAGTTGTGCTTTTACCAGCACCATTAGGGCCAATATAGCCTATAATTTCTCCTCTAGATGCATGGAGGTCAATCCCCTTTAATATTTCCTTGTTCCCATAACTTTTCGTTAAATTCGAAATCGTTAAAATCTCTTCCATTTCGTAGCCCCTTTCAATCTTAGAAAAATTAACCATAAACATACTATACCATAGAAAAAGCGAGTATTTTCCTTTTGATAAAATGAAACCAGTTCATTTCCAGACTTGTCTAACTTTATAAGGGGGGAGGTTAAGCTTTGACTAGTGATGACAAAGAGCAATTGCTGTATGAGGCGATGGAGCAACATGGTGATTATTTAAAGCGGTTGGTTTATACATATGTAAAAGAATTACAGAAAACAGAAGATATTGTACAGGATGTCTTTATTAAATTTTATAAAAGCTTAGAGAGCTTTGAAGGGCGTTCCTCCATAAAAACGTATTTATACCGAATAGCTGTGAACGAGTGTCAAAATTATTTAAAAAGCTGGCACTATAGAAAATTAGAAGTGACAGAAAAAGTAAGGACGTGGTTAAAGCGTGAATCCCTTGAAGTGGACTATTTGCAGAAGGAGCAAAATCAATCAATAGGCGAACTAGTGAGCTCTTTACCAATTAAATACAGAGAAGTATTATGGCTACATTATTATGTTGAACTTTCAATTACTGAAATGGCTGATGTTTTAAAATGCTCTCCTAACACAATAAAAACACGGCTAGCACGGGGGAGAAAATTAGCAAAAATAACGATAGAGGAGGGGAAAATTGAATATGAATATTAAACATGAATTGGAGCGAACTCTTCCTGCTTCTATAAAATTATCAGAGAAGGAAAAGGCAAATATTCGTACAAAAATACAGAAGTCCGATCAGCCTAAGTATCATGTTAAGCCCTTAATTGTTTCAATAGTAGCTGCAATTCTAATAGGAATTAGCCTACTACCTACAATTCAATCGGTAGAAAAAGCTAGCCCGCCCTCAAATGATACCTCAATGGCTATTACGGATGAAGGGCAACAGCAAAATATTGAGCCATCAGCACAGTCTGTGGAAGAACCTCCAAAAGAACCGCTTTCGCTTACGGATGAAGAAAAAAGACAATATTATGAGCAATATTTAGAAATTATAGAAAGAGCGATGCAGAAAAAAACAGGTTTATCCTTTGGGGTTGTACCAATAGAGGAATATAAAGATGAATATTGGATTACACCACAACAATTTGAAAATGACGTTGAATCATGGTTAGAGGAGCACTTGGCTACAGAACGTGAGAAAATTGATAATATGTTAATAACACCAGAACCTGTAATCACCAATACAGATGGCAGTACAACTAAAACAACTTATATTTACTTCCCAGATATTTTGAAAACCATAGAAGTTACAGGACATTTTGAGACACAATATAATGAGGTTTACGATCGGCAATTGTTTATAAAAGCTGATAATATCTCTACAAAGCTGGCTTATCCCAGGGGTACGTGGGAGCAAACATCCTATAGAGTTTCTTTAATAGATGGTGGTAGAACCTATAGTATTCGTATTGAAGGAAATTTTGACTATAATGGTTTACATTTCGAAAAAGCATTCACCATTGATTTTAATTGTGATGTTAATGGGAAAATATACTGACATTTTTAGAAATCTTATTCATAATTCTAATGCTATGAAAAAGCCATTCGAAAAATACTACGAATGGCTTTCTTACTTTTGTCAATGTCAGCGACAGAAGGTTTTTTAGATTAAAATTAGGAAATGTAACAACCACTGCTAAAGAAAATTCGATATGCTGTGGACCTTTTGGGTTAGAATCAGTTATGCAAAAATAAAGCAAGGGGGTCAGGAAGTGTTTAATGATTTTAAGCTTGTGGAGGATCGTCCTGTTTATATTCAATTAAAAGATTATTTAAAAGAAATGATTATCAAGGGACATCTGTTGGAGCATCAGAAGCTTCCATCTACCCGTGAACTTAGTAAATTATTAGCGGTCAGTAGAAATACAGTACTAAATGCATATGCAGATTTAGAGCAAGATGGCATTATCTATGCAGTGAAAGGAAAAGGGAATTTCGTAGGAAAGGTCGTAACAGTGAAAAACACATCTGTGGAGCTTCATTGGAGGGAGAGGCTTAATAAGGTTACTTTGTTAGCTGATGAATTAGATTTGATGAAGCAGGAAGATATTCACTGGGAAAAAGGCATGATTTCCTTCAATAGTGTTGCCCCAGAAGAAAAGCTTTTTGATGTGGAAAATTTCAAAAGAGCCTTTTTAACTCGGATGTCTCTTGAAGGAGATATCGTATTGAATTACGGTTATGCCAAGGGCTATAAACCGCTAATCGAGTACCTTCTTCACTATATGGAAAGGAAGGGTGTCGATATTTCCAATAAGGATATTTTAATTACCAATGGCTTTACAGAGGGTTTGGACATTTTGCTATCTTCCTTTGCTAAAAAATCTGGGTGTGTGATTTGCGAAAATCCTACTCATCACGCCGCATTAAAGCTTTTTCGCTTGCATGGCTTTGATATCCACGGAATTGACATGAGGGATGATGGTATCGATATACATCAGGTTGAAAAAAGCTTGGTAGCAAAGAATTTCGATTTTGCTTATTTGATTCCATCCTATCATAATCCCACAGGAATTGTGACCTCCTCTGAAAAAAGGGCTGAAATCATTAGCCTTTTTTCTAAATATCAAATTCCGATTGTAGAAGATGGCTTTAATGAGGAATTACGTTATTCAGGCTCTCATCTAGTACCGCTAATAACCTTTATTGGTGCAGGTAACAATGTTATTTATATCAGTAGCTTTTCAAAAATCCTTTTTCCAGGCTTACGGGTTGGCTGGATTTTAGCAGATAGGGAGCTTATTCATTGCTTGGAAAGTGTGAAAAGGGCACGAACTATTCATACATCAACATTAGATCAAGCTGTACTTTATCAATATTTACAGGATGGCTATTTCGAAAAATATTTAAAAAAGGCTAAGTCAGTCTATAAGAAAAAATATGAACTAGCCCGTCAAGCTTGCAAACAATACATTCCCTTTAAAAGAATGACTGGAGATGGTGGCCTTCATCTCTTTATTGAGCTAGAGCAAGGAATAAATGCTCGTACACTATTGGAAAAGTGCTATCAAAGAGGGGTTGTTTTTTATCCCGGGGATGTTTTTTATAGCAATGGCGAAGGGAGTAATACTTTTCGATTAGGTTTTTCTCGGTTAAAAGAAGAGGATATTGTCCATGGAATTAAGATTATTGGAGATACATTGAAAAATGAAATGGGGAGTTGAAAATATGCGAGTTGGCGTTATTATGGGTGGAATTTCCTCTGAAAAGCAGGTCTCTATCATGACAGGGAATGAAATGATTGCCCATTTAGATAAAAATAAATATGAAGTTGTCGCAATTGAACTACACGACAAAACAGAGCTTATAGAGAAAGTAAGAAACATTGATATTGCTTTGTTAGCGCTTCATGGCAAATTTGGAGAAGATGGCACGATACAAGGTGTACTTGAGACCTTAGGTGTGCCGTATACTGGCAGTGGTATGCTAGCAAGTGGTATTTGTATGGATAAAAATATATCGAAAAAAATTCTTCGTTATGAAGGAATTGAAACGCCAGATTGGCTCCATCTTTCGACTATGGAAGAGCTGCAGCTAGATGAAGTGGATAAAATGGGATATCCGTTAGTAATAAAACCAAATTCGGGTGGCTCCAGTGTAGGGGTTAAAATAGTAAATGATAAAGATGCCTTAGTATCTGCGGTTTCAGAAGTATTCAAATGGGATACTGAAATTATTATCGAAAAGTTTATTGAGGGGGAGGAAATAACCTGCTCGATCATGGGTGGTGAGCTATTACCAATATTGTCGATTCGACATACCGCACAGTTTTTTGACTATGAGGCGAAATATAATGATGCTTCTACAAAGGAGGAGGTAATTGAACTTCCGACTGCCATACATGAACGTGTTGCGGAAGCTGCAATAGCCAGCTATAACGCTTTAAAATGCAGTGTTTATGCTAGAATTGATATGTTAATCAAAGATGGCATTCCATATGTTATGGAGGTCAATACATTACCAGGTATGACAAAAAACAGCCTACTCCCAAAAAGCGCACTTGGGGCGGGAGTAGGCTATGCAAACCTACTAGATAAAATAATAGAAACATCCTTACAGATAAGACGATAAATCAGTGGTAGGTTGCTTGGTATAAAAAACACCTTTTGTGCTTCAACAAAAGGTGTTTAGACGCTCTAACTAAGATTTAGATAACTCTATAAATCCATGTCCAAAAACATCTCTGACATCGTGAATGGCAATAAAGGCATCCTTATCGATTTCTTTAACAATTTTCTTGAGTTTCACAACCTCTTGTTTACTAATTACAATATAAAGAATTTCTTTTTGTTCCTTTGTATAATAGCCATGTCCTGATAGCACTGTAACGCCACGATTCATAAAGCCGTTTACATGACTCGCAATGTCTTCTGGCTTTTTCGAAATAATGGTAACTGCTTTTTTTGGATTGACACCTTCAATAACAAATTCCATCACCTTTGTTCCGACATAGAGCATAATAATAGTCAGCATTAATGCCTCTGCCCCAATAATAAAATACGATGAAAAAGCGACAATTAAATCAAAGAATAAAAGACCATAGCTAATACTCCAACCAAGATACTTATTTGTTATTCTTGCTAAGATTGTAGAACCTGCTGTTGTTCCACCAACTCTAATTATTAAACCGATGCCAACTCCAGCAAATACCCCACCAAAAATAGTATTCACAATAATTTCATTTGAAGCAATGGACCATGATTCTGTCAAATGTAAGAAAAGCGAATGGAGAGAAACGGCAATAATCGTATAAATCGTTGTTTGCCGACTTAAAAATTTATAGCCAACCACTAATAAAGCCGCATTTAGCACAAAGCTTACAATACTTGGTGACCATCCAAAAAGATAATACGCAATAATCGTTAAGCCTGTAACGCCACCCTCACCTAAATCATTTGGAATGACAAATAGGTTGACGGCCAGTGCAAAAAGCAGTGACCCAACGGCAATAATGAATATATCCATAAAGTATTTTTTCATTACACACACCACCAAAACGTTTTGATTTTTTCTATATCAAGTTTATATCGTTTTTAGAACGTTTATCAATAATATTTATTAATAGTAAACTTAATTTTTAAAGAAATCTATAACAATGGAGCATACTAATGAAAAAAAGGGTGATGAAGAATGCTAAATACGCTTGTAATGACTAAATTAATCATTCATAAGCCTGCCAACGAGGTATTTGAAGCTATTGTATCTCCAGATAAAATCGGAAACTTTTGGTTCTCCAGTAGCTCGGAAAGATGGGAAAAGGACAAAAGAATCTTATTAAGATATGAAGAATACAATGCAAAAGGCGTTATAACTGTACTTGAAATGGAAAACAATCAGAAAATAGTATTTTCATGGGGTGAGGAGCATGGTAAGGGGACAGAGGTTACCATTACACTTACAGAGCTTGGGTTGGGGACAGTTATTGAAGTCAGGGAATCAGGATTAAATGAAGAAGATCCAGATGTTGTAGCTAAAATGATGCAGCAAAAGGAAGGCTGGGTGTATACATTAACGTGCTTAAAGGCTTATGTTGAAAACGGAATTAATAATTTAAGAGCCTCCTTGATTCATTAAGGCAGTATTAATTAGTAAAGGCTGGTTAAAAATGAGCTAGCCTTCCTTTATGTAAGTTTAGTAAAATTACCATAATTATGATAATTTCGGGTATAATATGATTAATCACCACAAGATAGTAGAGTTTCACTTTGCTGTTAATCATGGAGGTAGTAATTTTGAAAACAGTTTTTTGGATTATTGGAGGTCTATTTGCTTGTATTGGAATAGCAATAGGCATAGTATTTTGGATATTTCAGAAAGACCTCAATAAGGATAACCCCGACTATGTCCTACAATTCCTAAAGGAAAATAAAGATAATGAACAAGTATCCTTAGCGATTCATTACAATCAACAAAATTGGGTAGAGATGAATACAAAGAAGCCCCTTCCGTTAGCGAGTACAGTTAAAATTATAGTAGCGATAGAATATGCACAACAGGCAGCGGAGGGGCGTATAAATTCTCAACAACTAGTAAGTTTAGAGGATCTACAAACTTTTTATATCCCCAAAACAGATGGTGGGGCACATGAAGCATGGCTAAAGCAATTAAAGCAAGATAACAAAATAGAGAATAATTTTGTATCCTTGAATGAAGTAGCCAATGGTATGATAGCCTATAGTTCGAATGCAAATACAGAATTTTTAATGGAGCTATTAGGGCTAGAAAATATTAATAAGGTATTAGAGCAATTAAATTTAATGGATCATGAACCGTTGTATCCAATAGTAAGTTCATTGTACATACCTACTCAATTCATGAAAGAAAAGGGTCTAACAAAAAAGGAAACCTTAACAGCTATGAAGGCTATGGATATGACAGAATATAGGGAAAGGGCATTGTCTATTCATGAAGCTTGGTTAAAAAAGCCCCTAAGTAATGAGGAAAAGAAAAAATCTCTTCAAACCCTTGATATGGATTTTCAAAAGGTCTGGTCTGATCGTTTAATAAGGGCAACAACAGCAGATTATATAACAATTTTAGAGAAGCTAAATCATAAAAATTTCTTTAATGAAGATGTACATAAATATCTAGATCCTGTAATGGAACAATTAATGCAAAAACCCAAAAATCAAAAATGGCTTTTACATGGGGGTCAAAAGGGAGGTTCTACTGCCTTTGTATTGACATTAGCAGCGTATACAGAGGATAAGGATGGTAATCAAACGGAAATCGCCTTTTTTGCCAATAATCTTAATAGGATAGAACAGACAAAGCTATCTAAAAACATGAATAGCTTTCAATTGAAGTTTTTAACAGATGAGAAATTTCGATTACATGTACAAAAGGAATTGTCCCCATAATAACTTGAAGTTGCCTCGATAGCTAGACGAATTTAGGCAACTTTTAATGTTGTCATCTCAGATACGTTCACCGATTAATTTTTCAAGAAAATCTGCAAAAGTAGGGGCATATTCATATATAATTCCATTCATTAGGTCATAGCACATAATCTTAAATTCACCATCTGAATCTTTTGATGAGGTATCAAAATAGTACAGCTCATCCGAGCCTATGAGGATGCTGTTTACACCAATCCTCATCCGCCACATTGAGACGATGAATATAGAGAAGATCATTATCAGAAATATCTCGAAACTCTGGTGAAGTTAACGTTAGCATATAGCTACCATCAAGAAATGCATTACCATAATTTCTCAGCCAACAGCAATAGGAGGGCGGTAAGGTAAATCCAAGTTCCTCCTCTGCTTCTTTAATCCAATTCTCTTCAACCCCTCGTCCTGAAAACCATTTTATAGCTGTAGTTTGCTCTAATTTTTCCATTAAACGATTATACATGTAATTCCACCTCTTTAATTTTTATAAGCTCGACTGTTAAGTACTTTCATGAATGTACATTCCTTTCCCTACTTGCATAGGATAATTTTATAATGTGAAAGGGGATTGAGGCAATGTATCATCCTTATTATGGAAATTATCAAATGTATCATTATAATTACCACCCCGCTTATTGGGCCTATCCCAATCAAATGGAACAAGGGGGGCGAAGTGATTATTCCGATGATTGGAGAAATGTCCAGAAGGATTTTGGACAGAAACCCTTTGTTGTTGATATAGAAGAGGCTTCAAAGCAAAATAAAAACTATCGTACAGCATTGTGGACAGGGAAGCATTTACAAGTAACCGTTATGAGCATTAACGTTGGGGATGACATTGGCTTAGAGATGCATCCTCATGTGGATCAATTTATCTGTATTGAAGAAGGGCAAGGCATAGCTCAAATGGGTCCAACTAAGGACTATTTAAACTTTCAAAGAAATGTGAGTGAAGACTCTGCCATAATGGTTCCAGCGGGAACATGGCATAATGTCATAAATATAGGAAATAAGCCGTTAAAGCTTTTCACAATTTATGCACCTCCAAATCATCCGTTTGGTACTGTACATGTAACAAAATCAGATGCAATGGGCTCAGAAGAAGGCTATAGACATGGTGGATAATAGGTAAGGGCCAGCATGTTTTGATAAATCTCCATCAAAACATGCTTGTTATTCAAGTATTAATAAGATTTTTTTTGTGTGGAAAATAATGAATTCCTCGCTAAAAATGGTTGGAAAAGGTTGTTGAGGAATGTATACAAAAAAAGAATTATTAATAGCTATAAAAAATCATGGTCACATCAATCAAGCTCAAAATGGAGTAAAGATAATCCAGCAAGAGGACAATGTGGAGTCACCACATTAGTAGTGAATGATTTTCTTGAAGGCGAAATTTTTAAAACTTGGCTTGATGAAGGCTGGCACTTTTATAATGTAATTAATGGTGAAAGAATGGATTTTACGAAGGAACAGTTTTCATATTTAATCGACTATCAAGACATTGATTCAAATAGAGCAGAGGCTTTTCAAGATACGAATGATGACCAATATAGCTATTTAAAATCACAAGTGAATAGGATTTTAAGTAAGGCAGAGAGCTAAATTTCTCTGCCTTTTAAAATTTTAAAAAGAAAGGTGTTGACGCTTAATAAATTATCGTGTTATTATTATCTCGAATTCAAGATAAATAAATTCAAGATAAATGAATTCAAACCTTTAGTTCTCGCAAGGAGGTACAATTATGGGTTTTTTGAATAAATTATTTAGTTCAAAAAAAGAGGAGGAACAAACAATGGCAGAATTAAATATCGGTATTATTATTGGATCAACTCGTGAGGGTCGAGTAAGCCCTCAAGTAGCACAATGGGTAAAGGAAATCGCAGATCAACGAGGTGACGCAAATTATACAATAATTGATATAGCGGATTATAAATTACCTTTATTAGGCGAACCAGGACAAGATGCTTCAGGAGCACAAGGTTGGTCAGAAATTATTGCTAAACAAGATGGTTTTGTATTCATCGTACAAGAATACAATCACTCTATTACAGGGGCATTAAAAAATGCACTAGATTATTTACGTGTAGAGTGGAATAACAAAGCAGCTGGAATCGTATCTTATGGTTCTGTTGGCGGTGCTCGTGCGGCAGAACATTTACGTGGTATTATGGGCGAGCTTTTAATCGCAGATGTGCGTGTTCACCCAGCACTATCATTATTCACAGATTTTGAAAATGGAACAGACTTTAAACCAAAAGAAGTACAAACAGATTCAGTAAACCAAATGTTAGATCAATTAATCCCGTGGTCAAAAGCACTATATACAATTCGCTAAGCTTATATAGTTTGAGGGAGGCTGTAATTGGACACAGTATAGGTAAGAAAAATTAGTCATGAAGGGGCTTGTTAACATGAAAAAGCATACAGCAGGTATTCACCATATCACAGCGATCGTAGGACATCCGCAAGAAAATATTGATTTTTATGCAGGAGTGTTAGGCTTACGTTTAGTAAAGCAAACAGTAAACTTTGATGATCCAGGCACATATCATTTATATTTCGGTGACAAAGGTGGGAAACCGGGAACAATCATTACATTCTTCCCTTGGGCTAATGCTTATCAAGGACGCATTGGTGACGGTCAGGTCGGTATCACAACGTATGTTGTACCTGAAGGGGCACTACCGTTTTGGGTTAATCGCCTAGCGAAATTCTCGATTCCTTTCCAAAAAGCTGAACGTTTTGGTGAGCAAGTCATTCAATTCGATGATCCGCATGGTCTGCATATTGAACTCGTTGCACGTGCTGATGGTGAATTAAATGAATGGTCATTTGGTGAAGTAAAACCTGAAGTTGCCATTAAAGGGTTTGGTGGAGCTACTCTATACTCAAGCCACCCTGTAGAAACTGCAAAAGTTTTAACAGAAGTAATGGGTCTTGAAAAAGCAGCCACAGAAGGTGACTATACTCGTTTTAAATCTAGTGCAGAGATAGGCAATACAGTGGATTTAAAAACAGTTGCAGGTCAGCGTGGTCAAATGGGTGTAGGAACAGTTCACCATATTGCGTGGAGAGCTCAAGATAATACGGATCATTTAGAGTGGCAAGAGTATGTTATGAATCATGGACAACATGTAACGGAAGTAAAAGATCGTAATTATTTTAATGCGATTTATTTCCGTGAACCTGGCGAAATTTTATTTGAAATTGCGACGGATCCTCCTGGATTCGCTCATGATGAAACACCTGAGACAATGGGAAGCCAATTAATGTTACCACCTCAGTACGAGCAGCATCGAGAAAAATTAGAAGGAACATTAATCCCAATTAAAGTGCGTGAGCTTGATTAAGAAAGGGTGAGTCGTTTGATTTCGATTGATCCTAAGAAGAATACAGAGCGTGAAAACTATAAACTTTTGATTGGTAGTATCATTCCAAGACCGATTGCTTTTGTGACAACAAAATCAGAGCAAGATGTTATCAATGGTGCACCATTTAGTTATTTTAATATTGTGTCATCAAATCCGCCAATGATTTCTTTAGCGATTCAGAGACCAAATGGACATTTAAAAGATACAGCAAGACATATTCATTATCAGCAGCAATTTGTTGTGCATATTGTTGATGAGGATAATGTGGAGCAGGTGAATGAAACAGCGGCTTCCTTACCTGTTACAGAAAGCGAAATTGATAGAGCGCAATTTACACGAATAGAGAGTCAACAAATTGCAGTTCCAGGAATTCAAGAGGCCAAAGTGCGTATGGAATGTCGTTTAGTGCAAACAATTCCATTGATGAATGGTGAGGAGCAGACAGGCGATTTATTTATTGGTGAAGTCGTCCAATATCATATAGATGAAACCATTTATAATGAAGGGCGAATTGATCCAAGAAAACTAAAAGCAATTAGCAGACTAGCTGGCTCAAATTACGCAAAAATTGGTGATATATTTGCGTTAGAACGTCCTGATTAAAAATAAAAGGCGAAAATGTTGATTTAACAGCATTTTCGCATTTTTTTGGTTTCAAACTTATATTAAAATTCTCTCTATATTTACTAAATCTTCGTTTGTTAAAAGGATATCAGTTGCTTTCACATTGTTAGCCACTTGTTTTTTATGTTTCCCACCTGGAATAACGGCATCAACGCCATCTTGAGCTAATAACCAAGCAAGCGCTAGATTTGGCAATGTCGTGTGCTTTTCCTCTGCAATTCCCTTTAACGCTTCTACTTTTACTAATGTTTGTTCAAATAATTCGCCTTGGAATAAGGGATCCGAAATTCGCCAGTCGCCAGTACCTAGCTTAAAGTCTTTTGTATACTTGCCACCAAGTAGACCATATGCAAGTGGACCGTATGGAATAAATGAAATTTCATTTTTTATACAGTATGGCAATAAATCCTGTTCTCCTGAACGATTTAACATATTGTAAGGAGATTGTAGGACAGAAATATCATTATGCACATTTGCCTCTATAAGCTGTTCTAATGTTACATTTGAAATGCCTATTGCTCGGATCTTTCCTTCTTCCTTTAAACGTGATAATTCACCAATTGACTCCGCAAGAGGAGTTTCGTTATCCGGGAAGTGTAGATAGTAAAGATCTACATAATCCATTTGTAGCCGTTTCAAGCTATTTTCGAGTGCACCACGTAGATATTGCGGATGATTATCTGTTCTTACTGAACCGTCCTCAAACCAATGTCTACCTCCCTTTGTTGCTAAAGCGAAATCTTCCCTTGGGTAATTTTTTAATACTTCGCCAACAAGTTCTTCTGAACGCCCTTTTCCATAAATGTCTGCTGTATCAAAAAAAGTTATCCCTAAGTCAAGTGCAGCTAAGACTAGCTCCTTCCCATCTTGTTCATTTAAGTTTTCAAATAAATTATGTCCACCTACAGCATTCGTCCCAAGACCAATTTCGGAAATCTTGATAGTTGTTTTTTTAAAAGTATGAAATTTCATATTCCTACCTCCTCGTTATTCTGTAATCAGAATAGAGTAAAAAGGATGTTTTACCAACATACATCGTTATAGTTTCATATATAGAAACAATTGCATTTTAATTGCCAAGGGCCTTCCCATTATGCTAAAAGATAATGAATTTCTTCTGTCAATTGCTGACTTGCCTCTTCTAACTTTTTGACAAATGACCGAATGGCAGTTTTTTTTATTTGATTCGTCGAACCATGCAAAGCAATGGCACCGATTACTTCCCCATCCACATAAATCGGAACGGCAATACAACATTTACCTTCATTCGTTTCTTCATTATCAACAGCATATCCTTGAGCTTTAATGACCTGTAAATGAGGAATCAATAGACCATAATCATAAAAGGTTTTTGCTGTAAAGGTATTGAGTTCAATGCTATTTAATAGTTCACGTTGTTTGGTAGGTGACAGATGAGCTAACACTACTTTTCCTAGCGCGCTTGAATGCATAGGCGTCCGACTATCGATGGCATGAAAAGCAGGCTGTTCAAAAGGCTCTCTAATTACATTTTTTATTACCATCTCACAATTTTCTAAAATACCAATATAAGTAGTTATTTCTTCTTGGCGGGCTAATTTATATGGCGCCGCGAGAGACGTCCATTGGATATCTTTGTGCCAATATAAGTGCTCATCCCTAAAGATATGCGGATTTAATTGATAATATTTATTATATTTAATTACATAATTCATTTTTTCTAGCGTATAAAGCATGCGAAAAACGGATGTCTTATTCATTGATAATTCTTCCATAATTTCAGTTAATGTAAGAGAATGCTTTTGACGTAATATATCTAAAATCAAAAGGCCCCTTTTTAATGTCGATACTTCATAGGAATCCATTATGTCCTCTCCTAACTTCTAAAATAACTTAACCTGTACCTGTGAAATATTCATAGTTCTTTATTGATATTATAAAGACAATTTTTTATAACTTCTCATTTTTTATTTTAATAATAAGCAACCTCAAATTTGTAAAATGGTGGACAATTATAAAAAATGTCAGTGTTTTTTGTATGAAGTGCTTGATTCTCCTCTTACTGGAGGTAATACACTTTGATTTGAATCAGCAAGATCAAAAAAACAAGGAGGTTTTTATAATGAGGTCTATTGAATGGTTTTATGTCATCTTTAATATTGTTTTACTAGGTTGGTTAGTTTTTGGTAGAAATAAGTCACAGCGAGGAATGCTGATAGCTGGTGGTATGTCTATGCTATTTCTACTTGTCCATGGGATCATCGAAGGAATGCGGTGGCAAATGATGCCGACTTATTTGATGACATTATTTTTCCTCGTTGTTGTTGTGATAAGGTACTTTTTTAACCCAAAAATTCAAAAAGAACAACAATCAAGTATGCGCCGATTACGCGTTGTTCTGAATTCAACATTAGCTGTACTTTATTCTGCCATATCAGTTAGTCTGCCTATCGCTCTTCCGGTATTTACCTTTGAAAAGCCAGCGGGTCCGTACAAAATTGGAACGATCACCTATGATTGGAAGGATACTCAGAGAGAAGAGACTCTCACACCAGAACCTGGCGACAAGCGTGAGTTAATGGTACAAATTTGGTATCCTGCTGATTCGAATGCTAAAGGTAATATGGCTCCTTATATTTCTGATTCAGCTGTTTTTGCAGAGGGGTATAGTAAAATTCTACATTTACCAAAGTTTTTATTTACAAATTTCGGTTATGTCAAAACGCATGCTATTGAGAACGTTGAGATTTCTAATCAGGAATCTACCTATCCAGTGCTCCTATTCTCGCATGGTTTTAGTGGACATAAAAATCAGAACACTTTTCAAATTGAGCAATTAGTCAGTCAAGGCTATATCGTGGTAGGTATGGATCATACTTACAGTAGCACGACTTCCGTTTTTTCTGATGGTCGTGTAGCAAATTACGTGCCGCAAAAAACTGAATCAATTGCATATTTAGATAAAGCAAATGAAGGTTGGGTAGAAGATGCTAAATTTGTGCTGGATCAAGTGGAGCAGCTGGCCCAGAATGATCCTGAAAACCGTTTTACAGGTCGAATGGATATGGAGAATGTAGGGATGTTTGGTCATTCCTTTGGTGGAGCAACAAGCACCCAAATGCTAATGACAGATTCAAGAATAAAAGCAGCTCTTAATATGGACGGTGTTTTATATGGAAAACTCCGAGTTCCTGTGGATGGGCTGAAGAAGCCGTTTATGATGATGAGTGCCGATGACACAATCAGAGAGGCGAAGGAAACGGATGGTAAGGAGCTCATCGAGTTTGTAAAGGAAACTTTGCCACGGTACGAGTATGTAACTGTGGGGGGAAACTATTGGATGAAAATTAAAGATATGAAGCATATGGGCTTCTCCGATTTATACCTATTTTCACCGCTTTATGAACGAATGGAAGGGGTCGACATCCAAAAGGCTTACCGTCTAATTAACGACTATTCATTGGATTTCTTTAATCATTATTTAAAGCAGCAGCCATTTAAACTATTAGAGCAAAATATTGGGGATTATCCAGAGTTTACGTTGCAGAAAGGTTGACTGCTAAGGCGTATAGTTGAGGGTGTTTAGCCCTCAATTATTCTCGTCCTGAATTTTCCGTATGCTCAAGTCGCCATTCTATTCCTTGAAATAGTAATTGATTAGCTTTTGAGAGTTGGTAGTATTGTGGGCTTAGAATAGCACATAACGTTTCGCATCGTTCGAGTCGTTTAGTTTTGGTTCTTTGAATATATTTTACAAAGTAATGGAAGTAATCTTCTTTATTGTCCAATTGCTGTGAGTTCGCATACAGCCTAGCAGTATCATCGACAATGGCCTGTACAACCGGACTGCTTGCAGGCAATTTTTGTTTCAACGCCTTATTCAATCGATCATGGATGTTCTCAAGCTTTCTGACCAATGTTGTAGCATTATATTTTGACTGATGAACAATATTCATGTACAGAAATTCGGTATTTTTCAGGTCTTTTATAAACTGCGGATCATTTATGAGCTCCTGCAACTCATGCCAAGCAGCGGTTTGTTTGGCAGAGCTTTTCACTTGATTAATAATATATTTGTTAAAATAATGAAAAAATGAATCCCTCCACTCTTTTGGAATGCCAATTAATAATTGGGATTCCTTCACTTTTTTATCGATAAATTGTTTTTTATGTTCGGAATTTATTGTTCGTGCGTTTACTAAGTTATGAAGATACTGCAATGAATCCCCGTCATGTTCCTTTGCTTGACGAAGAATCGATATCATATCCATAAGCGTAGTAGCCTGTGTTTCCAAAGATTCAATCTGCCAATCAAGTGCTTTATCAACTGGAATTTCTTCAGATAATATTTTGCTTATTTCATCAATTCCGAAATCCAGATAACGCAGGTTTGTAATCATTTCAAGATGCCATATATCTTCATTCGTGTACAATCGATGTCCACCCTCAGTATAACTTGTAGGCTTCAGCAATCCAATTTCGTCATAGTAACGGACTGTTTTTATAGTAGAACCTATTATTTTAGCTGTTTCACCTATAGTATATTTTTCTTCCAAATGATTACACCCCCTGATTGGATCACTTTATAGTAATTTTAACATCATAGTTCATTTGATGATAAAAAAAGTCATTATTTTATTTTACGATAAACTTGCCATAAATGAATCCTTAAAACATTGAAAGCCATAAATTGAGGAATTGGACTTGCATAGCTGTGAAGTTTTTATTAACAAAGTCACCATAACTAAATTGTTATAATTATAAAATGCGAAAATATCGTCAAAGCATTTTCGCATTTTAAATTTTTCCATATTCAAACATTCCAAGAGCAACAACTTTCATTTAGAAAATTCTGCTTCTGTCAATTATGATTGCAACTGAGCTCCTTAAAGGCTAGTTCACATTCTCAGTAAGGTAGATTAAGGGTGAAGAGCGCGAGCCATTGCATCTAAATAGTTCTGACTTGCACGCTGACTTACCTCGGCTTCAGGTACAAAGACTTCAAAGCAATGGAAGCAGCCAGGATAGAGATGGAATTCAACGTCTACACCTGCTTGAGCAAGCTGTGTTACATAGTGAATGGTTTCATCCCGAAATAAATCAAGTTGCCCCACACACGTATACATAGGAGGAAGTCCCACTAAATTGTCTGCTCTCGAAGGTACAGCGTAAGGAGAAAGCTCATTGTCTTCCTTTTTCTCACCCAAGTACATATTCCAAGCTGTTATGTTATTTGTTCTGTTCCATGTTGCATGGTTTTCTGTAATCTCATAGCTTGAAGGTGTGGTATTGCGGTTATCAAGCATCGGATATAGAGGCATCTGAAATATAATAGATGGACCGCCTTTATCTCGTGCCATAAGTGCAAGGGCAGCTGTTAGTCCACCACCACCACTTACCCCTGCAATAGCTACTCGATTAACATCAATACCAAGCATTTTTGCCTCATTTGTCATCCACACTAGGCAGGTATAACAATCTTCAATAGCCGCTGGATAAGGATGCTCAGGTGAGAGTCTGTAATCGACAGACACTACAATACAATTTGCTGCCTGAACAAAGCGCTCACACAAAACATCATCCATATTAGGGTGTCCCATTATATATCCACCCCCATGTATCCATAACATGGCTGGAAGTTTATCATGGTTTCGCCCAATCGGTTCGTAAATTTTTACTAACATTTCGCCAACAGCATTTGAAATCATTCGATGGGTGATTTTTACATATTTTGATGTCTCTAAAGGTGGATTTGACAAGAGACCCCTACTAAATTCTAGATTGTCCAATTGAAATCCCGGAAATTGAGAGAAACTCTCCTGTAATTCTGGTAATACACGGCTGTCGATTTTCAATTATATTCCTCCAATGAAATACTAATATAAAATAGGATTCTTTTTATCTTCATTCAGCAAATGTTTTTTGCTCGAAAGCGTAGCGGCAGATGTTTTATGTGTGAAAGCAAAGCGGCAGCGACAGATGTTTTATGTGTGAAAGCAAAGCGGCGGCAGCGACAGCTACAATTACGCCAAGGCGAAATTAATAGTATTAAAGGAGTGAATGTGAATTCTGCTCCTCTTCCCATTTGGCAACTTCCTTACGTACACGAGGAGCAACTTCTGTTCCAAGTAACTCTATGGCACGCATCACCTGTTCATGTGGCATCGTGCTTAAAGGCACATACAACATAAAACGTGTAATTCCAACATGCTTACGAAGATGAATAATTTTATTAGCCACTGTATCTGGATCACCAACATATAAGGCTCCCTCAAAACTGCGTGCAGCATCAAAGCTAGACCGATCATAATAAGCCCAGCCTCGTTCTTTCCCTAATTTGTTCATGCCTGCCTGAGTCGATGGGAAAAATGTATCTGCTGCCCTTTCTGTGTTTTCTCCGACAAAACCTATTGAATGGGATCCTACCTGAAGTTTTGATAGATCATGACCTGCATGAGCAGCGGCTTTTTTATACAACTGTACAATGGGAGCAAATTGCATTGGACTACCTCCAATAATAGCGAGCATAAGAGGTAATCCCAGAAGACCTGCTCGGACGGCGGATTCTTGATTGCCACCGCTGCCAATCCATACTGGCAAAGGGTTTTGAACAGGTCTAGGATAAACTCCTAAATCATTAATCGCTGGTCGATGTCCACCCTCCCATGTGACTTTTTCTGATTCACGTATTTTGAGCAACAATGCTAAATGTTCTTCAAACAGCTCATCATAATCCTTTAAGTTATAGCCAAATAAGGGAAAGGATTCGATAAAAGAACCTCGTCCTGCCATAATCTCCGCGCGACCATTTGAAATACCGTCGAGTGTAGAGAAATCCTGAAAAACTCTTACAGGATCTGCTGAAGAGAGCACTGTCACTGCACTAGTTAGTCTTATTTTTTTCGTTTGAGGTGCCGCGGCTGATAGAACCATTGCTGGGGACGAAGCAGCGTAATCTACCCTATGGTGCTCGCCGACGCCAAAAACATCTAGTCCTACTTGATCAGCTAAAATTATTTCCTCAACAACTTCACGCAATCGTTGTGCGTGACTTATCACGACCCCACTGTGAACATCTGGTTTTGTTTCTACAAAAGAAGTAATACCTATTTCCATTTATTATCTCTCCTTGTCAGATTAGTTTTTTATTCGCCATGTTGCTTGCAGAAATGGAGTGCTTGGTTCAATAAATATATAGAAACTAATTATTTAGTGGATGTATACTCCGTGTTCATTAGGTTTTATCTTGGCTGGTCATTGCCCAAAAAAGAAGGGCGAAGGCACTAATTGAGGCTCCAAGTAAGCAAACGCCTCCCCAGCCAAAGTATGCATACATTTGTGTTGAAGCAATTGATCCGCTTGCACCGCCAATAGAATAGAACACCATATAGCCAGCTGTAAGTCGACTTCGTGCTTCAGCTCGCAGTGGAAGAATCATAGCTTGATTTGTAACATGAACGGCTTGCACCGCCAAATCAAGAAGAATTATGCCGATGACTAGCGCAATTAAAGAATGTTCAAGATAACGGATGAACAACCATGAAAGCAGTAGTAGAGCTAAAGAAATACCTGTCGTTCGCTGTCCATAACCTTGATCGGCCAATTTCCCTGCACGCGCTGCTGCCAATGCGCCAGCTACTCCTACAAGGCCAAATGCTCCAATCGCGGTGTGAGATAGAGCGAACGGAGGTGTACTAAGCGGAAGTACCAGTGAAGTCCACAAAATGCTAAAGTCAGCAAAAATCAGCATGGCTAGAAAGGAGCGGATTCGTAATGTTCTTTCCTGAATAAACAAATCAAGCACTGACCTAATTAACCGAATATAGGACAATGATTTTACCTCGCGTTCAGCATGAGGTAACACCTTGGTAAACATACAAGCCATCAAAAGCATAATGACAGCAGATACCAGATATACAGAGCGCCAGCCTGCAAGATCGGTTAATATACCAGCAAATGTTCGAGCGAGAAGTATGCCAATAACAATGCCACTTGTTACAATACCAACAACCTTGCCCCTTTCGGCAGAGGAAGCCATTGTTGCTGCAAATGCCACAAGTGTCTGTGTCACAACTGCGAGTAGCCCCACCAAAGCCATACCTGCAAAAAGTACGATGCTTGAGAAGGCAGTACCAACGATAACTAGAGCCATTGTAGATAACAGCATTTGACCAATTATTAATCGTCGTTGATTCAGTAAATCTCCAAGAGGTACCAGCAATAGTAAGCCTAATCCGTAAAAAATCTGTGTGATGGTAATAACAATACCAATAGTGGAATGATTAATACCAAATGCCTCAGACAATTGATCAAGCAAGGGCTGTGCAGAGTAAATATTGGCGACAGATATTCCACAGGCAGCAGCAAACAACAATGTAACAGCTCGTGTTATAGATGATGGTTCCTTCGTGTTAGATATGGCTGTGGATGATGAAGAATTTGTTTCGTTGCAAAGAGGCGGATGTTCTAAATTTGTCTGTGGTTTACACATGCTTTTCCCTCCATTCACATTAGATTGTAATTATAACATACCGTTCGGTACAATATAATTATTGGTAAATATATATTAATTTCATTTGTAATGTCAATAAATATTTATAAGAATAAAAATATTAAATTCAAATTTGACATGAATACTACCTGTATATATAATAATTACATACTGTTTGGTATGAATTTAATGACAATAAAAAATAATCCTTAAAAATTAAAGTGTAGAGGTGTGCTCTTATGGCAAGAACTCGTGAATTTGATGAAGGTCAAGTCTTAGAAGCAGCGATGCAACTATTTTGGGAGAAGGGATATGAGGCAACTTCATTAAGTGACCTTACCTCTAGGATGGGTATTCAACGTCCTAGTATCTATTCCACTTTTGGAGACAAGAGAGAATTGTTTGAAGCTGCACTTCGTAGATATACAACGTCTCGTGCATTTGATATACGATCTAGACTTCAAAAATACGCGTCTGTAAAAGAGGCATTTTCCATCTTTTTTGCAGATATTATTACCGAGGAATACGAAGAAGATCTCAGTAAAGGTTGTTTTTGTATCAATACAATGGTAGAGCTTGCTCCTCATGATGAGAAATTTGAAGTCCTGACTAGAGAACATCAAATGTACTTAGCTGTTATTTTTCAGGAGACAATTGAACGAGGAATACAAACTGGTGAGCTGGATGCCAACACAGATGCAAAGTCTTTAGCACAGGCATTGATTGTAGCGTTAATTGGTATAACAGTTATGATGAAATCTCGACCACAACGTTCCTTTGTTGACAATGCAGTCGCAGCAACACTCACCTTATTAAAGTAATTTGATTGAGTATAAATCAAGAAAACGAAATTTAAATAGTTACAAACCTAAGTCCTCCTTTAGAGTAAATTTTCTAAAGGAGATTTCTTATGCTATAAATTCTCATTTTATTGAAACGATTTACAAATCTGTATCATCTAACATATAGAAACAAGAAAGGAGGATGGAAAAGTTGCAAGAAAAATCATTATTACTAAAGGCGAAAAAGGGTAATAACAAAGCTTTTGTGGAGCTTTTGCAGAATGAAAAATTGAAGCTATATAAAATGGCCTATATTTATATGAAAAATGAAAATGATGCTTTAGATGTTGTACAGGAGACGATAGCAAGAGCCTATAGCAATATCCATACAGTCAAAGAAGAGCGCTATTTTGCAACATGGTTGATGAGGATCTTAATCAATACAGCTATCGAAATGCTTCGAAAAAATCAAAAAATAGTACCTATCTTGGAGCAACAATCGGAGCAAATCCAAGTTTCAAGCTATGATGAGAGGTTAGATTTACTACAAGCTATAGAGCAGCTTGAAGAGAAATATAAAACTGTCATTCTATTGAAGTATTACCGTGATTTATCTACAAAGGATATTGCCGATTTATTAGATTGTCCAGAGGGCACAGTGAAGACAAATGTGCATAGAGGCATACAGCAGCTAAAAAAATATTTTAATAAGGAGGGGGAGAATTATGGAGAACAATATTAAAGAGGTAATAGAGAGCATTGATGTCCCCATGGAAAAGCTAGATTTTGCTATTGAAAAAGGTATGGGCATACAAAGGAAAAAAGACAAGAAAATATGGAAAAGAGTGATCCTTTCAAGTGTGGCAAGTATAGCCTTAATTGTAGGTTCCGGTTTTATTTCTCCTAAAATGGCAAGTGTATTGGCAGACGTGCCGCTTATTGGTTTTATGTTTAATATAGAAGAACATGATAAAGGATTAGAAACAGCGCTTTCTGATGACAATAAGGTAGTCTTAAATAAGACAGTTACTAGTAATGGTACAGCTCTTACGATAGAGGAAATTGTGTTTGATGGAGCACGATTAAATGTAGTTTATTCGATGCCAGAATATAAGGAACTTTCACAAGCAATTCTAACTGTCAACGAAAGAGAACTAAATGTTCCTGAAAGTTTAAAAATTTTAGAAGATAAAAATATATTTCGCGGGTTATTAGAATTTCCGATCGCTGAAGAACTACCTGATAAATTTGATTTAACCATAAAGTTTTTACAGGTGGGTTCAACAAAAGGAGAATGGGTATTTTCTACGCCTATTAAAAAAGTAAATAATCATAGCAATAAAGTAATTGCTGGTCAAACAGGTGAAGTGAAAGGTAATACCTTTGTTGTAGAAAGTATGGATACTTCAACAACGACGACAAAGATCAACGTGAAATTTGATACAACTATGGATAAATTATTTTCTGAAGAGTCCGGTGTACTAAATGCGACAATAATGGATCAGCATGGCACGCCACTTAAAATATTGGATCAAACAGGAGGTGGCGATAACAAAAGTACAACTTACACTTACTTAATAGAGCCCTTACGTCAAGATATTACTGAGGTAAGAATAGCTTACTATTTCTTCCCGTTTAACTTAAATCGTAAGGATTTAATTGTCCCACTAGCAAACTCATTCCCACAGCGAATATCACAGGACAAGATGGGGGATTATGTTATAACTGGAGTAACAAAAAAGGAACATGAGGCTACACTTTCCTTTTATATCGATAGTGAATTTCCTTTTGATGATACACTGACACCTTCTTTTTTTGAGATTGTGTCTGATTCAGGAGAAAGCCTTATCACTAATTATGTCCATGCAGTTGGACCAAATAAGTATGAGGTATCATATCAAGCAAATGTAGGGAAACCAATTGTTCATACTGTAACAACGCCATATATGGAACTAGAGCCATCTGCTATAGTCACAATTCCAGTAAAATAGTTTGAAAAAATATCTATGAGAATTCTCAGTTAATTGAGGGGGCTCATAGATTTTTTTTAAATCTTTACTTGTACTTGGTTAAAAAAGAAAAATATTTAGTTATTTATGTTGTTTTTCTATATGAACGAAAAAAATTTACTATAATCTAATGAAAATTAATTTTTTTAATAATCTAATTGTTGACTCAATTCTAAAAAATATATAATATACTAGTTATTAGAAAATTTTATATTTTTTAGTTATTATTCTTTTTTGAAAATGAGGTGGTTATTATGGCGAAGTTTTTACGAACGAAGTCAATCGAGCAAGCCAATAAAATAACCGAAGTTGAGCGCTTTAAACTTAAACGTGAACTTGGGTCATGGCAATTAATGCTATATGTTTTAGGAGCCACAATCGGAGCAGGGATATTTGTTTTACCTGGAACTACTGCCGCTCTACATGCTGGACCAGGAGTTATTGTTTCATTCCTAATCGGTGGGGTTGTCACCATTGCAGTAGGACTAGCGTATGTAGAATTTGCAGCAATGGCACCTGTCGCCGGAAGCGCTTACACCTATTCTTATATTGCGTTAGGAGAAATTATCGCATGGATGATAGGGTGGGATTTACTATTAGAATTTACGGTTATTGCTAGTACAGTAGCAGTTGGGTGGAGTGGTTACGTAGATTCATTTTTACAATCTGTAGGTATTCATATACCCGAAGCCCTTACAAAAGATATTGCACATGGCGGGATTGTCAATCTACCAGCCGTAATTGGATGGCTTATCGTAGCTTGGATTGCCTTAAGCGGAATTAAGAATGTGGGCCGTTCAAACACGCTATTTACTATCGCAAAGGTTGCAGCGATCATCCTGTTCCTTGTTATAGGTACTTTCCATGTTAATCCTGTAAACTGGACACCATTTACGCCATTTGGTTGGTCAGGTGTCATGGCTGGTGCAGCGTTAGTATTCTTTGCTTTTACAGGCTTTGACGGTGTAACAACAGTGCTTGAAGAAGTAAAAAATCCACAAAAAACAATACCAAAAGCTTTAATTGGTGGTCTGAGTGTATTAACACTTATTTATGCCCTTGTTGCAGCGATTTTGACAGGGATTGTACCATTCCCTGATTTAGATGTTCCAAACCCTACTGTATTCGCGTTACAATCTGTAGGTATTCAATGGGGAGGTGCTATCGTCGCAGTAGCGGTTATCTTTGGATTACTTGCTACAATGATCGCAAATACAACTAGTGCCACACGCGTTCTATTTGCGATGAGCCGTGATGGACTTCTCCCAGAGCGTATTGCGCAAACGAATAAAAAGACTGGTGTGCCTGTACTATCAATCTTCATCGTCGTATTGACAGGTATTCTATTGTCAGGATTTTTATCAATCGGTGAATTAGCGGAATTTGCTAACATTGGAGGCTTGACTGCGTTTGCATTAACAACAATTAGTGTAATTGTTCTTCGTTACACGCGACCAGATCAACCTCGCGGATTTAAAGTACCAGCAATTTGGCTTGTAGGAATAATAGGTGTTGGTGGTTCACTTGCATTAATCTTCAGTCTTCCAATCTTCACGATACTGCGCTTTTTAATTTGGCTTGCAATAGGCTTGGTTATATATATAGCCTATGGATACAAACATGCTAAAGTAAATACTAAAAATCAATGATGTAATATGTACCCCTTTAGAATTCTCTATAGGGGTACTTTTTCTATAGAAATGTATAAATTGCAAATCAAAGGCACACTTCTGCGAAAATCTACATATTATAAGATTACATTTCCTGACATGCCCAGGCATCAACCTCTACTTTTATGGAAGGTGCAGCAAGGGCTACAACATACATTAAAGTCGTACATGGAAGATGTTGTCCAAGAAAATCACCTATTATTTGCTTTCGTTGCTCTGCGTTCATCTCCCCAACCAAATAAAAAACTAGCTTCGTTAAATCCTGAACTTCCATATTTGCACTTTCAAGATTTTTTCGGATATTTTCTAATGCAATCTTTAATTGGGCTATTGAATCTTCAGGTATCGTTCCGTCTTTATCCATTCCGATTTGTCCAGATAATGTTAACCACTTCTGAGGTCCTGTTATTTCAATTTGATGTACATAAGGAGCGACTGGTTGATGAATTTCCTTCGGGTTTCTTGTAATCTTCATAAAAATCATCCTATCTATTTTTTAGTTTAAAATTATGTTAAAAATAACATACTGATTCTAAAGATTAAAAATTATTTAATACTATTATAAAGGAACATAAATTGGATATGCTCATTTAAAAGGTTATAATAGATAAATAGAATTAAGGCTTATAACGCTGATATAGCTCTCAATAAAGTACAAAGTATTGTTCTCATTTTAAATTTGATAAGGCATGCAATTCTTTTCCGCTCCTTGGATGTATACATTCATCTCCTAAGACACTTGTAAGGCAGATATAAGTAAGTCTTATTTCAAGAGATGATGGAAATAATAATCCAAAGAAGGGGGAGTATTTACATAAGAATGATACGTAATGTTCTACATCAATTTATTAATTACTTATGTTCATTTGATAGCGAAACTGGAGCAATAAAAACAGCGAAGCCGTTTTGTAGAAGGAGTGAATACATGAGTAATTTCTTTCGGAGCCATGGATTTAAACGCTTTATTATTCTAGTCGGAATCGCTGTTGCACTCTATTTAATGCGTAGCATGATTAATCTTATTCTTCTTACCTTTATTATTACCTATTTGATGAATCAATTGGCTACCAAGACAACGGCAGGAGTTCGTAAGTATGTCCCGATGAATGAAAAAGCAGTAACTGTTACCCTTTATTTGTTATTAGTGGCAGGAATTGTTGCGGTAATTTATAAATATTTACCAGTGGTTACCCAACAGATTACACAGCTTTTTGATCTTATCTCTAGCTTTAATTTGGACCCAGATGATAATGAAATTGCCAGATATTTGGCACCTACCTTTGAGAAGATTGAACTTGGTAAATATTTAGAGCAGGGTGTGGACATAACTCTTAAAAATATTACGAATATTGGTAAAATCATTTTACACATCTTTATTTCGTTGATTTTGAGCTTGTTTATTTTGCTGGAGAAAAAGAGAATTACTGAGTTCACTGCTAAATTCAAAGAAAGTAAAATTGGTCCTCTTTATGACGAACTAAAATATTTTTCAAGAATTTTCATTCGCTCTTTTGGTAAAGTCATTGAAGCACAATTTATTATTGCAGCAGTGAACTGTGTTTTATCAGTTATAGCTCTTTCTATTATGGGCTTCCCACATTTAATTGCCTTGGGAATCATGCTCTTTATATTAGGATTAGTACCAGTTGCAGGGGTCATTATTTCCTTACTTCCACTAAGTATTATTGCCTATAGTATTGGTGGTTTAATGTACATTGTCTATATCTTGGTAATAGTGATGGTGCTACATGCTATCGAGGCATACTTCTTAAATCCAAAGCTGATGTCTGCAAAGACGGATCTTCCTATTTTCTATACATTCATCGTCATTCTCTTCTCGGAGCATTTCCTTGGTGTATGGGGATTGATTATAGGTATTCCATTATTCATGTTTCTACTTGATATTCTGGGAGTTACGTCCTCAGAGGATGAACTACAAAAGGCTACGACAGTGCATGAAAATAAACAAATCGAATAGTATTATTTTTCAAAAAGGAATCAAAAGAGTCTAAATGATTCCTTTTTTATTTTCCTTCCTTAAAAAATAAAGAAAATAATACTGATATGTGATATATTACATATCAGTAGAAGAAGTATTGGGAGGCATTGATGATGGAACAATTTGATACTAAGAAAAAGCTCAAACGGACGTTCGTTCGTGAGGAGGCATATACGATTATAAGAGATTGGATTGTTGATGGAACTTTAAGGCCCAATCAACAATTGAGAGACAAGGAATTAGCAGAGCAATTAGGAGTTAGTCGAACGCCAATTCGAGAAGCATTATTGCGCCTAGAGGATGAAGGATTTGTACAAACAAAGCCTAATCGTTCAACAACTGTATCTCCTATTGATGCTACGGAAGTATTCCATCTTTATTCTATTAGCTGGACGCTTGAACAATTAGCGATGAAACAGATATTTGAACATTTAGCAGATGATCATCTACAAATGATGGAGACAGTTAATCTTAAACTTAAAAAAGCAATTACTGAAGGAAATCAAATAGAAGCGGTTGAATGTGATAATGAATTTCATGAAATTTTTATTGGAATATCTCAAAATAAGGAATTAAAACGGATACTTACTGGTGTCAGACAAAAGCTTAAACGTGTTGAATTGTATTATTTTGATTTAGTAGAGGATGTTCATTTTTCCCATGAGGAACATTTACGTATTATCGAAGCTATTAGACAAAAAGATTTATCTGTAGTACTCAATGAAATTGAACAAAACTGGAGATTAAGTTTTGCTAGAATTCAAAACTGTCTTATTGGTTAATTCATAGAACGAAGAGGTTTACAATGAATAAAATACAAAGCTATATCAAGGAATATCATCCGGTTGTTCATGTATTAGTTTTCGGTACGGTTTTAATTACCCTAACAAGCTCTATGAGTATGCCCTTTTTAGCTATTTTCTTAAGTCAATCTGTAGGCTTAGATTTTGCAACCATTGGATTTATTATTGGTGTAGGTCCTTTAGCTGGAACATTTTGCGGGTTAATTGGGGGAGTTCTTTCAGATTTTATTGGAAGAAAAAAATTAATGCTTCTTTCTTTAATAGGATTAAGTATAGCCTTTGTTGGTTTTATTAGTACAACAAATTTTATGGGTTTACTTTTCTTTAGTATTCTTAGAGGAGTAGCTCAGGCTTTTTTTGGCACTGTTTCTAAGGCACTAATGGCTGATTTAACACCAGATCATAAAAGATATAAAATGTTCGCTAATCGTTATTTAGCATTGAATATTGGTTTTTCTGTAGGTCCTATGCTAGGAGCGCTTTTAGGTATTGGGGGCAGTACGATAGCATTTGTATTAACTTCCGTAGTGTATATCATCTATGCCGTTGTTTTATTTTTTATGCTTAGAGCTATTGATGAGAATGAATCAGTATCTGAGGAGAGCATTAATATATCATTATTAAGGAATACAATGCGTAAGGATACGCCATTACTATTATTTATTATTGGGGGAATGTTATTAACTACCGTGCATGGTCAAATGTCCGTGACACTTTCCCAACACTTACAAGCAAATATTATAGATGGAGTAAAATTATTTGCAGCGTTGATGAGTATTAATGGTTTCACTGTACTAATACTTCAAATTCCAGTAACGAGATGGTCAGAGCGTTTTACATTTACTCAAAGAATCTTATTTGGATGTATTTTATTTGCTATTGGAGAAGCTGGGTTTGCCTTTTCAACCAATTGGACACCCTTCATTATTTCGATGCTTATATTTACTTTAGGTGAAATACTTGTTATTCCTGCTGAATATGCTCAAGTAGATGAAATTACACCATCACATTTACGTGGAACTTACTATGGCGCTCAAAGCTTAGGGGAGTTTGGAAATTTTGTAGGTCCTTGGTTTGGAGGCATCTTGCTGTCAGTGTATGGAGGAACAATGATGTTTTTATTTATGGCCTTCATATCCCTCTTAGGTAGCTATTTCTTTTATTTAGGGAAAAGGAATTATACAAGAAATTCATTAACAAGTGGAAAATTTTGATTCGATAGAATTGTGGACAATCAACATGATTATATTGAATCAAATGCGATTTCAATAGCACAATAAAAGTTTGAACATACATTAATGCCATAGATAGAAGTAATTAGAGGGCTATAGGATATATATGAATAGTAAAGAAAATGGAGCTTTTTTAGGGGCTCCTTTTATATTTCATCTATAACTATAGTATTATTACGCTAGATTATGTAAAATTACCCAAGAGGGGGTGTTATAGTGAAAAAAGTAATTTTAACTTTATTAACAGCAACATTAGTATTTTCGTTCACATCATTAAATACTGAGGTAGAAGCAAAAGAGACATTTAAAAGCTGTAAAGAATTAAACAAAAAATACCCTAAAGGTGTAAAAAAGGGTCACTCAGCATATTCAGCAAATCTTGATAGAGATAAAGATGGCTGGGCTTGTGAAAAATAATCAATATAAACCCCTTTCGTTGCAAAATACGAAAGGGGTTTTTTCCATGTGATTTAAATTAAAATTGTATGTGATTTTCTTTTCATAAATATAAAAATTAGCAGCGCAGTGATCCCCTCAGCAACAGGGAAGGTCCACCAAATAGCTTGAGGGCCAAGAATCTTAGGCAACAGCACAAGTGTAGGTATGAATAATATAATACTTCTTAATAACATAATAGATGTGGCAAGCCGAATTTTTTCAATCGATTGGAAGAACTCTGCATACACCATATTAATGCCAAGAAATATATAACCGATAGCAAAATGAACGAAGCCCTGTGAAGCCAAATTACGAATTTCAAATGTACTATCTCCGAACAGTGCCATTAACTGTGATGGGAATAACATGGCGATAATAGCAGTTGTTAATCCAAAAATAAGTGCTGTGGCAGTGCCAATTTTCAGAAGTGCCGTTAATCTTGTTACTAATCTTGCACCATGATGATAGCTAACTAGTGGCTGAAGCGCCATTCCAATACCAAGAAAAACTGTTAGCAGTACCGTATGGATATAGTTTACCATTGCGTAGGCAGTGACTCCATTAGAACCTAAATAATGTAAGAATGTCACGTTATAAAGAATGACGATTACTGCCACGGATGCTTCAACAATAAAGCTTGGTAACCCGATTGAAAATATTTTCTTTAAATCAGAGATGCTGAAAAAATTACGTACAAATCTTAATTCGGATTGCTTTCTGAAGAAATGTAGGCAGAGTACTGACATACCGATAATTGTGGAGAGTGCTGTAGCTAATGCACAGCCAGTTACACCATAATTGAATACGAAAATAAAGATATAGTTTAAGATTATATTTAAAACAGATGTTGTGATTAAACCCATCATTGCAAGCTTTGGATTGCCGTCATTACGAATAAAAATGCTTAGTAAATTTTCAATTGTATAAAACACACCAAAGATTAAAATAACGTGTAGATACTCTTGAACATAAGGGTAGGTAGCATCACTGGCTCCAAATATATAGGTGATCTCTTTTAGATTCAATAAAAGGAATAGAATCAGTGTCAGAACGACAACAATCATTGCTGTGAATGCTAATGTAAAGATTTGATGTGCTCGTTTTTTATTGCCCTCTCCAAGAGATATAGAATATAGTGTAGCTCCACCCATTCCAATCCAAAGAGAGATGGAAAGGAGAATAGAAAAAATGGGAACAGCGATATTTACACCTGCTAAAGCTGTTGGTCCAACACCATGGCTCACAAAAATGCCATCAACTAAAATATTTACTGACATTAATAGCATACCGACCATAGCTGGGAATAGGTATGATAAAAACAAAGGCTTTAGAGGTCTTGTTTCGATTGGATTAATGGTTGTCATGGTCATGCACCTCCTTGACCATTACCTTTTCCCCTTTATCATCCAACTCTCCGTTAAAAATAAATCCAAAATTTTTATATAGCTGAATGGCCGCAAGATTGTCGTCATAAACGCTTAAATAAATGTTTTGGGAGCCGTATGTAGCTACCAGATGATTAATAAGCTGCTGTAAAAAGTATTTCCCCAATCCTTTGTGCTGATATCGTTCATCAATAAAGTAGCGATCTAACCAAACGCGTTCAGAATTGTCCACATGAGGGAACATACCATACATAGCAAAGCCGACTGCCGTATTCCCTCTGTACAAGCCAACAGGTATATAGCGTTTATCGATTTCAGCTTCTGCTAAGCATTGGTCCGTGCTTTCAATAAAATTTTGCTGATTAGCCGCGATGCGTAACGTTAAAATTTCCTCTTTGTTTAAAGCTGTGATGTCACGTATTTCCGTGAACATAATGTCAAAACCTTTCTAATTTTATTGTGAATAGCTACAATCTAATGTATATAGTTACTATATAGTCAAGGGGAGAAACTTAAAAATGTTTAATAAAAATGTAAAATATTTTACAACTGGTGAATTTGCAAAAATCTGTAAGGTTAATAAACAAACACTTATATATTACGATCAAATTGGCTTATTATCGCCTATCATGAAGGATAATAAGGATTACCGTTATTATTCCATTGCTCAATATGAATTTTTTAGTGTCATTGAGCTGTTAAAGGCGGTAGGTATGTCTTTAAAGGATATTCAAAAATATATGGCTGAAAAATCACCAGAAAGTTTTCTAGACTTAATGCATCAGCAAAAGGAAATTGTCGCCAAAAAGCGTAGAGAGCTGGAGATGATTGAAAGCATTATCGATGTCAAAATTGATTTAACACAGGAGGCTCTACATCTTGATTTTGATAGCATTACGATTGAGCATTTACCAGAGGCAACATTGTATTTAAGTCGAAATATTGAGGATTCAACGGAGGAGCAATTTGTTAAGGCTGTCTCCGATTTTATTGATGAGTTGGATCGCTCTCAACTAGACACAGGTTACCCAATTGGGGGGATTACAAGGAGGGAGCAGGTGTTAGCGGGTAACTATGATAATTATAGTTACTTGTATATTGAGCAGCCACATCCACAGGAGGGTCATCCTTATTTCGAAGCGATTGAAGGGGATTTTATTGTGGGATATCATGTAGGGACATCCGCGACACTTGGAGAATCCTACAAGAGATTATTTAAGGTCATGAGCGAAAAGGGCTTTGAACTTGGGCAATACGTTTATGAGGAATATATTTATGATGCAGTTATTAAAAATCGTGAAGAGGAGTACGTAACAAAAATTATGGTGGAAATAAAAAAAGGCTGTTGAAGCATCTCTGCCTATCAACAGCCAAAATTATACAAGATCCTTTATATGCTTTAGTGTAAAGTTAAGTTTATTTCCGGATGTGCCTTCTGTATTTCATTTAATTTATTTTCATGGATTCCTTTTAAATTTTTATCAAAAAAGCCAAGTGATAATTCATTAATTAATTTATAAATTGCATTTACATCAGCTCCGGATTCATTAATAATCGGCGAAACTGCTGCTAAATCTGTAAAACTTCCGTGATTTGTTTTCGGAATAATAGCTGTATAGACACCAGGCTTTTCAATTGTTTTATTTCTTAGATAAGATTCTACAAACAATTCGTCACGATTACCAGGCTGTTGGCTATATGCTTCCTTCATAAAGTTAATGGATGCCTCAGCATTCATCAGCATAAAGGGCTTTGCAGGTCCATGTGCAGGCATTGAATCGCCATACAATCCACCATCCATATCAATTGCTGCTTTAATACGACTATCTTTTACTAGCATTTGAGTAGAAGTAGCGCCGCCAAAAGAGTGACCTAACATACCAATGTTGTCAAAGTCAATTAGTGAGGCTATTGGATGGAAGTTCTTATCAAAATCAGCTTTGATAACCTCATCTAAAACAAATGATGCATCCTGCTCCCAAAGTTTGATGCGATTATTCAAGAACGTAATTGTGTTTTCAATTGGTGTAAAATCAACTCGATCGCCATCAGGGAATATGGTTGTTGCCGCGTCACCTGTAAAATTTAGAGCAACAACAATATAGCCGTGACTCACTAATTCCTCTAGCTGAAAGGTATTTTGGCTACTATATAAACTCATGCCATGTGCAAATAATAGAAGTGGGAATTTTTCTTTGGACTTTATAGGTGTCGCATCCTGATAGGAATGGGTTTTCGTCAATCCTAAATGTGTCGTAGCAATATAGGGAAATCCCTGTGTCGCTGCCAATTGCTCTGTTAACGCATCTATATGTTCAAAGTAGGGAGAAGGCTGTCCTGTCCCTTTTTCAGCAGGATAGTATACCTGAATCATTAATTCGCGATTCACCTGATGATTAGGCACGACAAATTCCTTGCGATTTTTATCGATAAGATGAAATGTCTGAGTTCCTACTGTATATTCTCCTGTCGGCTCTGGAAAAGACATGATTGGAAATAACTTTGGTAATGTGAACATTGCAAAAGTGGCAACAACAATACCTAAAATTTTAAATATTTTCATGCTTAATTTCTTTGAAACCATTGTACTTTTTGGTTTCACAAAAACCTGTAGTGTTAATAACAGCAAAACAATATAAGCAGGGATCATACGCCAGTTAGCACCAATGGTCATAATTGTTCCAAATAACAAACTATAATTGGCTGCTATCACAAATAGATTGATTCTAGTTACCCCACGTTGTCTAAAAGTCAGTGAGATGCTCGATAGTAATAAAATAATTGTAAATAGTATTTCTAAGGTTTTCATCATTTATCTCCTTTAACATACATACGAATGTATGTATTTAGTTAAAAATGTTTTAATCATATATACATACGAATGTATGTAAAAGATTAAAATAATAAACTACATAAAGTAGTCATAGAGTTGAAAAACTAAATGGTCAAGGGACTCTTTGTGAATATTTAGTCAAAATGAAGGTGATTTCCGTTCCAGGCTACTCGCTTTCCGGTGGGCGAGCGACGAGCCGCTTCCTGCGCTGACGCTCCGTGCAGGGTCTCGTCTGTCTCGCTATCCCACGGGAGTCGAGTAGCCTTACACTCCAATCAGCAATAGTGTAGAACTTTAAATATTTTCTTCCTTCAAAAGTAAAATAAAAACATGTTACTCACCATCATTAAATGGATAGAATAGTGGTACAATTCTATAGCTGTCAACCTACATTCTATGCATAAAACTACTTTTTCACTTTACATAAAGAGCCACTTATTACTGTTGCTCTTCATTCACATAGAAAAATGTTATCAAAGCTCCATTTTTGCACAATATAATGATGGCTAAGACTTCAAATCTATCACTATACATTTGTGTGAAATGCCAGTGGTTGATTGGAGTGTAGACTGAGTGACTCCTCGGGGATTCAGCGTCACAGATGAGACCCTGGAGCGCGAGTGAAGCGGCTCATCGGACGCCCCCAGGAAAGCACTCAGTCGGAACGGAGATCAACCCCTCGTTTTGAAAAAGGGCTATACTTTTTAATTTGTCACCTTGTCATTGACATAATAGTATTTCAACAACATGACTACATAAAGTAGTCTACTATTCCTGAACTTTATCAAATAATGCTAAAAAAACATCTTTCAAATCATCATTCATAAGTGGCATTCCGATTCCTTTGAACATCAAACTTATATGTTCAATTTTTTGAATGAATTCAGCTCGGCTTACACGAAATATTTCAGGATTCATCCAAATATCAAAAAGCATTGTAAAGGTTTCAGCTGCTTGCTTGGGAAAAGAAACTTGCAATGAGCCGTCTCGATTGCCCTCTTCAATAATTTTTTGAATACCCGGTGCAACAACTTGTACGCCTTCAGTGATGCGACTATAAACAAATTCAGCAGAATTCATTTTAAAAGGAATTGTGGATAAATCTTCTTCCTTTACGCTTTGAGAAATTGAAAAGGAAATGCCTTGTCTTAAACGTTCTAAAGCATTTAAGTTTTTTAAATCTGATATGTCATTAAAATAATTATTTGCTGTTAGCATTTCCTTTGTGATGGCATCAATAACATCAGCACGCGTTTTAAAATGATGATAGAAGGCTCCTCTAGTAATATCCCCCACATCATCTACAATCTCTTGAATTGTTACATTATCCCAACCGTTTACAGTAAATAATTTAACAGCTGATTCAATTATTCTTTTTCTCGTAACTTCTGGATATTTATTTCTGGCCATAAAATATCTCCTTATAGATACATTCGAATGTATTTATAATACTAGAGGCAGTTCTCCAAATTGTCAACAATAGACTATTTGTGAGAATCACATAAGAAAATTAGAAAAGAACTAGTAGAGGTAAGCCATTTAGCATATATTTTGAGTTTAAATGGAGGTAAGATCCGCGTGTTTTTAGGTAAATTAAAGTCTACTCCTAATAAGTAAATGAACTTCTGACGATACATTTAATGGAGAAAAAATGTAACACTTTATCCGAAAGTACTTTTCTTTACATGGAGGAATAGTCATGCAAATATGGATTGATCGATGGACGCATTTATTAAAACAGCTTGAACAACAAGGAGCTTGGATGCATCCACTTGAAATAAAGCCTGTAGCGACTGAGCAAGAGCTAGCAATGGTAGAGATGCGGCTTGGTGTTCCGATTCCTTCTGAGTTCCGTGATGTATTACTTCATTGTTCTCGACAAGTGGGAGTGTATTGGTCTTTACCTGATGAGGCACTACTTCCTATTGAGCTGGACACGCCTTTAGGTAATTTTGGTTGGAGCTTGGAGGAACTCGAATTCCCTGATTTTGGTGGAGACTGTGAAAATGAAGATGAACAGCGATACCTACAATTTCATACGGCTGGCAACGGTGATGCACTTCTTATGAAGGTTGAGGATGGTTCTGTTTGGTATTGGAGTCATGAGGAGGATGAGTTCGACCTACTAGCCTGGCGTTTTAGGGATTATATAGAGAGGGTTACAACTTTAGGATGCATAGGAGTAGATTGTGGACAGTATCGACAGTTTTGTAGTGAGGATGGACTGGATTTAAGCCTGACCAGCTCTCAAATCTGGCTAAAGTGGCTTGAACAATATTTAACTACGACATGGAAGGAAGCTATATATCACCTGGATTCTTTACTGATATATGTATCGATGCATGGTGTGAAAGAGGAAAAAGTTCAAAAAGCATTTACACGGTTCGATTCTAGAAATGTGTATACTGTACTTCGAAATCAAATTGAACAATCACTGCGTCTAGTAGATAAAGAAGCATGGTGTAAGGTGCTAGTAGAGGTTTGTGCAACAGAGGCAAGTGATTGGGTAAGGACACTTTGGAAAGACCAAAATAATATACCTAATCAGATTCGAGATTATTTAACAGCCTTCTGTCTACCAGAAGAAGAGGGTCTACCTCTTGTTCTTCAAGATATTCAGAAAGAGCAAATCGATTCCTACACAGCTTTACATCGACTACGTCATTTTCATAGCCCAAAAACGATAGCTTGGATGAAACCCTATGTTTCCTTTCCAATAGGTGGATGGGATCAGCTTTTAGTCGAATCACAGCCGAGTGCAGAAACATTATTTGAGTGGTTGAATGGTAGTGAAGCAGAGCGCCTAACAGCTATACGAGCAGTATGTCAAATGATGCAGCAGGAAATTAAGCCATCAGCTCAAGTAGATAAGGAGAAATGGCTGCCATTGCTTGCATTTTGGAAGGACAATGAAGTACTACGAAAAAATAAACAGCTATTTAACCAAGCTCTAGAAGGCTTGAATCATTGGTGAAACCTATTTGGTTGTAAGGAGGAGAAATGCTTGAACTATTTTACTATATTTGCTTCTTTGAATAATATAGAGGATATAGATTGTAAGATTTCTGATGTGTTTAGTAAAGGTTTTACTGTTGAAAAAAATGAAGATGAGTATCTCATAAAATCCAAAGCATTATTTAATAAATGCAAGTTGAAGATTAGAGTGATGTCTGAAGATACAAACCCAGAATACTTTGCGAATAATATTCCTGGAATGATGGGCTTTTACAACAGTATTCCTTTTGAAGATGACAATTTAAAAGAATTAGTGTTAACGCAAATTTCTGTGTTAAATACAGTAATTGCAATTGAATCTGAAAAAGAGATAAAAGATGAACAGATGCAGTTATTTACAAATCTACTATCAGTGATAGGGGGTATTGGCTTTGTACCCAATGGCACCTTATTAGACAAAGAAGGAGAAGTCATTGTTTATCCTGATGGACAATCGGGACCATCCAACTTTAGACCTTATGCCTGTACACAAAAGGTGAGGGGACAAGAGGTGACATCGGAAGAAGGCCATCAAAGAAAGAATAAAACAATAGCCTATTTAAAAGAAAAAGGTATTCCATATACAGATTCACTCCCGCAACTTCCACCAATTGAGGCTTGTCAGTTTAAAACCAAAGAGGATATTGCTAGGAGAGCTGCAGCTTTACTAATTGTTATTCAATTTGCTTGTGATGTGGCACAAGGAGAAAATGTAGCGGAATCAAGAGACTTTTTTATCAGTATGTTGCGTAAATATGAAGTAGAAGACATTCTAACTGACAATGAAAGAGCCTTTTTATATAGTCAACAACCAAATGCACAGGAAGCCATTAATATTTCATGGCAATATGAGGCTTATTGGACACTAATTTGGGTACTTGGATTTGTTGACAAGCTTGATTTTCCTGATGAAGTATGTGATTGTGAGTTTGCTATTCAAGTTATTTCTAACTGTGAAACGTTTGAGCAATTTTATCTTCAAACTACGATGCGTAGCCAGGAAGAAATATTGGATGAAGCCGACAAGACCTATAGGCTACACTGGGCTTGCGTAGACAGTCGTATACAAAAACGAATGACTCCTGCTGATATAAATGAAAGTATTGTTATGGAAAGGCGCAGAGGCCTATTCTGGTTGATTGGTCATCACAATGAAGACTGGGATACGATTTCGATGGATACTTAAAAATAGCAAACTAGAAAAACTAGTTTGCTAAATGCTATAAAATTTATTCGATATAATTTGGAACTCTTACTTTATCAATTAAAAGGATGCCGTCAAATTGATCACGAGGAACAAAGCTCTCTTGCATAACTCCCCAACTATAGGATATACGTGGCTCAAACATCCATGAATTACCTCTTTCGTTTTGGCGATTTCGTAAATCAATAAATGTGTATGGCTTCTTCATTGAGGAAAGGATATCCTCAGTAGATCCTTTGACTGGAGGTAATACAGACCAAGTTTCACGTGCATTGCTTGCATTTTCTCCGCTTGCCATATATAGACCAAGTACATAGCTATACTTTTTATAGATGTCTGGTAGACGTTCACCCATTAAGTTTAGCGCATAAGGGGAGCCCATTACTTCAGATTGGGCCTTGCGAATATGATCATTATGTGCCCAAACAATAAACTTTTCAGTCGGATAAATCTCCTCTGCTAGCCAAAGTAAATTTTCCAACATGCCTTGATCCCGCCATTCCATAGTTTTAAAGAATGAATCATATTTATTTTGCTCAATATCAATGTTTGATTGAATAGATAGTTCTACATACTCTTCTGCTAAGCGTATACGGTCAGTTAATGTACGTTCCATAAGCTTTGTAATATGAGGCTCGCTCGGATAAGCTGCTTTTAACTCTTTCTCTTTAAGCGGTATTTGTGATTTTACTTGTTTATACACATCGATAATGCTTGGTTTGGCCTTTTGATATCCTTTTAAATCCTTGCTGTAGGTCCAATCTACAAGCTGATTCTCTACTTCACTGAACTGTTTAGCAAGCTGATTATTTTCTAGCCATCCTCCATCTGTAAAGGCACCTTGTTGTTGAATATCAAAGCCAGCTAACATAAGAGGCTGCTCTGTAGATTGGGTTTTCTTAGTATACTCAAATAACGGTAGGGTCTCTTTTGACCACCATACACCAAAAATTCCATCCTTCATTGTCTGCTGAGCCGATTGCTTATCAATTTTCCCCTGAGCATTCATAACGTTCCCCATACCACTTTCAAAGGCAAGGACGTTGTAGCCCATTTCTTGGTGTAAAAACTGAATGATACGTGTTTTTGCTAGGCTAAACTCTGCTACACCATGCGAGCTTTCCCCTAAAAAAACAATACGCTTATCGTGTAATAAGGGCTTAAGCATCTCTAAATCTTCAAATTTACTGGATGCAATTTTTGTTGATTCAAAGGATTCAGGCTGAATGGAATTTAAACTATATGCATGGTCATTCACCCAATTCTTCCAGTCTTGTAGTGCTTCATTGGATGTACGAGCTTGCTTTACTTCTGATCCCTGCTCTAAACTTGTCTGCTCTGCTATCTTTGGAGCAGCCACTGCCGCATTTGCATTCCCATTAAATGCTATAAAACTTGTCAATGCAATACTTAAAGATAATAGCATTTTATTTCTTTTCCCTTTTGTCATTGTTCATCAATCCCTCGCAATAGATTGAACCCAATTATACGCAGGTAAGTTTAAAGTTAAGGAGATTTCTGTTTAAATTTTGTTTAAATTTGGATTTACGGTTTGAATCAGGAAGATAGATAAAAAACCTCCAAAAGTGTGATATCAAACAGATAGGACACTGTGGAGGTGTTGTATTTAACTCATTTATAGTGGTATGTACTAGTCCTGTGATTGTTGCGTTGTATTTGATTAAACCATGCACGATCCTTTTCTTCCTGCTTTAATGTATTAACGATTGTTGATGAGCAGCTAATACAAATTTTTTTCTGTGTAATTTGCCCACATCGTTCACAAGGGGCACCTAGATTAGGGAAAATTGAATTTTTTAATTTTCCTGCCTTCACCCATTTATAAAGCAGCTCCACGGAAACCCCCGTTAATGCAATGACCTCATCATTTGTTAAATAGCGATTATTTTTTCTAAGTAAAAAATGATGTAGTTCCGAAAATATATCTTCCTCTCTCACATCAATTGTTTTGACAAATCGGTGCATAGTAACTTCTCTCCTTATCCTTTCAATTTATAATTTTTCCAATATCTTCGTTTAAGATGATTGACTGTTCATCATACTTATAATTTTCCCAGCGATTGCGAGCCAATTTACGATATTTATTGGAAACATTTCGATCTGCAATTAATCGAGAGAATCCCTTTTTCGCTTCAGTCATGTCGCCAAGTCGTAGGCTTAATTCTGCATGTAAATATTGAATTCTTTCACTACCTTCTTGATTGGATGCAAATGATTTACTGTAAAAATCTCTTGCCGCAAAAAGGTAGCGCATTTCTGATTCCTGTTCCTCTTTTAAGCGATATAACCAGGCAATTTTTAAAGCGAAATTTGCCATAAGAAGTGATTCTTCCATAGATGCCCTGGACACTAAATAAGCAAGCTTAAAACTTATAATGGCATCGTCCACTGTACGCTCTTGACAGATGTTCATAGGTTTTTGAAGCTCTTTAATGTACAGCTCATCGATAAGGAGCATGAAAGGCCCATAGGTTCTTGTCATGGATTTATGGTAGGCATAGCCACAAAACGGACAAACAGCGACTTCATATAGCAATGGATTTAAGCCCTCATAGACGGGCATGAAATCTGTTTGCTCTTCGACAATTTTATAACGATTAGGACGTACCTTATAAGTGGTAAAGTGCTTTTTGCAAAACTTACAATCCACGCTACTTTCATAGTAGTAAATGTTAAATGCCATAAGAATCAACTCCTTTACGCTGATTTATTAATTATTTCTTTTGTTCTATATTTACGATGGGTATTATCGTTCAATGTATTTAATTGATTATCTTTCATTTTAACAATTCTATGTTCTTTGGTATACTCCTTTAGCATTATTAAAGTGAAAATATTATTACTTTTTTGTTTGTTGAGGTTTCTATATGTATTTGCAATAGTGTTTTTCAGTATAATGAAAAAAAGTTAAATGAATTATTTTAGTTCGAACAAGTTTTAAGAGTTTAATATAGGTATTTATAATCACTTATGTTAATGGATGAAAATGGGGTGTATAGGATGGATTGTAAAATTGTTTTTTTTGACGTAGATGGAACACTTATTAATTATGAAGATGGCTGTATTGAAGAAAGCGCGAAGAAGGCAATAGATGAGCTAAAACAGAGGGGAATTCGTATTGTTGCGGCTACAGGTAGACCTTTATCAATGTGTCAAAGATTAAGAAACATAGGCATAGAGACATTTATAACCGCAAATGGTGCATATGTTAAGCATCAAAATCAGGTAATACATAAAGTACCAATTGACAAAAATATAGTCCAAGCAGTTCAAGCCTTTGCTAATGAGAATAAACAAAGTCTTTCATTTTTTACAGAACAATTATTTATGAATAACGTACACAAGCCAAGGACACTAAAAGCCCTGCAAGAAACATTATCTTTATCTAAATTTCCTGAATTTCATGAGAATATTGTAGAGCAGGAAATTTATCTAATGTGTTTATATGCTAATGAAGATATTGAGCAAATATATACAACACAATTTCCTCATTTAAAATTTAAAAGATGGCATCCGTATATTACGAATGTATTGCAATCTGATATTTCCAAATCGATTGCTGTTCAGGCTGTACTTGATTATTTCAATTTAAGTTCTGAGGAAGCACTTGCGTTTGGCGATGGCGATAATGATATAGATATGTTAGAACAGGTTGGTTTTGGAGTTGCAATGGGTAATGCAAGTGAGGCATTGAAGAATAGTGCTGATTATATAACGAAAAAATCCATTGAAGGGGGTATATATCACGCCTTGCAAGAGCTACAAATAATTTAAGAAAGTAATCATTTGGAATCGAGTCATATTTTTAGTAAATTTAGAGGGGATGTTAAAGAAAAAAATGATTGAAGCTATAGCACTCATAATGTTAACTACATTGAGTATGATAAAGCTAACGAAAGTTATTAAAATGCTTTAGGTGGGATGATTTTATGGCACATCATGTACAATCTCTTATTGAACATTACGGGTATTTTGGCATAATTCTTATCCTAATTGGAGGGATTGTCGGGCTGCCTATTCCTGATGAAATATTTTTAACATATATAGGATATAGTGTATATCGAGAAACGCTAGAACATGTTCCGGCATTACTTAGTGCAACTATCGGGGCAATAGGTGGCATTACTTTAAGTTATTATATAGGTTATCGATTCGGGCTACCTTTATTACATAAATATGGCCCGAAGATTCATATTACTAAGCAAAAAATTGATTTTACTAAAAAATTGTTTACGAAAATAGGACCAGCCTTATTACTGATCGGTTACTTTATTCCAGGTGTACGCCATCTTACCGCATATGTAGCAGCCATTAACAACTATCCATATAGAAAATTTGCCATTTTTGCTTATGCAGGCGCGTTTATTTGGACATTTACTTTTATTACATTAGGAAAAGTATTAGGTGAGAAGTGGCGCTATGTGGGATTTTACTTATCTCACTACAGTATTTATCTTATCGTAGTATTCATCATATTAATGTTGGTCATTTATTATTTTTTCAAAAAAAGAAATAAATAAGGGTCTGATTCTTCTAAGCGAATAAGACCCTTATTTATTTTTAAGGTAAGATGGCAAATGAACGAACAGGGAATCCAGACGCTCTTTCAGGTTTCGGTACAATATTGAATATGACAGCCCCTTTTGGCGGTAGCTGATCCAAATTTGTTAAAAGCTCAATTTGATAAGTGTCTTGCTCAAGTACAAAATATTCACCATCTAACTTACCATTTTTGCGAAAATCCGCTGCTGAATCAGTGTCGAAAGTCTCGTGACCAATAGCGTTAATTTTTCGTTCTTTAAACAAAAACTGTAATGCCTCTAATCCCCAACCTGGTATATGATTATGACCCTCAGCATCCTTATTATTAAAGGCATCCTTATTAGGCCAACGCTTACTCCAATCGGTACGTAGGGCAATAAACGTACCTGCTTCAATTTCTCCATGCTCAGCCTCAAAGTCAAGAATATCCTGAACACTTAAGGTAAAATCATTATTTTGCTCGGCTTCCTTCGATTTATCAATCACGATTAAGGGTAGTACTAATTCTTTTAAATCCAAATCTTCTAAAAAGCGTGTGTCCCTAACAAAGTGGATAGGTGGATCGATATGTGTTCCATATTGTCCAGGGAAAGTGAATTGCTGCGCAAAGAAACCATCATCATGTGAAAATAAGGTTTCAAACTTTGCATCCTCAAACATAAAGAAGTGAGGTGAATTTGGTCCAAATGTATGTGTTAAATCCACCCATTTTCTTGATTTCAATAGCTGCACTGCTTGTAAAAGTTCATTCGACATCGTATTTACCTGCTTTCTATTAGTATGAGTTATTCCCTGTTTGTCTTACTTGTCCAATCATAAGCACAAAAAAGAGTCCTCCTTGGAGAAGAGGACTCTTGTGTAAAGCAACAAATGTTAGTCTTCTCATCTTCAAGGCAAACATTTTGCCAATTGGAGTTAGCACCATACCTATAGGCTGGTTGCTGAGACTTCATAGGGCCAATCCCTCCGTCTCTCTTGATAAGAAATGCAATATAAGAATTTTCAGAAATAACGATTACAAATACAATAGCATATTTATTTATAGTTTACAAGTTCAATAGGGATACAAGGAAAACGTGTAACTTTTTATTCTCTCTGTTACAGCCATGAATTTTTTTGAAGACCTTGTGTAATTAGAGATTGATTTGTTTTTATGTATTGATTTTTGTAAAAAGTAATTTTCGCCAATGGCTTTAATTCGAAAGCATTGTACCATGTGAATGAAACATTCCATTTTTTAAATAAAGCTCCAATGCTCCTTGTGTTATAAGGCTAGTATCATAATCAACCATTCCTTTTAAAGCTAGGAAATGTTTAGAAATTAGACTAGGAAGTACGGTAACCCCAACGCGCAATCTAGGGAAGATAATCTTAAGCCAAAAAGTGCGGAATTCATTTACAATTTTCATCATGGAGACAGGGCTTCGTTAGTCAATAGGAATTTAAATTCATTGATAGAACATAATTTATTATGTGGATTTGGTATAAAAGAAATATTTGACATTTAAATAGTTAGGTGCCATACTACATGTATGGTTAAAGATAAAAATAAAATGTATGATATGAATGCCGCTCCTTCGTTTGCTCAATCGAAAAGTCAAATTGAACGTTATCAATTAGAAGTTGATGCACAGGCTATACTTGTTGCATCGAGATTAATAGCTGCAGGTGCGATGCTAGGAAGTGCTGCGGAAAACCATTTTTCCAAATTTGGTTTATCTACAGGGCGTTATCGATTATTAGCTGATCTTGAAGACAATGATGGTGAAGAATTGCCATCTCAATTAGCAGAGCATCTTGGGATAACAAGAGCTACTGTGACAGGTTTAATTGATATTTTGAAAAGAGATGGACTAGTTTCACGGCGTTTGAGTCCAGAGGATGGTCGTCTAAAATTAGTGACATTAACTGAGAAAGGAAAAAAACAACTATCAGATATGGCTCCAGAACATTTTGCTTGGTTAGAGTCAATTGTTAACTTTCTAAGTGTCGAAGAGCGAGGGGTTTTTCTTGAGTTATTAGATAGAATAATGCAAGGAATTGCAGCGAGTGATGATAGCTCATATGATTAAAAGAAACAAAAAGGTTAGCTGGTAGGCTAGCTTTCCTTTTTGATATATAGTTAGGCACCTAATTATATATTGTGGAAAAATGGAGGTCTAAAATGAAAACGATTAACGAAGTTGAGGATATTCATCAAGAAAATAGCTTTATTCTGTGGCAAGAAGTATTGATTGCGTTTGTTATGCCTACCATTATGGCTGGAATTGGAGGGTTTTTCACCAGTGATGTCTCACTATCAATCCGAGCTTGTACTTCTCTTGGTGGATCTTCAGCAATAATTGCTTGGGTAATCGGGTTATGGTTTCAAAAACGCGGGATTTATAAAAGTCGAATTGCTTTTGGACATTACTCTATAATTGTAGCTTTATTTTTAAGTATAGGGCTTTTATTAGGGTTAATCGGTGCTTGGATAACATTCACAGTAATCAATTTCTTTATTCAGCATCAACAATTAAATGCATTTTACTTTCTTTGGATAGATCTCCCCTTATCTTCCACAATTGCTAGTGGACTGATTGCTTGGAGATGGAAATACAGTATTCATAAAAAAATTCATAGTGGAGGCGTTAAAAAATGATAGTAGTAATTGGAGCAACAGGAATGATTGGTAGAGAACTAGTAAAAAGCTTAATGAAGAGGGATACTCAAATCCGAGTAATTAGTAGAGATCCAAACAGGTTATTAAATGAAGTAAACAGCTTAGATTGTTCTGCTGTAGAATTTATGGCAGCAGATGTCTCTAATCCTGACAATTTACATCGCGCACTGTCTGGGGCTAGTCAGCTGTTTTTAGCATTATCCAATACACCAAGGCAGGTTGAAATTGAGCAATCCATTATTCAGAAGGCAATTGAGGTCGGTATTGAGCATGTTGTAAAAATTTCTTGTCCTCTCTATCAAGAAAGCAGTCCAGTAGCTATAGCTGGATGGCATCAAGAAATTGAGCAAACATTAATGCAATCAGGCCTGAAATATACAATATTACGTCCCTACGCATTTATGCAAAATATACTTAAATGGCGGGACACCATTTCTTCCAAAGGAGTATTTTTTGGTTGTATGAGAGATGCACAATGCAATTTTATTGATTGTAGAGATATTGCAGATGTGGCAGCAGAAATATTTATGAATAGGAAATTAGCAGGTCGAATATATACACTTACAGGGGCAAAGGTGTACAGTTATCCACAAGTAGCGGAAAAGTTAACCATTCTTCTTAATCACCCTGTCCGCTATATTGATATGGACCCAGATATATTAAGGCAAAATTTGATAAAGCATAATGAGATGCCAATCTGGTTAGCGAACCATGTTGTTGAAATTCAAATAATGTCTGTAATGGTGCCAGAAAAACCTACTGATACAGTTAGGTGCTTGTTAGGGAAAGAGCCACGTTCATTAGAATCATTTTTATATGAAACGAAAGAGAAATTTTTATAAAAATATAAGGGGCTCTTATGAAAGAGCCAATTTGTAAAAAGTGTTGTTACCAATTTAAAACTAATGAAAGCTTACAACATTCACTATCTGTAAACACAATCCTAATATTATCTGGTGTATAGTTTGTTTCAAATGTCATAGTAATACCAGACGAGATGATTAACCTTTCAACTTCTGATTTATTTGACTTCTGTGCGGCATCCATAAGATCATGTGCAAATTGTTCTGATTCATCAATTTTATCTGTAAGTAGCTGAATCTGCTGCATAATTCTCTTTACTCGCATGGCGGAAATTTTCAACTTATTTGTATTGACAGCTGGAAATGGATTGGTATTTATCGGGTTTGTCGGCATAGCTAAATATCTAGCTGGTTGGTGATGTGCTGAAGGATTTACTATTGCCAATGTTGGATAATAGGTAGGATAGACAAATATCGGATAAGGGTTGTAATACAACTAAATTCCTCCTATCCACTTGCTAATACTATATCTTATGTGCAGCGGGTACTTTCGGTGTTTGCTACTTCTAGGGATTCACGTCTAGGGTATTATCAAATCAATACCTAGGATGGTGAAAGATAACTAAGTCGATTGAAAGTAAGGAACCTGATAAGAGAAAGGGTTAGAGCTAATCGAAAGTGAACCAACCTGATCAAAGAGGAACCTAAGCCGATAGAAAGTCAACCCAACCAAAGAGGAGTACCGTTGATCAAAAGTAGAGGCAACCTGAACAAAGAGGAGTCCAGGCAGAGGCAACCCGATCGAAAAAGAGCTCAGGCTGATCAAAAGTGGAAGCAACCCGATCGAAGAGGAGCCCAGGCTGATCAAAAATGGAGGAAACCCGATCAAAACGAGCTCAAGCTGATCAAAAAAGGAAGGCGCCTGATCAAAAAGAAGCCCAAGCCGATCAAAAACGAACGCAACCTGATCAAAAGTGGAGGAAACCGATCGAAAAGGAGCCCCGGCTGATCAAAAAAAGAAGGCACCTGATCAAAAAGAAGCCTGACCCGATCGAAAACGAGCCTAGGCTGATCAAAAGTGGAGGCAACCCGATCGAAAAAGAGCCCCGGCTGATCAAAAGTGGAGGCAACCCGATCGAAAAAGAGCCCCGGCTGATCAAAAAAAGAAGGCACCTGATCAAAAACGAGCCCCAGGCCAATCAAAAAGAAGGCTTCGCACGTGTATAAGCCTTCCTTTCACAAATTTTTATCCAAGAACACGTAAAACATCATCTATTTTTTTGTTATGGGAGAGAATGCCGTAGTTCATCCATGTTAAGAAATCAACTTCGTAGACACAGTTGTTTTTTGCTGCTGGAAGGTTGCTCCAAGTAGGAGATTTTAGTATGACTCGTTCCTCTCCCTCGAAAATCGAATGTTGTTTGTCAAAGGTAATGAATATATGATCGGCATCTAAGTGAATAAGCTGGTCAATTGTTAGATGTGTTTTTCGTGTATAATGTGGGATATTCCATACAGATTCATGGGGCATTAAGCCGAGATCACGATATAGAATGGGTCCCGTATAGCCGCATTCGGGTCCTGCATAAAGGCTAATGCCTATAGCGGAGATACGGAGAAAGGCTACGCTTTGTCCATATACTGATTTTTGAAGCACTTTTTTTGCCTTTTGCACTTTTACCTCATACTGGTTAATGACATCCTTCATAATAGTCGTTCTACCTGTTAAGTCGGCTATTTGGAACAATGTAGTTCGCCAATCTTCACCTGGGTGTGAGAGGTGATAGGTGGGAGCCAATTGATCTAGTTGATGACAAGCTTTCCAGCGCTCTATCCCTTCATCTAGCATAATTAAAGTTGGCTTATAATGAAAAAGCTGATCCATTTGTCCGTTTTCAATATCAATATCTGGTATTTCTTGTAACCCTAGATAATCCTGTTTGCCCCATTTTGAATGGCTAAATTGGGCGATGGGTGTAATACCTAAAGCTACTAAAAAATCCTCTAGAAACGGTGCAAATATACGAAGGTTATTACTTTGGCCACGACGATATTGTCCAGGAGAGATACCGACATGCTCTTTAAAGCGGCGATTAAAATAATATTCATTGTTGAATCCAACCGTTTGGCTGATTTCAAAAATACGGTCATTTGTTGTTACGAGTAATTGCTTGGCTTTTTCAAGACGAACATTATTTAAAAAGTTGAGAGGAATTTGACCAGTAATGTCCTTGAATATACGAGAATAATTCCAGCGTGGGACAGCCGCTAATTCTGCCAATTGCTCAACAGTCCAGTCCCGTTCATAATGCTTTTGTAAATATTTGATGGATTGCTCAACGGACTGACGAACACTTTTCTGCTGCTGATTAGGTACATTTTGATTCATAATGAATAACATAAATTCTTGGAAGCGTACATGTTGCTCAAATAGCGATAGCTCATCCATTGCTAGACGGTGTCGATAAATGATTTCTAACAAATTAGTACATTGAGAAAAAGGATGGCAGCCTAGTTCCTGAAATTGTGTAAACATAGAAAAGCAACCCGTCTGACCTTCTTGCAGTTGGATGATTTTAAATGTTAAGTGATAAAAGCACAGCGCCCCAGTTTCATTGTGAACATTTATTTTTTGATTAGGAGGAATGAGCACACACTTTTCTTCAGTAAGATGGATAGTTTCATGATCACAAATTAGCTCTCCATGGCCGCTTATAACCACAACAAGGCTATGATGGTCACAATGATGTAGTTGCCACATCGCTGATGGAATAGAATATGAAATTTCTTGTAAGTGAAATATTTGCGATAAACCACTCATATTTTTCTACCTTTCCATAAATAGTTTTTTTAAACAATGCAAAGAAAGCCCTAAGAGAGCTTTCTTTAAAATTATTTTACGAACCATTTTTCAAGGTCATCGTATTTTAGTAGATTTGCAGTTATAGCTCCAGATTGCCAATATGTTCGGTCAGCAATATACACGTTTCCGTTTTTTACCGCAGGAACTGTTTTCCAAAGAGTATTATCTAACCATTTAATTGCATCCTGGTTTTCTTCAGATTCCCATGTTCCATTAGAAGGGAAAAGAATAATATGATCAGCGTCTAATTTAGGTATAGCTTCTTCTGAAAGTATCTCATGAAATTCCGTCATATCGCGGGCTAGTGGATGAGGAGTAAGTCCTGCCTCAGTGTAAATATAACCGGAATATCGATTTTTAACGCCAAATAATGCTAGTGTTTTATCGGCTACATTTAAACGGACAACAGCCACTGTTTCATCCCCAACTGACTTATCTAACTCTGCCTTTAAAGTCGTAATACGTTGCTGATAATTTTTAACAACCTCATCTGCTTTATCAGGAATGTTTAAGACATCAGCAATCGTTTTAACAATTGCCTGTGGGTCTGCAAGGATTTCCTCTTTTAAGCGATAGGTAGGTGCAATTTTAGAATACTCCTCGTATTTTGCTTTATCAGCCGCGCCATCTACAATGATTAAATCTGGCTTGGCTTGCAATAAAGCCTCCATGCTTCCTGTAATATCAAATTCTGGTACATCCAGTTTTAGATAATCCTGTTTCCCCCAAGCTGGGTGATACCATTGGACAACGGGCTTTACCTCTAAGGCTGTTAGATAATCCTCCATGTATATGGCCGCTACTCGCTGAGGCTTTGCGGGAATCTCTACCTCCCCAAATTCATCTTCTACAGTCCGTGTTTCCACTATTGATTGATTCTCTTTAGCAACATCAGCTTTCTCCTTCGAATTACAAGCTCCTAATACAAACGTCAACACGATTAAACAAAATAATGCTAACGAAAATGGTCGAATCTTATGCATTGCCATTCACTCCTATAATAAAGGTATTAGTAATTTAGAATGATAATCATTCTCGATTAATTCTACTAAATTATAGGGCACATCTATTAAACAAACAATACACATTCTCTACTTCTTTCTTATACAAAATAAAGTACAAGGATTATTGTTTTTTGTTATCAAAAATTAACCATAATAGTGTAACAATCGCTGCAAGCATTACCATTAGGAATCCGTATAAGGGTGTATGAGCTAACGATTGATGACGAATAATAAAGCCGCCAATATATGATCCTAAAAAGATACCAATATTAAAAGCAGAAATATTCAATGCTGAGGCCATTGAAATAGCTGATGGCACATATTTTTCAGAAAGAAGGACCGCATAAAGCTGCAATCCAGGGACATTCATGAACATAAATAGCCCCATTATTAGAACCATGATTAATCCGATAATTGGCGATTCAAGAGTGGAGCCAATGCCAAGTAATGCTAAGGCAAGTCCCACAAAAATAATAAAGATTGAACGAAGCGGATTCTGATTAGCGAAATGACCGCCTAATGTATTACCAATGGCAACACAAATCCCATAGACAACTAATATAATGACGACAGCATGTGGTGAGTAACCCATATATTGCTCTAAAATTGGAGAAACATATGTGTACACAACAAAGGCACCACCATATCCAATTGCTGTAATGAAAAGGATTAATAACATGCGAATATTGCCTAATACTTTGCCGATATCACGTAAAGAGATTGGATTACCTTTTGATAATTGGCTAGGTACTAACAACGCATTACTAATTAAACCGATAATCCCAATAATGACGATAAAGATGAACGACATACGCCAGTCTGTTACTTGTCCAATAAACGTACCAAGTGGGACACCAGTCACCGTAGCTAATGTTAAACCTGTAAACATAAAAGCAATAGCACTTGCTCGTTTATTTGGTTCAACTACATCGGCTGCTATAACAGAGGCGATGGACATAAACACACCATGTGCTAATGCTGAAATAATACGTCCAATTAATAAAATTGAGAAATTAGGCGCTATAGCTGCGGTTAAGTTCCCAACTATAAAAATAGTCATAACCAGCAATAAAACAGTTTTTCGACTAAGTCGAGATGTTAAGGCTGTTAATAATGGAGCCCCAACAGTTACACCGAGAGCGTATATAGAAACGGTTAAGCCAGCTGTGCTTAAAGATATACCAAAGTCATCTGTAATTAATGGTAAAAGTCCGACACTAATAAATTCAGTGGACCCTATACCAAATGCACTGATGGCAAGTGCCAGTAAGGTTAATTTAGCACTTGGCTTTTTTGAATGTGACATACTATGAAATATCTCCTTTGATTTTTTTATTTATGTGTAGTAATATTCATACATGCCTAAAAGTTATGTAGAGTACTTTTAGTTACTTTTGAATATTACAGGAGGTTACAATGCAAAAAATTTATAATATTGGTGTTGAAGCTACACTTGAAGTCATTGGTGGTAAATGGAAACCAGTTATTCTTTGTCATTTAAACCACCATGGTAAAATTCGAACAAATGAGTTTCGACGATTGATTCCAGGAATTTCACAAAAGATGCTTACAAGTCAATTAAGAGAGTTAGAGCAAGCTGGATTAATCAATCGAAAGGTCTTTAATCAAGTGCCGCCAAAGGTTGAATATTCATTAACACCCTATGGACAGGGCATGGAACCTATTTTGAACATGCTTTGCACTTGGGGCGAAAAACATGTTGAAGTATTACAGGATAAAGGCAAAGATGTTATTTTAAAACAACATGACGAAGATATCGCCATGCAGCAAACATCGTAATGAGGGAAGAAAGAGACTGTCAAACATAAGACAGTCTCTTTTTCCTTTTTAATGCTTATAGAGCAAAGTCGTATTCATCTGGATTTGGTCCAACACGTTGTTCAAGATTCATCGCATTGATGATAGCCATTTCTTCGTCTGTTAAAGTAAAGTCAAAGATATCAGCGTTTTGCATCATGCGTTCTCTGCGCACTGATTTTGGAATCGTAATCACTCCATTTTGTACATCCCAGCGCAAAATAACTTGAGAATTGGATTTTCCATATTTTGTTGCTATTTTTGAAATAGTTTCATCTTCTAGAAGTCCACCCTGCATTAAAGGTGCCCATGCTTCAAGTTGAATTTGGTGTTTGTCACAGAATGAACGAAGCTCCACTTGCTGTAAACGAGGGTGGAATTCCACTTGATTCACAACAGGTTTAATACGAGCAAATGATAATAATTTTTCTAAATGTGCAACAGTGAAGTTACATACACCAATTGCTTTGATCTTGCCTTGTTCATAAAGGTCTTCAAGAGCCTTCCAAGATTCAACGAATTTATCTTTACCTGGCCAATGAATAAGGTAAAGATCTAAATAATCTAAACCTAACTTTTGTAAGCTCTCTTCATAGGCAGCAATTGTTTCATCATAGCTTAATCCGTCATTCCATACTTTTGATGTAATAAACAGATCTTCACGACGTAAACCAGTAGAAGCTAGCGCTTGTTTAATGCCTTCCCCTACACCCTCTTCATTGCCATAAATAGCAGCAGTATCGATGCTTCGATAGCCAACCTCAATAGCGTCTTTAACCATCTCAGTAGTAGCATCATTCGGTACTAGAAAAACACCTAAACCTATACCAGGCATTTGTAGGCCGTTATTTAATGTAATTGTATCTTGTAAATGATTAATCATTTTAATTCCTCCAATTGTTTAATGACTTGCTTGCTATTTCATTATGATGTCCCGATTAGGCAAAAAAAAGTACGCACTTTTTCGTGTCATAGAAACGTAGAGGTTACTTTTGTGAGTTGACAATGGTTGGGGTGAAAAAATTATTTTGTTAAAGTCGTTGAAATCTTCTTTACGATCTTAATTTCGATCTTAAAAAGGGAAAACTCCCAATCAAACGAGCATCATGTTTTTTTCCTATTTAGGTCAGTACAAGTTATCCTTTGCTAACTTTGATTGCATGCTATTCAACTAGACATTGATTATAATCTGGATTTTGTGATGCTTTAGACGAGAGAAAATACGTTCATGCATGAGTAAACGTATTTTTTTGCTCCCAAAAACAACAGTAATGTGTACTTTATTAGCTTTGGGGAGCATTTAAACAATAAAAAGAAAAACAAAAGTATAGTGAAGGTGAGTAATTTACAGTTGAAAGGAGGATATTTTGAAAGTATTAATTGTATCAATGTCGACTTTATTTAATGAAGCATTACAAGTAGCTATTCTCGATAGACGTCTAGCTTGGCAGGTAGATACTTATCAAATTCAAGCGCCTATTTTTAATCAAATAGTGATGAAAAAAATTAAAGAACAACCCTTCGATATAGTGGTAATCGAAGCAACAAATCAACATTTCACAATGATGATTGAGAGCTTGAAAAAACTAGAGAGTCCGGAAATAGACATCATGTTACTTGTAGATTCAAGGATGGGCGAGGTCTACCATCATTTAAAAGGTGAAGAACGTTGGACTAGTGTTACTAAAAATACAAGTCTAGACGAATTTTTAATCTTGCTAGAATCCTTTAATAGTAATGTACCTTTTTCACCAAATATCTCTTTAAAAGAGGTGGATAAAAAAATTCTAAAAGAATTAGCAGTAGGCCACTCATTTGAATTTATCCAACGTACCCATGGACTAACGGTAGAAGAAATTGATCGGTCACTATATCGAATAAATACGTATTTTAAAGTACCAAATTATATAGAATCGATTGTTAAGGCTTTTGAACAGAAAATAATTACAAATTGAAAACACATGAGGGGCTACTAGCAAATGTTTTTATATGAAGGTACAAGCAAAGTAACTGCTTACGAATCTTTAAAAGCAATTTAAGGAGGAGAAATAAAATGAAAAAAATGGCAAGTCTATTAGCGGGCTTACTTATTGGTATCGTTGTTATTTTTGTTATAAAAATGGTTAAATAGGAGTGTTGCTTTATGACATTTAAAATTGAAAATTTAAATAAAAGTTTTGGTAGTAAAAAAGCAGTGAACAATATCTCAATTCGATTAGAGGAAGGACAGATTCTAGGAATGCTAGGAAGAAATGGTGCTGGAAAAACAACTACTATTCGAATGATGTTAGATTTAATTCCAAAAGATAGTGGACAAATATTATGGAAAGGCAAACCATTCTCTAAGAAGAATTTAAAAATAGGCTATTTACCAGAGGAACGTGGCCTTTATGCCAAAATGAATGTTTTAGATCAAATTATTTATTTTGGCATGTTGGAAGGAATGAATAAAAAAGAGGCTAAAAGAGAGGCCATAAAATGGTTAGAAAAGCTTGAAATCTCTTATGCAGCGAAAAAGCGTACCGAACAATTATCTAAAGGGAATCAGCAAAAAGTACAATTAATTACAGCTATTATACATGATCCAGAGTTTATCATATTAGATGAACCTTTCAGTGGATTAGACCCTGTCAATGCGGATATGTTAAAAAATGTGGTAAAAGAATTAATTGCTCAAAAGAAAACGATTATCTTTTGTAGTCACCAGATGGAACAGGTTGAATCGTTTTGTAATCAAATTTGTATTTTAAAAGACGGGAATTTAATTGTTTCAGATCAGTTAGTAAATGTGAAAAAATCGTATGATTATCGTTACCTAGAATTAGAGACAGTAGCATCTAACATAAAAGATTACTTAACGCTTAAACAATATAAGTTTACGCAAGAAAACAATCGTTATAAATTACGTATTCCGCGAAATATGAAAATATATCAAATTATTAAGGAATTTGGTGAGAAATTTGACTTGCAAGGAGTTTCATTAAAAGAGCCAAGTTTACATGAAATCTTTATTGAACGGACAGGGGGAGACGGAATTGCGAAACTTTAGCATTGTGTTTAACACCGTTTTTAAAGAGGCGGTTAAAACAAAAGCATACTTATATATTACGGTTGGCCTAGTCGCATTGAGTTTATTGCTCTTTGCTTCACCAGCAATCATTCATATGTTCAATAAGAACAATCCGGATGAGACATTTAAAATCATTAATCATACAGCTCTCGAATTGTCTGAACAAGAGTTAACAGGATTAGCTGGAAGCTGGAAAATTGTAGACGATGCGAATATAGAAGATCTAAAAGAAGAGATGAAAGCAGATGCATTAACGGGATTCTTTGTATTAGAAGATCAAACAAATATGATGCACTTAAATATCTATATGCCAAAAGTAAACAATGAAGTGTTACTCACGTTAGAATCCTATATTGAACAAAAGAAAGTAGAGTTAATTGTTGCTAGACAAACAATTGACATGGCTGTCCTTCAAGCATTGAAGACCCCACTACAAAGCAGTATTCAATCATTATATGAAACAAAACCAAATGCGTTGCTCATTATATATGGATTAATAACTATTATGTTCTTGGCTATTTCAATATACGGCAATAATGTTGCAACAGCGATTTCATCTGAAAAATCTTCCCGTGTTATGGAAGTCATGATTACAAAAGTAGCCCCAGTACCTATGATGTACGGGAAAATTTTAGGTATTGGCTTAGCAAGTTTAACACAACTATTTATTTTTATGGGAGCCCTACTATTATGGGCAAACATAGGGGTTTTTGACATTCCTGAAGACTCATTTGTCCAAACTGTAATGGAGACAATTACATGGGAAACAGCAGCGTACATTCTTATTTTCTTTATCATTGGCTATTTTATTTATGCCACTTTGTTTGCGATTGTCGGATCAATGGTAAGTCGTCCAGATGATTTAGCAAGTGCCACGATGCCAATTATGATTTTTTTAATGGCAAGTTTAGCAGTAGAAATGCTCTTTGTGATGGATTCTCCAGAAGGAAAGATGACGAATATAACTTCTTATATTCCATTTACAGCACCAATGAGTGTATTGATTCGAATTGTATATAACACGATTACACCAATCGAAATTGTTGTTTCGTTGTTAGTAATGATTACTTTTATTGCTCTATTTGCAGCAATAGCAGCGAAAATCTATCCAAGGGGTGTTTTAAAATCAGATAGCTTAACATTTAAAGAGTTACTTCAATTGAATAGGTAATAGAAAATAAAGAAATTTCTAATATAAATATGTTGTATAATGGTTTTGCAATAAAATGCTAAAAGGAGATAACGATGGAATTATTTACGATGGATTCTCCATTAACGGCCATTATACAACTACCATTATTGCTATATTTTTATACGTATGTATTAGATTTGCATTGGTCGAAAAAAAACTTAATATCGATTGTCTTGTTTTTATTTTTACCAACTATTGTATTGTATTTCTTTATTGGTCCTTTGGGTATTTCATATTATTTAGCCATATTATTACTGTTCATTTATCGAAAAACAAAAGATTTCGGGCATGCTATTCATGTATTTATCGCATTTTTTATTTTAGTAATTGGCGATAACATTTCGAATATCATTACATTTTATTTATTTAATGGAATTACAAATGAGCTAATAATGTTTATTAGTTATTTTACGATCTATATAACTTTCATTAAACTTTTCGCCTACTGTTATAAAAAAATTATGGAACATTTGATTAAACGCTGGGTATTTAATAGCTATGTTGCATATATCCTGCTATTTCTTAGTATTGTAACGCTTATCTTTATGTACATCAATATCATGGCAATCGACCATGATAACTTCTATGAAAGTGTACAAAATAATTTAGCGATGTTCTTAATCTATTTTGTATTGCTCATGATTAGTATCTTTGTCATTCTATATTTAGCATTTAAACAATATAAAATGAAGCAACGCGAACAAGAAATGAAAAATTTCGAATCCTATGTTACATCAATTGAACAAATTAACCAGAGTATGCGCAAATTTAAACATGATTATATTAATATTTTATCCTCATTGCGAACATTTATTGATAATAAAAACTATGAGGGTCTACATACATACTTCTATGATCATATTTTAGAAGCGAATCATCACGAGCAACTAAATCAACAAGCAATGATGATGCTAAATAACTTAAAAATAAACAGTTTGAAAGGGTTAGTGACAACGAAAATATTACAGGCCCAATCACATCAAGTACCGTTTTATATTGAAATTGTTGAGGAAATTACTGATATTTCGATAGATCCAATTATTTTAAATCGCATGGTCGGTATTCTACTAGATAATGCAATTGAAGCTGCACGAGGGGTTGAAAATGGCGAAGTACGCATGGCGTTTATCCATATGGATGAGGTTATTTTATTAGTTGTGAATAACACATTTGATAAGCAAATAGCTATAAAGGTACATGAAATTTATCAAGAAGGCTTTTCAACAAAAGGAGAAAATCGTGGTCTAGGCTTAGCTAATTTGCGTCAAATGATAAATAATTTACATAACGTTAATTTGAACACGAAAATTAATTCTCCTTATTTTATTCAAGAAGTTGAGTTTCAAAAGGAGTAGATAAGGATGGATATTGTTATTTGTGAAGATGATATAGTTCAACTAGAAAAAGTAAAAGAAGCAATAGAAAACTACGCTATGATAGAAGAAAATGGGATGAAAATTGTGCTTGCCACTACAAACCCTGATGATGTTCTATCATTTGTAGAAGATGGTAAAGCTGATTGCTATTTTTTTGATATTGATCTAAATCATAAAATTACAGGCATCGCATTAGGTAGTAAAATTCGAGAAAAAGACCCTATTGCCAGTCTAGTGTATATTACAACACATGCAGAAATGAGTTATCTTACATTTATTTACAAATTAGCTGCGTTAGATTTTATAATTAAAGATAATCCAGATACTTTAAAAGATAAATTATTATCGACTTTGAAAGAAGCGCATCGCCGTTATTTAAAAATAGGGGAACAAGATAACGTTAAAAAATTTCAAATCAAAACTACAGGACGTACTCATAATATTGATTTTCAAAGTGTTTATTTTTTTGAAGCTTGCACAGGCTCTCATAAAATTATTTTACATTTAGAAAATGAGCATTTAGAATTTTACGGTCGATTGAAGGATTATGAAGATTTACATGAAGATTTTTATCGTTGTCACAAATCTTTTATTGTAAATAAAATCAAAATTAAAAATATTGATTCAAAGGAAAGAATTATATTTTTAGATAATGGTGAAGTTTGTTATGCTTCAGCTCGCCTTATCAAAGGTTTAAAGTAATGATAATAACTTTTTATTAATAGCCTTCTCTTTTTAAGCAAAGGTTTTTGAAAAAGGGTTTCTCAATAAATTTTTCACTTTAATAGGTTAAATAAATGCATTGACCAAATTGATAATTTTTTTAAATGATAAAGTATTTTAACCGAAGTAAATGAATTATTCGATATAACCCACCGCAAAAGGAATTTTTGGCTTAAAGGAGAATTTAAGTAATAATACTTTATAAAGGGGATTGGAAAATGAATCGTTTAAATTTAATCACATTGGGTGTTAAGGATATGGTGGAGTCACTAAACTTTTACCGAGAAGGGCTTGGCTTTGAGGTTGTGGTGTATGGAGAGGAAACTGCCCCTGATGTTATGTTCTTTAATAATGGGGGAACAAAAATATCACTATTTCCAATTGAACGTTTGGTCAAAGATATTAATGAAGCTAATCCACCAGAAATTGGCCATGGCTTTGGAGGCATTACTCTTGCTTATAATGGCAAATCAAAAGAAGAAGTTGATCGGGTATTTGAATTAGCTAAAAAAGCTGGAGCTAAGATTGTGAAAGAGCCAGAAACAGTATTTTGGGGTGGCTATAGCGGCTATTTCCAAGACCCAAATGGCTACTACTGGGAAGTGGCCTATGGGGACATGTGGCAGTTTGACGAAAATGATATGCTGATTATTCAATAATGATTTAATGTAGAGGTAGCAAACTAGAATAGCTAGGTTGCTATCTTTTGTTATGATTTCCGGTAAGTTTTTATAGATGTTGAGAGTGTTATATGTACTTCTGATTTTTAGTTATTGATTGTCTTTAATTTAAGGATAAATGTATAATGCAAAATATGTTTCTTTATAATAACTTTTCTAAAAGATATGGAGGATGAGCCTTGTTTCGTATACTGTACATAGAAGATGAAAAAGAGATTGGTCAATGGGTCACGAAGGATTTAATGGAGAGAGGCTACGAGGTAACGTGGCTGGAATCAGGTGAAGAGGTTGACAAGCATATAGCATATAAGGATATCGCGATATTGGATGTAATGCTACCAGGGTTAGATGGCTTTTCAATTGGTAAAAGAATTAAGCGAGAAAATAAGGAAATACCCATTTTAATGCTTTCTGCGCGTACTGCCGTTGAGGATAAATTAGAGGGGCTGAACTTTGCTGACGATTATTTAACAAAGCCATTTCATCCTGATGAGCTTGTTGCACGTGTGGAAGTATTGTTAAGAAGATATCAAAAGAATGATGATGTACTAGAGCTTCAGCATCTTAAGATTTTTACAAAAGAAATGAGAATTATGCATACAGAGACAGATGAGGAGATTCAATTAACAGGCAAGCAATTCTATTTATTTCAATATTTTATTCGCCATTTAAATCAAATTCTAACAAAGGAGCAGCTCTATGAAGGTGTGTGGGGTGAAAGCTATATAGAGGGCGATAAAACGTTAATGGTACATATACGCTATTTAAGAGAAAAAATAGAAATAAATCCAGCTAAGCCAGCAATTATTGAAACGATTAGAGGCATTGGCTATAGGGTGAAGCTATGAAAATTTTCCGTCCGTTTAAATTTTTACGATCCCTATTAGCGAAGTATATGCTGATTATTTTTCTAGCCATTTCTATTGTTCAAATAGCTTATTTCACCTTGGCTATATTTGTGCTAGAGATTGCTAAAAAAGAACATGGGGATATAGTAACTGAAGCTGAAATTACAAGCGAAGTGGAGGAAAAATGGCATGCTGAAGCTAAAAATATTAAAAACTTTACAGATGAAGTAGTTTCTCAACACTTTGAAAAATGGCAGGAGCGATATCCTAAAGCATCGATGTTTTGGGTAGGACAAGATGGTACATTGCTCACCACATTAAATGTAATGGAACAACTACCATCAAAATGGACACCTGCTTTTACTACAAAGTTCATTAAAGAGCGGTATGGAGGGGATCCATTCACCATTATTACCTTTTTAGGTGGGGATGAATCAAATGGATTTATCGTCATTGAGATTCCTAGAGATGTATTCACTCCACCACTTAAACATATTTATGAAACATATGGAACTTTTTTATTTTTCGGTGTTATTGCCATTATTTTATTTTTCATTGTAGTCTCCTTTTTATTTTTCAAAGGTATTAGAAAGCGACTATTACATCTACAGGAAGCGATGGAGATTCGTGATGTTGATGGATTACCTGTTGAGATAGATGTAAAAAAGATGGACGAAATCGGTCAGCTCCAGCAAAGCTTTAACAAAATGGTCTGTGAACTTAGGGACAGCAAAAATCGTGAGCTGAAGGAGGAGCAGCTACGACGAGAATTGATTGCTAATCTTTCGCATGACCTGCGTACCCCTTTAACAAAAATTAGAGCGCAATCCTATTCGATTAGTAAAGAAGAACTCACCGAAGAAGGACAGCAGGCTATTAAGGCAATGGAAACATCAATCATAAGCATCGATGCTTTAATAGAAAATTTAATGTCTTATACATTGTTGATGGCAAGTAAATATAAATATGAAGCAAAGGAAATCAATGTCTTGCGATTTGTACGTGAGCAAATGTCTACGTGGTATACCGTCTTTGAGAAGGAAGGCTTTAACATTGATATTGAGCTGCATTCTTTTGAGAACAACGAATGGCAAGTTGATCCAATTTGGCTTGGGCGTATTTTTGATAATTTATTTCAAAATGTTTTACGCCATGCTAACAGCGGAAAATATATTGGCGTTAAAACAGAGTCAACTGAGCACTATGATGCATTTATCATAAGGGATTGCGGAAACGGCATGAAAAATGAATCAAATGCGAAAGGAGCAGGTATTGGTCTATCTATCGTTGATATTATGGTAAAAGGCATGTCCTTAGATTGGGATATATGCTCAAGTGAATCTGGTACAGAAATCAAGATTAAACACTATAAAGTAAAATAGAAAAAAATCTGTGAGACTTCAGCTTGATGGTCTACAGATTTTTTTATTTTTAAACAAAATTTAAACTTGCCCCATACCTCCTTTTAAACTTCGAAATTTATGATATTTACAGAGGTGAGGACAATGGAATATATCGTACAAACAGAAAATTTATCAAAAAGTTTTGGAAAAGAGCAGGCTGTCTCAAATATAAATTTAAAAATTCGTAAAGGAGAAATATATGGATTTTTAGGTCCTAATGGAGCGGGCAAAACGACAACTATACGTATGCTTCTTGGGCTGATGAAGCCATCTTCAGGGACAATTAAAATTTTTCAAAAGGATGTAACGAAGGATCGAATCAATATTTTGGAAAAGGTTGGTTCATTAGTAGAGAACCCCTCCTATTATCCCCATTTAACAGCCTATGAAAATTTAGAGGCATTAAGAAAGATTCTAGGTGTGCCAAAGTCACGCATTGATGAAGTGTTAGCAATCGTTCGGTTAAAGGATGCAGCTAATAAAAAGGTAAAGGGCTTTTCGCTAGGTATGAAGCAAAGGCTAGGGATTGCCGCTTCGCTGTTACATAATCCCGAATTATTAATTTTAGATGAGCCAACGAATGGTCTTGATCCATCTGGTATTATCGAAATTCGGAATCTAATAAAGCGACTTCCTGCTGAATATGGAATGACAATTATTATTTCAAGTCATCTATTATCAGAAATTGATCAGATGGCAACACAAGTAGGTATCGTATCAAAGGGGAAAATGATCTTTCAAGATTCCATTGAAGCAATGCGTAAATCTGCTCAGCCAAAGATATTTATTAAGGTGAGTGATGCTGAAAAGGGCTGGCGTTCTTTAGTAGCTCATGGCATAAAGGCAGAACATAAGGAAGGGCTTATTTCGTTAGATGAATGCTCAGATGAAAAGGTAGCGCATATTGTACAAATTCTCGTACAAGAAGGAATTTTGATTTATCGAGTAGAGGAAGAAAAACGTTCATTAGAGGATATATTCCTACAAATGACAACAGGAGAGCAATTGATATGATGGGGAAACTATTAACTTCTGATTTTTTGAAAATTAAACGCAAAGGATTATGGTTTTTGACGGCACTAGGCCCAATAGGTGTTGTTGCCCTACAAATGGTGAATTACGGTGTAAGAAAGGACTATTTGTTAGAGCAAAGTGAGGATGATTGGGGCTATTATTTATTAAATATCCATTCATTTACTCCACTTGCAATTGTACTGGGTATAGCTATTTTAACTTCATTTATGGCAAGCATTGAAAATGAAACGAATGCGTGGAAGCAATTAATCGCACTGCCAGTCTCTAAATTTACGGTGTATTTATCTAAATTTTCTGTGCTAGCCATATTATTGTTGCTGTCTTCCACACTTTTATCGTTATTGACACTAGCCTATGGGGTGTTTTTAGACCTAGGCGATAGCATTCCATATTCAGAGATTATGAAATATGGATTTTATCCTTATTTTGCTGCATTGCCAATCTTAGCACTTCAGCTTTGGGTTGCAAGTGTTTTCCATAATCAGGGGATTCCTATCACAATCGGTATCTTTGGCGTGATGTTTACCTATTCTGCATATGTATTACCTGATTGGATGATTTGGAAATGGCCATCTTTAATGAATGAATGGGATGAGCCCCTTATGAATGTCATGCTTGGAATAGGCATAGGTGTTTTGCTGTATATAGTAGGAATGCTAGATTTTGCTAGAAGGGATGTTAAGTAAATGTGGTCAATAGTGAGCGCTGAATGGTTTAAACTACGAAAGTCAAAGATGGTACCAATTATATTAGCTGGGCCCTTAATAGGACTTTTTATCGGATTAACATCGAATTTAGAATCGAATATGGAAGGTCTACCTATAAATAATTGGTACATTCCCTTATTCTCAATGAATTTAACGTATGCATTATTATTTTTGCCGTTAATTACAGGGGTTTTTACAGGCATTATTTGTAGGTATGAACATCAATCTGGTGGCTGGAAACAGCTTTTAGCATTACCAGTGACACGAGGGAAAGTATTTGTCGCTAAATATGTTTTAGTAATGCTTTTGGTGATGGCCATGCAATTATTATATTTATGTTCAATGCTTGCAGTAGGTATGATAAAAGGCTATGTGGACCCTTTTCCAATGGAGATTGTATGGAAAAGCATTATTGGTGGATGGGTAGCAACACTTCCTTTAGTAGCACTGCAATTATGGATGTCCATTATGTTTAAGAGCTTTGCGGCACCCTTTGCAGTTAATGTTATTTTCACATTACCTTCTATATTAGCCATTAATTCTAAGACTATTGGACCTTATTATCCATGGGCACAGCCATTCGCTATGATGTATGTAGGCGGTAATACAGACGATATATTCTTTGTGCCTTGGGAGCAATTAATAACGGTTGTAGGCGGAGGGTTCTTACTGTTTTTCCTTGGAGGCTATTTATATTTTCAGCGAAAAGCTGTATAAACTTTCTATAAATTAAGGGAGATTTTTATAAATGATAATTGTTAAAAGAAGTTTTTTATTTATTTCAGTACTTTTTCTTTTGCTAGCATTAACGGGCTGTGGCAAGGGAGAAGCTATTAAAGATGCTTCCACATATACTTCTGCTATAGAAGATATAGATATTCCGAATGATGTGAAAATAATTGGATTCGGAGAAGCGACTCATGGGAATGTTGAATTTCAATCATTAAAGAAAGATTTATTTCAGGCTCTGGTTAAAAATGAAGATGTTCGTGTCTTTGTTTTAGAAGGCGATTTTGGAGGAGCTCAGCAAATTAATCAATTTATTTTAACTGGTGCTGGTACTGCTGAGGAAGCTGTTAAAGCTCTTGATTATGGTATTTATAAAACCGATCAAATGATTGAGTTAGTGCAATGGATGCACGATTATAATATGACAGCCGAAGAGAACGATAAAGTCTATTTTTATGGTAATGATATGCAGCGCTATGATTATAGCAAAAAAGGGCTGCTAGATTATTATGACATCGTTAATAGTGAAGAGGCGGCTGAATATAAGGCACAGCTTGAAGATGTGACAAACAAGACTATGAGAGATTTAACAAATAGTCAGCTAAAAGAGCTTGATGAAAATATAGACGCCATCATCAAGGATTTGCAAAGTAATAAAGATGCTTATATTAAAACATCATCCAAAGAAGCGTATATATTTGCTGCACAATATGCACAAATTATGAAGCAGCGAACGCAATTACTTTTAAATGACAGTGATTATATGAATCTTCGCGATAAATATTTAGCTGAAAACTTACAGTGGATTGTTGATTTTGAAGCGGCTCAGGGCCATAGTAAAGTACTAATGTCTGCTCATAATGGGCATATAGAGAAAACTTCTGCAAATGCAGCAGGCTATAAATCAATGGGACAATATTTAAAGGAAATGTATCAGGACGATTATTTTGCTATTGGGACTGATTTTGTAAAAAATACCTTTCAGGCACAAAATGCTGGATCTGGAGAAAGGAAAAATTACACAATTGAGCATCATAATGCTTTAGTGGATGCTTTTAGTGATATTCAAGACAACATTTTCTATGTAGATTTTGAACATGCTAAAAAATCGAATGAGCTTGCAAATATCCTCTCTGAAGCCCAAAGAATGGGCAATATAGGGGATGACTTCCGCCCTTGGTACAAGCTTACCCAAATGCTCTATACAATAAAAATGACACCAGCTGATGCATATGATGGCATAATCATTGTACAAGAAGCAACACCAACAAAAATTATTGAATAATATAAGTTAGCTACCTGCAAATAGGCATAACAGCGTATTGTTTATCTCTAATTTGTTAAAGATAACAAAGAGGAGGTGTGAGACGATGGCACAAGAAATTCTTTGTGAGGTCAATAACTGCACATTTTGGGACTCTGGTAATAAATGTACAGCAGAAAAAATTTACGTTGTCAGCCAGAAGGGACAACAAGCTTCGAATAGCGAAGAAACAGATTGTAAAACATTTGAACCTGAAACGCATTAATTGAATGGTTAAAAGGGTAATCAAGCATATGGTTACCCTTTTCTCCTCATTTTATCCAATTAGCTTTTTAACTTCTTTCAGCAGAAGTCTCCAGCCTATATAGGTGGTGAGATGAATGCGAATTTAAGCTACTTTTCAGAGGGTATTCAAACACCCGCTGAAAGAAGGGCGGATGTCACGGAATCGAAAAGGAGTTCTTTGTGTAAGCACAAAGCCGATTCCGGACGCAATTATGCCGAGGCATAATTGATTAGACATCTACCTTTTCCTTTTGAAATAAAAGTGCATGTGCATTTTTCACCTTTTCCTCTACATAATCTAATGAATATTTTCCATATGAATCTGTTAAATCCCCTATTGCTCGTGATAAATTATCAATAATAGGGATTAAGATCTCCAACTGTGTAAGCTCCTTGCCCTTGTTCATCTCATCCATGATTTCATAAGCAAGGTGTTGAATCGTCCTAAGTCGCATTTTTTCAGATTGCATGGAATCCTCCTTATAGACCAATTTATGATGTCTATATATATGCCCCGTTATGAATTTTCATGAATGATTCGCTGCATATTAAAAGTGATTTTGCGGATGGCTGAGGGCATGAGCTATTTCGTGAATCCCCTTTTCAATTTTAGAGTCCTCAACATTGGAAACATTGAGCTTTAAAATACGCTCGGGGTAAAATCCATATAAATAATTGCGATCAATGGTGTCTAGATAGATTTTTTTTAGCTTTAAATGCTGAATAAGCCTATTGGTATTGATTTCCCTTGGGAATACGATATGGCTATGCATGCAAATCTCTGTGGATGCTTGAAAATCAGGTAAATATTTGGCGATAGATTGTTGAAGTATATTGGCACGTTGTGTATAAGCCTCGCTAACCACCTTTTGGTACCGTTCAAACATTCCACTTTTTAGATATAGCTCTAAAGCAGCCTGTGAAATCATAGAACTATCGATATCAGCCGTATTTTTATGACGCTGAAAACTATCAATAAGTGCATTTGGTAAAACAGCAAGACCAATTCGTAAGCCTGGAAACATGATTTTGGAAAAACTTTTTAAATAAATTACATGCTGCTCCATATCATCTGTGAATAATGGATCAGATTTTGTGTTGAGGTCGAAGTCTGCCAAATAGTCATCCTCGACAATATAAACGCTGTATTTATAGGCGAGTCTACGAATATCGTCCTTTTCCTTCTTACAAAAGGAGGTACCTAAAGGATTGTGTAGTCTTGGCATTGTATAAAAGAACTTAATATCCTGTTTACTAAAAATAGTTTCTAATTCCTGCAGGTCTATTCCTTTAGAAGTCCTTTTAATACCAACGACGGGTACTTGATATGTTTTAAAATAATCCATATATAAATGGTAGCTAGGCTGTTCAACTAGAATGGTTGTGCGATTAGTAGGAAATGGCATAACACTTAGCAAGAAAAGAGATTGCTGAACACCAGATGTGATAAAGATATTCTCCTGTTTTGTAAATACTTGATACGTTTCTAACAATTTTTGAGCTTCTCTAATTAACGAAGGTAAGCCCTTCGGTGTACCATAGCGAAATAAGTCCGCCTGGTAGGTATCTATAGCTTTATTGATACAATGCTGGAAATCTTTATACGGGAAAGCATGCCAGCTAGGCGATGATGTTGCAAAATCTATTACATTGCTTGTACTTGGAGTAGAAGGGAGTTGGTGATCCACGACGTAGTATCCACTTTTTGGTTGAGCATAAATGAAATGCTGATTTTCTAGTTTTCTTAGTGCTGTCAAAATAGTGCTCTTGCTACAGGAAAATTCCTGAGATAACTGACGAATAGAAGGAAGCTTTGCACCAGCCTGTAGAGCCCCCAGCTGTATTTGATTCAATAGTTTGGAATAGATAATTTCATATTTAAGCATAAACTACCTCCTACTCATCTGTATCGGTACAGATGGGTATTTTTTATATCGTGTAAGCTTTGATTTTTTATTACGATTGCTTTACGTTAGTCAGAACCATTAGTAGAGAGAAATACTCTGAAATAAGTTTCTGTTTAACCTACATTTGAAAAAAAGGAGTAATTGCTATGACAGCACAAAGAAAAGCCTATTTAGCGGCTATCGGCTATGCACTTATTATTGGATTGTCATTTATGTTTGTAAAAGTAGCTTTAACAGTAGCAAGTCCAATAGATACATTGGCACATCGTTTTTCCATTGCCTTTACCAGCATTTTGATTTTTATGATCTGTACAAAAAAACGTGTCAAAATAGGTAAGCAGGATATAATGAGGATTTTACCGCTAGCTTTATTGTATCCACTTGCATTTTTTACTTTTCAAGTACTCGGACTTGCTCAAATATCTTCCACAGAGGCGGGCATTATTCAAGCAGCGATTCCTGTTTTTACATTAATTCTTGCAAGTGTGCTTTTAAAGGAAAAGTCATCACATCTGCAGCTTTTCTTCGTTGGTCTTTCCGTGGCGGGCGTGATTTTTATGCTTAGTATGAGTAATGGGGGTGCAAACACAGGCAATTTAATAGGTAGCGGATTAATTTTACTTTCAGCATTGGCAGTATCATTTTATAATATTTTTGCAAGAAAGCTTACAAGGCAATATTCTTTAATATCACTAACTTATATGATGACATTTTGTGGATTTGTTATTTTCAATGGGATAGCAATAGGAAATCATGTAATGAATCAAACACTTCCTCAATTTTTTAAGCCCTTTCTGTATGGCGATTTTGTTATTGCCATTGTTTATTTAGGTATTTTATCTTCACTTGTGACTTCCTATTTATCTAATTATTCCTTATCAATATTGGAAGCCTCTAAAATGAGTGTTTTTAGTAATTTAGCTACATTCATTACCATACTTGCGGGCGTTATTTTTTTAAAGGAAGCTTTTCATCTGTACCATTTAATTGGTGGAGTCAGCATTGTTATTGGTGTTATCGGAACTAATTATTTTGGAAATAAGAGAGGAGCTTCATGATAAATCTTTTACTTAGTGTATATTCGTTTGCTAAATAACTATTAATCTTATCCAAAGTAATATACGCCCACCTCTTCAACTTTTTGCAGCCAAGAGGTGGGATTCTTATTTTTTAGGTAAGGTAATTTGAAAGGTTGTTCCTTCGGAAGGCTGGCTTTCTATAGAAATGGTTCCCTTATGAGCTTGTACAAGCTTATGAACAATTGCCATACCCAGTCCAGTGCCTTCAGAGGAGAATTCAGTAGTCGTTCCACGATAATATTGTTGAAATATATTTTCGACCATGTGCGGAGGCATACCTACACCGTTATCCACAATGTGAATATCCACATACTTAGGGTGATCAAAAATATGTGTATAAATATTTGTGCTAGGGGGATTGTGGATAATGGAATTCATAAGAATGTTTTGTAATATGCGTTGCATGAATTTCGAATCAAAGTCAATATTTATAACAGATGTATCAGTTTTAAAATGCAATATATAGTCATTGGCCTGTGGATTGTTGCTTATATTGGCAACGATTCTTTTTGTAAAATCCACAATATCCTGATTGGTTTTATGCAAGGGTAATTGACCGTCTGTATTATTAAACTGAATGACGAGACTTAAATCTTGAATAAGTTCCTCCATATGCTTGCCTTTATCAGCAATCTCTTGAATAAAGGAACGAGCTTCCTCCTTGGTCCAATCGTATTGATCGTTTAATAAAAGGGTAGAGTAGCCTGTAATATAGGTTAATGGCGTTTTTAGATCGTGTGATATACCAGCAATCCATTCTTGTTTTGCTTGTTCAACCTTTTCACGTTCTGTTTCAGCAGCTTTTAATTTGCCTGATAAGGATTGTAGATGTTGAAGTACCTCTTGGTAGAGCATATAACGCATGCGGAGCTTTCCTTTGCGTGTATAGATTTTAGATAGTCCAACAGGTTGTGTATAGTTTTCCTGTGATAGCTGATGGATCCAAGACATTATAAAACCAAGAGGACCCCCGAAATACCATCCAAATACTGCTATACAGGCAACAGTACTAAATCCAAAGATCCATAGTACCCATAAATTCTCATACTCCTCACTAGCGTTTTCCTTAAAGAGTGGTATGATCCCTTCGATGCCTATGAGAATACAGATCCCAGTTACAAGCATCCACAGCATAATACCCAACGCAAGATGTATGGTAAAACGCGTATTTATTCGCATAGGAATTCCTCTTTTGGAGGAATAAATTTATAGCCTATTCCCCTTAAATTCACAATTATTCGTGGTTTTCGTGTATCATCTCCAAGCTTTTTCCGTAGCTTTGAAATATGGATGGTTACAGTCTTTTCCTCCCCATAGACATCATTACCCCAGACAAGTTCATAAAGCTGAGAGGTTGTAAAAATCCGATTTGGATTTTTACAAAAGAATTGTAGTAGCTCAAGCTCCTTAGCGGTGCATTCTACAGGCAGCTTATTAACAATGAGTGTGGCAGTTTCAGGGTTGAGCGTAAAATAACCAAAATCAAATTTTGCCTCAAATTGTTGCTGTGTATTTTCATACATTTTTTGACGTCTAAGGATGGCCTTTATTCGAGCAACCACTTCTAAAGGATTAAAGGGTTTTGTTATATAATCATCCCCGCCTAATCCTAGCCCTGTTAATTTATCAAAATCTGTGGAGCGTGCACTAACAAAAATAATAGGGGTATTTGTATGATTACGAATGGCAGTGCAAAGCTCAAAGCCACTGATATCTGGCAGCATGATATCCAGCAAAATAATATCGTAATGATTGTCCTTGATAAGCTGTAGCGTATCTTTTCCATTAGAGGCCGAATCAATATTAGTAAAATTTTCTTTCCTTAGCGTAATGTCTAAAAGTTTTAAAATGCCGATTTCATCATCTACTGTTAAGATTTTTACACCTTCCATTTGTATCCCTCATTTCAATTTCATCATAACAGCTTCTGAGTTGTATAGCCTCCCTCAAATAAAAAAATTACTGTTATTTTCCGTTGATTTTACTTTGATTTTACTTTCGCTTATTAAGCTTAGTGTAATGAATTTTAAAACAGTAAGGAGAAAGTAAAATGGAAACCATTATTCAAATACATCAATTATGCAAGAGCTATAAGGGAGCGGAAACTATCTCGAATGTCAATATGAACATTAAAAAAGGAGAGATTTATGGTTTTTTAGGTCCAAATGGTGCTGGGAAAACAACGGTTATGAAAATGATTTTAAACCTGGTAAAGCCAACCTCAGGAGCAATAAAGATTTTTAATACACCAATCTCTACAACCTCTTATCAATACTTGAAGAAAATAGGGAGCATTATTGAGTACCCAGAATTCTATGAAAGACTGACAGCTAAGGAAAACTTAGAGCTTCACTGCGAATATAGTGGCGTTAATGACAAGGGGGCTGTAAAGGAAGTGCTGAGAATCGTCGGTCTGAATAGTGTGGAAAATAAAAAGATACATGAATTTTCATTGGGAATGAAGCAAAGATTAGGAATTGCACGAGCTATAGTGACAAAACCTGAAATTCTTATTTTAGATGAACCCATCAATGGTCTTGATCCAATTGGTATTAAAGATATACGAGAACTTTTAATACAACTAAAAGAAAAGTATGGTATCACCATTTTAATTTCCAGTCATATCGTGTCAGAAATTGAATCGATAGCAGACACAATTGGTATCCTCCATGATGGAAAATTATTAAAGGAGGTTAAAATGGAGAATATTCGTAAAGAAACAATGGCTTATTTAGAAATCCGAATAGATGATTTCAGGGGAGCAATTAAAGTTCTTGAGAATAAGCTTGGTATTCGAAATTACGAAGTGGTCAATGAGCATTGTATTCGGGTTTTTGAGCAAAATATTTCGCAATCTCAAATTAATAAAGAGCTTATTCTCAGTGGTATAGTTGTCAATGGTCTTGAAAAGCAACAACAACATTTAGAAGAGTATTTCTTACAATTAATTAATGGAGGTCATCCACATGCTTAAATTACTAAAACTTGAATGGAAAAAGAATCGTATGTCCGGTTATATAAAGGGCTTATTGATTTGTATTATCAGCATTTTTGTAGCCGTTGCTCTGATGGCTATAGGGGGAGAAGGAGAATGGGCGTTTTTAAACTATACGGAAATTACGTCCTTAACAAATATTCTAATTCGTATTGTATTTATTATTTTTTCAAGTGTAATCCTATCCCGCTTGGTGATAGATGAATATAAAAATAAAACTGTTCAGTTATTGTTTACGTACCCATTAAAAAGAAAAAAAATTATACTTGCCAAGCTGTCTCTCGTTTTTGGTTTCTGCTTTGTCAGTATTGTTAGTGCTACCTTCATGATTAATATACTGATTTATTTTCTGAATCCGATGATGAGTTTATTTCAGCAACCAGCGGATATACAAGAGATGATTGCAACAATACCATCTACTTTTATGAGTGCTTTTATGACTGCTGGCGTAAGCTTAATACCTTTGTACTTTGGTATGCGAAAAAAATCTAATGCTTCTACCATTACATCAGCTGTAATTATTGGATTTATCATTAATGCATCTGTTTCTGATGGAGCGACATCATCTAGTCTATATCAAATTATGGCTGTGCCAATTCTATTGTGTGGATTAGGATTTTTAATTGGCTATTTATCTTATCGAAAGGTCGATAAAGTGGATCTAACTTAAAATCTATCATCAGCAAAGAGGGGACCAAGTGAAAAAGAGAATTATCGCCTCATTAGTAATCATTCCAATTGCTCTTGTAGTAGCTTTAAAAGTAAGTGGATAACAAAACTATACTAACCAGCAGTCCTTTGATGCAAAGTAAATTGAAGTATTAGAAATTAATAATGAGTCTTGGAATGTAGAATTAGTGGGTACTACATCTAAAAAATTATCAATTGCTATTGAAGGTAAACAACAAAAGAAGCAAAATGCTCCAGTGGACATCAAAAAAAGATAGCAATAAAATAAGCATCCATCAATCGATACTGGATGGTATTTTAAAAAATATTCACGTTGGAGAAAAGGGTACTCTCCAGATATCAATTCCAACTAATACACTGCATAAAATTGAATTGAATAGTAATTATGGAGATATAAGAATCAATACTGTTATGGCTCAGGCGATTTCGATTTTAAATAATTCAGGAACTAAAATCATTAAGGGACTATCAGTTGAAAGGGGTAAGATTACATGACAGGATGGTGAATTAAAGATTATAGATAGCTCTTTTAAGGAATTAACAATAGTAGTTGTAAATGGTGATAGCTACATTACAAATATCTCTAGTCCACAGATGAACATTACCTCAACGAGTGGTGAAATAGTATTAAATGAAATGAATGAAGAAAAAGATTTATTTGTCGAATCAGGCTCTGGAGATATTACGTTGTCCTATTCAAAGGCTCCACAATCTTTAGAGCTTTTAGCTAAAAGTGAGTCTCCGATATTACAATAAAGTTAAAGGATTTTAAAAAAGTCAAAGGAGATTCAACAAAGTGGAAAATTGGAAAAGCATCAAATCGAGTGGAGGCTATTAGCAAGGAAGGGGTTATTTATATAAATTAATCTAGCAATTGAGAGGCGGGATAATAATTAGAAAAGCTTGTAAAAAACTTAATTCGTTTTTTACAAGCTATGATTTATGGTTACTTAGCTAATACAGCAAGTTTGCTTAGCTCTTCCGCAGTTAATGGTTCTGTTTTGCCAATTTCCGTATGAACATCAAAGACAGCTGTATTTTTAATAGTACCAGTGATTTCTCCTGTTGTTTGAGTCAATACACTACCTGCACCAAGGAACCAGAAATAATGGTCTTGTACTCGTTTAGGGAAGTTTGCCCCAAACATGCCATCAACTGAAATAGGTGCGCGGAAGTTCATGGATTCTTTTTTCAATGTACCAACCATTGTTACTTGTTTTTTACTTCTAGGCGGCACAGTCACTTGTACACTGGCAGTGGCTGTTCTTGATTCTGACTCAGTTTTTGTTTCCCCAACAGTAGTACTGACAGAAAATTCCATTCCTGATTCAAAGAATCCTTCAATTGTAAATTTGGAGGATATTGTTAGACCAGTCGTACTTTCAGAAGACCAAGATTGCTCACTTTGCCAGCTTCCTTGAACCTCTAAAGTCATCGTAGCCTCTTCATCTCCATAGTTTACTGCTACATTGCTCCCAACGATTGCAGATGTAGGTGGCTTTCCATCGCCTTTCATATAATTAAAGTCACCTAGTCTTTTATAACAAGGGTGTCCATATTGTTCTGTGATTGCAGGTTTGACAGCATTAAAATAAGTTTCACTGTTGACAGAGATGCCATCAGGTTTTGTACCAAACTTATTTGTGAAAGCTTGTCTTACACTCTCAGGGCTTGATTTTAGTGCAGGTAAATCTGTAAATGATAATTTTTCTTGAATTGTCATTATGTTACCTCCTAATTTGTGTTGTTATATAAACACATTTATTAAATTAATATATGCGTTCAATAACCCATAAGTATATTACCTTAATTAACCAAATAAGTCTTTACATTTTACAAAAATAGTATTATTTTTACATAAAAACACAAATTAATAGAACTTTATGAATAGACTTATTAACACACTGTTAACTGGTATCTAGCTGTATCAAAACTTTTTTCCTCTAGAAAATTGGAAACTGTGATAAATTATAAGGATGAAAGTTTTCCATACTTTTTCTAGGAGGTTTTGATTGTGAAACAGATCTATGTAATTAGGCATTGTGAAGCCCAAGGTCAAATCATCCGATGCCCATTTAACAGAAAAAGGCTTTCATCAAGCAGAAGTTTTAGCGGACTTTTTCGCTGACAAAGAAATCAAGCGAATTATTGCAAGCCCCTTTTTACGCGCAATTCAAACGTTAGAGCAGCTTAGTGCAAGGGAAAAATATCGATATTGAAGTCGATGAACGCCTTTCAGAACGGATTTTAAGCGCTAGAGATTTATCAGACTGGTATGAAAAGCTACAAGCAACCTTTACTGATATGACAATAAGATTTGATGGTGGAGAGTCAAATGAGGAGGCCATGACACGTATCGTTAATGTTGTCGAAGAAATATTTCGAAATGAGGTTGATCCATACATTTATCGTTAGCCATGGAAATATTTTCACCTTGCTTTTAAAACATTATCAACGGGATGTAGATTTTCAATTTTGGAAAAATCTAAGTAATCCAAATGTCTATCAGCTAACTATGAAGGAAAATGCTGTGACACTAGAACGTATATGGAAACGAGAGGAGAAACATGGATAGGTTATTACAAGAAATTGTTACATGGGTTAAAAAGGAAGATAAAGCAATTGTTATTGGTATCTCTGGCCATGGTGCAGCAGGAAAAACAACGTTTGCCAATAGACTTATACATCTACTGAATCAGGATGAAACGAATTATATCAATACAGACCCGTATATTGTTAGTTCGGATATACGCAAGCATACAATTATCAACTATACTTTTCGAAACGAACAGCATCATTTTAAAATGACCGCTTGCCATCCAGCGGCACATCATTTACCTTCTTTGGAACGAGATATTCAGATGGTTAGAGAAGGTCTGGATTTATTGACAATTGATACGCATTATATGAAAAGTGCGTTAATTTCTTCAAAAAGTAAAATAACCATTGTTGAGGGAATGAGTGTAGCATTTATTAATCCGAAATTATTTGATTTAAAAATTTATTTTTATACAGATGGCGATACGGAATTAAAGAGAAGGTCAGGGCGAGATATACTAGAAAGGGGAACAAATATCGATTATTTAAGGCAGTCTCATGAGGAACGACGGATTCAATATGAATTGTTTATGCATTCTTTTAGACAGCATTTTGATATTATTGTTAAAACGTCGAATGATATAGTATGCCTAGAAAAAATCGCTTTTGATTTTTAAATCAGAGCTTTCTGCAATTCAAAAAGGCAGAAAGCTCTTGTCTTTAATATTGAAATTTCACTCTAACAGTCGCATTAATAGCCATTTGCCCCTGTTCAATAGGTGTAGCAATTGTTGAATCGGCCATCGTCATGGATTTATAGAGGACGGGGCTATTTTCATGTTCCTCAACAATTTCAATTGGCTGGGGCTGCAAAGGCAAATACATCGCATCTGCAATTGTTTTAGCTTTCATTTGGGCATTATGGAGAGCTAAAGTAAGTGCTTGTTGGTAATAGGCATCGACATCTGCAATGTTAAATTGAATGGAGGAAATCCGATTTGCCCCATTTTGCACAGCTGTGTCAATAACGGCACCAACCTGATTCGTGTCCATCACCTTTATTGTAATGGCGTTGGTCACTTCATATTCATTAAAAATTTGTTTACCATTCTCAAAATCATAAAGTGGTAAAATCGTGTAGCCTGTTGTTTGAATGTGTTCTCTTGGGATTTTAAGTGCTAACAGAGATTGCATGACACGATTCATTATTATCGCATTATCCTTCTGTGTATCCTGTACATGTTTCCCTTGTGTATTTACTTCAACCTGCAGCTGTACATAGCCTGCCTTTGCCATTACTTTTCCCTGGCCATTCACAATGATAACACGTTGTGCATAAGGAACTTGCTGACCACCAGTTGAATAATACATCGAAAAACCACCTTTCTAAAGGCTCAATGCTCCCTGCTATCCTTTATCTTTCAGATTTTTTAATAATTTATCATGTAATTTAGTAAAGAGCAGCAATGTTAAAAGTGTTCCAATAAGGGCTAAAAACATGTCCCATTGTGCATCCCAGCGATCGCCTTGCATTCCGACAAAATCCTTCGATACTTTACTACCTTTGGAGATTTTTGTGCTTAACCATTCAATGATTTCATAGGTAGCTGCAATAGCAAGCATAATACTAAATGTAATGCCTGATAACCAAGCCCCTTTTGTTAATGGCGTCTTTCGTATTAATATTTCCCTTATAACAATCGCCATTAAACCTTTAAAGAAATGTCCAAAGCGATCATAGTTATTTCGCTGTAAATGGAATTCTTCTTTAATCCAATTAAAAAGAGGGACCTCTGAATAGGTATAGTGTCCACCAATAAACGTTAAGATGGATAAAAAAGCGATGATACAATATGAAAAAGTTGTGAAACGGAATTTATTATAGAGGACAGTAACAAAGATAATTGCTACAACAGCAGGACTGACCTCAGCTAGCCAATCCAAATAGGAAGCTGGCTTTATTACAGACCAGAGAAAAATAATGATGACGATTAATAATAAAATGACATGTATTTTCTTATCTTTACCCATCACGCACACTCCTTTGCCTAAAGTATAGGGAAGGCGTGGCTATGTTATACAAAAATATGACATCAGCTAAAAAAGCGTCTAGTTGAGCTATGCACTGACGCTTTGCTTATCTTGATTCAGCAGATCTTTACTGTGCGACAGCGCAGCTCAGAATACTTCCACTTCTTTTGGTGGCGATTATACAAACGCCTGTTACGGATTTTAAAGAAGAGCTTTTCAAGGCGAGCTCAAAAAAATTCGGACGCAATTACGCTGGGGTATAATTGAAGGCTTTAGATCATTTTTAATAAAGCCTCTACACCAGACATTCCTTCAGTAATGCCCAACTGTTGTGCCTCATAGGTCACGGATTCTAGGGGAGCTGTCAATAATTCATCGATTGTTTTTACACCAACAGCTCGCCCAGCAATAATTTTTCGATCAGCTAGGCGGTCATTTAACAAACCGACATCCAATGCCCCGCACATTATATAGCCCGTATTATTTGAAACCGTCAGTAGTGTTGTTTTGGGTAATTGAACAGCTACCGCAGTGAAGAAATGCCCCTTAATCATAATAGGCTCTATTGTCACCATCAAAATCACTCCTTTTCTCTATATACATATGGCAGGAGCTAAAAAGGTGTTCGACATTTTTTAATAAAAAATACAATTAGATTATTCATCATTGCTTTGAAAAGACCGATCTTTTAGTATTATCAAGTTTTTTGTTAAATATTTGATAAATATCTTGCTCAGATGTTAATTCCTATGACAATTCTAATATCATCAAAAGGGGATTTCTGTAATATTTAAAGGGGAAAACCGCCAATCCTTCTCAAGTATAATTCATTGTAATTCGTAAATAGTAAGTTGACGGAGTAATGTGAATGTGACTTGGGAGGTGATGCTATGACACGTAAATATGTAATGCTTTTAAGTATTTGTTTTTTTATCATATCGGTTTGCTCTACAGGGCTGATAACGTATGCGGATAAAGGTCGCCCCTATTATGAGGAGACAGGAGAAGTTGTGTGGGATATCAATACAGAAGACAAAATAATTGCCCTCACCTTTGACGATGGACCACATCCTAAGTATACGGCAGCTATTTTAGACTTATTGGCAAAGTATGAGGCAAAGGCTACCTTTTTTATTATTGGAAAAAATGCAGAAAAATATCCAGAGGTTGTATTACGATCTTATTCTGAAGGACATGAGTTAGCCAATCATACGTATTCACATCCGTTCAAAGTTTCCATTGCTGATTTGCAGAAGGAGCTGCGGCAGACAAAGGAAATAATTTATGGCATAACTGGGTTTTCCCCGGTTTTATTCCGTCCTGTAGGTGGTAACTATAATGATTCAATGATTAATGCCGCTGTTAAGGATGGATACAAAGTAGTTATGTGGTCTTGGCATCAGGATACTCAGGATTGGAAGCAGCCAGGTGTAAAGAAAATTACACAAAAGGTTCTGAAGGGATCAAAGCCTGGAGATGTTATTTTATTCCATGATGGAGGCGGCGATCGCAGTCAAACCATTAAAGCACTGGAGGAAATATTGCCAGTGTTAAAAAAGCAGGGCTATACATTTGTCACGATATCCGAGCTGATAGAAAGCAAACAGCAGAAAGAGCAAGTGCAATAATAGGAATAAGCCATCTCAACAATTGTTTGATATGGCTTATTTTCCTCAATTTACCAAAAAATTAATTACCAAAATAGAAGTGGTGCAAGTGCAATCCCAACAATTGTTCCAAGTGCGATACCAACACCGAAGCCTGCTCCTCTAAAACCCCAACCCCAGAAACCTAAACCATAACCACCAAATCGTCTATCAGGAAGAATCCATACCTGTCTTCTATCCACTCTAGTTATTTCTCCATAATGTACTTTTCCGCATGATTCAGTAATTTTTACACGTTTACCTTGATATTGACAGCAAAGATTATAAGTATTAGCTGGATTCACAATTTTCCCTCCTTTCAGCTTCCTTACAAACTAATATATGCTGTCTCCTCTATCCACCATTAGCCGATTGTCTATTGAACACATAAGCTATAGTTGGAGGTGTGAGGATGTCAGTTATACCAACAAATGAGTGGTTACATGAAATTATGGAGATTCAAAAGCTTGTGCCTAAGAGAAATATCTATGAATTACAACGCTCTATCATTTGTAATCGTTTGATAGAGATCTTTAATAATGGAAGTCCGGAAGAAATACAATTTGAATTGCAGCAGCAGGGGCTATATTTGCCCCATGAAAACTTGGCTATTCAAAAGTTAAAAAAACAAAATGTTTGGCTAATTGTGCAAGAAGAATTTAATTACTTAAAAGAAAAATGGAACGGTCCTAATATACCAATCTATATACTCCCTATAACACAGGAACAAACAATGACTAAAAAAAATGGTACTGCCTATCCTAATGCCATATTTTTATTTGTTGGGGAACTTAAAAAACAGGAACTTCGAGCATTATTTGCACATGAATACAACCATGTTTGTCGTCTGCACTGTATAAATAAATCTTTAAATGAAGTGACCTTGTTGGATTCTTTAGTTTTAGAGGGCTTGGCAGAATGTGCAGTAGAAGAAATTTATGGAGATGAGTGGTTAACACCATGGTTGGGGAATTATACGATGGAAAAGATGCTAGAAATATGGAAAAAGTATTTTTTACCTCAGATGAATAATGAGGGATTGGCGCATCATGGAGAATTTTTATATGGTGGAAAACTACCTCAGTGGATTGGATATTGTATTGGCTATGAAATTGTAAGAACCTATATAAAAAATCATTCATCAAACAAACTTCTTTTAAAAGATTCGAAGGAGATACTTACTGGCTCTGATTTTCCATTACAATAGAGGGAAGGAGTGATTGGCGTGTCAGATCAACTAAAAAATGTATTACCTCCCGTTATTGACTTGTCAACAAAGGTGCTGATTGTGGGCTCAATGCCTGGAAAACAGTCATTAGAGAAGCAGCAATATTATGGTAACCCACGCAATCACTTTTGGGCAATTATTGGGGAAATAGTAGAGATAGCAATTCCAGATAACTATGAACAAAGGTTGGAGTTGTTAAAGAGTAACCATATTGGTCTTTGGGATACAATAGCATCTTGTGAGCGTAAGGGAAGCTTAGATGCGGCTATTCGTAATGAAAAGCCGAATGATTTTCAAATGCTTTTTGAGCACTATCCTAACATTGAGTTAGTACTTTTTAATGGAGCAAAGGCTTTTGATGTTTTTAAAAGGCATATTGGTTTTGAAGTTTTAGCTGAGCGTGCCTATCAAAAAATGCCCTCAACTAGCCCTATACCTGGTAAAAATATTAAATCTTTTAAGGAAAAGCTCAAGGATTGGCAAGTGATGAGCTCCTATTTACCTAACATAAAATAACCTCTATTGTTGGAGGTTATTTTTACTGCCATGTATTGTAGTAAGACCCCGCTGGACTAAAGAAGAATTTAAAATCATATTTTTCAGCCAATGCACGACTTTTCACTTCATCATTAAATCCAATTGTCATTACCTGTGTACCAAACTTTTCACGAATGTGAACTAATTGCTTCATCATATCCAATGACCATTCATCTTTCCCAACTACCCCATATGTAAAGTCTTCCCACATAATAAAATCTACATATGGAGCAGTATAATCAGCTAGTGTTTGAAAGCCCCAATTTTGTGCAATGGATAGTCCATTATATTGTTGCTTTATCTCTTTAATAAAGGACAGCATTGCTTTATTTTGTGCATGTTGTTCTTTTTCAGGTAAGAAAGAATTAATATTGCCAACTGTATCTAAAAAAACACCATCTAACCCTTTTTGTACAATCTGTGCTTTAATTTCTTCTAGTAAAAGCCCTTGATAATGTGCAGAGGTCATATCCACTAAATAGGAATCCCATTCTGAGAAATACATTTTTTCTCCATGGTCATCCCTATAAAAATCCTCTTCCAGTAATTGATTATATAGCTCTGAATTCCACTTGTCTGCCTCCATAGCATTTATATAACCATACACTAATGTCCCATTGCTTTGAGCCTGATCAATATAATGCTGTTGCATTTCAATAGGCTCCACTATGACTAGGTCAACTTTAGCCATTTCTTTCCCAATTGTTTCATTACCTTTATCTAAATAATATTTGTAATCCTTCACTGCTGCTAGTCTTTCTGAAATACTGATAGATTCAGCTGTATGATTTGTCGAGAAAAAATAGATGCAAATACCCAAGGATAATAGGATTATTGTAATAATAAAAGCAGTTTTTCGCATAAGTTCCCCTCTTCTTGAAATAACTACCTTTTATTATACAAGATTCGTTAGTTGATTTGTTAAGTATCCATTTCGCCTAGGCGTAATTGTAGCTACTGCCGCTACGTTTCGCGCAAAAAACATTTGCTGAATGAAGATAATTGTATCCTCTAGGCTATAGTGCAACAGTTATTCGCCCTTTTTCATATACTGACTTAAGAAAAAGGGGGAGTTTGTATTGTATTATAATCCATATGGGGAAAACTTCCAACGACCAGGTTGGAATGAACCTAATTTTGAGTCATCGTTTGGACCACCTAATTTTGGACCACCAGCAGGTCAAATGCCGATGAGCACACCACCAGGCTTTTCACCACCTATTCCAGCCTGGCAAGTAGGCTCAAGTGGTATCCGCTCCTGCCTATTTAGAAATACGTTTATTTGGATGAATAACGGGAGAAGCTTTTGGTTTTTCCCAACTGCGATAGGGCGGGAGTTTGTAGCAGGTTTTAGATGGAGCAATCGCTATGGCTGGCGCTTCCGTACCATTACTAGAAATAGCATACGTTCCTTTGAATGTTTTAGGTAATATCCATTTCGCCTAGGCGTAATTGTAGCTGCTGCTGCTGCCGCTACGCTTTTGCACAGATAATGAATGAAGATAAATAGTTGGCTTTTAGAAAAATGATGTTACAATGATTGTAACGAAAAATGAAGGGACGATGGGTGGCTAATGAATAACTAATCTTAATTTTTGTACATGAAAAAGTTTTTTCAATGACTCAAAAATAGGATTAGTCTGCCCATTTTCCATAACTATAGTTGTTTCGCTATTAATTTGTTAATGCATAGCTGAGCTTGTTTTTCCTATGTTAAAAAACAGGAAACTGAGCATTTTTAGTAATGGATCACAAAGATAGCATTCAATTATTTGTACATGATAGTGTTGCGACTAATCCTTCCAAAATAATTGGAGGGATTTTTTTGTCCCTCTAAGATAGAGAGGGATGGATACGTATGAAGGAAATTTTGCAATTACAGGATGTTCGATATGAAATTAACGATACAATGATTTTTGACAATGTTTCAGGTGCTGTTAAACAAGGCGAGGTAATTGGCATCATCGGAAGAAATGGTGCAGGTAAATCCACATTATTACAATTGATCTCAGGTTTATTAGAGCCCTCTATGGGACAGCTACGTTGGCTATATTCTGTAAAAGTTGTATATGTCGAGCAAGAGCTGGCTTATTTTGATTTAACGGAGGTTACCACGGGTGAGGCTGATTTACTTGCGAAATGGCGGGTTCCCAACGTACCCTTTTCTACATTAAGTGGTGGAGAAAAGCTGAAAATGCGACTTGCAGAAGGTTTTTCCCAAAACGCCCAGCTACTCTTACTTGATGAACCAACAAATCATCTGGATGAGCAGAGTACGGCTTTATTAATAGAGCAAGTAAAAAATTACACTGGGACAATCATTGTAGTATCCCATGATCGGTATTTTCTAGATGAGATTGCAACAAAAATTTGGTCATTGGAAGAGGGAAAGCTTATTGAGCATAGTGGTAATTATTCGAGCTATATGGAGGCCAAAGAGCATCGAAGGCTAACGCAGCAGCGAGCATTCGAAAAGCAGCAAAAAAATATTGAACGAATAGAGGACCAAATGCAAGCATTAACATCCTGGTCTCAAAAGGCACATGTGCAATCTACAAAGCAAGAGGGATTTAAGGAGTATCATCGTGTCAAAGCAAAGCGAATGGATTCACAAATTAAGTCAAAGAAAAAAAGATTGGAGAAGGAGTTAGCAAAGAATAAGGTCGAAGCAATTGCCCCTGAAGATGAAATACGTTTCACCTTAGGTACAAATCAACGAGTAGGTAAGAGGATGCTAGAAACAAAGCGTTTAAAGATGCGTTTTGAAGAACGGCTACTGTTTCAGGATGTTAATTTGACAGCTAAATTTGGTGATAAAATTGCTATCACGGGAACCAATGGCAGTGGAAAAACGACATTATTAAAAATACTATTAGGTCAGTTAAAGGCTGAGGGAGAGATTTGGATATCTCCTGCAGCAAATATTGGTTATTTAACACAAGAGGTATTTGATCTGCCACTTGAGCAGACACCAGAGCAATTCTTTTATAAAGAAACCTTTGAAGAGCGCGGTAAGGTTAGAAATCTCATGAAGCATTTGGGATTTACCTCAGCACATTGGACTTCACCAATAGGTAAGATGAGTATGGGAGAACGGGTGAAATGCAAACTGATGGCGTATATTATAGAAGATAAAAACGTTCTAGTTTTGGATGAGCCAACAAATCATCTCGATTTACCATCACGTGAACAGCTGGAGAAAACTCTTGCTCAATACAAGGGTACTTTATTTGTAGTATCACATGATCGATATTTTCTTGAAAAGGTGACGAATAGCGTATGGGAGCTATGCCATCAGCGTATCGAGAAAAAATGGAGCGATAATTCTCCCTCAGCAGTTGATACTAAAGAGGCACTACGTTTAACGCTTGAGACAGAAAGACAGGAGATATTAGGAAAGCTGAGTTTTTTAACAGCAAAGAATAAGGAATATGCATTGCTAGATCAAAAATTTAAGGAGCTAACGCAGCGAATTAATGAACTAAAATAAACGTTTATGCCGATAATGGATAGGGAAAAATAAAATAATAAAGCATTTGAAATGGAGGCAATATCATGAAAAAACTACTTTTTGCATTCATGCTATTTAGTTTTACTATCATCAGTGCCTGCTCTGACAGTGATGAAAAAAATAATTCACAACCTGAAAAAGACCTTCCATCACAAGAAAATCAACAACAGGAAGAGCAACAGACAGCTGAAAAGCAGAATGAAAAGCCAGCAACCAATGGCAATAACGATAATACGGTAGCATCCATTACACAGGCGGAAGCTTTAAAGAATATTAAGGATCAGCTTAAAACAAACCTTCCTATTTATTTGCCAGCAAAGCTTCCTATTCCAGAGGGTGCTTTCCTAACGGCGACGACCAAGGCTGAGGACCAACAAGTTGAAATTATATTTTATGAAAGTGAACAGTATTTGCCGATTAATGATATTAAACTTAAAAATCCAGAATCTGCGACAGTGCTTGCACGACTTACTGTGAAGCAATATGGAAGTACCAAAGAAGCCAATGAGCAAATTGCCTTTGAGAACTTTAGTAAAAATGGTGGTCAGGAGGTCGATCTTAGCAATAAGATTAAAGGCTATCAGGATGCTGGCGTTGGTTCCTTATGGACTGGCTGGAATGAGGGAAGATGGGCAATAGCAACTCATACTCGAACAGACAATCCAGATGCTGGTGTAAAGCTTGCAAAGCAGGCAGTTCAGTTTTTGGAAACGCATATGCTTCCGATTCCAAAGCAAAACGGCTCTGCCCATTTAGATGTTTATAAAACAGGAAATTTAATTGTTTGGCAGGATGAAACCCTTGTCTATACGCTGGATACCATAAAAGATCCGCTAAAAGCACTTGAAATAGCAACAGCATTTTATCACTAATTAAAACCCTCCTAGAGCAGAGAATAGCGCTCTAGGAGGGTTTTTGGATCTTGATTTAGAGCAAGATAAAGCTACTCTTTAAAATCCAGACGCAATTACGCTTAAATCTTTTCTATTTCTGCTACAAGCTTTTTATATTCTGTAAACTGTTTCTCCCACTCTTCCATTGGATATTCCTCATGTATCGTTCCATTTAATAAGTCTGACAGTAGGTCCAAGCATATATGCCAGCCAGCTAAATCTTTAGGAGTATGCGCCGTTAATTCACCAATTGATTCTGCCAGTAGAAGTACCGAGCCGTTGTCGGTAGGGGAGAGCTCAAATCTGACCGTATCATTGCCCCAATTAAATTCAAGTACCTCTTTTTCCACATAATCTGTAATCTGGATTTCTAAAAAGAAAGCTGTGCCATCATTCATATTAAAATGGATTTTACCATTTTTCTGTAGATGGATGATTTCTAAATTACTCATCCATTTTTGAAGCTTGTCATTTTCCGTTAAAGCAGCCCAAACCGTCTCCGTTGGATGGGGGAATAAGCGACTGAACTTGACGATATAATGATTTTGTTGTTTTTGAATTGTAGCAAGCATGGGGTAACCTCCTAGTTTTTTAAACTATAAGCATTGATTGTCTATTTTTAAAAGATTCCCTATAAAAGTAATTATATTCACATTTTCTTTTTAAAAAATTGAATTCAATGCTTGCAGTAGTCTTTCTACGCCTTCTTCAATTTCCTCCTGCTTCAAATGTCCATAGCCAATAATTATTCGATTATGATAGTTTCCCTTCGCAATGGCATGATTCTCCACTGGGTATACTTTAACGCCAAATTGTTCGATTTTTAACAATATCTCTTGGGAAAAATGAATGTCTTTAAATTCAGCAACTAAATGCATGCCTGTGGAGTAACCAAGTATCTTTATGTTAGTAGAAAAGGCTTTATGTAAACATTGTATAAGAAAATCACGTTGCCTTTTATAAAATTTCTTCATCTTTCCGATATGGCGTTCCAAGTAGCCTTCGTTTATAAAACGTGCCAGAATAAGTTGTTCTAAAGAGGGTGTATGTAAATCTGTAAACCACTTTAGCTGTCTGCATTTTTCAATAAGATGTGTCGGTAAAACGATATATCCGATGCGTAGTGCAGGAGAGAGAATCTTACTAAAGGACCCAATATACAGTACATGTTCTGGATCTAAACCTTGTAAGGAGCTTATGGGTAAGCCCTCATAGCGAAATTCACTATCATAATCATCTTCAATCAAATAACAGTGCTGATTTCTTGCATATTGGACTAATTGAATTCTGCGCTGTATTGGTAATGTCCCACCTAACGGAAATTGGTGTGAGGGTGTGAGAAATATAAATTTTGGCTCTATGTTTTCTGGCAATAATGCAGTTTTCATTCCATCTTCATCAACAGGGATGGGATAAATCGTAGCACCAGAGGATGTAAAGATTGTTTGAATATCATTCGTAATAGGATCTTCCATTATGGCTATGTCATTTGGCGACAAAAGTAATCTAGATACTAACGTCATTGCCTGTGTAGCACCAGACGTTATGATGATTTGCTCTGGATGACAATGTACTCCCCTCGTTCTCTTCAAATAATAAGCCAGGGTTTGTCTTAATTCTAGACGACCCTCAGGTAAATCATAGCCCAAATTCGTTGATTCGCTATCATTCCACAGCTGATGTGAGAGCTTTGCCCAGATTTTGCGTGGAAAAAGGTCTAATGCTGGAATTCCTGAACGAAAATTAATGATGCCATTCTCTGCATATTTATGATCGACTTTCTGTATTTCATGTGAGGGATCTGTCCTAGTTAAAGAGGCCCCCTCTGCAACAAATGTACCCGAACCTCTCTGTGCAACTAAAAAACCTTCAGCTAAAAGTTGGTCATAAGCCTCCAATATGACATTTCTTGAAACGTTTAGCTCAGTAGAAAGCTCCCGGGTTGATGCTAACCTTACGCCTGCTTGTAGTTCGCCGTTTAAAATTTTTTCACGAATTTGCTGATAGACTTGCCGATTTAAAGGTAAAGCTGAAGAACGGTCAATCGGTATCCATAACACTGTATTTCGCCCCCTCTTAAAATTGGTACCTTAAAAGTTTCTATAAAGTGGCTCTACAGCTACCAATTTTACCATGTTAAAGTACTGACAAATAGCAATGAGGAGGAATAAAGATGAAAAATGTGGAGGAATTAGTGATACAGGCCTTAAAATTAGCAGCAAGAAATGAGCAAATGAAGCATACTGTTCAGCAATCAGCAGAACTTTATCCGTTATTATGGAAGGCGGCTAAACGTTATGTTACTGGGGAGAAGAGACAGGAGGCGCTAAGAATTGCTCAGGATTTTATCTCAAAGGATTATCAAACATCACTAGAATTCATAGGAGAAAATACAAAGGATGTTGCTGAATGTCAAAAGGCGAAGGAGGAGCTTTTACAGCTTATAGAGGACACTGGAGCACTTTCATTCAACCAAACTGTATCTTTTGATTTATCCCATATTGGCCTTTCAGTAAACGCAAATCTTGCCTATACACATTTACAGGAGCTTGCAGAGAAAGCACAGCAATATGGTATTTCATTGATGATTAGTATGGAGGAGTCCTCCAAGACGAGTAGTATAATCGAAGTCTATAAAAAAATAGCTATGCAATATCCGAATATAGGGATTACGCTACAAGCTCATCTTTATCGTACAGAAGAGGATATTCAACAGTTGACCCAATATCCGGGAAGAATAAGGCTGGTAAAAGGCGCTTTTCAGGAGTCAGACGATATTGCGCTAACAAGGTCAAGGAAATTAAACGAACGTTATCTTCATTTTGTTGAACAATTAATAGAAGCAAAGCATCCAATTTCAATTGCAACACATGATAAGGCGCTTATTCTCGAAATGGAGAAGCGTCGATACTTTCAACAGCCAAATGTGGAGATAGAGATGTTATATGGTGTACAGCCAGCGTTGTTACAGCAATTAAAAAAGAACGGATACCCATGCAGAGTTTATTTGACGTATGGAACTGAGTGGTTTTTGTACCTATGCCACCGTATTGCAGAATATCCAGAAAATTTATATCTTGCCGTAACAGATATAATTAATCCTTCAATCTTAGAAAATAGTGAGGATTATTGAATACGCAAATGTGGGCAAGTGGAAAAGTTATACTCGCGATGACTATTGTTGGTAGCTCGGTTGTAGCAGGTAAGCTCATCATACAAAGCTTTCCTGTATTTTTAGCAAATGAACTGAGATTTCTTGTTGCATCTGCTGTTCTAGTACCTTTATGGATGAAAGTAGAGGGTTTTTCAGTGCTAGCTAAAAAAGATTATTTATCGATCTTCCTACAGGCATTGTTTGGTGTCTTTCTGTTTAATGTTCTAATGCTTAATGGTCTTTCACTAACCTCAGCAATCGAGGCTGGTATTATTACAAGTACACTACCAGCTTTTACTGCTGCTCTGTCAGTTTTCCTATTAAAGGAGCATTTGACGAGATATATCGGGCTTGGTGTACTAATGGCTGTTTTTGGAACAGTATTAATAAATATTACTAGCATATCTACGATAGATTTGACCTCATTAGCCGGTAATCTTCTTATTTTGGGAGCTATTTGTTGTGAATCCTTATTTATTATATTAGGAAAATCTCACTCTAAGCGAGTAAGTGCCCTCACTGTTGCTACAATGGTAAGCTGCTTTGGAGCAGTGTTGTTTTTTCCTTTTGCTATAGCCGAAAGTCGTTCCTTTGCTTTTAAAGAAGTGACTTTTGCTGAATGGGGGTTAGTAGTCTATTTTGGAATCATTGTAACCGTGCTGGCATTTATTCTTATGCAGCAAGGGCTTGCAAGGATTTCTGCAACATCAGCGGGCATCCTAACAAGCTTTTTACCGATTAGTAGCATCGTGTTATCCTCGTTATTTTTAGGTGAAAATATTTCATTCCTACAATGCGGAGGATTTGTATTTATTTTAGGAGCTCTTTATTTGCTGTCTAAGCCATCAACACAGATTGGATAACCTGAGTTAACCGCTTGTGAAGGTGAATAAAGTATTTCATGGTGACATATTTTCCGTTACTATTGTTAAAAAAGGAGGGATTTTCTTGACGTATCAGCAAGCTTTAGCACAATATATTACAGCTACGAATTCCCATGATTTTAATAATGTAAAGGAAATATTGCATCCACAGGCGGTCTATTGGTTTACCGATAAAACATGCACTACCTTAGAGGATATAGGTAATTACTTTAATCACGCATGGCAGGTAATCGAGCAAGAGATATATTCGGCAACCGATGTACAATGGCTTACGGTGGATGGAAAATCAGCTACCTGTATTTATACATACCATTATGAGGGTTACCATAAGGGGAATTTTATATCAGGTAGCGGAAGGGCTACAAATATATTTATAAAAGAAAATGATAAATGGAAGTTAATTCATGAGCATCTAAGTAGTTAAGATTTTTACTATAACTTGAATAAGCAACAACGAAATGATGAGTGTTAGTAGTATTTTTGCTGCCTTCGTGGGTATTTTTGGTAAAACTAAAAGCCCCAGCTGTGAGCCAATAATAGAGCCTACTGCCATCGCAATCGCATATTTCCATTGTATAAAACCAGATTGATAAAAGACTAAAAATGCCCCTGTACAGCTTCCAAACAGAAGCACGCGCGTAAGCTGTACAGCCTTTATGTAAGAATAGTGCTGGCGTAAATAGTGTATTATGCTGAAGGTGGAAGAGCCAGGACCAAAACCACCATCATATACCGCAATTAAAAATGGCTGCCATAATAGATAGCCTTGTTTTGTCTCATTTTCGTCTGACTGTGCAGCCCATTCTATTCTTTTTAACGTTAGAAACAAAACGAGAATGAGTAGTAGACAAGCTATCATATTCATGATCTGCTCTGACATGGCGATTGTTAGAAGTGCCCCGCAAACACCTCCAGTAAATGCAATAGTGACATATTTCAGAATAGAAGCTAGACGAAGCTCCTGCTGATAAAGAAGGTAGAAGATACTAGATAATGCAGCAATGCCTGTAGAAAATTTATTTGTGGCAATACCGGTATGTATAGGTATACCCACAAGCATCATGGCTGGGATTGTTATAAGCCCGCCACCCCCAGCAAGGGTCCCAATAAAGGCAGCGATCATTCCTATACTAACGAGTGTTAATGAAAGCCTCGTATAAAAAAGTCCAATTACAATGATAAGCGTGACGATTAAAATAAAAGATTTTTTCATATGCATCTCCTTTCGCTTTGCTAGTTAAAGGGTAGATGGAATTGATTGATAAATCTAATATATTATTTTTGGATTTGTATAAATATAATATATAAATTAAATTTTGTAGCTCTATAAGCTGTGAGGAGATCAGCTTTCAATTCCTAGCTGCTTAGAGGCAGAAATGCATGTCCACTTGGATAAAATAAATAATTTCATTACTATAGTAATGAATGGAAGAATATTTTTGAAATAGAGTGTAGAGGAGATTCACTATGCAGCAACATGTCTATCAAAACATCGATCTTGGTTCAGAAAGCGTACTGACACGATGAAGCATTTAAAAACAGAAGTAGAGTTAAAACACTTAATTGCAGCAGATCGTTGGATGATGGAAATCATAGCTACTGTGGAGAGGTTAGAGCTACCAGATTCCTGGATTTGTGCTGGATTTATTCGTTCAAAGGTGTGGGATTATCTTCATCATTATGAAAGTAGAACACCTTTAGGTGATATTGATGTGATATATTTTGATAAAGCGAATCTTTCAGAAAAAGATGAGAAAAAGTATGAACAAAAACTAAGGGAATATTTACAGAATGAGCCGTGGTCTGTGAAAAATCAGGCAAGAATGCATGTAGTGAATAATACTAAACCCTATCAGTCTTCAATAGATGGAGTTGCTCATTTTCCTGAAACGCCAACAGCTATTGGTATAAGGCTTAATAATGGAATTCTTGAAATTGCTGCTCCCTATGGAATTCAGCATTTAATTTCTGGGATTGTCGCTCCTACACCATATTTTCAAAAAGACACGCCAATGCATGAAATTTATAAGCGCAGAATTCAGCAGAAAAATTGGACATCCATTTGGCCAAAGCTGCAGATTGCTTACGATTAGGAAGGGGATATAGTGTTTGTATTACGATAAAAATCAAATACTCATTCATTATGAAAAATCTCTACAATTTGTGGAAGGTTTATTGCATCTGACGGAGGAACAATGGCGTTCACCTATTGAACCTGGAAAATGGACAGTAGCAGAAGTAATTGGACATCTTACTCCATGGGATGAATTCGTGTACCAGCAACGACTACCGTATCTTTTGGCTGATGAAATTCTACCAAAGGGACCAAATGCTGAAGATATAAATACACATGCCGCAAAGGAAAGTCGATTAAAAAGCAAGGAGGAAACAATCGAACAATTTTTACAAAGCAGAAATTTACTAATGGGTGCAATTCAACAAATAGAAGACCAGAAATGGCCGCAATCATTGAAAATAGGTGTTTCTGAATTAACGTTATTAAGTTACTTTACGGGTTTAATAGATCATGATCTTCATCATTTTTCAAAAATCCAAAATGTTTTAAAAAATGTGGGAGCTGAAAAATGGATATCAAGCATTTAATTAACTACTATGCACATGTAAATGTGAAATTTACGGATATCTTTACAAATAAGATGAAGCCTGGTCAAATTGATAGAGGACGAACAACCGCCCCTGGGAAGTGTGGTCTAGTTGTTCCACTTTCAGGAAGGGCAAGCTTTAGTTTTAATGGTGCACCATACACAATGGCGCCAGGTATGGTTATACATGCAGGACCTCAAATGCCGATTGAAATTAAGGTTATTGGTGATCAAATATGGGAATATGCAGTGGTCCATTATTCTATCCCTTTAGAAGAAACAAATAAATATCCTTTAGCGAATCAGCATTTTTTAATCGATACAGGCTATCATACAAAAATTATAGATTATGTCCAACAATTAATAGAGAGTCAATCATTGCCGGGAAATATGGCACTATTGAAGTCTAAAACGTTATTTATGAATTTGCTAGAGACTATTCTTATTTCGGCAAAAGTGAAGATTCTTGATACAGCAAGTGACATTATGGAGCAAGCTATGCAGTATATAAATGAAAACTACGCTAAGCAAATATCAGTTTCAAAGATAGCCGAGGAATTCGGTGTAGAGCGTCGCAGATTTGCTTATTTATTTGAGCAACATACGGGTATGAATCCTAGCACATACTTAACAGAATACCGAATGCGGAGAGCGAAGGATTTATTGGAGTATCACGATACTACGATTGCGGAGATAGCAGAATGTGTAGGCTACTTGGATTGCTTTTATTTTAGCCGAGTTTTCAAAAAATGTACGGGAATGTCCCCGACGGCCTATCGGAAAACAATGATGGAGGAAGCTAAATATGTATAGAAAGCTATTTCTTGAAAAAGAAATAGCTTTTTCTGTGAAATAAAAACGGCAAAAGTCCATGTGATTCATGAAATTATCCATTCACATCTGTTTTTCTCTTTGTTAGGATAATATCCGTAAATGATAATCAGTATCAATTAAATGACTGATTTCTATTGACTTATAGATGAAAACGATTATCATTATCAATAGAGAGTTATAGGGAGAGAATATAAATGAATAAATATTTTAAAATGTGTGCGCCTGCTTTAATAGCTTTATCCTTGGCAGCATGTGGATCAGATAAGGTAGAAGAGTCAAATGCATCTTCAAATAATGCAGCAGAAACAAGCGCGACAGAATCACAAACAAATAAGGCCAAAACTCAGACAATCTCTTATTTAGGAGAAAAATATGAACTTCCTGCTAAAGTGAATAACATTGTAGCAGCAAGCTTAGAGTCCATGGAGGATGCTGCAATGCTTGGTATTAAGCCAGTTGGGGTACTTGAAATTGGTGGCAAAGTTCCTTCATATCTTGCTTCTGAATTTGAGGGTGCTAAGCTTGTGGGGAACAAAATGGAACCGAATGTGGAAGCCATCCTTAATCTTGATCCAGATGTAATTATAGGTACTTCCAAGTTCCCTGAGGAAACTGCTGAAAAGCTTAACAAAATTCAGACGATGATTCCATATTCACATATCTCTACAAACTGGAAGGAAAACTTCACTTTACTTGCACAGCTTACTGGTAAAGAAGGTGATGCAAAAAAAATCATTGCCGATTATGATGCCAAGGTGGCTGATGCACAGGCTAAATCGAAAGAGCAACTTACGGACAAACAAGTATTAGTTATTCGAGTCCGTGGCGGAGTAATGTATATTTATCCAGCAGGCGTTTACTTAAATCCAGTTTTATATGAGGATTTAGGGGCACCAATTCCTGAAATTCTTAAAACAACAAAAGCTCAGGCTGAACTTTCACTTGAAACATTAGCGCAGGTAAATCCAGACGCAATTTTCCTTCAGTTTGAGGAATCAGAAAATGCAGATGCACCAAAAGCATTAGAGGATTTACAAAAGAATCCGATTTTTGAAAGCTTAAAGGCATCACAAAATCATCAAATTTTCGTGAATGCAATTGATCCGTTAGCTCAGGGTGGTACAGCTTGGTCTAAAGTGAAATTCCTGGATATTGCAGTAGAAAAATTACTTAAATAGTTTTAACGAGGCTGGTAATAGATTTGGTGGCATCACCAGGCTATTTCCAGCCTTTTATAAGAGTATAAAAAAATAGAAAAAGGTGTGGAAGTTGAAAAAAACAAACATGATGGCATTTTCAATAGTAGCAGCTTCTCCATTTTTAATTGGGATGATAGCATTAGTCTCCGTTATGTACGGAACAAAGGACATTAGTGCCATCACAATATGGCAGGCGATTTCTGCATTTGATCCCTCGAATGTGGATCATCAAATTGTTAGAACTGGTCGTATTCCTAGGATCGCTGCAGTTTTATTAGTGGGCGCATTTTTAGCAGTAGCTGGCGCCGTTATGCAGGGGATTACACGAAATTATTTAGCATCACCTTCCTTGATGGGTGTAAATGATGGCTCAGCATTTGTAATTACGTTAGCTATTGTATTTTTCCCAGGTCTCCCTAACTACCAAATGATTCTGCTTTCTATGATTGGTTCCGCATTAGGAGCTGGGATAGTTTTTGGATTTGGTTCATTAATTCGTAATGGATTATCCCCTGTACGTCTTGCAATTATTGGTACAGTTATTGGTACATTTTTAAGTAGTATAGCCACCGCCATTGCAATGTATTTCCAAGTATCTCAAACCGTAAGCGTATGGTATAACACGAAGGTACATATGGTGGATATGGATATGCTGCTGCTAGCTATTCCATTTGGTTTAATCGGTTTAGTCCTGGCCTTATTATCAGCGAAGGCTATTACAATCACTTCTTTGGGTGAAGATATTGCCATTGGGCTTGGGCAAAAAACAACAGCGGTGAAAATCATTAGTATGCTAGCTGTCGTATGTTTAACAGGTACGGCAGTTGCACTTGTCGGAAAGATTGCCTTTGTTGGATTAGTTATCCCGCATATTACACGCTTCCTTGTTGGGGTAGATTATCGTTTTATTATTCCTTGTGCGGCGGTAATAGGCTCGTTTTTCCTAGCACTTTGTGATGTGCTAAGTCGTTTTGTCAATTTCCCATTCGAAACGCCAATTGGTGTTTTAACAGCATTAGTTGGGGTTCCATTCTTCTTGTATTTAGTTCGTAAACACGGGGGTGAAAAGCGTGCGTAAAAAAGCCTCAAGTGTATTTGTTATGACCGCTTCAATACTTATTTTATGTATTTTGGGTGCCAGCTATCTTCATATTACAAATGGCGCATTTGATATGTCAGTGATGGATGTCATCAAAACATTACTACGTATTGAGCCTAATCCAAAATTCGATCTTGTTATTTTTGAATTTCGTTTACCGCGTATTGTCATAGCTGCCCTTGTTGGTGTTGGCTTAGGTATGGCAGGGGTTGTTTTACAAGGTATTACACGCAATGGTCTAGCAGATCCTGGCATTTTAGGAATCAATGCTGGAGCTGGAGCAGCTGTTGTTATATTTATGTTTTTCTTTCAATTACGTTTAGTGACTGCAGATATGAGTAGCTGGATATCTATATTAATGATGCCCCTATTTGGATTTGTCGGAGGTGCAATAGCTGCTATTCTAATTTTTTCCTTTGCCCTAAAAAATGGTCATTTAGATATGCAGCGCTTAATTTTAACTGGGATAGCTATTAATAGTGGATTTGGAGCTTTATCGTTATTTTTATCATTAAAAATGAGTGCCCAAGATTATGAATCAGCAGCAGTTTGGATGGCTGGCTCTATCTATAATGCTAACTGGATTTTCGTAGTAACGATGCTGCCATGGCTTATTCTATTAGGTATTTATGTGCATCGTAAATCATATTTACTCGATTATTTTCAGCTGGAAGAGGAAAGTGTTACTAGTCTAGGGATAGCGGTTGAAAAAGAGAAGATGAAACTACTTCTGGCAAGTGTTGGTCTAGTCAGTGCCTGTGTATCGGTGTCAGGTAGTATTGGCTTTATTGGATTGATGGCACCACATATTGCGAAACAGCTTGTTGGCATTCAGCATCGTTATGTTATGCCAGTAAGTGCATTAGTTGGCGCTAGCTTATTAATTTTAGCTGATTTTATTGGAAAAACAGTATTTGCACCGTCTGAGCTGGCCGTTGGTATTGTTGTTTCCATTATAGGAATTCCGTATTTCTTATATTTATTAGTGAAATCAAAGGCATAGGAGGGAAATAGTAATGCAAACTGCATTTAGAATGGAAAATTTATCTTCTGGCTATGAGCAGATTCGGGTATTTGAAGGTCTTAATTTAACAATTGAGGAGGGCAAGGTTACAACCATTATAGGACCAAATGGTTGTGGAAAATCCACACTGTTGAAAACAATCGGTCGAATATTGAAAAAACAACAGGGTACGGTTTATTTGCAGGACCAAAATATGCAAAATCTATCTACAAAAGACATCGCAAAAAAGCTAGCAATCCTTTCACAAACACCTATTGCTCCTGGGCAGCTAAAGGTAGAGGAGCTAATTGCCTACGGTCGCTATCCGCATCGGAATAATGTCAATCGCTTAACAAAAAAGGACGAGGAAATGATTGAGTGGGCCTTAACCGTTACCAATACAATAGAATTTCGCGATCGAGACCTTGCACAGCTTTCAGGAGGTCAGCGTCAGCGTGTATGGCTGGCAATGGCACTTGCACAGGAAACAAATATTTTATTGTTAGATGAGCCAACGACCTATTTGGATATGGCACACCAGTTAGAGGTGCTAGAAATTGTGAAAAGCTTGAATGAAGAGCATCGTTGTACAATTGTGATGGTCTTGCATGACATTAATCATGCAGCACGTTATTCTGACCATTTAATCGCAATGCGTCAGGGTGTTGTGATGAAAACAGGAACACCACAAGAAATATTGTGTGTGGATGTGATGCGTCAGGTATTTAATATTGATGCACGTATTATGGAAGATCCTGTGACAAAAACACCTGTATGCTATGGCTATGATGTGTTGAAGGAGGTTCATCAATGATGATTGAAAGACAATCGTCCGATTATTTAACGGAGCAAATGTCCTCCAAATTTACGAATTATATGTACACAATCAACATCTATGTACCTCAGTGTGAGGCGCCAGAAGGAGGCTTTCCTGTTTTATATGTATTAGATGGGTCGTCCTATTTCCAGCTTGTCAAGGAGGCAGTGCGTCTACAAAGTCGGAATGCTCCTAAGACAGGTATATTACCAGCAATTGTTGTTGGCATTGGTCATGGAGCTGATATGCAGGAACGACGTTTTTATGATTTTACGGGACAAGCCGAAACCTATATTTATCCTGCAAGATTTAAAGGAAAAGGCTATGAAAGGCATGGTGGAGCCGAGAACTTTAGCAGATTTTTAGAAGAAGAATTAAAGCCAGAGATTCTCGCTAACTTCCCTATAAATAAGGAGCAGCAAACACTTTTTGGGCATTCACTGGCAGGCTATTTTGTGCTGTGGCAATTATTCCATCAATCGTCCAGTTATCAACGTTATATTGCTATTAGTCCTTCTATTTGGTGGAATGAGCATGAGCTATTACGTTATGCATCAGCATTTATTATGGATAATCAGGAAATAAAGGCAAAGCTGTTCATCGGAGTAGGTGAGCTTGAAACCTTTATGGTGGATGATGCACAGCGAATTGTTAATAAATTACAGGATGTTGTGGATACCTCCTTTTATGAGGGATTCGAGGAAAATCATGCTTCCATTGTTCCAACTATTATGAGTAGAGCAATACGTTTTGTGAATAAAAATAAATAACCAAACCGCATTATCTTTGATAATGCGGTTTCATAGTTTTTGAAAAACTAAATGGTCAAGGATACTTTTGTGAATATTTAGTCAAAATGGAGGTGATTTCCGTTCCAGGCTACTCGCTTTCCTGTGGGCGAGCGACGAGCCGCTTCCTGCGCTGACGCTCCGTGCAGGGTCTCATCTGTCTCGCTATCCCACGGGAGTCGAGTAGCCTTGCACTCCAATCAGCAATAGTGTAGAACTTTAAATATTTTTTCCCTCAAAAGTAAAATAAAAACATGTTACTCACCGTCATTAAATGGATAGAATAGTGGTACAATTCTATAGCTGTCAACCTACATTCTATGCATAAAACTACTTTTTCACTTTACATAATTCCACTTATTACTGTCGCTCTGCACACATAGAAAAATGTTATCAAAGCTCCATTTTTGCACAATATAGTGATGGCTAAGACTTCAAATTTATCACTATTAATTTGTGTGAAATGCCAGAAGAAAATACTATGAGCAATGGTTGATTGGAGTGTAGACTGAGTGACTCCTTGGGGATTCAGCGTCACAGATGAGACCCTGGAACGCGAGTGAAGCGGCTCATCGGACGCCCCCAGGAAAGCACTCAGTCGGAACGGAGATCAACCCCTCGTTTTGAAAAAGGACTATACTTTTAATTTGTCACCTTGATTTCATTGACATAATTTCAACAACATGAAACCGGATCATCTTTGATAATGTGATTTAAGTTTGTCTAAAAATTCATTAAAATGTATATTAAAACAAAAGAGGAGTGCGGGTAAAAATGGTGATTATGTTAGTACAATTAAAAGATGCACCTATTATTCATGATGTAATGCTACAGGCATTTAAAGAATATGAGCATGCAACACCGCCTTCAAGTGCACTTAATGAAACGGTTGAATCAATTAAAAAGGATATGGAAAGAGGAGAATATTCCTTTATTGCTTATCTCGATGAGCAGCCCGTTGCTATGGTAAGGTTTACATTTAGTGATCACAGTGTTTATTTTTTTAGATTATCTGTCATCCCATCAAAACAAGGAAAAGGCTTGGCAAAAGCATTATTGAAAGAGCTTGAGCACCAAGCACTTGCTAATGGAAAAACGATTAGTAATTGTAAGGTTCGTATGTCTGCCCCTCGAAACATTGAGTTATATCGTTCATTAGGTTATGTTATTACAAAAGAGGAGAAGAGCGAGAATCTAAACGGCTTCTCTCTTTCTATAGTAACAATAGAGAAACAGCTTACTAAGTAGGGGGACTACATTTGCGGAAAAGGCTTGGCTGCTTGCATGCACATTATTCGAACATAGCATATATTGAACAAACATTTTTTAACATTAATCACATAGAGCTTGTACATTTTGTAGATCCAGGTCTTATCCTACAAGCCTCAAATGGAAATAGCGGTTTAGCTTTTAAGGTGAAGGAACAGCTTGAATGGATGGAGAACTGTCAGATAGATACCATTTTAACTTCTTTCAGCAGAAGTCTTCCATCTCTATAGCTGGTGAGATGAATTCGAATTTAAGCTACTTTTCAGAGGATATCCAAATACCCGCTGAAAGAAGTTAAAGCCTCCGGGGGATGTCACGGAATCGAAAAGGAATTCTTTGTGCAAGCACAAAGCCGATTCCGGACGCAATTATGCCGAGGCATAATTGATTAACGTGTACAAATTATATTGCTCTGTTAGAGGAAGCACCCATTAAGCTTTCCATTCCAATTTTGAAAATAGACGAGCCTTTTTTTGAAGCTATTTGTAGGAATGAGCAGCCTCAGACAATCTTGTTTACGAATCCCGGGACTGTAGAGGGGACAATGAGCAGGCTTCAGCAATATGCTATACAACATAACAAAGAAATTGAAGTTGCAGCAAAGGTAATCGACAATACTTTTGAACTGATTATGCAGGGAAAGCAGGAAGCCTATAAGAAAACCATTCTTCAAGCTCTTAATCATTTAAAAGAAGCGCAACGGCAAATTTCTGTGGCACAGCTTTCAATGGTGGAGGCCGCACAGCTTTTCGAAAAAGAGTCAGGGTTAACAATTATTCATCCTCTAAAATCGTTAGCTGAGTTTGTAATGAAATCGATTGAATAATATTCGGAATAATCTGTAACAATGTATGCAAAAAATTCGTTACATAGATAAAGCCATCTTAAAGGAGCGATGTAATGAAGCGATGTATCCTTTTGTTTACAGTATTATTATGTCTAACAGGCTGTGTTATGAACGAAAAAGCAATTGTCCTACCAGATGATTTACCTGATTTTGTACAAGAAAGTGACTTTGCATCAATTAATTGGGACAAACAAGCCGAAGTATTTGGTGATAGAGGTAGTATAGTAGGGAATATCAATAAATCTGGCGTCATTGGTGCTGATGCGCCAAGTCTAAGCACCCAAAAATGGATGTGGCATCTTTGGGGAATAGAGCCTACCCTTGACACAGAGCTGACGATAGTCGGCTATCATAAAGATTCAAAAACAGTTCATCCAATTTTGATCAATGGCTGGTCAACGGGTCTTGGTGGACCTAACAATGGTGCAGATGCCCATACACCTTCAAGTGTAAAGATTCCAGAGCCGGGACTATGGGCAATATTACTTTATATCAACGGTAGTTATTTTGATACGTTAATTTATGATATAACTCAATAGTATTAGGTGTGTTATCATGAAATAATACTTTAAAACCCTTGTTTTGTAAGGTTGGATTCTTACAAAATAAGGGTTTTATTTTTAGGTGAAAGAAATATTTCATTTAAGAGGGATTACTTAGAAATTAGCAGCCAGCTAAGTAAAAATTTGAAGCTATGTATCTTGAAGCAAAGGTGAAAAAATGTACCTTTCATTATTAAGATTATTATAATGGTATTAACTAAGCTTAAATCATTATCAGTCCTTCTATTGATGGCAAAATCTCAATTTATTATGAAAAGATCTATGACAAATTTAAAGAAAATGGCATTGAATTTCTTTTCAATAAAGAATTTCCAAAATTAATTTCTATGATTGAAAGTACAATGAATATATAAGGTTCAAAATTAACTAATGAAAAAGAAACTAATCCTGAAGAAATAATGCAGGTAGCGCGTAAAATATTAAATTGGTAATATGAAAAGTAAGAAAATAGAGAACGGGGGAGAGCCTATATGACCGATTTACGCTATCCAATTGGGCAATTTCAATTTCCAGAAGTAGTGACAATAGAGCAAGTAAAGGACTGGATTGAGGATATTCGTCTGCTACCTAGACAGCTAGCGGAGGAACTTAGTGGAGCAAGTGAGCAAGCATTAGCGAAAACTTATCGAGAAAATGGCTGGACTGTAACACAGCTAATCCATCATATCGCTGATGGTCATATGAATAGCTATATTCGTTTTAAATTAGCACTTACAGAGGATGTACCGACGATTAAGCCGTACAACGAAGCGGAATGGGCTCAACTCCCAGATTCAGAACTTCCAGTAGCGACATCCCATAAACTTATCGAAAGCTTACATGAGCGCTGGGTTTATTTACTGTCCAGTCTAACAGAGGAGCAACTGCAAAGAGCGTTTAACCATCCTGATTCAGGGTTACTGACACTTGAAAAAGCCATAGCTTTATATGCTTGGCATGGAAAGCATCACCTTGCTCATATTCAAAATGCTTTGGCAAAATAATCATTGCAATCTATTTAAATTGAAAAATAGGCGATTTCTCGGTTTTGAAGAAAATCGCCTATTTTTTGCTTGTTTTTTCAATTGTTTTCAAGGTATTATCATATTTTGCATGGCTAATAACACTGTAAGGTAGCTTATATCTGACTTACGAGCATAATTTTTTATACAATATTGATTCCTGCACTTGCGTTACCCGTAACAGTTGCAACAATCCCTGAAGAAGTAATGGAGAACACCATTAATAAACGATCACCAGCAGCTACTGGCACTGGAACAACGTTTGCAGTACCAAATGTAATAGTACCTACTGCTATTGTTGACAGAGCTGGTGCTAAATCAACAAATGCTGTTGTAGGGCTGAAAACATTACTTCCCGCAACCGCGCGGTAAATTTGTGCTCTGACTGTTGCTGTTCCAGTAAGGGTTACAGCAACTGTAGCAGACAATGATGCAGAAATAGATGTAATAGTACCAGCACGTGGAACTGAAAAGGCTTCTGTTCCTGTAGCAGCTGTTAAATCTATATTTGTACCAGTAAGAGTTACCCCTGGAATAGACGTACCGAATCCTACCATACTTACTGTACCGATTGCACCACCTAGAACTGCTGTTAAAATAACAGGAACAGTACCTGATGCGAATGGGATGATAGAGCCTGTTGCTGGTGGAGTAGTAATACATGCAGCTTCTATAGCTTCAAAAGGACCAAGTGCATTACACTGATTATTTTTATTTGCACAGCCGCCGCACGTTGAATTCATACAATTCATACACATTTTTACACCCCCTTTCTTCATTATTCTATTCAGCTATGTTTGTGGGGTCAGGGCAAATATCTAATTTTAAGCCTTTATTGTTTAAACTTTAGGAGAGACTTTGCTCATCTGCATGAATCATCTGATGTGCCTGTTAAACATAAAAAAGTCCAATATGTATTTTCATACTTATTGGACGATTTATCTTCATTCAGCAAATGTTTCTTGTATTGAAAGCAAAGCGGCAGCGGCAGCTACAATTACGCCAAGGCTAAATTGATCTTCAGTTCTACTCTTAAATCATTTAAATTAACTCCATTTTCGGAAGAAATTGAAAAATAATGAGCCCTTTTCTTTTTTATGCTCTTCGTCCATAGTTTTTTCTTCCTGTTCAGGTTGCTTGTTTACCTCTTGGTTATTGCTATAGGTTTCAATTGTTTCTTCTGATGTAGCTTCAGATTCGTCACTTTTTAAAGTAGGTGGCTTTTGCTCATTTAACGCTTCAGAAGTAGTTAGAATGACAGGCTCATTTACAGCATCAGAGGAATCGAAAACAACAGGCTCCTTATTCACAGCTTCAGAGGAATCGAAAACAACAGGCTCCTTATTCATAGCTTCAAAGGAATCGAAAACAACAGGCTCTTTATTCACAGCATCAGAGGAATCGAGAACAACAGGCTCCTTATTCACAGCTTCGGAGGAGTCGAAAGCAACAGGCTCCTTATTCACAGCTTCAAAGGAATCGAGAACGACAGGCTCCTTATTCACAGCATCCGAGGAATCGAGAATAACAGGCTCCTTATTCATAGCTTCAGAAGAATCAAGAACGACAGGTTTCTTATTCACTGTTTCAGAGGAATCAGGAATGGCAGGCTTTTTATTCACAGCTTCAGAGGAATCAAGAACAACAGGCTCTTTATTCTCGGCTTTAGGTAAATCGAGAATAATAGGCTCATTCCCTGTTTGAAGTACATCAAGAATAACAGGTTCCTCAATTATAGCGTTAGGAGTATCAAGAATTTCTTCTTCCGGTTCTTCAAGAACACCAAATTCAGTCGCTAATCCAGGTGTTTTCAAGGCAGTAGAGTCGTTTATTATTTCAGGTTTTGTTTCCCCTATAATAGAAGAATTTATGGTAGTTGGATCATAAATGCTTACCGGAATTTGTTTTGCATCAGCAGCATTTTTAAAATGGAAGGTCGATTCTGTGTTAGTATTCCGATAAAGACCTTGGCTCGGATGCGTGTTTACTGATTGAAAATAGTGTTGATTAAAATGGCGGTCTTCGGGTATACTCTTTTGATGTTTAGTTTCAGAAGATAGGATGTTAGGGTTCAAATCGAATTGCTTATTGGTTGCTTTCCCTGCTAAATTTTGCAATAACCTATAAGAAGGTTGTTGAGAAGGAATTGTCGATTGATCCTGAGCCATTGTCATTCTAGGTTGTCTTTGTGCAGCATTAGCTATCAAAGGAGAGTGGCTTTCACTACTGGGTGTAGTGGTAGGTGCTGGAGCTTTATTAACTTCCATGGTAAGTAGCTTTTTTAAAACGACTAATATTTCTTGATTCATTTCTTCTATTGTTTGATTTAAAAGCTCAATTTGTGTGGAGAGTAGCTTTATTTGCTCCTCATAGCCTTTAGTTTGCGAATTTTTCCTATCATCTAATGTCTCTTTTTGTCCTTCAAAATGTGCAATCTGTGTTTTTAATCCATCAAATTCCTTTTTCATAAAGAGGTAATCCTCTATTGAAGTCCCCATTTTTAATGAAGTTAACGTTTCCCTATAGTTTTCAATCTTTTCCTTCAATTTTTCAATGTCTTGAGTGGCGTACAATTTTGAATCTTCCATGTATTTCACCCCTTTCAGTCCATTAATATTTTATTAAAAATATTTACTTTCTGTTACAAATATACCGGTCCTAAAAAACAAATTAATATCTCCCTGAAGTGTGGGGCATTAAACAAAAAATTTGTATGGATACGCAAGTTTTTGCTAAATATGAGGTCGAACTATTTATTTAGCCCATACACTTATAGCTGAAAAACATATGCTACAAACGAAAGATAAAAATTTTATGGAGGTGTCAAAAGGATGCTAGAGAATATGCCATCCCAGGCGCAGGAACTAATTTGTATAAACGTCGATAAGGTATTTGACTGGATTGTAAAGGAAATGTCATTTGATTTTTCCCCTACTGGACCAATTACTTTTCCAGGAGTAACGCCAACGACTGATTTAACAGGTGCGGTAGTTACATGTAAGGTAGTTCCATCAGCAACTAACCCTATTGTTATTTTGAACCGTGAGAATCGCCAATTCTCCATTGATGGTTCAACAGTATGTCTTCAACATTTAAATATTCAAAAGAATTTTGTTCTTACGTTAGTTGTTTGTTTACCGAACGGCACTATGTTCACAAGCAATAATATTCCACTTTCTCGCTGTGAACAAGTTACATTATGTGCGCCAAAAGGTACAGATGTAGAAATTTTATTTACAGATTTAGATTGTTTCGTGTGTACAACTGGAACATTAACAGCTGGTACAGGTACAATTACGTTTTCTGCATTAACTATTACAGTATCTGTTTGCCAAAGTATTCAATCTACATTCCCAGTTACTGTGGAATTCTTAGCGACTTTCTGCGAGCCAAGAGCAGAATTACCGTTTACATGTCCGGGTGTAGTTCGTCCACAGCAATGCCCTGTTGTTTTCCCAACAGGTGGGTAATAGTACTAATAAAAAAGAAAAACACATATCTTGAAGAGAGGGTAAACCTCTCTTTTTTTATGTTGGTTTGCTATCTGCTAAACCAATATAAAACGCTAGCTCGAAAAAACGGAATATCATTACGCCGAGGTGTAACATTGCTTATTACATATTTAACACAGGAGGATAAAAATTATGACTGGTACCAATCAGGTGGAGGAAAAAATAAATGAGCTCAAAGAACAGACGACTCATTATGTTCATGAAATTAGGAAAATGGTTGAGAAGCTTACAATTATTGAACCTGTCAATGTCATAAGTTATTTTACTTCTTCATTCAATATTTCTTATGATACTGAACAGGAAAGTCTATGTTTGGGCTCCTATCATATTCGTAATATAGGAAATCAGCCTATTACCAATCCTTATTTGTGTATAAAGCTACCTGAAGACTCGCCATTCTCCTTTTCTGGTAGGTATGTTTATGAACATTTTGCTCCCAATTTAAAAGGAAATAGCAGCTGGGAACGAATCAATGATGACGCGAGCAAAGAAGAATTTTGGCTTAGACCTATAGGGAAAACAACATTAGAACCCAATGAAACATTATCTTTTACTAATTTTCAAATTAAATGGTCACATAATTTATCTTATTCAGGAAGTATTATGGGTTTTACCTATTGCGATCAGTTACAAGATGGTGTGGTTGTTTTGAATCCTATTAATCTTAATGGAATAAGCCAAACACAGGAGGAGAATAATGAGTGAATTTGAAAACATAGAGCATATTTCTCAACAATTTATAAAGGAGCAACTTGCAAATCTATCTAACTATAATAGTGACAAAAATAATAGCTTTGCTTTTCTTGAAAAAGGAACGTTAAATCTACTTATTGCCTATTTAATATCTGGAGAAAAACCAAAAAAACAAGAAATTAATAATGATGAATTTGACCAACAATTGGTAAAACGGCTTGATGAGGTTATAGAAGAAAGTAAGAAGCAATTTGAGGAGGTTATGAGTATGCTTGGGAAATTTTCATGAAAGGAGAGCTTACTATGGAAAATGATATTGTGAAAAACAATGATCCCATCCAGCTTCAGCAAATGATTGTTTTTTTAAGGTCTGAATTAGCGAAATATAAAAATGAGGTTAAAAGACTAAGAGATAGTGATTATTATTCATTAGTACTAAGATTTGAACGAGAAAATATCCAATTAACAAATCAAAAAAAGGAGCTTTCGATGGAGCTATTAAAGCTGAAGAGAGACTTTGAAAAAGCAACACAGAATTACTATGATCATGTCCAAACAATAGAAAAGCATAAGAAAAAACAAATATCCTCGATTGAAGCTTTATTAAAGGAAAAAAAGAAGCTACGTGCAGAAAATAAGTTATTAAAGGAAACAGTAAAAGTCACACAAGATGAATTACTGTCAGTTAATTCCGTGAATGGGCTAGAAAGTAAGCTGAGTGATTTTGCAATAGGCATCAGTCTACAAATAGAAAACCTCATGGAAGCAATTGAAAATTCACGTTTAGAGCAAGCTAATGCTGAAAATCTTAACCAGTATTTGATGAAAGAGATAGAGGAAAAATTATCAAAAAAACTAGAGGATATAAATAAACATAATTCGACTACTAATCTGCTAGAGGAAAGAACGAAGGTGAAGAATGATGCTCTTATAAATTTAGATACTCAAGTAAATAAGATATTGGCTCAATCTATTGATTTTGAAGAACAGGTGGAGCATAAATTACGCATTCTTGATGACCTAGAGCAGAAATTGAATGAGCTTGCTACAGAAATAAAAGCAAAAGAAATTACGAGAGGGGATTTAATTCATTAATAGGTGTTTGACTGTTTCAAAAGTAAGGAAATAACAACTTTTGAAACAGTCTTTTATATTTATTAGAGAATATTATTTTGTTTCTCGATGCAATGTCACTCTTTTTAATCAAGGTGAATATTTTCTAAGCTCCAACCTTTCAGGATTATTTCGTTTGTTTTTTGTAGTGATATAGTTTTTATCACCGGTTTCGGTACACGCTAATGTTATTTGTACACGCATAAAATTAACCTCCTTTTTAAATCGTAATAATTACGCTTTATACATTATTATTTTTTAGAAGATATGTCAATAATGAATTTTTTAGCATTGCAATTTTTGTTTTTCTATGGTTTAATTACAAATTGTAAATAGTAATCATTACGATTTAAGGAGTTGTATAAATGACAAAAAAAATCCCTGTCACTGTTTTAAGTGGATATTTAGGTTCTGGAAAGACGACAATGATGAATCATGTATTGCAAAATGAAAAAAATATGCGAGTAGCCGTTATCGTGAATGATATGAGTGAAATCAATATTGATGCAGAATTAATCGCAAAAGGAAGCGGTATTTCACGTACAGAGGAAAAATTTGTAGAGCTATCCAATGGGTGTATATGCTGTACATTGCGTGAAGATTTATTGCAGGAGGTTGAGCGTCTCGCAAAGCTCGGCAATATTGATTATATTTTAATTGAATCTACAGGAATTAGTGAACCAATACCTGTCGCTCAAACTTTCAGCTATTTGGACGAGGAGCTTGGTATTGATTTAACGAAGTTTTGTCAGCTTGACACGATGGTGACTGTTGTGGATGCGAATCGTTTCTGGCATGATTTTCAGTCAGGAGAAAGCCTTTTGGAGCGAAAGGAGGCAGTGGGTGAATTAGATGAACGAGATGTGGCGGATTTGCTCATTGATCAAATTGAGTTTTGTGATGTTCTTATTCTAAATAAATGTGATTTGGTATCAGAGATGGAGCTTGAAAGATTAGAGTGCATTTTACGTGCTTTACAGCCTGAAGCTAAGCTAATTCGGACAGTGAATGGTGTGATAGAGCCAGCAGAAATTCTCAATACAGGACGCTTTGATTTTGAGAGGGTGTCAGCATCTGCTGGGTGGCTTAAGGAATTGGAGCTTGGTCATGAAAATCATACACCCGAGACAGAGGAATACGGCATTTCTTCTTTCACCTATAATCGTAGAAGGCCTTTTCATCCAGTGCGTTTTGTCGAGTGGTGTGATCATATGCCAGAATCGATTGTACGAGCAAAGGGAATTATTTGGAGTGCTAGACATCAGGATGTAGCATTATTACTGTCACAGGCAGGGTCATCAGCAAAGATAGAGCCGGTTTCCTACTGGGTAGCTGCTTTATCAAAGGAGCAGCAACAGGATGTATTCTCTCAAAGTCCTGAGGTTCTGGAGGATTGGGATGGTGAGTTTGGTGATCGTATGACACAGCTTGTGATTATTGGGATCGATTTAGATCAAGAGGGGATTATTGCAGAGTTAGATGCTTGTTTATTAACGGTGGACGAGTATAATAAACCGTGGAAAAATTTACAGGATCCCTTTAATTGGGAATGGCAATAAACAAAAAAGAAGATTTCGGTTAGGGCTCCGAAATCTTCTTATCAAATACGCGATTATAATTTGTTGCATCCCTTAATGCTTTTTCTTCAATGGGAATGCGTACTGATAGCATAGTTACATTTAACAGTGTAAAACAAAATGCTGTAAAATAGGCCTGAAACATAATAGGTAGTAGCAGAATCTCTAAGCAAACGACTGCGTAATTTGGGTGACGCATAAAGGTATAGGGCCCTTTACGTACAACTTGAGCATCAGGGAGAATGAGAATTTTTGTGTTCCAAAAAGTACCTAGTGAACGAATACACCAAATGCGTAATGCCTGCACAGCAATAAATAATAAGAAAAATAATGGGAATAAGGGCGATATATCACTATTATTAGTAACGACTTCTACTATTAAAAATAAGAAAAAACTGATGTGCATTGTAACCATATAGGGATAATGAGATGCACCGACTTCGTATGCACCTTGTGACAGCATCCATTTTTCATTGCGCTTGGCAATAAAAATCTCTGTCAATCTTTGTAGAATCACGATAACCAGTATAATATAGAAGATCATGCTACTCCCTCCATTTAAGTAATACAGCTTCAGCACAGAAGCCAGGGCCGAGAGCGACGAGCAAACCAGTATCCTCCACTTGTCCTTCGTTTAACATAAATTGCTCTAATACATATAGCACCGTAGGAGATGACATATTTCCATGATTTTTTAATATTTCCCGAGAAATGTCGTTTTTTTGGGGTGCTAAATAAAGAGTATCTTCATAAGCCTTTAAAACTTTTTTACCACCAGGATGTGCGATGAAGTGATGAAGCTGTTCACTATAAAGCTCCTGTTCCATTAAAAATTGCTCAATGAATGGACCAAGCCAATTAGTGATAATAGCGGGGATACTTTTTTGAAAAACAACATGTAGGCCATTGTTTTTAATATCCCAGCCCATTACATTCTCTGAATCTGGCATCCATTTGGAGCCGGTTGCTATGATAGCCGGTGTTGGCATTCTTGTCTCAATTTCCGCTTCCTCTCCACTGACAAGGATACAAGCTACACCATCTGCAAAAAGAGAGGCACCGACTAAATTACTTTTTGAAAAGTCATTTGGCTGGAAGGTTAAACTGCAAAGCTCCACACAAACAACAAGAACTTTTGCTTCTGGATGGGCAAGACAAAAATCATAAGCTCTACTAATACCAGCAGCACCACCAGCACAGCCCAGTCCCCAAAGTGGTATACGTTTAACTTTGTCTGAAAACGGAAGTTGATTCATCACTCGTGCATCAATACTTGGTGTTGAAATGCCTGTACTACTTACGAAAATGATGGCATCAATGTCCTTTGGCGAAATGGGCATTTTTAAAAATTTCTCATTTTGTAAGCATGCTTGAATAACAGCCACACTGTATTGTGTTGCTAGCTTAATATATAAATCGTTGCGTTCTTTAAAGGAATGATCGATACGATGCCATTCTGGCGGTATACAAAAATGACGAGTTGCAATACCACCATTCCCAAATACTTTTAAATATCTTTCTAATTTTGGGATTTTTGTGTGAAAAAGTTCCTTCGTTAATTCCTCTGCGTTTGTTTGCTGTAATGTGTACGGTGGTTGGTATGTACTGATAGAAATGATTTTTGGCAATTCAACATCTCCTTTGTTAATAGTGGTTTGTTCATTGTATGCAAGGAGCAAGGGGATACATGCTTATTAGATTGCATTTGACATTTTCGGAAGATTTCGCTATATTAAAAACAAATAATTGGAAGTAGGTGATGTGACATGATGAATAAATCTATTTTTAGCGAACTGCAATTCGGTTTGTTCAATTTCACACGCCTAAAATATACAATTTGACTTAAGTTCAATAGTTCGATTTGTGTATTCTCTTAAACGTGCCTGTGAAACCTTGTAACTGCCGAATTGCGCAGATACAAGGTTTTTTATCTTTATTCGGCGGATGTCATGGATTTTTAAAATCCGGATATGCCAAGGTGAAATTGATATGCACTTTTAGGAGGAAACTAAATTGAATTTAACAGCATTAGGTTTTAACACATATTTTGAAGAGCAAATGATTGAATATAAGAAGCAGACTAAGCTAGTGAATTGTGTACCAGCAAGGGTTACATTAGAGCATAAGCATTCATATCGTGTATTAGCAGAAGAAGGTGAGTGGCTAGCAACAGTTGCAGGGCATTTTGCTTATACCTCATTAGCACGCGAGGATTTTCCAGCAGTGGGCGACTGGGTACTAGTAGAAAAAATGCCTGGTGAAGAAAAGGCTATTATTCATCAACTATTTAAACGAAAATCAGTTTTTTCACGTAAGGTGGCTGGGCAGGAAATACAGGAACAGATTGTAGCATCCAATGTAGATATTGTACTGCTTGTTATGAGCTTAAATGCAGATTTTAATATTCGACGTTTAGAGCGCTATTTAATAGCAGCTTGGGATTCAGGGGCAAAACCGATTATAGTACTAACAAAGGCTGATTTATGTGCTGATGTTTCAGATAAGGTAAGAGATGTTGAATCTGTAGCGTTTGGTGTAGATATTTTTGTAACAAGTGCCTATTCAGGTGTAGGGTTAATGGATATTCGTGCATTATTTACAGATGGTGTGACAGCAGCATTGCTTGGTTCTTCAGGTGCAGGAAAATCTACACTGACAAATATGCTGAGTGGCGAAGAGCTTATGAAAGTATCTGACATTCGTGAGGATGATGCTAAAGGGCGCCACACGACAACACATCGTGAGTTAGTGGTACTACCTGGAGGTGGGTGTTTAATTGATACACCAGGAATGCGTGAACTACAATTATGGGATCAAGGAGATAGTCTTGCTTCTAGTTTTAAGGATATAGAACAGCTTTCAGGGGTTTGTCATTATCGAGATTGTACACATCAAAAGGAACCACATTGTGCTGTACAGCAAGCAATAGCAGATGGGGAGCTTGAGGAATCTCGACTTCAAAGCTACTTTAAATTGCAAAAGGAGCTGGCCTTTATAGAGCGCAAGACAAATACACAGGCAAGGCTTAATGAGCAACGAAAATGGAAGCAAATTGCGAAGGGATTAAAAAAGGGAAAAAAGAAATGAGTTTTAAGGAACACAGATAGTTTTTGATGTATCTGTGTTCTGCTTTTTAGGAGGAAAAAGGTTGGGTAAGAAGAAATGGATTCGAGGGACAGTCATCATTACTATTATTGGTACAGTATTATTTGGATGTGCAAAAAAAGTCACTGCTGGTAAAACGCTTTTTGATTAAAGAGCGCAAAGTATGCTTTACCGGTTATAGATGCTGAAGTATGTAAGGTGATAGGCACTGTACACGCAAAGGAAACTGCATACAACTGATGAGGAGAGAATCGTACATATTTGCTATTGTGCAAAACTTTTTTATCAACCATGGAGGGAGGTTTAGATATGACGATACAGGGTATTAATCACTTATTATTTTCTGTGTCGAATTTAGAACAATCAATCGCGTTCTATGAAACTATTTTCGATGCTAAGTTATTAGTTAAAGGAAAAAGCACTGCTTATTTTGATTTAAATGGGCTATGGCTTGCTCTGAATGTAGAAAAAGATATACCACGTCGGGAAATACATCAATCCTATACGCATTTGGCCTTCACTATTGATGAGGCTGATTTTGAAAAAATGTATGAAAAGCTTGTCAGCAATCAGGTGAATATTTTACAGGGAAGAGAACGAGATATCAGAGACAAAAAGTCGATTTATTTCACAGATCCAGACGGTCATAAATTTGAATTTCATACAGGAACATTACAGGATCGATTGAACTACTATAAGATGGAAAAGCTGCATATGGAATTTTTTGATTAAATGGGTGGCCCTCTGGAGAAGAGGGCATCTATTTTTTTGCAATGTTTTCCTCAAACGACTTTAAAGTATAGCCAGAAGGAGGAATGATGAAGCATTTGAGCAGTTGCTTGCTTTCATGCGTGAAAATGATCCTCGCTATAAGCGAAACAATATAAGAGGAGAAAACGTTCATAATAGAATAGGGGGTGGCTTGATGACAAAAGCTATTATTTTTGATATGGACGGAACCTTGTTTCAAACCAATCTAATTTTAGAGCCTGCACTTGCTGCGACGTTTGATGTGCTACGAGATAAGGGACTTTGGCAGGAGGATACACCAATCGAAAAATATCGAGAAATTATGGGAGTGCCACTACCTGTTGTTTGGGAAACACTATGTCCAATGCACTCTTTAGCAATACGTGAAGAGAGCAATTCATTATTCCATGTCAAGTTGATTGAGCAAATAAGGAATGGTAAGGGTGCACTTTATCCAAATGCAGAGCAAACACTTGCTGCTTTGGCAGAGCACTATAAGCTATACATTGCCAGCAATGGACAGAAGGAATACTTACAAGCAATAGTGGATACCTATCAATTGGAGCGTTTTATCAAAGGTACATACAGCATTCAGTCTATTGCAAGTGGTCATAAATCAGATTTAGTAAGAAAAGTGATTGTAGAAAATGGCATTCAGCAAGGAGCCGTTATCGGTGATCGTTCTTCTGATATTCAGGCTGCCCATGATAATCAGCTTCTCTCAATTGGGGTACGTTTTGATTTCGCACAGGAAACAGAGCTACAAAGGGCGGATATTGTCATTGATGATCTAAAAGATTTATTACAAGTTCAATTGGCTTAAGCATTCATTTTTTATCGCCCAATATTTTCATTTTATCGAGAAAAATATACGATTTACCGAAAGCTTTTAATCATTTATCGACAAAGATTGCATTTCAGGCGAAGAAAGCGTAAAATGGTGCCAACCTAATAGAAAAAGCGTTGAGAAGGAAAAGTAAATAGGATCAACATTTTATAGAGAGCCTCTGTTGGTGGAAATGAGGTAAATGAACCCTTTTGAAAATGACCTTTGAGCCTCGTACCGAAAGCATTAAGCAAGTAGATTACGACGAGATAGGCACTCGTTACAACAGCAACAGTATCTCTCATAGATAGACGTACTGATAGAGGCAAATAGTGTGAGCTATTTGTAAATATAGGTGGTAACACGGGTATACTCGTCCTAATCAGTTTTGATTAGGGCGATTTTTTTATCCATTTTTATTGATGCGAGGGGAGCAATTAGAATGACAATTGTTATTGGAGGCGCTTGGCCATATGCAAATGGTTCTTTGCATTTAGGGCATGTTGCTGCATTATTACCGGGTGATATTTTGGCTAGATATTACCGACAAAAGGGTGCAAGGGTTTTATATGTGTCAGGGAGTGATTGTAATGGTACACCAATCTCTATACGCGCCGCACAAGAGAACACAACTACTGAGGCTATCGCTAATCATTATCATGAGGAGTTTACTCGATGCTTTAATGATTTAGGATTTACCTATGATTTATATACCCGTACAGATGCAATGCATCATCATGACTCTGTACAGGCTATTTTTTTACAACTACTTGCGAATAATTTTTTATATAAAAAGAAAATTGAGCAAGCTTATTGTGAAACAGATCAACAGTTTTTGCCGGACCGGTTTGTAGAGGGAGTTTGTCCAAACTGTGGTGCAAAGGCACGTGGCGATCAGTGCGATAATTGTTCCACAATTTTAGATCCACTCGATTTAATCGATAAACGCTGTAAAATTTGCGGCAATGAGCCAATTATTAGAGAAACGGAGCATTTTTATTTTGCCTTTAGTCAATTTCAGGGAAGATTGGACACATATCTAGCACAGGCAAAGGTCGAAAAACGCTGGCGTGATAATGCACTGGGATTAACAGAGCGCTACTTGGCAGAAGGAGTACCAGACCGTGCAGTAACGAGAGATTTACCAAATGGTATTGATGTTCCAGTTCCAGGCTTTGAAGGTAAAAAAATATATGTATGGATTGAAGCGGTTGCAGGTTATTTAACTGCAAGCATCGAATGGGCAAGGCAGCATCAAATAGCTATTGAGGATTTATGGAATGAAGAGACAGTTTCGTATTATGTACATGGTAAGGATAATATCCCATTCCATACCGTTATATGGCCAGCCATTTTAATGGGGATAGGGGCAAAGGCATTACCAACACATATTGTATCGAACGAATATTTGACACTAGAAAAGCGAAAATTATCAACCAGTCAAAATTGGGCCGTATGGGTGCCATATATCTTAAGTCGATATGATGCGGATTCGATTCGATATTTTTTAACAATGAATGCGCCAGAAAATCGTGATACAGATTTCTCCTGGCGAGAATTTATTTATAGCCATAATGGGGAGTTACTTGGTGCATATGGTAATTTTGTTAATCGTACATTGAAGTTTATTGAAAAATCCTTTGAAGGACAGGTACCACAAGCTGAGGTAGATGGCAACATTCGTAAGCACACGATTCAATTGTTTAATGTAGTGGGAAATCTTATTGAGGCAGGGCATTTCAAACAAGCATTAGAGGCTATTTTCGAATATATTCGTGCAGCCAATCGCTATTTTGATGAGCAACAGCCATGGCTACAGGTGAAAGAGAATGTAGAAGCAGGAAATCAAACAATGGCAACATGTGTCTATATGATTGCGAATCTTGGACAGCTACTACATCCATTTTTACCATTTTCGGCTGAAAAGGTAAGAAAAATGGTAGGCAAACATGAGCTAATGTGGCATGAGCAGGTAGAGCTTCCAGCATCCATTAGCGAAGTGGCACCATTGTTTGAACGTCTTGATGTTGAGCTGATAGAAGAAGAATTTCAAAAGCTAGTGAAGGATAGCAATAAATAATACAAAAGCAGTATGACAGAAATTTTGTCATACTGCTTTTAGCCATTAGTTCATCACTGGCGTTAATTTAGCTACAACAACACTGTTAATAGCATTAATGTATGCCAGAGCACTTGCTTTTAATATATCTGTATCTGCGGCTTTGGCAATATATTTCTCACCCTCGTGTTCGATTGTGATTTTTACTTTTCCAAGTGCCTCTTTCCCGCGAGATACACTGTTGATATTATATTCTACAAGCTTTACATCGATATTTGTAATTTCTGCAATAGCTGAATACAGGGCATCAATTGGACCTGAGCCTACTGCGCTCGCTTTAAATACTTCGCCACCTTTACGAATCTTCACACTTGCAGAAGGGAAATTGGCATTGCTGACGACTTGTAAATCGTCAAAATCAAAGAATTGCTCGCTATAATGAGTGGCATTCGCATTGTTTGCATCATGTTTTTCATAGTAGCTCTCTACAATTACATATAAATCGTGATCATAGACTTCTTTCTTCGCATCCGCAAGCTTTAAAAAGCCTTCGAAGATTCCTTCAAATTCATCCGTGGAAAGATTTGAGAAACCAAGCTTCTCAAGGGCATTTTTCACCGCATGACGCCCAGAACGAGCTGTAAGGACTAATTCCATATCATCAAGACCCACATCTTCTGGATGGACAATTTCGTAAGCATCTCGAGATTTTAACAAGCCGTCTTGGTGAATACCAGATGAATGAGCAAAGGCATTGTCCCCAGTAATCGCTTTGTTCACTTGTACGTCTAAGCCCATAAAGCTGGAAACAAGGCGAGATGTATTCATAATTTCTTTCGTGTTAATACGCGTTTCAGCATTGTAAACAGCGCCGCGTGTTTTTAGTGCCATAACAACTTCTTCTAATGCAGCATTACCAGCACGTTCACCAATACCATTAATTGTACATTCTACTTTATCTGCACCATTTTTAATGGCTGCAAGTGTATTAGCCGTTGCCATCCCAAGATCATTATGACAATGTACGCTTAGTAACACGCTGTCGTCTACGTTTTTCATACGTTCATTTAATTTATAAATCATTGCACCAAATTCTTCGGGCTCTGCAAAGCCAACTGTGTCTGGTACATTAATCATTGTTGCACCAGCCTTCATGACAGCTTCAATTGTTTTCCAAAGATACTCGAAATCTGAGCGAGAAGCGTCTTCTGTTGAATATTGAACTTGTGGTAGTAGGGTTTTTGCATATTTGACAGCATCTACACCAATTTGTAGGATTTGATCCTTAGATTTGCTGAATTTTTTCTCAACATGAATATCTGAAGTTCCAAGCACCATATGAATCATTGGGTTTTCAGCATATTTGACAGCATTATAAACAGCATCAATATCTGCCTGTACAGCACGAGCTAAAGCAGTGATCATTATGTCATTTGTATTTCCTACTTTTTGTGCAACAGCTTTTACTGCATCAAAATCCCCCTGTGATGAAGCAGGGAACCCAGCTTCGATAATATCAACGCCTAATTTTTTGAGCTGCTGTGCAATTTCTACTTTCTCATATAAATTCAATTTTGCTCCTGGCACTTGCTCGCCATCACGTAAAGTCGTATCAAACACCCAAATTTTTCTTCCCATTTTTAAACACTCCTTTTGTTATTGTCTTTTTTATAAAGCTACACTTAGGCCAAAATCGTTAAAACAAAATAAAAAAACCCGTCTCTATTTAAAAATAGAGACGAGTTTATGCTCGCGGTACCACTCTAATTGACCTTTTCTTTACAGAAAAAGTCCTCTTATCGACAGCAATCACTGTCTATCCCAATAACGGAGGAAACCGACATCCCTTACTTAAGTTCAGGGAGTAGCTCATGGACGAGTTCAAAATGTGTGTCTACCGATTTTCACCAACCATCGGCTCTCTACAAGTACACAGGCACTTCTACTATTTCCAATCTTGGCCTACAATGTGTTGTTGAAAGCAATCATACTCGGATATTGTGAATCTGTCAATAATATTCTAAAAATTATTTTTTTTCTGTCTAAATCAATGTAGGATAATCCCTATAAATGGTTTATTTTCATTATGAACATCCATTTACGTGTGTGAATAAACATTCTAATATATGCTATAGAAATATAAGGATAAAGCTCAAATAGGGGGAGACATTAATTGGATTTACAGAACACGTTAAAATTTTTGCATGTAGCAGAGGGATTGAAGCGAGAGCTACGACATAGCTGGCTTTCAGATGGGAGGCAGGAAAGTGTAGCTGAGCATACATGGCGAGTAGCATTAATGGCAATGGCTATTGAGGAATACTTACCGCAAAAAGTTAACAGTGAGCGTTTATTAAAAATGATTATTATTCATGATTTAGTGGAGGTGTATGCAACAGATATTCCAGCCTTTGATACGATGAATAATAAAAAGGTAAAAGAGCAAAAGAGACAAAATGAAATGAAGGCAATTGAAAAAATTAGAAATTTACTAGGAAATGAAACGGGGCAGCAATTTTATGATTTATGGTTCGAATTTGAGCATAGGAAAACGTATGAAGCAAAAGTAGCAAATGCTTTAGATAAACTTGAAGCGCAAATTCAGCACAATGAGGCTGCTATTGAAACGTGGTTACCGATTGAACATGAAATGGTATTTTTGCTAGGTAAACATACGGATTTTGATAATGTGCTAGACGAGTTAAAAGGTATCATTGAAGCAGAAGGGGTAGAAAAAATTCAGACGGATAATAAATTATAGAATCTGCTCGTTTTCTTTGGGAAGTAGATATTACACCTTACCAATGTAGAAAACGAGCAGATTCTTTTGGATTTTATTCTATTTTAAAGCGTGACACTTGAGTTTGTAATTCCTCAGCCATATTTGAAAGTGTAGCGGCAGAAGCAGCTACCTCTTCGATTGTGGCTAGCTGTTCTTCAGATGCAGAGGCTACACTTTGTAAGTTAGCAGAAGACATTTGTGCTATTGTTGCTATTTCATCGAAGGATGCATAAATTTGCTCAGCACTTGAAGACATTTCTTCTGAAACGGTCGTTGCTTCTTGAATTTGCTTGGAAACTTGTTCAATCAATTCAACAATTTTTGAAAAGCCTTCTTCAGCGACCTTTACAACTTGCATGCCAACTTGAACCTCTTGTGTACCAGTAGCCATAACAGAGACCGCACGATTTGTATCATGCTGAATTTCGGAAATAAGGCTAGCAATTTGTTCAGCGGATTGCTTAGATTGCTCCGCAAGTTTTTTTACTTCATCCGCAACAACAGCAAAGCCACGACCATTATCTCCTGCACGAGCCGCCTCAATTGCAGCATTTAATGCTAGTAAATTTGTTTGCTCTGCAATATCTGTAATAAGACCGATAATATTACCTATTTCTACTGAGTGGTCCCCTAAATTTTTGACAACGCTTGCAGACTCTAAAACGGCTGTATGAATTGTATCCATTTGTGTAATGACACGGAGTAATGAATCGTTTCCTTTGTTAGCCTCAGTATTCGTTTCCATGGCAAGTTCAGATACAGCAGCTGTAGTCGTTGCCAATTGCTGAATGCCTCTTGTCATATTTTTCATAGCTTCAGAGCTTTCTGTAGCATTTTTACCTTGCGCCTCAGAGCCACTTGCAACCTCCTGTATAGAGGATGTAATCTGCTCTGTTGCTTGGATTGTTTGCTCAGCGCTTGCTGTTAATTCGGCTGCTGAGCCACTTACCTGTACAGTATTATGTCGAACATTAGTAATAAGGTCCTTTAAATTAAGAGCCATCTGATTGAAGGCAAGCGCTAAATCACCAACTTCATCACGATTCTTTATACGTATTTGCTCTGCTGTTAAATCACCCTCGGCAATTTTTTTAGCTGCTTTTGCCATTCCTTTAATAGGTCGAGAAATGAGACTACCCATGATAATGGCAATTATCAGACTAATGACAACAGCAAATACCCCAAGTATAATCATTTGAAATTTTATCGATTGAATTTCTTTAGTTGTCGCAGCAATTTTTTTATCTATATACTCTTTTTGATAATTAGCAAGGTTTTCTACGCGTTCATCGAATTTTTTAATAATTAGTCGTCCCTGTGTACTATCAAGCTTTTCGTACTGTTCGATTTCTCCAGCAGCCTTTAAGGAAAACATGCGATCAGAGAATTGTTGGACATCTTGCTCACTTTTATTGATTGCCTCTAATAATTCAATAGATTTTTTAGTATGGAAGGAAGCCATTAATTCATCTGATTTTTTTTTGAATTCTTCCCGTGATTCTTCGTTACTTTTAAGATTTTTTTTATCTCCAAGTAATAAATATCCTCTTTGGCTTACAATTTCTTGCTTCGCAATCGCTCGAAGCTCCTGAATACTGATAGATCTAGTAGTTTGTTCTTCAAGTAACACACGATATGTTTGATTAACGGAATTAAGCTGTTTAATGTTTAACCCGATTGTGCCAACTAAAACTAAAATAACAATAAAAAAACCGAGTATTAATTTCTTGTAGATAGTAAATCGCATAGTTGAAGTTTCCTTTCTCAGTAATTTAGTATAAATGTTACAAAAAAATGAAATATGTATATATACCATTTATATCAGATTATATGAATTTTACAAAGTATTAAGAGTATTATCATGTTAATTAATAAATATAATAAGAAGGTAAATTGCAGAGAAAATAATAAAAAATGTAGAAATAATACGTAACTTCCTTGGAGCACAAGCGGATAGTTAGTGATAGAGCATAAACAAATACGACAATTCTCATAAATTTGAAACAAAATGAGCTGTAGTAACGTAGAATTAATAAAGAAATGACTAGGGATGTGAGAAGGTGTATAGACCAATTTTGAAATTACCAAAAACAAAGTTTGAAAAGCTATGGGACTATATTGGCTGTGGAATATTTATGCTATCCATCCTTTATATTTTTATCATGTGGGGCGAAATACCTGAAGAGGTTCCGGGACATTTTAACGGTGCAGGAGAGGTGGATCGTTGGGGTACAAAAATAGAACTATTCATTCTTCCATTTATCGGAGTGTTTCTGTGGATATTATTAAGCCTACTTGAAAAGGCACCACATATGCATAATTACCCAGCACGTTTAAACGAAAATAATGTTAAGGTATTTTATTTAAATAGCCGTAAGACTTTAAATGAAATTAAAAATCTTTGTTTAATTATCTTTGCCGTTATATCATTTCAAATGGTTCGAATTGCTATAGGGGAGATAGAAACTATTGGCTGGTGGCTCCTTCCGATTGTGCTAATAGGAACAGCCATACCAATAATTAAGGGCATAGTTGCAACTTTTAAAATAAAATAGTAAAAAATCTTATAGACTCAAACGCTCGTGGAATTATCAGAGCGTTTTTTTGTACGCAAATTTTATAAAATCATTTATACTATCAAAACCAATAAAAATTGTAAGAGAACTGGTGAACTTTTTAAATCATAAGTTGGTCTTTTAATTTTGTGGATCCACCATATAATTTGTACTATTTCTTTTGTCATTTCTAGTAATAAAATGGTATCGTATTTACAAAATATATTTCACTTATTTTTAAATTATCCAAAAAGGGTAATAAAGAAGTGTGATTCTAAAGGATATCTTTATGAGATTTCTTAAATTAGCATTGGTTGAGCGGAACGGTCGTGTACAAAATAATTATTGGAAAGAAGGCTGAGAATGACGCACACTTATATTGAGCAAGTCGATGAAAAATGGCGTGAAAGCTTTGCAAGGCTAGTAGATGTAGTGGAAATAAATTTGCCTGAAGGCTTTGAACGTAATATGAATTATGACATGATTAGTTATGTTGTCCCATTATCAACGTATCCTAAGGGTTATCATGTTACACCGAATACACCACTTCCTTTCATTAGCCTTGCCGCACAAAAACGACATTTAGCTGTCTATCATATGGGCCTTTATACAGATAAGGTGTTATTGTCTTGGTTTCAGGAGGAGTATGCAAGGCGTGTGCCAACAAAGCTCAATATGGGGAAGAGCTGTATTCGTTTTACAAATACAAAAAATATTCCGTATGATTTAATTGGAGAACTTGTATCAAACATGACACCGATGCAATGGATAACTAAATATGAGGGAGAGTTAGCGAAATGAAAAGTGCCACTACCTTTTTAATGTTTCAAGGACAGGCGAATGAAGCTATTCATCAATATCAACAATGGTTTCCTGATTTAGAAATAAAGAGCTTATCATATATGGAAAACTCGCAGCAGGTAGCGATGGCTATACTCGATTTAAAAAATCTGAAAATTATGGTCAACGATAGTGTTATACAGCATAATTTTACTTTTACACCATCCATCTCAATCTTTCTGGAGTGTGAGTCTGTGGAAGAAATTAACCATCTCGTGGCTCAAATGCTAGAGGACGGAAAGGCGTTAATGCCTCTTGATAACTATGGCTTTTCTAAGCAATTTGCATGGATTGAGGACCGTTTCGGAGTATCTTGGCAGCTTACTTATAATTAATGTAAAGGAGAGTATAAATGAATAAGTGGATGCAACGAGCTATAGAACTCGCTCTAAAGAATATTGAACAAGGTGGACAACCGTTTGGAGCAGTATTAGTAAAGAATGAAGAAATAATAGGGGAAGGTGTCAATGAGTTACATCTTCGCCCAGATAGTACTGGCCATGCAGAGCTATTAGCTGTTCGACGTGCACAGGAAAAGCTACAATCTATTGATCTAACAGGGACCGTTATGTATGCTAGTGGGGCACCTTGCCCAATGTGTTTTGGTGCAATGGCAATGGCGGGAGTAGATAAGGCATATTTTGCGAATTCTTTAGAAGAGGCTATTTCGGTTGGTTTAAGTCGATCTAGCGAGGTATATGCAGATTTATTAAAATTAGAAAATGAACGTTCGTTTAGAATGATTCATATGCCAGTAACGGATAATGAAAAAAATCCGATGCAAGTCTGGTATAAATGTAAAGATAAATGAACTAAAAGGAGAAAGAGAATGGCAGTAACTTTAGTGAAACATGATATTAAATATGCTGAAGCAATGCATGCATTGTCTTCGATGCCACAGGTGCGAGATGCACTAGGGTTACCTGCTGGTAAAGTAGAGGACACAATAAATTTTATTAAACGGGAATGTGTGGATGAAGAGGCTGGAAAGACTGTTCCTCGAGTTGTCCTAAATGAAGAAGGTCAGTTCATTGGTGTGACAGCATTAATGTTTATCGACCACACGAAAAAAAGCTGTCACATTGGTTCGTGGCTTGGCTATGAGTTTTGGGGAAAGGGCTATAATATAGAAGCGAAAATAGCGATTTTAGATATTGCATTTTTTGAATTAGGACTTGAACGGGTTTTCGCAGGTGCGAGACAGGTCAATATTCGCTCTCAAAAAGCACAGGAGAAATTGCCATTTATTCGAATAGGCGTTGAAAAGGATTTTCCAGAGGAGCACAAATGGTTAGAGGTAAAGGAAAAGCAACCATGTGTTTTAAATGTTTTTGAGCGTACAGATTTTGTCCGTTATCGAACAGCTTTAGTAAAAGTGGAAGGCTCACGTGAGAGCTATTTACCGCAATTATTATTAGCAGATGAAAGCGAAGAGGCTGTAAGGAAATACTTAAATGACGGCGACTTATATGAAATTAAATGTGGTGAACAATTAGCTGGCGTAGCATTACTTCTTGCGCAACCTGATAAGGCAGTGGAGTTGAAAAATATTGCGATTGTACCAAATTATCAGGGAAAGGGTCTTGGCAAGGAGGCATTACGACAAATAACAAGCATTTGTCACTCTCAAGGATATCAAACAATTTTAGTGGGTACTGCCAATTCTAGTATTGATAATATTGCTTTTTATCAGAAGGCAGGCTTTCGTATGGAAGCAATTGAAAAGGATTTTTTTAGTTCTTATCCAGAGCCTATCTATGAAAATGGCATACGTGCACTAGATATGATTTTCTTTTCCAAAAAATTATAGATATAAAGAAATACCCGTCCAACTTATGTTGAGCGGGTATTTTATTTACCAAGCAACAGTGCCATCAACTTTTCCTTCGAATGTAAAAAATCATCAAGAGTATAGCGATCTAAAACGGCTAAATAGGCTTGTAATGCTTCATTTAAGACACCTTTTAGCTGACATTCTGGTGCAATTTTACATAGATTATTTTCCTTATCAAAGCATTCCACTAGATGAAAATCCTCTTCTGTTTGTCGCACTATTGCACCAATTGTGATGGTTTTAGGATCAATTGCTAGCCGTATACCTCCACCTCGTCCACGAATAGTTTCAATGTAGCCAAGTAATCCGAGTTGATGGGTAACTTTCATTAAATGGTTTTTTGATATATTATAAGCATCCGAAATTTCCTGAATGGTTGATAATTCACCGTCTTCCTTCGCACCCAGGTAAATAAGTGTTCGAAGAGAGTAATCTGTATATAAAGTTAGACGCATAAGAACACCCTACTTTCTATAATTCACAATAATTATAGCATTTTTACTTTGAAGTATATTAAATTCAATACTTTTTTAAAGATGTATTTAAAATACATTAATTATGTCTATTTTGTTAAAGATGTATTTTAAATATTGCTTTTAGAAAATGAAAGCGTTATATTGTAATCACGAAAGGATGGTATGCGATATGTTAAAACAAGAAACAGTTCAAATTATTAAAGCAACGGTTCCTGTATTAGAAGTTCATGGTGTTGAGATCACAAAGACGTTTTACAAAAATATGTTTCAAGCTCATCCGGAATTATTAAATATTTTTAATCACACAAACCAAGAAAAAGGTCGTCAGCAAACAGCTTTAGCAAACACAGTCTATGCTGCTGCTGTTCATATTGAAAATTTAGGGGCAATTTTGCCAGCAGTGATGTTAATTGCACATAAGCATCGTAGTTTAGGTATCTTACCTGAGCATTATCCAATTGTTGGAGAAAATTTATTAAAGGCTATTAAAGAAGTACTTGGTGATGCAGCAACAGATGATATTATTAATGCATGGGCTGAGGCTTATGGTGTAATCGCAGATGTGTTCATTCAAGTAGAAGAAGAGTTATACCAAAAGGCTGAAAATAATGGTGGCTGGCGTTTATTTAAACCATTGAAAGTAGCGAAAAAAGTAGTAGAAAGTGATCTTGTTACTTCTATTTACTTTGAAAATGAAGATGGTTCACCACTACCTGCATATGAGCCAGGTCAATACATTAGCATTCGTGTGAAAGTACCAGGTGAAGAGTATTTAATGAATCGTCAATACACGCTCTCACAGGCGAGTGCTGAGGATGGCTATCGCATTTCAGTGAAACGTGAAAGTGACCAAACGCCAAATGGTAAAGTTTCGAACTTTATTCACGATAACTTACAAGTTGGAGATTTAGTGGATGTAAGTGCTCCAGCTGGGTTATTTGTTTTAGAAGAAACTACTACCCCAATTACATTTGTTAGCGGTGGTATTGGTGTAACGCCATTAAACAGTATGCTGCAATCACTGAAAAATGATGCTGCAAATGAAATAAACTTTATCCAATGTGCACGTAATGAAAAAGTTGTGGCATTTAGCGATGACATTCAAGGGAAAGTGAATGCACTTCCTAATGCGTCCTATACAGCATTATACTCAGATGAAAATAAGCAGATTACAAAAGAAATATTAGCAAAAAAAGTAACGGATAACACAGATGTGTATGTATGTGGACCTGTTGGCTTTATGGAAGCTGTTATTAAACATTTACATGAAATTGGCGTGAAAGATGAAAAGATTCACTATGAATTCTTTGGTCCAGCCATGCAATTAGCAAAATAAAATTTTTGGAAATCCCTGTTATGAGTAACGGCTCATAGCAGGGATTTTTTATGGAATTGATGGATAGGAACCAATAAGTGACTGATAGAATTCTAAAACGGATGGATTGAAATCCTGAAGTGACGGAAAGATCCTTGAGGAAGTATCGTAAAACTTTTGTGTTGACAATATACCTTGTGGGGTATATTATGAATCTCGTAAGCAGGTTCCATCAATCAAATAAAAGGGGGTATGAACGGAGTGGCTTATGGTCCAAAAACAGCAAATCGGGTGAAACGAATAGAGGGTCAATTGCGCGGGATATTACGCATGATGGAGGAAGAGCAGCACTGTAAAGATGTGATTACACAGCTAACTGCCGTACGCTCTGCGGTTGATCGAACAATTGGTGTAATCGTAAGTGAAAATTTATTAGACTGTGTAACGACTGCTGAAGGAGATGCTGAAAAGTTGGATATGGCTATCCAAGAGGCAATGGATTTAGTGGTGAAAAGTAGGTAAGTTTTTTACGCTGGGGCGTAATTGATATACCCTTTATAGTATAAAAGGAGGCAGTTAGATTTGGAGACGTGGCTAATCGTTGCAATTGTTGTTGCGTTTTTAGTATGGAGAATGATGCCTGCAAAAGGAGTGCAATCAATCTCAGCGGCGCAACTGAAAAATATTTTACATGATAAAGACAAAGTTTTTATCGATGTACGAACACCGGCTGAATATAAGGGACGAAATATTCCCCAGTTTAAAAATATTCCGCTAGGTTCTAATTTTAATCATTTGCCAAAGGATAAAGAAATAGTTGTAATTTGTCAGAGTGGCATGCGCAGTAGTCAGGCATGTAAACAATTAAAAAAACAAGGGTTTGAACGTGTTACCAATGTCCGTGGTGGCATGAGTGCATATTAGGAGGAGACAAAGTATGAAGGAGATTCTAGCAAAAGAAGTACAACAGGCATTAGAGCAAGGTCAGCCAATCCATTTAATTGATGTACGTGAAGTAGATGAGGTAGAGGCTGGGCATATTCCAGGTATTATTCATATTCCACTTGGTTTACTTGAATTTCGAATGCATGAGCTAAATAAAAATGAATCGTATGTTGTTATTTGCCGTTCAGGTGGTCGCAGTGGGCAAGCTGCTTTATTTTTAGAAAGTCATGGCTTTAATGTTATGAATATGGTTGGTGGTATGCTTGCTTGGCATGGTGAAGTGGAATAATTAAAAGTATTATATTTTTTTGAATAAAATAATACCCTTGTAGGTATAAGGAGGAGAATTATGAGTATTAAGGTGGATTTTCAGCTAGATGCTAAAGGACTTTCTTGTCCCATGCCAATTGTAAGGGCAAAAAAAGCAATAGCTGATCTCGTAGAAGGACAAATTCTAGAAATATCAGCAACGGATAAGGGGTCAAAGGCGGATATTGGGGCTTGGGCTGAAGCTGTCGGGCACCAATATATTGGGACTTTGGAAGAAGATGATGTGCTTAAGCATTATATTCGGAAATGCTCAAATGAAATTATGGAGGAAAAAACGTTTCCGCAGACAATTGATTTAGAACAGATTACAGGTAGAGAGGGTTTAATTCTTGATGTACGTGAAGAAGCAGAATTTGCTTTTGGACATATTGAAGGAGCTAAATCTATACCAATGGGTGAGCTAGAGTCACGTCTATCAGAGCTTGATAAAGAACAGGAGATTTATGTTATTTGCCGCACAGGGAAGCGCAGTGATTTTGCTGCACAAAAACTTTCTGCATATGGGTTTTTAAAGGTATTTAACGTCTTGCCAGGGATGACTTCTTGGAAAGGCGAATTAATAAAAACAATTTAGGAGGAATTTATGATGTCAAACAAAGTAGCAATTATTGCGAGTAATGGTGGGCTTTTCGATGCTTACAAGGTGTTTAATATTGCAACAGCAGCGGCGGCCTCAGAGAAAGAGGTAGCCATCTTCTTCACATTTGAAGGGTTAAATTTTATTCATAAGCAAGGTATGCATGCATTACCAATGCCTGCTGGAGCAGAGCATTTTGCACAGGGCTTTGCAAAAGCTAATGTGCCAGCCATTCCTCAATTAGTGGAAATGGCAAAGGAGCTAGGTGTGAAATTTATTGCATGTCAAATGACAATGGATGTAATGGGTTTAACAACAGATGATTTTATTGATGGCATAGAGGTTGGTGGAGCTGTAACATTCTTAGAGTTTGCAAAGGATGCAGCACCGTCATTGTCATTCTAATTGTTTAAAAACAAAGAAAAAGCGGAGAGGGACATCCTTTCCGCTAAAAAATTCAACAAAATAATACCTTAGGGGGTAAAAAGGATGTCAGTTCTAAAATGGAACGCAGCACAAGTGGCTAAAAAAGTAATTGATAATGAAGAATTATTTATTTTAGATGTTCGTAATGTAGATGCATTTGAAGATTGGAAAATTGATGGACATAGATTTGAGTATCTGAATATCCCTTATTTTGAACTGTTAGATGGTGTGGAGGATATTCTACCAAAAATCCCGACTGATAAGGATGTTTTAGTCGTTTGTGCCAAAGAGGGGTCATCAGTGATGGTCGCTGAAATGCTATCAGAAGCAGGACGTGATGTTGCTTATTTAGATGGGGGCATGAAAACGTGGAGCGAATATTTGGAGCCCGTTAAAGTAGGAGATTTAACAGGTGGAGGAGAGCTTTATCAATTTGTACGTTTAGGGAAGGGCTGTCTTTCTTATATGGTAATCTCTGAGGGAGAGGCTGCTATTATAGATGCTGTTCGCTTTACAGATGTATTTATAAACTTTGCGGAAGAGAAAAACGTGAAAATCAAATATGTTCTAGATACACATTTACATGCTGACCATATTTCAGGAGGGCGACATATCGCGGCAGCAACAGGTGCTTTGTACTATTTGCCACCAAAAGATGCAGAGGAGGTTGTCTTTGACTATACACCTTTAGTCGAGGGCACGACCGTTCAAATTGGTGCGTCTAATATAGAAGTAGGAGCCATTTATTCGCCAGGACATACAATTGGCTCAACATCTTTTGTAATTGACAGCAAGTATTTATTAACAGGTGATATTTTATTTATCGATTCAATTGGTCGTCCCGATTTAGCTGGGCTTGCTGCTGATTGGGTAGGAGATTTGCGCAACACACTTTACAAGCGCTTTCGTGAGCTTTCTGATGATCTTCTAGTCCTGCCAGCGCATTTTATGATCATTGATGAGTTAAATGAAGATGGGACAGTTGCTAAGCGTTTAGGGCAGTTATTCGCTGAAAACCATGGATTAAATATTGAGGATGAAGCAGAGTTCCGAAGCATAGTTACAGAGCAATTGCCGCCGCAGCCTAATGCCTATCAAGAAATCCGTCAGGTAAACATGGGGAAAATCACGCCGGAGCTAGACGAGCAAACTGAGATGGAGATAGGGCCTAATCGCTGTGCGGTTCGATAAACCATGGTGAAATGCAATGAATATGCATGTATGTTTGTGGCATGTAAATATCGTAAAGCGAAGGCGCTCATCCTTCGTACAGTCATGAAAAAACAAGGACAATCGGTAAAATCGCTTACAACCTTTGCTGATTTGGAGGAGAAAAATATGAAATCAAATTTACAACTAGATGCAAAGGGCTTATCCTGCCCTATGCCAATCGTGAAGACAAAAAGGGCTATGGATACTTTAGCTTCAGGTGAAGTTTTAGAGGTTCAAGTTTCAGATAAAGGAGCTCTTGCTGATATCCCTGCTTGGGCTAAAGCTGGTGGTCATACGATACTAGATCAATCTGAAGAAGCTGGTATCATCACATTTCTAATTCAGAAAATTTAAGGTTTGTGAGGGCTGTCTATCTAGAAGAGTAGAGCAGCCCTTCTGTTATCAGATGGCATGTACATTCTGTATGGAAGTGGAAAACTCACAGTTGAAAGCTAGACTTTATCTTCTGTGGATTTAACAGAAAGAAGGAAACTAAATGGATATTGCATGGATCATAACAATATTTTTGATTGGCTTTATCGGTTCATATATATCAGGGATGTTAGGTATTGGCGGTTCAATTATTAAATATCCAATGTTACTATATATTCCGCCTTTATTTGGATTCGCAGCATTTTCAGCACATGAGGTTTCGGGAATAAGTGCGGTGCAAGTGTTTTTCGCCTCTATAGCCGGGGTATGGGCTTATCGTAAGGGTGGTTTTTTAAATAAATCACTGATTATTTATATGGGTGGTGCTATATTAGTTGGTAGTTTCGTTGGCAGCTTTGGCTCCAAGTTTTTATCAGAGGCAGGTGTTAACATTGTTTATGGCATTTTGGCATTGATTGCTGCAGTGATGATGTTTATTCCGAAGAAGCAGATTGATGACAAGCCAATGCATGAGGTGACATTTAATAAACTGGTAGCTGCCATATTAGCATTTATTGTTGGTATTGGCTCAGGGATTGTTGGAGCAGCTGGTGGCTTTTTATTAGTTCCAATTATGTTAGTGATACTAGGAATACCAACTCGTATGACGATTGCCTCTAGCCTTGCCATTACCTTTATATCCTCAATCGGTGGAACTATTGGAAAGCTGATGACGGGACAGGTTAATTATTATCCTGCAATCATTATGATTGTGGCAAGTCTTATAGCAGCTCCTCTCGGTGCACGAGCAGGGAAAAAATTAAATACGAAAGTATTACAAGCAATTTTAGCAGTGCTAATCTTAGCAACTGCTATTAAAATTTGGATAGATATTTTATCTTGATTCAACAAATGGTTTTGTACCGAAAGCGAAGCGTCAGGTATAGGATATTCCCACCTCTATAGGTGGCGAGATGAATGCGATTGGATGTCAAGGATTTTGAAGAGGAGCTTTTCGAACTCATAAAAAAATCCGGACGCAATTACGCTGGGGCTTAATTGATAGGGAGGGTTGTAGAAAATGAAAATTGAAATTTTCTCAGATTTTACTTGTCCATTCTGTTATATTGGCAAACGTGAATTGGAACGTGCCATCGATTTAGCTGGATACACTGGGCAAGTGGAGATTGAGTATAAAGCATTTCAAATAGCGCCCGATACACTTCAGAAGAATGCTCCGTTGTTATATGAGGGAATGATGGGGAAATTTGACTCAACGCTAGAAGAAGTAAAGGAAATGACGAGGAACATTGCCGAGCGCGCGGTAGAGGTGGGGCTTCATTACAATTTTGAAGAAATGAAAACAGCACATACTGAAAAAGCACATCGATTAGCAAAGTGGGTAAGGCAATTCGATAAAGAATCAGTCTATACGGAAGCGCTAATGAGTGGATACTTTTTAGAGGGTGAAGATGTAAATGATTCTAAATATTTATTAACAGTCATTGAATCCTTAGACTTAGATGTCAACCTCGCTAATGAAATTATCGCATCCACTGCCTTTAGTGAAGATTTAGATAAAGATCGCTATGATGCACAGCAACTTGGTGTACAAAGTGTACCCTTCTTTGTTTTTGAAAATCGCTACGGTATTAAAGGAGCAGAGCCGAACGAGGTTTTCGTTCGAACGTTGCATCAAGCGGCGGAGATAGCAGGTATTCAACCTGATTTAAAGATGGCAGGTGACGGAGTAGCTTCTTGTTCTACTGGTGAATGTAAAATATAAAAAAGTATAAGGTGTCGGGTACAATTAGTACTCGGCATTTTTATTTCAGAAAAATCTATATACTACAAGAGGTATTAAGTCGTGTTTATTGTGTTATAGAACAATATTTATTTCATAATTTATCCATTTTTATCATCTGAATGGTTCTATTTTGATTAGGTGTGAGAAAAATCACATCTATAAATACATTATTTTGCTAAAATATAGGTGATTATACAAAGGGGGGTATTATAGATGAAACCTATCGTAGCAGGAGTAGCGGGAACAGTGCTGTTAGCAGGCACACTCTTTATAGGAGCTGTCATAAGTGACAAAATTTTAGGTGATGCTAATGGAGAAACTGAAGAAGCAGCAACACAATCAAAAATACCAACATCAGCAGCTGCGCAGTCAGTTGTCTATGCACCACCAAGTATCGAGGAAGTACCAGAGGGACCTATGAAGGAAGCCATCTTGTACGGCTATGAGCTTGTTAATAATACACATGTTGCTGCGGAAGAATATGTTGGGAACCAATTGTCTTGTACAAGCTGCCATGCAGGAGCAGGGTATGATGAGCAAGCATCGTCATTAGTTGGCGTTATGGCAAACTATCCACAATATATTGCGCGGTCTGGTGATATTGTGACAATAGAAGAGCGTATTAATGGTTGTATGGTTCGTAGTATGAATGGTAAAAAGTTTGACATGAATAGCAAGGAATTAGAGGCAATGGTATCTTATTTCGCCTATATTTCAGAAGGGGTTCCAATTGGAGCTGAACGTGAATGGGCAGGCACAAGTAATATGAAAGATGTTCCTATACCAGATGTTACAAATGGTGAAGCATTATATGGAAAATCTTGTATCGCCTGTCACGCAGCAGATGGTGCCGGTACCGGAGCTAATACAGGACCTGCATTATGGGGTGAAAATTCATTTAATGATGGTGCTGGCATTGCACGTATGTCAAAAATGGCGGGCTACATAAAAAACAATATGCCAGTTGGTGCAGTTGGAACACTTAATGATCAAGATGCTGCTGATTTAGCTGCCTTCATTTTATCGCAGGACCGACCTGAATGGGCAAATCATGATAAAGACTGGCCTAAGGGTGGACGTCCAAATGATATCATGGATAAAGAAAAACGTGATCAAGTAAAAAATGGCACAATCAATTGGGAGCAAGTGCTTTCCACTAATTAAAAAAAGGGGGATGCTGCAATTTTGCGGCATCCCTTTAAGCTTAATTAAAGTTATAGGCTGTGACAATCTTTTTTCTGTTTGTACTGATATCTGTAAAGTATTCATATAGGCAAATCCCTAAGAAGGAGCCTGCTACATTAAAAACATTCGTGAATCCGTTATTCTGTAGGGCCATTACTGCATTGTAGCTTCGTTGTCCAGAACGACAATGAACGTAAACAGGAATATCTTGTGGAATCTCATTCATCCTGTTACGTAGCTCGCTTAATGGAATATTATGTGCATGGTGGAGATGACCAGCCTCATATTCATTTTTTTCACGCACATCTAAAAAATAGGCGTTATTTTCGACAAGATCTCTAACCTTATCAACTTTTATCTGCTTGTAGGTGCTGTATAATTGATTTTGAGCGACGAGCGCTGCTAAATTGACAATATCCCGTGCAGTGCTAAACATTGGAGAATAAGTAAGTTCTAGCTCCTTTAAGTCCTCTACAGTGCCACCCATTGTAATCATAGTTGCTATAATATCAATACGTTTATCTGCACTACCTTTTCCAATCGCTTGTGCCCCAAGAATTCTTCCAGTAGGTTGTTCAAAAACAAGCTTGAAATGAAGTGGATGACTAGTCGGCATTAAACCAACTTTGTCTGGTGCAATTAAATATACACTCTTAGCTTGAAAGCCGTGTGCTAGTGCAGTTTTTTCATTTAAGCCAGTAGAAGCGCATGCAAGATCAAAAATCTGCACACTTGAAGAACCAATAACACCTTTATTTTGCTGAGGCATATTGAACATATGATTTGCTGCTGCCCGTGCCTGTCTAAGTGCAGGACCAGCTAGTGCCAGACGTGTTTGTTTACGAGTTAATTGGTGAAATACTTCTATGGCATCACCGACAGCATAAATAGAGGGGTCAGATGTGACATAATTAGCATCTACCTTAATACCACCAAGTTCACCTATTGCCAGTCCAGCCTCTTTCGCTAAAGAGATTTCAGGTCGGACACCAATTGCTAAAACGACAGCTTGTGCCTTTACTTGTTTGCCGGAATTTAGTTCTACATACTCATCTGCAACCTTAGCTAAGCCATCATTGACAATGACATTAACTCCTCTATCCATCATTTCTTTTTGTAAAATTTGAGCCATATCATAATCAAATGGCATCATAATTTGCTGACTAAATTCTACGAGTGAGACATTAAAGCCAGCAAGTTGCAAATTTTCTGCAACCTCTACGCCGATAAATCCACCACCAATGACAGCAATATCTTGTATATCATCGCTCTGTATATAACGATTTAAACGATCTATATCCGAGACATTACGAACAGTAAAAACGTGAGAAGAATGAATGCCATCCAAATTAGGAACGATTGGACTGGCTCCAGGGGATAACACTAACGTATCGTAGCTTTCCTCATATTCATTACCTGTGTGTAAATCCTTTACAGTAATCATTTTTTTCTCTCGAGAAATACGTGTCACTTCATGATGAACACGTGCTTCAATATTGTATTTTGCTTGAAAGGCTTGCGGTGACATTAAAATCAATTTGTCACTTTTATCAACAATACCACTTAAGTGAAAGGGTAAAGAGCAGTTGGAAAATGAAACGTTTGGTCCTTTTTCAAACATAATAATTTCAGCGTGCTCATCAAGTCGGCGAATTCGTGCTGCCGCAGAGGCTCCTCCTGCTACACCACCGACTACTAAAAATTTTTTACGCATTTACAGTCACATCCTTTTCTTTTTATACATATAAGGGTATTTAGGTCTGAAAATAAGGATTTATAACAAAGAATTAGTATTAAAACTTTAAAAAACATTGATATAAATACATAATATACCCTAATAGGTATTTTATCAACGGTAATAATAAAATAAAATCCTTGAAATAGGGTAATAAAGAGAAAAGGGAAGCACTTCGATTTTTCCCTACTTTGAGGTAAACCTAGTAAAAGAAAATAAGTGGCTATATTTGTTATACTAGCAGTATTAGGAAGTAGCATCGGGGGTGGCATTATTGATTTTTTTAAAGTTATTAATCCAAATTATTGTTGTATCTGGGCTTATTTATTTTGTTAGCGGGCGCTTAATTGGTTCAAATATTAACTTTGTGCGTAGGTTTCTTTCAGTACTCATTAGTGTAACGCTAACATCCTTTGTTTACTGGTATTCTTATTTGCGCCATACGGATTTTTTATCCGAGACGATGATGCAAACAGTAACGGAGGTTAGTACACTTATTTGGATTGGAAGCATGCTGCTCATTTCTATGCTGTTATATCTTGTCTTTGAGCTTTTTGATTCAAGTGGTATTACAGCTGGAGATCGGCGCAATGGTCAAAAAACCTTAGTGTTACGTCTTCGAAGTTATTGGCGACAGCAAAAACGTTTACGACAGGTGTTAAAAATTGCTGTCACAAATGGTGTTGTCCAAACCATCAAATACGCACGACAACGGGAAAATGAAAAGGAACTTGCTATTGCTTTAAGGGCTACATTGGAGCAATGTGGTGGGATTTTCATTAAATTTGGTCAGGTCCTTTCTACACGTAAGGAATTGTTCTCTCCAATTTTTATTGATGAGCTGGAAAGGCTACAGCATAATGTAAAACCTTTACCACCAGAGCAGGTGACTCAAATTTTAGAAAGTTCTCTTCCAAGGCCCGTGAATGAGGTATTTGCGAGCTTTCAAATGGAACCAATCGCAGCAGCATCTATTGGACAGGTACATAAAGCACGATTAAAGAATTATGATGAAGTCGTGGTAAAGTTACTGCGTCCAGAAGTGAAGGGGATTATGCGTGATGACCTTGATATTCTAGAGGAATTTGCAAATTGGCTGACAAATAAGTCTACATGGGCTGAATCTCTAGGTTTTCGAGAATTAGCTGGTGGTTTTGCAGATGGATTGCGTGAGGAAATTCATTTAGATATTGAGGTGCGAAATACATTACAGGTGACAAATGCTCTTTCTAAAAGTGATTACAAGGTACGGATTCCTAAAATCTATATAGATTATTGTACTGAAAATATCATTGTTATGGAGTTTGTACGGGGAAAAAGTGTTGCGAGTGGAGCATCTGAGTTTAAACGCTTAAAAATTGATCGTAGACAGTTTGCGCGTACAGTTTTATATTCCTTCTTTGAGCAGATGCTTTTTTCGGGTATCTTCCATGCAGATCCACATCCAGGGAATATTCATATCGATGAGACAGATGGTTTACCAATCCTGCTAGATTTCGGAGCAGTTGGTCGCCTGGGAGCAACTCAGCAAGAGGGCTTGAAGCTATTTTTAATGGGCATACAGTTAAATGATTCGAGTATTTTATATGACGGCTTAACATTATTGGTTGAACATGCAGATCATGCTGAGCGTGCAAGAATGGAGCAGGCAATTGACCAAATTTTGTTGAAAATTTCTTATGTAGATAAAATACCGACTGAAGAATTGATACATGCATTATTTACGGTTGTCCGTGATTTTGGACTTGCCTTTTATCCTGCAGTTGGCTTAGCGCTCCGTTCACTAGTAACATTAGATGGAACATTAAGAGTCATCGATCCGAGCTTTGATATTTTTACCGAGTCCAAAGATTTTTCCGCTTCTTATATGCGGTCATCATTCCTCAAACCATTCAAAGAACCGATGGCCACAAAGGAGCGCCTACAAGAAGAATTATCAATGCTTATTCCGACATTGCGCAAAATGCCAAGGCGGGTTGATCAGCTAATTCAACGAGTAGAGAGCGGGAAAATTATTTTACATCATGATATTTTTTCGGATGAACATAATGCTCGCTTTATTACCAATTTGTTTTCACGTTTTGTCTTACTTCTCGTCGGTATCACCTTTGGGATTATTTCAGTAGCGCTATTAGCGATCTCGCAATTTATTCATGATTCGTATGCTGTTTATCTGAATACCGCAGCATATTTAGGTTTATTTCTATGTGCAATTTTATTAGTACGGCTTTCCATTCAAGCATTACGATCGATGAAGCAATAGGTAAGGGAAAAACCCTTACCCTTTTTTGTGCAAAAAATATTACAGAAACATTACAAATTTCGAAATAGGTCAAATAGTGTAGAATGGAAAAGTAGTGTTTTTGTAGAAAAAAATCGATTAAAATAGAATTTATAAGCATTTTATTGAATGTTACAGAAATATTTCGAGTTTTACTAAAGTATTAAATAGGCGGGAAATAGTATAAAAGTTATGCTATTAATGCTAAACTTTAAAAGGCTAATGAAAATATAAAAATAAATTTACAAATATACATCGTTCAAGTGATTACATAAAACACAGGAAACGAAATTGACGAGATGAAGGGAAAGAAGTTAACGTGGGTAAGCGCAATAAATGGCGTAAGTCGATGGTACTAGCACTGGCACTAGCTGGCGGCTTATTATTTAATACAGTACAACCAACAGAAGTGCATGCGGAAGAAACTTCTCAACAAATGATCGAGAAAAAAGCTAAAATAGATGCAGAAGTTAAAAAGCTTCAAGAAGAATTAACAAAACTACAACAAGAGATCGATGAAAAAGTAAAAGTATTTAATCAAGTACAGGCAGACATTAAAGAAGTCGATGCAAGTATTGCTGAAACTGAAAAACGTATTGAGCAGCGTTCAGCCATTTTAAGCGAGCGTATGGCTGCATACCAAGCGCAGGATAACACAGTGGGTGTTTATTTAAGCGTTGTCCTTGAGGCAAAAAGCTTTGCAGATTTAATGGACCGTGTCGTAGCGGTTAAAACATTAATGGATGCTGACCAAGAACTAGTTAATCAACAGGAAGCGGACAAGGCTAGCTTAGAGCAACAAAAGGCAACATTAGATGAAAAACAAAAAGAGCTTCAAAAACAATTCCAAGAGCTTCAACAAAAGGAAAGTGAAATGGAAGTGAAAAAGGCTGAAAATGAAGCTAAATCACTTGCATTAAAAGCACAAATTGCAACGAAGCAAGAGGAAGAACGTTTAGAAGCGGAACGTAAAGCGGCAGAGGAAGAAGCAGCTCGTTTACGTGCACTTCAAGCAGCAACTCCGGCTGTACATGCTTCAAATAATGGGGGTAAAATTGTTTTCGGTTCAGGTGCAGGCACTGCATCTTCAGGTGATGCTATCTCAACGGCAAAGCAATTCTTAGGCCGTAGCTATGTTTGGGGTGGAAGTAACCCATCGACAGGATTTGACTGTTCAGGTCTTGTACAATGGTCTTACAAACAAGCAGGTGTATCTTTACCACGTACAGCATCACAACAATATTTAGCAACTCAACGTATTTCAGCAAATGAAGCACGTGTTGGTGACCTAGTATTCTTCAGCTATGGCTCTGGTGTAGCGCATGTAGGTATCTATTTAGGAAACAACACAATGATCGATGCTCAAAATAAGGGTGTTGTTGTTGAATCACTTGATTGGTGGAATCAGTATTTAGTTGGCTTCGGTCGAATTCAATAAGCTCAACTAATATATAGACGATTGAATGAACAAAAAGGTCATCTTTTATACAAAGATGGCCTTTTTTTTGATACATTATTTCCTCTCGATTAAATTTTAAAATTCAATTTGATAATACCAGTTTCTTTTAAAGCAACGAAGAAGATAATAACAAAGGGTCCTGCAAGTAAGCCTATTACACCAAATAATTGTAGACCAATAAACATAGCTATTAATGTTGGTAAAGTGGATAACCCAATATGGTCACCCATTAATTTAGGCTCGACTACTCGACGAATAATGAGTAAAATAGCTGCTAAGATGAATAATTTTACAGCGATAGATATATTTCCTATCAGCAGATGATACAGTGCCCATGGTGCCAAGATAATAATGGAGCCAAGGAAAGGTATAATGTCAATGACCCATATGATGATGGTCATTGTCACTGCGTATTTAGGCTGTATTAATAAAAGACCAATTAGTGTAACACCACCAATGATAAAACTAACAAATAAATGTGCCTTCATGTATCCAAAAATAGCATCCTTTAAGCGATTTAAAATAATCTTTAATTTGTTTGCAGTGCTAGGCTTCAAATATTTATAAGTGATCTGTTTTAATTTTGGCAAATCTAGCATAAATAGAAAGAGAGCGATCATGTATACGAGAAGACTAATGAATAGACTTGGAATTTCTGAAAAGAAGGCTGTAACTTTGGTATAATTAAAGAAATTCAAAAAAGATTCTTCAATTTTCTTAATGAAATCCATCGTTGTATTTTGAAGCGAGGCACTTACTTCAGGTGGAAAGTCTTCAGTGTATTTAGAAATGTTTTCTTGCATAGTAAGCCACATTTCTGATAGCTTTGAAATATAGTAGGGAGCTTGCTTTGAAACTAATATTATTTGAGACATAAGTTGTGTAATCGTAAAGTAACAAATAATAGAAATTAGAATAACACTCACTATGTAAATAAAAGCAACTGCAATCTTCCGTGACATTTTCCATTGCCGTTTAAAGAACATAACAATTGGCTCTAAAAAAAATGCGGTGGCTCCAGCTAAGATGATTGGTACGGAAACAGGAATAATAAAATATGCAGCTACGATTATAGAAATAATCATTATTAATCTAAATATCAGTTTCCTAGTATTTAATTTATTCATATATTCACCTTCTTTACGCAAATTAAGATAAGTGTACCATAAAAATTTTACGTTCTGACACAATAAAGGTAGGGATGAATGATGGAAAAAGAAATTTTGCAGCTTTTTAGTAATTTAACAGAGCGTGACCGTGAAATTCAATACGATTCTTACGAAGAATTGATGAAAATTATGCAAGAACCAGTTGATTGGACATATGCAGTTTGGGAACAACTTGTCCAAGCTCTTACATATAAAGATGGTCATATGCGCGCACTTGCAGCACAATTTTTATGCGCATTAGCAGCTAAAAGTGATCCAGAAGAAAGAGTATTGGAGGACTTTTTAAAGATTTGGGCTGTGACATATGATGAAAATACTGCAACGGCAAGAAATACTCTACAGGCCATCTGGAAAATAGGTTTAGCAGGGCAGGTACAACGGGATTTAGTTATTTCTTATTTGGCTAAAAGATTTCAGACATGTCTAGATGAAAAACATCCAACATTAATACGTTATGATATTGTAGTATCTTTTAAGAAATTATATGATGCTACGAATAATTCAAAGGTGCTAGACATTGTGAAACGTTTAATTGAGGAAGAGCAAGATATGAAATACAAAAAGAAATATAGGGCAGCCATTCGTTAAAAATAATGGAATGGCTTTTTTTAATGCAAATCCTTTTATGAATAGAAAAAAGTTTACTATAATATAGGAAAAAAGTAAGGGGATTCATACATGAGTATTTATAATTATTTAGTAAAGAAGCCGAACGGTGAGATTTTATCAATGGAGACCTATCGAGGAAAGACGCTGTTAATTGTCAACACAGCTAATCAATGTCGTTTTACATATCAGTTCGAAGACTTGCAAAAAATGTACGATAAATATGGCAAGGAAAACTTTGTTGTGTTAGGCTTTCCTTGCGATCAATTTGGAAATCAAAACCCTGAAGATGGTGAGCAAACTACACAACTTTGTCAGGTTAACTATGGTGTAACATTCCCGATTTTTGAGGTAGTGCAGGTCAATGGTGATGCAACACATCCACTGTTTAATTATTTAAAGCATGAGGTCGATTACCGCGCATTTGGAAAAGCAAGCATGCAGGAAAAAATGCTAGCAGAATCAATAGTTCAAATAGCACCTCGTTTTTTAGAAGGACGTAATATCCGCTGGAATTTTACAAAATTCTTAATCGATGCAAATGGTAAAACAGTAGAACGCTTTGAGCCTACTGATTCTCAGCTTGATATCGAGCAGGCTATTGAAAAAATACTATAAATTTCTAGTACAACTATAAAACTTTTATCTTTATAGTTTTTCATAATAATATGTGATAAACTGCTTTATAAGTGAATAGCTCTTGCAGGATAAGGGTACTAAGATAGTATAATCGGGAATTCGGTGAAAATCCGAAGCTGTTTCCGCAACTGTAAGTACAGGAATCATAATCGGAGACCACTGTCAATTTGATGGGAAGGTTTTATGACATACATTACATTAAGTGATGTACACTGTACAAGCCAGGAGACCGACCTTTATTTGAACGTATAAATACTCTTCGGAAGCTAGGAGGATATATGGCAAATACGTAGTCTCTTTCGTATCTATATACGATTCTAATTATGTTATTTTCGTCGTTCCTTACGAGTAGGAACGGCGTTTTTTATTTTAATTCAGCCCCTTATATGGGTAGGATAGAGGTTTTTTTTCCTATCAGTGGGCGTTTTATATGCCTTTGAATCAAGAAAAATCCAGACGCAATTACGTTGGGGCAAAATTGATTGTGTAAAGAAAGTGAGGATTTAGAGTTGAAAAAAGATGCGCGTTATTCTTGTTATCCATTTATGCGTGAAAAAGCATATACAGTGGATTTTGAAATACGAACAGATAGCCTTACTACACATATAGGTATGGCTTTGACAGCAGTAAAAAAAGAGGCAGTTGAGGTTGTTGCACAAGATCTCTATACAATCCTACCAATGGCCTACCATGTTAATGGCTCGGTTCGAGGTAAATTAGCGGTCAGTGAAGAGGATTTAGCATGGATAAGTGCTCGCTATGATTTTTATGTTAGTTATGTGAAAGAGGAGATTCAGAGCTTTGTATTACCTCAAGGAACAGAGGCTGCTACTGCATTACATGTATGTCGTAGTGAGGCAAAAAAATCTTATCGTATTTTGCATAAGGTATCTGACGAAAAGGAAGTACCGACAATTCTTTTTGATTATTTAGGACTACTAGCCAATGTATTTTTTGTGATGGCTGTTTATATGAATAAGCAAGCAGGGATTGCTGAAATTCCGTTTGTAAGCAAGTCATACCCTATGAAAAAGAAAAAAGGAGAATAAATAAAATGAAGAAAATGTTGAAGCTTCAATGGCTTTCAGTAATGATGCTGTCGCTCATATTAGTAGGTTGTGGTGCGAAGGATGAAGCAACTACTAAAGAAGATATTACTAAGGAAGATCAAATCGAAAAAGCAAGCTATAAAGTGAAGGATGACCGTGGTATAGAGGTTGAGTTTGATGAAGTACCTAAAACAATTATTTCATTACAACCAAGCAATACAGAAATTTTATTTGCTTTAGGTGTTGGCAATCAAATTGTTGGGGCAACTGACTATGATACGTATCCGGAAGAGGCACAAAAAATTGAACGTGTTTCTAATTCTGTTACGTTTAATAGTGAGCGTATTTTAGCTTTGAAGCCAGATGTGGTCATTGCTTATACAACAGGAAAAGATGAAGATAACTTAAATGCTCTAAAAAGTCTTGAAGATGCAGGTGTAAAAGTATTTGCCATTCAATCTGCAGCTTCATTTGATGATGTATATGAAGATATTGAACAGATAGCAACGGTTATGGGAATTGAAGATAAAGGTGCAAAATTAAACGAGGATATAAAATCAAAAATTGCTGAGGTACAAGCAAAAGTTAAAGATGTAAAAGCACCAAAAAATATCTACTTAGAAATTAGCCCAAAACCAGACATCTATACAGCGGGCTCTGGTACATTCCAACAAGAAATTCTAAATATTGCCAATGTAAGCAATGTATTTGCTGAACTCCAAGGCTGGAAAAAAGTAACCGAAGAAGATGTTATTGCGAAAAATCCAGAAGTTATTTTAACTACGGTAGGCTATACAAAAGACCCAGAAGCAGAAATTCTTACGCGTGATGGGTGGAATTCTATCACAGCTATTCAAAACAAAGCAGTTTATTATATAGATAATGATATTACAAACCGCCCTGGCCCTCGTATTGGTGAAGCTGTTGAGCTAGTAGCAAAGGCTGTTTATCCTGAATTATTTAAATAAAACACAAAACCTGCAAGCTGTCCAAAATAAGGGCAGCTTTTTTGTATTTTTTAACCTAATTTTAACCTTCAGATTGTATTTTGAAGGAGAGGGTTTTTTAACTTCTTTCAGCAGAAGTCTCCCACCTCTATAGGTGGTGAGATGAATGCGAATTTAAGCTACTTTTCAGAGGGTGTCCAAACACCTGCTGAAAGAAGTTAAAGCCTCCGGCGGATGTCACGGAATCGAAAAGGAGTTCTTTGTGTAAACACAATGCCGATTCCAGACACAATTATACCGAGGCATAATTGATCACGAAAATCTGTGATTGACCTTCTTATTTCTTCAATAGAATGTGAGGTGAATAGTAATGATGTTTCCACCACCATCATTTCCCACTCGTACGGGCGATAAATTACCTACAGGTAGATAATTTGTTTAAAGGTCTGGCTTATAAAGCCAGGCCTCAATCTTTTAAAATTTTAACAGGGAAGGCTGTTTAATATGCTTGAACCAGTGTATGAGTTAGAAGATGTAACTTTCTACTACAAAAAAGGAAGGTACAAAGCTAATGATGGCATTTCACTGACCATATATAAAGGAGAAATCATTGGAATTCTAGGACCAAATGGTGCAGGAAAAACAACATTGATAAAGCAGATGATTGGTCACTTAGCACCTACAGTAGGATCAGTGAAATTTCAGCGACAGGAAGTGTCTAGAAATACAAAGGATGTCGTTAAGCAAATCGCTTATTATTCACAAGAGACTTTTGCTTTATCATTTTTAAAAACATGGGAAGCCATTTATTTTACGGGAAGGTTAAAGGGGTTATCTAAAAAAGAAGCAAAGCAGCAGACGGATAACATCCTGCTACGTTTAGGAATGGAGGCATATCGAAATAAATTGGTATCTAAACTTTCTGGAGGGCAAAGAAGACTTATTAGCCTAGGAACGACTTTGATTGGGCAGGCATCAGTCATAATTCTAGATGAACCTACAAATGAGCTAGATCCATTAAAGCGGAAATTAGTATGGGAAATTATCCGTGAGCTTAATTACAAGGGTACAACGATTATTTTAGTGACTCACAATATTTTAGAAGCAGAAAAAGTTGTACATCGTGTAGCTGTTATAGATAACGGAAAGCTTTTAGCAATTGACCATGTAGAAAAACTGAAGAGAAGGGTGGATCAAAGAATGCGTTTAGAAATTTATGCGCATGAAGCTTCTTTTCAAAAGATCCAAGATCGCCTTGAGGGTTTTGGAAAAGTTGAATTAGTGGAGGATGCTAAGCTCACAATGCTTATAGAAAAACATTCTATTCGTCCTGTTATTGATTTGATACAAGACGAGGCATTGAACATTAGCCAATATTCACTGCTACCGCCAAGCTTAGAGGATGTCTATTCTATGCTTCAAGAGCAACAGAGGAGTGAATAGCAAAATGAGAATAATACATCCCTTCACTCAAATTTTTATTGAATTGTTTATCCTCTTTCGAATCCAAATCGCTATTGTACGACATCAATTATGGTGGATTATCGCTATGTCTGCAATATTTCCTGTGGTTACCTTGATTTTCTTAAATTTTCTATTAGGGGATTCAAGTCAAGACCAGTTGGCACGATTAATTATCGGAAATATGGTTTTTAGTATTCTGCTGATGGGGATGAATATTTTAGGACAAGATATTTCCTATCAAAAATTTGGAGGCTATTTTACATATTACGCATCACTTCCCATCCGTAAAGTTAATTTCATACTATCCTTATTATTTTATGGCATTTTAACCTCTCTACCATCCTTTATTATCGTATTTATTTTAGGTCAGCGTCTATATGAGGTGAGTCTTCATTTTGAGTGGATTCTGCTACCAGTAGCACTATTGGCAATCTTTAGTGTAGTAGGTATAGGCGTTTTAATGGGTTTTTTATCGCCAAATCCGCAATTCACAAATATTGTCGCTCAATTTTTACTGATGTTTGTTACTTTTTTAACACCAGTTATGATAAAAATAACTGACCTTCCAATTATTCTCCAATGGATTTCCTATGTGCTACCAACAACATATGTAGCAAATATCCTCCATGAAATGCTTACTGTAGGGTGGACAGCATCTTTATTTAAAGAAGTGTTTATTTTAATTATTTTTTCATGCATTTCCTATCTATTGATAAGTAAAAAGATACATTGGCGTGTTCAATAAATAAGAGGGAGTGAAACAAAAAATGAAAACTTTTGAAAATAAAGTAGAAGAGTATGCGAAGTTAGTCATAAAAGTGGGAATAAATATTCAACAAGGGCAGACATTAGTAATATCTGCATCTATTGCTGCTGCTGATTTTGTAAGAAGAATTTGTCGATATGCTTATCTCAATGGGGCACATTTTGTATATATTAAATGGATAGATGAAGAGCTCGCTCGCATTGAATATGAATTAATGTCAGAGCAGGGGTTGGAGTATACACCAGATTGGCTTGTGAAAGGATATGAAGAGATGGCTAGTGATGGTGCTGCCTTTCTTTATATTATTTCCCCCCATCTACAAAACATGGAGGGAATTGATCCAATTAAGACCGAAAAAGCTGAATATGCTTCTGCCATTGCTTTCCGTTCCTTTACCAAAAAATTGACTAGCATGCAAGTTAGCTGGACTGTTATTGCTTATCCAACGGAGAAATGGGCAGAGTCTATCTTTCCATATATGGTGCCAAAGGAAGGACTAAAGCAGCTATGGGAGGAATTTTTTAAGATAATGAAATTGGATGCTGAAAATCCAATAGCAGCATGGGAGCAACATATAGAAGGATTAAATAAAAGGGCAGCACTATTAAACGATGAGCGCTTTCGCTATTTACATTTTATCAGTGAAGGCACAGACTTAAAAATCGAATTACCAAACAATCATCATTGGCTGAATGGCTTAGAAACAAATGACAATGGAACCCCATTTATTTGCAATATGCCAACAGAAGAGATTTATACAACACCACTTAAAACGGGCGTTAATGGAATAGTTAAAAATACAAAGCCATTAGTTTATGAGGGGCATGTAATTGATGATTTTACCCTTACTTTTAAATACGGGAAGATAGTTGATTGCAGTGCTAAAAAAGGTCTGAATGCGTTAAAAGGTATTTTGAGCATGGATGAGGGCGCAAAATATATTGGTGAGGTTGCATTAGTACCTCATGACTCTGTTATTTCAGCAAGTAATCTACTATTTTACCATACTTTATTTGATGAAAATGCGTCCTGTCATTTAGCGATTGGGCATGGATATATTTCAGGCTTAAAGGAGGGAAATAGAGTAGATCGTGAAAACAGTATTAATTCTAGTATAATCCATGTAGATTTTATGATTGGCTCCGAATACCTACAAGTGAATGGTGTGCGTGAGGACGGCACTGTGGAACCAATTTTAATAGATGGAAAATGGGCAGCTAAGTTTCTCAATTAGAAGGAGGGTGAGATGAATGCATATAATGAAATGTAGAACAGAAGAGGATTTTGAAAAGTTTGCGATTTTCTTTTTACAAAATAGAAATATGTTTGATGATATGTATCCCATTTTGGAGACTTTGGGAAGTTTATCTATCATGATAGAAGAGACAAATCTACTGCTCTTTTATAATACCCAACAGGAAGTAATCGCGGCAGCTAGTTATACGTTGGGATTACGGGAGGATCATTTTAAAAATAAAGAAATTGTCTTTATCGATTGTGCCCTATTAAAGAAAGAATATCAAAACAGTCGTTCCTTTGTTAATGGCTTTTTACAAATGCTAAGGCATATTTTAGAAGAACATAAGGATGTAAAGGAAGTTCAATTTTATGCCTATCGTCATCATGAATACATCCATCGACTCTATAAAAAGTTCGCTAATATTATAGGGGACAGTGAGGGATATTTCGGTATTCAGGATATTTTTTCAGTGGAGTTTGATAAATTAATACAATTTATAGAAGGTTTTTATAAAAAAGGTGAAAATCAGAAGAACTTATGATTCGGGCGTAATGTGTGAATTGAAACTCCAACATCATTTTAAGGAATGATTGTTGGAGTTTTATTTTTATATAGTGGATAAATCAATTCATAGTGTGAAAATTGGTATTCTTTCGATTCGTTCTATAAAATAAAGATAATAATGCATGAATTATGGGAGGGGTAATGAATGAAACAGTTTGATGTGAAGGTTATTCCATTTGAAGCAGTCTATAATTTTCGTGATATGGGTGGGTATAAAGCGAGAGATGGTCGTGTCGTAAAGAGTCGCATGTTTTTTCGCTCCGCAGCTCTTGGAAAGATGACGGCAGCAGATAAGCAGCTTTTTGAAACATTAGGTGTGAAAACGATATTTGACTATCGCGATAATCATGAAGCCCAAAATAATCCTAATCCCATTTTTCCGCATGCTCACTATATTCAAATCCCAGCAAAGGGCAATCATGCTTTTGAGATGCCAACGAACACTGGTGGAAAAGACTTTTATAAGGTTGTTAGTCCAGAAATGTTCCAAGAATTTTATGCACAAATGCCCTTTAATAATGCTTCCTTTAAAGAGCTAATGACGATTATCCAAAACCCTAATAATCTTGGGCTAGTTCATCATTGTGCAGTAGGGAAGGATCGAACAGGCATCGGTGGTGCACTTATTTTACTGGCATTAGATGTACCAGAGGAAACAATTATGGAAGACTATTTAGATACAAATGTACATTTACGTCCAATGGTTGAAAGAATGGCTCAGGGCATTCAACAACATTATAATGAACGAGAATTACAGCAATTTTATGCATTGATGTCAGCTCGTGAGGATTATTTACAGGCAGCATTTGATGCAATGGATAGACGGTATGGTTCAAAGGCTGCCTTTTTAGAGCAGGAATTCGGATTAACAGTAGATAAACGTAGGCAATTACAGGCTAATTGTTTAACATGATAGGAACCCCTTTCACATGATTTGGTGAAAGGGGTTCATAGTGTTGAAAAACTAAATGGTCAAGGGACTCTTTGCGAAGACTACTAAGTCAAATGAAGGTGATTTCCGTTCCAGGCTACTCGCTTTCCAGTGGGCGAGCGACGAGCCGCTTCCTGCGCTGACGCTCC
>NZ_JBXUNW010000005.1:98146-240944 GCF_057196045.1 Lysinibacillus sp. DFXJR4 | reverse complement strand
TCAATTGTAATAGCTCCACTGCTTACATCGTAAAATCTCGGAATTAAGGAACAAATCGTCGTTTTGCCTGCACCCGATGGACCTACAAAGGCAATCGTCTGCCCTGCTTGTATATCAAATGTAATATTCGATAATACCGTTTTTGAAGAATCATAATTAAAATGAACATTGTTAAATGAAATATCCCCGTAAAGGTGTGTAACGTTTTTTGCTCCATCCCGATCTTGAATTTCAGGGTCTTGCTCAATTAACTCACGGAAACGTTTAAAACCTGCCATTCCCTTTGGATATAGCTCTAATAATGCACTAATTTTATCAATAGGCTTTATTAGAACATTTGTATATAAAACAAAGCTTACCAGTTCTCCATAAGAGAGTTTTCCATTAAAGCTTAGCCATGCTCCAACAACAAGTACAACTAACGTTAATAAGCGTGTCATCATATAAATACTAGAGTGTGTCCCTGCCATAATTTTATAAGCATACAATTTGGCAGAGCGGAAAAAGCCATTTTGCTCTTGAAAACGTTCAATTTCAAACGCTTCATTTGTAAAGGATTTAACGACACGTACACCAGATACGCTATCCTCTACACGCCCATTGACATCAGCAATTTTTCCATACATAGTTTTCCATGCATTATTCATTTTTACATTACTAAACGTTACTAGCCATGTTAAAAATGGCACCATAATCGCTGCAATTAAAGCCAGCGTTGGATTAACATTAAACATAATAGCAAATGCACCAACAAACGTCATTATCGCAATAAATAAATCTTCTGGCCCATGATGTGCAAACTCCCCAATATCAAATAAATCATTTGTGATCCGACTCATGATATGTCCTGTTTTTGTATTATCAAAGAATCGAAACGATTGTCGTTGAACATGCGTAAAGAGCTCTTTCCGCATATCTGTTTCAATGTTAATGCCTAGCTTATGCCCCAAATAATTGACGATAAAGTTAAGAACTGTGCTCAGTACATAGACAAGCAGTAATAATACACTAACTTTGACTATCATACCCCAGTCACCCGTAGGTAAAAGCTCATCGATAAACCATTGTACTGCTAATGGAAATGCAAGTTCTAAAATGGCGACAATAATGGCACTTGAAAAATCGATAACAAACAGTCGCTTATGTGGTTTGTAATATGAAAAAAACTTTTTATACATATGTTCCCCTCTCAAGCTGTTAAATTTTCACTTATCTCCAATAGTACCACTTGTTTAAACCATTCCAAAAGTATTTTTTCGCCAAATTTCCATATTTCTATTTGCATTTCAGTTTAGAAATGCTATAATTTAATTATAAAGAATTGAATAGCTTTTGACATTATTGTCAAAGGGGAGTAGCTAGCAGATGCGAGTAATCCATCTGATTTCACATTCGTCATTACATGGTTTTTGACCATCGGGTGTGAAGGCATATCTTAAATGATAAGATATTTTTTCTGTATACATACAGTTAATCGCTTAGCAAGACCTTTGCCTATTTTTTAGGCATAGGTCTTTTTCTTTTGCCTAAAATAGGGAAAGACTAAGTTAAAAGCAGTCATTCACTTCTATAAAAGATTAAAGGAGGAAACAAATTTGGAGGCAATTTTATTAGAATACGCATGGGTACTCGTTGTATTAATTGTACTAGAGGGTTTATTAGCTGCTGATAACGCTGTCGTGATGGCTGTAATGGTTAAACATTTACCAAAGGCTCAGCAACAAAAAGCATTATTATATGGATTAGTGGGTGCATTTATTTTCCGCTTTGCCGCTCTATTCCTTATCACAACACTCGTTAATTTCTGGCAAATTCAAGCTATAGGGGCTGCCTATTTATTATTCATGTCTATCAAGCATATTTATGATTCTCGGAAAGCCTCGCAAAATCCGGAAGAAATTGAAGAGCCTAAAAAGAAATCTGGCTTCTGGGTGACTGTAATGAAAGTAGAATTAGCTGATATCGCCTTTGCAGTTGATTCGATTTTAGCAGCAGTTGCTATTGCAGTAACGTTACCATATATTGGAGATTTTGATATTGGTGGCATTAATGCAGGGCAATTTGCAGTTATGTTCCTAGGAGGAATTATCGGTGTGATTATGATGCGATTTGCAGCACGTTGGTTTGTACGTGTGCTCGATAAATTCCCATCCCTTGAAACAGCTGCCTTCCTAATTGTTGGCTGGGTTGGTGTAAAACTAGCCGTCCTAACATTAGCACATGAAAAACTAGGTGTAATTCCACATGAATTCCCTCACTCCACTTTATGGAAAGCAACTTTCTGGATTGTGTTAGTTGGTATTGCCCTTGGTGGTTATTTAGTGGGTGTCAAAAATCAACAGAAAAACACAAAATAAAATATTTGAAAAAATCACCTATAAAAAGCATTAGTATTTCAATATGAATTTGATTAAAAATGCTAATTGAGAACTAATATCAATTGAGTTTTGTAGCGATTACTGTGAAAAATTAAATTTTTGTATGTCTGCCTCTCTTCGCTGTATACTAGAAGAAAGCAGAAGGTATTTACTGCAAAGGGAGGAAAACTTTTATGTTATCTGAAAAACTACACACAGCATTAAATGATCAAATGAATTTTGAATTTTACTCCGCACATGCCTATATGGCGATGGCTGCGTACTGTACGGACCAAGATTATGATGGCTTTGCCAATTTCTTTTTAGTACAGGCAGAGGAAGAACGCTTCCATGCCATGAAATTTTATAATTTCCTAAGTGTTATGGGCTACCGTGCAACCATCCAAGGTTTTGAGAGCCCAGGTAATCATTTCGAATCTATTTTAGATGCCTTCAAAACGGCACTTTCTCATGAAAAAGAAGTGACTCGTCGTATTTACAATTTGTCAGACATCGCTTTAGATGAACGTGAGCATGCGACAATGGCATTCTTAAAATGGTTTATTGATGAGCAGGTAGAGGAAGAATCAACATTCGACACACTAATTCGTAAAATTGAACGTATTGAAAATGACTCCAATGCTATCTTTATGCTAGATGCGGAATTAGCTACACGCACATTTACGCCTGATGCTGAGGCATAGAATTTCATTTAGCCTATTTTAAATGAAAATTTAATTTGGAAAATGCAAAAAGCTACTAAGTTTTTGATGGAAACTTAGTAGCTTACTTTTTTGCTGAATTAATACGGATAAAATTTTTTTAGTTTTAATAAAAATTGCCATCTGCATAACCAAAAAATCCTACTTCTTCGTTCGGTTTTAATAACAATAGTTGTTCAGTACCCTTTAGGTAAAATAAGGGCGCATCAAAATTGCTATACGGTTTCCCTAAATCTTTATACCATTTTTCATTCTGTTGTTTAGAATAAAAATCAAACGAAATAAATTCAATCGTATCGCTTATACCTATATAAGAACAATAATGCGTCTCTATATCTTTTCCAGTACTATCCTTCAAATAATAAATATTACAGTCTATTTCACCATTTCCAGTTATGTACTGTTCCCTCTTAACTGGGTTTCCTAGCTTATTAACTACATCTTTTCTCGAAGAACCTAAAGTAATTCCATTTACTAAAAAAACATTTTTTTGTTTATCGATCTTAATGATAAATTTATCCCGTTCAAATAATTCCACCAATGATTGGTTATGCTTTTCAGCAATCTCCACTGCTGACTCCCCGTTACTATTTACACTATTTAGATTTGCCTTATTTTTTATTAGTACCTCAACAGTATTTTTATCTCCATTCAATATGGCTAAATATAACGGTGTTTGACCTTGCTTATTAAGTCCATTTAGATCTGTTCCCTTTTTTATTAGCTCAGACAAGAAAGTCATATCATCTTTTTTATGATTAAGTAAAACATGGATAGCATTATTTCCATTTTCATCAACCTTATTGAGATTTAGTCCTTTATCTATAAATAGTTGAACAATATCTTTATTTTGAGTAAGAATAGCCGTTTCATATGTATTTTGACCCGCTGCATTCTTTCTATTCAAATCAAGGTCCAGGTTCACTAAGTCCTTTAATAATTCTGTATTGCTTAACTGATGTAATAGGGCTACCTGTACTATATTATTTCCCTCATTGTCCACTTCTTGAAGATTCACTTTAATTTCATTAACAAGATAGTCAATCATATCTCTGTTCCCTATTTTCATTGCATAATATAGAACCGTGTGTCCTTGCTCATTTTTTACATTCATATCAACCCCAAATGGATGAAGCTCTTTTAGTATTTCATATTGGTTATTTATGGATGCAATATGTGCAAGAGTATTTCTTTCTTTACCAACCTTTATACTTCCTATTTCTTTATTCATTAAGGACATAGCAATTTTTTTATTTGGTAATTTTATAGCTTCACTTACTGAATTTTCACCGTCTTTATTAATAAAAGTAACTTTTGCACCGTTTTTAAGTAAAAATTCTATATTCTTTATATCTTCCATTTTAACGGCCTCAATTAAAGAGTTATTCTTATCTTTTAATAAAAGATAATTATTCCACGAAAATGTAAACTTGGTGATAAAGCCAAAAACCGCTATACCGATAAGCAATAAAAGACTTATAAACATCGAGCAATACATAATGACTTTCTTTACTTTTTTCTTATATATTTTATGCTGACGTTCTTTTTCTGCTAGTTCTTTCTTTTTATGATCTTCAATCTGTTTTTCATAGAATGTAATATTTTCATTTATCGTTTTATCATTCCCGTAATTTGATAGAATATGATCTTTTTCTCTTTTACATCGCTTACATGTTTTTGTATTCTCCACATTTAGACGTCCACATATACATAACCATTTATCATTTATTATTTGTGAATAGTATTTTGCATCATTTCCTTCCTGTGCTTTAACATAAGATAATTGTTTGGGGCTGTTAATTTCTTTTAGTTCTATATCCTCTAATTCAGTTTCCTGTTTAGTCCATGTTGTTTCATCACTAAATAGTACTTTATGAATAACTATATCCATTTTCCTTGTATGGCGAAAATTATCTAATGGAATTTTTTCACCGTTATCAAATGACTGGTTGGGCTTTATTGATTCCGTTAACTGCTGTGTGTATTCAAAGCTATTTGATTCCATCCCAACTGGCTCACCAAATTGATCATAACAATAGACAGTGGCTTTAAAGCCTTTTATATTTTTTTCTGAGATATTATTAAATCTAAATGAACAATAAACTTTACCTGTTTTTTTACTTCTAAATAACTGATACTCAAGCAATTCAACTGGACAATTTATATCAACTAACATTCTATTCCTCCTATTAATTCAACAACTCGAATTCTTCTTGAGGCTTATTAGTACCATTCGCCTTTTTTCCCCAGTACTTCATATCCTCTCTTTTTTTCCTTTAAACTTGATATTGGAGATAAACTAAAAATTAAAGTTGCAACAAATAAAATTATACTTGTTAGCTGTAGTACCAGTTTCATTAGAATTCCTCCACATATTGAAAAATAATAAATATTATATACTAATCACCCATTATTTACTATATATTTCAGGAACCTTGATTGATTTTGATATAAAAAAGAAACGCTCAAAAATGAACGTTTCTCTCTTTTGAAAATATGGAAATATTACTCTTATTTCAAGGGTATATCTACTTTTTGTGTTCCCTCTAAATAGAGTTCATCTGTAATAAAAGAAAGACGAACTGGATTGGCAACTCCATTTAGATTCAATATTTCAATTTGCTCAGTCAGATAGTCATTATTACTATTTATATCTTCACTTTCTGCGTCTACATTATAATCATTTGCATCTGTTGCATTCCCATTAAATCCTTTTATATAACTTGAGGTTGGTATATTTAATGTCACCATTGGTTTTTCTACTTTAACTTGTAACCCTGGAATAGATGGCTTGGATACCACTTTGTTTTGATTAAAATCTACATCTATATAATCCTGTTCTTTTCGTACTATCAATACTTTGCCAATAGATAACGTTAACTTCTTGGGCTCTCTAAAGTAATTACTTTGCATATAGTACGTTGTTCCTTCATCCACTGATCCTGTAGCAACTGTACCTCTATCGATTGCAGACCATTCCTCCCCTTTTTCATCCAAAATACGTATATCATCGAAATCAACAATTTTTTCCTCATTATTGGGGTCAAGTGCGATTGTTACACCTGTACGAATTGGTGAAATAGAGACTGACTTTACCGTAATATTCTGTCCTTCGAAGCTCATTTTCTCATTCAATTCATAGATCTTTGCTTTCGCAATTCCTTTTTTAAGTGCAAATGGAAACGTAAATTCAGTTTGTTTTTCATCCGCAAATTGTATATATAATTCAAATTGGGCATTTTCATAATTTATTGGGTCAAAGAATGTAACAATCAGATTGTCTTCAATTTGAAAAACTTTTTCCTCACGATATCGGTGAAAATCTACTTGGGCATGTACTGCTTCACCGTTTAATCGAAGCTCTATTTTCTCAGTAACTGAATCACTAAGATCCATTGGTGAAGAAATTTTATAGGGTAAAATCATCCCTGTTTCATCGGCAATTACCCCCTGAAGTGTAAACGATAAGTCATTTTTGGTTTGGGTTTGCCCTAATTCCTCATAATAGTGATGATCAAGAATATCAGCAACACCTTTATCATACGTAATCATTTGAACAAGTGGTGCAAGACCTGGAATATTACTAACGACACTAGCAAAAGCGGGAGATAAACGGATAGATCCCACAAAAATCATTAGAAGTGCACATGTTAGAGCCATGCCTTTCCATATTTGCTGACGTTTGCGGTTTTCTTTTCGATAGCGACGAACACTTTCCATACGTGCCACAGCTAGTTGATCATTTGGAACATGAATTTGTGCTAATTCCTGGACAAATGTATCATAGTTATACTTTTCTTCCTTCTCCATCTACAATTCCCCTTTCTCCTGAAAATAAAGTCTTAGCTTTTTCAATGCCGAATGCAATCTAGATTTCACAGTACCTTCTGGTATATTTTGAATGGCAGCAATATCTTGATTTCTATAGTCATGAAAATATTTTAGAAAAATAAGCTCCTGTTGCTCCTTTGGTAGTTTGGTAATGATATCCGTCATTTCAAAGCGGTCGTGGGTATGTACGTTTTCTTCAATTTCAATATCTTCCTGCAAATGAAGTCGCATACTTTTATTACGCATATCATGACAAACATTCAGTAGAATTCGAACAAGCCATGTTCCAAAATAAGCTGATTCTTTTAATGTATGTTTCTTTTTTAAGCTTCGATAAGTAGCTTCTTGAACAGCCTCAATAGCATCATGCTCATTTTTTAAATAGGCAAAGGCCATACGATACATGGTCTGTTCATATTGTTTTAGTAAATTTAAAAAAGCTTGTTCATCCAACTTTCTCACTCCTTTCTATTTATTAGACAGTTGAAAAGACTATATCGTTCATTTTAATTTTAGATTTCTTCATAAGAAAAGAGAAACGTAAAAAACCAACGTTTCTCTTTTCTTCTTTATAATTGGTGAGGCTCTCGAATTTCTCCGTCAAATGCAGCTCGATAAATCGTATAGATATCTTCTCGTTCTAGTAGCATCGGACTTCGTGCTAATATTCTTGTTTGCTTTGTTGCATCGTCCGTTAATTGCTCTAAGGCATCCTCTGGTATATGAAACCCTTTTAAAGTAGAAGGAATATTAACATCTTGAACCAGTTGTTGTAATGCATCTACACATTTATAGGAAGCCTCTTCTTGCGATAAATAGGCAGATGAGATACCCATTGCATCTAAAATATCCTTCAAACGTTTTTCACAGCTTTGACGAATATATCCCATGACATATGGTAAAAGCACTGCATTAGAGTCACCATGAGCTATATGGAATTGACCACCTAATGGATAGGCTAGAGCATGTACACCTGCTACTCCAGCATTGAAGAAGGCCAAGCCAGCTAAATAACTACCATAGCTCATATCTGAACGAGCCTGCCTATTTTGTCCTTCATGGACAGCCGTGCGAATGGAGCCACTAATTAAGCGAATTGCCTGTAGTGCAAGGGCATCAGTCACCTCATTGGCGTTGACTGAAACATATGCCTCAATTGCATGTGTTAAGGCATCTACACCCGTTGCAGCCGTTACCTTTGGTGGTAATGAAATCGTAAGCTCTGGGTCTACGATGGCAATATCTGCTAATAAATAGTCATGTGTCACAACGTCTTTTGTTGTTTCAAGCGACAGCACAGAAATATTTGTCACTTCAGAGCCTGTTCCAGATGTAGTTGGTATTAAAATTTTGGGTAATCCTTTTTGTTCGAGTGTTTTTGTACCTGTTAAATTTAAGTAATCTGCCACTTTTCCATCATGTACTGCTAAAACGGCAGCAAGCTTGGCTAAATCTAGAGCACTTCCGCCACCTAATCCGATGACTAGATCAAAGTGATATTTCCTAGTAAAGTCAACTAGCTTTTCTCCAATAGCAAGCGGTGGTTCTGGGGCAATATCTGTATAAATCGTAGTCGCATATCCTTTTGCAAGCAAAGGTTGTTCGATTTTATCTGTTAACCCTAGTTCTTTTAAAAATGGATCTGTGACAATTAAAATATTGGTAGCTTTAAATTTTTCTACTTCAGGTAGAAGCTGATGTAAACTTCCCCAGCCTGTATAACTTACAGGAGTAAAGGTTAATTTATGCATAAATGATCTACTCCAATCTATTCATAGTGACCTTCCGTCGATTTTCTAAATGATTTAAACTGGACAGGATCATGACCAAACCAAACCTGTGAATTCGTTTCATTAGCAAGTCGGCGAATTCGTTCAACGGTAGAATTATAGCCAACCGAATCATAAATAATTCCTGGTGGCTTCACAGGTGGACCAAAGCTTTCCGCTGTGTAAATGGCATCTGAAGCTAAAATTATACCGCCCGTTTCAGGCATATTAATATGAAGGCCAAGCATGCCCCAAGCATGGCCACTGCCAAAATTCAATACTTGAATCCCTTCCGCAAGCTTCACGTTGTCCTCACCTCGTTTAATGAGGCGCCATTGTAGATTATTTTTAATCCACATATCAATGTCACCCCAAATATAAGCACCTTCTTTTACATTTCTTGCATAGGTTTGGAGTGTTCCATTGAATTCATCTTCCTGTACAATAATCGTCGCATTGGTAAACAGTTCTAAGCAGCCTGCATGATCGAGATGCAGATGGGAAGCAACTACATATTTGATATCCTCAGGACGAACGTTTAATTCTTCTAAACGATGATGTAAATAGCATTCTTCTGGCATATTAATAGGAAATGCTTTTTGCGTAAATTCTCCCCAACGCCCTTCAGGTCCCATCGAGTTTGGATTACATGCAGTATCAAATAAAATTTTGCCCTCTGGATGATCAATTAACACTGTATATACTGGAAATTCTACAAATTCATTTGGCTGGTTTGGATGATCGATAGTTGCTGGATTATGCATAGCAATCATATAGTTTTTATCCATTCGCATCGTACCATTGTCCATTACATACAATTTTGGGTGTTGTTTGATGATCTTCATTTTTCCCATCTCCATTCATGATTAATTGTTATTCCAAATAATGAGCTTCATTTCTGTCATTTCTTCGATTGCATACTTAATGCCCTCACGACCTGTGCCACTTTCTTTTACGCCACCATACGGCATATGATCTACACGATAGGTCGGCACATCATTGATTAGGACACCTCCTACCCGTAATGCCCTTGAAGCCTTAAATGCAGTCTCTATCGAGGGTGTAAAAATACCTGCCTGTAAGCCATAATGAGAATCGTTAACAGCTTCTATTGCCTCCTCTATAGTAGACACTGAATTCACGATGACAACTGGTGCAAAAATTTCTTCACATGATACTCTGCTATGGGATGATACGTTGGATAGCACAGTTGGCAGTAGAACATTATGATCAATATGGCCACCAGATATTATTTTTGCCCCTTCAGCAACCGCTTCTTCAATCCATTGGAGGGCCCGTAGTTGTTCCGTTTCTGAAATCATCATGGCTATATCCGTTGTTTGGTCAAGAGGATCACCAATAATAAGCTGTGCTACTTTTGCACTTAGCTTTTCTAAAAACGCTTGTAACATGCTTTCCATTACATATATCCGTTGTAATGAGATACATACCTGACCTTGATTTGAAAATGCCCCCATTACAATTCGGTCCATAATCTGATCAAGTTGAACCCCTTCGTCAACAATCACCCCTGCATTTGAGCCTAATTCTAATGTTACCTTTTTTAAACCAGCACGATTTCGTAATGAAATACCTACAGCAGGACTTCCGGTAAACGTTATCATTTTTACATTTGGATGTGTTAAAAATACATCTCCTACTAATTTCCCTTGCCCAGTCACTAGATTAAAAGCTCCTGCTGGTAAATTAGTTTGTGCCAATAATTTCGCTAGAAAATGGGCAGATAAAGCTGTTTGAGTAGCTGGCTTTAACACAATCGTATTGCCCGCAGCTAAAGCTGGTCCCACTTTATGGGCTACTAAATTTTGTGGAAAATTAAATGGTGTAATAGCTGCAATGACGCCTATTGGTTCTCGGATTGTATAAGCAAAGCGCCCTTCTCCATTTTTAGAAGCGTCCATCGGAATCATTTCGCCAGATAATCGTTTTGCTTCCTCTGCTGCAAATTTATAGGTTTCAATCGTACGATCAATTTCAGCATAGGCATACTTTAATGGCTTTGCTGATTCTAGTGAAATAATACTAGCTGCTTCCTCTCGATTTTCCAAAAACAATCTAGATAGATGCTCTAAAATTTCTGCTCGTTGGAACGCAGTTAAGGCTGCCATTTCAGAGGCTGCTGCTTGTGCACTTTCAATGGCAAACTGTACATCCTGTTCAGTTGCCATTGCAAACTGTGCAATTACCTCTTTCGAATAGGGGGCTTGAACCTCCATAAATTCGTCTGTCATTTGCCATTGTCCTTTCATCCATAAGCCCCTTTTCAAGACTTCATCACTCCTTCCCTTGAATGGTTACGTATTCATTTCTGAATATAAAGAAATGAATACGTAACCATTTTGGTGTAAAAAAACAAACTGACATTTTATCAGTTTATTTTCTTACATGTTGTATTTCTTGGGAAAAGTTTAACAGATTCTGTTTGCTGTATGCAAGTACTTTTTTTCTCCATGACCTCAAATAATTTTTCAATTGCCATAAATCCAAGGTTTTTTTCTGATTCTAAGCCTACTGTTGTTAAGGCGATAGAATGATGCTTACTAAGCTCGACATTATCTATACCTATTACATTAAAATCCCCTGGCACCCTATAGCCCTGCGCTAAGCATAAATTTAATATTTCAATTGCTATAGCATCCGTCGCAGCACAAATAGCAGTTGGTCGCTTAGGAAGCTGCACAATCTCTTCAAAAACTCGTTCAATATCAATTTTATTGGTATTTGTAAAAAAAGACGGAACCGCTTTTACATCAATCTGATGATCCTCTAAAGCCTTTTGAAAGCCCTTATACCTTCCATAAAAGGTACTCATTTCATGAGGGCCGCCAATCCAACAAATATCTCGATGACCTAAAGATAAAATATGATTTGTCGCGATATATCCAGCTTCTACATTATTTATCTCTACAAAATGTCTATTTTCTTGATGCTTGCGATTAAACATAATAAAAGGTATGCCTAATTTTTCTAACTTAAAAAATAAAGGATCGGTATACAGCATTGACGATAAAATAATCGCATCTGCCTTCGTTTCTAAAACAGAATTATAAATCGTGTCTAAGTTATCCTCCGTTCCAAAATAAACATGAACTTTATAGCCACGAGCATTGACATAGTTAACAATTGCTGTAGTTGTATCAACAAAAAAAGGATTGTGTAAAGGTCCTGAAATCAATGTAATTGTCCCTGTTTTTTGCTGAACAAGTGATCTCGCTATATCATTTGGAATATAGTTTAATTCTTCAATCGCCCTCATTACCTTTTCAATTGTTTTCGGCTTAACTAACTCAGGCGTATTTAATACTCTAGATACAGTTGTTTGAGAAACACCTGCATACTTTGCTACATCTTTTGAAGATACCAAAAAACCACCCATTTCATCTTTGTAAGCCTATTTTATACCATTACAGGGATAATGTTAATAGACAGTCATAGATGTATAATGAGTGATTTAACATCTTGAAAGGTATTTATTTTTTTCGATCATAGGGCATTGCTGCTTCACTCGCTTTAAAATTATAAACAGGTTTAATAACTTTGATAATATCCACCGTTTCTTCAATAGCCGATGTAATCTCTATCATTGGCTTGTAGGCCATAGGAGCCTCATCTAATGTTTCCTCATTTACAGATGTTGTCCATATACCTTGCATTGTTTCTTTAAAATCAGCCATATTTAATGTCGCCTTAGCTGCTCGTCTAGAGTACATTCGCCCTGCCCCATGTGGTGCTGAGAAATTCCAATCCTCGTTTCCTTTTCCCACACAAATCAGCGAGCCGTCTCTCATATTCATAGGAATGACTAATTTTTCTCCTTTATTGGCACGAACTGCTCCCTTTCGTAATGTCATGGTATCTGTATCAATATAGTTATGAATAGTATCAAAGGTTTCATTAAAATTCCAGCCCATATGCTGAGCTATTGTTTCAGCAATGATCCAACGATTCATTCGTGCATATTGCTGCGCGATTTTCATATCATGCATATAATCATGGAAATACTCGCCTTCTAAATAAGCTAAGTCTTTGGGAACTAAAGGGTTTTGTTCTTTGTAAACCTTTATCATCGCTTGTATTTCTTTGTGACGCCCCTGTTCTTTCAGCTCCTCAATCTTTACTGTTAAATCCTCTCGACGCAATGTTTCATAGGCTCTCTTTTGATGCCAGTTAGCTACTTTGGCGCCGACATATCGAGAGCCGGTATGAATTAATAAATAATGGACATCGTTTTCGTCTTTTGCCAATTCGATGAAATGATTTCCTCCACCAAGTGTACCCAATGATAGATTGGTATACTCATCCTTTATACCACTCGCCTTAAATTGACTTCCTTCAAATTCTATAAATTGGCGCGTAGGTGAAACTTCAGGATGAACATCCTGCCCACTAGGTACATAATCTCTAATAGTTGCATCCAGCTTGGCAAAATCAATAGCTGACGCATCCAATTCCGCTACAAAAACACCACAGCCAACATCAACACCGACAAGGTTAGGGACTACGCGATCTTGTAGCTGGATAGTTGTGCCAATCACACACCCCTTTCCTGCGTGGTAATCTGGCATAATTCGTATTTTCGTGCCTGCCATAAAGGCCTGATCTGTTAATTCTTGAATTTGATCAATAGCTGATGGCAGTGCGCTTTTAGCATAAATTTTCGCTTCTGTAAAACGTCCGTTAACAGTAATCATAAAAATCCCTCCTCCCTAACTATACGGACAAATACCATCATTTGTTTCAAATGAAAAAATGTTCTAAAAGTTGACAATACTTTTAGAACATTTTTCTAGCACCTTACTCCTCGTAATGAATATCTAATTTTTTCGGTATGTCTGGAATATCATTTGATTTTACATCTGTTTCTACTAAGCTTAATGCATAAATTGGATATTTATCTTGAACATCAAAAGGAATTGCAATGCTTTCCATCTTATTATTCATTTGGCTACGTGCAAGAATACCATTATAGGATAAATCAATGCTCATAATACGATGGATTGTCTCTTTTAGCATTTCAAGGTCTTTTGCTTTAAGCGGCATTTGTCCATTTAATAAAAACGGCTGAATGTTTTCCTTAATATAGCCCTGTGCTTCGATTAAACAAGAAAATTCATTTAATTTATTGGCATATAATTTTAATTGGCGTTTTTCTTTTGAACGTTGTTGATTGAGCTCTTGTACCTTTAGCTCAATGCGTTGCAAACGTTTTTTCGTTAAATCCATTAGATAGCTTTGGATAGGATGAATAGCCTGAAGCATAATTGCCTCTGCTTCCTGTATTTTCTCAAATTGTTCAATACAAACAGCCTGCTGCTCATTTAGCTTATTCACACGTTCCTTGAAAAATTCATTTTGGGTATGCTGACCAAAAATTGCTTTCATTAATCCTTTTCCATGAATTTTTTTATGCTGTGCATCCAATCGATCATATTCACGTTTATATTCGCTATACATATTGCGATATTCTCGTAACACTTGCTGATAATGGATGGCCTTTTCTGTAAAGCCTTCTACAATTTTGTCCTGCAAATAGTCATGCTGAGAAATGGTTTGTAATAGCTGATATAATGTCTGAACATTTTTAAATACATTGGCGACATCTTCATATTCTTGTTCATATTCTGTGACAATTGTTAAATCGCGTTGATAGCGAGAAAACTCATATTGAGTATCGCCTGCATATTTTTCAATGTTCTCAACGGCAGATTGGAATGGATCACGTTGAGGAATCACAGTTAATTCAAAGCGGAATCGTTCTAGCCATTGCAAAAAGCGAATTAAAATAGCGTACGTTTTTTTATCACTATTTTGTGCAACTCGATGAATTTGAGTAATTAATTGCTCATATTGGCTCTTATGCCATAGCTCATCATTGTTAGTTTGTTGAGCCTTCAGTGCATTTGATGCTGAGATAGGAATAAAATCACTGACTAAATGACCAATTCGTTCTCTCTCGGAAAGAATAAACCCCTCTGTTTCTTCATTCGAATCTATCCCATTTATCACACAATGTGGTTCAACACCTTTATTTTTTAAGGTTTCCATTAATAATATTTCCGCATCAATGGCCATAGAACCTGAGCGTAAAACCCAAAAAATTTCATCCACTCGATTAATTAATGACTCAGAGAAGTAAGCTCTTTCCCCACCGCCAGCTTCCAATGACACTGAATCAATAATTGTTACTGACTTTAATAAATCATTTTTTAGATATACCTCCAAGTAATCTAAATGCTCCCGTAATATTTCCGATGCAAAAGTATCACCAGTTGTCAGTAAGTCAAGCTTACTCATATCAAATATTGCCACAACACCATCCAAAAAATAGGCTCTTATTTCTTCATGTTCGCCATATCGCAAAAATGTATTTACGCCAGTTGGATGCTGTTCACTCACAGGTAAAACGTGACGTCCTAAAAGCCCGTTCACAAGTGTTGTTTTGCCAACTCGCTCTTTCCCCACAATAAGAATCATCGTTTGATTATTGGCATCCTGTATAATTCGATTAAGATGCTTAGCTGTGTCTTTTACATATGTATTCTGTACGATGATGCCATGCAATTGTCTTAAACGATCAACAAGCTGTGGTAAAATATTATTTGCTGAGGCTGTATTTTCGATTGGCAGGTTGTCAATGTTTGTCATCCTCAAAACCTCTTTTCGTATGTATCTATAAGTCTATTATAAATGATACGAATCCTTTTCTAATACATAGTACTAAGAAATATTGACAAAAAAGGACAAAATGCTTACAGAGAGTCGTCAAAATTAGGAATTATCTCATGTATATTTAATCAACTATTACGTATATTATTCCCTATTATTGAGAAAGTAAATTTTATATCTATTATTCTTCTAATCCAGCCATACGTGCATATACCTCTCCAAGTGTTGGCATGCCAGCTTGAGCGCCAAATTTCTCAACGGATAGAGAGGCTGCAATGTTCGCAAAATATAGAGCCTGATCTAATGACTGACCTTCAACTAAAGCATAGGCAAGTGCTCCATTAAACGTATCACCTGCACCTGTTGTATCTACCGCTTTTGTCATATAAGCTGGCACATGAATCTGATATTCCCCATCAAAATAACGAGCTCCGTCACTACCTAAGGTTATAATCATTTTATTTGGATATTTTTTTAAAATAGTGTCAAAATCATCGCCAAAAATTTCTGCACATTCCGTTTCATTCGGTGTAATATACGAAATATCTTCCATCCATTGGACATCAAAATTAGCTGCTGGAGCAGGATTTAATAGCACAGGTATATGGACTTCTTTGCATAATTTTAGGGCATAGGCAACAGTTTCCTTGGGAATTTCGAGCTGTATAATGACCATTTGACTTTGCTGAATAATTTCCCTTGCCGCTTCAATCTGAGCAGGCTTTAACTCATAATTTGCGCCAGGCACTACAATAATGCGGTTATCTTGATTATAGATTAATATATTGGCAATCCCAGTAGGCACTGCCGTACTTTTAATAGCCTTAGTTTGAATTGACTCTTGCAATAAAACCTTTCGTAGGGTTTCACCAAAGCTATCATTGCCCACACAGCCAATCATTGTAACCTCACTTCCAAGACGTGCAGCAGCAATTGCCTGATTGGCCCCCTTACCACCTGGTGCCGTTTGAAACGCTGAACCAAAAATCGTTTCACCTTGCTTTGGAAAAGTATCCATTTGTACAACCAAATCCATATTAAGACTCCCAATAACTGTAATCATCTTTTTCCCTACCTTTCATTCCTTATATTCTATCGAAAAAAATGTGATCGAAACAAGAATAACGAGCGGTTTTTTCTCCTAGCTGAGCGCTTTTCTCTTCTGGCCGAGCGATTCTGGACAGCACCTGAGCGCTTTTTTCTCCTGGCCGAGCGATTCTTGATGGCACCTGAGCGATTTACTATCCTAGACGAGCGATTCTGGACGGCACCTGAGCGATTTACTATCCTAGCCGAGAGATTCTGGACGGCACCTGAGCGCTTTTTCTCCTGGCCGAGCGTTTCTTCTTGGTTCCGAAGGAGTTTCCCCTTACCCAAGCATTCACCATCCTCCATTTAACCGGCAACATCTAACTGCAATAAAAAGACTGAAGACAATTGTACCTCGTCTTCAGTCTTATGGAAAATCATCTATTAAAATGCAATACGTTTTGCTTCGTAAGCAGCAATTTGTTCCTCGTATTTTATCGTTAGGGCAATTTCATCCCAGCCATTTAGTAAAGTTTCTTTATAATAAGAATCAATGTTAAATTTATAGACGGCTCCATCTTCACCAGTTACTGTTTGAGCCTCCAGATTGACTTCCATCGTGTAAGGCTTATCGTGACCCTTTGCTAAAATTTCATCACATTCTGCTTCTGTTAGCTTAATTGGTAAAATACCATTTTTAAAGCAGTTATTATGGAAAATATCTGCAAATGATGGTGCGATAACAACATTGAAGCCATAATCTAGGATAGCCCATGGAGCATGTTCGCGAGAAGAACCACATCCAAAGTTATCTTGTGCTACTAAAATTTTGGAGTTTTTAAATTCAGGTTTATTCAATACAAAATCTGGAATTTCATTACCCTGTGTGTCAAAACGCCAATGATAAAATAAAAATTTTCCAAAGCCTGTGCGCTCAATTCGTTTTAGAAACTCTTTCGAAATAATTTGATCTGTATCTACGTTTTTACGATCAAGTGGCGTTATGACACTATTCACGATATTAATTGGTTCCATGTTCAATCATCCCTTCCGTGTAAAAACAAACTTACACCGTTTCCTTTACAAATTCACGTACATCCACAAAATGTCCAGCAATTGCTGCGGCTGCTGCCATTGGTGGTGATACAAGGTGTGTACGAGAACCTGCTCCCTGGCGTCCTTCAAAGTTACGGTTGGATGTAGATGCACAGCGTTCGCCAGCAGGTACAACATCATCATTCATAGCTAAACACATGGAGCAACCTGATTCACGCCATTCAAAGCCTGCTTCTGTAAAGATTTTATCTAACCCTTCTGCCTCAGCTTGCTTTTTTGTAGAATGGGAACCTGGTACAACGATTGCTGTGACATTATCATGTACCTTTCTTCCTTGGATGACACTTGCAGCCGCGCGTAAATCACTGATGCGTGAGTTTGTACAAGAGCCGATAAATACGTGTTGGATATCGATGGATGTTAATGGTTGCCCTTCTTTTAAGCCCATATAGGCAAGTGCTTTGCGAAGTGCCGCTTTATCTGATTCATCCTTGTAATCCGCTTGTGTTGGAACAGTTCCTGAGACACCTGTACCCATGGAAGGATTTGTTCCCCAAGTAATGATTGGCTCAATTTCTTCTGCTTTAATAATACGAACTGTATCATATGTTGCGTCCGCATCAGAAGCAAGGCTTACCCAATAGGCTGCCGCTTCATCAAATTTTTCGTCTTGGGGTGCATATTTACGACCACGAATGTAGTCAACAGTTATTTGGTCAGGTGAAATAAGACCAGCCTTTGCACCTGCTTCAATTGACATGTTACAAATCGTCATACGTTCTTCCATTGAGAGTTTGTGGATAGCCTCTCCAGTGAATTCCACAATATGTCCTGTACCAACGCCGATACCGAATTTAGCGATAATTGCTAGAATAATATCTTTTGCAGCTACACCAACAGGTAGCTCACCTTCAACACGAATTTCCATTGTTTTTGGCTTGTTTTGCCAAAGGGTTTGTGTTGAAAGTACATGCTCTACCTCAGACGTACCAATACCAAAGGCAATAGCTCCAAAGGCACCGTGTGTGGATGTATGGGAATCACCGCAAACAATTGTTTTACCAGGCTGTGTTAAGCCTAATTCTGGTCCAATAACATGAACAATTCCCTGATCAGGGTGCCCCATTCCAGCTAGCTCGACACCGAATTCTTCAGCATTTTTAGCCAAAGTTTCGATTTGATTACGTGCAATTGGGTCATTAATTGTTGGTAGATTTTTAGTAGGTACGTTATGATCCATTGTTGCAAAGCTTAAATCTGGACGGCGCACCTTACGTCCGTTCATACGCAGACCTTCAAAAGCCTGCGGAGAAGTAACTTCATGAATTAAATGAAGATCAATATATAACAGGTCAGGTTTGCCCTCTTCCTGATAAACAACATGTTTATCCCAAATCTTTTCAATTATATTTTTGCCCATTGTCTTCACCTATTTCTTAAATGTATGTTGTCATAATGCTTTCTGAAACAAAGCTAGTATCAATCTCGTTAATTACTTTATCTGTCCATTCATTCGTAGATAGAATACGACCACCATCACGAGCAAGATCTGCTGTGAAATAACCATCATCAAATACTGCACTAACAGCACGTTCAATTTCCGCCGCTTCTTCTTTTAAGCCAAATGAATATTGCAGCATCATCGCCACAGAAAGAATAGTTGCCGCTGGATTGGCTACACCTTGGCCAGCAATTTCTGGAGCTGAGCCATGTACTGGTTCATATAGACCGAAATTATCGCCACGAATGGAGGCCGATGGTAATACACCTAAAGAACCTGTAATAACAGAGGCTTCATCACTTAAAATATCACCAAACATATTTTCAGTAACAACCACATCATAGTGACCTGGATTTGTAATTAATTTCATCGCCACCGAATCAACTAAATTATGCTCAACCTGTACATCGGGATATTCTTTTTTCTTCGCTTCTACTACTTCTCGCCATAGTCGACTAGTTTCCAGTACATTTGCTTTATCAACAGAACATAATTTGCCTCCACGTAAACGTGCTAATTCAAAGGCATTTTCAACAATCCGTTCAACCTCAGCCGTTGAATAAACAGTTGTATCAATCGCACCATTTTCAGTACGCATACGTGGTTCCCCGAAGTATACGCCGCCTGTTAATTCACGTACAATCATTAAATCGACGTTTTCGGCAACTTCACGTTTTAATGGTGAAGCATCAAGTAAACTCGGGAACGCCTTTACTGGACGTAGATTTGCAAATAAATCAAAATGTTTACGAATACGCAATAAGCCTTTTTCTGGACGTAATTCAGGTGGATTATTATCCCATTTCGGACCACCTACTGCCCCAAGTAAAATTGCATCGCTGCTTTCACACATTTCAATCGTCTCATCTGGTAATGGATTATTGTGTTGGTCGATGGCAGCGCCTCCAATTGTTGCATAACCCAAATGGAATGTATGGTTGAAACGTTTACCAATTACTTGCAATACACGTACAGCAGAAGCAACAACCTCTGGCCCAATTCCGTCACCAGGAAGTACTGTAATTTTTTTCTCCATCGTCAAAACACCTTTCTTTGTATAGTGTAGACATACACTATTTTAGTAAAGACTCTCACCTACAAATATAGATGAGAGCCATCAATGTGAATGATACGAAGTCCATTCACTACCACTAATCTGTGACATTCACCAGAGGCTTAATGCTTAACTCACAGGTTGTGCACGTAAACTTGCCAGAATTAAATGACGATTAATCGCATTTAGATAAGCTTTTGCAGAAGCTTCTAAGACATCCTGTGAGGAATTTCTGCCAGTTGTCGACACACACCATCATAACGAATATTAATGATGGCTTTACCCAGTGCATCGCGCCCCTTGCCAACAGTTGCTTGGCGATTTCAATTTTTCTGCTGTATTTAATATAATACTAGCGGATTGTTCGCCGTCGCGAAGAGTTGTATCGAAAATATTAATTTTTCGCACTTGTTGCCACTTCTCTCACAACTTTTTCTTTCCCTTCATTGATGAATGGCATCATAGCACGTAATTTAGCACCAACTTCTTCGATTTGGTGGTTTGCACCTGCTTCTTTGAATTTTGTATATTCTGGACGACCGTTTTCGTTTTCTTGAATCCAACGGCGAGCAAACGTACCATCCTGGATATCTGTTAATACTTCTTTCATACGACCTTTTACGGATTCATCGATAATACGTGGTCCTGCAACATAGTCACCCCACTCAGCTGTATCCGATACTGAGTAACGCATTGTTGCCATACCACCTTCAAACATAAGGTCAACGATTAATTTTAATTCATGAAGTGTTTCAAAGTATGCTAATTCTGGTTGGTAACCAGCTTCAACTAATGTTTCAAAACCAGCTCTTACTAATTGTGTAGCACCACCACAAAGTACTGCTTGTTCACCGAATAGGTCTGTTTCAGTTTCCTCTTTAAATGTAGTTTCAAGAAGACCACCGCGAGCTGCGCCAATTCCTTTTCCGTATGCTAGGGCTAAGTCTTTCGCTTGACCTGTTGCATCTTGATGGATTGCGAATAAACCTGGTACACCTGCACCCTCTTGATATTGACGACGCACTAAGTGTCCTGGACCTTTTGGTGCTACTAAGAATACATCAACATCTGCTGGTGGTGTAATTTGACCGAAATGAATGTTAAAGCCGTGTGCAAACATAAGTGCTTTACCTGCTTCAAGATGTGGAGCGATTTCAGCCTCATAGACAGCTTTTTGGCGCTCATCTGGAAGTAAGATTTGAATAACGTCTGCTTCTTGTGCTGCCTCAGCTACAGTTTTAACGTCTAATCCATCAGCTTTCGCTGCATCGAAAGATCCGCCTGGACGAACACCTACAACTACATCAAAGCCTGATTCTTTTAGGTTAAGAGCATGTGCATGACCTTGTGAGCCATATCCGATAATTGCGATTTTTTTCCCTTTTAATACTTCCTCGTTGATGTTTTGTTCATAGTACATAGTAGCCATTGTTTGTTTCCTCCTAAATTTGGGTTTAATTTTTGACTTTAAATGCACAGTACAGTATTGCGCTATGCATCTAAAGCAATCAATTTTATATGCAAACTATTTTAAAATAGAGAGCTGCGGATTTGAGATTTTTTGTGTTTCTCGAACAGAAGCAGTTGCCCCTGTGCGTGTTAATTCTTTAATTCCATATGGTCGAATGAGTTCAATAAAGGCATCAATCTTATCTGGATGTCCTACAACTTGATATGTGACAACATTTTTTGCCGTATCAATAATTTGTGGACGGAATGGTTCAACAATTGAATTCATTTCCAATCGTAAGTTTGGTGGCGAAATAACTTTGACAAGCGCTAACTCACGTAACACGATTGATTTATCTGTTATATCATTGACCTTTAATACATCAATTTGTTTTGATAACTGCTTTACTAGCTGTTCAATTTTACTCTCATCTTCTACATTTACAACAAATGTCATTTTCGAGAAGTTTGGCTGCTCGGTATGACCAACTGTAATGGATTCAATATTGAATTGGCGTTTCATCAGCAAGCCCGTTACACGGTTTAATACGCCACTTTGGTTAATCACTGTTACTGTAATTACTCGTTTCAACTCTTTTTCACCCCGATCATTTCATGTAAGCCTTTGCCAGGTGCTACCATAGGATAAACACATTCAAGCTGTTTAACACGACAATCAATTAATACTGGATCATCTGAAAGAAGTGCCTCACGGAAAATGCTCTCCGCTTCATCGATTGTATTAATACGATAACCCTTTATACCATATGCATCAGCTAATTTAACAAAGTCTGGTTGGATTGGCATTAATGAAGATGAATAGCGCTCCTCATAAAATGTTTGTTGCCACTGGCGTACCATTCCAAGACAGCTGTTATTTAAAATTACCACCTTTACTGGTAGGTTGAATTCTTTTAATAGGGAAAGCTCTTGTGCAGTCATTTGGAACCCTGCATCTCCTACAATAGAAACAACCTTTTTGTCTGGCTTCGCAAACTGGGCGCCAATTGCAGCTGGGAAGCCGAAGCCCATCGTACCAAGTCCACCAGACGTTACCCATCCATGATCATTATTTAAGCGATAATATTGTGCAGCCCACATTTGATGCTGACCAACATCCGTTGTGACAATTGCATCACCTTCTGTAATTTTATGCACAAGCTCTAATGCTTCCTGTGGTAAAACTTCCTTTTCTCCAGGATCTTTGCAGTACCACAGAGGGTATTCATTGGCATGATTTCTTAAGTATGCAAGCCATTCTGCTGTATCAGGACCCTCAAAATCCTTTTTCAACAATGCTTTTAATGCTTCTTTTGCATCTGCCACAATAGGGATATCAGTTGGCACATTTTTACCAATTTCTGCTGGATCAATATCAATGTGTATAATTGTTGCATTTGGAGCAAATGTCGCTAAATTTCCTGTTAGGCGATCATCAAAACGAGCACCAATATTTAATAATAAATCAGATTTTGTAATAGCTGTATTCGCTGTAACAGTACCATGCATACCAGCCATTCCGATAAATAATTCATGTTCTCCATGGATGGATCCAAGCCCTAAAAGCGTGTTAGTTACTGGAATACGGTATTTTTCCGCAAATCTTGTTAATTCTTCACGTGCATCCGCAAAGAGTACGCCAGCACCAGCTAAAATGAGAGGATTCTTTGCTAATGAAATTGCCTGAATTGCTTTTTGAATTTGTAAATAGTTTGGCTTATAGGTTGGTTGATAACCTGGTAAATAAATTTCATTTGGAGCTTGTGGCGGATTTTCCACATCAAACAGCATTTGAGACACATTTTTTGGGAAATCCACTACTACGGGACCTTTCCTACCCGTATTGGCGATATGGAAAGCCTCTTGTACAATACGCGGAATATCATTGACATCCTGTACTTGGTAGTTATGCTTTGTAATTGGTGTTGTAATTCCCATAATATCCGCTTCTTGGAAAGCATCTGTACCAATGACAGATGTGGCCACTTGACCTGTAAAAATAACTAACGGAATTGAGTCAATCATAGCATCAGCAATACCTGTTACTAGATTGGTTGCCCCCGGTCCACTAGTGGCAATAACAACTCCTGGTTTATTGGAAACCCGTGCATAACCTTCTGCCGCATGGATCGCACCTTGTTCATGTCTAGTTAAAATATGACGAATTGGATTTTTATACATTGCATCATAAATTTGTAGAACAGCACCGCCTGGATAACCGAAAATAATTTCGACACCTTGATCATGCAATGCTTGCACTAAAACGTCAGCACCATCTTTCGCCTGATAGGTTTGTTCAGCCTTTGCTGTTGTTGCTAATTCTTCTTTTTCATTGATAGAAACATTCGCACTCATCAAATATGCCTCCTTCTTCTTTTTCATTCAATTTCACATTAGTGATGCGCATCAGTGAAGTATAACTGGCTGAAGGTCTCCTTAAGAAAGTAAGAGACTCTTCTGAAACGTCGACAAAAATAATAAAAAGCCTTTTTCTCCACACGCAAAGAACTACCTTACGTAGGGATGAAAAAGACTTTCCATGGTACCACCCTTTTTTATAGCAAAAACTTGCTACCTCGTGAATAAATGAAAGCATTTATGGACCAATGCGAGTTTATTCGCATCCAATACGGTGTCATAAAACATTTATTCATTAATAACGAGCACTTTCGATTATGCCCGGAGCTATCTAATGGCAACTGCGTTTAATAGCTCACTCCGAGGGGATGTCGGATCTAGTTGTATCGCCGGCTTCCAGCACGACCGGCTCTCTGGTAGATACAAGGCTCTAGAACCTTTAACCTCATCAACGTTTTAACATATCAAATTGTTAAATTTTCATTACGCCACCTGTAGAAGCGTTGGTTACTAATTTTGAATATCTTGCAAGCCAACCACGTTTGATTTTCGGTTCAAATACTGGCAGTTTTGCACGACGTTCAGCTAAAACTTCATCTGAAACTTCTAAATTGATTGTACGATTTGGTAGATCAATTGTGATGACATCACCATTTTCAACTAATGCGATTGGACCACCTTCTGCTGCTTCCGGTGAAATATGTCCAATTGAAATACCACGAGATGCACCTGAGAAACGACCATCTGTAATTAATGCAACCTTTGTGCCGAGACCACGGCCTTGAATAGCAGACGTTGGTGCGAGCATTTCAGGCATCCCTGGGCCACCTTTTGGTCCTTCGTAGCGAATGACGACTACATGGCCCTCTTTCACTATTCCATTATCAATATTTTCCTGTGCCGCTTCTTGTGAATCAAAGACGATTGCCTCGCCTCTGAATACCTGAATAGAAGGGTCGACAGCTCCTACTTTTATAACAGAGCCTTCTGGTGCGATATTACCAAATAAAACTGATAAGCCACCGACTGGGCTATACGGATTGTCTTTCGTACGGATAACTTGATCATTTGTGATGTGATAGTCTTTTACAAGTTCACCCATTGTTACACCAGCAACTGTTGGGCGGTCTGGATAAATTGCACCCGGAATAGTTGCTAATTCATTAATAATGGCACTAACGCCACCAGCTTTATTAATATCATCCATTGAAATATCTGAAGCTGGCATAATTTTTGCTAGATATGGAACACGTTCTGCCACTTTATTGATATCTTCAATGTTATAGTCAATTTCAGCCTCATTAGCGATCGCTAACGTATGAAGAACTGTATTTGTTGACCCACCCATTGCCATATCCAGTGCAAATGCATCATCAATTGCCTCTTTTGTAATAATGTCACGAGGCTTAATATCCTCTTTAATCATACGGACTAGTTGTTTAGCGGCCTCTTTTATAAGCTGATGGCGCTCTTCAGATGTAGCAACGATTGTACCATTACCTGGTAAAGCTACACCTAACATTTCCATTAAACAGTTCATAGAGTTCGCTGTAAACATCCCTGAGCATGATCCACATGTTGGACATGCGTTATTTTCAATATCTAATAGCTCTTCAGCTGACATTTTCCCTGATTTATGTGCCCCTACCCCTTCAAATACAGAAGTTAAAGATAGTTGCTTACCTGTTGCAGAAGTACCAGCCTCCATTGGACCACCAGAAACGAAAATTGATGGTACGTTTGTACGAACTGCTGCCATTAGCATTCCCGGTGTAATTTTGTCACAGTTTGGAATGTAGAATACACCATCAAACCAGTGTGCATTAATAACTGTTTCTGCAGAGTCTGCGATAATTTCACGGCTTGGTAAGGAGTAACGCATACCAATATGCCCCATCGCAATGCCATCATCTACCCCAATTGTATTAAACTCAAATGGAATTCCTCCTGCTTCAATAATGGCTTCTTTGACAACATCAGCAAATGTACGTAAATGAACGTGACCTGGTATAATGTCGATATAAGAATTACAAACCCCAATAAATGGCTTGCCTAAATCTTTTGCTTTTACTTTGCCTGTTGCATATAAAAGACTTCGATGTGGCGCACGATCTACGCCTACTTTAATCATGTCACTTCTCATTTTAAACGCCCCTCATTTATTGCTATGTTCGTTGCTATATACGAAATGTTCTGTCTATTTTGTTTTCGTCTATATGTTAACTGCCTGAAAGACAACTAACTGCTATAACGAACGTGTTAAATTGTTGTTATCATAGTACGAAAAAAAGGTCTCGTCAACAGTATTTTTTGAATTGTTTAAACAATTTAAATTATTCGTTAAATTTGAAATCGTTTTCATGCTGATTAAGCATCGCTTTTATCTCGTTTTGATAAATTTTTTGACATTTCGTTCAAATTTTAATTTTTCATAAATATCTTTATGTTGACTTTCCATTACCTTGGAAGATGAGTAGAAGTCTACAGAATAAGATAGCGCTTACAATGTGAATAATTTTCTTAAATATCCAGTGAAAAAAACATTATCTGGATCATACTGACGACGAATTGCTAAAAACTTTTCAATATCTGGATATAGTTCATACACATACTCAGCTGTTAAATGATTTTGTTTTCCCCAATGTGGACGTCCCTTATATTTCTTCATCATCGTATGAATCCATTCAAAATAAGGTTCTTCAGACATTCCTTTATACATATGAAAGGCAATAAAGGCTGATTCTTGCCCCTGCGTAGGACTTAAAAAACCTGCTTCACCAGCTGTAGTTCTACATTCCAATGGAAAATGAACATTAAAAAGCCCCTTCTTGAAGGTTGCATGAATCTCCTCCATACATGCTTCGAAATACATTAAGGGAATTGCATATTCACTTTCCTGAAACTTTACGCTTCTAGGGGATGGATAAATTTCATAACTAATGCCTGTTTTCTCCCCCTCTACAACATTTGCTGCAGCTATTTTACTCATCGTTCCACTTAATGAAGGCTTCCATTTACAAAGCTCAGACATTGCTAAAAATGCACCATTTTCTACTATTTGAAGTTTCATTATTTCAATTCTCCTGCTCCAGTCACTCTGATAAACAGGGTGTACCACATCCATACGTTTAACTTGTATGGTCTCACTACCGGGAAAATAAAACCATTCCACATGACGATGCTGTCGAATATCCTCGGCAAAAATAGTCAGTCCGTTTGTCAGGGTATCCCTTGTACCTATATAATGTAGGCCGTAAAGAGGTATTACCTTGATTGTCACCTTCACAAGCACACCAAGCATACCGAGTGATACATGTAAAGATTCAGATAAATCATCTAAGCCTCTAGTATGCTCTCGATATGTCCCAGTACCGTCAACAAATCCCCATTTTGTGACTGTTGAAGATAGCGAGCCTAGTGTTACTCCTGTTCCATGTGTGCCTGTTGACACGGCACCCGCAATGGATTGCTCTTGAATATCCCCCATATTACTTAGAGCAAAGCCATGTTTTGCAAGCAAAGGCCCAATTTCATATAAATAGGTTCCAGCCCAAAGCGTTACCTCTTGCTTTTCCTCATTTACAGCTATAAGCCCACGCATATTATGTAAAGAAAGTGCGATATGCTCAGGCATTGCAACAGCACTAAAAGAGTGAGCGGCACCTGTGACACGAATTGTTTTTCCCGATTCACGCGCTTGCTTCACTATATTGACTACATCCTCAATCGATTGGGGTAAATACATCTCACCTGGATAAGAGATTACATTGCCAGCCCAATTTGTCCATTTCTCACCATTTTTCCATTTCTCTATAGAAAACATTGCCCATCCCCCCTATAAGTATTATAAGACCCTACATACTTGTCCCCTCGAATAGTATGCAGTTTTTGAAATCTTTCACAAAGCTCTCCTGCTTTTGCATGTCGAAAATACAATGTGTCACCTACATTAATATTTTTATGCTTTACCTTAATCGGTGATTGAACTTCTCCTGCTCCTTCTAAACTAAGATATGAAAAAAAGGTGGGTTCATAGAATACCGGTAAACGATCAGCACCGATTGCACCAGAGGCAGTATAGCCTCCTCCGTGGCAAACAACAATATTCTTATCTGGCTTCCTCGTTACTCTTAAAGCAAAGCCAGCTGCCTTCTCAAGGTATAAATGCGTAAACTGATCAAACAATGCTGGGGCATAAAATGCAGAGCCCACTGTTATTTCCGTTACTTCTCTCTGCTGTGCAGTATACGCCATACTTCCTGAACCGCCACCGTTGATAAAGCGTACTTTTGGAAAATACGCCTTTATATGAGCAATGGCTAATCGACGGAACTGAGTAACCTGTTTTTTAGCTTGTTGCTGCATAACGTCTATAATTCTTCCCTTTATAGCATTTACAGGTCGATTACCCACTCCAGCAATTTGTGCTTCATACCCCATAGCTCCTACTACCTCGATATCTGGCTGTTGTTCTATAAATTTTAAGAACGGTGTTAAGGTCTCTAATGAATAAAGGGAAGAACGTTTTGTACCGAAATAAAGTAATTTAAAATCATTGGACACATTAATATCTATACATACCTGTACACGAACGCCAAGCTCTTGTCCTAGCCTAGCCAAAAAAGTCACATGCTCCTCCTTATCAACCATAAAAGTGACGGTTTTTCCTTCTTTTACGAAGTGTAATAACTTTCGTACAGATCCTTCTTCCATAACTGGATAGCCAAGCAATACATCATCAAAATGCTGCTGCAATAAGAAAAGAGTCTCAGCAGCCGTAAACGTCATATATCCAACAGCATTTGGAAGGTTGTCGTATAAATATCGTAGTATCTCTACAGAACGAATTGATTTTGTAGCAATTCGGATATTTTTTTCTCCGCAATCATTGCGAACCGTTGCAATATTTTTATCTAAAGCATCAAAATCTATCCAAGCAAATGGCCGCTCTATTTCTTGAAAAGCGTGGTCAAATCTTGTTGTCATCCAATCACTCCTTTACATGTACTATGTATTTGACAATTGTCTAAAAAATTCCTTTTCATATCACGATTTCAAAAGTATTTCATATAATAGTTCAAGACAACAAAAAACAACCGTGGACATATCATCAAAATAGCCATCACGGTTGCTTTAGTTTTCGACAAGCATTAAACTCACCTTTCTATATTATTTTTATTAGCTTACGAGACAAAAATGAAATCTGCTGCTATATTTAGCATCACTAGCAGATGTAAACCTGCAATAAGTAACCCTTGTCGATTTAAACGCTTCATAGCTGTCATATTCATATTGAACACTCTCCTTTTTTCATATTATACTCACAAGGAAAACAATTTTCAAACTATTCTTAATATTAAAATATAATCATTTTTCTGACAACCAGGCCCAAATATGGCATGATTAAAGTGAAATTATACCTATAGGGAGAGTGGAAAAATTGAAAAAAGCGTTATTAGTTATCGATTATACGTATGATTTTGTAGCCTCTGATGGAAAACTAACATGTGGTGAACCCGGTCAAGTATTGGATGAAAAAATAGCATCCTTAATCAAACAATTTATTGCTGATCAAGAATTTATTGTTTTTGCCAATGATTTACATGAAGAAAATGATAGCTTTCATCCTGAAACAAAGCTATTTCCTCCACACAATATTCGTGGCACAAAGGGGCGCCATTTATATGGGCAAGTAGGTGAAATGTATAATCTTTACAAAGATAAGGTATTATGGCTTGATAAAACACGTTATAGTGCATTTGCGGGAACTACTTTATCCATATTATTGAAGGAACGTGGCATTGAAGAAATTCATTTAGTTGGTGTATGTACGGATATTTGCGTATTACATACAGCTGTCGATGCTTATAATTTGGGTATTCCCACAGTTATTTATGCACATGGTGTTGCAAGTTTTGATGCTGCAGGCCATGAATGGGCATTACGTCATTTTGAACATACGCTAGGTGCAACAATTGTTCAATAAAGCCATTTCATGGATTTGTAATAAAAACCATAGAAGCTAGGTGCGTTTAATATGCTCTATTCAGGGTATAACTAAGTAATCGCCATTATATCTTAATTTTAAGGAGATGAAGAAAAATGATTAGCTTCATTTGGTATTTAATCATCGGCGGTATTTTAGGTTGGTTAGCTGGCGTCATTTTAGGAAAAGATGTACCTGGCGGCATCATTGGAAATATCGTTGCAGGGATTGTCGGTTCATGGGTCGGTAGCATGGTTTTGGGCAACTGGGGTTGGAGAGTTAGTGATTTTTACGTATTCCCAGCATTAATTGGTGCGATTGTGCTTATATTCATTGTAAGCATTATTTTAAAGAGTATGCGTAAAGCAACCTAAATATGTAGGAAAGAGCCATCAATTTTGGTGGCTCTTTACTTTTTATCATTTAACAGCACTGCGTGTTTCAACTCATCATGATAATCATTATATAAATTAAAATAATGTAACACCTTTTCAACGTATTCATCACTATGATTGTACTGAAAAACAGCCTGTTTAACATCGCCATTTGCTGCCCCGTTTTTTGATAAATAATTTGCTGCACTATAAATAGCATCCTCAATATCATATGGATCAGCAATTCCATCTCCATTGGCATCAACACCATAACCACCGTATTTCTTTATGGCTTCTGGACTCATTAGCTCTGTTTTTGAAATATTTCCTTTCCCTAAACCGGAACAGGAAGGATGTTTCCAGCCCACAAATGTACATGGCATAAATTGCATCGGACCTTCAGCACCTGCTGGGGAAACAAGAGATTTCATGGAGGAAAAGCGAGTTTCTATTCGATGATGGGCTGCTAGTAAAGTCCATGGCACACCATATTTCTCCTCTGCTGCTACATAAATAGGAATAAATTGTTCAGGAATTTTCATATCAAAATTTTGTTGAATATCTTCTATTGCCCGTTGTTGAGCGATTTTCTCAAATATCGGTAGTGTTTGAAGCTCCCTCCAGGCAAAAAAAGCAAGGACATAAACTGTTATGGCTATTGGTACTAATAGTGCTATCACTCCCAATTGAACGGATGATGATAATGGTTTTTTCTTCATATTTTTCGTCATAATTCACACCTAATTAAATTTTCTCTTTCTATATTACCAAATTTGTCGTTTTTTGTAGTCATTTTTTCAGTATATAATTTCCACTATTATAACAGTTGAAAAGAACGGGAAAAATATAGTAAAATATATTTTGATTCATTTATATGGGTAAATATTGGAGGAATTTGTTTTGTGGAAAGACTTTAAAGAGTTTGCTATGAAGGGCAATATTGTCGATCTAGCAGTAGCAGTGGTGATTGGTGGTGCTTTCGGTAAAATTGTTACCTCCTTAGTTGCAAATATTATTATGCCATTAGTCGGTATTTTAACTGGTGGTATCGATTTAACAGAAAGCTTTGTCTATGGCTCTGGTGATGCCACAGTTAAATTGGGTGAATTTTTACAGTCGATTATTGACTTTTTAATAATTGCTTTTGCAATTTTTATGGCATTAAGAATTATGACCAAGTTTTCTCGTAAAAAAGAAGAGGCAGTTGTGGAAGAACCAGCACCTGAACTAGATGCGAAGGAAGAGCTGCTAAAGGAAATTCGAGATTTATTAAAAAAAGAACAAGCCTAATATTACTAAAGAATCTGTCGCATTTTCCTATTAGGAAGCAGGCAGATTCTTTTTTTTAAAACAACAATTAAAGGAAGCTTTATGGGTTAGATACCTTGATTCATTTGCTAATAATTCCTCTCTCAACGCTGGAGTAAAGCAATCATAATTTGATAATCCAATGTGCCTCAATTATATCAATTTTTGCATATTATCCTGCTGCTATCTTAAATCTCAGTCATTTTGCCCTTAAAGACAAATATTCTTGCATTTCCGTTCTACCTATTCCTCTTGGATACTCCCCTTTCTCCATCTCCTACTATTCCTAGGTGATTTACCTTAAATAATCTAGCTAATTTTCTGAAATCATCTTGTTCTTCTTTATCATACATGTTAAATTGGTAACAATTATTGAGAATATGGATCAAGAGAAAATTTGACTCTTTCCATGACTACGATGCAGAAAAGAGTGACGATATGACAATCAACAGAAGTATTGAAACAAAACTTGTACAACTTGGCAATTTAAGTGATCCAAGAACAGGTGCTGTCAGCCCGCCAATTCATCTATCAACAGCGTACAAGCATACGGGGATTGGTGAATCCACTGGTTTTGACTATACACGTACAAAAAATCCAACCCGTAGCTTATTAGAAGAAGGAATTGCTGATTTAGAAGGCGGGGACATGGGTTTTGCCTGTAGTTCAGGTATGGCAGCCATTCAGTTAATTCTATCATTATTTAAGCCTGGGGATGAATTGGTGGTGCCTGATGATTTATATGGAGGTACATATCGACTTTTTCATTTCTTCGAAGAGACATATAATATTAAGCCTGTTTACTCAAAATTTGAATCGGTTGAACAGGTTGAAGCTTTAATCAATAACAATACGCGTGCCTTTTTCATTGAAACTCCGACAAACCCACTTATGCAGGAATTTGATTTGCAAACTTACGCGGAATTAGCCCACAAGCATGATGTTTGGTTAATTGTTGATAACACATTCTATACGCCATATTTCCAACGTCCAATCGAATTAGGTGCAGATATTGTTATTCATTCAGCTACTAAGTATATTGGTGGTCATAATGATGTCTTAGCGGGTTTAGTTGTCGCAAAAGGCGCAGAACTAGCGGAACGTATTGCCTTTCTTCATAATGGCAGCGGAATGGTATTAGGGGCAATGGATGCTTGGCTATTGATTCGTGGCTTAAAAACAATGCATCTTCGTCTAAAGCAGCACGATGCAAATGCAAAAGCAATTGCTGCTTATCTAGAGCAGGAAGAACTTGTAACTGACGTATTATACACAGGAAAAGGCGGTATGCTGTCCTTCCGTTTACAGAAAGCTGAGTGGATTGACCCATTCCTTCGTAACTTAAAATTAATTACGTTTGCTGAGAGCCTTGGCGGTGTTGAAAGCTTTATTACATACCCTGCTACTCAGACACATGCAGATATGCCATATGAGGAACGTATTGAACGTGGTGTATGTGACCGTTTACTGCGTTTCTCAGTCGGAATTGAAGAGGCTGAGGATTTAATTGCTGATTTAAAACAAGTATTCGATATCCTTAGAAAAGAGGCATAGACATGAAGCAACGTATGGAAACAAGCCTAATACACGCAGGAGTTCGTGACGGCTACGCTAATAAAAAAGGTGCAGTCAATGTGCCTATGTATTTATCATCAACGTTTCATCAGGAGAGTATTGATGAATTTGGAGAATATGATTATGCTCGATCAGGTAACCCTACAAGGGATGCATTGGAAAAAGCAGTTGCGGAACTTGAAGGAGGAGTTCGTGCACATGCCTTCTCCTCAGGGATTGCCGCTGTGTCCGCAGCCTTGATGCTATTATCACAGGGTGATCATATTGTGATGACAGAAGATGTTTATGGGGGCACATATCGTTTCGTCACTAAAGTATTACCACGTTTTGGGATAACGCATACTTTTGTTGATTTTACCGATTTAGCAGCTGTTGAAGCAGCTATCACACCTACAACTAAATTGCTTTATATGGAAACACCATCAAATCCTACGCTTGGCATTACAGATATTCGTGGGGTAGTTACCTTAGCCAAGCAGCAGCATCATTGTTTAACGTTTTTAGACAATACATTTATGACACCTTTACACCAACGTCCACTTGAGCTAGGTGTAGATGTTGTCATCCACAGTGCTACAAAGTTTTTATCCGGACACTCTGATATTATTGCAGGATTGACGGTTACAGCTGATGAAAAGCTAGGACAAGACCTTTACTTTATCCAAAATTCATTCGGCAATATTCTAGGTGTACAGGATTCCTTTACACTATTGCAAAATATAAAGACGACTGCTGTACGCTTTAGTCGCTCAGCGGAATCAGCACAAAAGATTGCAGAATTTTTAGCTGCAAACCCTCTTGTCGAGCAAGTATATTACCCTGGGCTTGAATCTCATCCAGGCTATGATATTCATCGTAGCCAGTGCACAAGTGCAGGTGCTGTCCTATCATTCCGTCTGCCAAGCTACAAAGCCGCAAAAGCACTTGTAGAAGCGATGAAAATTCCTGTTTTTGCAGTCTCTCTTGGTGGCGTTGAATCGATTTTATCCTACCCAGCCAAAATGAGTCATGCTGCAATGGAGCCTGAGGAACGTGCAAAACGTGGTATTACTGACGGACTATTACGCTTCTCAGTAGGACTAGAGCATGTTGACGATCTGATCGCTGATTTCACACAAGCATTAGAGATTGCCGAAAAGGCATAAAAAATAGTAAACAAAACAACCGCGTCTCTATCAACTAGAAACGCGGTTGTTTTAGCTAATATAGCCTATTTCTTCTAAAATTTTTTCGTGTTAAATTTTAGGAGAAATAGGCTATAGAATGTTCTATACATTAGTAGAAGCGCTAGTAATAAAGCTGAAAATTTGTGAACCTAGTCCCTTGCTAGTTTTCAGATTCCCCAAATGATTTCAATAACGGAAATACACTTAATGATTAATAGGAGCCATTACTCGATACAAATAATCTCCATGTCCTTTTGCTAGTGACACTTCCTGCTCATCTGTTATCCAATAAAAGGAGAATATAAAACCTGTTTCGTTTAATCCTGTAGGATGATGCTGCCATGTATCTCGTTTTTCATTCGTCGTTAGATGATAAAAATAGCGTTTTTGTAAAGCGCCTGAATAATGATTAAAATAATCTTCAGCAATTAACCCATTAACTGTTAAATGCGATAAGCCAGTCTCCTCAAACATCTCTCGAGTTACAGCCTCTAGCGGTGTTTCCCCTTCCTCTACTGTGCCTTTTGGAATTTGGATGCCGGCTCCTTCTGTATTTTGCTCAAATACTAGCACCTGTAACTGCCCCTCATGCTCTCTTGTAATATAGCCAAATGCTTTTTCAACTACTTGCATGAAGTCATCTCCTTTCGTATGATTTAATGTTACAATAAATAGAAAAATTGGAATTATGGGTGGTAAGTGTTGACACTCATTATACGACAGATACAAGAGAATGACATCTTTTTCGTGCAAGAAATTGCCAAGAGAAGCTGGCATCAACCATACGAAAGCATCATCCTATATGACATCCAGAATCGTTTTTTACAGGTTGCTTGATAGTGCTGGGCGCTTAAAAGAACATCTAGAAATCAGTCCTTTTTAAGTTGCTATACTAGAGGAATTAATTTAGTAGATTTCCAATTTTTCAAATATAAAAAACGATGAAGCTGAGCTTTTGGGCAATCTAATTCTTCCTGAAACACAGGGCAAAAAAGGTATCCAAATGTTTTCTTATCTTTGTGTAGAGAGGGAAAATATAAGAGGTATGAGCTTTTATCAAGCAAGAGGCTTTGTGAAACTAGCAGAGTATGAAAATCTATTCGATGGGCATATAAGTTAAACTCAGCTTAAAGCTGTAACGGAGCTAAAATTTACTCCGTTACAATTTGTGACTAGGCAAGATTGATTTGCTTAGATTCGAGGACAAGTGCTGTTAATCCCGAGTCACTTCCTGATTCATGTGCTTGGCCTTTTTGCCAAAATACACCCTCTCCAGCCTTTAAAAATATCTTCTCCTTATCTGCTCCACAAATCCATCCTTCACCTTGAATGACTATAAATAACTGGGGAACAGGAGCCTCATGCATTCCAACGATACCACCCTGCTCTATATACATAAAGCCAATACTCGTTGGTTCTACCGTTCTCATTATCTTCTTATAGAAAGCGTCTACTGAATCATAATTTATAATTTGATTGGCAAACTCTTGTGTGAAATTAAATATTTTCATATTATTTATATTTCCTTCCTATGAAATTAAACTATATTATTCTTAAAAGCATTGTGAGACAGCCCATGCCTTCACTATGCTAATTCTTCCTGTGCAAATGCTAACAGCGTCCCATCTTCTTTCTTGAAATAAAAAGCAAATGCATCATAGCCATTTCTTTTGATTGTGTTCCAGTCTGCTGTTTCTCCGCTAATCAGTTGTACATAACCTTGGTCATCTACCTCATAGTCATCCACTTCTTCATCGAAATCAATATTATAAAAAAATGATAATACAATCTCTGTTGGGGGCATGTTATATTTTTGAAGTGAACGATTAACACGTTGTTCTTCTGTATACTCATCACAAAACAATGCATTATAGCCATGCATGGTCCCATCAAACAATAAAATTTCCTCTGCTGTTAATGGGTCCTTTGCAACGATTTTAGTGGTTGTACCTGTAATGAAAGGCATTACCTCCCCCTCAAGCGATAACATATCACCATAATACCAAATTTCAAATTGTTGATTGCCAGTGCTAGAACAAAGCTGTAAGTGTGATTCAACTTCGTTTGGTTGTTGTACGTTTTCTGCAAATGGCTGTAAATATGTTGGAATTGGAATATTCATTACTTTCACTCCTTTTTAATTAACTTTATGCACTATTATAATAAAAGGAAACATTTAACTTTATCTAATGAAGATATATTATTCAACCAGAAGGCATAGTTATTGTAAATGGTGATAAAAATTTAATGATTCCAGGTGGGTATTAATGGAAAAAGGAAAGACGTTGATAGCGCATAGATTTTGTATAAAAGTCTATACCTAGAATTTGATTAGCCAATTTAATGAAATTAAACCATCTTATACATTAAAACATCATCAATATATTGCTTATCATTTAACTTAATTTCATTGATTTTTCTTCCTTCCTCCACAAATCCCATCTTTTTATAGAGAGCAATGGCACTTTCATTTGTTGAAAATACGCCAAGACTAATCTTTTCAATATATGGATTGAGCTCTGCCCACTTTAGTAGCTTCTCAAGCAAACGTTTTCCTATCCCAAGACCACGATATTCTTTTAATATCATCATGCCAAAGGAACCTGTATGAGCTAATCGTTTTCGATTTGGTGATTGAAACACAAGCAACCAACTATTTTTTCTTGATATTGTGCGATTAAGATTAATTCTCGTTCATTTTCTAATTTTGCTTGTATCCATTTTCTTTGCTCATCAATCGTTTGCTGAAATTCCTCTAATGTAGTGATTAAATAATCAACTTCTGCTAAAACTTCACTCTGTATTGCCAGCATATTTTCAGCATCCTCTTCAGTGGCAGCTCTAATTTTGATTTGTTCTGTCATTTAGTATCTCTCCCTTCAAAAAAGCAACACAAATAGTCTCCTTATATGATATGGACATCAAGGAGACTAAATGATTTTAATGATTTCTAGTCAGATATCTTTGGAAATTTTTTAAATCCTTTGCCAAAAACTCATTGGATAACCAAGCATTTGTTGTTTTGATATCCTCCATAAAATTGGAAAGAGAGGTTTTATCTAATTGACTAAATTGCTTTGAAACCTCTGTATTTTTAATGTTTTTTTGCCAATTACCATAGTCTTTTATTTTTTCTTGCACGAGATGTGGTTGATTTGTATAAATCGATTTTACCAATTGATTATATTCCTTGAATGCTTCCACAAGCGCATCTTTATCCTGTTTTTCAGTAGCAGCTACTATTTTATCTTTAAAGCTCTGCCATTTTTCAGGGTACGCCTCTTTTACTAAATCATCTATATGAATATAATCATCCGGTGCATGTACTAATGGTCCCTTTTCAATGGTATATGAAACAGTACCATTGTCATTTTTCACGCCATTGACTGCAAATTTTGCAATTGTTGTCATAGCCTCCATAAAATCTTTTGCCTGTTTTCCCTGTAAGTAGTTATCTGCAATAAATTGCGCTTTTTCTAAACCAAGTGAAATCATGGCTTGACGCTGTTCTTCCGTCATATTGCCAACATTATGCACTAAGAGATTTTGAGAGATTGTTGAATATGTAGCATCTAGTGCTTGCTGACTTGCACCTTTTAAGCTATTGACAAGTTTCTCGTTTGTTTGAATATGCGGGATGATGATGGCAAGAACATTATGTTCAATTTCCTCATCCAATCGAGCCTGCTGTTCCGCACGAATAGCCAGCTGCTCCTCACTTTCTACGTAGTTTAATTTCCCTCCATCCTTAAACATAGAGGTTATTTTTTGAGCTATCTCCTCTGGTGCCTCTTGCAATTGAATGTGAGAATCGAATAAACTACGCGCTTCATTTCCAATTGTGACAACATCCTGACCCTTTTTTAAAGTTTGAGGATTTCCATCTTCCTTAGACAGAGTATGGATGGTTTGAAGAAAATTAACTGTATTTGTATATGATGTTATTTTCATTATAATCCCCTCTCCCTTTTAAATTCGTTAGAGTTTATATCGGATTAATTACAAAATAATTGAAGATAAAAAAATAATTGGGTCTATTTTAGCTTACAAAATAAAAAACCCAGAATAAATTCTGGGCTTGATGACACTTACTTTTCTAGCATGATTAAAACTGTCGGGCCTTTGCTTCACTTCTCAAGATACGGTTGTGGAGAGTAATCTCCGTTTCACCATTTACTTGAGATTTAGAATGCTTAATCCTTGACCAGTTGCGGTGGATTTTTTGAGATTTGGGGTCTAATTGTTCAAACCTACTCATTTTTCCATCCTCCTCATCATTATAGATTTCATAAGTGAAATCCGTTTTAGTATGACCTACGAATTAAAAATTATTCTTCCCACACTTTTAAAAGGTATGGTAGGCAAATAATAGGAGGTCCCTTAAGTTAGCCGTTTTATTGGGATATAACTAACACACCTTAATTAACTACAGTATCAGTGCCATCAATAAAAAATTTAATAACCATTAAATATTTTGCCCTATATTGTGTAAGAAAATTAATCATTCATTAAGATTTTTTCTCTTCGAATATTTACCATCTTCCGAGTTGATATATATACACTTTCTATTGTGTTTTCCTTAATTATTATTTTTTGAGCCTCTAAATAAGTAAAATTAGGTAGATGATAAAAAGTAATAAAGCTTATTAATAGCCCTATAGGACAACTTTGTCGCATGGTGAAACAGCTAAATCCTGTCTCGAACGATACAGTCACCTTTTTTTTACCACAGAAGCATCGGCTAAGTCGTGAATTTGAACAAGAAAAAGGGGGATTATCAGTATTACTTAAAACAGCAACCCAAAGCTAGGAACTTAGCTAAGGGTTGCTGTTTTAGTTAGTTGAATCTCGATGAATGACTATTGGCTTAAAGCGATAGAGTTTTTGTTCATCAGCTATCTGTTCTTTTTTGATTTTTGCAAAGAGTAGTGAAGCAGATTTTTGAGCCATCGGTAGGATAGGCTGTTTTAATGTAGTAATGGAAGGAGTTAAAAAATTTGCATAGGGCACATCATCAACAGCTATCACTTGTAAATCATTCGGTACACGTAAGTTTCGCTTTTTTATATAAATCATTAATTCTTGAAAAATACGATCATTTGCAGCAATAATTCCCTTTGGTGGTTGTTCCAATGCAAATAATTGATCGAATATTTCTTCCATCTCTACTGGTTCACCATTTTTAATGTATCGCTCATCAACTAACATATTTTTATTTTGAAGTGCTTGGCGAAATCCTTCTAAACGTTCTACACGAGGAGTAATTGGTAAGGCTAAAGATGTGGTGATAATGGCTAACGGGTGCTTTCGAAACGTTTCCACTGCCGTACTCATTGCTGAAAAATTATCAAGCAATACAGCTGGAATATCCACTCCCTCTATAAAACGGTCGATAAAAACGATTGGAATCGCTTGTTGGTGAAGCCTTACATACAGATTTTTGTTTTCTCCTGTTGGAAAAACAATCAAGCCATCCACCTGTTTTTCTAGTAAAGTTTCGATATGTTTTTTTTCTTTTTTAGGATTATCCGCTGAATTACATACAATCATATGGAAGCCTTCTTTATCAAATTCTGCTTCCAGTGCATTTATAATTTTTGTTGAAAAGTCATGGATAATATTCGCTACTATAATACCTATCGTAAAGGTAGATTTCTGTTTTAAGCTACGTGCCATTAAATTTGGACGATATTGCAATGCTTCAATAGCTTCTTCAATTTTTTTACGAGTCTCTACACTCATATATTCATATCGCTTATTCAAATATTGCGAGACGGTACTATTCGAAACATTTGCATATTGCGCAACATCGGCAATTGTTGTTTTTTTCACTAAAATCAATCTCCTACCTATAAATATGGAAACTCTCCTTGGTATTATGTAGCATAGCATACTTTACTAGTTAAGTTAACTATTCAAATAGTTATATACTTGTTCTGGTAAATCAATGCCCTGATCCATTGTTTCCGCACTACATTTCTGTTCAATTTCACCAGGTACCAGTACCTGTTCAAAATTAGGTGCCGTTGGCGCATCATGTAATTCATTCATCATTTGTGAGATACTTGCTTTGAATTGATCAATATCTCCAAAAATATTTGGATCTAATACATATAAATATTGTCCTAGATTTCGTTTTTGTTCGTAATCGCTATACATTTTTGAAATGTGTGGACCAAAAGCTGCACTTGCTAAAATTCCGGAAAGAACATCTACTACAAGTGCCATACCATATCCTTTTGCCCCTGCAAAGGGTGTTAAAGATTTTACTTGATGAGGGTCTGTAGTTGGCACCCCTTGTGCATCAACTCCCCATGTATTTGGGATTGTTTCTCCTTTTTCACGTGCATATAAAATTTTCCCGAGTGCTACATTACTAGTTGCCATATCCAAAATGATTGGTTTATCGTTTGTTGGAAAACCGTAAGCTATTGGATTCGTCCCAAAATAAGGCTCTTTTCCTCCAAAAGGAACGACTGCAGAGTCGGTTTGTGAGCACATAATAGCAATTAAATTTTCACTAGTGGCCTGTTCAAGGAAATAGCCGAGTGCCCCACAATGGCTACTCTCTTGAATAATCGTTGTACATGAACCATGTTCCTTTGCTATTTTAATCGTTTCATCCATCGCTTCTTTACAAATAACATGTCCAAAACCATTATCACCTCTAAATAGAAGGTGATTTGTACCCCGTTTTTCTACTGAAAAATTTGGGTTTTTCGTTATGCCGCCTGCCTTTAAACGTGTTAAATAATGTTCCACACGCATAACACCATGAGAACTGACACCACGTAAATCAGCATAAATCAAAACATCTGCTACTTGCGCCGCCGTTTCAGCGTCAACACCCTGAGCTGTGAATTTTTGAACAACTATTTCTTTTAATACTGGTACAGAAATATTCATTGAAAATAATCCTCCCATTATTTAAAATAGATTTGGGCTTTATTCGTATTGTACTGTTTTGCCTCGAAGTAAGAAATTGCTTCGTCAAATGCAATATTTTTCGTGACATAGCCTTGCTTTATAGCACCTGATTGCATATAGTTCATGACTGTCTCAAAATCTTCCAAAGTAGCATTACGACTACTTTTCAACGTTAATTCCTTTGAATGGAATTCAGGATCGTTAAATGTAATCGTCTTCTTCATTAAGCCAATAAATACTAATGTTCCGCTATTTTCTACGTACTGGAACGAAGATTCCATTGATTGTTGATTACCTGTTGCATCAAAGACAACTGTAGGAAGTTCGCCATTAAAATTTTCATGTAATTGGGACATTACCTCATGACTACCAACAATTACGCCATCCGCTTCCGTCCATGCCTGTCCTGCTTTTAAACGTTCTTCATTCAAGTCCATTAAAACTGTTTTTGCTCCCCGTAATTTAGCAAAGCGTGCCGCTCCTAACCCAATTGGCCCTGCACCGATGACAAGTACTGTATCATTCTCTGTTAATTCTGAACGACGAACAGCATGAGCACCAATAGCTAATGGCTCAACAATAGCTAATTGATCGCCTGACACTGCATTATCTGTAATCACAATACTGTCATCGACTACGATATACTCACCCATACCTCCATCCATATGTACACCTAATACTTTCAAGGATTTACAGCAGTTCGTTTGGCCTCGACGACATGCAACACACTCCCCACAATGGATGTATGGAATAACTGTTGCACGATCTCCTACTTCAATGGCTTTTACTGCTTCACCGACTTCTTCCACGATAGCAGCTAGTTCATGGCCTAACACACGTGGATAACTAAAGAATGGCTGTTCACCTGCAAAAGCATGTGTATCTGTTCCACACACGCCAATATGTGTGATTTTTAATAGAACATCATGACTTCTTACAATACTTGGCTTGTCTACCTCACGTTCCACCATATGAAACGGTTCTTTAATAATCAATTGTCGCATACTATTTCCTCCAATAATCTATGAATTGTGGATAATTGTTGAATCACCTCGGTTGCATCACATTGAAAATGCTGTTCGATAAATTGTTGCATTGGCTTTGTCTGCCCCTGTTCAAAATGGTTATGGATATCAACCAACTTTTCGATAACCTGATCGGATTCACGCATGGAAAAGCGTGTTGGATTCATTGCATATATCCCTAATGCTAAAGCTTGATAGTATATTTCTGTTTCAGCAAATGGAGCAATACGTGTTTGCCACTTTGATAATTCATTTAATTGAATATCATATAGCTGATGCTCAATAAATGGATTTAAAAAACGTTCAAAGACATCTTGCTGATAGCGTTCATCTACTTGGAATCGTTGTGTAAAATCGTTTGTTACTTTTTCAATAAAGGCTCGAACGCCTGCATTAGAAAATGCCTCTCTTACGGTTGTATAATTATAAATTTTGCCAAATGCTGAAAGCAAAATATGACTACCATTTAAAATGGCGACTTTGCGTTTCCGTTACATGTCTAAATCATCAAAAACAAAAGGTAAATCAAGACATGTTGGCCAATATTTAAAAGGCTCTTTCTGATCAATCACAAATAAGAAATAGGGTTCACAAACTGTATATAAGGCATCCTTTCCCTGATACTCTTGTGGATAACCCGTTACAATACGGTCTACTAGTGTATTACAAAAAGTTAAAGTAGCGAGCCAGTCATTAAATGCTATAGGCAAGTTCCAGTCTTTGGCATGCTGTAGACAAATCGTTTTTAGTGTAGAGCCATTCTGTTCTATTAATTCCAGAGGCACAATTGCCAATTGTTTTTCACCTTGAAAATGATTGTAATATTGTTCTAGAAAGACTGTTAACTTTGCTGCATAGCTTGTTGGACAGGCAGTAGGGTATGGGATATTTTCGTAATAAATACCTGCCTCTGTTGTATTAGACACAATCATTTCTAATGTTTCTGACTGCGCATATTGTAAAAATGTATGCCAGTTCTCATATGGATGAATAGTATCTTGAATAATCTTAATAGTGGTTTCTTCTTCTACAACCTCACCATTTTTTAACCCACGTTCCATCACAGTGAATTGCAACTGTTGTTCTTCTAGCTGTTTAACTGTTTTTCCTCTTGCTGTTGCTGCGACTGAAACGATACTGCAAGGGACTCGTAGTTTTTCAACTGCTAAGTCAAAAAAGCCTCTAATAAAATTCCCATCACCTATTTGCATGATTTTAATAGGATGCTTCATATCATTTCTCTCCTACATCGTCACGCCATCTTTAAAAATGGCGATTTCTTTGAATCCATATTTCTCATTATTTGTTTGTACTTCTCCTGAAGCTAGCGCTACTATATAATCCATAAATTCATCCACTAATACATCCATCGGCTTACCTTCCACTAACTGCCCTGCGTTAAAGTCAATCCAATTTTTTTTGCGTTCATAAAGTGGTGTATTTGTTGAAATTTTGACTGTAGGTGTCGGTCCTCCAAACGGTGTGCCCCTACCTGTTGAAAAAAGGACGATTTGGCAACCCGTTGAGGCAAGTGCTGTTGTTGATACAAGATCATTTCCTGGACCGTTTAATAAATGTAGCCCCTTTGTTGTCATACGGTCTCCGTAATCAAGCACTTCTTTTACCTCTTGGAACCCCCCTTTTTGAATACAGCCAAGTGATTTTTCCTCCAATGTTGTTATTCCACCCGCTTTGTTTCCTGGAGAAGGATTTTCATAGACAGGTTGATTATATTTCATAAAATACTGTTTAAAATCATTTACTAAGTGCACAATATCCTCAAAAACAGAGACATTTTTTGCACGTTCCATTAAAATCTGTTCAGCACCAAACATTTCTGGAACTTCCGTTAACACCGTTGCACCGCCTGCAGAGATCAATTGATCAGAAAATGCGCCAATCATCGGATTAGCTGTAATGCCAGAGAAACCATCACTACCGCCACATTTTAAACCAATTTTCAGTTCTGAAATAGGGTACGCTTGTCTTTCGAATGTCGTCACATAGTCAAAGGCCTTTTCAAGCAATTGTTGACCCTCTTTCATTTCATCTGCAGATTCTTGAACATTTAAAAAGGCTACGCGTTGTTCATCATAATGGCCGATTGTTTTCTTAAATAGCTCAATATAATTGTTCTCACACCCTAGCCCAAATACAATCACTGCCCCTGCATTTGGGTGGTGAATTAAATTAGCTAATATTTTTTGTGTATACGTTAAATCATCACCGAGTTGTGAACAACCATATGGATGAGCGAAATGCTGTACACCATCAAAGTTGTCAGCCTTCAAAAATTGATTGCCTAACTTCGCCAGATTTTCAGCTACTTTGTTAATACATCCAACCGTATTAATAATCCAGATTTCATTTCGTACACCAACCTGACCATCTGTTCTACGATATCCCTTGAATGTGCGCTGTGCATGACGAGGCTCGGCTATGGGATGTGTTTTTGGATTAAATTCATAGCTTAATTCACCCGATAAATTGGTTTTCATATTATGTGAGTGAACCCAACTACCTGCTAGGATTTCTTCTCTCGCATGTCCAATTGGAAAACCATATTTTGTGATATGTGTATCTTTAGAAAGAGTTGTGATGGCAATCTTATGCCCACGTTGTACTGATTGCTGTAACGTTATTTCTATCCCATCCAATGGAAGTAAAAAGCCTTGAGGAAGATCACTCAAGGCTATGGCAACATTGTCCATCGGATGAATTTTAATAACTGACTGATTGTTCATTTGAATCCATCCTTTCTATTTCTAAGCTATTTCTTTATGAACAATTGGTGTAACAAATTTAATAACTGCTAAGGAAGCGATGACTGCTAAACCACCTGCAAGTAAGAAAGCCGCAGAGAACGTGCCTGTTTTATCTACTAAGAAGCCTGTTAAAGTTGGTCCAATAATCCCTGCCGTGTTTGCAAGGAAATGCATAAAACCACCAACAGATCCAACATATTTTGATTCCACCACGTCATTGATGATTGCCCAATAAATAGCACCTGTTAAATATAAGAAGAAAACAGAGGTAGCAACAAGCGCGACAGCACTAACTGTTGTTGTTACAATACCTGCACAGCCAATAGATACGGCTGCTAAGAATAAGCATGTAACTAGAACGACTTTACGAGAGAATAAAACACCCTTACGCATAAAGCGTTTATAGATGAAATCCGATACAATCCCACTCAATGCTAAACCGAAGAATCCTAAAATCCATGGAATAACGGTTACGATACTCATATCTTTAACAGCCATGCCACGAGCCTCTACTAAATAGCTTGGGAACCAAGTTAAGAAAAAGAATAGGATATAGTTATAGGCAAAGAATGAAAAAGCTGTAAACAATACTGTTGGTTGTTTTAAGTAGTAAGACAGTCCACGACTATGATTGATATCTTCTGCTGCAATTTCTAAATTTGCCATTGGTTCTACATTTTCTTCTTTGTTTGGCTTTTCTTTTACTACTTTAAACCATACAATTGCCCAAATAAATCCAAGAATCATAATCGCAATAAATGAATATTTCCAGCCATATGCTAATGCAATATAACCAACAATTGGACCTGCAATTGCACCACCAAGTGGCGTACCACTATTGGCTAGCCCTACTACAGAGGCACGTTTATCTGCTGGGAACCAGTTATTCACCATTTTATTTATGGTTGAAGACAATGGCCCTTCTGCCATACCAAAGACAATACGAACAATAATCAACGAAGCAAACCCAACGACTAATACCATTGCTCCACTGAATAAAGACCATACAATCATCGCTACAAATAGCGTTAACTTGGCACCAAATTTATCGGAAGCCATTCCGCCCAAGAAGTTGAAAATGGCATATCCAACAGAGAAACTACTAAAGATAATCCCTAATTGTGTCGACGTTAGATGAATATCCTCTTGAATAAATGGTGCTGCAATCGATAATGCTGAACGGTCTAAATAGTTAATGACACCTGCTAAAAATAGCATGACAATAACAACCGTTTTGCCATCTCCAAAAATACCTTGTTGTTTCATATCTTTCACCCCTAAATTTGAAATAGATTCCCTTTGTTAAACGCCTGCGTAAGCCATAAATCCACCATCAACAGGAATCGTTACGCCAGTGACAAATGCTGAGTATGTATCATCAGCTAAAAATAATAATGTCCCTAATAAATCTTGTGGTTTACCAAAACGCTTTTGTGGTGTAGCTGTAATGATTTTTTCTGAACGTGCTGTTAGTGAGCCATCTTCTGTCAGCAATAGATTACGGTTTTGTTCGGTAATAAAAAATCCAGGTGCAATGGCATTAACACGTAAACCTGCTTCTGCAAAATGCACAGCCATCCATTGTGTAAAATTATGGATCGCTGCCTTTGCCGCGCTATATGCAGGCACTTTTGTCATAGGAGCATAGGAACTCATGGATGAAATATTAATAATCGTCCCCTTCGTTTTAAGCAATGCTTCGCCAAAAACTTGGGCAGCTAAAAATGTTCCTGTAAAATTATTCGAGAATACGCTTTCAAAACCGTTTGGCGTTAATTCAAAGAAATTTGGTGAAGTTGATTCTTCTTTATATACTTCATCAGCAGTAATGGCATCTGGATGATTGCCGCCCGCTCCATTAATAAGCACATCAATCCGACCATATTGCTGTAAAATTGCTTGCCTTGCTGCTATTAATGATTCTTTATTTAAAACATCCACAGAAAAATTAATCGCTTCCCCACCATTTTCTTTAATCGATTGGACGACTTCTTCTCCTTTTTGTGCTGTACGATTTAAAATAGCTACTCGCATTCCTTGCTTGGCCAATTCCTTTGCCATCTCAGAACAAAGAACACCACTGCCACCTGTTACAACGGCTACTTTATTTTGTAATGCCTCATGCACCTTACTCACCTACTTTTAAAATGACTTTACGTACTTCATTTGGGTTTTTTTCTATAAATTCAAAGGCTTCTTTTGCTTCATGTAATGAAAAAGTATGTGAAATTAAACCTTGTTGCTGTAGCTTTCCAGCATTGACAAGCTTGACTACGTTTTCAAATTGGAACGTTTGCAAACGCGAACCTTTTATTGACAATTCTTTCTTCGTAATTGGTAGAGGAGCAAGTTCAATAGCTTCCTCTCCAAAGCTAAGGACTACCACTCTTCCAGCCACTGAAACAGCATCAATAGAATTCTTAAAAGTTAGCGGAATACATACCGCATCAATAGATACATTGACGCCTACTCCATCTGTCCATTGATTAACAGCCTCTAATAAATCTTGTTCATTTACATTTACAACTTCATCCGCACCAAGTTCTTTTGCATAAGAGAGCTTAGTCGGATCCAAATCAGAAATCATCACGCGTGCATCCATTAATTTAGCCATCTTTAAAATGCAAATGCCAATTGGCCCTGCCCCTTGAATCAATAGCGTCTCACCAGCCTGTAATTCACCACGATATACTGCTTGGGCACCAATTGTATAAGGTTCGATTAAAACTGCCTCTTCTAAAGAAGTGTGGTCTGCTACTTTATGCAATTGCTTTTCAGCCACAACAAAACGCTCACGCATACCTCCATCTTCATGGACACCAAAAACAGAAAGCTGTTCGCAGACATTTGGTTGTCCTTTACGGCAAGCATAGCACTCTCCACAATAACGAATCGGTTCGACAACAACTTTGTCACCAGCTTTTAATCCTTGCACCTCCTGGCCAACCTCTAACACACGTCCAACAACTTCATGCCCTGGCACGCGAGGCAATGTCGCTAATGGATTCGAGCCATGATAAATATGCATATCTGATCCGCAAATACCAACATATTCGGTTTGAACAAGGACATCTGTTGGCTTTGTTATCACTGGTTCTGCTACATCAATTAAAGCCATTTCAAAAGGTTTGATTACTTGTAGTGCTTTCATACATGTCACCTATTTCTTTAGATTTTCATAAGCATCCCAAAGACCATTTAAATACATAATGCCAAGTGCTCGATCATATAAACCGTACCCTGGACGACATTGTTCTCCCCAAATATGACGACCATGATCTGGACGTACATAGCCTTCATAGTTTTGATCATTTAATGTGCGAACAATATTTTTAATATCGATTGAACCATCAGATGTAAAATGCGATGTTTCAAAGAAACTACCATTTTCCATAATCTTGACATTGCGAATATGGGCAAATGGAGCACGATATGCATATTTTTCAGCGATTGCAACCATATCATTTTGTGGATCTGCTCCCATTGAACCTGAGCAGAACGTAAAACCATTTGCCACTGAATCAGAGATTTTAATTAATTTTTCATAGCTTTCTGCTCCCGTAATAATGCGCGGTAAGCCAAAGATGGAATACGGTGGATCATCTGGATGAATCGCCATTTGAATACCTGCTTCTTCTGCAACTGGTAAAATGGCTTGTAAGAAATAAGCTAAGTTGTCCCAAAGTTTGGCTTCATCTACTTCCTTGTACTGCTCGAATAATTCAGAAAGTCGAGCTAATCGTTCTGGCTCCCATCCTGGAAGGGTTAAATCCGAAGAAGCGCTTACTTCATTCACTAGTTCTTGTGGATCTAAATTCATTACCTTTTCCTTATCAAAATAGAGAGCCGTTGAGCCGTCTTCTAATGGATGGAATAGGTCTGTACGTGTCCAATCAAATACAGGCATGAAGTTATAGCAAATGACCTTGACACCAACCTCGCCTAGGTTGCGAATAGATTGTTTATAGTTTTCAATATATTGATCACGTGTTGGCAATCCTAGTTTAATATCCTCATGGACATTGACACTTTCTACAACATCTGTATGGAATCCAAAAGAACGTATATAGTCAACCTCATCTTGAATGATCTCTTTTGTCCATACTTCCCCAGCTGCTAGATGATGTAATGCCCAAACAATTCCTTTTACATTTGGAATTTGTTTTACATCTTCTAATTTCACTGTATCATTGCCACGACCGTACCATCTAAATGTCATATTCATCCTTACTACCTCCTAGTTTGATAGATTTTTCATATACGCTTTTGCTTGAGCTACAACACCTTTATACCCATCCTTTGCAAATGCTTTATTTAAATCACTACCGATACCAACCGCGACTGCACCTGCATTTAACCATTCATTCATATTAGCTAAACCAACACCGCCTGTAGGCATAATTGTGATATTTGGTAGTGGACCTTTAACCGTTTTAATAAAGCTAGGTTCAAATTGATTTCCTGGAAATAATTTAATAATGTCACTTCCACCTTCAAGAGCTGTCACCATTTCTGTAATGGTCATACACCCTGGTAGGTACGGTATGCTATAGCGATTGCAAAGCTTTGCAATCGCAGCATTATAGCTTGGACTAACAACAAACTTTGCACCGTTTAAAATGGCGTGGCGCGCAGTCTCTACATCCAATACTGTACCTGCCCCAATTATTGCATCACTATGGCGTAATGCTTTAAAGGTTTCTTCAACAAATGGTGTTGTATACGTTATTTCAATTGCTCGAATGCCACCTGCAATGGCACCTTTTGAAATTTCTGTCGCTTCTTCAGGTGAACTTCCGCGAATAACAGCTACAACTTTTGCATCTGACAACGCTTTCAAAATTTCAATTTTTTGCATTCCTGACAACTCCTAACGCTCAATTAGTTTTTCATCGCCGATAAATTGCCTTAATTCTTGCAAGGATGGGAGCCCTTCATTGTCTCCTTTAATCGTTGCTACCAATGCCCCTGCACCATTGGCTAAACGAAGGCGTTCTGGGATATCGTAACCATTTAAATAGCTATAGACATACGCTGCATCAAATGCATCTCCTGCTCCAACAGTATCAATGGCACGAATGGAAAAAGCTTCTCGATCATACCGTTCGGTAGTTGTATAAACAGTGGCGCCTTGTTCACCTTTTTTCACAATAATTTCGTCTATTTTATAACTCTCTTGAACGCCTTTAACTGTACGCCCTTCAAATAAAAGTTCAAATTCATCCTGTCCTGTTAAAAGAAGATTAATAGATGGATACACTTTTTCGTATACAGCTCGGGCATCTTCTATAGTCCATAGTTTTAAACGTAAATTTGGATCAAAGGATATAGGAATATTTTTTGCTTGTGCTAAAGCAATCAATTTCAATGCAACTTGAATGTTATGTTTACATACTGCTAAATACACGCCGCTAATATGTAATAAATCCACATCATCGAGTACTGACTCATCAATTCGATCTTCAGTCAGCTCAAGTAAAGGTGATGGGTTGCGGTAATAAAACGATTTACCTGCACCGTCTTCTCGAATTTCCTTGAAGTAGATAGACGTTGGAATATGTGGTGTTCGTAAGACATGTGAAACATCAATCCCTTCACCACGCGCAAAGTTATAAATTAACTTGCCAAATTCATCGTCTCCAATACAACTAATCCATTTTGCTTCCATATCTAAACGTGTAACACCAATTGCAAAATTTAATTCTGCACCACCTACAGCTCGCTCAAAGGAAGGAACGAAACGTAGAGGACCTGTCTTAGATGGATTAAAAACGACCATTGCATCCCCAATCGTTGCAATTCGTTTATTTCTCAATATTTTCATCCCCTTCACAAGTAAAACGTTTTACTAAAACGTTTTACTAATACTAACATGATTTTTTTAGTGTTGCAACAATAATCCGATTATTTAGATAGTTGGAAACAAATGCGTTTACAAAAAAGTAGTCTCTAAATACATAAAAACCCCGTAAAATTCTAGCTTTTACGAGGAACATTCACTAATTATTGATAGTACAAGCAAACTTCAGGAGTTGACCAAATTAGATGTTGCAGAGGTACCATGGATTTATCATAAGAGAAACTTATTAATTTCGTATTGGCAAATTAACATCCGGATTTTGAATTGTTCCCACACAATTTTAGTAATACAAAATAGAACCATCCCTGCAAGATGAATGTACAAAACATATACACAATCGTTATATAAAAATTCATGATATTTCTCAAGAAGAGGTTACCCAACATATTACTATATTGGAGAAATCATTGAATTTAGCATAGGGAAATAAAACAAGATCTGCTAACTATATGTTCGTTTGACTGTACTATTGAAAATGGGGCTAAAAGTGGGCTAGTTTATATCTAACCCCCACTCAAACCGCTATATATATCAGTGCCTATTAGATTCTACTTAGCTAATTAAATATTTGTACCTACTTTAGTGCTATCATACACTCTAAGTTGATTTCTACCACTTTCCTTGGCAGTATAAAGTGCTTGATCAGCCTTATCAAGTAGCTCATAAAATGTAGCAACATCGCTGGCTCGACCATATTCTGCTATGCCAATACTCACTGTTACATTGATCTTTACATGATCATTTGTGTATGGATTCGCTTCTACATTTTCACGAACTCTTTCTGCTATTTTTATGGCACTTTCTATTGTTGTATCTGGAGATAAAATAACAAACTCCTCTCCCCCATACCTTGTGATTAAATCCACTCGTCGTACAGAATTAGAAATGATGTTGGCCACATGCTTTAACACCTCATCACCAATTAAATGTCCATAAGTATCATTAACCTTTTTGAAAAAATCAATATCAATGGCTATACATGAACATGCATTTTCATCTTCTAAACATTTCTCAAAAACAAGCTCTCCCTGCTCAATTAAATAAAAGCGGTTATAGAGCTTTGTGAGCTGACAGGTTATCGATAATTCCTTCAATAAAATTGTATCCTGTCTGACTTTGGTGCTCATATCATTAAAGGATGAACAAAGCTCCTGAAATTCCTGTGCATAAGGTGCTAGCTGGTGTTCATTTATTTGATAATCATAATTTCCTTGCTGTACCTTTCCAACACCTGTCAAAAGCTGTTGAATGGGTTCTTCAATTTTTTTTGAAAGCTGAAGCATAACTCTAATAGTAAAGAATGACCCTATGACAATACAAATGGCTATAAGAAGAAATCGAATAATGAGTGGTTTTAATGCATCGAATAAAACAATTTCTGAAATAATAAACCATTTTCCTTGATTGATTGGCTTACTTTTCGCAAACACCCATTTACCGTTCATATCTTTATAAACATGAAGGTCATTTGCCGTATTATTGACAGCGAAATCAAGAATATGCTCATCCACTATAAATTGTTCAGATGAGCTATCATTGTTTCTCACATTTAACTCAGTCAGCATCATGCCATTCTGATTCATAATATAGGCATGTCCAAGAAAGCCGACTCTTGATTCATGTAGGTACTGGTTGATTACCTGGACATTCACGGTTCCAAAAACTACGCCATTAAATTCTTGCTGCTCATTTAAAATAGGTGAGGCAAATGCAACAATTGGCTGATTGGTAACCTTACTGATAAAAATATCTGTGATGTAGGATTGTTGTGTTTTTTTGGCAATCTGAAAATACTCTCGATTTTGTACATTTACACCCTTCCCATTTGTTGTAAGTTCTGTAACGGTATCAAATTGCACAATGCCATCTTTATTGACGAAGATCAAGTCAGTAAAATCTGTTTTATCTTTGAAATCTTGAAAAAAAGCTTGTGCCTTTTCATAATGGTAACCTTTTACAAAGTCTAAATTAGCAATAGTATGTATATCACTGGAACGTTCTTTTAACCAGCTTTCAAAAAAGTATGTTTGAGCATTTAAATAATTTACCATCTCTTCATTTTGGTGCTGAATAGTTTGTCGGAACTCAATGAAAAGTGTTGGAATAAATATACAAAGTCCAATGATAAAAGTAATGAGTATAAGTGCCCTATGAAGCTGACCTCTTATCTTGTTTGGCTGTGGAATGTTTCTAAAAACCCTCAAAGTATTCACCTCCACCTTTTACAATAAAAAGTACTCTATTCATTAAAAATACCACAATCTAATGACTGTGGCAGTGAAATATTTAAGAGTTATTCCTATTATTGAAGCATAATTTGAAGAATTGTAATAAATACAGCCGTGACGATAGGCAATATTTTCAAAGAAGTGTGGCCGATTGAGGATGAATAAATAGGCTCTAATGGATCTTTCGTAGGAGAGGCTAAATACTGGATAAAACGTTGCCAGCGACTTTTTTTATATGTGATTAGCTGCTTGGGAATCTCTATTTTATCTTGATCTAAGCTGTCCTTTAGCCACTGCTCCTTGTGAAATTCATTTTTAAGCATCGAAATCCTCCTTTAGCTCTTCCTTTAAAGTCTTTATCGCATTATGTAATCTCGATTTAACGGTACCAAGTGGGATGGACAAGATTTGTGCAATTTCCTCCTGTGGCAAATCATGATAATATACAAGCAAAATAACTGCTCGTTGCTTTTCGGGTAATTGAAGTATAGCTTCTTGAACCGTTAACTTTTCATCAGCCGATAGACGTCGACTTTCTGTTGGTACTAAAAATGGAAAGAGTGTGCGCCACTTTTTGCGTCGATTTAATTTATTGATCATTAAACGATAAGCAATTTGAAATAAAAATGCCTTCACTGTTCCCTTTTGCTGATCAAAATCCTGCTTTATATATTGTAAACGCTCAAAGGTATCTTGTACAATATCAATGCTTAGCTGCTCCTCACGAGTATAGCGAAATAAAAAGCAGTACAGAGGCTCATACAAACGACTATAGAGCTGTTCAAAGCCCTCAATATCGCCATTTTTATAAACCTCCATCCACTCCTCATTGCTCATCATCTAGCTCATCCCCCCAATGAGCCTTAATGGACTTCAAAGTTATAGAAAGACGACCTACCAAATAGCCTACTATTACAAAGACCCATGTTGACGATTGATTGGCAAAAAACTGCACATATGGATTTTCGATTGTTTGAGAAGAGGTTAAAAGAAAGAAAACTGCCTGCACACAAAGTATTGTATAAATGGCTAAAACGAGCGTTAACGTATCAAATACATTCCAACGTAAATAAATGGTTGTTTTTTTATAATTAATTTTTCTATTTTCGCGTACAACATATTTTTTATCCATCGGGATTGTAATTCCCAAAATAATAATAGTCAAAACTCCATTTGCAATTAAAGATACAATAAATCCAATTCCCATAAAATCACCTATTTACTGGTATATACTTTCTTAGTGATTGCTGCTAACACCAAGCTTAGAACTGCTAAAATTATACAATACTGATATTGTGGAAGCCATGTTTCACCCATTAAATTTAATGATACTTGCAAGCTATCATATAAATATAGCATCGGATTCCAAATTAGGAAAATAAAATAATCTTGAGGGTTTTTCCCCGCTAATGTTAAAAACATCGATGTCATTTGTATGGAAAACATAAATAACATCATAATTGGTACAAGCATACTTGTTGCTACTTTTTCATTTTTAAATAGACCTGCCAATATAAAGCTCAATGGATACATTGCCAGTAATACAAAATTACTCATTAAAATAACTAGCAGAAATGATGATAAAGAAATATCAATTATAAATGAATAACCAGTGAGTAGTAACACTAAAAATAGGTTTAATAATGTAAAGACACCAATTCCCATCCCTATATAATAATTGTGTGGCTTAATGCCTGTACGCTGCACCCATTGAAGGGTTTTATTGGCTTTCATATCAGCTAAATAGATTGTAGCACTAGAAAAAGAAAAAAAGAAGATTAGCATAATTATCGAAATTGGTAAAAACTGACCTTTAATCAAAAATTCAAATGATTCTTCCGTCATCACGCTTTTAGCAAAAAATGATATGGTCATAAACATAAATCCTGGTAACAAATTTCCAATAGCCATTCCTGGGTTACGAATACTTTCCAACATATACATACGTGCAATTTGCTTAATCATCCTGCTTTTCCTCCTAAAATTTGACCTGTCGCTTCGTAATAAAGACCTTCAATTCCTGGTAATCTTGCGTCAGTATATTTATGATAGAGCTCATCTTGTGTAGCATTTTCAATAATTTTACCCTCTTTTAGGATGACAATATAATCAAATAATGGCTCTAATCCTGCCACCTCATGACTAATAATAATGAGCAATTTATTACGCTGACTAATTTCCTGCTGTAGGTAAAACATCAATTGCTTTTTCTTTGTTAAATCTAAATCAGCAAATGGCTCATCTAATATGATAATGGGTTTATTTAATAAGAAAGAAAGGTAGATAGATACTGCTTTTCGCTGACCGCCTGATGCATTTTTCATCATAATATGATCATATGTTGGTAACCCTAATATTTCATATAGCTCACCCAAATCAATCCTGTTGTTCGTCAATGTAGCAAAAAGAGCAATCACTTCGCGAATTTTAAGATGCTGATAGCTTGAAAAAAATTGATATTGCAGCGCTACCTGCTCATGTACATTAACCGGCGAACCCTGGATTTGCATAGAGCCCTCCTCTGATTTTAGATCACCTGCTATACACTTTGATAATGTAGATTTTCCGGCACCATTTTGGCCTAGCAATAAATAGCAATTGCCCCATTTAAATGTAGTTGATACACCGTCCAGTACATTTACACCATTAAATTTTTTCACAATATCCTTAACAATTAGTTCCAAAATATAACCTCCCTTTTTGTATTTCACTCACTATACAAACAGGGATCATAAAAAGTTCATTTTATTTTAAAAAAAACAAAAAAAGTTTTTTTCTATCACCATAACGCACTCAAACCTTCACATTCAATAGGAACAAGCATTAAAAAAAGCCCACACGCTTGTGCAGACTTCATAGCTTCTAGCATACCGTAGAACGAGGAATTTTCAACTCTATTACACTTCAAAGGTTTTGGAAGAAAAATTGTTATAGTATCTTCCAGACAAGCAGGTAAATTTTAAGACACAGTAATCAGGATCCGTTACACCAAGTGGATAATAAAGTGTATCGCCATCTTGCCAGATTAACTCCTTAGATGCCGGATCCTCTAACACTTCCATAGTTCCCTTGAACATTACCCCTTCAAAACGCTTTTGATCGCAAAAGTAAACGCTTGCCCTTTGTTCATTTCGGAATTGGGCTACCCGCATAGGGGACGTATTTGTTGTAAAATAAAAAGTATGAAAGCCCTCTCTTTCGCGTGGCGCAAGCATGGCCTTCACTTGAGGAAACCCCTCATGATCGATGGAGCCTACGAATGCCGTATTTTGCTGTTCTAGCAGCCTGTTAACTGAATCCTGTAAATTGTTCATTTAAGTATATACTCCTTTCTAATTCAATGGTCTAGAAATAGTATACGGAGCTTTAAAACTATCGAATAGTACCCACTTTTTCGTAAGTATCTTTTTTATTCAATGAATCCCTTCATTTTTAAAAAATCCTCCATTCCATGCTCCTGCATTAATTGAATGCCCACATTTTGCATAATTTCTACTGCTTCGTATAGTTTTTTGCCTCTCTCGCTTAAACGATACTCTACTTTTAATGGATAGCCTTCAAAAGAGGTTTTTTCTACAATGTTGAATTCTATTAAATCGTTTAGATGCTCTAATAACATTTTTTGAGTAATTCCTTGAATATCTTTAACAAGCTGTGAAAGAGATGCAGGTCCTTTGGCAAGTTGCCATAAAATCATAGGCTTCCATTTTCCTCGTGTTATATCGTGGGTTAATTCTAATGGACAAGTATATTGATCCCTCATTTTCATTTATATTCTCCTCCACCATTCATTGTATTTTAATATGAGCGTATCATAAAAAGAGGTTGGAATATGTATATTTTTGTTAAATTAAAAAAGTGAGAAATCAACGTTTCTAAAAAATTGATTTCTCACACAAATTAGCTTTTACATAAATACTTTTTCACTAACGCTCACTCATCCACCTCAGCTTTTAACAGTGAGAGTAGTTCCTTGTTAAAGTTAGGTTGTTTATCCTGAATAGGTTTAAAAAATTGGGCATCCGTATTTTCAACAATTGGTAACGCTATTTTAATTTTATTTGACCCCTCCTCAGTTGGAGAAAGTAGTATCTCGCGCTTATCTAAAGGGTTTTTGTTTCTACAAATAAATCCTTTAGCCTCAAGTGTTCTGACAACATCTGAAACCATCATACTATTTAATTTTGTAAAATCTGCGAGTCTTTTTTGAGTAACCGTCTCACCATTTACATGTAGATAATCACACGCAGTTAATAGCACAAACTGGACATGCGTCAGATCTATCCTGCTCAGTTCCTTTGTAATCATCCTTTGCCAGGCTTGTGTAACTTGCCATAATAAAAAACCCGAGCTTTCTTTTGGATCATTAAACTTTGATTTCCATTCCACTAAAATCCACCCCCATTGCATTTGCAATTGTTATAAAATCTTGTTTAGTTACTTCAAAATGTCCTCTACGAAATAATAAACCTATATTTGCATTTTCAGATACGAATGTTAGCTTTGATTTGATATGTACAAAACTTACATTGTGGCAAGGCTGATACAATATGTCCAACCTGTAGGGAAAAAATTCAGGAGCCATTTGCACTTGATAAACATTTCCTGACTTAACCATTCCAATAGCAGTAAAAGCTTGAAGAGGGTTCCCGTCTGGATATTTGGTTTTTGGCGAATAGTATATTAACCAATCTCCTGCATTCATTCTCTTTAAAGGTGCATATTTTCCATGACAAAGCTGTGCAAACCCATCTTTTTCACCTATTTTAACATGTTCTTCGGATACAACCCCTATCCAAAATCTTTGCTTCATGAGATATCACCTCTAGCAAGTTGGTTTAAATTGGACATACTATTCGGAATGCCTTGTGTAATCATAGGGCCAATTTGATTCCCAATCATTTCAGCATTCGGTCCAGATAGGATTACACTATGAGTCACCTTTGTCTGCATGCCAAGAATTTCTATTTCGTGACGAAAATCCATCTTAATGCTTAACTGTTCGAGAATTGTTGTATTGGTAAAAAGTTTATTTTGTTTTACTTCTGTAAGCGTAAATAGCAAAGGCTCCTGTCCCAAAAGTGTTAAATCCCCTGTCACCCCTTCTTCAAATGATCCATTAATTTTTACCTCTAGTATACTATCGTCCCATTTTTTCCATTTATCTACATTATTATATAGCTTCCAAATAGCTTCTGGTGTTGCTTCAGTAATAATTGAATTTTCATATTTCCACATCATTATTCACCCATTCTTAAATTAGTAAGTGCACTTATCAATAATAATAAGTGCACTTATTATTATTGTCAATAAAATTTATTGTAGAGGGAGTAGTCATCAACGTCTTCTCATAATTTTCCTTCTAAAGTACTAAATTAATTTAAACTAATTTTAACCTTGATACGCTAGACTACTTTTAGGGAATATGAAAATTTTGTTGATACTTCCCTTATCATTTTTTAGGAGGATATTCGTATGAAAAAATTAGTTATTGGTAGCACATTAGCGGTTGGCTTATTATTTGCAGGAGCAAACCAATCATCTGCAGCTTCCATTCAAGGAGTAGGTTACCAGGGGACGGCTCCTATTGATTTATCTTCTGTTGATTTAGAAACAGCTTTAAAAATGGTTCAACAGCAAAGAACTAACCTATTAGAAAGTCAATTACAAACACAATTGACAGAAGTCCAAACAAGAAATGAACAACTAGCTGGTTTAAATGAACAACTCAACTCACAGCAAATGGATATGCTACGCATGCAAAGTATGAACAGTAAACGAAATGAAGCATTTGATGCAATGACAAATTTTGTAAAGAAAATGCAAGACAGCCGATCCTCCATTCTCGGCAATTTACGCTAATACAGCTACAAGCAAACAAAAAGAGACTTGCCTCTATGCTTAGCAAGTCTCTTTTTTACTTTTTTTCAAATAAAAAATAAAACTAGATGAAGTTTTGTACAACTTCATCTAGCTTGAATTTCCTATTTCTCATTTTTTATAAATTGCTGAAGTGCAGGCAGCAGCTCTTCATGTAGTGGCAATGCTGGGTCTGCATAGGTTGCTAAATTCCCAGCGCGATCTGTTGGGGCCTTTTTCAATACATGGTTCATATCCTTCATATAGAGCAGCTTTGCCTCTTGCTTCCCTTTCTTTAAAGCTTCTGCATCTGCTTCCTTTACCTGTAAATCATTGGTACCCTGCACAATTAATACACGACTTTGTACTTTCGTAAGCTCGTCTGCCGGATTATAGTTTAACATGGACATCAAATAAGGCTGAATAGCAGGACGGAAAATTGCCTGTAATTTAGGAGAAATGTTCTCCACCTGCTTGCCTTGTTTGAGAGATTTTAGAATAGCCGTTGATTCTTTATAAAGTTTTGGTGTCAATTGACCATTTAATTGCTCTAATAGCACAACATCTAAGGGTCTTCCTACACCTGCAATTGAAACATAGGATGCTACCTTTGTTTTTTGTGCTGCAAGTAATCCAATAAGTGCTCCTTCGCTATGCCCAATAATATGCACACTTGAATAAGATTTATCAGCTAGTAGCGCATTAATTACTTGAACAGCGTCATCTACGTATTGATCAAACGTTCCATCCTCTTCCTTTGTTAAGAGAGATTGATTATCGCCTAATCCTCGTTTATCATAGCGAACAGTTGCGATTCCTTCATCTGCCAAACCTTCCGCAATCATTTTTAAGCTATTATTTTTACCAGCTAAAGTGGAATTGCCATCTTTATCAGTTGGTCCAGAGCCCGCAATGATGAGTGCTACTGGAGATGGTTTTTTGCTAGTCTTTTGAAGTGCTACAGTTAATTCACCATTTTGAACAGGTATCTTCATTGTTTCATACGTAATTGGTTGTTCTTTATAAGATTTTAATAAAAGTGGGAATGCACCCCCATTCTGTTGGAACGTTGCTTCTATTTGATCATCTTTTAAGGTTCCATTAATAGCAATTGCAGAGCCATTTAAGTTAATGGAAACACTCACCTTATTACTTGAATACGTAACTTTATTTAATGGAAGATTCGATATACCTTGTATAGGTACTGATAATGTCCCACCATCCTGTTTTAACTCAACAATAATAGGGAGAGCGCCATTTGGTGTCTCAATATTCCCTTCCCATTTTCCGATAAACTGTTCATTCATTGAACGTTTCTCCTTTGTCAATTTACTTTCCGCAACCGCCTCTTTTTGCCCACAGGCAACTAACAGTAAAATGGTACAGCATAACAAAAATAACTTCTTCATCCAATCTCCCTCTCTATATAAAGATAAGCAATAAAATGGGTGCTAATGTAAGACAGATAATGATATAGAAATATTTATTTGCACAATTCACAGTCCAACCAATCCCGTATTTTTTCTGCACAATTAATGATGGATCGTTTTTGTTGAAATAAAAAATACCCCATTTCCAATATCGATCATCTGTTGCAGCTGTTTCATTTGTATGTAAATCATCAAAACGTTCATTGCTTTTACTAAGCTTCCAAATTAAAACTAGTAAGCCTCCTAATGTGATCACATTAAAAGCAATAAAAAGTGGGAAAAAGTATTGTGCTGTTTGATCCTTTAAAATAACGGTGGTGTAGTGTAAAACTACAAAAAGAATGGTCATACTATAATTGATCGCTGCTAAGTACCAGCTACCATACTTACGTTGAGTTAGCTCTCGATGTATGGAAGCTTCTTTGGCCTGTGCGCTCAATTGTAATTTAGAACTTTTCATGCCTATGACCATAATGAAAAAGCTAAGTTGAATAGCCAGTAAAATAAGAGGCATAGTGATGACAGACAGACGAGATTTTTCTGTCCAACCATCCACCTCCCCTGCCGAATTCCAATGTGTTGCAAAACTATCTGGGATTGAATCATAATTCATGTACGTAAAAGTCATTAATGCAATTGTCATAATAATTGGTAGGCTAAAAAATATCGGTGACAGGGTTTCATCTTTCTGTCGTATTGACAAATCAGTAACATACACCGTTTTTGTCTGTGCTTCCCACTGCTCTTGCTCTTTTAATTTTTTTGTTTTGATATGATAATTCATGTAAAGACCAGATGATAGAAGAAGCATAACATAAAGAAGAAGAAAGGATAGGAAGGTCACCTTCTCCTCATGTATAGTAGTCAAAAGATGTAGCCCAATTTGTACTAGTAAACACAAACTAGCAATGCCACCTACCCATTGGCTATACCGCCTTTTCCACTTTATTAATTGCGAATGTTTGACAAAGGGTTCTGGTATAGAAACGCCAAAGACATTTGTTTTTCTTGCTAAATGTGGTGTCATGGCTTCCAAAATCCCGACAATGATAAAAATGCCTACTATTACCAGCATGCTTCCCCTACTTCCATTGTTTTAAAATTCGCTGGAACAAACTTGTCATTTGTTCTTTTTCTAACCCACGTGCAAAAGCTTCTGCCATTATAGGCTTTAAGGCATTTTCTACTTTTGCAACCTCTATTTCTTCCAGCTCACGCTTTTGACCACCTATAATGACAGCTTTCGCTTTCGGCTTTAATGCGATTAAGCCTTTTTCTTCAAGTTCATGATAACTTTTACTCACTGTACTGACATTAATACCTAAATCCGTAGCCATAGAACGCACTGATGGTAAAGTATCCCCATTTTTGAGCTCTCCTTTAGCAATTAATTCAATTAATTGATTAGCTAATTGTTTATAGAGCTGTAACTCATCACTTGGATCTAAGCGTATTTGCATTTTACACCTCCATCTGTACCACCCTAAACATAACAGAATCTGTTATGCATATAGTAATACAGAATTACCTAAATGTCAAATGGAGATATATTTAATTTCAGATTGTTGTTTTTCTTTATTGATCACATTCATCACCTTTTTAAGCAGGTTCCCTCTAAAATTAAAAAAGGACCCAGAATAATTCTGGATCCTTGGACACTTATAGCTCTATTTGATTTTTATCTGTATTGTTTTTTGCTTCATCTTAAGCGACAGCAAAACAGAATTTTCTGCCATGTCTAAAACTTAAGTTTTAGAAGCTCACCTGATACAGTTGTGGCGGACTTTCCTGAGATTCCTGGTCTTTGGGTGTTTGACTACTCATTCTACATCCTCCTCATCAGATTAGATTAATAAGTGTTTCCGGTTTTAATATGAGCTATATACCAACTATTTATTCACGAAATCTACATTTGGCAAAAAAGTTGCTTTAAGCCTCTTTAGTAAAAACCTGTTGTGCAATCGTTAATGCGTTTTGAACAAGCGGGAAGCCAATATAAGGCACTAGCTGCAATAAGGCCTCAACAATTTCTGTCTGTGTTAAGCCAGCATGTAAGCCCCGCTCTATGTGTGTTTTAGTTTGTGGTGCAGCGCCTTGTGTTACCACCGCGGTAATAACAACAAGTGCACGGCTTTTAGCATCTAATCCCGGACGTGAATAGACCTCACCATAGGCAAATTCTATAATCATTTTTCGTAAATCTGGTGCCACGTCAGCTAGTGCATCCGATTCAATCATTCGATCAGCCTCTTGCTCCGTAACATATTGTTTAATTGTGTCTAACCCCTTTGTAAAACGCTCATTCATGGCCAATCCCCCTAAAAGATAATCATTACATTTCCTTATACAAAAACCCCAATTCCGCGTCTCCAGAATTGGGGATTGTCCTTCACATATGTAAGGGTCTCTTTTTCACTTCACCCTCTGGCTCCGTTGAAAAAGGAAATAGTTTTTTCATAGTGCCTCACTGGACAGCTTTAATGAATATCTATGCAAAAGTCACAAGGACATGCACGCTAAAGAAATGGTTATGCAAAACAAGCTTTTGCTTTTTCAATTTGGATATTTACTTGATCAAATCCTGTACCACCTAAAGAATGACGACGACGAACGGCAGCTTCAGGTGCTAATACATCATAAATATCCACTTCGATAAGCTCGCTTTCTTTTTTCATGTCTTCAAGCGGTAAATCTAATAAATAGATGCCCTTTTGAATACAAGTGAACACAAGCTTTCCAGTTACTTCATGTGCCTCACGGAAAGGCATACCCTTTGTTGCAAGATAATCTGCTAGCTCCGTCGCATTGGAGAAGTCGGCGTGTACTGCCTGATGTAAACGTTCTGTCTTAACAGTCATCGTGCGAATCATACCTTCAAAGATTTTTAGAGAGCCAAGAATGGTATGGACAGTATCAAACATACCTTCTTTATCCTCCTGCATATCTTTGTTGTATGTTAATGGTGTGCCTTTTAGAACCGTTAATAAGCCCATTAGGTTTCCATAAACACGTCCTGTTTTACCACGGATTAACTCTGCCATATCAGGATTTTTCTTCTGTGGCATAATGGAAGAACCTGTTGAGAAGGCATCATCCAATTCGATAAACTTAAATTCATCTGTTGACCATAGAATAATTTCCTCTGCAAAGCGTGATAAATGTGCCATTAATAATGATGAATTGCTTAAAAATTCAACGATAAAATCACGATCACTCACCGCATCCATGGAGTTGGCATAAACCTCACTAAAGCCTAAAAGCTCTGCTGATTTTAAGCGATCGATTGGGAAAGTTGTCCCAGCCATGGCACCTGCCCCTAACGGTAGGATATCAATACGCTTCATCGATTCTGTAAAGCGTTGTTTATCGCGTTCTAGCATCCAGAAATAAGCCATTAAATGATGTGCAAATGAGATTGGTTGTGCACGTTGTAGATGTGTATAGCCTGGAGCAATTGTTTCTACATGCACCTCAGCTTTTTCAAGCAATGTTTTTTGGAAAGTTTCAATTAATCCAATCGCTTCGTTTACACGTTTTTTTAAGAAAATATGCATATCTGTAGCTACTTGATCATTTCGGCTACGACCTGTGTGAAGCTTCCCGCCTACAGGACCGATTAAATCAATCAGCATCTTCTCAAGATTTAAATGGATATCTTCATTTGCAACTGTAAATTCAAGCTCACCTGCAATTGCTTTTTCCTGTAACTGTCCAAGACCGCCAAGAATAGCCTCTACGTCCGCTGCGGGTAAAATACCTGTTGCACCAAGCATCGTAACATGTGCAACACTTCCTTCAAGGTCTTCTAGAACAAGCTGTTGGTCAAAGCCAATCGATGCGCCGAATTCGTCCACCCATGCTTCGGCTGATTTTTGGAAACGTCCGCCCCAAAGTTTTGTCATAACAGCTCACCCTTTCGTTTATTTCTTTATCAATTATGCTTCTATTTGGATATATTGCTGATAGAAGGCTAAAAGGTGCAGCACAGCGCATTGCCACACTACACCTTGCTTGTCAAAATTACTTTTTATTGACAGAAGAGTTCACTACTGTTGGTAGACCCCATAACTCGATAAAGCCTACTGCTGAAGCGTGGTTGAATTGATCTTCTTTTGAGTATGTTGCTAGCTTTTCACTGTATAATGAATTTGGTGATTTACGTCCTTCTACAATCGCATGACCTTTGAATAGTTTCACACGTACTGTACCATTTACATATTGCTGTGATTGTGCAAGGAATGCTTCAAGTGCATCACGTAATGGTGAGAACCATAAACCATCATAAATTAATTCTGATAGCTTTTTCTCAATAACTGGCTTGAAGTGTGCTAATTCTTTTACAAGTGTTAAATCCTCAAGCTCTTTATGAGCCGTTAACAGCACTTTTGCTCCAGGAATTTCATATACTTCACGAGATTTAATACCTACTAAACGGTTTTCTACATGGTCAATACGGCCAACACCATGGGCACCAGCTACTGCATTTAGTTCTTGAATTAAATCAGCAAGCTTCATTTCTTTTCCGTTTAATGCAACCGGTTTACCAGCCACAAATTCGATTTCCACATATTCAGCTTCATCTGGTGCATTTTCAACAGAAACAGTTAAACCGTAAGCTTCTTCTGGTGGTGAAACCCATGGATCTTCCATGATTCCCGCTTCGTTTGCGCGACCCCATAAGTTTTGGTCAATCGAGAATGGTGAATCTAATGTTGCAGGAATAGGCACATTATGCTTCATTGCATATTCGATTTCCTCGTCACGGCTCCAGCCCCATTCACGAACAGGAGCTAATACCTCTAAATCTGGATTTAATGCTTTAATAGAAACCTCGAAACGAACTTGGTCATTCCCTTTTCCTGTACAACCATGAGCTACTGCGTCAGCGCCCACTTGGTTGGCAATCTCCACTAACTTTTTCGAGATTAGTGGACGAGAAAGTGCTGATACTAATGGATATTTTTGTTCATACCAAGTATGTGCTTGTAATGAAATCAGTGCATAACCTTCAGCAAATTCATCCTTTGCATCTACCATATAAGATTCAATTGCCCCTACTTGAAGAGCTTTATTTTTAATAAACTCAAGATCTTTCCCCTCACCAACGTCAAGACAAACTGCAATAACGTCCCAACCTTGTTCTTTTAACCATGGAATTGCTACAGAAGTATCAAGACCTCCTGAGTATGCTAATACTACTTTTTTATTTGCCATTAAAAATGCGCCTCCAATTAATCTATGAGATATGTATGTTTATACATTCATATAAAAGTTTATACACGAATAGTAACACGTTATAAAAATAAACACAAGTGTATTTTTATAAATTCATAGACATTTATGTTTATTGTAAAAAGTAAGTCATTTCAATACTTATAGCTATGGTACAAACTATGAATATTTTTACTCTTATAGATGATTTCCTACTTTCTACTTGGGTGTATACAATATAAATTTCCGAAGATAACACACTGTTTAGAATTCGATTGTGCAATAGGGATAGGGGCATTGAAAAAGTCGATTGGCCACAATAAAATGTGATGCCAATCGACTTTTTTAAAAAAAGATATTTACCTATACAGCTTCTAGTCTACATAACAGTAGACTTTTCATAAAGAAGGCTTTTCTCATTCTTGCCATACAACACCTTCTTTGGATTGATAATGATAATTAAAACTGCTGCTATTCCATATAAAATGGCGTTATACAGAATTAAATCGCTTAAATTTCCGTTTATGATGCCAATAAAAAAATTAAAGTTATGATGGATGGTAATCGGAATAATTAAATTTTGATTTAAATTATAAAATGCCGCCATTAGTATTGTAGTGGACATGATTGAAATCATAAAGAATAGAATATACTTCATTAAATCAATCCCCGTAAATCCTGTAGTAAACCAGATGGGTAGATGCCACAGCCCCCACCAGAATCCTATGATGATTGACGCTTTTAATGGAGGATGCTTTTTCTGAAGCTCCATTAATGCAAAGCCTCTCCAACCTAATTCTTCACCAAATGGTCCTGATAATAGTGTTTTGAAAAAGTAAAAGAGCAGCATACCCCATGAGGATAAAGTGAAAATTGAGTCTACTTCACTCTTGCTCAAGACGATTAACATTATTGTCAAAAAGATAAGGGCTTGAATTGTACTTACAGAAAGCAACACTGAAACTTTAACTTTATGTTTGAATTTACTTTTTACAAATTGTATAAAACTCTGACCAGGATAGATTTTCTTAAAAAGGATAGCAAACGCAAAGGTAGAAGCCCAGGATGAAATACAATGGACTACAACAAATAACCATGTGGACAAACCTAACATCTTGGTTAGGCCTACAAGACAAAAAAGTGGCCAAAAGATGATATTGGTTAGTAGGATAAAACTTACTATTGGTCTTTTTAATTTTTTTTCTTTACTCATACATATTCATCCTTTCAAATTACGGATATTTTCAGCTTAAACCTAGGAGTTACCCACAGGTCAATACAATATAAGGGTCTAAAAAATAAATAGTTACTTAAAAAAGATGCTAAAGTCTAGATTTTTATGTATCAATAGTATTAAAATCGCGTTATTTGATTTAGATGAAACTCTGTTAAATAGGAAGAAATATTTAATCCAATTAGAAATCGAGGATATTTATTACGATGTAATGGAAGGGGGTAGGATCATGATTTGTCTAATACATAAAAACTACAAAAAACCATCTACCATTATATTTGGTGGATGGTTTATGTTTTGAAATTTGCTCTGCAGCATAAGCATTGCCTTTTGGGACACTCTATTAAGTATAAGTAGCCTTCTATCAAGCACAAATACTCGTTCACTCATGCATATTTTTCTGTCTATTCAGCAATCCCCCACTCAAAACAAAAATTTTATGATGTTTTCGACAAAATAAAAGCCTGCCTAACAACGAAAATCACTTAATAGGTACATAAATTTCTAAAAAGGCTCGTTCTAAGCCATCTTCATACGTAGTAAGTAATTGATTTATATACACTAGTCCCAAAAGTTCATAGCCGTTTTCTTTTGCCGCTTTTTTTATACTAGCCTCGACTTTATGGTCCGTATTTTTTCCACCCGTTGACCACCTCCCATCTTCAATAACTGTATACAGACATTTTGGATGGGATAAAATTTCACCTGCTATTTCTTTATCAAAATCCTCTACTTTTTTTACGATGATAAACTTATCTTCTTGTACACCTTCTTTATTGAAATGAATAACTCTTCTCAAAGAGGTAAGTGTCACTGCTTGTTTTAAATTTTCTAAGTTATCCTTTATTATTTCATATTTATCATATGCAGTATGATGCTCAATTTCTCCCTTTACCTCAATAGGCTTCATTTCTTGGATGGTATATGTGCCTAGAAATTTTTTAACTTTTTCGCAATCTTCCTGAACGGTTTGAAGCTTTTTTACTAGCAACTTTTTATACTCGATTTCTTCCATAACCTCCTGCATTTTCTCCTCGAATAGTGATTGTATGCCCTCTATGCTCTTGCCTTTTCTTAATTCTTGAATTTTTTTAATTTCAATATCCATTTCGCGATAGAAATTAACTGTTGTTATATCATATATATCAAAACGATTATATTCTCTATACCCATTCTCGCTATTTTGCTTTGGCTTTACTAATTCCTTTTCCTCATAAAACTTTAAAGTATCTCTTGAAACCCCTAAAAACTTCGCTACCTGTCCAATTGTGTACATACTGCTCTCCTTTCCTATTCTTTTGAATACTTTAAATCAATTTTGCCTTGGCATAATTATAGCTGACGCTTTGCTTTCGCTATAGAAAACATTTGTAGCTGTCGCTTTGCTTTCGCTACAGATAAAAGTGTGTTGCTGCCGCTATACTTTCGATACAAAAAACATCTGCTGGATGAAGATAAAAAACTGTAAACACTCTCTCCTTCTTTTTTGAGAATGGTTACAGTTTAATCCCTGCTTATTTTTTATAGAAAAATGATTTGCCAAAAAATTCAATGGTGGCAGGAGCCAGTGCATAAAGCTTGCTGGATAATCCCATGATTTTTGGTAAGTTCACCTCTCGAACAGGGCGTTTAATTGTTTTAACCGTAGCCTGTGCTACTTCTTCTGCTGTTAATAAAAATCTACCTAAGGAAGCCCGATAGCCGCTATCATCACTCGCCTTATCTAAAAATGGCGTATCAATTGGGCCAGGATGTATCGCTGTCACTTTAATCTGATAAGGCGCTAGTTCCATACGAAGTCCATTAGTAAATCCGACTATAGCATGCTTTGTTGCAGCATAAACACTAGCTTTTGGAGTCGCTACCTTCCCTGCCTGTGAGCCAATGAAAATAAGGTGCCCCTGTTGACGCTGTATCATTGGCAATGCTAAGCGCTTGGCCAAATACATTGGCACACTTACATTTAAGTTCACCATTTGGGAAATAGCCTCATCAGGTAATGTAGGTGCGATACCAAATTTACCTACACCTGCTGAGAATATCGCCACATCAAGTGGTGGTAGTTGGGCGCAAATTTCATCAATAGCGGTTAAATTTGTTAAATCAGCTTGAATCACATTTGCACCTAAGCGTGCTAGTGCTTTTAATGCGGCAGTATTTCGTCCTGTTGCATATACGATATGATTCTGTGCTACTAATAATTCTGTAATTTTTAATCCTACTCCACTTGTTGCACCCGTAACGAAGATTGTCTTTTTATCAGCCATGCAAACGCCTACTTTCTTTTAAATACATAAATACCTTCCTCAGTTTTCGTAGATGTAATATACTGATTGGCTTCTAAATAATCTAAATGTCCAAGTGTTTTGGATAGTGTTAAACCTAGTTTTCGCTGAAAAATAGCCGGATACAGGCGCATTGTGACTTGAACAACCGTTAGTTGATCTTCACCTAATAGCTCTAATACCTTCATCGATTGCTGATGCTGACGTTCTAGACGTTTATCGATTAATAAAGGAATATCCTCTAATTCCGCACCATGACCTGTATGCATCATTTTCACTGGCAATTTTCGTAAAATTTCAAGTGATTCATTATATTGTAGTAATGATTTAGTACGTCCTATTGTACGATCCAATGGTGGTTCAATTAATGGGTTTGGCGTAATTTTTTCCAGTAATAAATCCCCGCCAATCACATGATGCGTTTTTTCATCCCAGAAGATGAAGTGGCTTTGTGCGTGCCCTAATGTTTCAATCGCCTTTAAGCCCGGATGACCAGGTACTTCATCTCCATCACCTAGAATTTGTGTTAATGGACGTTCACCGACAAGTTCTAATTCACGACGTACATGTACACTCGGTTGAATATATTCCTGTGGAACGCCATGCTCAAATAAGCGTTCACTATAAAATCGTTCATGATATCGTAAAAACTCCTCGTCATGACGAAGCCACTTATCGTTATAGGCATGCCCTAAAATTTCTGCATGTGGAAAGGCATCTACCCAACCTGCATGATCTGGATGGTGATGGGTGAGGACAACCTGTTCAATATCCCTTAATTCGTAGCCTGCTGCTCGAATCCCCCATTTCAATGCATCATAGGCTTCCATTGTTTTTGGTCCAACATCAAAGAGTGTTAGTGCATCACCTTTGACAACAAATGCATTGACATCTCCTACTTCATAGGGTGTTGGTATTTCTATTTTGTATATAGACAAAGCTGTTTCCCCCTTTTGTACTACTAGTGAATAACAATTCATTCTATTTTACAAGTTTTTCTTCTTTTCGTCATCCACCTGTTGACAGGTTGACGTATTATCAATATAATTTTGAATAATCTAATTATTTTTGTGCGTTGATGAAGCCAAGTACGTAATTGGTGAAGGTGTCTCAGAGAGTGTTACATTTGCTGCGAGTAACATCACCCACTCCCATTACCGAACCTACTTCTGAGCAGTTATGAAAACATAACCGTTCCCCTTGCGATAAAAGGGTTAAAAGTTGTGCCAATTGGCAAACAAAGGTGGTACCGCGGAAACAACAGCGTTTTCGTCCTTCTTGATAAGGACGGGAGCGCTTTTTATTTTGAACTGGAGGTTTTGTTCATGAAGAAAATACTATTTATCGGTGCAGGCTCAATGGCAGAGGCATTGATTCAGGGCTGGATTAACCAAAAGGTATTTACAGCACAAGAAATTTATGTCACCAATCGCTCAGATAAAGTACGATTACAATTTTTGCACGAAACATATGGTGTCAATTGCTTAGTTGATGCAGAAATTTTTAAACAAGCAGACTTAATTATTTTAGCAATGAAGCCAAAAGATGCTATTGCAGCAATGGATGAGTTGAAAGCGAAAATCACAGAGCACTCAGCCGTCCTCTCTATTTTAGCAGGTATAGCTATTCAAACCATCACAGAGCATTTAGGCATACGCCCAATTGCTCGGGTTATGCCTAATACTTCAGCCACAATCGGGATGTCGGCTAGTGGTATTGCCTTCAATAACGAAGTGACTACTGAACAGCGTACGACTTTCTTACAATTACTTGAGGCAGTTGGTTCGGTCATTGAAGTAGATGAGGATCAATTACATGCTGTAACGGCTCTTTCAGGTAGTGGTCCTGCTTATATCTATTATTTAATGGAGGCATTTGAAAAAGTCGGCACAAAGGTTGGTCTTTCAAAGGATACCGTACGACTATTAATGACACAAACACTGGCAGGGACTGCTGAAATGCTGAAGCAATCTGTTGATGAGCCAGATGTACTACGCAGAAAGGTGACTAGTCCAGGGGGCACGACAGAAGCCGGGATTAAAGCGCTTGAAAAATATCAATTTAATGAGGCAATTGAAGCATGTATTAAAGAAGCAGAGGCTCGGTCTCGTTCACTTGCAAATAGTAAGTAAAATGTGCAAAATAGAGTTTATCACTAGGAATTAGGGGGCTTTATTTTGACTAAATTATTCGAACCTTATCAACTACAGTCTATCACTTTAAAAAATCGTGTTGTGATGGCACCAATGTGTATGTATTCTGCTCAGGATGATGGACTTGTCACGCCATTTCATCAAGTTCATTATGCAACACGAGCTGCGGGTCAAGTAGGTTTAATCATTCTTGAAGCAACAGGTATTGTCCCAGAGGGTCGTATCTCCAATAAAGATCTTGGTATTTGGGATGATGCCCATATCGAAGGCTTACGTCAATTAGTCAATGGCATGAAGGCGTATGGAGCAAAAACTGGTATTCAGTTAGCACATGCCGGACGCAAAGCAACGGTGGAGGGAGAAATTTTTGCCCCTTCAGCTATTGCCTTTAGTGATGACTATCAAACGCCAACTGAAATGACAATAGAAGACATTGAATATGTTATAGAAGCATTTAAGAAAGCCGCTATTCGTGCTGCTAAAGCTGGCTTTGATGTCCTTGAAATTCATGGAGCACACGGCTATCTTATTAGTGAATTTTTATCACCAGCAACTAATAAACGGACTGATTTGTATGGAGGGTCACAGGAAAATCGATACCGTATATTACGTCAAGTGATTGATGCCATTCGTAGTGTATGGGAGGGTCCTTTACTTGTACGTGTATCTGCAGAAGATTATGCAGCAGATGGAACGACAATGGAAGACTTTATCGTCTTTAGCCGCTGGATGAAATCACAGGGTGTTGATTTAGTGGATGTTTCTACAGGAGGTGTCGTGCAAGCACATATTAATATTTTTCCTGGCTACCAAGTACCTCATGCTGAAGCGATTAAACATGGTGCTGAAATACCAACAGGCGCAGTTGGTCTGATTACAACAGCTATTCAGGCAGAGGAAATCTTACAAAATAATCGTGCTGACTTAATTTTCTTAGCTCGTGTTCTTCTGCGCGAGCCATATTGGCCATTACACGCAGCCAAGGATTTAGGAGAAGACATTCAACCACCAGTGCAATACGTACGTGGTTGGTAAAAAATAGCGGTATATGGGCTATTTACCTAAATGTAAAAAACAGCTTGTTGATTTATGCTAACAAGCTGTTCTTATTTCAATAAAGAGGATTTTGTTTAATTTCTTCATCAACTGCCTGCACTAACGACTCTGCATCATCCGCAGTTACAATTTCTCCATTGACGATGGCAAAGATCCCTTGCTCACAAATTTCACAATGAGATGTACAGCCAGATTCTTCAATTTCAATATCAGACCTTTCAACTAATACATCATAAGCATCTGCTGAACCCAATGATAAATTTGTGATGCAAAACTCTACTCTATTTTTCAATTGCTGTGGCTCTTTCTTTTTCTTAAAAATAGAAAATACCATTCTTTCTTTACTCCCCCTACTCTCTCCATCTAAACACTATGACTTACATTACTTTAATAGTATGGCGTAGTCAGGACAAAGGTAATGCCCTTCTTCTAAACAAAATAATTTACTTAAAAGCAGTAAAAAACCATCTAGGAGAGCATTTGGTTTTTTCATACTCTGATCTTATACAATTCAATATTCATTTCTCCATATCTATTACATCTTCTAATCTATCATAAAATCGCACATAAATACTTTTTTATGCCTGTTAAAATTCATTTTGCATGTCCAACGTTTTCATATCGTAATCTAATCCCAATTCTGCACGAGAAAATAAATCCCTAATAGTAGATTCATCTTCACATGTATTCTTAAATGAAATAGCAAACTTCTCTAATCCTTTTTTATCAGAGGAATAAGCACAAAACATACTAGCTTCGGAATCAAAATGGACAATACCTTTTAATTCGGGCATTTTTTCTTCAAGAAAGACAATCGCCAAGGATTCCCAATCGTAACTCCCTCCTTCAAATCCCTCTTCAGAACGTGTATCAAAAAAAGCTCTTGCTTATATTCACCAACATCTAATCCTTTTTTAAATTTGGGTATTTTACTTTCCTCCACCCTAAGAAAATTGCCAATAACTATGTATGGGATTCATAATTGAGTCTTCTAAAATCTGTGCATATAAATAGATAGCTCCAAACGAAAAGGGATAGCTTTTTCTTGGCTTTATTAGGGTATCTGGATACCCATCCTCATCGACCTGGAATATAAAATCAAAACCGTCATCATGCAACTTGTTATAGTAATACTCTTCTCCCTGAATATGCCTTGGTGTTCCCCAAAATTTGATCAGAAAACGTTCTTCAAATGACGCTTTATCACTTACTATATTAGCTTCCGAAATAAAGTGCTTGACTAAATCAGGATCGGCAAAAGTATCAAGTTTACTTTCTTCTGTTTTAGGGTGTTTCATTGTTATTAATGAACAATTGGGATATCTATTTTTAGAAATACGCTCTTCAAAATGATTAGGAGCAAAAATGGAGATCATCTCAGTTTCATTAAAAGGATTAACGATAGACAAATAAAAATTCATCTCCGCTTCCTTTTTTACCATGCCTTCCAATTCATCGAAATAAGCCGGTGCGTTCCCTCCGATCCATCCTTTACCGCTATCCTTTTCACTGGCTTGAAAGAGCATACACTCTGTTCGTTCTTTAAGAATTTTTATATCTCTCATTGCATTTCTCCTTCTATTCACAATCGCTACTGAATATAATCAAAGATCATTGCCCAGCCTTCCTTAGGACTTCCATATCCCCAATGTGGCCCCGTTATTTTTTCCAATTGATCGAGCTTTTCCTGATATTGCTTCACCATGGCTTGACGTTCTTCTTGCGTATATGAGTTCAAACGTTCGTCACTTACCTTTAGGCGCATATTATGCAGGAAGTTGATCATCTCACAATAAAGTGAATCATCCTCAAACGTAATGAAATCAGGAAAAATGGCAATGACTTCGTCAAAAGCATACTGCAAATCCTGCAAGCCAAATTTCACCAACATCTCGGAAATATACGGCACGAGATGCGGCTGATACGCGATAATACCGTCCCAGCCATCACACTGCCAGTTGCCAATTGTATTGATGGCTATGTGAAGTTGAAATAACTCTGGCGACACCTTCTCTCGAATGACGTCCAGTTCGCCGATCTCCCATATTTTATCGGATAATATCGCTAGATCCATTTCATCTGCTGGGATTTTTCCATCCCATATCTCATTCATTTCAATACTCACAGCTACATCTCTCCCGGAATTAGAATTATGTTCGTTTTAATTTCTCTAATTCGATAGTTCTAAATAACTTCTTATCCGTGCATCTTCAATCGTCTTCGCCCAAATTTTTGTATTTCATAAATTTTTCCCAGATTGCAGTCGCTTCCACATGACCCAATCGCGCAATAGTGTCTTCTCTCTTCTTCCCTTTTTCTGGAAACGTCGCCAACACTTCTCCCAACTTCATATAAATGATTCCCTCTGGATATTTGTCCTTCTATTCACAATCGCGTATACTATTGGATTTATATACTTCGACACCATCCCCACACGACTCGAAATTTTCAGCTCACCTAGCCTATTCAATTTCCTTCATAATCTCTATTAAGCCCTCCCATATCGTATTACTGATGACTCTGTTGATGGTTGAGTAGCAACCAAGCCACCTCTGAATTTAAAGCTCCACTTCACCTGCTTGATCTTGCTCTAGATGAACAAGTGGAACAGGAGAGTAAATAAACGTATCCCCGTCGTCTTCAAGCTTATACATGATACAAAACAAAGCTGAACCACGCTGATCACCACTCGGTATAGAGAAAATCATAGCTGGACAACGCAGCTCAGCAGAATGAACACTTGCACATAGATCTTTATAAGTAATATCAGCAAGGGTGTCAATATCTTCAAGATGCTGCTGATAATCCCCAATAACTTGCATGTAATACGCTATATTATGTTTATACTTATTCGTAAAGCTTTGCTTATACTCTTCAATGCTAAGAAAGCAACACTCCCAATCCAAAGGCGGGATACTTAACACATAGCGATAGAACTTCAATTTTCCTGATTCCTCCTCTTTTCGAAATCGGAGTTAGTGATTTCATTTTAATTAAACTTTATTAAAATGCTACATCCAATACTTTCGTTCCAATCATTCAACAATGATGAAATATTTCATTATACACTTTTATTTTTTAAAAACTAAAAATGCATCATTTTCAAAGTAATAAAGGAACGCTTGGAATAGCTGATCTAGTGATGGATTTTCAAACTGATTATTTACATTGTCAATTACATCTTCAATACCTGCACCATCCAATGTTTCTATCCAACCATTTTTTTTCGCTTGTTCTGGTAAAAAATCATCTGAATTGGGCGGAAAATCAAAGCTATCTAGTGAAAATATTCCTCTTGTATTTAAATTCCATTCTTTTGAATTTGGAGGTAGATAAAACCAAGTCTCTGGATTTCTCTTTGGATGTGATAACACATCACTAATACTCAATAAATTCATCTTTTCTTCCGTCATAATTTACACCTTCTTTTCTTTGGATGAAGAATGACTTGTACCAGCAAAAAGCTTTATGTTGTCCCTTTGAAATGAATTGTAAATTGTATCCTTTCTGGGCGTACTAACAGATTTAGAGGTAGTATTTAATCAAATAATTTTCCAGCCAAACTAGATATTTCGTGAATTGCATCTTCAAGTTTTTCTTCCTCTTCTTCAGAATACTTGCCTTCATTAAAATAAAAGTAATTGCTGATATCTACAAAACATAAAGCTAGTTTCTTAGGAACTTCGGTTTTATTCGAATACTCCGTAATCAATATCTTCATTGCTTCAATTAATGTATTGTAGTTGTTTTCATTTAATCCTAATCCCACTCTTAATGAACATAGTATAGAGTTATCACCAATAGTATATTCATAAACTATCTTTAAAGCCTCATCTACTTTCATCAGTTCTCTCCTCGTTAGTAGCTAGGGCTCTTTATGATAGAATTATTTTAGAGCCACACATCTTGAGCTTGCCTTAGCTTCTGAATTGGCTGTAAGCTTGCCTCTTTAACATCTAAATCAATTGTAGTACCTCAATTTGAATGCAATTTTACGATGATTATCATGAAATGTCCATGCTTGTTCAATTTGAATAGGAAAATCTGTATTTCACCGCAAAATTCCGCTTGTTACAACACTTTCTATACGATTATTACCAAAAATGGTTTCAAATCGGTTAAACAAATCTTTCGGAATTTGAACACTCGGAATATTAATCTCTTTAAAATAGTCATGCATTGAAGTTTTAAAGTAAAAAAACGCTACACAAGAATTACTCTTATGTAGCATTTTAATGATTATTTAAACGACCTTAGTTGGAGTTTATATGCTGAACCAAGCTCACCGTAGCCAGGTGCATATAAAGATGCACTAAGCTTCTTGGCTGCTACTATTACAAATTCTTTTTTAAACACACTAAAAACTCAATCATTCCATTTTCTATTTTAGCCGCTACATTTCCACCTAGTTTTTCTGCAAGCAGCTTGACAATAGAAAGTCCTAGACCCGTGTTTTTACGTCTGGAATTGTCTGTTGTATAAAATCGGTCAAAGAGCTGGTTAGGATTTAGTTGACTATTTTCGTCAATCGGATTTTGAAAACAGATATATGCATGTTCTTCTTCTAACCACATCTTGATCGTGACATCACCTTGCGCATGCATAATGCTATTTCGTACTAGGTTTTGCACAATGCGTAAAAGCATTTCTTCATCAGAGTTAATAATGAGCGGCTCATAATTAGGTAAGGTGACGGCTATCCCTTGTTGTTCAAATTGTGCAAAGGCACCAGCAATTTCTTCAAACACGATGTTTGATATATTAATACGATCCTTTTTAGGTTGATCTTCATTACTATGCAAATAGGAATATTCAAAAAATGTTGCTAATAATTGCTCTAGTCTTCCAACATGTTTTTGTGCGACTCCAAGCTTTGCAAGCTGCTTTTCTGTTAATGGTTCTTTTAAAAGCATTTGTTGATAGCCCTTTATCGCAGTTAGTGGCGTACGGAAATCATGAGAAATGTTTGAAATCATTTCTTTATAGTATTTTTCCTCCCGTTTAATATACGACCTTGATTTCTGCGATTCTATCAATATGCGATTTATATTTGCCACTAGTTGATTTATTTCTTTGTTTAATAGCTCTACGCTAATTGGCTGCGTATATTGCTCATGTAGACGTTGTGACAATTGTATGTTCATCAATCGTATTTGCCTTTGTATATAAAAAATATAAAACAATAATCCTACAATGACTACAATTGCCACAATCCACATTCCCTACATCCCCTTACTTGATTTCTGCTTTTCTAAATGTCATGAATGTTAAATATATAATTACTACTATAAAGATGATACAAATGGAAACGGCCGAAATTATATCACCTTTACTCATGCTTAAATTAATCGTAAGATACTCCGCTGAATAGGGTGTGAAGGATAATACTTTATCTATCATCTCAAATGAATCCTGAAAACTAGCGACCTGCCCAAAGAACATGGACATCATGTAATATGCAGCTACTACAAGCACCGATTTTCTTAAGGCAAACGCAAGTAAAATACAAGTCGTTAACTGTGCAAGATAGACTATAGTCATTGTGCACATTATTGTTACGTATTCACCAAAGCTACCACTAGTAGTCGAAGTTAGAATGCTTAAAAAACCTGCTGCTTTCCCGCCCATGCTAAACGTGCTGTCCATTGATAAACCAATTATTGTCATGATGATATATGGGCTTACAAGAACAATAAGTAATATCCAGAAAACAATCGCTTTACTTATGACAATTTGGATTCTTGCAAAGCCGCTTATAATTGGATGGTGAATATTTTTTGTATCAAAATCTGAACAAATAAGTGTAGTAGCAAGTACTGCGCCTACTATTGACATCGTATTCATATCAGATAGTAGAAAACCAACGTTGCTGATGCTTTCATTTATTGAGTTATTGCCAATCCCATAGGCAATACTAAACATTGCTATTGCAGAACATGTTGTAAGAGCCAGTAAGACCCAAAATATTTTGGATTTAGTTGTTTTATAGAGGTAAGCACGTACTAAATTAAACATGGTGCACACCTCCAATTAACGTAAGGAAATAGTTCTCTAATGTGTCTCCTTGTAGACTAAATTCCGTAAGTGTTACCCCATTTTCAAATAAGGCGGTTGATACGTCCCCAAGATCCTCTAAGAAATCATACAATTTAATCGTTTTATTTGGCATGACTTGAAAATTTTGTGTTTTAAGATTTGTTTCTAATACATGTGCACATTGTTCGGGAGCTGTACAACCAATGCGAATATAATGTCTACATTCTTCGTCGAGCTGTTGTTGCGTCATTTGTTTCATAATTTTCCCTTTATGAATAATGATATAATCAGTTGTTGTTTGATAAAGTTCCGGTAAATTATGACTCGAAATTAAAATTGTCATCTGTCGCTCTTCACAAAGCCGTGTTAAAAGCTGACGAATTTCAACAACACCTATAGGATCTAACCCATTCACTGGCTCATCTAAAATCAATAACTCTGGGTTAGTTAATAATGCAATAGCAATGCCTAAACGTTGTTTCATGCCTAGTGAAAAATGCTTAGCTTTCTTATTGTTGGTACTCGTCAATCCAACCAATTGCAGTATTTCATCCTCTAACTCCTCATTCGGAATCCCCCGCATTAAACGATGATATTTAAGGTTACCTTTTGCAGTCATATCAGGGCTAATCGCTGGTTGTTCAATCATGCTGGCAATACGTTTTCGTTGCAGCTGTATTTCCTTGTCAGATGATTTTCCAAATAACTCAAATGAACCTTCTGTTTGAAAACTAATTCCTGAAATAATCTTCATTAAGGTCGATTTACCCGCACCGTTTTCACCAATAAGCCCATAAATACGTCCTTCTTTTAATTCGATTGATACGTCGTGAAGTACTGTATGCTTTTTATATGTTTTCTTTAATTGATTTGTTTTTAATATGGTTTCTCCCATATTAAGCACCTCCCTTTCATATCCATAGATTACTCATGAAAGGTATAGATAAAGTAAAGATGGCGTATAGATTACGGATAATTTATGGACGTAAACGATAACCAAGCCCACGAAGCGTCTCGATATAATCCGTTTGTGGATTTTTTATCTTTAATTTATGTCGAAGATTACTAATATGGATTTTAATAATATGTTCATCCCCTAAATATTCTTCCTGCCAAATGGATTCATATAAATTTGCTTTCGTGAATACTTTCTCTTGATTTGTCATAAATAATTCGAGCAATAAATATTCCTTTGCAGTAAGCAAGACCTCTTCACCACTCACTGTAACTCGCTTAGCGACATCATCCAGTACTATATCCTTGTATTGCAACTGCTTCATAGGTGTAGCTTGTTTTTTAACACGACGTAATATCGATTCAATACGGGCAAGAACCTCACCAAGGTCAAATGGTTTCGTAATATAATCATCAGCTCCTAAACGAAGCAAATCGATTTTAGTAGACACTAAATCTTTTGCTGAAATCATAACAACAGGTACATCCGAAATAGCGCGAATTTCTTTTAATAATTCATCCCCACTTTTATAGGGAAGCATAATATCAAGAAGCACAATATCAAACTCATTTTGTAGAAATGCCCGGTAACCTTCTACTCCATCCATCACACTTGTTACCTGATAATCTGCTTGCTCAAACAATTCGGTTAACATCGCATTTACATCTTCATGATCCTCAACCATTAAAATTCTCAATATAATCACGCCTTTGTTAAAATATCCCTATTGGTATTTATTATATAAAATTTTATGTCGTTCAACATTAAATTTTTAAGAGCTATCACCATAACGTGGGTTGATTTCCATTCCGACTGGGCGCTTTGTTCTGTCGCTTCGCTTTCGCACAGAGCAAAGCTTCCTGGGGGCGTTCGATGAGCCGCTTCGCTTCGCTGCAGGGTCTCGGGCCAACACGATGTTGGTCACGAAGGCGTTATCACAGGATGTGATGGTTTTAGCCTTCGTTCCCCTATTGCTAATCCCCAAGAAGTCGCCCAGTCGTAACGAAGATCAACTTACATGGCATAGGTTTTATTAACAACTTCCTTACTTTTGTAGTACCTCAATTTGAATGCGATTTTACGATGATTATCATGAAATGTCCATGCTTGTTCAATTTGAATAGGAAAATCTGTATTTCACCGCAAAATTCCGCTTGTTACAACACTTTCTGTACGATTATTACCAAAAATGGTTTCAAATCGGTTAAACAAATCTTTCGGAATTTGAACACTCGGAATATTAATTTCTTTAAAATAGTCATGCATTGAAGTTTAAATGTAAAAAACGCTACACAAGAATTACTCTTATGCAGCATTTTAATGATTATTTAAACGACCTTAGTTGGAGGTCATATGCTGAACCAAGCTCACCGTAGCCAGGTGCATATAATATACTAGTGGATGTTTCGACAACATTGTTAAATGTGCCTGCTGGTGTTGTAAGTGTATAGTGAATAGCACGAACAAACTCATTTCTATCTCTTATCGTAACTTTCGATCCCTCTGTAATTGGTTTTTCAAATATATATTGCGTGCCATCCTTCTCATAATAAAAGGCTTGATCTGTTTCATGATAAGTAATATATTGGAAGTCGTAATCCGTGTCAAAGCGTTGATTACCAGTTTTCGTATATACCGTATTATAGGTTAATTGCTGAAGCGTATCACTTGGTAAAAAACCAGATGTAATAACAGGCGCTTCATTTGGTCGTACAGTAGCTAACGCTTTTTTAGGTACAGTATATTTTTCTCCCTTGAATTCTATTAAAGCAGTCGTAGTATCTTCTGATAAAAATGTGACTTCATCAAAACGTTTTAATTCCCCGTGCTTACCTCCAACATAAACACCATAACGAATAAAACGTTTGTCTTGCTTTTGTGCAGGCTGAAGTGCTTTAACTGGGATATAGCCATGTCTCCAGGTTGTTGGCGATTTTACCATGTGATAGCCATTTATTTCGATTCCCAGCAATTCAAATGCCGCTCCTTTTGATGCTTGTTCTAGTACTCTTGCCCCCGTCATTGGACCACTGAGCAGCTGTGCATCAGCATTTAACGTATAATAATCTTTAACATGGGGTGTTGCTTCCGCAATGCGAATATCTGAGCTATCAATATAAACCTCCAATGGGTTACCTTCAAATGGAGCAGCGTAGAAATAATAGTATAATTTTTTCCCAATTTTAAATTGTACAACATCATTGTAGGGATTATAGTCGGCGCTGCCAGGTATATTTTTGCTTAACAGATGATCCCCATATCCTAGAGGCTTTCCGTCCTGACGATTAATATAAATTAAACCCGGATTATCATAAAAAGAAGCTCGAATATCGAGTGGTACCTCCTTAAAAACAACTAAATCGGTTGCCTGTACACGGTATCCTGAGCTCATCCAGTAAAATATTTTATTATCGTATTTTTCAATATCATATACGCGGAAGTAGTTGTTTCGTTTCACTGTTAACGAACTAAAGCTACCATCAGTATTTTTCTTATATACTTTTACATCTTTAGTAAAGGTCATCTTCCCTGCTTGTCCTTTAACAACCTGTGCCCCATCCCACTTTACCTCAGCAGCTTTAGAGGATGTGGGGCTTAATAAAGAAGCAAGAACGACTAGCAGTACGATAAAATATTTCTTCATGTTTTTCCCTCCCATTCTACTTCTGTATATAAACTATTTTAAATATTCTATCATACTATTTTTTTGATACAAAGGTAAAAATGGCCAAGAAGACATATCGGTCTTTTATATTGTCGAATACACAAAGAAATTTCCATATTACAGGTGGCTAAATTGATGATGGAAATATATGCACGATTGACGAGCATCTGTGCTAGATAGAAGCTAGTTATACTTAATAGAATAATCATCCTATTTAATGAAAACTAAAATGTTTAAGGAATGAAAATTCAAAATATCCTATGTTGTATTGCTTGGGCTTCATTTAATCAAAGAATCGGACATTACCAAAGATTCCTCATCAGGCAACGTCCACCTTTATAAAAAAATTAGAAATCATATTCCGCATCTTTTTTAGCGCGAATTTCAGCAAATGCATCTGTTACCATTACTGTATCTTCCGCTAAACGCTCTAGTCGGAAAAGGACATCATCATTCACAATTTCCTTCCTTAAAAAATCCTTTTCCTCTATAAATACATAGGTTGGGACGATATGTGCCTTCATATAGGCTAGAATTGGCTTTACTTGCTGCTCAATCATGAGATAATGTTTAGCTGTACCTGCTGTAACAACCATACTCACCACCTTATCACGAAAGGCATTCACAGGGAGCAGATCAAAAATATTTTTTAATGTTGCTGGGATTGATGCTTGAAATGTAGGTGTACCAATAATCAAGGCATCCGCGGCCATAATGGTTTCTGTTACATATTTTGTATCCCCATCATATTCAAAATAATTACGTCCATCACTAAATACCATATTGTAATCAGCAAGATCAAGCAATGTTACCTCATGCGCTGGATACTTTTCTTGTAAAATGTCAACAACTTTACAAATGGCTGTTTTCGTTTTTGAGCCGACAATTGAACCAGCTAGTGCGACGATTTTCATATTGGACATCTCCTTATTTTGCTGTATGTTTTTTGATTGCAGGTATTATATCGTTGCCAATGATTTCTATATTTTTCATTAATTTTTCGAATGGTACGCCACCAAAGTCTATTTGTGCCATAAATCGCTGCATACCATATAGCTCATATTGATAGAGTAATTTTTCAATGATTTGTTCCTTACTACCAACCATAAGCGCATCACGTGTATCTGGAGCTTGTGCAAATTGTTGCTTTGGATAACCTCCGCCACGAATTGCCTGGAATCCCCCATTAAGATGTGGATACATTCCTTGTAAGGCCTCTTTCGTCGAGTCAGCAACATAAAATAAACTAGTTGTAGCAACTGGTAGCTTGGTAGGATCAAAGCCATTGCGCTCTGCTGCTTCTCTGTAGGCATCTACAGAGGGCTTAAAATTCACAGCAGGACCTCCTAATGTTGTTAACATCATGGGTATGCCCATATATCCTGCCTTTATGGCACTTGCAGGAGGACCACCAACGGCTCGCCAAATTGGTAAAGAGCCGTTTTTCGGTTGCGGTAAAATTTGAGCATTATGCAGGGGTGCTCGATATTGACCTTCCCATGTTATAAGTTCCTCTTCGTTGATTTTTTTCAGCAGCTCTAATTTCTCCTCAAAGATTTCTTCATAGTCTTGTAGGTCAACCCCCAATAAATGATATACCCCTACACGAGAGCCTCGCCCAGCCACAATTTCTGCACGTCCATCTGAGATTAGATCGATTGTCGCAAAATCCTCATAAACACGTACTGGATCAGAGACACTCAATACTGTTGCAGAGCTTGCTAATTTGATTGTTGACGTAGCTTGTGCAATTGCACCTAAAACAACCGTATGTGCTTGTGTTGTAAAATAAGATTGATGACTTTCACCGACACCAAATACATCAATCCCTGCTTGCTCTGCTAACTGACTTGCTTCAATTAGCTCCTGTATACGCTGCTGTGCAGAAATACGAGTCCCCGTTAATGGATTTGGGATATGGTCTCCTAATGAATAGAGTCCAAATTCAATTCCCTTTGATTGATCAATACGATATTTTTCCATTATTTATTCTATCTCCTTATTTTAATGGTTCTAATGTGGATTGAATGCATGCTATACCTTAAAACACCTATAAACATTAGTATATCAATACTCTGTGATTTTAGTGTAAATTTAAACTACGCATAAAAAGCATAAAATTGAATTATGTTGGGGCTAATAAATGGCGAGCATGTGTACTGGGATGTGTAGTAGATTGAGGCTATACTTCAATCTTTTCTTCTTGCCCCACAAAATCAATTAGTTCTTTATCATAAGATCGCAAACCAGCTTATATACATCAATCATTTTAGAAAATCAATTGAAATAGGAGCAAGCGAACAATTCCCACAGTGTAAATAAAAAGAACGGAATCAGTGTATACAAAGAATTACACTGTAAAAAATATTCCTTTCTAGTTATGAACAACTGGAGTTTTATACTTTCATCATTTCAATAAAAGTAAAAAGTTCCACTGTTTTTTTATCTAAGTTAAGCTTCTGGTGTAGGTCATGAGTAAAGATGAAAAATAAGCTACAAACGTTTTTTATAGAATAGAAGAAACCCACTCATTTTGAAAAAAAAGATTAGTCAAAATGAGTGGGTTTAATAAAAATGTTTGATTATTTTCTACCTGTGTTTTTCAAGAATTGCACTCGGAAGACTGCGGTCAAACTGTGCAACAAATCTTAGGGAATAGTTCTTCGTATAACTACCCCTTAGATTATATAATTAATTGGCTGCTCCTGATCTCCCAGGAAAAATCTTTTCAAACAAAATGGAATCAGAGAAACAGTAAAACAGACAAAGAAATACCTTTTCCTTTTCCATAAATTTCTCATCCTATATATACGCTATTTATAAAAAAGTTTGATATTTTTTGTGGCCCTTGCTCTATTCAATTGCCCTTTAAGGGTACAATTCCCTTGCTTATTCTAACGATTTAACATGATTAATTGTTCAAACACTTGTACTCCCGCTTTTTCACCGAATAAAATCTTCTCTAACGTAAGCGTTAACAAATATGGTATCTTGTTTAATTCGTTATCCGTAAAGTCTAAGTTATTTAGCATTATTATAGATTTGTTACTATCCTTGTAACTAATTAACCCTGAATAATAACCTGCCCAATATCCTTCGTGAAGAATAATCTTCTTATATTGAGGATGGTTCTCTATTTTCCACCCAAGTCCATATCCCCCGAAATCTTCGTGCAAACAAGGACAATACCCATTAGCAGCTTCTCCTTTAATGAAAACTGGATCTATAATACTTTCCTTTGTTTGTTCTGATACCAGTTCATTATTATAAATAGCACGCTCCCATTTTAGCAGATCATCTACAGTGGATTTTATACCGCCATCACCTTTAACACCATCAAGGAAGTAAACGTACTTATGTTCATCCATTTCACTTGGAAGTCTATACAAGTCCTGTTCCCAATCATAGATAAAACCTAACGAAAAATTTTCAATATCGCTATCTAGAAATTGCGAATGTGTTGATGTATTGAACATATTTAAAGGTGTGAATATTCTTTTCTGTAAAAACTCTCCGTACCCCATTTTAGAAACCATTTCTATGATTTCTGCAAGTAATACATACCCAGTATTACAATACTCCCACTTTTCATTCGCGTGGAATAACACTTCTGGCTTTTCATCTTTCAAAAATTTAACTACATCTTTATTCGTAGCAATTCTATTAGGGTCCCAGTTACCTGGATCTTCAAACCATTCCATGTAATCTAGAAGTCCAGAAGTGTGAGTTAACAGATTTTTAATAGTTATATTTTCATAAGAAAGAAAAGGAAAAAATTTTTTAAGATTATCATCTAGCTGAAGTTTTTTCTCCTCAATTAGTATCATAATTGCCATTGCCGTGAAGCTCTTAGAAATTGAGGCAATATCAAAGACTGCATCAATTGAATGTTGACTTGAGTTAGTTCTCTTGCCAATAGCTCTCTTGTAAAATGTTTTACCTTCCTCAGCTAATAATACAACCCCGCTAAATAACCTATTTTGTTCTAAGAAGTCTAATACCTTATCTAGTTGTTTACGTTTCAAATCTTGTCCATTCATAGTTCGATGACCTCCATTTATGATTTTTGTATTTAATATGATATATATTATTATCAAGGAGGAGGACCTCTTATTGTTGGTTATATAAAGTTGAAAATATAATACAAGTTAACTACTCCTTTTTTACGAAATTATCATTTCATTAAATTACCTGTAATGAAATTATCCCAAAATTAGGAGATTTAAACAATTACTTTATTCAAGAATAGACGTTTATTGAAAAAAATCCTGCACATCAAATCAAAATTTTCAGTCATACTTTTTTATAAACATCTTATATTGTGACTTTATTTCAAATCTACAGTTAATTAATAAAACATAGTTTCAAAAATTTCATTTAGAAATGTCTTTCCTTCGTTCATTCCTATATACACTATTCTACAAAATGGCCCTATAAAAAAGACACCCAATTTCTACATGAGTGTTTTAATTGAAATTAAAGTTATATTCCAAAGTATTTACTGTAAAAATCCTTAGCTTTCCGCTTAGGAAGTGTATATCTTTGTAGTCCCACTCTTTTCATGACTCAGTAAACTTTGAATGACCTCAATTGGCGTACCGTTATGAATCATACGCGTTCATAGCTGTGCCGTAATTGGTTCGGGTGTTATGTTGGTTTGGAATAAAGTTTGATCAAAACGGGTAAGTTTTTTTGAATTACCGACGATCTTCAACAATCGCCCCCTTTTCATGAATAAAGACGCTTTCCTTATTACGGAAAAGCGCCCGTTACTTAAAGTACATTTCTTCACAAACTTTTCGTTTTAACAATCAGATAATGCTTGGAATTTCTTAACCATACTATAACGGTAATTGCCATACTTAAAATTCCACTTATAAAAGTCATCCCGAAAAAAATTCTCCCTCCAATAGTTGGTGAATTAAAAATTAAACCACTAAGTAATATACATATACAACCTGTTAATCCCCAAAAGCCAATAGCCCATTTAGGATTGCGTTTTATTAGATAATAGCCAATTACACTCAGAATGTAGAGTACACAAACCATCATAATAGTAGGGAATAAAGGCTGGAATTTAGCTGAATAAACAAAATAATCAAGTTGGCTAATATCACGCCCATTTGTAATATCAATGTTAAATAATTCTGTAAACGGTGTTGAATACTTCCATTCTAAAGAATTATCTATAATGGCACTTCCCTCATACCAAGCAATAAATGTTGATACAGCTAAAATAAAAATTCCAATTATAAGTTGCAATATATACTTAACCAATTTTTCCCTCCTGATAAATTTTCATTATTTACGCTACCAAAAACGTCCCCTTATATTAAAAATTTACTTTAAATTCATTAATAATAATGGATTTAATTTGATCAGGCTTTAATGGCTCCTCTGATAGTAACTTCAGTTTCACTTGATTTTCATCCGTGAAGGAAACTAAACTTGTTAATTCCTTATGACTTCCGTCTTTTTTTACAATTGTAGCCGTTAATTCTTCTGTTTCTGTCGCATCGCCTTCCCCTATAATCGTTAAACCCAGTGGAGAAATCTTCAGCTCTTTCGCTATCCAGTCACCAAAGTCCATAGCAAATGGTACCGACTGCCCTCTCATTTCTTCGAGTTTGAAGGATGCTTCCCAATCTCCCTCCACATATTGACCAGCTGTATAAATCTTTGCCTTCAACTCGTACTCAGCTAGATTGATATCCTTCACATTAAAGACATTTTCCTCATAATTATACGCATAAATTGGTATTCCTTGTTCATCTCTCCCGTAAGAATAACTCACTGTTGGTAGAATCTTCTGCCCAGCTGGATTCACTAAATAAAATTCTCCGTGTTCAATCGCATTATTGGCGGTCCACTCTGTTTGCACATATAGTTTGTCATTATGAAGTCCTATATTTGTAATTCGCATTCTGTCGTATAGTTGTGTTTGAATATTCAATATACCCGCTGGTAGTACATATGCATCTCCTTCAGGGGACTTTCCACCACTTCCTCGAATTGTATCATCTGGCAAAATCTCTGTTTGTTGTTTTTCCACATCTTGTAGATCCAATGGGAATGTTACATCCTCTAACACTGATTTATCACTTAAAAAAGAACGGATTTTTAGCTTAAACTTATCTGTACTACTCCCATTAAACGACGTAAATCGAACAAAAGCTGTTTTCGTTGTAGGATCAAAACCAATTCTTTCAACTGTAAAAGACCGTCCTTTTGACATGGAATAATCATAAATATCCAATGTTTCATCAATACGATTTCCTTCAATATCCTGCATTGTCACATACACGACGGCCATATCTTCATCCTGCATCGCTGAAATAATTTCCATTTTTATCCCACCATATTCAACAGTACTTTCTATTGGTTCAAGTAATGCCGCTATTTCTGGGCTAATATGCCATAGCAAATTTTTTACATCGTCATTCATTGCAGCAGCAACTGTAATAGAGCTAGCTAAAAATACGGTGGCCACTGATGGAATGAGCCATGGTTTCTTCCTTTTTTTCTTTACTTGGCTAACACCCATTTTCGCTCTTTTGTGTAAATCTTGTGGCAATGGAATCGACTTCACTGATTCTTTTAACTTATCCATAAAAATCTGCCTCCTCTACTTGAACACGTAACTTTTTCAATGCACGATATAGGATGGACTTTACTGTTCCTAATGGGATTTGGAGCATGTCTGCAATTTCTTGAAAAGTATAGCCCTCGTAATATTTCAGTAATACAATTCCTTTTTCATCGCTTGTTAATTCTTCTAATATCTGTTGTAGCAAGACTTTAACGGTATGGTCACCCTGTTCAAACTGTATATTGTCTATGTATTCATTTTGCATAGGCACAATCTTTTCTAGCTTTTTTAAACGATTCAGTGAACTACTAATGGTAATCTTAATAAGCCATATTTTAATGTACGCAGGTTCTTTTAAGCCTTCAATTTTATCGAACGCTTTATAAGCAGTTTCTTGTACAATATCTAGAGCCTCCTCTTCGTTCTTTAAATAAACAAATGCCATTCGATATATATCTGCTTCATACATTTGAAAAAGTTTTAAAAAGGCTTTTTCATTTCCTTTTTGAGCTTTTTTAATTAAACGAATAATGTAACTCACTCCCTTCTATACATTAGACAATTTAGTTCATGATTTAGCTTAAATAATTTACATTTTCACAGAAAAAAAGTAGGAAGAATATTCTCCCTACGATTTCATTTATATTATTCCAATTAATTCTTGTTGTTAGTTACCACACAGCTCACTTAAGATTTGGTTCAATTTATGTTTTGAATCATATTTCACACTTAGATATAATCAAGCCACGAATGACCAGTTGGAAATTGTCTTTTCAAAGTCATTTTTAACCAATCCCTTTGTTCAGGTAATAAATATGGAAGCATAATTTGTAAATCTTGAAAATCTTTTTCTCTAACCTTTGAACTACCACCTTTATAAAGGAGTTGAATCTCGGGTCTCAGGTAAGGTATCTCATCATCTGTTCTTAAAAATATATCCTCTAATCTTCTTCGAATAGATTTTTCTCTCCTGTAAATCCAGGATTGTTGTTCTGTCTCTACTAACATAATTTGAAAAGCCCAGGGAGAACTACTGCTTTTTGTAACCCAGATGTCATTTGTGGTTTTTAAAAACTCGCCTTCTTGCCAAGGAACAAGTTTCCCATTCTCTGCTTTGTATAAAATCCAATCACCTGACAAATGATTATAGGCAGTCAATTGTTCCTCTCGAAGTATTATTACATCTATATCATCATGTGCCCTTGACTGTTTGCCTAAATGTAAATCTAAAGCCCATCCCCCTGCAATTCCCCATTTAATTGGAATAATAGAAAAGAGCTTATTAATTTCTGTTATGGTGATTGATTCCCAATTATCTATATCTGTCCTCAAATAAACTTCCTCCCGTAGCGTTGAAATAAAATTTGATTAAAAGTATCCTGTAAACTTTGATTTTCGTTATAAAAACCCACCCTTTTAAAATTAACGGTGGGATTCTATTGATTAAATAGTGTGTTTTCTTAAAAAGTTGAACAAAATTTTTAAGAAAATATCCTATATATTCCCTAAATGATTCGTATCATTTATAAAGTGAATTACCTTTTCCTTATCAGTAAGTTCAATTAAACTAATTCCTGTATCTCCAATTTTAAAATAAAGCACATAATATATTATTAATTACTCCACCATTAGCAACAATGGCCATTCGCTCATATGTATTTCCTGTCACAATCTTAGAAAATATCGTTTCAATTCTCATTCAAAAAAACACCATTCCAAGAAACCATTTAGTAACAGTATTTTCAAAAACAACAAAAACCTTCCAAATTGAATTCGGAGGGTTATTTGGGTTGCGCGCTTTTAAGTATAGATGAAGTGTTTATTAATTTAAAAGATTTTTATTGCCAATCTATTAGCTGGTTTAGTTGATTAGGGATATTTTTTAGATTGTTTCCAAAATCTCTTTTGCAATTTCATCAAGTTCTTCTGCGAGTTCATTATCTGTAGGTGTTTCAGCCACTCTTGTTAAATACTCTCTAAACTGAACTCTAGACTCTACCGGCAATTTGATAATCAAAAAATGTAGAATAAACCACTTCCAGTTATCATCATCTGAAGATAAAACATCTTGCACATGTGGGGCAATTTCATCTGGAAAAGTTAAAAGTAATTCTAATACCCTTGGTGCCACTGGCCAATTCATATCTTGAATCCATTCGAGAAGGTTAGGCAGTAAAGGCAATATTTTATCTCTATTCATTTTTTTAATCATTTCTATTCTATCATGATCATGCTTATGTTTTGGCAAAAGATCTTCAAAGTTTTCCATTTGCGTCTCTCCCTTAGATTTTTATACATGGCAATCTATTTATTGTATCAGTCTTTATTAAACTAATCTGTCCCGTTAGCCATCCATGTTGCGTAAAAACCAGCGCTACACCACAGAAAATGAAAATGTATTCAGAACGGGTATTGAATACTACGGCTGGGAGAGGAAGGTCGATAAACTATGGAGTCTTGAGCCCTTCCGTTAGTCTGACTCCAACGACCATGGTATCACTGACTGTCGCTCCTTCATGGGAAGCACTCATGGGAGGTTCATCCTACTCTGGTTACTGCACCAGCCTCTAATTTAATTGGCCGTAGAAAGGATGTTTCTAATGCAAGTCATCATTGAACGTGCATGTGGCATGGATATTCATAAGGATTCGATTACCGCATGTTTTATGACACCAGAAGGTAAAGTGATTCAAACCTTTTCTACTTTCATGGGAGTTGAACAAGTACCTTCTCTTCTATTACAAATTATGTGAAATGCGCAACTAACTTTAACAAATTATTTCCATAATTGATTTAATAATATATAGTTAGGTTGTATTAATATAAAGTTTAGGATCATTTAAAATATTGCTAAACTCCACAATTAAATACCTCACTACTCACTACTACAATTTGGAGGGAGATTACCAAACGGCAAAGATAAAGAACGAACAAATTGAAATTAAAATAGCGCTCCTCAAAGCTGAAGATCGTAGTCGATGGAATGTCTTGGCACGGAGCTATAAAGCATTTTACGAAACGGAGCTCCCAGACAAGAGTTACGATGAAGTTTGGGAGTACTTGCTAAGCGACCAAAAAGTTTTCGGTTTAGGAGCATACCTTCAAGGAAACTTGGTCGGCTTCACTCACTTCCTATTCCATGGCACAATCTGGATGGAAAAAGCATGTTACTTACAAGATCTCTTCGTAGATGAAACTGCTCGCGGGCATGGTGTTGCTCGTGCACTCATTGAGCAAGTAGCTCAAATTGCTCGTGAACATGACTCTACTAAACTTTACTGGCAAACTCGTTATGACAATACTACCGCTCGAGCTCTTTACGACAAGATTGCTCATCACAATGGTTTCATACGTTACGATTATCCGCTAAATTAGAACAAGCTTGGTATCCGGCTGCCATAGGTAAGCGGATACCTTTAACAACGCTTCGCTTTTCGTGTCAAATGCGACATAAAAACACCGCGTAAATGTTAGTTTAGTGACTAACATTTACGGAGCAGTTCATTTATTAAGATAGGTATTTAGTTTTTCTTTTTATAAAACTGGGCATTTTGGCAATTTTACGTATAGTGCGATTCGCCCCCCTATTTCTTCAATTTTCATATCCTCTACATTTTTAAATCCTCTGTATTTTCATGTTAAATTTCATGTGCACAGTAGGCCGGATCGGGTGCTGCAGACGTACCGATGTAGCTTTGTAATAGAGTTTGATTAAAATATTCAAACCAGCATTTTTCTATAAATATAAAGACTCCATTTTGAAAAAAAATTGATCAAAATGGAGTCTTTTATTGTAATACTAAGATTGATTATTTTCTTCCTATGTTATTCAACAATCGCGCCCAATTTGTTGAATATCTATTTTTTATTATTAATAAAGTTCTCTCATATATTTCTATATCTATATTAGGTAGTATATATACTAACAATTTTCTCGTTTAATAAAATCTCTTTTTCTTTTTTCAAACCATTTTTTATTGCTACCTTCTCTGAAGCAATGTTCCCATTTTGAATTAGGGCAATGATTTTTGGAAGTTTTAATTCATTTAATCCATAATTTATCAAGGCAAGAGCCACTTCCGAAGCATATCCTTTTCCCCAATAATTCTCTTCAATCCAATATCCTACCTCTATATAATGATCCTCTTCAACAATTTGAGGTACAAGTCCAGCATGTCCTATTTTTTTACCTGTGACTTTGTCTTTTATAAGTTTTAAACCATAATTTCTATTCAACTTATAATGTTCAATTATCCACTCGAAAAATTTATTAGCTTGTTCTCTATTACGAACTTCTCCATTTCCAATGTACCTCACCATATTAGGATTACTTAGCAAGTTCTCTAAAAAACTAATATCATCTTCTGTGTAATTAACTAAAATTAATCTTTCACTCTCCAACATTTAAACATCATCTCCTAATTCGACTAAGAAACGAAATACATTTTCTAGTTAATGTACATAGTCTCCAAAGCGTCGTTTGGCAACCTTTCATAAAAGCATGTTATTCAACAAACTGGCCCGATTGTGGAACAACTCTATTGTTACTCAACAATTATCAAATCGATCATTTGATTCTGATTTACTTTTTCTTTCATTATAAGAACCCCCTTTAGATAACCTTATCCAAAGGGGTAAAGCATCGTTGAGTTCATATCATTTAAATTCCTCTTTAACAAAGTCAAGGAGTCGGGACTTTAATACGTCACCATCCTGCCCCATATGGTACATATCTGTTCCGTGATAACCGCTCTCGTCCACAATTAGCTCTTTATCAGTTGCTCCAGATTCTTGATATAATTGACGCACATGTTTTTCAATACTGCCTCCATAATCACCAGGTGAAAAAACAAACAAGGATGGCGCTTTAATCTCTTTGACACTTGGAATTGCATCAAGGTTTGAACATTGTGCAGGAGAAGAAAGAATAATTAGGCCCTCAATAGGAAGCTCTTGACGAACTCCTGCAACGATTGCGGTTGTACCGCCACATGATGCTCCTGCCAAAAATACTTTTTTAGCACCCATTCGTTTGAGTTCATTTAAGGCTGCATCTGCATCAAGCTCTATATGTTCATTAACTTGGATCTTCTGTGAGGCACCGTGATTACGATATTCAGGAATAATAACTAAATATCCGTTGTCTGCCAGTTCAGTTCCTATGTCAAGAAAAGAGCAAATGGAATAACCTTGCTCGTGCGCAAGCAGGACTCCTTTATTTCCGCTACCAAGCACAAGTGCCGACAAATATACCCCATCACTGGTTTTCAATGTAGTTGCTTTATCGCGTAGCTTATCTGGAACACAACTATTCACAAGATGCCCTCTAGAAGACTTTACCGTTCGATCTGGCCAGGCAGGATCATACTCAACCGGTGGGTTTGATGGTATGTTCGTCACTTCTGCAAGTGACGTTTCATTTATGGTCTCGGTTTTAGAAGCAGTACTTTGGTTTTGATTAGATATAGATTGATCTTCATTAGAAGATACAGGATTTTTTGTGGTGCAGCCTGTGATTGTTACTAACAAAATGAGTAATGCAAGTAACATTTTTGTTTTGTTTAAAGATATGTTCATAGATTTTCTATTCCTCCAACTTTTACTGAACATAGAACTGAGAGTGTTTCATACTGTCCATCGAATAGTTTGACGTACTGTGTAAAACGACTTCCTGTTGATGAAACAACTCTTTAGAGACATTGGCTATATAAGAATCTATCTCTGCAATCGTGTTTATTCTTCAATTGTATAAACAAAAGCGCTGCGTTCATCATAATGAACTGCTTTATTTATCCCAATTAATTATTTATTTACAATTATAGTAGCCAAGGTAGTAGGTGGAAGCAAGGCACAAAATAAAGAAGTCTGTGATTTTGTAAAAAAATATTTGTTTGATTTTATCAAAAATGATAAACATGGTGGAATACCCATCAAACAAAATAAAGTTTAAAGTAAATACTGATCATACTCTTTATATTCCTCTAGAATACTTCCATATTCCCCGTAATATATGAAACGAAAAAAGGCTTGGATTGTTTCTTATCTTCGAAGTTCCTGTGTTGATTTAGAATACTCTATTCCATTCGAACACGCCGATCACGTTAGCAGAGAAACGTTACTCCTATAAATAACACCCACCTCCTTCACACCCCCCAATAGAAATATAGTTAAATCAATCCTCCGCAATAAGTCCCTTTAGATGAAGAAAGACACATTCCTTACAAAAGAAATGCGCCCGTTTTTGGAATATCGTTTTTTAAGCTAAAGCACCTGTTACTTCAATAACGCCTTAAGATTTATTTTGATCCCACATTTAATCCTCTAAATAATCAAATTTTCTCGCCTGTTCTACTTCCTGAATGGATACTTGGCGTGTTAATTCATCTGTTTCGGAGATATGGTAGGAATCCCATTCATCATTAACGGCAATTTCTTCAGGGTCTTCATATAATTCATCATAATTTTCAAAATCCCCTTCAAAATCGGACGGTGTTTCGGAAGTTCCGTATTTTGCCACAACTTGAAACATATCTTCATAATCATGAATATCATCCTTGTCATCTCGGCCAGAAAAAGAATTGTCAACTGGAGGAAGCATCACTTGTTCTTCAACTGGTCGATCTGTTGGCACGTCTTTTGCAGTATGTTCAATACAAAAAGAGGTATAAGGCAGTGCCACCAATCGATCATATGGGATATCTTGTTGACAAACTTCACATACGCCATAGGTTCCATCCTCAATCTTTTGTAAGGCGGAATTTACTTTTGCTAACTCATCATCGTCATGGACTTTTAACGCCATATCTTTTTCACGTTCGTATAATTCGGTACCTAAATCTGCTGGATGATTATCGATTGTTGACAACTCATCAACAGAATCCCGTAAACTACCTCGTTCTAAATATTCATCATCTGTATCCATTCTTCGTTGGAGCGAGTATTTTTGCTCAATTAACATATTTTTTAACTTTGATATCTTCTTCTCATTTAGAATAGTCATCACGTCCTTTTCATTATTATGAGCGATTTTGATTGAATTATTTGTCTAAAGGATAATATGCTATGGGTTGGATTTTTGCTGGAGTAGTAGTAGCTTTTGGAATTAGTATATTTTGGGATACTACAGCTATTTAATCAATTATCACTCATGTCAATTAACTCAGATCAGCCAACGATTTCTTGTTATATTTTATGACAAAACCCAAAATTCAGATAAAGAGTAAAATGACAGATTAAAAAATCTGGCATTACAAAGACAAAGGCTCAAAACAAGTGAATAACAGGCTTAGTTCTGACAACCTTTTGAATTAATGTATTTTCAAAATTATCGATTTTTCAGTTGTTCTTCATCAATTTCTCCATCATTTCATCATACATATCAAATCTTAATAACAAATTGTAATGACATTGTGAGTTTAATTATGAAATCATTGGTAAAGCTTCATAAGCTAAATAGATCTTTTAGTTCAGATGTAACCAACCATAAATGGTCACTGTGTTTATAATAAAAGGCGGCCTTCCACTATCTAATCTGGTGGAGGACCGCTTTTACTTTGTTCTTATTTACTTAACAATCCTTGACTCCTTGAATTCAAGAAGAACAGAACAGCTTATTCAACAATAGCGCCCTTTTGCAATATAACTTCTATCCCATTTTTAAATCATTCAGCATCGTTACCTTTATCATATAAATCTTTTATGGGTATTACATCGGTTTTATCTTTATATTGTATAGTTATCTTATCCTCATCCGTTAGTTTCTTCTTCTTCCCATTGTACAGTAATAATGTGTTTTCATCTTCAAATGTGAAAGTAATGCCACTCCCATCTTTTAAGAGTTTCGCTGGAGAAGAGAAATCGTTTCTTTTTTCATATACAAATATAGTATGTGTATATCCCTCAGCCGTTTTTGCATCTGTTAAAATTATATAATGATTGTCCTTTTTTGCTTTGAATAAGAGTGTAGCCATTGTTCCTTGATTCTGAATGTTTGTTTCAACATCACTGGAAGTTGCTTGCCACATATTTACGAACACAAAGTAATAAGCAGTTATCAGAACAAGAAACATTGCTAGTAGTGATGAGACGATAACTAAAATCTTTTTTCTATTTTTGGAGCGTACCTTTTTGAAATAATCAATGTTCCTTTTATCCTTTCTTCTCTCATTTTCATCTTCTGAAAATAAATCTCCCTTCATTTTGTTTAAATAATTTCGGCATTCTTCACATTGATTCATATGTTTTTCTATCTGTTCGTTTGTTTCTTCACTTGTTAATTTATCAATATAAGCAGGAGCCAAATCCTTAAATACACTATGTTTCATAACCTTACTCATCCTTTCTGATTTCAAGTTTTGCTCTATAAAAAGTCACTCTTGCCCAGTTTTCTGTCCTTTCAAAAATTGAACCAATTTCTTTGAACGATAAGTCACCCAACAATCTTAAATAAAGTATTTCTCGTTTATCCTCACTGAGTTGATGAGCCTTTTTAAAAAACATAACTTTATCCTCGTTTTTTAAATACTCATCTTCCAAGTCGTAAAATGTTGTGCTTTCATTTTTTATTGAGTCTTTCAATTGTTGGTTTTTATTTTTATGGTTTAATTCTTGCAGCCATACGTTTTTAGCAATTGCACAGAGCCACGTAGAAAACTTGGCTTTACCATTATCGTGAAAGTTATTAATGGATTTAATCGCTTGATAAAATGTTTCTTGAGTTAGCTCCTCTGCTAAATCAAGGTTGTTTGTCAAAGTTAACAAGTATTTAAAAATAAAATCCCCATAATCTTGGTATATATTGTCCTTATCCACTGCCACCCTCCCTTTTCCGTCTGGCCATTCAACTATGTATCACAAAATTATTGATTTCGTTACAACATTTTCAAAAAAATGCATCTTTATAACAGATGCAGATATTCATTTATTCAATTAAATGGCCCTTTAATGAAAATAAACGCTGATTCTTATTACAGTATCGTGCCCTTTAATGGAATAACTAAGATATTTATCAATCCTATACTCTTATAGTCATTCTCTAATGAAAGTTTCTCGTTCTCTTCGAAATATCCTCATTATGAATAAGTGTATCAACAAAATGTAATGTGCATGTTGAAACTACCTATAAAAAAATAGAAAAATCGTTAATACCTGCATATGGTACTTGATATCTGATTTTGTCTTTTAAGCTTTGTAAGGTGTATCCTTGCCATCCTTCTAAAATACCAGTATCCATAAAAAGGGGATTTGTATAATAGAAAGCTACTGCAATATCTTGAGCATACCAATTAAATGAGCAGTCATCAAAATCAATTGTAGTTATACTACCTTCCTCATTAATAATTAAGTTTCCTTGATGATAATCATTTTGAATAAGTCCGAAAGTATCAGGAGTAATAATGTATGAAGTTAGGCGCTACCATTTTTTTAAATATAAAGGTCGCGTTTGTAGTCCCAGAGATTTTATTTTCATGGGAGTGGAAGAAGAACAGAGATGCTTAATCAACTTAAGCCCTATTAGTTGAAGTTGAGGAGCCGGTTGAAAATGCAGATTTCATCGTTAAAAAATTGTCTAGATACTGTTCATACAAAAAGCCACAAAACACTGTTTTAACAGCATTCGTGGCCTTTTAATGAGTTTCCAAACTTTGATTTGGGAACGTTATTTGTATTTGGGTTGTATAAAACAAATAAATTTAATCACTAAATTCTTTAAAAAGGATTACTAATTCATATGGAAATTATTGTGTGTTTGTCGATGTATATAATAATTAATATATTATTGGTAGGTGTGAATGGATGAAGATGCAGGCGGTACAAGGTGGGGTAATGAATATTTATCCGCAGGTGGCGAAGCAAGGATACGATGCGAATTTTGGTAATCTACTTGTTGTGACACAGCAGGCAGCAGAGCAGCGTAATAATAGTCAGAATGAGGAAGTACGCGAGTTATCGTTTAAAGAAATGATTGAACTCGAGCATAAGGCGATTGTCGCTTTCAGGCAGGGCGATTTGATTGGTCATGAGCGTTATATGAAAGAGCTAAGTGGTCATCAAGGGTCGCTAGAGAGAGTGAATGCGGCGGCAGAGGCTCAGGCAGCAGAGGCGAATATGGATAATGGGATTTTCCCAGAGGATGCACCACAGTCGGTGAAAAGCTATATGAGTGGGCTATCGATGAAGGAACACATAGTTATGTTTACGCAGGTGGCGGTACAGGAAATTATAGCGAATGCGTATCAGGATGGGAATGGGCATTGGCGTATTCGACACCGAGATGAGCCGGGTTATATTAATATTTTTGAGCAACCGGATTTTTCGTATACAAAGCTAGTGGAGAAAATGCTAGCACATATTGAATTGAATCGTAAGTATACAACGCAAGATAAGTATGAGGAGCAATTAGACGTCGTACTCGGCTTGAAGGAAGCTGCAAAGGGCTTTTAATTAGCGGTATGGAAATTTGATAGAGGTTGGGAAAAACCATTTCTCAACATAGGTGCTAGCATTTTACGAAAGTAAGATGTCGGCGCCTATGTTTTTTGAACTGAAGCTAGTTTTGTTGTAGCTAAAATCGAATTAAGGAAGCCCTAACGAGTTTCCTTGATTTATGGTCCAGAAATTCCATTTGCCAACAGTAACAGAAATATAAATATTGATAACGGTATCATAAATGTAATGTTTGAAAGAATACTGAACACCTTTACAGTTATATTTTTAGACTTGATCCCTAAAATTAACGACACAATAAATCCAATGTCTATCAAAACATATAAGAAAATTGGAATCCATAGATTTATATTCGGAGACCTAAATACAAAGAAAATAAATAATGCAACTAAGAACAAAACTAAAGTTAAAATGATTGGATAAAACTCTTTATATTGTTTCAATATATTACCTCCTTTCATTTTTTGTTTCAAATGTAATAGTAAATGTAATAACTTGACGAATCTTCGTAATTTTCTATTTTAAATAAGGACTACACACTAAATTTTGATAGTCTCAAACTATCGTAGGTGTCAATCATTTCAAATACTAATGATGATAATAAAAATCTTTATTATGCTGATTGATATTTTCGTTACTGCGACTATCGACAAATAAGAACCAAACAAGGTAATTATCAAGATATTTCGTAGCTACACCTTTAAAACGACCTATCCATTGTTTTTAAGCAAGAATGGAAACCGTTGACATTTTGGATGTGATACAAGCCTTTAATAATGTGCTTTCCATCGTTTGATTTAATCAGATAATACTCTAAGCCCTTTTCTTTGGCATTGGTTTTATACGCTCTCCAAGTTACAAGCACGTTTTCATTAGACAATTTAGAACCTTTTGTTTTAACAATACGCCCCATACAAGCAACTTTTGAGACAGTTGCATTGGTTCGGTCTCTGGCAACGAGAACACAGACTTGTTCTTTGCTTATTCCCCTATGTTTAGATTTCTCACCTCTTTTACGAGGCTTCATTCCACGTTGAATCCTGACATTTATCAAATATCAACAATTACCTTTAACAGAGCCTTTATTTTTTAATTCTAAAAGTAAAGGTGCTACATTTAGAAAAATAGAAACAATTACTAGAAACCATAATGCCTTTTCCATAGTAGGTACAACATCCAATAAAGCCACCCAATCTTCAACTTTTACCCAATTAGATACAAGGCTATGTTCTGCACAGAGTGTCAATGCTGTAAATGATAACCCTATTGCCATCGCAAGTTTATAATCTTTACCTGTTGTATACATATAAAGATTTATAAAAGTTGCTACTATAGCAATAAGACCTAATATTAACCACATAATGATACCTCCCTTTTACAATATAGACATAAGTTGTAATCAAATTGTTCCCAAACGCTCGTTTGATAACGATTTGAAAGGTTGTTATTCAATAATATGCCCTTTAATGAAAATAAGCGCTGATCCTTATTACAGTATCGCGCCCAATTGTTGAATAACTATTTTTTATTATTAATAGCGTTTTCTCATATATTTCTATATCTATTTTAGGTAGTATATATACTAACAATTTTCTCGTTTAATAAAATCTCTTTTTCTTTTTTTAAACCATTTTTTATTGGGAACGGACTACATTCACGTTTAAAACATTGATAGTCATAGGAATGAAAGCACAAAAAAATGACAGAAACATATCGTAGTTTACGTCTGTCGAAGTTTATTATTTAGTAATTCAATGACTATTGAAGATACTTTTAATAAAAATTAGAGCCACAGTTTAGTGACTCTAATTTTTATGTCTATTCTTTACAAAAATCTACAAATTTTTTTGCCTGTATTAAAGACATATCTGTTTGTTCTCTCACAAACTTCACCGCTTTAATTTCACCGACGGACTTTATTTTCTCTTTTACTAAGGCAATCAGTTCCTCATTATAGATTTTAGTATAATCCATTTTTCCGACCTCCTCTAATCTATAATACCTTATACGACTACTTTAACCATTTAGTTTCAAATATATATTAATACCACAAAAAGACCCTTGTAAAAATAAGGAAAAATCGATTGTGAGGGTTCATATTATTAGAACCCTCCCACCTTCGCTTTTTAATTGATTCAATTTTAACATGATTTATTCCGTTAAATGGCCCTTTAATGGAAAAAGACGTATTCTTTATTAAAGAATTGCGCCCAATTGTGGAATGAGCTACTGCATATGCCCTCGAAATGTACAGTAAATATTTGAATGACACAGTTAATGATATCTAATTTTAGAAGGAGTATAATTTTAATAGCTCATGAATTGATAAACTAGTAGTAGCTTCCATTTTAACAAAATATGGTGATTGCCACTTTTTAGTTGCTATTGCTTGTTTGCTGGTGGGAGTATCCCAACTAGGATAAACTCTAATAGCCATTTTCCCCTTTGTATTAGCCGTTTTAAGGATGTTTTGTTTTAAAAGAACTTCTTTTGGAAAAACAAATTGGCCAAAATCACCAGTATTATTAAAAGTGTTTATTACCAGTAAATCAGTGGCATTATCATATGAGAATGCTTGATTTTTATTAGCTTCATCCTTTTCCCAAAAGGAAACAAACTGTCCCACCTTGTTAGGTGTTATTTTTGCGACTCTAAATCTTACAGATTTAGAATTTAACTGAAATACCACAGCCCCATAATCAGAATTTTGGGATTCCTCTCGGATGTTTTTTATAGTTAAATGATTAGGTTCATAAAGTAATTCATTTACAAATGTCAACGTTTTATTAAATTCATTCATAGTTTTACTCCTTATCTTATATTACGAATACCAATATATCATCTGGGGACTTGTTATCGTAATTGCTTTTTAAAAATTTTAGCTTTATTTCATTAGACTCTTCATTTTGATTTACTGTACAATTTGTTTCAAGTAAGTAAGAAATACCACATAACTAAAGAAGACACAATTCCATGTACAAGAATTGTGCTCAATTGTAGAATAACAACTTACAATGTTTTCGAATTGTTCATTAGTACTCCATTAGTTGTTAATGCCACTCAAACATAATTAAAAACTAAAAAGAGCCATCACAATAATTAACAAAGATCCTATTATAAGAAACATTCCCCAACCATTTTTTCCTTTCATTTTATATTCTTCAATTCCCATAATTGCAAAGAGAAATCCAAGCAATAAAGATGATATTGGACCATATGAAAAATCCTTTGTCATTAATCCGTACATTGAAATCGCTACTACAATTAAAGCAAGCATTATTTTAATAATTTTCAACGTAGTTCCCCCTCAATTGAAGACAGACTTTAGTTTTAGTTCATTATTTCATAACTTTTTATATTTTAACATTAATACCCAATTGTGAAGTGTATTGTTATGTCACAATCTGGCCCTTTCCATGAATAAAGACGCTTTCCTTATTACAGAAAAGCGCCCGATTGTGGAATATCAAGATAATGATTACTGTTTTTTACTTATTAACCTAAAGCCCCATTACTTCAAGAGATTTTAAAAATTATCTTTGAAATTCTAATAATGAAGGAAATCCAGCACGAGACCAAAGCCATAATGGAGTATGGACATCAATTGGTGCTAATCCTGTTCCTTTAAGTACAGTCCCCCAGGCGTCTGCAACAACTTTTCTATCATCTGCTCCACCATTTAATATTTCCTCGGAACATAAACCTAATCTAACCGTAGCCTTCAAGATGTGAGTATCTGGTGCTATTGTGATAAGTTCACGAGAACTCCAAGAAATATTGGTGTAACTTTCCAAGACATAAAGCCAGTAATTAAAAATTTTCGGTCCAGATAAATAAGGGAAATCTGCTTTTCGAGTACCTTGCATTAATTCTTTTAAAGGAAGAATATCAAAGTGAACAGATTCAATAAGACCTTGAACATTCCCTTCTTCAGAAGAATTCATAATTCCTTTTGCTACTCGCTGCCAAATTTCTGGATGTCGATTAGGTTGTAATGCTACACGATGCAGAAGTAAAGCATCTCGTAAAATATCTATATTACAATTAGCAACTACCTTCGTGTTGAAAATCCATTTTGTTTCTTCATCTTGATATGCTTTTAAAACTGCTTCCCACAATTTATATGAATTTCTTTGATAGTTCAAAGCCATAGCCAATGTTAAAACATCCATTAAATCATCTTCCTTAACAACACCAATTAGAACATCTTCTGGCATTACTTCCCCTCCAAGTAATCCGTCAGAGTGCATTTTTATCAATGATTTTACGTTCTTTAAAAATTCCTCTTTAATCATAAATTTCCCCCATTGTGTATTTACACTTATTAAACTTTCCTGCACTATAGTTTAAGTACATTACTCCATCACTCACTCGAATTTTACCATAAATACCCAAACTACTTAAAGGACGTTACTCAACAATCTGGCTCGATTGTGGAAGATCATAAGCATATTTCTTGTTTAACTAAAGCCCTCCATTACTTCAATAAGTATACATACTTTATTCCATAAAGGTAATAAGCTAAGGTCTTGTTAGCCTGCTTTATAGATGGCTCACTCTAGGATGGGAATAACTATAAAATTTTGAATTAGAAAGTACTCCTCCCATTTTTAAATATTTCAATTTTTTTGAAATTAAGAAGACCTATTTTTTATCTCCTTACCCTTTCTTTATTAAATTTCTTCTTTCTTTGGAAGAGTATTTAAGATAGTTAAGTGTTTGATGGTTAGGGAACAAAGTGAAAGAAGTTCCAATCTATTAGTAATGCAATGAAAGCAAATAGTAACAATCCAGTTGAAATAACAAACACAACATGAGTCTTTGTCAATGTTAAAGCAGTTTTTCGGACTTTTCGTAAATGAAGAATGATAAAGGCCAGTGAAAGGATAGCGAGTATCCAATTTAACATGATACTGATATTAATTTCTGTAGCCGTTATATAGACATCAGACGTACTACGTACCAAGATAAATATGAAGTTAAGAGAGATTGCCGAACCACATAATAAGAAGGCATTTGCCCAAGCATGAATCGGTGAGATTTTCCCTTTGTCCAATTTTCTAACCAAATGCCGAATACCTAATACAAGTGGTGTAATAAGGAAAAATACAATTGACGTAATAGCGATAATCATATACATGATTAACATGGGGGTAGTACGGCTTGCTTTAACCGGAATCATATCCATTGATTGTCCAGTAGTCAATCTTATCAGTTTCCCATCTTGTTTATCGATATAAAGAACGGGTGCCATTTCCTTAAATGATGCGTACTCTGTCTGGTATAATTTAAATAAATAAGGTGAGATTTGTTGATAGGTTGCTGTCATCTCTCCTATATTCAAGGTCAACTCATTCTCACCACTTACCTTTGCTTCTATTGGCGTTAGATTGCCTAGAATCTCATGTATGGTTGAATGTGAATTACGTGCAAATACATATTGACCTATCACTTCATTAAAAGTTGGCAAATGATTCTGTGTAGGTAGATGATTCTGTTTATCCTCTCCAATCAGCATATTCACAATTCCGTTGGTAATATCGCCTTCTGAGGCCATATTAGTGAGTACAATAATACTTAACTTTTCCTCAGGAACTATCGCAAGATTACTAGAGAAATTCAATGTATTTCCATCATGTGCAAGTACACGTGGTTGGCTTCTTATTTCCCAAAAACCATGTGCGATAGAACGGATTCCCTTATGCGGTGAATAGCTCTGCTTAAACATCGTTTGTAACGTATTTGGATTAGAAAATAATGGGGTTGCATCGGTTGTTGCTAATGCCATAGAGAACTGAGCCAAGTCCTCAGCCGTGCCGTTTATTCCTCCAGACGGATATAGCGGGATATAGGTCCAATCTCCTACCTTAAATCCTCCATTTTCGGAAGAACTATATCCGATAGCCTTGTTACCAGATAAATCCTGATGATCTAGTAAGGCAGGATGTCCAGAAGTATGCTGCATTTCTAATGGCACCAAGATTTGGTTCATCTCATAATCCGAAAACATTTGGCCACTCACGCACTCTACTACATAGGCAGCAAGAGCTGTGGCAAAATTGGAATAAGAAATAACAGTCCCTGGCTCAAAGGTTTGGTTGGGCTCACCAGCTATTAATGCTTCAGGTAAAGAGATCAACTTATCTGGTGATTGGACTGCCGCTTCAAACATATAATCCTCAAATCCTGCAGTATGGTTCATAATATGTAGCATTGTAATGGGTTTGTCATATTTAAGTTTGGCAGAAAAGGATGGTGGCAGATAAGCCTTAATATCCCGATCAAGCTCTATCTTGCCTTGCTCAACAAGTTGCATGACTGCTGTCCACACAAAAGTTTTGTTAATAGAACCATACTCAAATACGGTTTTTGCTGGATCAACGTGAGTTTTATCAGCTACATTCCCATATCCATAGCCTTTTGAAAAAACAATCTTATTATCTTTCGTTATTACGATTGCAGCCCCTGGAACAGAACTGCCAATAAAAGGCTTAACAAAATGATCAATTTCCTTATCTAATTCTGACAGTGGGATACCTGAGGGCGTTCTTTCTATATTGGGTACTTTGGCGGAAATAGGAACATTAGAACTTCCTATCATACCTAAAATGAACAAGACCATCATGCAAAAAATAGTTTTCAATATAAAATTATTTTTCAAATAAAGTCCTCCTAAAGTTCTGTGTGAAAACAACAATTTTTTTCTAATGATCTTTCCTTCCTAACCCTATTAGATTCAGTTAAAGGATAATGGAAATCGGTAAATGGAAAAACCACCTGAAGACGGATATTTTCTCCGACTTAAGTCCAGTAAAAGTTTATTTCCTAATATTTGCGTATAGACACAATATTATCATAGCGGGAACGAACATTTTCCACGCTACTGTTCTATACACGGATGACGACACACGCTACAATTTTGATGAATAATGATATTCCTATGAAAGCCATTGCCAAACGATTAAGGAATACGCCTGAAATAATCCATACAACATACAGGCATGTACTAAGAGAAATGGAAGATAAAATTATTGACACGTTTGACCGTGCTATTGAAAGTGGGGCTGGTTCTTAACTAACCCCCACTCAAACCGCTAAATATAGGCACTAACAATGCCTTTAAGTTTCTAAAATGACAGTAAATATGGATTACTTTGCTGAAGATATCCAGTACTTTTCTGATACAGGTCTTTAGACGTAAAAAAACACTTGTCGCCCAATACAGGCAAAACAAGCGTTCTAAGAGTTGAAGGTTAGTTGTAAGTTTATCAAGTATTAGTCAATTATGACTAAAGAATTTTGAATCCGCTTGGTGAGAATATTATGACACCATGCCAAACAGGCTTCAATTGTCAGATAGGAACAGCACAGGCTGAAAACAAGATTCCACTTTCTCACCGCTTGCTATCCTACGGCGATGTTACGGTAATCCCACTGAAAACGTCAACTTGCCCAGTTCTCGTTGATATTAACTCTTGATTTTATTGATGATATCTTGATAATATTGTTTGCCATATTCATTATTAGACTCTTCTGATTTTTTGTTAAAATATTCTATGGCCTCATTTTTATATTGTTCCGGAATTTTTTCTAAATACAAATCCATTATATTTTCAAAAGAACTTTCGGCTACTTTTTTGGGGGACATTTTTTTGACATTCATAAAATATTCCCACTTTTTATCATAATTTTCAAAATGTTTTAATCTAGGTAGGAATATCGCGACATAAGGTCCTATGTTACTTTTATCCGAATTTTCCAACATGAATTCGTAAATCTCCTTTGTTTCCGGAAGATCATATCTCTGAATCATATTCCCAATTGCTGAAACAAGCAGAACTACAAGTTTAGTATTTTCCTTATGGTTATTATAGATATCAAGAAGGGTTTTAGAAAACTTCAGATCATTAAATAAATCTTGATAATAAATTGAAACCTCTAACCTGGGTGTTTTCTCAAACTCTTTTACAGCAAGAAACAGCTCTTCATCACTCAATTTATGACAATTAGAAATTTTCTCTTTTAATAGGCTAATATTTTCAATATTTTTTTTAGTGTCCATATTGTTCTATCATCACCATTTTCCTTTATACCACCTTTATATTATCTTTAAAGAAAGTCATGCCGTTTTTTTGTATTTCCCATTTTCGCAACAACATGTGGTTGGTCGATAAAAGAAACTCCCTTTTCAAGCAATTCTTTAAAGGTTTTATTTATACCTTCACTTGAATTTTACTTCAAAAGTAAACAACTTTATTATCCCTACAAATATAGGAAATATTAGTTCAAAGAATCTGCCGAAATTGTCTCACACCCATTGAATAGTGCAAACCTTTGGAAACAACTGTTCAAAGCTGTTCGCAATTGTACTGTTTGCTTCACACCGTTCTCGTACCAGATATTTTTAACAAGGAGTGTTTCAGTTTTTCTCTCCGCGATAATCTCCGCTCGTCCAATGAAGCTCTCTCCATATAACAGAGGCAGCACATAATAGCCAAATTTTCGTTTGATTGCAGGCGTGTAAATCTCCCAGGTGTAATCAAAGTCAAACAATTCGTTGATAAGTTTTCTGTCCCAAATGAAATTATCTAGTGGAGCAATAAGCTCGCAACGCAATTTCGGTTCCTGATTTTGCAGAACGGCTTCAATAAGCGGTAAATCCTCCGCGAGGCAGTACAGCATATCCTTCATTTGCTCCACGGCAACAGCAACAATGCGAGTTTCGTGTAATAGCTGGCGGAAAACCTCTTTGCGTTGTGCTGCTTTCAGCCCCCAAATATTCAACCATGCATCTGACGCACGATTCCATAAGAGACCAACAGAGCCGATTCGACGTAGTACCCGCCACTTATAATGTTCAAGTTCATCAACCAGCGGCTCTGATGCATTCAGTAGATTTGGCTGTATGTACTTCTTGGCTATATCGTAATATTTACGCGTTCCTTTTTTATGATGGATAATCAACTCACCCGTCGAGTACATCTGTTCCAGGACTGAACGAGATGAATTGTTTCCACTGCTCCAATGGATGGCCGATTGCCAAGAGAAATCTCCATCCAATTTTAAATCATCCGAACATAGTGCACCTTGATTTTGGATATGAGCTAGTACTTGAGCTGTCAACGCTTCCATTTCGGGATAGCGTTCGGCATGTTGTCGGGCAGCCTGCCTGTATCGCTCAAAATACGGCCAGTCCTCAACAGGGATAATGGCCAGATTCTTGTCGGGATAATCGACAAGGCTTCTATCCTCATACAGCAAATCGGCCAGCATTCCCTTAGTAAATCCTTTGATTCGCGACTGTAACACCAATTCGGCGTTTTTTCCGCAAACATCAATGGGGTCGTATTGAATACAACCAACCTGCCGAGCAAAATCCAGTACGCCCTGCTTCCCGCTAAATTTATAATCGTCCAAAAGTCCGTGTTTCAACAACAGAAATTGCCGTGCCTGACGGTTTGTTAATTGGATCATGTACACACCTACCTCTAGTTTAGTTTCTTTTTATATTACAGTGGGGATGATGGGGAAAAGAAAAACGATGACGTGAAGGGAAATTTGTTTACTTCCTCGCTGGGGCGTTTCTTGGACTTTTTATTGGTTGGCTCGAGTCCAGTACAATACCAAACACAAACCAACCAATTAGCTGCATATTAAAAACTCTAACTTTAAGTAATACTACCCAGGAGGGCATTTTCTTTTGTTGGGCCCATCACAGGGGGAACTGGTAAGCCTGCTTGACGTAATAGCACCATCATTTGGCCGCGGTGATGTGTTTGGTGGTCAATTAAGAAACGCAATAATGCACCTTTTGTTGCCACACTCGCAATGCCTGTTTCTGTTAGCAAGTCCACATCTGATAGCTTAGCTACCTCTTCCTTGACCGCCTCTGCTGCTTTTCCGTAAGCTGCTATAATTTCTCTTGCTGTCGCTGGAACTGGTTCATCTTGACCAATCATTGGTACAGTTAAACCTGCTAAATGGCTAAAATAACCTGTTGTTTCTACTAAATGCCAGCCTAACCAACCAAGTGTACTATGCCCTTCCAAAATATTTTGTCCTAATTTGTCATCTGTTACGGCTTGTAATACTTGCAATGTCCCTTCCACAGCCACTGCCCAATCCTTTAAAAAATCATCAACTTGTCGATACATCAAAACTCCTCCATAATCTTTCACTTCTAGTTTATTATACAAAATTTATAGAAAAGACGCAAACATACGTTCTCTATAAAAGGTTCGTATAAAAATTACCTCCGCTAAACTTGAGAATACCATCAAAAGTGAGATGAGCGATTTGAGTAATGAAAAAAATACCAAAAAACAAGAGTTTTGGAACAAATAAATAACCTATTTATTAAATGTGTGCTTTTTTAATTTTGTTTAGCAATGGGGCATATTTGTTTTAAAGCAAATTGGATATTGTGAAGATTTACACTTAAACTATTTGGCAGTTTAGTTAAAGCAGCAAGATTAATGAAATTGACTTTTGTGAAAAAAAGCAGGATCAATTCCATATTTATCTAGATAAAAAAGCTTGATTACAATACTCTCTTAAAGAATTTATAAAATGGATCGTTGCATTCTTTCGTTCCCAACGATTTTTATAATTGGACTTAGCTTGAACTCTCCCTCTAATTCTAAGTGCCTCATAAAGAATGTCAGAATACCTTAAATCAAAGTCCTTAATCACTTCTGCACAGGCCAGTTCTTTTGATGTAATCTTTCCTGTTTTCAAAGTATAGTACACTCGACATAAGGTTAATACAATGAACTCAATCCAAGAATCGAATAAAAACAAATAGCTTCGGGAAGCTTTACTCGCTATATAGTGGTTAAGATTGTACTCCATCTCCTGCATAACATCCTTCCAATCTATATTTGAGTAATAAGTAGAAAAATTCGGACCGTAAACAGCATATGAATCATGAACAAGCTGATAAACGGCAATTTTCATAAGCTTTCTTTTCCCCTTACACTTTGTACCGTTAAAAAACGGGAAAGATCTATGTAAATGTAATTGATTTTGCTCATCCAAGGATAAGTACTCACATTCGAACTTTTTGATCAATGGATTTTCAGTTCTAAGCTTCTTATGAAGATACGATAGTTTTTTCACCTCTTTGTCTGTCACTTCTCGACTAAATACTGTAACAAAATCAATATCACTGCTTTCAGAATGAAAGGCACCTATAACGGTTGAACCATATAAATAGACACCAAGAATTTGATTTGGAAACATTTCGTTCAGCTTGCTACTATAGAGCATCATTACCTTCTTGACTTCGTTATGGATCATGTATTTTAACTCCTCTATGTTTCAATTAGCTTAACTCCTTGTTTAACAATTCCCTCCCATAATGGATATTTTTCAGGCTCAAGCATAATCATCGTAAATCCACTTAGGAAAGATAAATAAGCCCACGTTTTATCACGAAGATCTTGTTCGGTTTCATTTAAACTAGAGCGCTTCTTCAACAATCCAGTCATTCTCTCCACAAACTCATAAGTGATTGAAACTGCTTCTTGCTCTAGCTCTGGAAACCTACCAGATTGAGAAAATAAATATTGTAAAATTCGTAGGTTTGATGGATCTTCACGATAGTGCTTCACATGATGCCTCACCATCTGCTCTAATTGTTCTGACAGTTCTAAGCTTTCTGGTAAATAAAGTTGTCCATTCCTAGTCTCTTGAAATGCTTCTTTAACGGTATTCTCAAACAAGTCCTCTTTGCTAGGAAAATACAGTAAAATCGTAGCAGGATTAATACCTATTGCCTGTCCTATACTAGAAAGGGTAGTCTTAGAAAACCCCTCACTTGGAAATTGCCTTTTTGCTTCTTTTAATATGATATTTCGCTTCTCTAGCCGCTGTTGATTGTTGACTGTTCTTGCCATTTTCATCCCTCACAATACATTAAATAAATAAATGCTTATTTATTTAATGTAAATGAATAACATACGGAAGTAAATACTTTTTAACGCACAAAGCTAATTTTTATCTATTAAACAAGCGAAACCGACCTTTTGTTTCGTTTTTTCAAATTAATGGTACACAAAAACCTGGATATAAATAATTAAGAAACCTAGCAATCTTCTCATGTGAAGGTAGTTAGGTTTTAAAGTTATATGTGCGAAATAAATCCTAAAGTGACACCAATTATCATACACTCATAGCACCTCTATATGTATTTTCTATTTTCATTATTAAACAACTTAAATTGAACACTTTGAAAGTGCATGATTACGACTTTGTTCATATTTTGTGAAGTGATAATAAGTTTATTTAAATAATCAATTATAAATTTTGTTAAATATTGTTAAGTATTCTATTTTTTATCCGATAATTATAATGTGTTACAAATAATGTAAAAGGAGAAGTTGTATATGAAGAAATATTTACTAGCTGTTGGAATTATAACAAGTGGTTTGTTGGGGCTAAATACAGCTGAAGCTTCAGAAGTAGAAAAAGATATGATTGAAGTAGATCCATTAATTGAAAATCTAAAAACAGAACATCCTGATTGGACAATTACATTAGTAACTTCAGATGAGGCTACTAAAATTAAAGAAGAAGTAAAAAATAGTCCAGTTCTAAGAGGTCCAGCGCCACCATTAACAGCTCTCTACATTGATCAAATAGCATCACAAGTTGGAACAAGCAATGAATATACTGAGGATCTTCGCACGCAAACTTCTCATGCAGTTTCAGGCAAAGTTTCCATAGGAGTGATGCAAGTTGGTTATGGAAGTGATAATCAATGGTTAGATGATGAGCGAATTACTTATCAAAATCGCGATTATAAAATTAATGTTGCTTCCTTAGATTTTAATAATGACAGAATTATAGATGGGTATTATTACACAGTAACTTTTAATTCAGACTTAAAAATTCCAAGTGGAACTTCTGCATTATATAAGTTTAGTTCTACTTCACATAGTTACCCTTGGAACACCATTGAAAGAACTTTAAATATTCCACATTTATAATTTAAGAATCCATTGAAGAGAGGTGTATTTAAAAATGGTTTCTATGGAAGATATGAGTATAAGGCTATTTATACTTCGAGGAGCTTACGGATACAAAGGTTTTACTGAACAAGTTGGCGAAAATATGTATAAAGTTGATACGAAAGCTTTTCAAGAAACGATAGAAAATGCCAAAGAACCAATTGACGTTAATAAAGTTTCAGAATTATCATCCAATCAAATTAAAGTGTTACAAGGTGCACCAAGTGGTAGTTGGTTGATTCCTTTACTGAATAGAATGGGAGAATTAGGGATGATGGATTTACGTGAGGGACTAGTCAACCCTAAAGTATTCCAATATACTTCGACAATGAATGCTTATAAAAGATCCATTTAAGCTAAGTGAAAATAAAAGGCATTAACGATAAGGATTTATCCTTTCGGTTAATGCTTTTTTTTCAGTTGTTATGTAAACCTTAATTGCTTAATAATGGCCATTTTCTTATTAGGCTTCGAATTTAAAGTTTTATTCTCCTGGTAAACTATCCATTGTAATTTGCTCAAAACTACAGCCATTAAATCTGCTTTCAGTACACAGTAGCTTTAAAATAAAGTTTGATAAAAAGCACCTTCTTAAACTAGTTTCATACAATAAAGAAAAAGAATCCATTTTGAAAAAAATTTGTTCAAAACGGATTCTTATCTATCAAATTTAAACTACTTATGTTACTTCATAGTGTGTCACTTTAGGCGGTAATTTGCGCTAAAACTCAAATTTTTAAAAATCAGTCATCTAATACTTTGTAAAGAGTTGGTCTTAAAGTAATGAAAATATAATAACCTATTAATCCTCCAATTGTATTAGTAATCAAATCAGTTACATCAAAATTTCTAGAATATATACCACCCCACCATGCACTTAATAGTTGGGAACATTCAATAGTTAAACTAAATAGAAAGGTTATAACAATTGTACCCAAGACACCCTTCCTCTTTATAATTGGATATAAGAATCCAAAAGGCGTCATCATAATAATGTTTAGTATGATTTCCCTAACAGCTCTATCATGATTCAATATTAAATCTCTAAAAGGAATTAAATTAGCTGTTTGCATAAATAGATTATTTGTTCCACCAAATGGTAATGTAAATGGCATTAGTGTTACAAATAAAACCATTACAACATAAAGGTACATAAGTGTCTTAATTACAAACACCTGTTTAGATTCATTTATCCACTTTTTATAAAAGAACAGAAAGTAAATCAATAATAATAAAGTAAAATCAATAAAATAATTCAATTTTTAACCCCTTTGTAATTTCTTGCTTTCATGGTGTCTCCATCTTCACTAATCCTATTAAATCGTAGTTAATTTCACCATTTTCTTTTTTCCAGGATCAGTAATCTTTACATAATAAGTCTCGTTAATAATTTTATTAGCAAAACTACATCCTGTTAGAATACTCCCTAAAAAACAAAGTTAAAACCGAAATTGATAATATTTTTTTATCTCTCCTTACTTATCCAACATATTAATCTATATATTTTTTTAAATCCATAAATCTACAGACGTATTCATAATTTCTTAAGTATATACAAAATAAACTCTATAAATCTTAAAAATTTGCATTAAAAGATTAAGAAATTGTATGTATAATCCGATAAGTCCTCTGAGAAAATGTGAAAAAAGGAGATTTTATTACAGCATGGAAAAAATTTATTAGGCGAACAATCAATGAATTAGATTATATTCGAGAATTCACATTATTAGGAATTACTTTGGTAAATGCGTTGAGTTACCAGAAAATCATACTATTGATGCGAGTTATCAACGATTTTTATATTTATTTGTTGAAGGTAGGTTCTATACTATCTTTTCATTCTTATTTGGTGTAGGATTTTATATCTTTCTGACGAGAGCTAACTCTAAAGGTAGATATTTACTTTTATTAAGCAGACTTATTGTATTGTTTATTATTGGATTCATTCTTCCCTATTTTTAGATGGAGAAGTATAAGATTTTACGCAATAAACGGATAAAAATCCACCAGAATAATAAAGTATTAACAATTTGGCTCATAAATGAAAAGGCGCTTTTCTTAAGAAACGCGCCTAGAATGGAATAATTGTGTAGCTTCTATTAACTAGCTTAACTAAGTTAAATAACATAAACAGAGACTGTCCATGTACCTTTTTTCATTTCTTTTTAATCGGTATCCATATCTCACTATAATAATCCTCTAAAGAAGGGTCAGCATCACTTACGTATACCTCCATTTCTGGTCCACCAGTATGCTCATACCTAGTTGCTGGAAACCATTCAAAAAAGATCCTCTCCCATGCCCTTGGCATTGCATCGGGCATTGCTCCGTAAACTGGAAAAACTGCCCAGGTTGCAGAAGGAATTTGTCTTTCTTCCCAGTCAAATGGGGTTTGTTCAATATTTTTTTCTGCACCGATTAAGTAGGTTAGATTTTCTTGTTGTTTGTCAAAATCCATGCTAATTCCGATTAATCCAAGGGAGCCACAGTTTTTAGCAAGCTCTCCTGTGAATCCATTCTGTTTCGATTCATCCCAGAAAGCAGCTATCTTTCGGTTGTTCTCTCCGCCTATTGTGGTTGTACGAATACTTTTCCCTACAACAGTAAATACGTCTTTTTCCACAATCTTGTAATCCATTTCCACATCACCCTTTAACTGAATTTGAAAAGAGAGTTTTGGATAAGCCTTCAAGGATTGACTATTTTTCTTAGCTTCTGATGGACTGATACCATGAATTTTCCGAAATGCTTTTGTAAAAGATTCTGGACTTTCATATCCATACTTCATTGCAACGTCAATCACTTTAGACCTGGAATTAACCAGTTCCTGTGTAGCTAATGTAATACGACGATTTCGGATATATTCACTCACGGTATATCCAGTTAGCATATTGAACATCCGTTGGAAGTGATATTTAGACATATAAGCGATTGCAGCAATATCTTCAATAAAAAGATTATTGTCTAAATTCCGTTCTATATACTCGATGCTATCTAGCATTTTTTGAAGACCTTCCATGTGAAACTTACTCCTTTCTATATTCAGTCTATCAACAACGGTTTGGTCATTCCTGTTAATCCGTGCTCTATTATGACAGGGTATTACGGCTTAATAAATATTATTGTCCCTTTAAATACAAAATCTCATTTATTTTAACATAAATACCCATTTAACTTACCCAAACTTACTCAACAATCTGGCTCTTTAATGGAATAACTAAAATATGAGCTTTTATTACTGTAAACATCATGAATTTTGGCATTTAAAGTATTCAATGCTTTTAGTGTGACGCTTATATATTCTTTTACATAAAGAACCTGTTTTGCTACATTGCGATGTGCACCACCTGTAATTTCTGGAATGATGCCATCAATGACACCTAGCTTGTTTAAATCAGGTGCTGTTATACGCATTGCTCTGGACCTTCACATTTCACGGCGAACAACATCTTGGGAAACCAATAACGTCCCATTTCCCAAATAATTTTGAAGCATTTTTGCAGTCGTTGTTTTTCCATTTTCCCCCTGCGTCCATTAATAACAACTCAGTAAATAAAAGCAAATATCCTTAGTTTATTATTCTATTAAATGGCCCGGATCGTAATATAAGGTTAGCCAGATTGTTAAGGAACGTTTTCAATGGATATTATTGTTGAAATATAGAGTTTGATAAAGATTAACTCCATTTTGATCAATCTTTATTCTAAAGCTACATTTACTTGTTTTTTATTTTTATTTGTAGGTAAATCTTTATTTGGTTGGGATTTAACCGTATTGTAGCAGCAGCTAGGTTGCCAGCTACCACTATGCACGGATAGCGGCACACGCACACTACAATTTTGATGAATAATAATTCCTGTGAAAGTCATTGCCGAACGACTAAGGAATACACCTAGAATAATCCATGCAACATATGGGCATTGTTAAGAGAAGATAAAATTATCGATATATTTGATCTTGTTATTGAAAATAGGGCTAAAAAAGTGGGGCTAGTTCATAACTAACTCCCACTCAACTCTATATATAGACATTAACAAAGACATTATTATTCTAATGGTTCTAGAATAGCTTCAATTTCTGCGCGTTTTTCTTCTAAAAATGGTGGAAGATCTAGCTCTTTGCCAAGATCCTCGACTGCTGAATCAACTGTGAATCCTGGGCCGTCTGTCGCCATTTCAAATAAAATCCCATTACGATCTCTAAAGTAAAGACTTTGGAAATAATAACGATCCACTATACCGGTACTATCAAAGCCTTGCTCTTTAATTTTGGCATCCCATTCCTGTAATTCCTCGACTGTCGCCACACGTAATGCAAGGTGATGAATGCTGCCTCGCCCTGGTTTTTCACTTGGTCCTTCTAATTCTTTGACAACAATTTCACCGAATACTTCTCCTGCAATGGATTGTAGCACTGCTTCTTTTTCACTTTCTGTAACAACTGTATAACCGAATAAATTCTTTAATAAATTTACTGTTCTCTGTAAGTAACGAACTGTTATTTCCACTGTACCCATTCCTAGAATACGATGCTCTTCAGGAATTTCATTGCCATCCCAGGACTGCCAATGAGCTGGTACTTCGTGACCATGATGGTTTAAAAGGACCATCCTTAAACCTTCATGATCTTCAAAAAACAATGCATCCCTTCCTGCATAGGTTGTAATATCACTATGTTTGACCTCTTCCTGTTGAAAACGTTCTTTCCAATATTGCAAACTCGCATAGCTTGGCACGAGTAAGCCAATGCGAGTAATAGCATTTGTGCCTCGAACTGTACGTCCTGCGACAGGCATCTCAAAAAACGTTAATTCAGTACCTGCTGCTCCTGTTAAGTCTCCATAAAATAAGTGATACATTGATGGCGAATCCTGATTCACCGTCTTTTTCACTCGACGTAATCCTAGAATCTTTGTATAAAAGTCATTATTGCGTTTGCCATTTTTCGTTAGCATGGATATATGGTGATGTCCACTTAATTTGTTCATGATTCATTTCCTCCTTATTTTCACTTGACTAAGCAAGTGATAATCTAAAAAAATTACATTGGCGGTATTTGTTTTTCACGACTATGCTTTTCAAGCTTTGACATTAGTGTATATAAAGATTTCATTTCTTCTTCTGTTAAAATCTCTTCAAAAAATGAGGATTGAAAGTGTAGCTGACTCGGAGTCGCAGCATCGATTATTTGCTCTCCCTTTACTGTTAATGAAATTGTCTTCGTTTTCCAATTTTGCTTGCGTTCAATAAGCCCTTCTTTTTCAAGCCGCGCAAGCATTCGAGACATCCCGCCTTGCGTAACGGTAGCTTTCTCTGCTAATTGTGATTGTGTAATCGGTGCAAAAGTCTTAATTTGAATCAGTACATCGAACTGGGCAGTTGTTAAATCAAAACGCTTTAAAAATTCATTTGATAGCTGATTACTTTGTGTTGTAAAGCGCATCATTCGAATCCAAGTCAGTGACCCAAGTGTATGTTTTTGCAACGCTTCATCCTCCCTTCATTTATCACTTTACCACGCAAGTGATAAACAAGCAAGAAAAATATCTCGAATTCAAGATAAAATTCAGTGTGAAGCTCACACTATATTATGCCATGTGTAGTTATTGGATATAAACTACCTTTAAAGGCAAACGAAATCCTTCCTGTTTCTTCAGAAACCACCATAATTAATGCATCACTTACTTCACTTAATCCTAATGCTGCTCTATGTCTTGTTCCTAATTTCTTCTCCCCCGTATAAAGTTCTGATAGAGGTAAGACATTTGCAGCCGAGTCAATTTGATTTCGGTTTACTAAAACGGCGCCATCATGAAGAGGGTTTCCAGGAAAGAAAATAGCTTCTAATAAGGAATGGGTTAACTCTGCTCCTATATGAACCCCTGGCTGTATAAGTGATTTTATAGGGTCTTCTCGTTCAATAACAATTAATCCTCCATGTCTTCGCATCGACATATTTTGTACACAATGCGATAGCTCTGGATATTTTTCGGTAAACGGGGAAAGATAGCAATTTAAATAAAACGTTGCAGCCTTCATTTCAATCGTAATAAATTTCTCTTTAATCTTTTCAAAATTCCCAAGCAAACAATTTGTATCTATATCCATGGCTTCAACACTTTGCTGTAATGTCATTATGACCTGCAAAAGCTCATCTTTTAATGTTTGTTTCATTGGTGAAAAATCACAATTTATTGGATCCATAAAAGCATACCTCACTTTCAAATATCTTTTTTAGTTTCTCTAGTTACATTGTTTTTATTCGTTCCCAACAAAGAAAAGGCAGTTTCTTGTTATGTAACCAAGAAACTACCCTTCAGCTGTTTAAAAAGATATTAGTCGATCACTAGTATTTGCTAGTAATCCATAGCCTGGTGCAAAAAACTGATCAAAGGATGTTTCAACTACATTTTCAAAGGTACCTGCTGGGGTCGTGAGTGAGTAGTGAATAGCACGTACATATCCTTGATCTTGAGTCGTTCCGCTTAAGCGTGTAATGATTGCTCCTTCCTTTAAAGGCTTAACAAAAGAGTATTTGACACCATCCATATCAAAATTAAAGGCTTGGTCAGTTTCATGGTACGTAATGTAGTAAAAATCCTCGGCTTTAAAATGATTATTGGCTATTCTTTTGTAGACTCTATTGCCTGCAATATTCTGATATTCTAGCTTTTGAAGCCTCTCATTTGGTAAAAAGGATGTAATCACTGGCGATTCATTCGGCATTTTTATGGCTAGCACATTTTTAGGAACGGTATACATTTTTCCATTTACTGCGATTAATGCGATATATTCGTTTTCTGTATAGAACGATACCTCATCAAATCGTTTCAGCTCTACCTGTTGAGAATGATCCATACCTTTAGCAACAACACCATAGCGGATATAACGTTTGCCTTGATTATTCACAGGTTCTAATAGATTTGCTGGCATATAGCCTCTTTCCCCTGTTATGGATTGTACCCGAAGGTAACCATTGGCCTCGATCCCTAAAGATTGAAAAGCAGAACCCTTTGGATAAGCAAACATTTTATTCAGGGAATTAACCTCATTTAATGGAGACGGTGGATTCCATTCGATTGTTCTAGCTCCATTCATTGGACCTATCAGCAATTGTGTATCTGTTGTTACTGCATAATAGCCTTTATCTCTTGTCGTTGTTTCTACAATTCTAATATCGGTGCCATCAACAACACCATTTACTTCATTTCCTTCTTCTAAACTATAAAAGTAATTTAATTTTCCCTTGTCAAAAGTAACCTCTGCCGAATAATTTCTTGGTACATGCTCATTCAATAAATGCTGTCCATATGCTAAATCTATCATTGGGTATTTTTCTTCAAAATAGGCTTTTGTTCCTTGACGATTGCTCACAATATATGCAGGATTATTATAAAAAGAAGAGCGGATTTCAGTGGGCACTTCCTTAAAAATGACTAAATCTGTTGCTTGTACACGGTAGCCTGAGCTCATCCAATAGAACGTTTTTTGGTCATATTTTTCAATATTATAGACACGGAAAAAATTATTTCGTTTCACTGTCATAGAGTTGTATGTACCATTAGAATTTTTCTTATACACTTTGACATCCTTGGAAAATGTCATTTTACCTGTTTGTCCTTTTACGACTTCAGCTCCATCCCAGCTAACTTGCGCATTGGATTTGGTTGGGGAAATAAAGAAGACAATAATAATTAGCAGCGCTAGACTATATTTTTTCATTTGACCTCCTACAGTAGTACCTATTTTTTTATTTACTAGTATAGCAAATGAAAAATCACATGTCTTCGCCAATTAACGATGACACGTGATTTCATTTACATATGTCCAGCACGAATTTTCTTTACTATACTAAAGGTTGTGTAGGCTGCAGCAGGTGCAAGTACAACAATAAAAATAAGCCAAACTGTTAAATTATCTGTAGCTTTTAACGTTTCATAATTTGTAATAACAAAAATGATAAGACCAAAAAGTAATAAATAGCTCAGCACATTCGGAAAAATTACAATTAATCGTAAAAGTGCTGGTGGCATTTTTTGCTGATTCATATAAACCACTCCCCTTTCACTTCATTATACGAAAATCATCTAGTAACTTCACTATATTTCTTGTTTATACCAAATGTTTGTCAACTATTTTAAACCTTATATCTTCCTGCTGAATGTTGTAAATTCTCTGCGGTTGTATTTAGCCTATCGATAATCGATGTCATTTTATTCATGCTCGTAGTTTGAACTTTAGCCTTTTGGGCAACTGCCTCAACACTTTCTGACGTCTGTTTTGCCAGTAATGAAACGTCTTCCATCGTAGCCGTCACTTCCTCTGTACTTGCTGCAATTTCCTCAGTAGAACTTGACACTAAATCTACCTGCTCCGCTAATACTTGCACATCGTTCGTAATGCCTTCAAAAGAATGCTGTGCTTCATGGACAATGACACGACCTGCTTGTAGAACATCTGCAGTTGAATGGATAACAGATACAATATTAGCTGTCTCTCTTTGAACATTTATCACAACTTGAGATATTCGATCAGCCGCTCCTTTTGAATCCTCAGCCAATTTGCGGACCTCTTCTGCCACTACAGCAAATCCTTTCCCTGCCTCTCCAGCACGTGCTGCTTCAATAGACGCATTTAACGCCAATAAATTTGTTTGATCTGAAATGCCAGTAATTACATTTGTAAATTCACCAATCATGCCAGATAATTTTTCTAATTCATGTATACTCTCAACGGAAAGATTTGTTTTATCATGAATTTGTACTAATTGGTTTTGGAGATTATTCATTATTTGCAAACCATTACTTGCATTTTCTTCTGTATTACGAGAAATAGTAGATATTTCAGCGATTGATTCTGAAATATGCTGAATACTACGTGCCAACTCCTCCATAGAATGTGCACTATCTTCCGTATTTTTTTGCTGGTGAAACGAGGCCTGAGCAACCTGACTAGACTCTTCCTGTATCGTTTCAGATGAATGAAGTGTTTGATGTGCATTCTCTTGAATTATGTATGTTGCCTCTTTAATTTGACTTGCCTCTTGTTTAAGGTCACGCATTATAAATTGAAAATTTTCCATCATACCGTTACACGATGCGACTAACTGACCTATTTCATCTTTAGCGTTGACGTTGATGCGTTTGGTTAAATCGGCTTCACCTTTGCTAATTTCTTCTAAGGAGTTGCGAACACTTAAAATACGAGTGACCTGCCTTGAAATGGATATACCTGTTGTTAAAAAAATAACGCATACAACGATAAGTGAGGCAACAATTGTCCCCATTAAAATATGTGAAAGCACTACATTAGAAACAACTACAGCTAAGTAGGTGCCATTTGATAGAGGTTTGACATATTGTGTAACACGAGTACCATCATATTTACCTGAAAACTCAGCAGCATCAGATGATGAAAATTGTGCTGGCGAGAAGCCAATAGATTCAAGATTTTTATCTGCCGTGGCTGTAATGGTCTCACCTTTGTCACTCACAATAGCTGCAAATAGAACGGTCGAGGATAAATATTTATTTAGCTCGTTTATATAATACTCACTTCCAATGCTCTCCTCTAAATCTAATAATTGCTGTCCATGCCGTGCTACTTGCACAATCTGTGGATTTGCTGGATTCCAACTACTCACACCAACAAATTTAAAGAATTTATCATCCACATCACGAATTTGTGCCTTTTGTACAATTTCTTTGGCACGCCCATCTAAAAGCTGCATATATTCTGCTGCCTGTCCGTTTGGATCAGAGCCGAAGTTAAAGTCAACTGTTGGTGCCACAGAAGTGACAGTTGTATTTCCTTTATCATCTGTACTCCATATTTCATCCATGCCTCCACGCTCAGTAATAGCCTTTAAATCTTCATATGTTGCACCCTGATTAATAATATAAGAAGCCATGACTGACTCAGCAATCATTTCCTTTTCCATGATTTCTTCTGCTTTTTCTCTTGATTGAATAGCGCCCTCAATCCCCATAACAATAGAACTTGCAAGCGCCTCCCCATTATTTTTTACACTTTTGTATGTTGCCTGATAAATATAAATAGAAAAAGCACCAATTATTACGACAACAATCATCATAATTTCTAGTAGCATTTTCCATTTCATAGATTTCCCCATATTTCTCCCCCTAAAACATACTATTATTTCCATTTCATCATACAATATCAATTCAAACGGTTTCATTATTTTTTTATTAAATCTAGAATAATAATTTTCTAGGTAAAATAAATTGTCACAATTTTGTAATAAACATTCTCATTTTTTAGCTATAAAAAAATCTAAATAGTTTGGGCTATTTTATATTTAGAGCTAAGTATTTTAATGAAGTGAATAAATTCAATTAAATTCTGAGCTATTGGGAGTTATTTAATAAAGATATTCGACATGAGTTTTTACCTAGATTTATCTTAATGAATAGTAAAAAGCACCTTTAAATGAAACTTCATTCAAAAGGTGCTTCCTCGTTTTTATATTATATTAAAATAATTTATTATTATGCCATGTATACACTTCTTGATCAGATGTAAGAGCAGTTTGAGGAAAAATCGCCTGTGCCTCTGCTAAAAGCATTGGTAGATCCTGCGGCATAAAACGTGCACTCAAATGGTTCAATAGTAAAAATTTCACATCTGCTTGTTGTGCAATTTTAGCTGCCTCAACGTTTGTAGAATGTCCATAGCTTGCTGCTAAATCAGATGTAGTGCCATCAAACGTAGCTTCATGAATAATAATATCGGCTTTATTTGCTAATAACACTGACTCCTGACAGTATTTTGTATCGCCTAAAATAGTCAGTGTAAAGCCTTTTTTGGGCGGAGAGACAACATCTTTCGCATGAATAATTGTGCCATCTTCAAGCTCTACATCTTTCCCACCTTTTAATTGTCCTAGTAAAGGACCTTTAGGAACACCAAAAGCCTGCACTTTTTCCATTAACAATTCACCTGGCAAATCTTTTTGCTCAATCCGATAGCCAAAGCATGGAACAACATGTTGAAGCTCCCCTGCACTTACCTTAAAATGTGCATCCTCATAAATTACACCCTCATGAACCTCAATAAACTGTATTTCATATGTTAAATGAGTCTTTGATAAGGAAAACGTTTGCTCAATCCATTGCTGTAAACCCTTTGGACCGAATATTGTTAATGGCTCATCCCCACCCTGAAATGATCGAGAGCTTAGAAAGCCTGGTAAACCGAAAATATGATCACCATGTAAATGTGTAATAAAAATTTTTGTAACTTTACGTGGTTTTAGAGATGTATGCAAAATTTGATGCTGGGTCGCCTCTCCACAATCAAACAGCCACATTTCTCCTGTTTCATCCAAAAGTTTTACCATCAGTGCACTTGTATTACGTTCCTTTGAAGGCATTCCTGCGCCTGTTCCTAAAAAATGTAGTTGCACATATGCCACCTCTCTTCTGTGTCTATCGCTTTATTGTACCTTATCGTTAACAATAAGAAAAACCTTTGGTAACAAGCTTTCTCCAAAGGTTTGAAAATTATTTCGGCTCCCATGATACAAGGGCCGCATGAAAATCATGGCGATAATAATAACGACCATTCTTTTCTTCAATAAAGGGCTTAAGCGACTCCTCAACATGCGCTCTATCAAATGTAGTATTTAGTATTTTTTTACTTTGAGTCGTGACAAGCTGCTCGTAGCTTTCATAGTCATAGACTCGTTCTAATGGTATAATTTTACAATCTGCATAAATATCCATTTCATATAACAAATTCAAAAATTCTATATAGTCTCTTCTTGGAAATTTAATATCATAGCCATACTTTTTGTATAAAGTCTCATAATGAGGTTGAATTGGTCCTGTTGTCATGCCAATAATCGCACGCTTTTTAGCAAGTCGATTCATCTGGTAAAGGGCCGATTTTATTTCATACATACGATAGAAACAATTGACGCCAATGACGATATCGTGAGCTGCCACCTCATTCTCAGCAAGGCTTTCCCATTTTGCATGAATATAAGAGACATGTTGGTGTTCCTGCATGCAATTTTGTAGATAGCTTAGGATGCTATCCGAACTATCTACACATGTTAGCTGTCTCACATTTTCTGCTAGCGGAAAAGTATAATTGCCCCAGCCTGGACCAATTTCCAATACAGAGTCCTCTGGTTGAATAGTCTTTTTTATTTCTTGAAAAATCTTTGCGGCATAGGGATCTGTCTGTCCCGTTTTTTTACGTGTAATGGACTGTGCCCAGAATTGCTCTTCCAGCTGATCATCGACCATTCTTTCAGGCATTTGTCCATGCCAATCCTTCATACCTTCCTGCCATAATGCCTCATAATCAATGGCTAATGGTCCTTTTCTTGTCATACAGATACCTCTATATTCATGATTTCGTATATTTTTTTTATATCGAGATTCGCACGAACATGCTTAGCGAGCATATTATAGGCATCTTCCCGACGCTCTGCATCACTTTTAACATCACCTGCTAAAGCAGGTAGCCCTTTTTTTATACGCAAATCATTGATAAGTTGTCGTGTAAAGTGACGGTTATGGAATAGGCCGTGAAAATAAGTACCTATTACTTGCTCATCAGCACTTACTGCACCATCTACCCGCCCATCGGCTAATTGTAAAAATGGTGACACTTCATCACGCAAGATCCTTGTTCGTCCAAGATGAATCTCATAGCCAGAAAATGTATCCTGACCTCTTGTTCCAGTCATTTGCACCGTTTTTTTATCTCCAACGAAAACTGTTTCCATTGGCAATAATGCTAGCCCCAGCGCTGAATCTCCGCTTCCTTCTACAGCCTCTGGATCTAATAATGTTTCGCCAAGCATTTGAAAGCCACCACATATGCCAATAATTTTTGTTCCTTGCTGACGTAAGTTACTAATTGCTTGATCGAAGCCCTGTTCCTTTAACCAAGCTAAATCATCTATCGTATTTTTTGTCCCGGGTAGTATTAGTAAATCAGGCGTACCTAGCTCTTGAACGTTACCAATTAAACGAACTCCGACCTCTGGCTCATCAAAAAATGGGTCTACATCTGTAAAATTTGAAATACGCGGCAAACGAATCATTGCTACATCAATGGCGAACTCTCCAGGTTTAGGCTTTTTAAAGCGCAGAGCAGATAATGCGAGGGAATCCTCCGCCTCAATATTGACATCGACATATGGCACCACACCCAAAACAGGAATGCCCGTTTCACGTTCTACCCATTCAATACCATCATCTAGTAATTCTCGCAAGCCTCTAAATTTATTAATAATGAGCCCCTTTACACGAGCGCGCTCTGCCTCATCGAGCAATGCAAGTGTCCCCACTATGGATGCAAAGACGCCACCTCGATCAATATCTGCAACTAGCACAACTGCTGCATCTGCTAAATGGGCCATTCGCATATTTGCAATATCACGATCTTTTAAATTGATTTCTGCAGGACTGCCTGCTCCTTCAAGTACAATGACATCATATGTATTTTGCAAAGTTCGTACAGATTTTTCTACAATGGGCATTGCTTCCTGAACAAATTGATTGCGGTAGCTTTTGGCGTCCATATTTAAAAAATGCTTACCATGCACTATGACTTCAGATACCATATCCTGCTTCGGTTTTAGCAGTATAGGATTCATATCTGTCGTAGCAACAATACGTGCTGCCTCTGCCTGTACTCCCTGTGCACGACCAATTTCGCCGCCATCTTGTGTCACGAATGAATTAAGTGCCATATTTTGTGATTTAAAGGGGACTACCTTTAGTCCATCATCTGAGAAAATACGGCATAGCGCAGTACAAATCATACTTTTTCCTACATCTGAAGCTGTTCCTTGAATCATGATTGATTTTGCTGGCATCATCTTTTCCTCCATCTTAATAATTGAAGCTGGTATTTACACAGATTTCTGCTGCTTTTTATATGCTTAAAATTCAAGACCTTTGACAGCTGGAATACCCTCATCATAATAGTGTTTTGTCGCCTCAATTGTTGAAACTAAATCTGCCATGGCAATAAGTGCTGGATTTGCACTGCGTCCTGTTACGACTAAATGCATGGTAGAAGGGCGCTGTTGTATGGCTTCAATAACTTCTGCTAAGGGTAGCACATCATCAATTGGAAATTTTGTGATAGCCAGTGCATTGTTCAGCTCATCTAATACAAGTAAATCAATCGTGTCGTCCTGCAGGGCAGCTTTTGTTTTCTTCCATGCCTTTGCTAAAGCCGTACGATGCTCTTCTGGCGTTTTTGTCCAAGTAAAGCCAATACCCAGCTGCTCCATTTTCACGCCAAGCTTACTTAGGGCAATTTGCTCTCCATATGTACGCTCTGGTGATTTAATAAATTGCATATAACGTACATTCAGCCCTCTTCCAACCGCGCGTAATGTGACGCCAAGAGAGGCAGTTGTTTTGCCCTTTCCTTCCCCTGTATAAACCAAAAACAAGCCTTTTCTTGCCATTTTTTAAGCCTCCCTTAAAGCCATGTTGTTTTTTCCTCAAATGGGGTACGCTTCTTGTCTTTAAGCTCCTGCTCCTCTGGATAGCCTATAAAAATAGTACCTACTACTTTTTGCGTTTGACCTGCTCCAATAAAGTTATGCATTCTTTCATCATGAACAAGCCCCACACCACGTGTACGCCAGACAAAGCCAAGTCCTAGCTCCTCTGCAGCAAGCCACATGGACATAATTGCACTACAAACAGCAAAGACGTTATCCTCTGTTGCATCAGCATCATCTTCCACAATATCTGCTGTCACCACAATGGCAACAGGTGTCGTTTGCACAACTTTCAATGAGCTTTCTACCAAATTTGGCTTAGTTGGAAAGCGTTCTAGTAAATAAGCATTTGCCATTTCCTCATAACGTTTCATGGCATCATCTTGGATGACATAAAAATGCCAAGGCTCACGCATACGGTCGTTTGGTGCATAAGTGGCTGCTTGTAAAATTTGTTCAATTTTCTCTTTCTCAACTGGCTGTGTTGTATAATTACGAATTGCTCGACGATTTTTTAATGCCTCTATTATAGTCATGCGGTTCCCTCCAATTGAATCTTCTACGAAAAAGCAAGTCCCTGCTCTTCAAACCATTGAATTTTTTCTCGGACATTAACGACATCACCAACAATAATCATAGAAGGGTTATGATAGCCCTCTCGTTCAATAATGCTAGCAATTTCATCAAGTTGTCCTGTAATGGTACGCTGTTGATCTGTTGTGCCCCATTCAATGACAGCAACTGGGGTAGATGCCTTACGACCATGCTCAATTAATTTTCTAGAAATATAGGCAATATTGCCAACACTCATATAAAAGGCCACTGTATCAATGCCTGTTGCGAGTGCAGACCAGTTTAAAAAGTCTTGTCCCTTTTCTTCACGGCCATGACCTGTTACGAGTGCAAAGCTTGTTGCAAAGTCCCGATGTGTAACAGGAATACCTGCATATGCTGGGGCAGCAATTCCTGCTGTTATGCCAGGTACGATTTCATAGGCAATTCCATGATTTTTTAATACCTCGGCTTCCTCAGCACCGCGACCAAAAACAAATGGGTCTCCCCCCTTTAATCGTGTGACAATTTTGCCCTCCTGCGCTTTTTCAACAAGTAATGTATGAATCTCGTCTTGAATAAGGTGATGCTTGCCAGGTAATTTACCACAGTACACAAGCTCCGCATCCTTTTTCGCAAATTCTAGCAATTTAGGATTCACAAGACGATCATAGGCAATAACATCTGCCTTCTGAATACATTCAAGCCCATATACTGTAATAAGCTTGGGGTCTCCTGGTCCAGCCCCTACTAAATACACCATTCCATCCTTCATTATGCTTCTCCCATCAGTAATTGTTGTAAGTAGGCTTCACGTCTATCCATCTCACCTCGACGTGTCCATTCTAGTAAGTTTGGTTCTAGTAATGCCTGTAACGCGGCTCGTCTTTGCTGACCTTTTTCAAATTTTGCAGCAATCATTAATCGTGCCTGTTGTAAAAAGCATACGTAGTCATCATAAATCTCATCAAATTGTTCTTCGAGATCGGCTTTAATTTTTCTTGCTAATGCTGGACTAGCACCTGATGTTGATACCGTGAGCACTAAAGGACCCCGACGAACAGTTGCTGGTGTAATAAAATCACTCTCAGCTTGTGCATCCGCACGATTAATAAGCTGCCAATGCTGAGCAGCTTCTTGAACAGCCTCATTTACTGATGTATCATTGGTCGCGGCAATAATCAGTGATGCATCATCTAAATCACGTGGTTCAAATTCTTTTTCACGCCATGTAATTTTCCTTGCTTCCACAAGTGGGAATAATGAGTCATCTAGTGTTGGACTCACGACAACAATATTTGCTTTAGCTGGAATCAAAGATGCAACCTTCTGCGTTGCTACATGTCCGCCTCCAACAATTACTACGGTTTTGTATTCAATATTGATATGAATTGGAAAATAATTAGTCATGATTTTTCACCTTCTTACAAGCTGATAGCCAATTGTCAACAAGCTTTGGGTTTGATACGAAATGAAAATGTGTATAGCCAGCTACTAGATTTCCTTCTTGATAGCCCTCCTGCTTTTTCCCAAAACGACCTTTTGTTTGATAGGCAGGCGTATTATGAGAGCCGTTATATGTTGAATAGTGGAATTCATGTCCTTTAGCTTCTTCGTCTGTACCTATTAAGAAATTATGTTGAGTGCCATAAATTTCACGGTAGCCAAGAGCTGCTAGCTTTGTTTGCATGGTAACTTCACCAGGAATAACACCTACCATATCAAAACGAATACCATCATTATTTGAAATAGCCTCTGTCAAATACATAAAGCCCCCACACTCCGCTAATGTTGGTAAACCTTTGGCAATTGCTTCACGAATCGAACTTTTGGCTTCTACATTGTTCGCCAGTGTTTCCGCAAATTCCTCTGGGAAGCCCCCGCCAATATATAGCCCATCAGCCTCAGCAGGCACAGCTTCATTGGCAAGCGGTGAGAAAAATTGTAGTGTTGCACCTTTGGCACGTAGTAGCGCTAGGTTTTCTTCATAATAAAAATTAAATGCCGCATCCTTTGCAACAGCAATGCAAATGTTTTGCGATGGCTCTTTTGCAAATAGCTGTCCTGCTTCTTGTAGAACAGGAGCCTTTGTTAGGTTCAATAATTGATCTACATCTATTGTCTCTGCCATTAACGAACCTAGCTTCTCAAAAAATGAATCCAGTTCTCCACGTTCTATCGCAGGTACTAGTCCTAAATGGCGACTAGGGATATCAATTCCTTCCTCACGCTTTAAGTAGCCAATAACAGGGATACCACATTCCTGCTCAATCGCAGCTTTCGCAATCTCATAATGACCGACACTGCCAACCTGATTCGCAATCACCCCAACTATATTTGGCTTATCAGACAGCAGTTGGAAGCCCTTTACAACTGCCGCAACACTTCGGGCCATACTAGCACAATTAACAATTAAAATGACAGGGCTTTCTGTGATAACACTGATGTCTGCCGCAGAGCCTTCATCAGATAAAGGACTTTTACCATCATAGAAGCCCATAACACCTTCAATAATGGCAACATCTGCACCCATACTTGCGCGCGCAACAATATCTCGTACAGCTTCATGTGAAAACATCCAGCTATCAATATTCCGAGATACTCTTCCTGTTACGGCTGTGTGGTAGGTTGGATCTATATAATCAGGACCGCATTTAAAGCCCTGTACAACTTTCCCCTTATTTTGTAAAGCCTTCATCAATCCAATCGTGAAAGTTGTTTTACCTACGCCACTGCCCGTACCAGCCAGTACAAAACGATTTGTTTGCATGGACTTCCTCCTTAAAATAGTAATCTAGCAACAGAGATCGTAGCATTGCCTGATTTCTTCTTTTCTAAAATGAGCGCATTTACCTTAGCATAACGCATAGCAGCTGGTTCACTGACTCCATAAGCTCCTGTATATTTAAAAACTGTTTCCGAAGGGGAAGGGAAATCTATTTCGTTTAATTCATCCGGTGAATAGGTGACAAATTCCCAATCATAGTTTCTAGTAATGTCCAAGAAGCATTGCTCATCTTTCTTTAAATCTATTGTGCATAATGCCTTCACACTTTTTTTCGAAAGCTTTAGCTCAGCCAGCGTTTCATCAATAACTTGCTCAATTTCATCCAGAGTTGTCCCGCGATTACAGCCCATACCTAGTACTATTGATTTTGGTCGGTAAATCACACCATTTTCAAGCAGTACTTCTTCTTCAGGCTCTATCATGCGATCTGTAATTAGCAATGTCGCATGCGGCTTAGCCTTTATTGCCGCCTGTGTGGATGGATAAATTTTAATTTGTTCTGGCATTGGTGTATCACGCATCCACCAATCACGTTCACCCGTCTCCTGAACGATAGCAACATGCTCCTCATTCACAACAGATGCACTAACAGGTGTCAATTTATCTGCACTATCCCATACCCAACCAAAACGGGCACCAAATAAATCAACTGGAATCGTTTTTTGTACATCGGAAGCTGTTGTAATTATTGGATTGGCGCCTAGTGCAGCAGCTACTTCATGTGTCAGCTCATTGGCACCGCCTAAATGTCCAGATAATACACTAATTACATTTTCACCACGATCATCAATGACAACAACACCAGGGTCTGTTTTTTTATCATTTAGTATTGGGGCAATCATCCGTACAACTGCGCCTAGTGAAATGATTAAAATTAAGCCTTTATATTGCTTAAAAAGAGTTGGTAATAGCAAGCGCACAGTACCTGTAAACAGTTGTATATGCTTGTCTACTTCATCGCCCTGCTCAAATTTACTCATATAATATAAATCACTTGCCGCGAAGGTATGCTGCAATCGACGTCCAATTTGAACACCATGCTTGGTGATGGCGACTACAGCATAGGGATTTCGTTGATCAACCTCCGGTAAAACGCCCTCTTGTAATTCAATCACTTGTCTTCACACCTTTTCTAAAGCCATGTGTAAAGGTTGCATCATATAATTTCGAGCGATATTGATCCTTATCATGTATAGTTGGATCTAAAGCCCAGCCAGCTAAAATCATCGCATGTTTCCGAATACCGTTTACACGCATCGCTTCATCTAATTCAACTAGTGTTGTACGTACGATTTTTTGGTCTGGCCAAGATGCACGTTGAATAACAGCTACTGGTGTATCATCTGCCCAGCCTGCACTTTGTAGCTCTTTGACAATTTTTTTCGTTAAAGTTGCACTAAGGAATAGCGCAATTGTACAATGATGACTTGCTAAATCACGTAGTTTTTCAAATTCCGGTACAGGTGTACGCCCTTCTGCACGTGTTAAAATAAGTGTTTGCGTTAAATCTGGAATTGTTAATTCTGCACCAATTGCTGCCGCAGAAGCGAAGACTGAGCTCACACCTGGAATTACCTCATAGCCAATGCCTTCCTTCTTTAAAAGAGCTACCTGCTCCATAATAGCTCCGTACATGGCAGGATCTCCTGTATGCATACGAGCTACTACCTTCCCTGCATTAACACGATCCACCATAACAGCTACCATTTCTTCTAAATGCATACCTGCTGTACGGATTACCTCAGCATCTGGCTTAGCTTTTGCAATTAGGTCCTCATTGACTAAAGAATCTGTATACATGACCACGTCTGCCGTTTGTAGCATATGTAAGCCTTTCACTGTAATTAAATCTGGATCACCAGGACCAGCGCCGACAATATAGATTTTTTTCATTATTTACGCACCACCATTAATGTTAAATATTCTAGCTCGACACCGTCTAGCTCACGTACATCCCAAATAATTTCCTCGTCAGATGTTACCTTTGTGACAACTGAAGCTTTATCAAGTAAATCTAAATCTCGTAGCACCTGTAGCATTAGGTCAATAACCTTTGCCACTTTAATAAACACAACTGCATCATGACTTTCAATAGCTTCACGCATTGCATTATAATCATCATGAGCAGGTATAATGGCAACTTTGTCATCTCCATCCGCTAGTGCAATTCCTAAGCGTGATGCAGAACCATTAAATGAAGAAATACCTGGAACTGTACGGATTTCAACCTCTGGGTACTTGTCCTGCATCAGCTTCATCATATGAATAAACGTACTATATAATAGAGGATCTCCCTCTGTAACAAATGCGACGTCTTTACCTTCTTTCAATTTTTCATAAACAAGCTCAACAGATTTTGTCCATTCACGCTCTAATACAGCCTCATCCTTCGTCATCGGAAAAACTAGGCCTAGCATATCCTTTTCCTCTGGATTAATATAAACATCCACGATTCGATGTGCATAGCTTTTACTGCCTCTTAGCTTTTTTGGATAGGCAATAACTGGCGATTCCTGGATAACACGAAATGCCTTCACTGTAATTAATTCTGGGTCGCCAGGACCTACGCCCAAGCCATATAAAATACCAAGATTACTCATGATTCTCTTCCTTTCGATAAGCCGTAATAATATAAATAGGATTTAATGGAACAAAGCGTGTCATATCTAAGATTGGTTTACTGCGAGCAAGCTGTGCCTGTAAAATATCTACAGCAAGACCACATGCCTTAAATGCTTCCACTGCCTTATATAAATTTTCGATGGTTGCAGCATTTAGGACAATACGTCCATTTTGTTTTAATCGTTTACAACACAATTGCAATAATTCCACCATTTCGCCTCCTGTGCCGCCGATAAAAATGGCATCCGGATCAGGGAAGTTTTCAAGTCCTGCTGGCGCTTTACTATGAATTGCCGTAATATCGACACGGAACTTTTGCTGGTTTTGCAGGCAATTTTCTAAATCTGGAGCATTTTTCTCCACTGCAAACACTTGACCTTCTGGCGCAAGCTTGCCAGCCTCAATTGCCATTGAACCTGTACAAGTCCCAACATCCCAGATAATACTATCCTTTTGAAGCTGCATTGCCTGCAAACTTAATACACGAATTTCTTTTTTTGTGATTAACCCTTTATCTGGCTTACGCTGTGAGAATTCTTCATCATCAATGCCAAGTGCATAATGTTTTGGCTCTGAAATTTGCTGAAGAATAACGACATTTAAAGGAGAAAAATCAGCTTCTTCTAATTCATCAAGCGAATACCAGCCGAATCTTTCATTGGTACCTTGTAAGTTTTCCGCAACAAATGCTCGGTATTCCGTCATGTCAAAATGCTTTAAATATCGCGCTAGTGCATTCGGATTGTTTTCCGCATCTGTTAGAAGCGCCACTTTCTTTTTGCCATCAATACGCTGCGCTAAGCCCTTCATGGAGCGTCCATGAATACTCGTGACATAGGCATCCTGCCAGCTTTCCCCCATCTTTGCAAAGGCAAGTTGCACTGAGCTTATATATGGGTAAACCTCTATGTCTAGCTTTTTTGCTAAGTAACTGCCGATTCCATAAAATAATGGATCACCCGATGCTAGGATAACAGTATTTCTTGTTTCTTCAGATAATCTAGTAACAAGTGTAGAAAGGCCACCTTTAATCATTATTTTTTCGCCTTTAAAGGTCGGGAAAAATTCCAGAACACGCTCCCCACCAACAAGTACCTCACAGTCTTCAATCCACTGCCTATATTGCGGCAGCAAGCTTTCTAGTCCGTTATCCCCGATCCCAATCAATTTCATCGATCGATGCAATGTCATCAGCCCTTCCTAATAATTGTCCCTGCATCGAATAAATCGATGTGGAAAGCGTTAAACCGCCTTTAATATGGTGTAAGGAGGAGTAACAGCAAGCTTCACATAAATGATGGAAAAATGCATCATAGCCCTTTTCTGCCATAATTTCGCCTACCTGTGAAGCGGTATTGGCCTCCTGTACAGCAGCTATTGTGTCCTTGTCTGCACCTATATCTGTAGCCAGTTGTGCTAAAAAATTAAAATCTATCGGAGCACTTTTGGAATGCACCATCATCACACCTTGCGCCACTTTCGAGAATTTCCCCATCATGCCAACAAGAGAGACTCGCTTAATGCCGAGACGTTTACAGTGCTTTAACGTAAAGCCAACAAAATCGCCCATTTCAATAAATGCTTCCTCTGGTAGATTAGGGTATTGCGCCATTCCATACTTTTCACTGCGTCCCCCTGTTGTAATGACTAAATGCTCACAGCCAGCTGCCTTAGCAACGCTTATTGCTTGCACTATACTTGCCATATAAGCGGAACTCGAAAAAGGCACGACGGTTCCCCTTGTGCCTAAAATGGAAATACCACCTATGATCCCCAGACGACCATTTAAGGTCTTTTTCGCAATTTCTTCACCATCTGGGACAGAAATAATAACGTTGACGCCTCGCTTAATTTGAAAATCGTCAAGAACACCCTGTACAGTGCTATGAATCATTTTACGAGGTACGGGATTAATAGCCGCTTCTCCAACTGGGACAGGTAAGCCAGGCTTTGTTACCCGCCCGACACCAATCCCACCATCAAGATGAATGCCAGGTGTATCGGCCCAGCTCACCGTGCCAATAATAAGTGCTTTATGTGTAGCATCTGGATCATCCCCAGCATCCTTTATGGTTTCACAGCTTACCGTATTGTTTTCAAACGTACAATTTTCAATAGTAAAGGTTGCATCTCGCCCAATTGGCAAATGAATTGTACTAGTTTCCTGCTCTTCATTTGTAATTAGTGCTAGCAATGCTGCCTTTGCCACCGCAGTTGCACAGGCTCCCGTTGTATAACCGTGACGCATGTCCTTGGGATCCTTTTTCGGCTTCCGCTCCATTATTTTTTCGCCTGTTCATCCGCTAAAAGTGAAATGGCATTCAAAGCGGCAACCGTCACTGTACTACCGCCTTTACGGCCAACATTCGTAATATACGGAATACCTTCTAATTTTAATAATTCCTCTTTTGACTCTGCTGCAGATACAAAGCCAACTGGCATACCGATAATTAGATCTGGTTTTGCTAAGCCTTCTTTAATTAAACGGATTAACTCTAATAATGCAGTTGGTGCATTACCAATGGCATAAATTCCACCTTCATGTAATTTAGCAGCTTTTTGCATGGAGATAATAGCGCGTGTTGTATTTTGTTTTTTCGCTTCTACTGAGACATCTTCATCTGCGATATAGCAATGTAGATCCCCACCATGCTTTTGGAAACGTTTTTTTCCTGAGCCACTTTCGATCATTTGCACATCAGCAATCACATGGCGACCTGCAAGAATAGACTTGATACCTGCCTCAATTGCCCCTGGAGTAATAATAACGCTACGACCAAGCTCAAAATCAGCAGATGCATGAATAATACGACGAACAACCTTCCACTCATCCTCTGAAAAATCATGCTCGCCCATTTCTTCTGCTATAATTGAAAAACTGTAATCGTAAATTTTATCCGGATCTACCGTTAAAGGTTTGAAATCTGTTTTAAAATCCATCTGAATTGCCTCCTAAAGTGTGTGTTGTACTGCCTGTAGTACTTCTGTAAATGTAGAATATTGCTGGCCATACTTTATATTTGGTCTTGCAATTAATATTGTCTCAATGCCACATGCAAGTGCTGCCTCTAGCTTTTCATCCACTGAGCCAACCTTGCCACTTTCCTTCGTAATCATCAAGGTCACATCATATTGACGAAAGAGTGCTTCGTTTAATTCCTTTGAAAAGGGTCCCTGTATAGCGACTATGTCCCTTTGTGCCACACCAAGTGCCTCACATTTCTCCATGTTATCGAGTCTAGGTAGCATACGTGCAATCACTCTTGTATTCTCCAGACCATGTAAAACCTTCGTAAATGTCGCAAGCGTTTTACTGCCTGTTGTTAGCATTATGACACCACGTTTTTCTGCTGCTAAGTGAGCAGCCTCCTCATAATCTTTTACTACTGTTATAAGAGGATGAGAATAATGTTCATGCGCGCGTTCATAGCGAATATATGGTATATTTGCTTGCTCCGCTGCTGCCATGGCATTTTTTGAAGCTTCCTCAGCAAAAGGATGAGAGGCATCTACAACTAAACGATAGCCTTGTTCTGTCATAATTGCTGCCATTTCCTCAGCTGTTAACCGTCCAACTAAATGAGGTAGACCCACCTCAGCAAGGCTAGAGGCTGCAGACTCAGTAACAACTGTTGCTGTTACCTGATAGCCTGCTGACTGTATTTCAAGAGCTAAGTTTCTGGCATCACTTGTCCCTGCTAACATGAAAATCATTTCACAGACTCCTCTTCATGGTGGTGGTCATGTTCGTGATGATGATCATGGTGGTCGTGATCATGGTCGTGGTCATGATGGTGATGATGATGCGCATGACCATGCACTGCTGCATAAGCTCGATAGTTTTCTAAATCCTGCATACCTGTTGATGTCCCATTTACAGCCTGCTCAATACGCTCAAGTAGCACATTTTGCAAGCGTTCATGATACCCAAAATAGTCAGCAATTTGAATATCACACTCTGGAAATTTGTCGTTAAATTGTTGACACATACCATTCATGCGTTCCATTAGGATACCCGTGAATAAAAAGTATGGAAGCATAATGATCTTTTTAGCACCTAGCTTAACACAGCGCTCAATTCCCTCTTCGACACGAGGATCCGTTACCCCCATAAAGGCACTTTCTACATATTTCACAGGCAATTTTTCCCACAGCAGACGTGTAATTTTATAAAAGTCTCCATTTGCATATGGGTCACTGCCGCCTCGTGCAATTAATAATATAGCTGTATCCTGTTGCTCCTCTTCAGCATTGAAGCCGATTTCAGCTAAACGATCCTCTAAAATTGCAAATATCTCTTCATGGACACCGATTGTTTGACCATATGTGAATGTAATATGTGGATAATGTTCTCGCGCATGCTCAATTTCTGCCGGAATATGTAGCTTTGAATGTCCAGCATGAAGAAGAATGATTGGAATCACATGCACCTCTGTTGCACCCTTCTTGACACAGTTTGTTATACCCTCTTCAATGTTTGGAGAAGCAAACTCCAAGAAACACGTTTCTACTAAGAAGCTATCATCAATACGAGGTGCCATTTGCTCGATAAATGTACGCACCTCATCATTTCCTGCTGCTAAACGGCTCCCGTGGCCGACAAATAAAATTGCTTTCATCTCATTACTCCTCACTAGTCACCGCATGGAGCGGGCTCTACTTTTATTTTTGAAGACATGTCCTGATACGTAAAATGTAGAATCTTTTTCACACGCTTAAAATACTTAAACAAACGTTCATTTGGATGGGCATTTGCTTTATACTCTTCGATGATGTCCGTAATGAGCGGAATAAGTTGTTCAGGCTCTAGTCCCTCTACAACTGGCTGTGCAGCATGCGCTGTACGACCAACTGGCTTTGCCCCAATAAAAACATCGAACTTACTTTTACGATAAACGATGCCAATATCATCAAATACTGCTCGATAGCATGCCATACCACAGCCATTAAAGCCAATATTCAACGTTTTCGGTAAAGACATTCCGCCAAGCTGCTTCTGAATCTCCTCGGCATATGGAATCGAATCAGCCTTTTCCCCATAACAGAAGTCACAAGCCTTTAATGATAGTACATCCCCAATCGGAGCCAGTAAGAATCCAACCTCACGTAGCTTTGCTGTAATTTTTTCTGGCCCCGTTGTTGGAATTTTTAAATGGATTTGATGGTCTGGCGTGTATTCCATCGTTCCATCCTCCCCGACAACCTCTGCTAGCGTCATCATCTGTTGCGGGGTGAAAAATTTATTGGCTACTCCTGGGCTCACAGCTAACTCAAAGATAGATTCGATTTTTTGTTGCACAAGCTTGGGTGTTGCCTTTACCTCACTTGTTCCGTTGACCATCGCTAAGGCTGCTGTCGCCATCTCAAGTGAAGTTTTTTTTTGTTTCGGATTAGGAGAAATGGCTAAACTGGGTTCGATGCGATTAGCGTTGGGATCTGCCGCAAAGTCATTGCGTGCCTTCCCTGTTTCTTGATTCATTGCCCATGGTTCATTTTCTTCCCTTAAACGTTGGTGTGGACGTAATGGCTGCTTCTCCTCTCCAAGTGTGTATTTACGCTGATAGCCACGTGGTGTAATCATTTTATTATCATAGAAAAATGTTGATGAATTTCCGATAATAACCGTTGTCAGCATCCCAATATCATGCTCTAGCATTTCTGCTAAAGTTGTCATGGTAACCTCCTGACGGTCACGATAAGCGCTTTTAACAAGTCCCACTGGTGTATCAGGTGAACGATATTCTAATAAAATTCGTTGGGCCTCCACAATTTGTCTTGTACGTCGACCACTTTTTGGGTTATACAGTGCAATCACAAAATCCGCCATCGCTGCTGCTTCCACACGCTTCGCAATTAAATTCCAGGGTGTTAGGTGGTCACTTAAACTAATCGTACAAGCATCATGCATAATTGGCGCTCCTAGTAAACTTGCACATGAGTTGATAGCAGAAATACCTGGAACAATTTCTACCTCTACACCAGTTGCCTCCGTCCAACCAAGCTCGATTAATACCTCATACACTAAACCTGCCATTCCATATACACCAGAATCACCGCTGGAAATAACGGAAACAATATTCCCAGCCTCTGCTTGGCGTACCGCTTCCTGTGCACGAGATACTTCCTCCGTCATACCCGTACTAACAATGGATTTTGCATTCACTAAGTCCTGAATTAGCTCTACATATGTTTTATAGCCTATGATCATATCACTCTGTTGTAATGCCTCTACAGCCCGATGTGTAATATGATTAAAATCACCAGGCCCAAAGCCAACTACAAAAATCTTTCCTTTTTGCGCCATTTTTGTTACCCCTCTTTCACCTTTTCGATGCCTTTAATGGCTGTTGTTTGTGCTGTGCGCTGTAATGTGCCCTCACGAAGCGTAAAAACATGTTCATGGTGCAGTGACTCATGATGTAAATCCTGCACAAGTGCCCTCGCATGTTCAGTTGTTGGCACACGGTACCAATTCCCTTGCGGATAAGCAATGACAACACATGCATCCTTACATCTGCCATTACAACGTGTCCGGGTTGTATGTATTTTTTTATCAAGTGCCTGCAACTGTATCTCATCACGAATGGCTTGCGTAATTTCCTCTGCTTCTTTTTTCATACAGCTACTGCCATTGCAAATAAAAAGATGTGTCTGCATCCCCTCTAAATTCCAAGTAGTCATCGTTGTTCTCCCCTCAATACGTTTAGGAACAAGAAAAACCTTTACTCTAATCGAAGAGTAAAGGTTTTGTAGAAGCCAAATAAAGTCGAATAAGATAGGTATTCGCCTTTGCTTCAACTTCTCCCTCCGAAAAGTTTGCATGCATCATTCCATAAGCAGGTTTCCTGACTTAAGCTTCCATTTACTTTCGCGCCTTCCCAAGTTTGCACTAGTGGCATTTGCGATTTCATCAGCTATTACAGTAGCGGGGGCTGTATTGGACTTTCACCAATTTCCCTATTATCTTGAAAATATTCAAGCACTTATGTATGTTTTTATATCAAATTTGTATGTTTAACATGAATTTAAAACTGTCTCTATCATATCTTAAAATTTTAAAATTTCAATATTTCTCTCTAAAATTGTGACATTTTCATTAAAATTTCATCAAAAAATTCGTAGAAAAAAGAAAAATTTCTCTTTTATTTTATCAGAATTTTCTAGATTGTACCTCAATTTTAAAAATTTTTTTCTAAAAAAAGATAGCATCATGATGGAAAATTATGTTACACTTTGTCGTGAAATCTCACAACTTCATCTTTTTTCGGTGCGAAGTGCTTATCATTTCGCTTAAAAGGGAAGCCGGTTCAAGTCCGGCGCGGTCCCGCCACTGTACTAGGGAGTTTTATAGAGAATGTCACTGTCCAACGGATGGGAAGGCCTATAAAATGAGGAACTAAAGCCAGGAGACCTGCCGAAAAGAATGTGAACGTTTCAACCTACGAGGATAGGTGTGCGGCTTAGTAGAATCGAATTCTATTTGTTTTAGCTATGCACTTTTCCCTAAGGAGAAGTGTTTTTTATTTTTCGCACGCTAATTCAAAAACTATATGTAAGGAGGAGAAATTTTGAAATTCTCAGGCTGGAAGCTTAGTTATTTCTTATTGGCATTTTTATTTGTGCCAAATCGTGCATTCGCCATGCATATAATGGAGGGCTTTTTACCAATTGAATGGGCCATTTTCTGGTGGGTTGTATCTATTCCATTTATTATTTTAGGATTACGTTCAATTCGTAAAACGATCGATGCAAACCCTGAAACTAAAATGATTTTAGGACTATCAGGTGCCTTTGCCTTCGTCTTATCAGCATTAAAAATTCCGTCAGTAACTGGAAGCTGCTCGCATCCAACAGGAGTTGGACTTGGTACAGTTCTTTTTGGTCCATTAGCAATGAGTGTAATCGGAACAATTGTATTATTATTCCAAGCTTTACTTTTAGCGCATGGAGGGCTTACAACTTTAGGAGCAAATGCCTTTTCTATGGCAGTAGTTGGTCCAATTATTGCTTATTATGTATTTAAAGGCTCTCAAAAAATGGGTCTTTCATTTTCTGTAGCTGTGTTTTTAGCTGCTATGCTCGGTGACTTAGGTACATATATTGTCACTTCTGTTCAATTAGCTCTTGCTTTTCCTTCTGAGGTTGGTGGCTTTATGGCGTCATTCACAAAATTTGCAGGTATTTTTGCATTAACACAAATCCCTCTTGCTGTTAGTGAAGGGATTTTAACCGTAGTTGTGATGAACTTCTTGAAAAAATACAATGTGAGCGAATTAAAAGCATTACGTGTTTTTTCAACAAAGGAGGCACATTAGAATGAAAAAAAACTTATTACTGCTAGCTATCGTTGTGTTATTAGCAATTATCCCTCTATTCATTCAAAAGGGTGCAGAATTCGAAGGTGCAGATGGTGAAGCAGAGGCAGCAATCGGGGAAATAAATGCTGACTACGAACCATGGTTTGAAAGCATATGGGAACCACCAAGTGGAGAAATTGAAAGCCTATTATTTGCACTACAAGCTGCAATAGGTGCTGGATTTATCGGATACTTTATTGGCTTAATGCGCGGCAAACATAAAGAAGGTTAAGTATGTTACTCATTGATAAGTATGCATATATGAATAAGCTAGCGTCTGTTCATCCGCTAGAAAAAATGTTGTTTTCTTTTGGACTATTATTATTGTCGCTTATCATGAGAGATGAACGAATTTCACTCATTACATTTATTGTAATGAGTGCTTTTATCATTATAGGCGCTAAAATCCCTGTGAAATATTATTTAAAACTATTATTGTTACCCGGATTTTTTTTACTATCTAGCTTACTATCTATTCTAATTTCAATAGCTCCGGCGGCTAACGAATTACCTGCACATATTTGGGCATTTTCTTTCAATGATTGGACAATTTTTGTTGGCAATGCAAGCTTAGTTACAGCAAAGCAACTTTTTTTCATCGTTCTTGGCAGTGTCAGTTGTTTATATTTTTTAATCCTAACAACATCTGTACAGTCTATTTGTCATGTGTTACGACAATGTAGAATTCCTGCCTTGTTTGTTGAACTAGTGGAATTAACATACCGATTTATTTTTATTTTTTTAGACAGTATGCAAAAAATTCATCTTGCTCAGCAGGCACGACTTGGTTATCATTCACCTGCCCAGTGGCTACGCTCTATATCTATGCTTATTGCTGCATTATTTGCTGAAATGTTCCAACGAAGCCGCGAACTTAATAATGCCATGCAAGCACGAGGTGGCGAAACGGTCTATTGGCAGGAAAATGCAACCTATAGCATGAAAAACTGGCTAGGTATTGCAGCTATCTTACTATTCCTCATCGTGTACGGAGGGTTTTTCTAATGACGACAGACTTTTACTTTGAACTAAATCAGCTTTCTTATGCCTATGCAGATGGAACACATGCCCTAACAGATATTACACTCCAAATTCCGAAGGGCAAAAAAATTGCCTTACTTGGTCATAATGGAGCGGGAAAATCTACATTATTTCAGCATCTCAATGGCATTCTTAAACCAACTACTGGAACGATAGCCTTTTGTGGCAAGCAGCTACATTATAGTAGAAAAGCATTAAAAGAATTACGTCAACAGGTTGGCATTGTATTTCAGGATGCAGACAATCAGCTGTTTTCTGGTACAGTAAAGCAGGATATTGCATTTGGACCTTTGAACCTTGGCTGGACAACTACAAAAATAGAAGAAAAAATGGCTTGGGCAGTTGCACAAACAGAGGTGGAAGCATTACTCGATAAACCAATACATTTTTTAAGTGTGGGTCAAAAAAAACGGGTAGCCATGGCAGGCGTACTAGCAATGGAGCCATCTGTATTACTATTAGACGAGCCAACCGCAGGACTCGATAATTATTATGCTGCACAAGTTTTGCAATATTTAGCGAAATTAGAAAACGGAAATCGCACTATTTTATTGGCCACCCATGACATTCCATTAGCTTATGAATGGGCAGATCAAATAATCGTTATGGAAGGTGGAAAAATCATCTATAATGGGGACCCTGTTGAGATGTTTTATCAGGAGGATTTACTCCAACGTGCTCATCTGGAACGTCCCTGGGTCTTTGAAATGGCGCTTGCTTTACAAAGTAAAAAATTATTGAAGGAAAACATTAAGTTGCCTCGTTCAAAAGAGGATTTACAGAAACTAATTGAGCAAATTTAAGGGTTTGTATCTGAGCTGTTTTAAGAGAATTGAAGTACTTTGCTTTAGTACCCTAGCTTTTTCTGGGGGGATGTTAGCTCTTTGGCATCTACCTGAGTGAGTCTTAAGGGAAGCCGAGCTCTTTGACTTCACACCTGAGCGTATTTTGAGAGAAGCCGAGCTCTTTGGCTTTTCACCTGAGCG
>NZ_JBXUNW010000005.1:0-98046 GCF_057196045.1 Lysinibacillus sp. DFXJR4 | reverse complement strand
AGGGAAGCCGAGCTCTTTGACTTCACACCTGAGCGTATTTTGAGAGAAGCCGAGCTCTTTGGCTTTTCACCTGAGCGTATTTTGAGAGAAGCCGAGCTCTTTGGCTTTTCACCTGAGCGTATTTTGAGGGAAGCTGAGCTCTTTGACTTCTCGCCTGAGCGAATTTTGAGAGAAGCTGAGCTCTTTGGCTTTCTACCTGAGCGTATTTTGAGAGAAGCCGAGCTCTTTGACTTCTCACCTGAGCGAATTTTGAGAGAAGCTGAGCTCTTTGGCTTTCCACCTGAGCGAATTTTGAGGGAAACCGAGCTCTTTGGCTTTTCACCTGAGCGAATTTTGAAGGAAGCCGAGCTCTTTGACTTTTCACCTGAGCGAGTCTGTTGGGTACCTGTGCTTTTTGCCTCCTCACCCAAGCGTGGCTTGAGAGAAGCCGAGCTTTCTTCTCTCCGATCTTAGCGTTTTTCTTATACTTAAATAAAAGCATCTTCGTCCGTAACATGACGAGATGCTTTTTTCTTAATCAAAATATTTTACGTAATTACAATATTGATCTTGTTTCATATGAAGATTTTCGTATAGCTTCCGTGCATTAATATTATCCGCGGCTGTTTGAAGTGTGACATAACGAGCGGATTGCTGCTCACAATATTGAAATACCTTTTGCATTAATGCTGTGCCCACCCCTTGGCCCCTTGCATCTTCCTTCACATATATATCATTTAAAATATATGCACGCTGTAAAGCAATGGAAGAAAAAGTAGGATATAATTGCGTAAATCCAACTGCCTTGTCATTCTCTACAGCCATAAAAATAACGGATTCCTTTAAGGCCATTCGTAATTGTAAAAATGCCTTTGTACTGCTTTGATCTGATTCAATCCCATAGAATTGGCGGTATTCATCAAAAAGCATTGCTACCTCTTCTAATTCATTCATAGTTGCTTGAAATATGTCCATGCTACTCTCCCCTTATGTCTACCCATGATTGTCAAAAAATATGAATCTAGCTCTCATTATAAAGGAAATTATGGGATAAAGAAAAGAATTCTCCACTAACTCGAGCAAGTCTCACATTAAAGGGGCTTTTCCTGTAAATATTCAGCAACTTTTTTCACTATATGCTTCCAATTTAATTCTGTTCTTGCAAACGCTTGGAGCTGCTCACATGTATCTGCTAGTAATTGCTCCTGCTTTGTTACTTGCTTTAATGTTTGTGCTACACTTTCCCAATCATGTGTTGGGAGAATCATACCAAATCGTTGATGATGGGTAATATCAGCGGCACCATCAACATCGGTCGTCACGATGTAACAGCCGTTTTTGGCTGCCTCTGCAAACACGTGTGCATAGCACTCCACGAGAGAGGTTAAACAAAATATTTTAGCCCGCCTGTACTCCATTTCTAATTGTTCTTTATCATAAATAGGTCCTATCATAATTACTTTACTTCCTATTGGGCTTCCATCCGTAAGATTTCGTATTTCCTGCTTAAAATCCTCTGACATTGGACCCACTAAGCGCAGCTCCCAATCTGAGAGTTTTGCGGCTAAAAATGCTTTAACGGCTAACAGAGTCTGTTTCTCAGGAGCATCCAATCGACCTACCATCAGTATCCTATTTCTCTTCTCAGTAAACAAAACAGGCTCTGTTTGGAACAACTCATAATAACCATTTGTTACATGCTTAATATCCAAATTCAAAAACTCAATGATAGATTTTTGAATGGCTTCACATTCCGAGGAAAGAACATCGCAAAGCTGAAGCAATTCTGGAAAATATGGATAGGTTTTTAATCGATTTAGCCAAAAACGATTCACATCTAATTTCATGTAAATCTTGCCATTTGGATGACAATTTTTATAGGTTTTTAAGATAGATAAATAAGAAGGATACGGACCTATAGCAAAAACAATATCAATTTCCTCGGCATGCTCCTTTAAATAGTTATTCATATTTGCCACATAATCATCTTCAAAAGGAATGTGCTGAAAGGTTACAGTTGGAAAGGTCTCTTTCAACAAGGCTTCATTTATTTCAGTCGTTAAAATTGTAACATCATAGCCTAGGTATTCCCCTAATAAAATTGGAACAAGACAAAGATCTTTGAAAATATGTGCATCAGAAAGCTTGTAGGATTCCACGCTACAAATAAAAGCAATTTTCTTCGACATACTATCCCCCTTAAATGGCGTGCTCCCCCTACTTTATGAACTAGTCATTATGAATGTGAACAGATTAGTAGGCTCAGGAAAATGAATAACAGCGCCTCTAGCAAATAGGCCACTCATTTTTATATTCTCTCTCTTATTAATGTAAGCAATTGCCTATGAAGTAACTCTTTACAGTGCATATTGTAATAAAGAATCCTTTACAATAGCATCCTTGCAAAAAACCAGTAAAGTACAAATCCAAAAGAATTGAGGGTTTCCATGAATATTAGCTTCTTATCCCCTGCCTATAATAGCGCGGAGTGGATTGTAACAATGCTTGACAGTATCCCAAAAGAATATGCCTATGAAATTATCGTTTGTGATGACGGCTCTACAGATCATACATTAGCACTATTAAAAGACTATCAAAAAGGCTGTCCTGCTTTAAAAATTATTGCCCATCCATGTAATCTAGGAGCGAGTGTAGCTTACAACCGCTGTATTGAAGAGGCTACGGGCGATTATATTGCCATCATCGATAGTGATGATCATTATTTGCCAGCTATAAGCAATGTGTTAGCACAGGTAGATGGTCAATATGATATTTATTATTACAACATGCTAACAAAGGCTGGTTATGCATTCATAAAAGATGACTCCAATCGTTATACATTACCTGGGCAATTTAAAATTATTCGAAGAAGTTTAATAGGTGATGCGAAATTTACTATAAGAAAAGATATTGCTGGGGATTGGGATTTTAACTGTGCTTTAATGGATAAAAACCCCACAAGCAAATATACAAATGAATTAGCCTATTGGTATAACTTTCCGAGAGAAAATTCTGAATATGATTTACACCGAAGAGGCTTAAAATAACAGCATTTTCAAAATTGATTGAGGAGGTGTGACAGTCAAAACAATGTTTAAAGATAAAACTCTGTTAATCACTGGGGGCACTGGCTCTTTTGGCAATGCTGTATTAAAAAAGTTTTTAAATACCGACATTCAAGAAATTCGTATTTTCTCTAGAGATGAGAAAAAACAAGATGATATGCGTAAGCTCTATCAGCATCCTAACCTAAAATTTTTTATTGGGGATGTCCGAGATATTCAAAGCATCCATAATGCGATGTATAATGTCGATTATGTTTTTCATGCTGCTGCTCTTAAGCAAGTTCCTTCCTGCGAATTCTTTCCTTTAGAGGCTGTGAAAACAAATATTCTAGGAACAGATAATGTATTAACCGCTGCTATTCAAGCTGGTGTACAAAAAATTATTTGCTTATCTACGGATAAAGCTGCCTATCCTGTTAATGCGATGGGCATTTCCAAGGCAATGATGGAAAAAACCTTAATTGCTAAATCAAGAATGGTTCATCAAGATCAAACATTGATCTGCGGTACACGATATGGGAATGTCATGGCTTCACGAGGCTCAGTTATTCCTTTATTTATCGAACAAATTAAATCCGGAAAGCCTTTAACCATTACAGACCCAAAAATGACGCGCTTTATGATGACCCTTGATGAAGCGGTAGAATTAGTTTTATACGCCTACCATCATGCTGAGAACGGAGATATTATGGTACAAAAATCTCCAGCAGCCTATATCGAGGATTTAGCTCAAGCGTTACTAGAAATTTTCCAAGCTCAGAATAGCATACAAACAATTGGAACACGGCATGGAGAAAAGCTGTATGAGGTGTTATTAACAAAGGAAGAGGCCGCAAAAGCCATTGATATGGGCAATTTTTATAGAATCCCTGCCGATAATCGCGATTTAAATTATGAAAAGTATTTAGAAGAAGGCTCGCCGAAAATAACATTATCAGATGAGTATAACTCTAATAATACAAAAATACTGACAGTAGCTGAAATAAAAGAAAAATTACTAAAGCTCCCTCTTCTGCAAGAAGAACTACAACATTGGACGGGAGGAAAGCCTTGAAATATTTAGTGCTTGGTGCTACTGGAATGGCAGGTCACATCATTTCCATCTATTTGTGTGAGCAAGGGCATGATGTGACAACCTATTCTAGAACTGCCTTTTCATATGGAAGAAATAGAACCGGGGATATAACAGATCCTATTTTTTTACGTTCACTTTTACTAGATGATACCTATGATGTTGTCGTCAATTGCATTGGTATGCTTAATAATGCCTGTGAGATGAATCAGAAGGAAAGCATCTATGTCAATAGCTATTTACCACATGCCATTGTTTCGTTATTGGAAAATCGTCAAACGAAGCTTATTCATCTAAGCACGGATTGCGTATTTTCAGGAAAGGCGCCTCCCTATCAGGAAAATAGCCTGCGTGATGGGGAAACCTTTTATGATCGTACAAAGGGATTAGGAGAAATCGAAAATTCAAAACACTTAACATTGCGTAATTCTATTATTGGACCCGATATGAAGGTGGACGGTATTGGCCTCTTCAACTGGTTTATGAAACAGCAAAACATGATGAACGGCTATACTGGCGCGATTTGGACGGGAGTTACTACTCTTACGCTAGCAAAGGCGATAGAGAATGCACCATCTGAAGGAATAACAGGCATCTATCACCTTGTTAACAATCAGAGTATTTCAAAGTACGATCTTTTGCAGCTATTCAATAAACACTTTAAGGACAATCAGGCAAGCATCCATGCATGTCAACTTCTGAACGTCGATAAAACGCTTATTAATACTCGAAACGATTTTTCATTTGTTGTCCCTAGCTATGAGGAGATGGTCATTGAAATGAAGCACTGGGTAGGAGCGCATAAGGATTTATACCCTCACTATTTTAAATAATGAAAATTTTACTGAATCTACTAGCTTTAAAAGTTATGTAGGTTCTTTTTTAATGAATAATTTTTCCTTCTGGTAAGCGCCCCTCTTTCATCCAATATTCAACAAAATGATTAAAGAATGTTGGATTTGCGAAAGATACACCATGGCCAATATTAGATAGCACAACACCCTTACAATTGGGATTACGATTTACTAGCAGTCTAGCAGATTTTTTCATAATTCCCTTTTCCCTTTCACCAACGGTCACCAAAATCTGGCAGCTAACTTGAGAAAAGTTGTCAGGGATTGCAAAGGACATATTTTCTTGCAGAATATTCGTAAGTGTTTCTATTTTTATTTTTAAACTATCTTGATAATACTGCTGAAAATATTCTTGATTTATATACAATGCTTTAGCTTGTAGCTTTGCGAATGATTTATTTTTTATGAGAGGAAAAGATAATGTAATGAATGGTCCTATCAGCTTTTTTGTAATTGGAGAAGGTATAACTAAAGCACTGTTAATAATCGCATTATCTATCAATTGAGCATTTAAACTTAGCATTTTTACAATAATTTGTGCACCTAAAGAAAAGCCGACCACTGTGACATGTTTACCTTGTGCTTTTTCTTCTATTATTTTTAGAAGTTTCCTGGCACATTCTTCAATTGAAAAATGCATATCGTCACCTATTAATTCTGGCACAACACAGTGAACGTTGGAAAAATGTTGGATTTGTTTATCCCACATCCATCCCCCAACGCCACCACCATGAATAAACATCATAAAAGTGGTATGTTCCCTACCATATTCTTGATAATCCATAACCCAATCCCCCAATACTACTCATGATCATCTAAAAAATCTTTACTAAAGCTCGTTTGTGATTGATAGCTTGAGCGTTTGCCCATATCAACCCCTCGCTTAATAATGCCCTTCCCAAAGCGTGCTTCGATTTCATCAACAATTTTTATTATAGGTTCGTCCTTGATATGCTCTTCAAAATTGAAAATAGAAAGCTGCTGTGAAAAATCCTTACGATCCACAACATTTGACACTGTCACTCCTAATAATCTAACAGGTGCCTCATCCCAATGCTTATCAAAGAGTTCACAGGCAACTTGGTAAATTTCTTCAAAGCGATAAATAGCATTGGATACCGTTTTTGAACGTGTATGATTATGCCAATCTGCATCACGGATTTGTATACTTACTGTTGAACCCGCCAGACGTTTGGCATCTAATCGTTCCGCAACCTTTTGACAAAGTCCATCAATTGTTTTATGTAGAATCCGAATGTCTACTACATCCTCTGGTAAGGTTGTGGAGTTGCCGACACTTTTTGTATCAAAAATGGCATCTGGATCTACCATTCTTGAATCCTCCCCATTCGCCCTAGCACGGAGACGTACACCATTCTTTCCTAAAATTTGCTTTATCGTATATTCCTCAGCTTTAGCTAAATCGCCAATTGTAAAAATACTGTGTGCATTTAATTTTTTGGCTGTACTAGTCCCAATGCCATGCATAGTAACAACCTCAAGAGGCCAAAGAATTTGCTCAATATCTCGAATTCGTAATACAGTAATGCCCATTGGTTTTTTCATATCAGAGGCTGTTTTTGCCAAAAATTTATTTGGTGCAATACCAATAGAGCATGGTAAATCAAGCTCTGTATGTATTTGATCTTGTATTTCCTGGGCAATATTAAATGCATGTCGCTCCTTACTTAATTCAGTTACATCCATATACCCCTCATCAATAGAAACAGGCTCCACTAAATCGGTATAGCTACGTAGTATGGTAAACATCTGCTTGGATGCTTCACGATACTTTTGAAAATCTGGTGGTAATAACAATAATTCGGGACATTTTCTCAATGCCTCATGAACTGTCATTGTTGTGTAAATCCCGAGAGCCCTTGCCTCATACGAGCAGGTGACAAGAATACCACGGCGTTCTTTTGGGTTCCCCGCAATCGCTATAGGCTTACCCTTTAAGCTTGGGTTATGTGCCTGTTCAACTGAAGCATAAAAACTATTCATATCTATATGAAAAATAATACGCCCTTTATGCGTCATCCTATCACCACTTTTCCTTACATAGCCCTATTATAAGCCTTCTTTCCTTTAATCAACAAATGTATAATCTCCATTGCTTTCAAGTAAATCCTTCAAAATAATGAGTGCCTGTTCAAGCTGATTCTCCGGTGCAGAAATGGCTAGTCGAACTGCGTTGATCGGTTTCGCATTTCCCACTGCAAAACGCTCTGCAGCATACACCTGTACACCAGCCTTTGCTGCAAGCAATTCAAACTGTACACCTGTAAATTTATCAGGAAGTATAAGCCATCTGAAAATACATGCTTCACCCCCTAAAATATTGTAATTACCTAGGTATTGATTAACCAATGCATTTTGTTGCTTTGCATACAACTTGTGTTTTTCTAAAATCGTTTCTGCTACACCATCATGAATCAATCTTGTGGCAAGCTCAAGCATCATTGGTGATATGGAAATATTGATATTATAAAGCGTCTCCATTATTCTTTTTCGCAGTGCTGAAGGTGTAACGATATACGATAATCGTAATCCAGGTGATATGGTTTTAGACAAGCTAGCAATATAAATAACTTTTTCTGGTGCATAGGAAGCTATCGGTGCAAGAGGCTGCTCCTTTAAAAAGCTATAGATGGCATCCTCAATAATAATTAAACCTGTATCCCTTGCTACTTCTGCAATCATTCTCCTTGTTTCTAAAGACATTGTGTGAGTAGTTGGGTTGTGAAAATCTGGAATTACATATAAACCTTTGATATGCTCATTTTTACAGGCATATAATAGCCCCTCTCTGGTTATTTCACCATCCCTTTGCTGTATTGCTACTAGTTGGATGCCTAACATATTGGCAGCTGTTTTTATCCCAGCATAGGTGATAGGGTCTGTGCCAATTCTATCTCCTGCTTGGAACAATGCAGCTAATGTTGCGACAATCGCATTTTGTCCTCCAGCCCCAAGCAAAATAGGCTGATCCGTTTGGAAATTGACTTTTTCTAAAAGCTTTAATGCTGCCTCATTTTGCCACACATTTCCTTCAAGACGTCCATATTGAAAAAGGTTATTAAAATTAGAATCACTCATCATCTTTTTCATATAACGAGTAATGTCTTCATTTACATAGTTATCTGGCAGAACAGAGCCCATTTCAATCATATGTGGGGAATGACTAGTGGGTAATAAAATTTTATTGGTTGCGGCATCGGAGGACACAAATGTTCCACTTCCAATCGAAGCATAGATGAGCCCCTTTTGACCACAAAGTTTAAAAGCTCTTGTGATTGTACTTAAATTAACATCTAAAAAGTCAGCTAATTCCCGTTGCGGGGGTAGCTTTGTCCCAGGCAAGAGCTTCCCGTCCTTTATATCTTGTTCAAGCTGTTCAGCTATGGCTATATATAATGGAGCCGAAATATTGCTGATATTTGGTCTCCAGCTCATTGGATACTCTTCAAATGAATTTACTGGCATTCTCTATGCTCCTTTTCTCGTCACTTTTGCATACAATATTTTAATTGTCTTGCATACAATGATAATATTGTATGCATATGATTTCAATGCTATAATTTTTAAAAAATCAGAAAAAAGGAACGATTAATTATGCAATATTCAGAAAAAATCTTAAAAACACCTTCTTCATTCATCCGCAACATCTTGAAAGTTACAGACGCAGAGGACGTTATTTCCTTTGCAGGGGGGCTTCCTAACCCAATCTCTTTCCCGATCGATGCGTTAAGAGCATCTGTCGACCATGCCATCACAGAAAATGGTAGTCGATTATTCCAATATTCTTCTACTCAGGGATACGCACCATTACGTGAGTACATTGCTGCAAAATACCAACGACTACATGGATTAGATGTTCACGCTGATGATGTCTTTATTACTACAGGTTCACAGCAAGCTCTAGAATTAATTGGAAAGGTATTGATCAACAAAGGAGACGGCATCGTTATTGAAGAGCCTGGTTATTTAGGAGCCATACAAGCCTTTACTTTAAGTGAGCCAACATTTTATGGTGTAACTCTCGAAAATGATGGTCTTAATTTAGAAGAATTAGAGAAAGCCCTACAACAGCCAAATGTAAAATTTATTTATACAGTTCCAAATTTCCAAAATCCAACAGGGCTAACGTATTCTAAAGAAAAACGTCGGCAGATTTGCGACATCATCTCAAAATATGATGTGGCGTTAATTGAGGATGATCCATATGGAGAATTGCGTTTTCAGGGCGAGCCACTGCCATACATCGGTGCAGGCAAATTAGAGAACAGCATTTTACTTGGTTCTTTCTCTAAAACGATTACACCAGGAATGCGTCTAGGCTTTATCATTACAAAGAATAAAGAGCTCATGCAACATATTGAAACAGCAAAGCAAGCAACTGATCTACACACAAATATTTTTGCTCAATATGTAATTTATGACTATCTAGCAAACAATGATTATACTGAGCATGTTCAGAAAATTATAACATTATATAAAAATCAAGCTGAAGCAATGCTAGATGCGATGCAAGAGTTCTTCCCGGCACATGTGGAGTATACAAGACCTGAGGGTGGTATGTTTATTTGGGCTACGATGAACAATGGTGCATCAGCTCTTGATGTCTTCCACAAAGCAATGGAGCAAAAAGTAGCATTTGTCCCTGGTGACCCATTCTATACAGCAAAAACGGGAGTAAGTACAATGCGTCTTAATTATACAAATGCAACCCCTGAAATTATTCGTGAAGGCATTAAACGATTAGGCAGCATTTTATAATCTACAACAAAGAAACCGTATGAGCTTTTTAGATTCGCTCATACGGTTTGTTTATATAGGATAATAGATTGTCATACTTAATCGTGTTAAAGACTGACTCGGATTAAAATAGGAATGTGGCAGATCTGCTTTAAATCGAATAGAGTCACCAGTTTTTAAGGTGTATTGCTTGTCATTGATCGTCAATGCTAGTTCCCCATCAAAAACCGTGATAAATTCTTCTGTCCCATCTCGATGTACCTCGGCAATTAATTTTCCCTGCTGGTCAATCTCCACAGTATAAATTTCAAAGCGGCTCTTCTCCTGAAAAGGAAAATAAGGATATACCCTATACCTTCCTTTATCCCCCGTTAATACTTGTACATCCTCTAGTAAAATTACCTCTGTTTCGGGTTGTGGTTGATTAATAAGTGTCGTAAATGATACCTTTAGACCATTTGCAATCTTCCAAATGGTTGTGAGCGTTGGGCTCGATTCCCCTCGTTCAATTTGCCCTATCATCGTCTTACTTACTCCACAAAGCTGTGAAACTTTCTCTAGGCTTAGCTTTTCCTTCTCTCGAATAGCTTTTAAATTTTTTGCAAACACAAGATGAATTTCTTCTATCTTTAATCACCCCTTTAACATGTACAATATAACGTACATTTTATATAATAAAAAGTACGAACGTTATATTGTTTATTTTGAACATTATAACATACTATCAAATAGGAGGGACTACAGTGCCATTATTTTCTTTTTTAACTTTCGTTGTCATTACAAGTTTTACCCCAGGTCCTAATAACTTTATGGCCATGCTATTTGCCAATAAACAAGGTTTTACAAAAACGATTCCCTTTTCTCTCGGAGTCGGTGCGGGCTTTTTTATGCTGATTGGTTTATGTAGCTTTTTTAATATTGCCCTGACAAATATTATGCCTTTTATAAAGTTACCCTTGACCCTATTTGGGGTTGGCTATATGTTGTATTTAGCCTTTAAAATAGTAACAAGCAAAGCTAATGATCTTGAAAAAGAAAGCAGCAACAACAGTCATTTATTTTTAGTAGGTATTTTATTACAGTTTATAAATCCTAAAGGGATATTGTTTGGCATTACTGTAGTAGCAACCTATATCCTCCCTTATTATTCTTCATATTTTAGCTTTTTTCTTTTCGCTGTATTTTTAGGAATCGTTGGCATCCTCAGTACAAGTAGCTGGGCTCTATTTGGTTCAGCTTTCCAAAAAATGCTTCATCAATATCGGCAACCCTTTAATATCATTATGGCTCTTTTATTGGTCTATAGTGCGATTTCAATTCTTGTTCAATCGTAGCAAAAAACAACCCTTCTCGTACGCTATAGCGTCGAAAAGGGTTGCCCTCTCAAATTTATTTTGTATATGTTAAAACGGCATTTTTTTTGAATTTAGCCAATGCTTGTGTAGCCTCACTTTTGTTTGTGTATTCAAAAATTCGAACATCTTTTTTATCAAATACTGTAATGACCCACATAAAAAATTCTCCCTTCAAACTTGTTTTTTTGTATTTAACAATCACCGAACAATGTGATACTTCCTGTAAACTATTTTTATCATTGCCTTACCTGATTCTTATTTTACGCTGATTTTTGTAAAAATAAAGCCTTATGTGAAGCCCTTCACAAACTGTTCAATTTCAAAACGCTTTCATTGAACATTTTGTGAAAAGCCATGTTTTTTAGGCATAAAGTGGAACTTCAATGTGCGAAAGCACCATACGTTTCTTCCTCTATCCAACAGTTCCTACTGCTATTTCGTCTTATAAAGAAAAACCGTATAAACGCCTTTTCCACGACAAGTTATAAAAACGGAAGAAAAAAGATCACCCATCACGGTGCTGCACCCCAAAAGTTAGAGTAATAAATCTAACTTTTGGGGTGTTTTTGTATGGCGTAATAGCTAAGGTTTTAAATTAAAGATTGTTCAAGAGTATTTAAAAGGGAATTTGGGATACTTATTATTAGCGCAAAAATACGGTATTCCATCTCCAACCCCAATCAAACATTAGGTTAGGGCTTATAAAGCTTTTGGAGAAGAAGGTTTACAACGGAAAACAAAGCATGAAAAATATCCTGTTCAATTCAAATGAAATGGTTTATGAAACAAACAGGTGCTTCTTACCAAGATACAGGAATACTATTTAACATGAATGATCCTAGTTTAATCGTAACTTGGAACAGTAAGTTTTTAAAAGAAGGAGTAAAAGGCCTGAAAACATGCGAAAGGAAGGCCCTCTATGTCTTAAAAATCAAAAGCTACAGTGACAAAAGCAGAAAAAACAATGTCTCGTGAGGAGCCGTTAGAACGTGAAAATGAACTACTTCGTCTAGAGATTACGTATTTAAAAAAGTTGAAGGCTTTTCGAGAGAACCTGGATGCCTTCCTCGAAAAGCACAAGCAGCAATCGCCTTTGAACTCAAAGAAGAAGGGTTCCGATTAAAAGACATCATTAAACAAGTCGATATTCCAGAAGCAACATATCACTATCACATCAAGCAAGAGCAGCCTAAAAATTTAACACGATAAAATTAGCGATTCGTTCATTAAAAGAAAGTGAGCAGCCATTAATTCATAGCGATCGAGACTTTCAATATACATCACACGGATTTAAGCGAATCATCGATAAAGCAAAACTGGTACAAATTATGTCACGTGTAGGTCGATGTATTGATAACGGACCGATTGAAGCATTTTGGGGCACATTGAAATGTGAGAAGTATTATCTACATAGGTACGATTCATATGAAGAGTTAAAAGTAGCGATAGATGACTATATTCATTTCTATAATCACTATCACTAGCAGAAAAGATTAAACGGCTTGAGCCCTTTAGAATTCAGGAATCAAGCCACTTAATACATTTTTTATTATTTCCATTGTCTACTTGACGAAGTGCAGTTCACATTTTTATGAGCGCCTGGTCTATTTGATTCTTGAACTATATATATCTTTTTATTGCTTTTCTAATATTTTTTTGAATGCTCCATTTCCATATTATATATTTTGCAAAATTCCTCCCTCTTCATTTCTTCTAGAGGGGTTGGATAATACCTCCAAATGCCTCTTGAAGTGCCCATCACACGCTGACCGCCAATATTCAGTTCATATTCTTCTCCATAACCTGTCGTATAAGCAGTTGTAATATTTCCGTATTTGCTATTAAAACCTTTGACCTCATCCAAACCAGACAATATATCGACGAGTGTAAAGTTTATTGGATATGTCGGTTGTTCTTCTTTTGCTTTTTGCAGCTCTTTTTCTGCTTGTTTGTACAAGGATTTTCGGTCTGGTGAAACATCAGAAATATATTGTATAGATAAATAGTCTTTCATTCGCTCTATACGATCAGATTGTTCATAGTTGTTTGAATACCTCATCATGGCTTCACGCTGTGCTACGCTTTTGATTTGTTCGAGCATCTCTTCATTTGATAACGTTCGCCCGCCTTTTGTAGGAATCCTACTCCAATCTGGTGCGGAAATGGAACTAAATGCTGAATAGCTCCTTACTAAAGGACTTTTTACTTCCTTCATCGAATAGCCCCACAAATCCCCTTTACCTGAAGAACGAATAAATTCGTCTGTTTTAGTAGTTGGCAATGTTGTATTTTTTGTCGTATTTCTCTGATGCGCATTTTCAATAAAATTACTTTGTGTTTGTCCAACTTTCCCTATCATTTTCTAACCACCTTTTTTATCTTTGTGATTTTATCGACGAAAAAGGGAAATATTTGAATTTAAAATAATTACCAAAGCGTCGTTTTAGAAGATTTTTCACTTAGCGTTGTAAATCCTTTTAGAACAACGTAAAAAAGAGAAGGATGATTTAATTACCAAGAAAGCTAAATATTGAAATAAGCGATATACAAAAATGTTTAATAAATTTTAACACAATGGATTTTATAGAAAAAAGAGCTTTGGTGGAAAAGGTGCTAAAAACTATTATTGTAAGGCAATCAGAAATTCTTTTTGAATGGAACTTTTGAGCATAAAAGTTCCGTTTTAGTTTTTAGCACCGTCCCACGATGACCATACGGTTTATCACATACATGCCCATTAAATTGTAGTAGTAGATTTTATTTCATAAGCATGTACTTAGCAAAATACTTCTTCCTGCTTTTTTGTTAATTCAATTTCAAAGCCTAAATCCTCAAGCATACGATAATCGCTATTTGCCTCTTGGCCTGCTGTTGTTAAATAATCTCCTACAAAAATGCTATTTGCCGCATACATTCCCAGTGGCTGAAGGGACCCAAGATTGACTTCACGACCACCAGAAATACGAATTTCCTTTGTTGGATTTATATAACGGAACAATGCTAAAACCTTTAAACAATAACGTGGATTTAACTCCTTTGTCCCTTCCAGCTTTGTGCCGTCTATAGCATTTAAAAAATTGACTGGGATCGAATCAGCATCTAATTGATGTAGGGCACGAGCAATGTTGACCACATCCTCTTTTGTTTCCTTCATTCCAATGATTGCTCCTGAGCAAGGCGAAATTCCATGCTTTTTTGCAATCTCTACCGTATTCACACGATCCTCATAGGTATGCGATGTAGTAATGTATGAATGATGACGCTCTGACGTATTTAAATTATGATTGTAGCGATCTACCCCCGCCTCTTTTAATTGCTGTGCCTGTTCTTCTTTTAATAAGCCAAGACAGGCACATACTTTTAAGCCATACTTCTCTTTAATTTCAGTGACTGCTTCACTGACAACATTGACATCCTTCCGCGTTGGCCCACGTCCACTTGCCACGATGCAATAGGTGCCAATTTTATTGTCAAATGCTCGTTTTGCACCCTCTAAAATTTCTTCCTTCGTAATAAATGGATATTTTTCAATCGGTGCAGATGATTTAGATGATTGGGAACAATAGCCACAATCCTCTGGACAATAGCCACTTTTCGCGTTCATAATCATATTCAATTTTACTTTTTTCCCATAATAATGCTTACGAATGGCAAATGCACCATCCATTACCTTTAATAGTTCATCATCATCACTATTTAAAATGGCAAGTGCTTCATCATTACTAATCACCTTACCTGCAATTACATCCTCTGCTAACTGTAACCAATTCACTAAACATTCTCCCTTTCTACTTGCATGATTTTCACTGTTCTTACTGACTGAAATACCTTATATAAGCGTTCGGCTAACAGTGCAGACGCTAAAGCTAAGCAAAAATCTGCAACAATACTATTTAAAAAACCAACTACAAATATATGAGACCAGCTCGTTTGCAAATGGAGCCAGAAATTCATTGATAAATATAAGTAAGGTACCGCAATCGCATAAATAATAATAAGCCCCACAATATTTGCACCAATAAAATGTTTTTTCGTTGGTGAATCTATTCTCTCAATGATGAATCCTATGATGAATGCTGCTAGTGCAAAGCCGATGAGGTAGCCAAATGTTGGCTGCAATACATAGGTAATGCCTCCGCCCTGTGTAAAAACAGGTAATCCAACTAAACCGACTCCTATGTAAACGAGCTGACTTTGAAATCCATTACGACTACCAAGTAAGCTTCCAGCTAAAAAAACAAAGATAATTTGTAGTGTAAAGGGCACTACTGGTAACGGTATCTTAATAAATGCACCAATTGCCGTTAAAGCTGCAAACATCGCAATCATGACGAGGGATAGTGTTGATTGTCGTTTAAACAATTTATGCCCTCCCACTCCTCAAAAAATTGTACAATCGTTTCTTTTGTTGTATGAATCATAAATCTCATTTCTTCATCAGAAATAATGTAAGGCGGCATAAAATATAATATATTGCCAAGTGGGCGAATCAGTAAGCCCTTTGCTAAAGCACGTTGATAAATTTGATAGCCAATACGTGCCTCATTTGGGAATGGCTCCTTTGTCCGATAATTGGCGACTAGCTCGATCGCACCCACTAACCCTATCTGTCGATACTCTCCAACATAGGGTAATTGGTCAAATGCCTCCAGTGCTAACGCTCGCATCCGTTCTCCCTTATTTTGAATCATATCGATAACCTGTTCCTTTTCAAACATTGTCAATACCTCAAGTGCTACACGACATGCAAGCGGATTTCCAGAATAGCTGTGAGAATGTAAAAATGCTTTCATTGTTCCGTAATCATCGTAAAAGGCATTGTAAATAACATCAGTGGTTAATACTGCGGATAGTGGTAAATAGCCACCTGTTAAACCCTTTGACAAGCACATAAAATCTGGCGAAATCTCCGCTTGCTCACAGGCAAATACGGTTCCTGTTCGTCCAAATCCTACGGCAATTTCATCAGCAATTAAGTGAACATCGTATGCTGTACAAAGCTCCCGCAATCGCTTTAAATAGATTGGCGGATACATTTTCATGCCCGCAGCTGCTTGAATAAGTGGCTCAATAATCACAGCTGTCATTTCTTCATGATGCGCATGAAGCTCTTCTTCAACATACTGAATACATTGAGCATGACAGCTTTCTGGCTTATCTTGAAAAGGACATCTAAAGCAATCTGGCCCTTGTGCACGTAAGGTATCTAATAACAAAGGTTGGTATACCTCGTTATAAAGCCCAACTCCACCAACAGATAAAGCGCCAAGTGTCTCACCATGGTAGGCATCTGTTAAAGCCAAAAAGCGTTTTTTTGCCGTTTTTCCCGTTTGCATATGATATTGAAAGCTCATTTTTAATGCAACCTCTATCGCGGATGAGCCATTGTCTGCAAAAAATACTTTATTCAGACCTTCTGGCGTTAAAGCTACTAATTTTTCAGCTACTTTAATCGCTGGTTCATGTGTAAAATTAGCAAAAATTGTATGCTCTAATGTAAATGCCTGATCACTTAATACTTGACTTATTCGAGGATTAGCATGCCCAAATAAATTAACCCACCAGGAGGAGACAGCATCTAAATAGCGATGATTATTTTCATCATAGAGCCATACACCTTGTCCTTTTTTAATGACGATTGGTGGAAATTGCTCATAATCCTTCATTTGTGAACAAGGATGCCAAACATGCCTTAAATCTCTCGCCTGTAAATCAGTTAACACTTGTTTCATCATTGACCAACCTTTCAAACAATGAAGTGTGAGAAATGGAATAATCAACAAGCTGCCCAATCTCTTGGAATTGCGGGATAATTGCATAAGGCAAATCATGAAACTGTAATATGGTTTTCATAGTATCTTGTTCTATCAAACTCCCTGAATTTCCATTAAATACAATGCCCAGAATATCAATATTACGCGTATGCAAAGCCTCAATCGTTAGTAATGTGTGGTTAATTGTTCCCAGTGTTGTTCGAGTAACAAGAACAACTGGAAGCTTACTTTGCAAGATAACATCAAGAAGCGTTATTTTTTTTTGTAAATCTAAAGGCACAAAAAGTCCACCAGCTCCCTCACAAATTACCATATCGTTTGATTGCTGTAGCACCTGTATTTGCTGTAGTAAATAATGCACATTAATTTGCTGTACCTCCAGTTGTGCAGCAAAATGTGGTGAAGCTGCCTCTTTAAACGAATACCCATTCAAACTTTCTGTCCTTAGCACCTGTAATGAATACTTTTCATATACTGTTGTATCGTAGTAATAGGAATGATCATTTTCATGTACTTCACCAGTTTGTACAGGCTTAAAAGGCGTGACGCGAAGATTTTGTCGCTGAAATTGTCGCATCAGCAATGTGGTGACAGCCGTTTTACCGACATCAGTATCTGTCCCAACAATCCAAAAATGTTGCATCGTTAACCTCCCCCTTTTCAGTTAACCAAAGATACATATTAAGTTAACACATATGTTTTTATTTTGTAAATGCTATTTCAATAATTTCTTCCAAAAACAGAAGTTTCACAATAGCAAAGAAACACTAAAACCTTACCTTTATATAGCAAAATCTAGCGTTACCCGTACGGTTGCTAAAAAAATGTTTAATTATTTTTGAATACTATTAAAAATTTAGAGGATTTCACTACTTTTGTGTTGTATTAAACTAAACGGGGGTGGCTGTATGTTTGGCCTTTTTAAAGAATCAGAAAAATTGTTAGATACATATGAACAAGTAGCATGTATTTTAAAGTCCTTGCTTACCTACGAGCTCAGAGACTTACCTAGCCGTTACGAATTTTGGTACCGTGCGGCGTTACGTTTGGAAGAATATCGAACGTTGAATGCAGAGCATCGCTCAAAGCGATCTATGACCACAGCTGTTGGACGCTTTCATCAAACTCAATATGATGTTACGAAACAAAAACTAGCAAAGCTAGAGCGTCTAATAGATATATATAAATCCTTTTGTCTGGAAGAAGAGCGAGAAATATTAAATCATCGGCTCCATTTTCAGAAGGAAGTAATTGACGAACTCTATAATCATCTTCAAAATAAAGAGCTATATACGTATTGTAGTACTGTACAGCAGCAATTTTGGGAAGCTGTCAGTGAGGATATACTTCTTGCAATTGCCCAACTGGATTAAAGTGGTTACATTTGCTGGATTCTTCTAAGTTGCTTGAGAATATGTTTTTTAGTTTATTAGTTGGAGGTTTTTTTATGATTGCATGGATTATTGCAGCAGAAATTGCATTTTGGATAGTCATTTTATTTGGGTTGGTTGCCCGCTATATTTTAAAAAAACCCAAGCTAAGTTTCTTCTTGTTTTCCTTAACATTAGGTATCGATTCTTTACTGATATTGTTAACTGCGATAGATTTAAAAGCAGGTACCCCCGCATCTATCTCACATGGGATTGCTGCTATTTATATTGGTGTTTCAATCGCCTATGGTAAAACTATGATTAGTTGGGCAGATGAGCAATTTCAGCGTTGGTTTTTAAAAACTGGGGATAAGAAAGTACGTCTTACAGGATCTGCAAAAGGGAAACATGAGATAAAGATGCTGATTCGCCATGTAGTAGCTTTTCTCATTGGCACTGGACTTTTGTCTATCATGGCACTTTATATTGGATCTAAGTCTGACACATCTTCCCTATTTCAGATGATGAAAGTTTGGGGCATCGTATTAACTATTGATGCCATTATAAGTATTTCATATGTGATTTTTCCTAGTCAAAAATAACGAATGTCCTAGAAGTTTTCTTTCCATTTCTATCTAAAAATTGATATATTAGAAGATGGAGAAAGGAGATTCATGGGTGTGGTAAATGAGAAAATCTTAATCATAGAAGATGATATTGACATTATGGAGGTTCTATCTCTTACAATTGCAAATGCAAACTACCTAGTTTTCAAGGCATCATCCATTTACGAAGGTTGGAAGGCAGTAATCAAAGAAGAGCCTGATTTAATTTTATTGGATGTTAATTTACCTGATGGCAATGGCTTTGAATTAGCGAGAAGGGTTCGTGAAGTGTCGGATGCTATTATTATTTTTGTAACTGTTAATCACTTAATTGACCATAAACTAGAAGGCTTTGAAGTAGGTGCAGATGATTATATAACAAAGCCGTTTATTCCCAAAGAATTACTCGCTCGTATACAAGCAAACTTAAAAAGAAAGACGACATCCATAAGAAATCCTATATTACATATTGATAACTTAGTCATTCATTTTGATGAAAAAAATGTTTATAAAAACGGAAAACGTTTAAATCTTTTTACGAAAGAAAAGCTACTACTATTTTTTCTGATCGAACATGCCAATAAGGTAATTAGTGTAGACCAACTGATAGATAATGTTTGGGGTCAGGATGGTGTAACTGATTCAAAAACAGTTTCTGTCCATATTAGTACACTGCGACGAAAAATTGAGGACGTTCCAGCTAAGCCTAAGTGGATTCAAACTGTTCGGGGCTTCGGCTACCAATTTGTTTATAAAAAATAAAGTGCTGAGCTGTGAAAAATGCTCAACACTTTATTTTTTCTATTACCAAAGGCAATGTAAAGCTAAATATGGACCCTTCACCCTCTATGCTTTCCACATATATTTCCCCATTATGTTGTTCCACAATTTGCTTACAAATGGCTAAGCCAATTCCGTGTGAATCCACTTTATCAACATTGGATGCTCGATAATAACTATCGAATATAAAGGGAATATCGCTCTGTGGGATACCTATGCCACTATCTGAAATTGAACAGATTAAATGTGTGTCCTCCACATACATTAAAAATTGAATACTGCCATTTGAAGTATATTTCATGGCATTTGTCATTAAATTTTCCATCACCTGATTGATTCGGGCACGATCAATTAGCAGTTGTGCCTCCTGATGACCATAAAAATCGGCATAATAGTCTAAGCCCAGTTGTTTTATCTCTCGTTCAAAACGGAAGCGAAATTGTTGAAATAGATTAATGGCCCTTACTTCTATAAAGGTATATTCTGCTCTTCCCGCTTCTAGATTAGCTAAATCAAATAAATCTTGAATTAAAACATTTAACGATAGCAATCTTTCCTTACTTCGAATTAAATATTTTTCTTGTTCTGATTCCTCTTTAATAACCCCGTCTAATATTAATTCGATATAACCTAGCGTTGAAGTAATGGGTGAGCGTAGTTCATGTGAAATACTATGCAATAATTTTTTCCGTTCTAATTCATTTTTCTCTAATCGTTCATTGACCTTTTTCAAATGACTATTTGTTTCATCCAATTCCTTTGTCCGTGAAAGAACACGTTTTTCTAATTCACCATATATTTTTGCATTTTCAATCGATACGGCTATTTGTCCAGAGATCATTTTTAACAAATTCACATGTGTTGGATGAAAGGCATTAGTAATTAATGTGTTTTCCAAATATAAAATGGCTATAATCTCATCTTTAAGATGAATCGGTACACATAAAATAGACTTAGCAGTTGAGAAAGCACTAAGATAAACACTCTGTGCTTGTGTATTTTGAATAATTAGTTGCTCTCCGCTTTGTAATACAAAATAGACAATGGATTGCATGGTTTCACTGAATTCCTCAATCTTATGGTCATGAAATATTGTAAATTTGGTCTCATTGGCCTCAGCTTGTGCTAACACTTGTAATTGCTCATGATGTCTATGAATAAAATACCCGACATCTGCACCAGCATGTTTTAATAAGGCAAATAATATTTTACGAAGCAAATCCTCCATCCGTATTTCTGTTGCTAAGGACTGAGTCGTTTCGAAGACAGTCATCATATCAAATGATACTGTTCCGATATGTTGGCCTTTTGGTACGTGATTGGCATGATACACTTTTTCCCAATGGCTAGCAACCGTATTGGCCCCCCACTCCTTTATTATCTGTATACCACATAAAATATAATGTCTCGCTGTTTTTTTATGATTGATAGCATGATAGTAATTAGCAGCTCGTTCATAAGAAATAGCAGCATCTTGAAGAAAATTATTCATTTGTGCAAGCTGAATTGCCCGATCGTAATAAAGTATGGCATTCTCGCCCTGCTTTTTCATTCGATAATTTTCAGCCATTAATAAACAATAGAGATGCTCATAGTTTTCAGGTGCATATTGAGCCCATTTTTTAAATTGACGAATACTTTTACTAATCTCCATCCTATATGTTCTAAATTCTGTTTTCGAGGAATATAGCTTTTGATGAATAAAATGAAACTGCCAAAGAGCACGATAAAAATAATAAATTGGCGTGATTGGCAAAGTATATATTTCTTTCTCTATCACCTTTAATATCTCCATAAACTCTTTTCCATGCTGATCGTCCCCCAATAAAAATGACATTTTCAATCGAATAGAATAATGCATCATTTTAATAATGGGCTGGTCTAATATAGCAAAGGGATATGCCCAATCAATAGAGGAATTAGGGTTTTGAAGCACATTCATCCATAACCCCATTTCAGCTAAAAAATCTATTGATAATGCACTGGCATGAATGGAAAACTCCTGTTGTTGGCGCTCAATTTCCTGCTGTAAATCCTGAATAGGTGTTCCATTAATGAATTGGATGGCCACGATAAAACAAGAAGCAGCAGAGACCAAATGATGCAAGCCGATTTCCTGGCTATTGTGCTGAGCCTTTTGAATATATTGAAGACTGGATTCATATGGATTTGTCCAATGATTAATAAATATGCCATAGACAAAATAAATACGGCCCTTGATGTAAATATTATTTTCATTCTCAGCAAAGGTGATGGCTATTTTTCCAAAGCGTGCAGAGTCTTGAATATTATTGAAGCCAGCATTTAAAAGCATGGCATAGTTAATATAGACAACTCCACTTTTTGTTCCGTTCCCATATTTAAGCTGTAATCGCAACCCTCTCATTAATAAAATTCCCGTTAAATTAGGATTAAGCATAAATGTGCTTGCCGTCATATTGATAATCAAATGGATTAACGTATCCATTTCTTTATCTTGAATAGGAGGATACTTTAAAAGATCTATATCAGATTTATTGTGCAAAGCTTTTCTTAATAATAAATACTCCTTTAAAAGTTGAATTTTTGAGGGGTTCTCAGCAATATTCATATTGGTAATTTGTAGGCCTTTTATGCCAGCCTCAATTCCTACCGTATGATTGTCTGATTCAATGTATAGTAAAGTTTTTAAATTGTAAATTAATAATTTTTCTAAAACTGTTTTTGAATGCCGCAACGCTTCTGTTAAATGAAATTCTGATACATCATAACGTCCAACTAAATATGCGCACTCTCCTAAGTTAGCATATATTTTTACAGACATTTCACGAAAAGACTGCCAATGATTGTCTGGAAGCAGCTCTATACTCGTCGTTAAAAAGGAGATGGCACTGTCAAACAGTCCAATTCTTTTTGCCGCAATACCAAGTTTATAATTCCATATTGCTAAATTTTGTTTTTCATCAGCATTCAACAATTGCTGACCATAGTTAAAATGTTTCACCACTTCACTTAAATGATAACTATCCACTATATTCGGGATATTTTTCGTTAATAATTTTCCAATTTGATAATGAAGCCTTGTCCGTTCTTCGTCAGATAAATCTTGATAGGCTACCTGCTGAATACGATCGTGTACAAACTGAAACTTCATATGAAATGTATGTAAAATACCCTCATGTTCAAACTTACTAGCCCATTTAAAATGGGCATCCATTGGTACAATAAAGCCATGCTCTACAAGTGTACCCAAAAGTTTCAGCAAATCTTGGGCTGAAATGGAAACTAGCTTTAATAAGGAACTAAACTCAAAGCTTTGGCCAAAACAAGAGACAATTCTTAAAATCCCCTGAGCGTCTTTATCGAGAGTCGCCATTCTATTTTCAATAAAAGTCAATAATTCATTATTAAAAAAGGACTGATTGTATTTATGAATACTAAATTGCCACTCTTTTGTTTCGGTATTGAAATAGATGGTATTACTTTGCTGTAAGGAACGAAAAGCTTCTTTCACAAATAACGGATTTCCTTTTGTTAAACGAAATAATTGGGTAGAAATTATTTTAATGGTAGTTGATTTTGCATGCAATGATTCCTCTAGCCATAACCGTACATCATCTTCCTCAAGAGGATTTATCTCTATATGCTGATTGGATGGGAAGTTATTCAAGCACTTGTAATTCTTTTTTAAATCCCCCTCCTCATTTGATCGAAAAGTAGTTATCCACATTAAATAGCCTGCTCGATGTTGTTCATATAGTTGGGTCATCATCTCAAGTGTACTAGCATTTGCCCATTGTAAATCATCCATTAACCATACAATTGGCTTCTTTTGCATGGCAAAGGCTAATAGAATCTTTTGCAATGAACTAAATATATACGTATGCAGCTGTTTGGCATTTTCACGTACATCTGTCCGAAAACCTGCTGCTTCTTTAAAAAACCATCGAAGCTCTGGTAGTAAATGAACAAGTCGATCTGTAACCATTAACTTTACATCATGAAATAGTTTTCGTAATGCTTGAACAGAATTCTCACCTTCTAAATAAACGATTTTCAATAAATTTCTTAAGGGCTGTACAACGGCTGTAAAGTCATTTTCTAGCTGTAATTGCTCATACTTCGTTTCTACAAAATACCCTTTAGCAGCAGCAATGTCACCCTTTAATGTATAAACAAGCTTAGATTTCCCAGACCCAGCTTTGCCAGAAATCATTACTATTTTTTTTTCGCCATTTACCACCTGATGAAACATAGAAGAAAGGTCCATGATTTGGTGCTTTCTACCATAGTACTTTGTAGAAAGCACCGCATTTAAATGAATGTCATATTCACCTAAGTGGAAATCATGAAACGGTTCATCTATTAACAGTTTATGTTGAATTTGTAATAAATCCTCTCTTAGCCCAACAGCACTTTGATAGCGTAATTCTGGATTTTTCGCTAATAACTTTTCTATTATATTCCAAATAATAGGATGCGGATAAGGCTGAAGATTTACCAATGAATTCGGCACTTTTGTTAGAATTTCATAGATAAGCTCAACAGAATCCTTTTTTTGGAAAGGTAATTGCCCACTGAGTATTTCGTAAAAAATAATACCAAGCGCATATAAATCAGAACGATGGTCAATTTCTAGATTAACTCTTCCGGTTTGTTCAGGTGCATAATATGGTAGCTGTTCAAGTCGCTCATAAAGATTTTCTAGTATGACGGGAGATTCTGCATCATATTTTAAACTAAATTCAGAACTTAGTAATTTTACCTTTAATGAATTGGGATTAATTAATATTTGGCTAGGATTCAAATTAAGATAGAGTAAATCACTTTGTTGCATTTTAATACAGGCATTCACAAGTTCAAGTGCAATTTGTAAAAATTGATGCAAAGAAATATGCTTATTTCTAAACTCATGTAGGGGTACACCATTAAAATTTTCATAAATAATTGCGTATTGATTGTCAATATAATCAATGGCTATTGGCTTTAACAACCACGGATTTTGTTCTTTCGCAAACAATGAAAATTCATATTGCAGTCTAGCTCTCTTTTCGGCTGAATTATGATGAATACTTTTTACTAGTACTAAATTCTTGAATTTATTAATATACATTCTTTGCAAATTCCAATCTTCTTTTGTTTGTAAAAGTATGCAATCATTCACCATATGTGCCTCCCTTATTCATTTATGTAGCGATTAATTTTGTAACCGCTTTATATTTTTGTAATTTATCTTTTAAATTCACTTCTTTATGTGAAGCTCCAGCAAAGCTGAAGACAAAGCTCTCTAACTTCTCTGGAGGGATATGGTACTGCTCTAATTTCCGAGTAGTTCCATGAAGGTCAAGATATTCATTACTAAATACACAAATTGCAGTTGCCTCACAATAATCTGCGATGTTCAAAAGTTCCTCCTTACTAGTTGAGATATCTAGTAGGAACGGATTAATTTCTTTTGCATAAAATAGTCCTTCTAATAACTGAATAAAAATATTTGTTCGTAAATCTTGGTCAACTATAAAAAGTATAGCATCATTTTTTCTAGTTTCACTTCGTAATTGAAGCAGCATATTATTCAGGAGTTCCTTTAAAGTTGAACGCACAACCTTTAAGCGGACATCCTCCATGACTAGTTGTTGTTCAATTACCTCAAAAATTTGGTAGATTGGGATATAGATCTTAGTAAAGCACTCAGCGAACGTATACTGATCCATCAATTGCCGATAGTACTTTTCCATTAAATTTATTTCACCATTTATTAAATACTCAGAGAATTTTTGGAATAGCTTTTCGGGTGTTTCCACGTAATAGGAAATTAACTTGACTACTTTAAGCTGAAAATCAAATGGTAACCTAAAGACTGTATTTGTATCTAGCCTTCTTACAATTGGAAGGAGTGGATACATATTATTGACATTATCTACTAGAGCATGAGAACCATCAGATAATAACACAATTGAATTTTTGGGATAAATACCAATAAAATCGACAAATCTGACCAAAAGCTTTTCATCAAGAAGATGCTTTTCTTTATAAATAATTGCCATTGCTTCTGCAGCTCCGACCTCGCGTTTATAGGGTCGATTTAATGTAAGAGCTGAGTAAATATCGATTAGCTGTAATATGAAAACTTCTCTAGGTATATCAGACTCCTCTAGTCCGTCTGGATACCCGGAGCCATCGATTCGCTCATGATGTGACTTAGCTAAATAAGCAATGGATACAAGTCCTAAATCGCACAATAAATCATAGCCAAACTGTGTATGCTTCTGCATAACTTCAAACTCACTAGGTGAAAGTCTTCCCTCTTTTTTTAAAATAGCCAGTGGTATTTTCACCTTCCCAATATCATGAAATAAAAATCCAAGCGCACAATGTTCTAAATTTTGTATGCCTTCTTTTTTAGCAAAGAGAGTACATAATGTAAATACATCGATAGCATGCATATATGTGTATGTGTCATAATCTTTTAACGTATTGAGCAGTTTTCGATAATGGCCATTTTCCATATAGCGTTGAAATAAATTGCGTATAAATAGTATATCGTCCATATTTTTTAATACATGACCATACCGAATCTCCGTGCTCAATTCTCCTAATGCCTGTAGAAAAAGAGAATTTTCTGTCTCACTATTTACAATGGTGTTCTCGTGCAGTTTTACACCTAACAGCCCATCCTGTTCAGCTTGAAGGTCTGTTTCTACAATCCGTGTCTGAATATAAACATCGTGAACATGGCGATTTTTCAATAATGTTATAATTCTTGCTGTTATTACACTTCCCTTTTTCATCAACAAACGATTTTCAACATATAAATCCTGCCCAAGAACCAATCCTTCCTGTAAATCAACAATGTTTGTTTTAACTAACTTCAAAAATAACACTCCTCTACTTTTATACATAAATCACTATAAAAGATGAAGGTTAAAATCTGATTAAATAGTATGTAAATTTTATAAATGACATGAGAATATATCCATAGAAGGAAAAATACGATGTATATCAATTGAACGGCATAAATGAAATGCATTAAGTATAAAGATATACGAAAAAGGCTGAACGATTTATAATCGTACAGCCTAGAAATAAAATTAATTGTTGTAGAACTTATGAATTTACTCCCATCCCTTGGACAAGAATTGTTTTCAATTCTTGCTTTTGGTCTGCTTTAATAGCGACATTGTGATATTTCTTTTTTATGCCTAGCATAAACGTAACATCAATAGGCTCCTTCAGCTTTAAGATAAACTGAGGATACGCCTCATCGAAATCACGTGCCACAAAATCAATAGTATCTTTCGATAATTTTCCTTCTAATGCATGTTTATCCTCAATAAGCGCTTCAATATTATCAAAACGAATTTCTGCTCGTTTCATTAAACCTAATGATAAATATAACTTATCAGCTGTAACATGCACAGGATTTAAACGAACAGCCTGCATATCCGCTATAAAAAATATAACGGAGTAGACATTTAAAATAAGCAAAATAATAGAGAGAACCATAGACTTTTCATGTAGCCACCAATGGATGCCAATTGTTTCAATAACAATGCCATGAATAAGCATAATCTGGAAGGCGATATAACTAGAACTCTTATGCAAGGTTAAGCCCGAACGCTCTTTTCTTTTCCAGCTTGCGAAAGCATAGTAAAGCATCAAAAAGTCTGCGCACAGCATTTGGATAATTAAATTCTTTGGTGCATGTTTTTCAACTGCTTTTGAAAAGGAGAACAAATCTGGTAGATTACTTAATCTTACATCCGCTAGAATTTTAGGCATATAGCGGACAAATGTCACAATAAGCAAAATTTCTAATAGAATAATTGAACCTTCAATCACAAACCCAGCCCACGTAATGGCTACAAATGGCTGAAGATGATCGATTGGAATTATAAATCGAGCTACAATACAACCAGCAGCAGCTAAAAGAATGGCTTGTTTTACAGAGTACTTACCTTTATAAAGCATAAATAAAATCGGCATAACAATAACGAAATCAATTAACGAACCAATAACTACCCCTTTTGATTCTGCTGGTAAAATGGATAAACCTAAACCCGTGTTATAAAGTGTGTAATTACTGGCAAGAACGACTAATAAAAAAGCTAGCCATACATTTTGCTTTTTCTTTAAAGCAATCATACATTATCACTCCTTACTTTACTTACCTGTTCTTCATTCATAATCCTTCCTCTAACACATTTTGACAAAATTTCTGAATAATCTCCTTTAGCTGCAACAATTTATTCAGTTTTTGCTTTAGATAATATTCAAAAAATTACAATATATCCCAAAACATTTTTATCTAGTTGGACAATTATTTCTCGACGATTTTCAGAATTGAGGCTTCGAAAAATATAAGACTGCTCCTCTAATTTACAAATCAATTGTCCTACAGCGCTAGAGGTAATATTCATATAATTAGCCATTTGTCCAAGGTCACAGAGCTATTTTTTCAACAAGCTCGATTAAAATCATTTTCAGTCAATCATTCTTGATGTATTTTAATAAAAATGGCAATTCATTGTAAAGACAGCTTTTTCTATCTCCTGAATAAGACGATACAGATTCTCTTCATCTTTTATCATTTTCATTCAATTCAATCATTAAAGCAAAATTAATAGTAAAGCTATCTTTATTATTAATATCACCTTATTATTTGTGGCTATAATTGTCAATGACTCCATCAAAAATAGGTGTTTTTATGCTACTATTTTGTCAAAAATTTTTCATATATTATCTTCTACAAAATCTTTTGCGATAGACATATGGTGAAAATCCTGTATAATCCTTAAATTTTTCTATAAAATAACTAACTGTACTAAATCCTGTTGTTGATGCAATGGTAGTGATAGATTGCTCACTATCTCGTAATAACTGCAAACTTTTACGAAGACGATACTGTAATAAATAGCTGAATGGTGACATACCCACCATTTTTTTAAACAAACGACTGCATTCTTCCCTGCTTAAATAAACATGTGCAGCTAATTGCTCCAATATTATTTTCTCTGCATAATTCACATGTAAATAATCCAGCATTTCCTTCACACGTTCATGCTGGACAATTTTCGCAGGTTCTAGCATTTCAATGGTCAGCATGGATTGCGTTAGCATAGCTTCCCAAATGGCTACAAGCTCTCTCCAAACCTTTAACTCATAAAAATCATTCTGCATTTGTAATATGGCTGCAATCTCTTTTACCTTTTGTGCTAAATGACCTGAAAGCCTTACATAAGGTAAGCGATTACTTGTAATGTATGGTTTTACATATTTCTCGGTAAATACACTTCCCTCATGTCCTCCTAGCAACATTGGGTCCACATTGAGACAGTAAATTCTTGCTAGATTTATTTCATATGGCTTTGCCTCGTGCAACCCTAAAGCATTAATAAATAGTCCATCTCCCTCTTCGAGTATAAAAACGTCCCCTCCTACTCGATATTCTATACGACCTTCTTTCACATAAACGAATTGAATCTCTTTATGCCAATGCAATGGCAAAAAATCTAAGCTTTCTAGTCGCATAGTCGTCTCATACAAAGCAACTGGAAATGCCTTCGTTCCATGTGAGGTTAGTTCTTGTAAATCCTTTGCAATTTTTATATGAGTTAAGGCCATTTCTCAATTCACCTCAATATATTGATATTTTTAACCATTAAATCGATATTTATTACACCTATAAGTCCTTATAATTTCTTTATATTGATAGTTTAGGAGATGTTTCAAAATGAATCAAACACAACTTAACAAACGTACTTTTGGTTTTATTCTCGTCATTCTGGGGGCAAGCTTTTGGGGTATTGGCGGGACTGTTGCGCAAAAGCTTTTTCAGCAGGAAAATATCGAAGTAGGATGGCTTGTTTCAAGTCGCCTTCTTATAGCAGGTCTATTATTAATTGGGGTTTATAAAATAACACATTGGAATAATTCAATTTTTGTTATGTTTCGTACAAAGCACAATGCCTTCAGACAAATATTATTTAGTTTACTAGGTATGCTTGCGGTTCAATATACGTATATGATGTCGATTTCAATCGGTAACTCAGCTGTTGCTACATTACTTCAATACTTAGCTCCACTTTTTATTATGGGCTATTATCTAATAACAAAGCATAGTCAATTAACAAGGCAGGATGGTATTGCTGTCACACTGACGTTGGTTGGTACTTTTTTATTACTTACAAACGGCTCCTTTTCAACCCTCTCTGTTCCCGGTATGGCAGTGTTTTGGGGCATTTTATCTGGTCTCTCTGCAGCTTTTTATACGCTATATGCTGTTCCGCTTTTACAGCAATTTCATTCATTGCTAGTGGTAGGGTGGTCGATGGTTATTGGTGGTATTGTGATGAGTCTATTTCATCAACCGTGGCAAATTAACATGTCTAATTGGGCATTGTCAACCATTGCGTATTTTTTGTTTATTGTTATTTTTGGAACGATGTTAGCCTTCTGGTTTTATATTGCTAGCCTACATTATTTAACGCCGAAAGAAACAAGCTTACTTGGCAGTTTAGAACCTTTAACAGCTGTTATGACAAGCGTATTATGGCTCAAAATTAACTTTGGAGGTTTTCAGTTGCTCGGAACAATGCTGATTCTTTGTATGATTTTATATCTCACTGTTTTCCCAAAAAAGCAACAACCATTACAAAATAATGGTGACTAAAATATAGATTTCAAGGAACACAAGCTGCATACTGCTTCACTTAAGTATGATAGAGCATCTTTATTGGCTGTTTATGTGGGATAAAATTTAAATTAATACACAAAATTTACATATTTTATATATCTTTTATCCCTTTCAGTCTATTATACTGAAACTATCATCATACTAAGGAGGTATTTTTATGGATAAAAAAGTTATATTTTTTGAGGTTCGTGGTGGTTCAGATAAGGGACCAGATGGCTATAGGAAAGATACAATGCCAATGGTGGATGCATTAAAGCAACGTGGTCAAAATGCGGAGGTTATTTTCTTTGATGTGACAAGAAAAGAAGAGATATTTAATTACGTGAAAGAAAATGGAATCGCTTATGTATCACGTATTAATCCTGGAAATTTACAGCATGAGGAAGAATACTTTGCAATGTTACGAGACCTATGTAATGCTGGTGTCATCGGAATGCCGCACCCTGATGCCATGATTGGCTATGGCTCGAAAGATGTCTTATCAAAATTGTCCTCTACCAATTTAGTGCCTGATGATACATTTGCCTATTATACAATTGAAGCCTTTAAAGCCCAATTTCCTACCTCTCTGGCTATTACAGAACGCGTTTTAAAGCAAAATCGTGGTTCAACAGGAGAAGGAATTTGGCGAGTAAAATTGGTGGAAACTCTTGCAGAAGGAGTCTCAGAGGTACCACTTGATGCTCAAATTAAATGTACGGAAGCCAAGGATAATCATGTGGAATATTGGAAGCTTAGTGATTTTATGATATTTTGCGAGCAGTACATTACAGGAGCAAATGGCATGCTTATCGATATGCGCTTCCTGCCACGTATTACAGAGGGGGAAATTCGCTTATTTATGTTACGTGATAAACCCGTACACGTTGTACATAAAAAGCCAGCAGATTCTGAGGATGCCTTTAGCGCAACATTATTTTCTGGTGCCAAGTACCGCTACGATTCTCCAGAGGACTGGGAAGAGCTGGTACAAAACTTCTTAACACAGCTACCTCTTGTCACTAGCCTGCTTGGTGGTTATGATTTGCCATTAATATGGACGGCTGATTTTATGTTAGATACTGATGCAGCAGGAGAAGATTGCTATGTTTTAGGTGAGATGAATTGCTCTTGTGTAGGCTTTACTTCGGAGCTTACCTTAGCACACCAAGTAGCTGAGGAAATTATCGCTTGCATCAAGGAGCGTACAGAGGTTTCCGCTTAACTAATTAACGTCTACAAACAAAAATAAAAAGTGCGATCTTGTAAATCGCACTTTTTTTCATATATAGACCTTTATAGCTTGAATAAATTCATAGATAAAATATCCAGCAAAGCCAATTAATAAGACACCTGCTGCCATTGTAAGAGTCTTAATGACCTTACGATTCATCGCTTTTCGAGTCACAGAAACAATGGCCATTAAGCCAATATCATGCAATAATATACCACTCAGAACACCTGCTGCAATGACTAAAAAGCTGGTTGATTCACCTTCACCATATGATTTGGCTAGAACCACACCGAAAACATTCACCCAAAATACGAGATTTCCAGGCGAAATGGCTACTAGTAGTCCATTACGATAAGAAGTAAAAAACGATTTTGTTACTTTCTCTCCTGCTAGCGTAATATCATGGTCCGCATTTTTAATTGAATCCAGCCCTAAGAAGAATAAAAAGCCTGCCCCTATTATCCACATTGGAATTTGAATAATTGGCATTGCTAAAATCGAGGCTAATCCCATATACAATGCAAATACTAATACTATGTCAATCGTCATGCCACCAAGTCCTACTGCCCAACCATGGATAAAGCCATTCTTTAAACCCTGCTTTGTCATTTCCACGGTAATGGCCCCAACTGGCATGGCAATCGCAAGTCCTACCAATACATATGCTACATATAAACTCAAACAAACACTTCTTTCATGCTATAAAATAAGCTTCATACGTCCGTTTGTTTGATTATAGCATAAAAATACGACATTGAAAGGGATTATTAATAATTATTCAACTTTATAGAATAATATTGAAAATAAAAACTATATTTCACATTACCCCCAATAAAGTAATATATCTACCAATAAAGGTTTCTCCCACCAAAATCCATATTGAACCTGTACAGTTTTGAAGTGACTTATTTATATTGCTATGCCACAATTTCAAGCTGATTTCATCAGATTAAACTATACGTAGGAGGTCTGTTTGAATGGAAAAGAATGCTATTATTGATGACCCTAATAGGCTTGAGTTACTGTTCTCATCCTGAAAATTAAACAAAAGAAGATTATTCATTTGTATCCATTTCTGGCTTTGTGACAGCTTTACAGGAAGAAAGATTTTAAGTAGTAAATAATGAATAATGCCCGTGGACTGAGCGGATAGTGCCGTTACCTGAGCGACCTTCTCCCTCACCCGAGCGGATAATGCTGTTGACTGAGCGACTTTCTCCCTTACCTGAGCGGATAGTGCTGTTGACTGAGCGACTTTCTCCTTCACCCGAGCGGATAATGCCGTTGACTGAGCCACTTTCTCTCTCACCTGAACGGAAATCAGCTATGTGATCAAGATGCCGATGATGAATATTTTAATGCAATCTGGTTTTCTTCATAGGAAAGTGAAAAGTGTGAGATTGGGGATTATATGTATGTTTGATAAGGAGTTTCTTTTTTATCGTACCCAGGACATGCCAGTGCTACTAAATTTTTTATAGAAGAACAAGAAAAGCAAGGGACTGTATTAACAGAAAAAAGAGGTTATACAGCAAGCTGTAAAGGAGCTTGACACAATCACGGAGAGCACTAGCATTCAAAACAAACAAATAGCTGTGATGTGTTCTTTGAAAATGAAAATTTAAACAAGCCCGATATAGCTAGAAATAAATAATACTTAGTCGTAATCTTTTTGGTGTGAAAAGGCATCTCTCAGGTGAAAGATGCCATTTTTCCTTAAAGCATTTGCTTTTTCCATTGAGTAAGAATATCAGTGGATTTCGCAATGTCCATCTTTAACATTACCTGCTTAGCAGAGCAACGCTTTTTAGCCTTTTCCCATGCATCCTCTAAGGCAGGCAAATAGCTTAAATTTTTTGTAGCTGCAACAAGCTGGAAAAAAATATTACCTTGAATATAATACCAGCGTGGGTTCATGCTATCTAACTGAATTGCTTCTTCAATAAGACGAAGGGCTAAATATGGACTGCCCTCACTGCGATTCAGAAATTGGGCAAAAGCCCCCCAGTAAAGTGCTTTATTTGGTTGTAGTTTGATGGCTTCTGCGTATTGAATATTTGCCTTATCATGCTCTTTCGCCAAAACAAAATATTCAGCCATTATATAGTAAGCATTCGCCTGTGCCTCAATGGGCCCAGCTAGCAATTCATCCACCACTTTACCAAACTGCTCATCATCCTGGCTTCCCGTATAAGCCGAAAGGACATCACGCTCTGGATAGGAGCCATCTGCTCGTTCCATATTTTGCTTCAGCTTTTCACCAGTAGGAATAGGCATATTCGCATAGCCATTCGCCTCCAATAAAGCAACATGTTGCTGAATCGTAGCAAATGCCGTATGCTCTGTGAATGCATTATCAGTTACAATATTTTTGGCTAACTGATAGCTTTCCTTCACGCTCCCATTTACAAATAGTTCATTAATCTGTTGGACACGCTCATCAAACTGTTTGATCACTATTAAAACCCTCACCTTCACCAAAAGAAACGTTTTATTGGTAGTTTACCATCTTCTCGAGAGAAAAGGAGCGTATATCATGTATTACAAGGGTAAATATTTAATAACGTTTAACATTCTTTTAATTTGAACGACTTTACATGTTGTTCAAGTGTATGTGCCATTTGATTCGTTTCATTTGAGCTATACGCTACCTCATCAATACTTGCTGTTGTTTGCTGGGCTGCCGCTGTAATCGCATTCAATGTTTCCTTAATCTCTTGAATGGATTGCGTTAATTGTTGAATCATCTGAACAACATGATCTGATTTCTCTGCCTCCAAAGTCATAGCATGTGATATCTCAATAATTTCTTCCACTGTATGTGAAACCGCTGCTGAAATATTTCCTAATGATTGAGCAGTTAAACGAACCGTCTTTGTTCCCTTTTCAATATATTTTGTATTATCTTGCGTCGAAGAAGTAACCTGCTGAATATGTCCCATAATTTCCTGTATTAGCTGGTCAACCTTTAATACTTCTTGATTCGATTGCTCAGCAAGTTTTCGAACTTCCTCTGCTACCACTGCAAAGCCCTTGCCATGTTCTCCTGCTCTTGCTGCTTCAATGGAGGCATTCAAAGCCAGTAAATTGGTTTGTTCAGCAATCCCAGCAATGGATGTGGTAATAGCCTGAACTCGCGTTGCTGAAGTGACTAGATTACTAACCGTGTTACTGACCATATCAGAGCCTTTACGGATTAAAGTCATGTCATTATTTATATCCTTAGCAAGTTGCTCTCCTTGTGCGGCAATTTTCATTGTTCCTCTTGTGGTTTCAACACTTGTATCTGCTTTCACTTTTATAGTTTGTAAATCTTCTGCTAAGGATGTAAGTACATCTGTTGCATTTTCTGCATGATGCAGACCATCTGTTACTGTCGCCGTAACTTCATAGATATTGTGCGCGACGCCTTGAATCGTATTTGACATATCATTTAATGTGTTAGCGGTTTCATCAGCATTTGTGGCTAATGTAATAGATGTAGTGCGCATCGTCATAATCATATTTTGTAAGTTGACAGTCATACGATCTAATGTGCTTGCTAAATCTCCTACTTCATCATTCCTTTTTACCTTCATTTCCTCCACCGCTAAATTACCATTAGCTATTTGCTTGGCCTGATGAATTAGTAAGGTAATAGGCTTAACTTTACGTCGAATTAAAAAGCCTGTAATAATTGAAGCAATTAACATTGGAAAAATACTAATTAAAATACCACTCTGCACAACATCCCAAGTTCGCTCCTTCACAATAGTAGCGTCGAAATCAATGACACTGATGGCAATGATTTCTTTACTTGTGTCATGATCCTTAAAAATTGGTGCATAGCCTGATAATCGCTCCATTCCACCATATGTATAGGGTTCGGAGTATGTTGGATGCTTTTTCTCAAGTAATAATTGGATTGCCTCCTGGTCCATGTAAAATGTATCTCCAGGTGCAAAGCCCTTCTCTGCCAAATGATCATCTAAGGCTAGCAATGTACCATCTAGTGTTAAAATATATTGCGTTTGAAAGATGTCTTTGTGTCCTGTTGTCCAGTTTAAATCCTTCCCAATACTCTCTTTTGCTGCTTGCTCCCCACGCAATGCTCTTTCCATATCTTCTGGGCGAATCAAGCCTGTTGTTATATTGGCACATCCATATGCCTCTATTCCCGCTGCATCATATAATTTATTATAAGCCGTTATGTATGTAGCGAACGATGTAATTCCTAGCATCACCACTAAGATACCAGCAATGATCGTTCCGAGTTGAAAAGTTAATGAATTTCGTAATTTCACGATTCATCATCTCCCCTTTCTAGTAAAAATCTATGAATATTCACTTTATTTCTATCATACTATAAAAAGATGTATTTAAAAAGCATCTTTTAATGAATAATAGAATGGAAAAAGTATTGGATAAAGTTCTGAATTATGAGATAATTGAAGTGCTATATCTTCATCTATTGGGCATAAAATCTTCATTTAGGAGGGCTTGCTATGAATAGACGTTTTCATGTTGTATCGCTTTTTATTGGAAATTTATTAACACTAGGCGCTATTTTCATTTATGCTATACAAAGTCAAGTGAATGTTGCCCTCAGTACTTATGCCCTTGTAATGGCTTTTTTAAGTGCATTGCTCATGATCTTTTTCTATGTGTGGGGAGATGAAAAGAAACAAATTTCAAATCGGTTTTCAAAATAATTTAGCAATAATTAAAATCTATTTGAATTTTTCCCTTCCTGCTTTAGTAGGAAAGGGAATTTTTCATGTGCTTCCTTTTCACTCAAAAAGTAATACTTCAATCACTAGTGTTTCTATTCCCCTCTAGTTATTGATGAACCATTCAGCTTTATTGGCGTAAAATAAGTCCAATTGTTGTAGAAAAATAAATTTTTTTGTAGAAAATTTTAAAACAATGATTGAGTACTATATCAAATTTCTGTATAATCAGCTTGTTTGACAATACTTTTATGAACTTGGGGGTAGACAATTGGGTAAAGCATTGATTATCGGAGCTGGCGGAGTTGCCAGTGTTGTGGTACACAAGTGTGTTCAAAATTCGGACGTATTTGAGGAAATTTGTATCGCAAGTAGAACTGTTTCAAAATGTGACGCTCTAAAAGAAAAACTAGATGGCGGAAAAACAAAAATTCATACTGCACAGGTAGACGCAGACAATACAGAAGAGGTTATTGAGCTTATTAAAGCTTTTGGACCAGATGTAGTCATTAACGTTGCCCTACCTTATCAGGACTTAACGATTATGGATGCTTGCTTAGCGACAGGTGTGCACTATGTGGATACTGCAAACTACGAGCCACCTGAAACGGCAAAATTTGAATATAAATGGCAATGGGCTTATAAAGAAAAGTTTGAAAAAGCTGGCTTAACTGCATTACTTGGTAGCGGTTTTGATCCAGGTGTAACAGGCGTTTTTACAGCTCATGCACAAAAACATGAATTTGATGAAATCCACTATATCGATATCGTGGATGCAAATGCAGGAGATCATGGTTATCATTTCGCAACAAACTTCAACCCAGAGATTAACATTCGTGAAATAACAGCGAATGGTCGTTACTGGAAAGAAGGCGAGTGGGTGGAAACAGCACCACTTGAGAAAAAAGAGGTTTATAACTTACCAGAAATCGGACCAAAAGATATTTACCTTCTATACCATGAAGAGCTTGAATCACTTGCGAAAAATATCAAAGGTTTAAAACAAATCCGCTTCTGGATGACGTTCTCTGAAAAATACTTAACACACTTAAAAGTATTAGAAAACGTTGGCATGACATCAATCGAACCTATCGAATTTGAAGGTCAAATGATTCAGCCAATCCACTTCCTAAAAGCAGTATTACCAGATCCAGCTTCACTTGGACCACGTACAAAAGGTAAAACAAATATCGGTTGTATTATTCGCGGTCTTAAAGATGGCAAAGAAAAAACGTACTATGTATACAACGTATGTGACCATCAAGAATGTTATAACGAAGTTGGTTCGCAAGCGATTTCTTATACAACTGGCGTACCAGCTATGATTGGTGCAATGCTTGTGATGAATGGTGAATGGCGCAAACCAGGTGTTTGGAATGTAGAAGATTTCAATCCAGATCCATTCATGGATGCATTAAATAAATGGGGTCTACCATGGCAAGAAAGCCATAACCCAGAATTACTTGACCTTGATTTAGATGCAAAGGAATTAAGCCGATGAAACCAATTGATTTTTCAAAAGTTCCATCCCCTTCTTATGTAGTGGATGAGCGATTATTAACACAAAATCTTGAGCTTTTAAAATCAATTCAAGATCGTACAGGCTGCCGCATTTTACTAGCCCTTAAAGGTTTTTCTATGCATTCAACATTCCCTTTAGTAGGGGAATATTTAGCAGGCATTACAGCTAGCTCACTGCATGAAGCACGTCTTGGCTATGAAAAAATGGGCAAAGAAGTTCACGTTTATGCTCCTGCTTATATTGAGCATGAAATGGACGAGCTTCTAGGCTATGTGGATCACATCGTGTTTAACTCATTTAACCAATGGGCTCAGTTCAAGGATAAAGTGAAATCTGCTGGTAAAACAATTGAATGTGGTATTCGTGTGAATCCTGAGTACTCTGAAATTGAAACAGCTCTTTATGATCCTTGCTATACGAATTCCCGTCTTGGCACAACTTTGGCTAACTTCGATAAATCCCAGCTTGACGGCATCGATGGCTTACACTTCCATGCGATGTGTGAACAAAATTCAGATACGTTAGAGCGTATTATTGAAGTAGTAGAAGAAAAGTTTGGTGATGTTTTACACCAAATGAAATGGTTGAACTTCGGTGGTGGCCACCATATTACACGTGAAGATTATGATGTAGAGAAGCTTGTGAATATCATTAATTATGTGCAAGAAAAATATAACCTGCTTGTGTATTTAGAGCCAGGTGAAGCAGTAGCCCTTAATACTGGTTATTTGGTAGCTACAGTCCTTGATATCCAAGAAAATGGGATGGATCTTGCTATTCTAGATACATCAGCAACATGTCATATGCCTGACGTACTTGAAATGCCATACCGTCCAATGATTATTGGCTCTGGTCAAGCGAATGAATTAGCCCACACATATCGCCTAGGTGGACTTACATGTCTTGCTGGTGATGTAATTGGCGATTATTCATTTGAGCAGCCACTAAAACCAGGTGACCGTCTTGTATTTACAGATATGGCCCATTATTCAATGGTGAAAAACCATATGTTTAACGGCGTCAACTTACCTTCAATCGTTTCTTACAATGATGAAGAGGGCATTAAAGTCATTCGTGAATTTAAATTTGAAGACTATAGTGGCCGACTTTCTTAAAAAATGTCAAACACCTCCAGCTAAATTTGGAGGTGTTTTATTATCTTCTTAGGTTTTAAAAGGACTACCTTTCTCCTTGCTCTTAGTCTTAGTGTTTTACATCATTCAACTTCGATTTCAGTTCTTAACTGTAATACTTCCTCTACAGTTAAGCTAGTTAATTGCATAATTTGTTCATTATCGTAACCTGATGCAATCATATTTTTTGCCACCGCTTTAATTCCTTTCTCTATTCCTTTCTCTATTCCTTCTTGTTGTGCATGATATTTAGCATCCTCTAGTTTAGCTACTTCATCAATCATGTACTTTAAACGAGACTGGTAGGCAATAATTGTTTCAGGTGTTTGGCTTAACTCTTCCCATGCACTTAGTGCTTGTTGCAAGTTTTCGTCTTTCATTGTTAATGCCTCCAATTCTAGATAAATATCATCATATGTTTTTTGCTTACGAGCATCTACCATGCCAAGTAATAATAACCATCTAACTAAAATATCGTCCAGAGCGTTTAATGTTTGGTTAAACCAGGCATGTAGAAACTTGTCCATTTCAATAAAGTGAATTTCTAATACATCGTCTTTTGATCTTAAGCGTTGAAGTAACGCATCCTCATATAAATGATAGGTACTATGATAATGGACGATTTCTTCAAATAATGTAAAATGGCAAATATTGATAGTTATAGTGGGGCGTTGTGTATGATACCCTAGTCCTTTTTGTAGCTGGGTTGTAAATAATCGTGACCAATAAAACATCGACCGTTTAAACATATCCTGCTGAGTGGAAAGCTGCATTTCAATATTAATCAGCTCTCCTGCTTGCGTTTTCACTACAATATCAAGTCGTGATTGTTTATCGTCTTGATATTCACCACCTAACACTTGATTTAAAAACATTGCTTCTGTAATAGTTGCCCGACCTGTACGTTGTAAAATGGCATTCAGAAAGACTATAGTTATATGTTTGTTGCGCTCACTGCCAAAAAGCTGTTTAAACGCAAAATCTACTTTTAAATCCAATAACTTTGAAAGGAGGTTCTAGCCCTCTACGTTTGTTAGCATAATTAATATAAGTATCAAGTGTACTTTGCTCTACTATGGCTGCATATTCATCCAACTATCAACATGATGAATGGCAACCCCTTGATAGCTTGTTTTTTTCGCATAGTGACGTTGAACAAGTGCTAGTTGCTTATTCATATAGGCTTCACCATTATCATAAAAAGTAATATTTTGATTATCATCTAATGCACCTGTTTCAACACTAATCACAATGGATTTATTAACTTTTTTGGCATAGGCTACTTCATGTTGTACAATTTTAATAATATCTTTTGCTGTATTTCGATAAGCCATAATAGAAACGCCCTCTACTTGATTTATCACCCATTCAGCAAGTAATCCTTTTCCAAATTGATTGTTGTATTTAATTTCGTCAAACCAGAACGGCATATCTGCTTCCAAAGGTAATTGTAATTGCTTGGTTTCCTTTTTGGCTCTTGTAAGAAGTGCTTGATAGGATTCAATTGATTGTGTTTGATTATAGCTCCATCCACTATTTAAGTATGGCTCTATATCGAGATGAACGCCTGAAAATCGCTCAGTCACTTCAGCATTTTTATTATATGTATGTAACCAATCAAACAACTGATCCTGCATTTTATAGCCATCTTTAGATACCCAATCTGGCGCTCCGTCCAATGCATATATTTTGATACCCCTTGCAGTTGCATGACTAATAAAACGCTTATAGACGGCACTTACTATATCCATATTAATCTGTAAATACAGTTTGTTTACCTGCTTGTTCTCTAAAAACGAAAGTACTCCTGCCTCATCCTCAATAATCCTTGAAGTATCCCATAACCAAGTAGCCTTATCTTCCACGTTCACTGCGTCTACCTTTCCAAATGATAGTCCAAACGTACTGGCAATTGTAACAAAAATAACAATAGTTACTGTTAATAAGGAACAACTTTTCATGTCTTACAGCTCCATTCTATTTGCCAGAGCTCCTAGAACAGAACCTGGTAACCTGACAATCATGCACTAAAATAGTGTTTAGACTCATGGCTTTGCGTCCTTCTCTTTCGACAAGTTTGCCTTTTACAGTTGTTTTCTTTTCCTTATCATACATGGCAAAAATAAAAATGTCTGTAGGAAAAATGCATACTAATCATTAATAAGGAGGAATAAAATCATATTCAAACGGGTTATTTTTACTATTAAAAATAAAAAACGTAGAGCCTTCAAGCATCTACGTTTTCTTGTTCATTTTCTAGCATTTTATGCAAGTAATTAATAATTTCACGAATTCCTTCTAGTGAATTGACTAGTATTTTTGGGTCCACATAGGTAATCATACGATTTTCCAGGTTTGCCACTGCTGTAAAATAACGCGTTTTTGAATAGTTGACAAGTCCCATCTGCTGTAAAACAGACGTGTCAAAATCTAGAATTTCACGGGCTTCCGTTACAAGTAATCCATAATTCACAACATCTGTATTCAATACTATAATACGTGCTGTTACAGCATTTGAAGAACGATTATATAGAATACGTTCAAAATCAAGCACTGGGATAAGCTCACCACGAATTCTTGTGAAGCCTAGAAGATAATTAGGTAAATGAGGAATCGGTGTTACATGCTCTAATTTTTCAATTGAAATTGCTTGTTCCACAGGCACTGCATACTCTTCAGTTCCACAAGCAAAAACTACTGCTTTTACACTTTCCATGCGGTCACATCCTTCAATTTCTGCTGTTATTTTTTTGCAGATTCTTTGACAATTTCAACTAGTAAATCTGCTAATTTTTCTAATTCTTCTACTGGGATTTTTTCATTTGTTGTATGAATATCTTCGTAGCCAACAGAAAGGTTGACTGTAGGGATGCCAAAGCCTGCAATTACATTTGCATCTGAACCTCCTCCAGAAATCCCTAGGGTCGGTGTGCGATCAATGTTACGTGCTGCTGCCATTGCGACTTGAACGACTTTATCTGTTTCAGTTACTCGGAATCCTGGATACATAAGCTTTACTTCTACTTCAGCACGTGCTCCAAGTGATGCAGAGATTTGTTCAAATGTCTCCTGCATATGCTTCGTTTGAGCATCGAGCTTCATTTTATCAATTGAACGAGCCTCTGCAAGGATATTCACTTCATCACATACAATATTCGTAGCCTGACCACCCTCAAAACGACCAATATTTGCTGTAGTTTCTTCATCTAAACGGCCTAGCTTCATCTGTGCAATACATTTTGCAGCCACTGTAATCGCTGATACTCCTTTTTCTGGAGCTACACCAGCGTGAGCAGTTTTGCCAATAATTTTGGCGAAGACTTTTGCCTGATATGGTGCTGCTGTAACAATTCCACCCACTTTACCATCACTATCCACTGCAAAGCCGTATTTTGCTTTAATTTTGGATGAATCTAACTCTTTAGCCCCAACAAGTCCACTTTCTTCACCCGCAGTGATGATAAATTCAATATCTCCATGCTCAATATTCTGCTCTTTTAAACGTTTCACCATTTCTAGTAATGCTGCAAGCCCAGCTTTATCATCAGCGCCCAAAATTGTAGTACCATCTGACACGATATACCCATCCTCTCGTAAAGATGGCTTAATCCCTTTACCTGGTACAACTGTATCCATATGAGAAGTAAAATAAATTGGTTCAACATCTAAAGAACCTTTTAAAGTAGCCAATATATTGCCTGCTCCATGTCCATTTCGTGTATGGGCATCATCCTGTTCTACTGTAAAACCAAGCGCTGTTAATTTGTCGATTAAAACCGGCGCAATCAAATGCTCATATTTTGTTTCTGAATCAATTTGTACGAGCTCGAAAAACTCTTCTACTAAACGACTTGTCATGTTGTAAGACTCCCTTAGTTTACGTGTATTACCACGTTATAGTATATGTATTATTTTAGCACAACGTTAGAGGAGTTGAAATAATTCACTAGCAGTTCGAGACTAATTTTTGGAAGGAGATCAATTATGCCTCGGCATAATTGCGTCCGGAATTGGCTTTGTGCATGCACAAAGAACTCCTTTCCGATTCCGTGACATCCGCCAGAGGCTTTGGGCCAACAGATGTTTTTTGTGCGAAAGCGTAGTGCTAACGCAGCGACAGCAACATGATGTTGGTCACTAAGTCGTTGCCACAAGACGTGGCGTTCTTAGACTGAGTTCCGCTATTTCAGTAGGTATTTGGACACCCACTGAAAAGGAAACAAAACCGCATTCATCTCACCATTTGTAAATGTGGGAGTCTTCTGTAGCTGCCGCTGTCGTGCATAAAACATCTGCCACTATGCTTTCGATACAAAAAACATTTGCTGAATGAAGATAAAAAGCTCGTGAAAGAGGGAGTTTATCCCTTTCCACAAGCTTCTTATAGTTGGAAGATAGCATCTTTTTCACGTTCAAGTAACTGAAGATATTCAACCGCTTTATGATGCTTATCCTGTAAACGCCAAATTGTATTATGTACATCATCTTGCACACGAGACACTTGCTCCCTAGCAGTTGATATTTTGGAGTGAACTGACCAGGCTGAGAAAATATCATCAAAGAAGTAGTCTGCAAATTTGACAAAGCCATCTGTTTCAACATGTAATGATTTCGTTGATAAATCATGGATGTCCAGAAGCTCATTATGAAATCGCTGTAAAGCAATTTGAGCATCGTGAAGATAATTTTCAGACTGATTTAGTGCATCATGCTTCAAATGTGTAGCAATAAGTCCCCCTCCCAAAAACGTATCCCATGTTGAAAAACCATTAGCGGAATGTAGAGAAGCAGCCGCTTGCCCAAGCATTGTTAATGCATTTTCACCAGCCTCTTCAGCCTCCTTCATTTCTATAATTAATTGCTTCGTTACTATTTCTTCATGGGCTAATTGCTCTAATTTTTTTGCTTGCTCTGGCTCATGTATTTGTAGGTAGCCCTTCTTTTTAGCATTCAGCTTGTTTAAAGCTTCTTGTAAATGTTGTTCATTAATTTGAGTAAGCTTTGACTCAGCTTGTGCTAAATCGATTGTTAAATCTTCTTGCATTTTCTTTGCTTCATTTATTTTTAATTCAAGAACGGCTGCTTTATCAATTCTCTCTGCTCGTAGCTCATCTTGCTGCCCCGTCCACGTACGAATCATATTCATAAACGAAAAGCCTTCTAATTTATCAAGTTTCGTTCGAATGTGATTGAGTGCTATAGAATGTTTGTAAATGTCCTGTTGTGCACGCTCAAGTTGATTTTCAATTAATCGTTTTTGCTCATTTAACCTACTAACATTTCTTAATTGTGCATGTATGATTTCCTGTTCATTTTGTAATTGTTTCCATTCCATTCATCTCAACTCCTCTTATCTATTTGTACGGATGAAAAGAGTAAATGTTTCAATTATCTGTCATCTTTTATCATTTTTCGTCAATTTCTTTGTGCCAACAGGAAAGCCCAGCAAATGGCTGCTGGGCTTGTACAAATTTTATAGTGGAATATTTCCGTGTTTTTTCTCTGGGCGTGATTCATGTTTATTTGAAAGCATGTCTAAACCTTGAATTAGCTTAATACGTGTATCACGTGGATCAATGACATCATCTACCATACCGCGAGATGCTGCAACATATGGGTTTGCGAACTTTTCTTTGTATTCTTCAATTTTCGCTGCACGTGTTGCTTCTGGATCGTCAGATTTTGCAATCTCGCGCGCAAAGATAATATTCGCGGCACCTGCTGCACCCATAACAGCGATTTCAGCGTTTGGCCAAGCAAATACAAGGTCAGCCCCAATTGATTTAGAGTTAAGCGCAACATAAGCACCGCCATAAGCCTTACGTAAAATAACTGTAATTTTCGGTACAGTTGCTTCTGAGTATGCATAAAGGATTTTTGCTCCATGACGGATGATTCCACCATGCTCTTGCTTAACGCCTGGGAAGAAGCCAGAAACGTCTTCAAAAGTGATGATTGGAACATTGTATGCATCACAAGTACGGATGAAACGAGCCGCTTTGTCAGAAGAATCGATATCTAGTCCACCAGCAAGTACTTTTGGTTGGTTACAAACTAGACCAACAGACTCACCTGCGATACGTGCAAAACCTACTACTACGTTTTTCGCAAATTCTGAGTGAACTTCCATAAATGAACCTTCGTCCACTACTTGCTCAACCACTCTCCGTACATCATAAGGGCGAGTTGTTTCAATTGGCACAGTATCCACGATTTCAGGGCGGTAGTCGTCACCTTCTGGACGTGCCTGACGTGGCGCTTTTTCCTTATTATTTTGTGGAAGATAGCTTAATAGTTTTTTAATTTGATCAATCGCTTCTTCTTCAGATGGTGCGCGGAAGTGTGCATTACCACTTACAGCGTTGTTTACTTTTGAACCACCTAAGTCTTCTGCAGAGATTTTTTCACCTGTTACTGTTTCAATTACTTTAGGACCTGTTATGAACATTTGAGATGTTTTGTCAACCATTAAGATAAAGTCTGTGATTGCGGGAGAATAAACTGCTCCACCAGCACATGGTCCCATAATTACTGAAATTTGTGGGATTACGCCAGAGTAGATGGCATTGCGATAGAAAATATGACCGTATCCATCAAGTGAAAGGACGCCTTCTTGAATACGTGCACCACCTGAATCATTGATACCAATGAATGGCGTGCCGTTTTTCGCAGCAAGATCCATTACTGTGGCCATTTTTTTCGCATGCATTTCACCCAATGCTCCACCAAATACAGTAAAATCTTGAGAGAATAAGTAAACAGGACGTCCGTTTATTTTACCGAAACCAGTAACTACACCATCACCAGGTCCTTCCATCTTGTCCATACCGAAGTCAACTGTACGATGTGTAATGAATGGGTTGATTTCAAAAAATGTACCTTCGTCCAGCAATAATTCAATGCGCTCACGAGCAGTTAGTTTACCTTTTTCATGTTGCTTGTCGATGCGCTCATAGCCACCACCAAGTTCAATTACCGTCTTACGGTCATATAACTCATTAATTTTGTCGAACATATCCATACTAATCACTTATCCCCTTTTCCACTTTTATCGCATAATTCATATAACACACCGAAAGATGATTTAGGATGCATGAAGGCTACCTCTGCACCACCAGCACCTGGTCCTGGCTCTTCTGATAAAAGACGTACACCTTTTTCACGAAGCTCTGACATACGCTCACGAATCCCTGTCACACCGAAAGCTACATGGTGAATACCTTCCCCACGTTTTTCGATATATCCATGAATGGTACTTTTTTCACTCATCGGTTCTAATAACTCAATTTTTACATTACCCGCATCTATGAATGCAACACGAACCTGTTGAGATTCTACTTCTTCCACTTTTAGCAGCTTTAAGCCTAAAGTTTCTGTATAATATGTAATGCGTTCATCAAGATCACGCACCGCAATCCCAATATGATCTACTTTCTCCATGGTGACATCTCCTTCTGTTATGGTACATACTCTATTTTACAGACTTTTTTGTCAAAACTCTACTACTTGAGAAATTTTTCAGATTTGCTAAACTATTTATAAGAAAAGAAGGAGCGAACGAGCATATGAGTAATAAAAAATTTCAAAAAATCGTCGTTTATACGATGGTCGCAATCATGATAATTTCATCTCTAGCATTCGGCTTATCGATGTTAGTGTAATGAAAAGCTAGGCGTCCGCATTACTGCGGGCGCTCTTTCTTTACCTTCAACCCCTTAAAAGATTGTTTAATTTCTAAATATCGGTCCATTTCCTCCATAAATTGATAGAGTGCCGCTTGTGCTAAAAATTGCTCGTGATTTTGTGGTAGTGGTAATTGGGCAAAATCTCGCCTCACCTGCTCTAGCTTCTCTCTAAAATGACTAGCCGTATTTCCTGAATGAACATGCTCAGCAAGATCTTGAACAAAGTCAGCCACTATCGTCGCCTCTTGTACTATAACAGGCAGGGCTGTTATTTTTGGGAGTACTCTTTCAATAATTTCGAGCTGCTGTTCACGCATATCAAAATAGACATAGTAATCATTTTTTCGTCTCATAAAGTGATTTTCAACATCTTTAAAGGCTAGTGATTTCGCATTATTTAAAGCTGTAATAGCTTCAATTATTTCTTGCCCATCCCACAATGTATCGCCTTCTCTTAAATAATTAGCAATTTCTAAAAAAATTTTACTATATAGCTCCTCAATTTTAACTCGATAGTAATTTAATTCCTTTTGTATATCTGGCATATACATATTAATTGCTATTCCCGTTCCATAACCTATTGCCATTAAAGCAAATTCATTTGAAACCAATGTCCACGAGAATTTTTCAGCAGCATAAATATGCATAATAATTACCGCACTTGAGACAAAGCCGTCTGCTACCTTCAGTGATACAATTGTGGGGATAAAAATAATGAGCATCCCTGCTAGTGTAAGTGGGTGATATGAAAATAACTCAAAGCTTAAAAAGGCATAAAGCATACCGATAATACTTGCGACAAATCGTGTATAAGCAGCATGAAGGGATTTTTTCTTCGTTGGCTGTACACAAAGTATTGTTAAAATACCTGCAGATGCATAAGAAGCTAATTCGAAATACTGGGCAATGGCTATTGCAATGGCTGCACCAGTTGCCGTTTTTAATGTACGATAGCCGATTGAAAACTTCTTCAAGTCGACTGCCTCCCATCCTCCATTACTCTTCACTTATTCTATTCATCAAATCAATTCAATTTTTGAGGTAAATCATTTAGCTAATATTTTAAAAATTCCAAATATATTTTTGCTATTATTACAGTAGAATGCACCAATTATCTACTATTATTGATAAGGAACAGTCCCCGCAACTAGTGATGTTGCTGCGGGGCGTTCATCTTATCAAATTAATTAATGAATATTATTAAAGCTCATCACAGTATTCTTCAAAGTTTGCTTGTAAATTTGTTACAACAGACATTGGATCATGACCTTCAATTTCGTAGCGCCCAACTTCAGCTACCACTTGTCCATCCTTTAACAGAATAAATGATGGAGAGGATGGTAAGTGATCTTCTCCGAAGTGATAACGAGCAGCTGCCGTTGCTTCTTTATCTTGACCAGCAAAAACTGTAACAAGATGATCTGGACGTTTATCGTAATGAACGCTTTGTGCTGCAGCTGGACGAGCGATACCTCCTGCACAGCCACATACTGAATTGACCATGACTAATGTAGTACCTGGACGAGCAAACGCCTCTTCAACAGCTTCTGGTGTGCGTAGCTGTTCATAACCAGCAGCCTCAATTTCCGCACGTGCTGTTTTTGAAATTTCTTGCATAAATAAATCGTAATCCATATTCATATAGCGATAGCTCCTTTCAAGTTCGTGTCACCTTAGACTTTAGACTGACACTAATACATCTCCTATCATAGCAGTTAGTGGCGATTTTGTGCACCTACTTGCTCAGTAATTTCGCATTGGTTTCTATACTTCCACTACTACACTTTTGCTAAATGAAGATACAACAGTTTATAGCTATGTTTGATTATCGCTAAATAAACGATCTACACCTTGTGTTACTGTTAGCTGTCCATTTAAAATTTGGCTTTCTAACAGTTGTACTTGTGCCTTGCGTTCTGGATTACCATAAAACGCATCAATTAAATGGTCAGTAATCATTGATTGGAACCAATCCTTAGTTTGATTTTGACGTCTAATCGACCAGTAATTATTTGCTTCGACGGTTTGCCTAAATTCTCCGATTGTATCCCAAACTTTGTCGAGACCGCGTTTTTCCCATGAACTAACCGGCATAGCAGTAGACATCCACCCTGGCGTAGCTGGCTGTAAGAAATGCAAAATTTGCTTATACTCAGATACAGTCTTTTTGGCTAAACGTACATTATCACCATCCGCCTTGTGCACTACGATGGCGTCTGCTAATTCCATAATGCCCTTTTTCATGCCTTGTAGCTCGTCACCAGCTCCTGTTAATACTAGCAACAGGAAGAAGTCAACCATACCACGGACATATGTTTCACTTTGTCCAACACCAACAGTTTCAATTAAAATAACATCATAGCCAGCAGCTTCACAAACTAGCATTGTTTCACGTGTTTTTTTATGGACACCCCCTAGGGTACCAGCTGAAGGAGATGGTCGAACAAATGCATTCGGCTTCTTAACAAGCTCCTCCATACGTGTTTTGTCACCTAAAATACTCCCTCCAGATAGTGAGGAACTTGGATCAATCGCTAGCACTGCAACCTTCATCCCCATCTCACAAAGCATCGTTCCGAAAGCCTCAATAAATGAGCTTTTTCCAGCACCAGGAACGCCTGTAATGCCTATACGAACACTATTTCCTGTATGTGGTAGAAGCTCCTGTAAAAGCTCTTGTGCCTGTGCTTTATGCACGACATTTGAGCTTTCAATGAGTGTTATCGCCTTTGATAATTGAGTACGGGAACCTGCCATTACCTCCCGGGCAAGCGCCTGTATGTCAATTTTGTCAGCTTTTTTCTTTCGGAATTTTTTTGGTACACCATATTGCATACCATCGTGAGATGCTGCTACTCCATCCATGACAAATAGTGCACTTTCCTGCATCTCTTTGTTTTTGTCCATTACTTAGACACTTCCTCATAACCTAAGCGTTTGTAGATTTCTTCAATAATTTTAATGGCCGATACAGGGATAACTGTACCTGGTCCAAAGATTGCTACGGCGCCAGCTTCATAAAGGAATTCATAATCCTGTGCTGGAATAACACCGCCAACAATAATGATAATATCTTCACGACCTAGCTTTGTTAGCTCAGATACCAATGCAGGAACTAATGTTTTGTGTCCTGCTGCTAAAGAGGATACACCGATACAATGTACGTCATTTTCAACCGCCATTTGAGCTGTTTCCTCTGGTGTCATAAATAGTGGAGAAATATCTACGTCAAAACCTAAGTCAGCATAGCCTGTTGCGATAACTTTGGCACCACGATCATGACCATCTTGCCCCATTTTTGCTACTAAAATACGTGGGCGGCGACCTTCATTTTCAAGGAATTCGTCTGTCATTTGTTTTACTTCAAGAATCTGCTCCTCATCAGAGAAGTTCGCAGAGTAAACACCAGAAATGGAACGGATGATTGCTTTATGACGGCCAGAAACAACTTCAATTGCATCTGAAATTTCCCCTAAAGACGCACGAGCACGCGCTGCATCAACCGCTACTGCTAATAAGTTTTCTCCGCCTTCTTCTGCAGCCTTTGTTAGTCGAGCAAGATGTTTTTGTACTTCCTCTTCATTACGAGCTGCGCGCATTGATTCTAATCGCTCAATTTGTTTTTGACGCACTAATGTGTTATCAATGTCGAGAATATCAATAGGCTCTTCTTTTTCTAGACGATACTTATTGACACCAACAATTGTTTCAGATTTAGAGTCAATTTTTGCCTGACGTTTTGCCGCAGCTTCCTCAACTTTCATTTTTGGAAGACCTGTTTCAATCGCTTTCGCCATTCCACCTAGTTCTTCTATCTCTTCGATTAATGCCCATGCGGATTTTGTAATTTCCTCCGTTAATTTCTCCACATAGTATGAACCACCCCATGGATCAATCACTTTCGTCATAGCCGTTTCTTCCTGTAAGAATAACTGTGTATTACGTGCAATACGAGCAGAGAAGTCTGTTGGAAGAGCAATCGCCTCATCAAGTGCATTTGTGTGAAGAGATTGTGTATGACCCATTGAGGATGCATTAGCCTCAATTAATGTACGTGTTACGTTATTAAATGGATCTTGCTCTGTTAAAGACCAGCCAGATGTTTGTGAATGTGTACGAAGTGCTAATGTCTTTGGATTTTTTGGATTGAACGTAGACATCATTTGCGCCCAAATACGACGAGCAGCACGCATTTTTGCAACTTCCATATAATAATTCATACCGATTGCCCAGAAGAACGATAAACGCGGGGCAAAGGCATCAATATCGATGCCAGCTTTCAATCCCGTACGAACATACTCAAGACCATCTGCTAATGTATAAGCAAGCTCGATGTCGTTAGTCGCTCCGGCTTCCTGAATATGGTAACCAGAGATCGAAATAGAGTTAAATTTTGGCATAAATTTCGCTGTATATTCGAAAATATCCGCAATAATTTTCATAGACATTGCTGGTGGGTAAATGTAAGTATTACGAACCATGTATTCTTTTAAAATATCGTTTTGAATCGTACCTGCAAGCTTGTCAGGTGTAACCCCCTGCTCTTCAGCTGCAACGATATAGAATGCCAACACTGGTAATACCGCACCATTCATTGTCATTGACACGGACATCTGATCTAAAGGAATTTGGTCGAATAGGATTTTCATATCTTCGACAGAATCAATGGCAACCCCAGCTTTACCAACATCCCCAGTTACGCGTTGATGATCGGAGTCATAGCCACGGTGAGTAGCTAAGTCAAAGGCAACAGATAGTCCTTTTTGACCCATTGCTAGATTACGTTTGTAGAATGCATTGGATTCTTCAGCTGTTGAGAAACCGGCATATTGGCGAACAGTCCAAGGACGAGCTACATACATCGTAGGGTATGGACCACGCGTATTTGGCGCAATACCTGCTACATCATTTAAATGCTTTGCCTCTTTAATATCTTCTTTTGTGTATATATCTTTAATTTCGATCCCTTCATTTGTCATGAATTTTTCTTCTGACGCTTGAGGTGCTTCTGCTGCTAAAACTTTTTCGATTTCAACTGCACTAAAATTTGGCTTGCTCATCGTTGGACCTCCTTCATGCTAGCGAACACTGAATTTAATTTTTCAATGATGTTCTGTCCTGCGAAAATAAAGCCGTTTAAGCCATCTGCTAACCAAGCTTCTTCTTCGTCTTTATATTTACCTGCAACATCAACAAGCACATTAGCAGGTTTACCCGCTAGAATCGCTGATACTAATTCTTTTGTATCGTCATCATTGCCAGCAATCACCACATAGGTTGCTTCTGTAGTATTTAACCATGCCACTGCTTCTTCAGCCGTTGCGATTGGTTCACTTTTTTCTGGTACTAAACCTACTGTATTTAAGAAACCAGATACAAAATCAGCACGTGGTTTCGAGCTTTTTAATGTACCTAATGCTAAGATTCCTGTTTTCACATTAGCAGCCGTCATGTCTGCTCGTAATTGCTCGAAAGGTATAGCAATTCGCTTAATATCTGAAAATAGTGGATTCGTTTCACTCTCAAGCATATCTGCTGGATTTGCATAAATATTCGTACCAATTAGAGATTGCTTTCGTGTTTGTGTAGCTTTAATACGAGCTTGGTATGATTGCTCTAATTCTTCTGCTAGCTTTCCTGAGGCAATATAAGCATCAATGCCCCCAGCAGCTTCAATATCTAAGAATAATGCCCAAGCTTCTTTCACAAAATCAGCTGTCAATGACTCAATGAAATATGAACCTCCAGCTGGGTCAGTTACTTTTAACACATTTGTTTCTTCTTTTAAAACTAAAGATACATTACGTGCAATACGAATTGATTGATCAGTTGGCTTTGTTAATGCATCATGTGGATGAACAGTAAAGACGTCTGCACCACCAATTAAGCCAGAAAGCGCTTCATTTGCTGCACGTAGTAGGTTTACATAAACATCTAATTTTGAGAAGCTTCTTAATGAAGTTTCTGCAAGTGTTGGAATTTTAATATTTTTTTCTATACCATAAGCAGATGAGAACGCTTTCCAAAGTACTTTAAAAGCACGAAGTTTAGCAATCTCTGTAAAGAACTGTGTATCAATGGCAAAGGTTACATAAAATCGCTTTGCAAAGGCTTCAAAGCTTTCTTCTTGCTCTGCATATTTAGCCGCAAACGCAAGTGCATATGCTAATTCTTGGACAGCATTTGCTCCTTGATTGTGATAAATCGTAATATCTGCACCGATTGAGCGCACGTTCGGAAAATCAGTTAAAGTGATAGGGTTTTTTGAAATGATGAAACCTTTGGTAGCTTCTCGTTGTTCAATGGCAATGTTGTCGAATACTGCTAATAATGGGTCATTTGAATTTTCAACTGTAATTTTAAACGAATATTCTGAGAAATAAGTCGCTAATTTTGCTACTATTTCTGCAGTCCATTCAAAATTAACACGGCTATCGATTGTTACTACTTCGTTTCCACGCGCTAAACTATCATCTAGCTGAGCAAAAAATGCTTCGCCTGTGTCAGCATAAACTTGCTGTGCCACTTTAAAAACTTGACTATTTTGTAGGGAACGGATTGTGGCAACTTGTTTATCAAGTTCTTCACCAAGTTTTGCTACTAAACTTTCTTGTGTGTAAAGAGGTTCTAATGTAATACCTTCACTTGTTTTCGTTAAAAGAGACTCGAATGGTTTCCCTTTTAAAGCCTTGATTGCTGCATCTTGCCATTCTGAATAGGACGGCTTTTCAAATTCAATATTTTTCATGTTGTTTGACATGCGGACGCTTAATCAGCTTCCCCCCTTAGTAGTTTCTATTTGTTATTCTACATGACAAATTGCGACTCGAAAAGCAAAAAAAAATTCGGAAACCGTTATACAACAGGTTTCCGAGTAGTCATCAGTAGACTGACGTCGAAGATTTATTTGTATTTTCGAGTATTTCTTTTACTCTATTTAGGAATTTACCACAAACAAGTCCGTCTAAAACGCGGTGATCTAATGATAAACATAAATTCACAATATCACGTGCAGCAAACATGCCACCCGGTAAAACAACTGGTTTTTTTACAATACTTTCCACCTGCAAAATTGCTGCTTGTGGATAATTGATGATGCCCATCGACTGCATAGAGCCGAATGCACCCGTATTATTGACCGTAAAAGTTCCACCTTTGATATCATCCATTGACAATTTTCCAGCACGTACTTTGACAGCGAGCTCATTAATTTCCCTCGCAATCCCTTTAATTGATTTTTCATCAGCGTGTTTTATAACAGGGACAAATAAGGCATCGTCAGTTGCGACAGCAATAGAAATATTAATGTCATGCTTCTGAATAATTTTATCCTCTGCCCACATAGAATTCATCATTGGGAACTCTTTTAATGCTTGTGCAACTGCCTTCACAAAGAAGGCAAAATACGTAATATTAAAGCCTTCTTTTTGTTTAAACTCTGTCTTTATACTGTCTCGATAAGTGACTAAATCCGTTACATCCACTTCCATCATCATCCATGCATGTGGCACTTCATGAACACTTCTTACCATATTATTGGCGATTGCACGACGCACTTTCGTTACAGGTATTTCAATATCCCCTGCTTGCAAAGGCTGTGTAGGTGTGACTGGCTTCATATCGTTCTGTGCAGTTTCATTTGCTACAGCAGGAACTGAGTGTTGTACAGGAGTATCAGCGACAGAAGGTGTTTCAGCCTGTGTAGTTGGCACAGCTCCCGCTTCAATTAAGGCAAGAAGGTCTTTTCTTGTAATACGTCCTCCTTCGCCTGTTCCTGTAACTTGCTCGAGTGCAATATCATGCTCCTGTGCAAGTCGAAGAACTGCTGGTGAATAGCGAACTTTATCCTGCCTTACTGGTTTTGGTGGTGCTACCGTAGCTGTCGTAGCTTGTTGTGTTTCTTGTTTTCTTTGTACACCTGCATTTAAAATCGCTGTACTAACTGCTGATTTCTTCGTTGGAGGTGGAGGTGGTAGCTCGCTGTCACCGGCAATTTCAATAGAGCAAACGATTGCACCTACTGGTAACGTTTGGCCTTCCTCTGCAAGCAACTCTGTAATAACACCTTCAAAAGATGAAGGGATTTCTGCATTTACTTTATCTGTAGCAACTTCTGCTAGCGGGTCATATTTTTTTACTGTATCACCAGGCTTAACAAGCCATTTTTCAATTGTTCCTTCTGTTACACTTTCACCGAGCTGTGGCATTGTGATATTTTGAATCGCCATCATCTATTCCTCCCATCCATTTAAGCCTAGCCGTATTTATATGTGACAAACCATTTTAGAATGAATAGCCGACACGATGCTGTAGAAAAACAGTTCTCAAAACGGACTATTCGACTGAGGCTTTTTCTTTTACAATAAGTATTGGTAGCACTCACTAATCAAAAGATTTTCACTAAATACTTTTTCAATTTGTGAGAAGCGCCTTCTCTTTAGAAGGCAGCTAGTTCACGCATCGCACGCTCTACTTTATCAGGATTTATCATAAAATACTTTTCCATTGTTGGAGCATAAGGCATCGCCGGTACATCTGGTCCTGCAAGGCGTTGAATTGGTGCATCAAGATCAAATAAACAATGCTCAGCGATGATGGCCGCCACCTCGCTCATGATACTACCCTCTTTGTTATCCTCTGTTACCAGTAACACTTTTCCTGTTTTACTTGCAGCCTCAATAATTGCTTCCTTATCAAGTGGATATACAGTACGAAGATCTAGAATATGTGCAGAAATACCATCTGCTGCTAGTCGCTCCGCAGCTTGTAATGCAAAATGTACAGCTAAACCGTACGTAATGACCGTAATGTCATCTCCCTCACGTTTAACATCTGCTTTACCAATTGGTAATGTGTAATCATCCGCAGGCACTTCACCTTTAATCAAGCGATATGCACGTTTATGCTCAAAAAATAAAACAGGGTCTTCATCACGAATAGCTGCTTTTAATAGACCTTTAGCATCATATGGTGTTGATGGAATAACAATTTTCAATCCTGGCGTTCCTGCAAAAAGTGCCTCTACAGATTGGGAATGATAGAGTGCTCCATGTATACCCCCACCAAACGGGGCACGTATTACCATTGGACAAGACCAGTCATTATTTGAACGGTAACGAATTTTTGCTGCCTCAGAGACGATTTGGTTCACAGCAGGCATAATAAAATCCGCGAACTGCATTTCGGCAATTGGGCGCATACCATACATCGCAGCTCCTATACCAACACCGGCTATAGCACTTTCTGCAAGAGGCGTATCAAGTACACGATATTCACCAAATTGATCGTACAAGCCAGTAGTTGCTTTAAATACTCCACCCTTACGACCAACATCCTCTCCTAAAATGAAAACACGCTCATCACGTTCCATTTCTTCCTTCATCGCTAATGTAATCGCATCAATATAAGACATCACTGCCATTACACGTCACCTCCGTCCACTGGTGCATACACGTATTTCAAAGCATGTTCCGGTGTGGCATACGGTGCAGCCTCTGCATAATCCGTAGCCTCATTTACTTCAGCCATCACACGTTCCTCGATTTCTGAACGTAGTTTCTCTGACATTACACCCATATCCATAAGATACTTTTCAAATAGTAAAATAGGATCCTTAGCCTTTCCTTCTGCTATATCTTCAGCCGTACGGTATTGACGATCATCATCATCGGAAGAGTGAGCCGTTAAACGGTATGTTACAGTTTCTATTAAACTTGGACCTTCACCAGTACGCGCACGGTCTGCAGCCTCTTTCACCACTTTATAGACTTGTAATGGGCATTTGCCATCAACCGTAACACCTGGCATACCATAGCCAATACCACGATCTGATACTTTCGCACAGCCTAATTGACGTTCAACTGGTACAGAAATTGCATATTGATTATTTTCTACCATTATAATGACGGGAAGCTTATGAACACCTGCAAAATTCGCTCCTTCATGGAAATCCCCTTGGTTAGAAGAACCTTCACCAAGCGTAACGAAAGAAACAAAATCTTCTTTTTGTAGCCGTCCTGCAAGGGCAACGCCCACTGCATGTGGAACTTGCGTTGTAACAGGAGATGACCCCGTTAAAATACGATTTTTCTTTTGACCAAAATGACCTGGCATTTGACGACCACCAGAGTTTGGATCTTCTGCTTTGGCAAATGCAGACAGCATCAACTCTCTTGGTGTCATACCAAAATGTAAAACAACGCCCATGTCACGATAATATGGTGCAATATAATCCTTCTCTTTATCGAGTGCAAAGGCTGCTCCAACTTGTGCTGCCTCTTGTCCTTGACAAGAAATAACAAAGGGAATTTTACCTGAACGGTTTAATAACCACATACGCTCATCTAATCTTCTTGCCATTAACATCGTTTCGAACATTGCAAGGACATCTTCATTTGATAAACCTAAATCTTCATGCTTGATTTGAACATCTTGCATACGAACACCCCTTTCGCATTGTAAAGAAATAACTAAAGTATATAATCCTCTCACACGATAATACTTTAGTTATGAAATGATAAATTATGCCTCGGCATAATTGCGTCCGGAATCGGCTTTGTGTTTACACAAAGAACTCCCTTTCGATTCCGTGACATCCGCCGGAGGCTTTGGGCCAACACGATGTTGGTCACTCAGGCGTTTTCACAGGATGTGAAGATCTTAGCCTGAGTTCCTCTATTTCAGCGTGTCTTTGGCCACCCATTGAAACGTAGCCGAATTCACATTCATCTCACGACCTATAAAGGTGGGAGACTTCTGCTGAGAGAGGTTAAAAATGAATAGCACGATTATCTACAGCTAATGCTGATTCTACTAGCACCTCATTAAGAGACGGATGCGGATGAATAGCCTGACTAACTTCCCATGGCGTTGCATCAAGTAATTTAGCAAGTGATGCTTCACCAATTAAATCTGTTACATGTGGCCCCACCATATGAATACCCAAAATATCATTCGTTTCTTCATCTGCTATAATTTTTACAAAGCCGTCTGTCTCTCCATTTACAAGTGCTTTACCAATCGCCTTGAATGGAAACTTTCCTATTTTTAAGGTAAAGCCCTGCTCCTTAGCAGCACTTTCTGTTAAGCCAATGCTTGCAACCTCTGGAAAAGAGTAAACGCATTTTGGCACCTTTAGTACATCTAGTGCTTCTGTTTTTCCTGAGGCAATATGTTCAATGGCACATAATCCTTCATGTGAAGCTACATGTGCTAATTGCAACCCACCAATCACATCACCAATAGCATACATATGTGATTCCTTTGTCTGATACGAATTATTAACTTTAATAAATCCATTCTCAACTTCGATTTCTGTATTTTCTAAGCCTATACCTTGTGTATTTGCTTCACGCCCTACACTAAGCAATAATTTATCAGCCTCGAATAATTCATCCTTATCGTTAACTTTCGCAGAAATGAAAACGTTATCATTTTCAATTTTGAATGTTCCCGTATCTAAGCGGGCGTTTGTCACAATACGAACGCCTCTTTTTTCAAGCTGCTTCGTGACTTCTTTGACAATGTCTGTATCTTCAGATGGTAAAATCGATGGCCCATATTCAATAACCGTTACGTATACGCCAAAATCACAAAGCATTGATGCCCATTCGATTCCAATAACACCGCCACCAACAATTAGCAATGACTTCGGTAGCGCCTCCATTTGTAATGCATGATCTGAGTTCATGACATATTTTCCATCAATTGTTAGTCCAGCCATTCCTCTAGGCTTTGAACCTGTTGCAATCACAACATTTGTTGGCACAAGCATTTCATTTTCCTCGCCATTACTCATTTCAACTGAAATAGTACCTGGCATTGGCGAAAAGATAGAAGGTCCTAAAATTCTGCCTGTTCCCTGATAAACATCTATTTTACCTTTTTTCATCAGTGTATTCACACCTTGGCTCAACTGCTCAACAATGGCTTGTTTTCTTGCCTGTACTTTGTCAAATTGCAATGTAACTCCTTCAATATCTACACCAAATTCTGCAGCCGTTTTATTGGCCATACGATACACTTCAGCACTTCGAAGTAAGGCCTTACTTGGTATACAGCCTTTATGTAAGCATGTACCACCAAGTTGCTCACGTTCAACTATAGCGGTTTTTAAACCTAACTGTGCCGCACGAATTGCTGCAACATAGCCTCCTGTACCTCCACCTAAAATGACAACATCATAATTTTGAGCCATATTGTTTCCCCCTTATGAGAAAAGTGCTAAATCCGCCTATCCTTCAATCACATTGGATAATATAAGAAAAATCCCTTTCACTCCTTAGTTGGGCTTTAGGTTAATTTCAGTTAAGCTACTAATCTCTAATTAAAGTTAGAAGAAGTCGACAATGCGACTTCCCTAATGATTAAACGTTTTTTAACGACCATGTAAAATATTTTTTTCATTTTTTAAAAATTGGCTACGTGATTTAGACACTCGTGCAATTCGTTCTTCTGCTAAACGGTTAGCCGCTACATACGTAGGAATACCATCTCGTTTGGAAATAGTAAAGATTTTTTCAATACTATCATAAATACCATCAACACGCTTCATCGCTCGCTCACGATTATAGCCATATAATTCATCTGCTACGTTTATAACCCCACCTGCATTGATAACATAATCAGGCGCATAAACAATTCCTAATTCATGTAAGATATCACCATGGCGAGAATCTTGTAGTTGATTATTGGCAGAACCAGCAACAACCCTTGCCTTTAATTGTGGAATCGTTTCATCATTTAAAATTGCTCCTAATGCACAAGGTGAGAAGATATCCACTTCCTGTGAATAGATGTCATCTGGTGCGACAGCAGTTGCGCCAAAATCATGAACTACTCGATCAATTGCTGCTTGATTAATATCAGTCACAACAAGTTTTGCACCCTCATTATGTAAATACTCGCAAAGCTTGTAAGCAACATTTCCTAGCCCTTGTACAGAAATTGTACGTCCCTCTAAAGAATCAGATCCAAAGGCTTCTTTTGCTGCTGCCTTCATCCCACGATAAACACCGTACGCAGTTACTGGAGATGGATTACCTGATGAACCAAACGCTGGAGAAATACCAGTTACATAATTTGTTTCTTCATGGATTAAATCCATATCTGTTACTGTTGTACCAACATCCTCCGCTGTAATGTAGCGTCCATTAAGCCCCTGGATAAAACGTCCCAGCGCTCTGAACATTTCCTCATTTTTATCTTTAAATGGGTCACCGATAATGACCGTTTTCCCACCGCCAAGGTTTAAACCAGCAGCTGCATTTTTATAGGTCATGCCACGTGCTAAACGTAATGCATCCTCAATCGCATTCTCTTCTGATGCATATGTCCACATACGTGCCCCGCCTAATGCTGGTCCAAGTGTTGTGTCATGGATTGCGATAATCGCTTTTAACCCTGATGCTTCATCTTGGCAAAATACCAATTGTTCATAATCATACTTTTCCATATACTTGAAGATTTCCATGAAAACTCGCCCCTTTGCTTTGGAAAGTGCATCCCCAAATGCCCATCCAATCAAGTTTTAAATGATAATAAAATTGTTTAGTAATGGATAATAATGCTCCATTTAATTTTACAATACTGACAATTTCACAATTTCGCAACTATTATTACACATTCTCAATTAAGTAAGAATTTTCTAAACATTCAGTTACAGATTAGTTTATGCCCTTTGTGCTTATGTCTTCAGCAGTCACATAGTGAAATAACGTTTCTTGACATTCCAATAACCACAGGTACAATTAAACTTAGGAATAAGGAGGGACATGCATGGCTCGTTTAGCTGCATTTATTGTAATGCTTATTCCAGGTCTTATGGCTGCAGGTGGCATTAAATTCATGCGTGATACATTATTTGGTAAACTTATTGCACCTTTCCCGTTTTTATGGTTACAGTTCGTTGTGGGCGTCATTCTCTTTGTAATAGGATTTGGCTTTTTTGCAGGCTTTTTACTCCATCGCGATCGAAAAAATGGAAAAGTTGCTCCGCGCTTCCAAAAAAAATAAAAATAGCTATCCATCTAAGTCATCTGACTTACTGGATAGCTATTTTTATTGACGGTACTGCTTCGCAATTACTTTATCAGGATAATCAGTAATCCAACCAATTACTGATGGATGTGGGTTTGTCAAAAAAGCCTCATTACCATCAATCGCATAAAAACGACATGCTTTATCACTTGCTACACATGCCTCTAAAAATCTTGGTTTATAATACCTTTTATGCATATGCACGCTGTCAATGGCTTTATAATCACTGAGCAAATCCCATTTTAATTTTTTAGTTGCAATAAGGGCTGTTTCAACATCAGATCTATATTGCTTCACGATTTCTAACAGCTCATAGTGAAACGATGAAAAATGACTGCCAACAGGCAAAATAAGTTTATGAAGCATTTGAATAAGTGCATTTTTATTATCAAGGATGGTTGATTTTAATTCAATATTAAGAGGTAGCTGATGGGAATTTGCCCATGCTAAAACGGCATCTAATGTTGGAATTTTGTACAAAGAAAAAAAACGTCTCCAGGGCTTTCCAAGCTTAAAGCTAAGAAGCTCCTCTACTGTACACTCATTCACAAGCTTATTGATGCCAACTAATCTTGATAGTTGTGGATCATGATAGACAACTGGAATTCCTTCCTTTGACAATTGGATATCCAATTCAATGCCATCTGCACCTAGCTCCAATGCCTTCTCAAAAGCCCTGAAGCTATTTTCAAGTGCATAAGCTGACGCTCCTCGATGTGCAAACACAGGAATGGACAATTGGCTAGACATTTAACTCACCAAATTCAAGGAGAAATTTACCATTGGTCATTTTACTTAATAGGGATGATTTTTTGCCAATCTGAATATATGTGCCTGGATGCGCTTCTTTTGTCACAGTAATTTCCTCTTTACCTGCATGGCGCATTTCATCCATCATTAGTTTCACCTCACGGTCAATCGTCACTGCTTCGGCCTTCAATTTCGTTAAGACCTGCTTCGTTTCCTCAAATGTAGCCACTTGCTCCTTTGTCATTTGATTAAGGATTGGTAATAAGGTTTTAATTTTTCCCTCTTGTATTGAAATATCTGATTGTAATTGCTTTAAGTGTGTTGCCTTCTCTTGCATAAGCGAATAGCTTTCTCTTTTATTGACACTTTCAATGATTAAATCCGTTCGACGCTCTAATCGGTTTCCAGATATAGCCGTGACAATTGTATTTTTCGCTACTGCGCGACCCCCAATAATTTTACCTTTTCGTTCGTCCACAAAAATAGAATGTGCAGTGAGTTGTGATCCTAATGCATAAAAGCCTATATGAATACTATCAGCTGCGACTAAATTTGCTTCATTAACATGCTTGACGAAAATATTGCCACCTGCCTCCACCAATGTTGAACCAAGCCCGAAAATGCCACCGCGAATATAGACATCACCCTCAATAGATTTTATAAGCTTGGCGCCACTTACACCTTCGGCACCCTCAATAGAAATGTCTCCAGTAGCAATAACCGTATAGCCAGAAGTGACCGTTCCTTTTATACTTAATGAGCCATTAAATTCAAGGTTTCCTGTTTCAACACCAACGTCACCATGAATAGGCAAATGTCGATTTACACCAATCATGCCCTTGACATCATCTAATACGCCTGCGATTTTGGAGCGGATAACAATTTTCCCATTCTCCTCCACTTCATAGGCAGATTTTTTATCGTATTTAATGGGAAAATCACGACCTGGTGCAGCAGCAATCGTATCACCCAGTACATTTTTCCCTGCTTTCCCTAAAGTTGCAGGTATTTTTTCGCCAAGCCATGACCCTTCAGAAATTTCAGAGATAAAGTTCATATCGTAATAATCAGCTTTTCCATCTTCGCGAATCACTGGCTTTCTCTCTGGTTTAGGTAAGTATGTAATTTGTGCATCTGTTCCTGCTACAGGTGGCGTTCCTTGAGCAATTAAAAATGCTTTTCCTGGTTCAATTTTCGAAATATCAAAATCCAAAATTCCATTTACAATTCCTTCATCTTCAAGCGTTTCTAAAATTTGTTGCGACAATTTTTCTTTATTTTTTTGAATATAATCATGTGTTTCATAGATAAATATAGAGGCAGACATTTTATCTCGTGCAATTTCTGCTTCCACATTCGGAAGCCAACGTCCGATTTCAACAGGATTTATACTTTCAGTCGCTAATACATTTTTTAATATTGAAAAATTAGACAACTTTAGGCGGGGATGACTGCGTAAAATACTATCAAATTCTTTTAATGGAAAACCAGCGCTGAAAGTTACCATATATACTTTGCCATTTTCTTCTGATATTTCGAAGTTATCATTCCGAACTAGAATCAAGCTACCTCCTCCTTCCCTCTATCTGTAAGTATATACAATCTATTTACATTTGTTTAGAGACAATTGTCACTACTCAGAAAGAAAATACCCCTACTTTATCAGTAAGCCATTCTACCATATTTTATATTTTTCCTATCATTTTTAGCTGTTATTTACTACTAAAAGGAAATATTTTACTTAATGTATGCTATCCAGCTATCACAATTGTATAAAACAATCGCAAAAAATCATGTTATTTACTAAATCTTTCATTAATTTATCATATAGATGCTGTTTTTGTCATAAATTATACAAAAATGTATTAGGTCTTCCTAACTAAATAAAAAAATACGCCTCATAAACAGCTTGAAAACTGCTTACATAGGCGCTTTGAATTTATATATAGTTTATAAATAATGGCTACTGGTCATTCTCCTTTAACATATGATTGTAGTTTTTTTAGCTTGCCATCATATCAATACGAATCTTATCAGCAATCATGGCGATGAATTCACTATTTGTCGGCTTCGATTTTAAGTGATGAACGGTATAGCCAAACATTGACGAAATCGATTCATAATTTCCTCGATTCCACGCTACCTCAATGGCATGGCGAATAGCACGTTCTACACGTGAAGGAGTTGTATTGAATTTTTTAGCGATTTCTGGATATAGGATTTTCGTCACAGAGCCTAATAACTCGATATCCTCAAACACCATTTGAATAGCTTCTCGTAAATAGGAGTACCCTTTAATATGTGCAGGGACACCAATTTCTTTTATGATGGCTGTAATCGTGCTATCTAATTGATGTTGATTTAATTTTTGTGGCGCTGTAGGTTGTAAAACACTTGTCTTTTTAGGAAGTGTTGCTTTTTGTCCAGCGCAATGAAGAATCTTTTGCACCAATTGATCAAATTCAAATGGCTTTAGCATGAAATACGAAGCACCTAAATCAACTGCCTGTTTCATGACATCCTCTTGGCCAAATGCTGTCAGCATGATTACTTGAATTGATGACATTTGTTGATTTTGATACATGGATTCTAAAACTGCTAAACCATCGAGATGAGGCATAATTATATCTAGGAGTAAAATATCTGGTGTAAATTCCTCAAGCATTTGTAAGCAAACTTTTCCATTTGAAGCAGTTGCAATAATTTCTATTTCGGGATGCCCTTGAAAATACTGCTCCATCGTTTTTAATAACTCACGATTATCGTCTGCAATCGCTACCTTTACCTTTGTCATTTCAATTCCTCCTTCTGGACTGTGCTTTGAATCACTTCAAAGCGTAACTACCCCTTATGCCATTTTTGGCACACTGTGGAATTTTCGACATTTTTGTTTTAAAAACCTTTTCTATTTCCAAAAATGAGTATGTAGTCCGATACTTTCTTTTTTAATCGACAAGTTATGATAAATACTTGCAAAATGTCGAATGCTTATCTTCTTTATTTTAGTGAAAAAACTGAGATAAAACTACAGTTTTTTTTTAGTATCGCTAATCCCTTCATAAAAAAACGAAATCCTTGATGATTCTCATATAAAAACACAAATTTTTATGAAAAAATGGAGCTACCCAAAGGCAGCTCCACTTTTAGGATGACTTTCTTAACATTTCCGCTACAGTAATAGCTGCACCCTTTTTTGGTTCCTCTACAAACATATGTGTAACAGCACCTACAAAACGACCGTTTTGGATGATTGGGCTACCACTCATTCCCTGTAAAATGCCACCTGTTTTTTCAATGAGCTTTTCGTCAGAAATGATAAATTCAAGACGTTCATTTTCGATTTTTATTATTTCGATTGAAAAAGTTTCCACCTTACTGCCCTCTATCGCCGTGTAGATTTCAGCCTTTCCCGTTTTTATATCCTTTTCATGCATAATTTCAATTGCTTTTGGCAAACTTTGTGGATAGCCGTCTTCCCAACGACCAAAAATTCCATAAACGGTATTTTTATCGATGCTCCCTAATCGTTCCTGATGTTTTTCAATGGAGGAAATTTTATAGCCGGGTTGACCAGGTATACTTTTACGAATTTGTTGAATCGAAGCTAAGAAGATGGAGCCAGCTCGAAAAACGGGGGCTTCTTGTAATGTTGAATCGACAATTTGATGGCCTAATGCACCGTATTTTTTTGTCTCTGGATCAATGTACGTCAATGTTCCTACTCCATCTGTTTCATCTTTTAAAAAGGAAATTACATGTGTTGCTTCTTTCTCCTGTAACTCAAGGGTTACTTCTTTTCCTTCACTTTTCATCGTCCATTTCTGCTGCCCTTGCGTGGCAACAGCCTGTTTGGCATCTGCCAGCGTTTTTACAGGTATTTCATTTATTTTTTCAATCACAGCGCCTCCTTTCATCCACTGATTGGAAGCTAATAGCACATCATGTGCTACAAATACATGAGATAGCTGAAGTTGAATTCCAATTGCTTCGCCCATCGGAATTAGCTTTTTTGCGGCAAATGCCTGAACTGGCATGAATAATAAAACGATGAGCATAGGCAAAATGACAAATTGACGCCAACGACGATACATACGACACCTCCTTTTCATATTTGTCTTTTTACTATGTGTTGTTGTGGCATTCTTATAAGCGGTAAATATTTGTGCAAAATGAAAAAACCCAGAAACATTAAACATGTCTCTGGATGAAGGGTTATCTCATTTGTTTTTTTCGGGCATTTGCCATTTTTAATAGCTCTGTTGCATGCTGTAAAGTTAAGTCAGTAATTTCTGCACCAGACATCATGCGACTTACTTCTTCGATGCGAGCTTGTGTATCAATTTCAAGCAATGAAGTAAATGTGCGATCATGGTTCACTTCTTTTTTGATAAAATAATGATGATCAGCCATCGCAGCGACTTGTGGTAAATGTGAAATACATAAAACCTGAGAGTTGATAGAGATTGCAGCAATTTTTTCAGCAATTGCCTGTGCAACTCGACCACTTACACCGGTATCTACCTCGTCAAAAATAATTGAGGTGATGCCGTTTGAAGATGAGAAAATGGTCTTTAACGCAAGCATCATACGTGATAATTCACCACCAGATGCAATTTTCGGTAATGATTTTGGTGGTTCTCCCACATTCGTGGAAATATAAAAAATAACCTGGTCTTTCCCGTTGGCATCAAAAAATGATAATTCATCAAAATTAACAATAAATTTTGCTTTTTCCATATGTAATTCACGTAGTTCAGCCATAATAGACTCACTTAAATCTTGTGCAGCATTTTTTCGAATAGCAGTTAATTGTACAGCCAGCTCTTGTAGTGCTGATTCCATTTCTAGTACTTTTCGCTCTTTAACCTGTAAAATTTCATCTCGATTTAAAAGTTCATTCAGCTCAGTTTTAATCTTATCGTAATACGCTAAAATCTCTTCAATTGTTGAGCCATATTTACGCTTTAAATTTTGGAATAGAGCTAAACGCTGCTCGACTTCATTTAATCGGGCTGGGTCAAACTCTAATTCATCTAATACATTTTTAACCTGGTGTGCAGCATCCTGTAATGCATAGAATGCTGTGGTTACTGCTTCCGATGCTTCTTTAAACTGATCGTCAACTTTTGCAGCATCCTCTAATGCCCCCATTGCATTGCCTATCCAGTCAAGACCTTTCGATTCCCCTTGAATGGCTTCATAGGCTTCATTAGACCGCTCAAAAATCTTATTGAAATTCATCAAACGACGACGTTCGTCAAGAAGCTCATCTTCCTCACCTAACCTTAATTTGGCATCCTCTAGCTCTTTCATTTGGAACTGATATAAATCAATACGTTGCGCCATTAACTGTTCATCAATTGAAATAGATGCCAATTCTCTTTTTAGCGAGCGATATTCTTCATACTGGGAACTGTATACTTCCTGTATTGGAGCAAGTTGTTCCTCTGCAAAGTGGTCTAGCAAATAAATGTGCTGTTTTTCGTCCATCAGTTCCTGATTTTCATGTTGACCATGAATATCGATTAAGCTAGCACCAATATCACGGAGTACAGATAATGGCACCAGTTTTCCGTTTACTCGACAAACACTTTTTCCAGTATCATGTAAATCACGGCGTAAAATAATGGTATCTTCTTCAATCTCAATGCCTGCTTCTTCAAGCTTTTTATGCACAGGATGCAAAGAACTGGAGATTTGAAATAAACCTCCTAATTCAGCCTTTCTTGCTCCATGACGAATAAATTCAGAGTTTCCTCTACCGCCTGCAAGTAAATGGACGGCATCAATGATAATTGATTTTCCGGCACCTGTTTCTCCTGTTAAAACAGTTAAACCATTTGAAAAGCTAACTGTCAAATCCTCTATAATGGCAAAGTTTCGAATACTAAGCTCTTTTAACACAAAAATGTCACCTCTGTATCAAATTCCATGCTAAATTATAGCATTTCTAATAAGCGGTTTTTTGTATTTTCACGCTCATTTTCGTCACGGCAAATAATTAAGATTGTATCATCTCCAGAAATCGTACCTAAAATCTCCGGCCAATCTAAATGGTCAAGCAGTGAAGCAATAGCATTCGCATTACCAGGAAGAGCCTTCATGACTAAAAAATGCGATGCACCATCAATGCTGACAAACGCATCTGCCAATGCACGATGTAATTTTTGCATAGGATTGAAACGTTGGTCAGCGGGCAAGCTATATTTATAGCGTCCATCCTGCAATGGAACTTTAACAAGATGAAGTTCCTTTATATCACGTGATACCGTTGCTTGGGTCACATTATAGCCTGCATCTTTTAAAAAATCGACTAAATCATCTTGTGTTTCTATTTCATGATTGGCAATAATATCCCGAATTCGTATATGTCTCTGTCCTTTATTCATTGTGGTCACCTCTTATAAATAATTATATATATGTATATTCACACTACCATTTTCAGCATAAAAGTACAAGAAAAAACACGGCTCAGGTAGTGAGCACGTGTTATTTAAGAGAATTATGCGCTTCTTCAACGAGTGTATCAAAAGCTGTATAAGCAAGAATTTGTTCATCTCCTACAGGATTCACTAAATGGAATAAAAATTCAATATTTCCTTCGCCCCCTGTAATAGGAGAAAATGAAGCATCCTTGACAACAAAGCCAACCTCTGTCGCCATTGCTGCCGTCTTTTCTAATACTTCTAAATGAACTTTTTTATCTCTAACGATGCCCTTTTTACCAACCTTGTCTTTGCCAGCTTCAAACTGAGGCTTCACCAATGCCATCACATCTCCTCCAGGCATCAACAGGGTTTTTAAGACAGGTAGAATAAGTGCTAATGAAATAAAGCTGACATCAATAGTTGCAAAATCTGGCAAGCCCTCTGTTAAATCTGCTGCAGTCGTATAACGGAAATTTGTTTTTTCCATCACTGTGACACGTTCATCAGAGCGAATCTTCCAGGCTAGTTGGTTGGAACCCACATCTAATGCATAGCAATGCCTTGCACCATGCTGTAATGCACAATCTGTAAAGCCTCCTGTAGAGGAGCCAATATCAAGCATTAGCTTCCCCTCTACAGACATATCAAATATTTGTAGTGCTTTTTCAAGCTTCAAGCCACCACGACTAACATATTTTAAATCAGAGCCTTTTACTTGTAGTGGGGCATCAATGGCTATTTTTTCCCCCGCCTTATCTATTCGAATTTCATTTGAAAAAACAAGACCTGCCATAATGGAACGCTTTGCTTTTTCACGGGTTTCACTTAGCCCACGTTCTACAAGTAAAATATCTACACGTTCTTTCGGTTGTTTTGTCATTATTTATTCAACCCTACTTGCTGTTTTTGTTGAAGTAACACTTGCATACGTGCCACTGTATCTTCAGTTGTCATGTGAATTTCAGCGAGTAGCTGATCTACATTGCCATGCTCTATAAATTGGTCAGGGATTCCCATTCGATCGATTAGGGCATTTAAATAACCATGGTCATGTGCAAATTCAAGCACACCACTACCAAAGCCACCTTGTAATATTGCTTCTTCAATCGTCAAAATAGGTTTCTTGCTTGATAATATACGATGCAGCATATCCTCATCCATCGGTTTAATGAAGCGGGCATTCACCACTTCGATATCAACGCCCTGCTGAGCAAGCAAGTCCGCTGCTTCCATTGCCATTGGAATGGTTGTACCAAACGTTAAAATTGTTGCATCTTTCCCCTCTCGCAACACTTCCCAGCTTCCTATTGGTAAAGTCATTAGCTCATCATCCAATGGAACGCCAATCCCATTTCCTCGAGGATAACGTAGGGCGATTGGTCCCCCATCATAGTCTAAAGCAGTCTTTACCATATGCTGTCCTTCATTTTCATCCTTTGGCATCATGATTGTCATATTTGGTATATGGCGAAGGAAAGCGATATCAAATACACCTTGATGTGTTTCACCATCTGCACCAACTAAACCTGCACGGTCAATTCCAATAAAGACATTTAGATTAGGACGTGCAATATCATGCAGTATCTGATCGTAGGCACGTTGTAGGAACGTCGAATAAATCGCTAAAAATGGTTTCATTTTCTGTGTTGCTAAACCTGCTGCCATTGTCGCTGCATGCTGTTCAGCAATTCCTACATCAAAGAAACGCTTTGGAAAATCCTTCTGAATACCTTGTAGTTTAGAGCCAACAGGCATAGCAGGCGTGATGGTAACTATTCGTTTATCCTCATGTGCAATTTTACGTACTGTCTCTGCAATTAAGCTACTCCAAGCTGGACCTTTCGTTTCTGATTTTACAAAAGCTCCGTTTTCAATTTTGTATGGACCTGTTCCATGCCAATTGCCAATTGTATCATCTTCAGCAGGTTTATAGCCTTTCCCTTTTTTGGTAATAACATGAACAAGTACAGGACCTTTTACTTTTTTAGCATAAGATAAGGTCATCTCAAGCGCATCAAAATCATGTCCATCAATTGGTCCTAAATATTTAAAACCTAGCTCCTCAAAGAATACACCGGACACCACTAAATACTTTAAGCTATCCTTTACGCGCTCAGCCGTTGAAGCCAGTTTACCGCCTAATACAGGGATTTTGTTGATAAGAGACTCAAGCTCTTCTTTCGCCTTTGAATATTCCTTCGCTGTACGTAGACGTCCAAGTACATTGTGTAAAGCGCCGACGTTTGGGGCAATGGACATTTCATTATCGTTTAAAATAACAATCATATTTGTTTTCGCATGACCAATATGATTTAATGCCTCAAGTGCCATACCGCCTGTTAAAGCTCCATCACCAATAATAGGTACGACGAAATTCTTCTCATTTTTAATATCACGTGCTGCAGCCATACCCATAGCCGCTGACAAAGATGTCGAGCTATGACCTGTTTCCCACTCATCATGTTCACTTTCCACAAGCTTTGGAAAACCACAAAGCCCTTTGAACTGACGCAGTGTGTCAAATTGACTCGCACGACCTGTCAAAATTTTATGCACGTAAGCTTGGTGGCCAACATCCCATAAAAACTTATCCTTTGGACTGTCAAACATTTTATGAAGCATAATTGTTAACTCCACAACACCTAGGTTCGGTCCAATATGACCACCTGTGACAGAACACTTTTCAATTAAGAAGGTACGAATTTCTTGCGCAAGATGCTCAAGGTCCCTCTTGTCTAAGTTTTTTAAAAAGGATGGACTAGTTATTTTATTTAAATCCACCTTTCTCACACACCTTTTCAATAAAATATTCACCGTATTTGTGTTTCCACCATTATAACAGTGTTATCAATATGCTAAAAGTACGAACACTTATTGTTTGCACATTCGACAAACATCCTCGACTATTCTAGCATATTCCTCGCTCTTATTGCCTTGTTTATCTTTACAAAACATCTATTGGTTCAAAGCCCCTGGCGGATGTCACGGATTTTGAAGAGGAGCTTTTCGAGCGAGCTCAAAAAACCCGGACGCAATTACGCTGGGACGTAATTGATCTTTTAGTTTTTACGATGAACAATATAGGCTGCAAACTCACGTAGTAAACTAGCATCGACTTGTAATTGATCAAGTGCATGAATGGCAAGCTGATAATGCTCAGCTAACTTATCCTTCGCTCCATCCAATGATAATAGGGCGGGATATGTGCTTTTATCACTCGCTACATCCTTACCTGCTGTTTTACCTAGCTCCTCCGTTGTGCCCTCAATATCTAAAATATCGTCTTGAATTTGGAATGCAAGACCGATATGATGTGCATATTCCTTTAGGGTTGCTCGTTCCTCTGAAGACGCATTAGCTAACACTGCTCCCGCTTCAATGCTAAATCGTAATAAAGCACCGGTTTTATTAATATGAACATGCTCAAGCTCAGCTAAATTTAACTGGCGTTGCTCACCTTCCATATCTAGTACCTGACCACCAACCATACCTTCTGCACCAGCTGCTATACTTAAAAGGTTAACCAATTCAATGCGTTTTTCAGCAGATACATTCATGCGTGCTAATATTCCAAATGCAAGCGTATTTAATGCATCTCCAGCAAGTGTCGCTAGTGCTTCTCCATAAACTTTATGATTAGTCGGTTTCCCTCTACGAAAATCATCATTATCCATGCTTGGTAAATCGTCGTGGATTAATGAATACGTATGGATAATTTCTATAACTGATCCTACAGTTAATCCATCCTTTAAATCCTTGTTAAATAGCTCAAGTACGGCTAACACGAAAAGTGGACGAATTCGTTTTCCTCCAGCCTTTAGCGAATATAGCATTGATTCTTTTAAATCACTTGGTGCATCAATCTTCTCAACAAGTGCAAACATTTCAGCTTCAACTTGTGGTATGTTGCTTTCAATAAAATGCTTTAATTGCTCATTCATTTCTTAATTCTCTCCCTTTAATGGATCAAATGCAGTCGTTTCACCTGTCTCTTGGACAATAGATATCAGCTGCTCCTCAGCATGTTGCAGTTTACTATGGCAAAATTGTGATAGCTCCATTCCTTGCTTATATAAATCAATGGCGTTTTCCAATGGCACATCACCTTGCTCTAGCTGACGGACAATTTCCTCAAGTGCTGTCATTGCTTCCGCGAAAGTCTGTTGTTTCTCTGCCACAACTATTCCCCCTCATTCTTTGGCAAGATTTTTGTCACTTCGGCGATAACCTCTCCATCATGGAAGGTTAGGGTTAATTGATCCTGCTGTTTGACTTCAGCGGATGATTTAATCATTTGTTCATCCTTATACGCTACTGTATAGCCCCTTGTTAAAATCGCAAGTGGATTCAATGCTTCTAAAGTTCGAACAGTTGCCTCAAATTGATGTTTTTGCTTCGTCACATATTGTTTGGAGGCATGTGTTAATTGTTGAATTCGTGTTTCTAGCTCACGTTGATAGAAAGTGAGTGCCTTTTTTGGTGAATGTTGCTCGATAGCACTATGTAGTTGCTGAAGCTGTGCACCCTTTTTCATCAAATCTACCTGCATGGCTTTTTGTAAGTCTGATTCGAGCTGAGCTAGTTTTTCAGTAAACGGACGATATAGTCTTTCTGGCATTGACAATGGATAAGACTGTTGGAGCTTATTTAGACGTTGTCGCTCAGCCATAAGTTGCGCCCTCACCATTTGATGGAGCTGCGATTTTTGAGTCAGTACACGCTGAAATAAATCCTGTTGATCAGGTACAGCTATTTCAGCAGCAGCCGTTGGTGTAGGAGCACGCAAATCTGCCACATAATCCGCAATTGTCGTATCTGTTTCATGACCAACAGCACTAATAATAGGTATGCGGCTACTAAAAATAGCACGAGCTACAATCTCCTCATTAAATGCCCATAAATCTTCTATTGATCCTCCACCTCGTCCGACGATGAGAACATCACAAGAAGCATCTAAATTTGCTTGCTCAATATTTTGAACGATATTTGGTGCAGCTTGTCCCCCTTGAACAAGTGTTGGATAAATCAATATTTCAGCCAGTGGATAACGTCGTTTTAGCGTTGTACAAATATCGCGAATCGCTGCTCCCGTTGTAGATGTCAAGACACCGATTCTCTCTGGGAATCTCGGAATTGGCTGCTTCCATTCAGTTTTAAAAAGACCTTCTTTTTGTAATTGCTCTTTTAATTGATTAAAGGCAACAAACAAGCTACCAACCCCATCTGGCTGCATCTCCTGTACATAAAGCTGATAGGTTCCATAGCCCTCGTAAACGTTTACATCACCACGGATAAATACTTGCATTCCTTCCTTGGGTTCGAACGCTAATTTAGTGGCTGCTGTTTTAAACATTGTTGCGGCAATTCGTGCACCATCATCCTTTAAAGTAAAATAGATATGTCCAGATTGATGAATTTTAACGTTCGATAGCTCCCCCTTAACATATACCTCACGTAAATGTGGATCGGCATCAAATTTTCGTTTAATATATTTTGTTAATGCTTTTACCGTTAAATAAGAAGCAGATGACATGTTTTCGGCTCCTTTACTAAAATCAAGTTTTTCACAAAACTACAACTATCATAACATTTTTTAAAGTCGTTGACGTGCCAAAATGTAGTTTCGCTAGAAAAAATGACTGTCTTTCATCCTATTGAAGAAATTACTGCATATTCAAATGATAGATTTTATGCGTTTTACCCCAAGAAAGCAAGTGCCTTATACTCCAATCAGCAATAATGTAGTACTTTGATTACTATATTGATAATTCAATGTAAAAGCTTGTTACTCATTATCATTTAAAATAGATATAACAGCGCTAGTAAATTTGTTTTCAACAGCATAAAAGCCTTCCAACAACACTAACTGTTAGAAGGCTTTATATTAATAAAATATTAATAAGAGCGTACCTACAAGAAAACAATAATAAGTAAAGTAACTAAGCTTGCCACTTTTCATAATGCCCATAAACCAGCGCATTGCAAAATATGTCATCAATAATGTAGCGATAAATGTTGCAGCATATGGGATGGCTAATGTACCTTTATTGGGTTCATTTAAAAAATCTGTTATTCCAAGCACAACACCCCCAAGGCTTATTGGAATATAAAGCATAAAGGAAAAGCGTAGGGCTGTATCCTGCTTCATTCCCACAGCAATAGCTGATATAATCGTTGCTCCTGAACGACTGATGCCCGGTGTGAGTGCGACAGCTTGACCTAAGCCAACAATGATAGCATCTTTTACAGTCAAATCTGCATCCTTTTTTGTACCTCGCATATTGCGAATAAGCCAAAGGGCGATACCTGTTACAAACAGCATAATTGCAATCGTTGTCATGCTAACATTGTCTGCAATAAAATCACTAAATAACACACCTAAAACGCCTGCCGGAATCGTGCCAATTACGATATAAACGGCAAAACGAAAATCTGCCTTATAGCGCTTATCACCTGTTTTAAGATAAAGGAAAAAGTGTGAAATGAGCCGGACAATATCCTCACGATAGATGTAAACAATGGCCAGCAATGAAGCTGTATTCGTTAAAATAGCAAAAGTAAAGCCTTGCTCACCTAAACCAAGTATTTCACTTGCAATCATGACATGACCACTCGACGACACTGGTATTGGCTCCGTGAAGCCTTGCACAAGTCCAATAATAATATGCTTAATAATTAGTATGAGATCTAGGTTTTCCATAAAAACCTCCTTTTTAGTATGTATGTCTTAAACAGTATATTAGACGGTAATAGCATGGCAAAAGTTCTCAAAAAAAGCATAAATATAAATTAGGCTTTTCAGCATAAGTAAAAACCATCTCAAAAATTTCGAGATGGTTTTAAATAATTAGTTATACTCATTATAGTTTAACTTTATTTGCAAGCTTATTTTCAGCAGCTTGTACTGTGTTGAATAGTAACATTGTAATCGTCATTGGTCCCACACCGCCTGGTACAGGTGTAATATGTGATGCGATGCCATCAATTTCATTAAAGTTTACATCCCCACAAAGCTTGTTATTTTCGTCACGATTAATGCCAACATCAATCACAACAGCGCCTTCCTTTACATGCTCCTTCGTAATAAAGTTAGCACGTCCAACGGCAGCAATTAAAATATCTGCTTGCTTTGTGAATGAAGGTAAATCTGGTGTTTTTGAATGCGTATAAGTAACGGTTGCATCCTTTTGTAGCAAAAGTTGTCCCATCGGTTTACCAACGATATGACTACGACCAACAATGACAGCGTGTTTTCCTGCAATTTCGATTCCTGAATACTCAAGAAGCTTCATAACCCCGAATGGTGTGCATGGTAAAAATGTTTCTTGGCCAAGCATCATTTTCCCAGCACTTACTGGTGAGAATCCATCAACGTCTTTATCCACAGCAATTGTGGCAATAACAGTATCCTCATCAATATGCTTTGGAAGTGGTAATTGTACTAAAATACCGTGAATATCCTCACGAGTATTTAAGCGTTCAATTTGTGCTAATAATTCTTCCTGTGTCGTTTCTTCAGGTAGTTTTATTAGCTCTGAAAACATACCCATTTCTTCACATGATTTTTGCTTATTTCTCACATATGTAGCAGAAGCTTGATTGTCCCCTACTAAAACAACCGCTAAGCCTGGTGTCAAACCTTGCTCTTTTAAGCTTACCACACGTTCTGCTATTGATTGACGAATAGCTTGACCAATTTCTTTACCATTAATAATTGCACTTGACATAAAACTTCGTTACTCCTTCCAATTCAACACATTTTATTGTTCTGTAAATTTAGAAAGTACGCCATTGACAAATTTCGACGATCCTTCATCGCCAAATGTTTTGCATAGCTCAATTGCTTCATTCAGTACTACTCTTTTTGGTGTTTCAGGCATGTATAAAAGCTCATATACAGCTAAGCGTAAAACTGTTCTCTCAATTTTGGGCAGACGGGCAAGTGACCACTTTTCAAGATGCTTCTCTAAAGTAGCATCAATTTCCTCCAAATGTTCAGCTGTTCCAGTAACAATCTTTTCATAGAAGACATTTGTTGGCTGACCTTTAATATGCTCCATTGCTTCTTCAATTGTTACGTCAGTATTATCCAGCTGAAACAAAACTTGCAACGCTTTTTCGCGTGCCTCATGTCGTTTCATGTAAAGCTCTCCTTCTTAAGTGGCATTAAGGTTTATAATAGCATAAATTCGAACGAGAAACACGAATTCCAGCAAGTTTTCAATAATCTGAAACCTTTTTCAAGCAACTTTCTGCTTGTTTTCATGCATCTCAATGAAAAGTATGATACAAGTAGAAAATAACCATCCGCATTTCTTGTTCATTTAATAAGAATGTTATAATAAAGAGACTTCTATTTCATCTTTGGAGGTGTTTTATTATGCATTATGAAGTGAAGTGTACAAGCTGTAAAATATCATTCAAATTATATGAAGGTGAGGAACAATACAAAAAATTGAAGGAACGTAAATCCCGCTTATTTTACTGCGAGGATTGCAAGCATAAAATTCGCTTTGATGCCATTCGAAACTTCTTTAGCTCTTACTAGTGGAGGCAATTCATTTATGAAAGAACATTATTATACAATTGGTGAGGTTGCTAAGCTCTCTAACTTATCTGTACAGACCTTACGCTACTATGACCAAATTGATTTATTTAAACCTGCTCATATCGATACCCATACCAATTATCGTTATTATAAAGATACTCAGATTTTTTACTTAGATATTATTAAGTCGCTTAAATATATTGGAATTTCCCTTGAGGATATAAAAAGGGCGCTTGGCTTAACTTCGGAAGAATTGCTCGTTTTTTTAGAACAGCAGGAGCAGCGCATAGAACAAAAAATAACGCGCTTAAATGAAGTAAAGTACACTTTGCTTAAAACAAAAAAACAAATGCAAGAACAAATCGATATTCCAATTTTCGGAGATGTTTATGTTCAAGTAGAAGAGGAAATGCCTATTTTACAAGTTACGACTACTGAGCTAACACCTACATCTAGCACGAATACGTATTATGCAACACTTACGAAAATAATTGAACGTGAAGGAAGTGTCTTAAATAGTCGCTATGGTTGTATTTTTCCGCTAGCTCGCTATACAGATGTTCATTCTATTATTTATGACGCTATCTTTACACCACTTTTAACGGAACGAACATTTTCTAAGCTTTCTCCAAATATTAAGCAAACAATAAAGCCAGCCGGTAAATATGTATGTATTGCCTTTATCTATCATCCTGATACATACTTTTCATATTATGAAAAACTAAGAGCATACGTAGAAGCACAACAAGAAGCCTATGAACCAATCGTCTATGAGCTTTATATGCCTGCTTCTTTCACCTTTGAGCATGAGAAAAAATTCATCGTTGAATTAAAGGTTAGACAAAAAATTAATTGTGTAAAAAATTTGATGTGAGCACCTGCATAACAACTCCCTCCCACTACCACACTTATCTAAAGCGAAATTTAAAAAAAGTAAACAAATCTTTTGACCCTATAGTTACTATAGGGTTTATTGTATTACTCATGGAAATATTCTAGTAGACTTTGTTCTCATGTATTGTGAAAGATTAAAGGAGAAAAAATATGGATAAGAAACAAATTTTAACGTTAACAATTTTATTATCGAATCTATTCATTGCCTTTTTAGGCATTGGTTTAGTTATTCCAGTGCTACCTACTATTATGAATGAGTTACATATTTCAGGCTCAGTTGTAGGTTACATGGTGGCAGCCTTTGCCATTACGCAACTTATTGTATCTCCTATTGCCGGTAAGCTAGTGGATAATATAGGCCGTAAAGTAATGATTGTGGCAGGTCTTTTTATTTTTGGGCTTTCCGAGCTATTGTTTGGGATTGGTCGCACGATAGAAATTCTCTTTATCTCACGTATGCTAGGGGGCGTGAGTGCTGCCTTCATCATGCCAGCAGTAACAGCCTATATCGCTGACATTACTACATTATCACAGCGTTCAAAAGCACTAGGCTATATGAGTGCGGCTATAAGTACAGGGTTTATCATTGGTCCAGGAATTGGTGGATTTTTAGCTGAGATTGGTACGCGGATACCGTTTTATGCTGCTGGTATACTTGGTTTTGTAGCGGCAATCCTGTCATTGATTTTGTTAAAAGAACCGACACGTTCTTTAGACGACCAAGAAGCTGCACCATCTATTTTAGGCAGTGTGAGACGAGTAATTAGTCCGCTGTATTTCATACCATTTGTGCTAATTTTCGTGCTTTCCTTTGGTCTAGCGGCATTTGAATCGCTCTTTAGTTTATTTGTGGATCATAAATTTTCATTTACACCTTCAGATATCGCAATTATCATTACTGGGAGCGGGATAGTCGGTGCCCTTGCACAACTATTATTATTCGATTGGCTGACGAAAAAAATGGGTGAAATTAATGTTATTCGTTATTCACTCATCCTCTCTGCTGCTCTTACTTTTGCGATGACTGTTGTAAGTCATTATTTTGCAATCTTATTTGTAACATTCTTTATTTTCGTAGGCTTTGATTTAATACGTCCTGCCGCTACCTCTTATTTATCCAAAATTGCCGGAAACGAGCAAGGTTTTGTGGGTGGTATGAACTCCATGTTCACAAGCCTTGGGAATATATTTGGACCCATTTTAGGGGGCATCTTGTTTGATATTAATTTAAACTACCCCTACTATTTTGCAACAATCGTATTAACCCTTGGCGTTATCCTTGCTTTATTTTGGAGAAAGCCAAAGCATATTGAGCTATAATGTATTGCTAAAACATTTCCTATTTAATAGAAAAGGGCTGCCACTCTCGGCAACCCTTTTTTTGCTATTCATGTACAGCAACCTCTTCTTTTTCAAAGTGAATGCCAGTAATGTGTACATTCACCTCTGCTGTTTCAAGTGCAGTCATATTAAAAATTGCCTGACGAATTTGACTTTGTACTTCCTTCGCTACCTTTGGAATAGCATGGCCATATTTCACAGAACAAAATACATCAATGGCAATTTCACCTGTTTCTGTCACACCCGATTTAATGCCTTTATTGTGCACTTTTTTACCGAAGCGCTCAACAACACCCGTTGCAATATTACCACGAGTTGCAGCAATGCCCTCAACCTCATTTACTGCAATCCCAGCCACAACTTCGATTACTTCCGCTGCTACTTCTATTTTCCCAAGTTCTTCTTTTCCAGAAGGTGTTGGTTGTACGAAAGATTGTCCTACTTTCTCAGCCATACAAATATCATCCTTTCCCTAACACATCACAAACCAATGCTGTTCTTACGCTTATTATACTATAAAAAGGAAGGTTTGGCTGTCGAAAGCCGCTTTAGCCGATAAATTTAAAAAGTTGGGCGATAAAGCTTAATTTTTTTCGATAACTATAAAAATTCTATCAATCACATCAAATTATTTCTCTATAAAATAAAAAGAAAGAAATCTTTGAGTATTTCTTCACTTTAAAAGTAGAAATTCTATAAATGTAGACGGAAAAACCTCCTAAATACCAATCCCTAATAATGATGAATTTTAACTAATAAAGATTTTTTTAGGTAGGATGTTATATCGAAGAGGCATACCTCATATAGTGATTTGGTGAAAGCTTTGCTATCACAATTAAGTATAGGGGGAAGTACAGTGGAAAATGAACAAAATAGGTTATTGACAGCAACAGATTTACAAGATGGGGACAATACTCAAAGCTTTGCAGACAAGCTATATGAGCAGATTACTTCCGTTATTGGTGGCAGTAATGCAAATCAATTTTTTTGTATGAGCCTTCCCGGGACGTTAATTAGTGCCTCGCAGTATGCCTATGACATTGACAATAACGAACCGAAGCCTGCCTTTGTTAGAGCCAATGAATCAAAGCTTGTCAATAAATTATTTGATGCCTGTCAGATGACAGCCTCTGATAATGGGCGTCACTTATCAACCCAGTATAAAACCGCACTGGATATGCTTACGCCTAAATTAAATAGTAAGCTTTTCGAGGCAAAAAACAAACTGCGAGAAGTACTAATGACACCATATCCTTATAATTTTGGTGATGGCAAGCAGGATGTACTTACGCTTGAACAAGTATTCTACCGATTGTATAGCGATTATGTAGAGGCAAAGCAAGCATGGGCTGAAAAGCAGGTGGCAAAGAAAAATGAGCTTGCGAAAAAGTACCCAGAGCAGACAGCCGAAGACTACAAGCAACGTAATAATGAATTTTTAGATTGGTATGAAATAACAGCAGAGGCAGAAGTACTAGGAGTTGAGGAAAAACTCGGTAAAGTATTGAGTGTCTTTTCCCCAGGTGATATGGAAATTATTAATGGTATTTTAGATAGTGGTGTAGGGCGTGAGATTGCTGAGGCTCGTTCTACAATTGCCAATGTAGGGAAGATGAATCCTGATGGTGGACATGTTTATCCTGTACAGCTTTATCCAGAAAATTGGTTTACATTATTAAATACCTCCTTTACACCTGTTGACTTACTTGAAAGTCCTGCAGCGTTAGCACAGCAGTTGGCCCTATTAGTAGCTCAACGTAGCAATATTACAAGTAATATTAACTCATTTTTAGCGATTATCCCAGATGAAACAGAAGTACAAGCATTAAAAGAGGCTTATGAAAAAAGTGATACAGCGTTTAAAGCATCTCTTGAAGCACTGCAGAAAACGTATGCTAATACAACACTTGATATGTTAAAAACATTGGTCGATATAATGGCTTCCCAAGGATTACAGGAAGTTACAACCGTCCTACCTTCAACAGTTATGCGCATTTTTGGCGTTGAAAATGACAAAGTAAAAGACCTGCTTGACAAACTTAGTGCTAACTTTAAGGACTGTTTAACTGCACAAAATGATTTAATCGATAAGGCACAAAAGGCAACAAGCGCTGCGATGCAATATTTCGAAAAGAACAATAAGCTTCAATTCAAATCCATGCTCTCTCCATTACAGCAGCAGCTTGACAATACAAATCAAGACATTGAGGCATTAAAAGAGAAAATAAGACTTGCCACTGTTTTACAATCTTCAAAGGAGGCTAATAAGCAAGTGGATGAAAATGAAGTTGCACCAAATCATGTACCAGAAAACTTTACACAAATTATTCTCACATCAAGCTTAAAAGAAGCAAATCAAGCTTCCTCTTCCTATGCTTCAGCATCTTCCTCTAACTACGGTATATCCTTTTTCTTTGGAGGCTATTCCAGTAGCTCTAGCCATAAGGAAGCAATCAGTAATGCATTCGCTAGTAGCTCAGAGATGTCGATCCAAATTGGACTATCTGTGGCAAAGGTACAAATTGGACGAGAATGGTTTAATCCTGGAGTCTTTTTATTGACAGAGGATATGTATAATACATCGAGCAAATCCATTGCGCCATCGAAAGATTATCAAGATTTTTCAAAGGAACGCTTTAAGGAAATGAATCAATGCGTTTTCCCATGCTTCCCTACGGCATTTGTTATTGCGCGAGATGTTACTATTAAATTTACTTCTGCAACCGCTATATCAAATTCATTTGCACAAAGTGTTGAGGATCATTCAGCAAGTGGCGGAGGTTTCTTTATTTTCGGGGGAAGCAGATCTTCTTCATCATCCTCAGCCCAAAGTAATTCCAGTGTGCAATCCTCTGCTAATAGCGTAACGGTACGCTTTACGAATCCACAAATTTTAGGCTATTATCTTGAAGCAACACCGGCGGATAAAAGTGTCAGTATTAACAATACAGAGGCAAGCAGTAATACTGATTTCATCTCTATTTTTGAGTTCGTCACGAAATTCCAAGAAATGCTAGATGATTACAATCAAAAATATAACAAACAGACTTTAAACTTATAGGAGGAATGAGAATGTTTGCTAATATGCCAACGACAGTAGAGGGTGCTAAATTGCAATTAACACAGGAGCAGGAAGCGAAATTCCGAGTAGTTTATCGTAAAACAAAGGATGAGCAAGGTGCTTATTTTACTGATTTATGGAACCCAGAGATCGACTATACAGATAAATTTATCATTGTCCCTTTAAGATCGGTATATGATGGTGTAACAGATCCTCTTGCTATCGGTACAAAGTTTGCCAATGTGGAGGGTAGTACAGATGATCCAAAGCCTGGCGTGTCATCTTGGATTCAATTAATAAAAGCCTGTTTGCAAGATGAGTATGATATCACTACTTGTTATGCGGAGCATAATAAAATTTATGTAGGGGATTCACAAGATGAAAGTGATGATAAAACAAAGAAATTTTCCTGTGGTGGCACATTAGTAGGCGGTCATGTGATTTTACAAGCAACCAACTCAAGCCAAGTTAATAAAGGTAGTAATGTACACCTATTACCGATTTGTCACAAGCATAATACGTTTCGCTACACAGGTGGGACTGGCGCAGGCTACTATATGAAATTAGCGCGCCAAATGAAAGCAGTAAAATTAAAATCGTATTTTCAACTATCTGCATTAGTAGAGGAATAATCATAATGATTAGATACGGAATAATAAAAAGTGAATTATAATATAAAAGACCTCCTAGCTACTAAAGGTTAGGAGGTTTGACAATTAAGAATGCTAACCTCACTTTTTCTGCTACAATCAAAACTATATTTTTTCAAGAAACTTACATTACTTAATTCCCGATGCATTAACCTTACAAATAGAGCCATCTCAGAATGCTATTGGATACTCCCCTCTCCACCCTTCCATAATTGACAGTAGCGAAAGAAAGTGAAAAAATTCTCATAATCAAATGGAATGCGACATGCTCCCTTCCTATAATATTTTTTGTTTTGCATTTCTACTTTTAATCTACATTTTTATGAAATCAGCCATTACCCCTTTTTTCAAAAAACCAAAAGACTACTGTCAACATTAATAAAAGAACAGGAATCAAACCAATATACTTCCAAGCATTGTTTGCTCCAAAAAAATAATAAGAGGCAACTGGTATGGATGAAATTGTACTTATAAGCATCTGAACCCACGAAAGCTTAACTACTCCTAAAACGAAGGAAAAAATTACGATAACAAAGGAAACACTCCAAAGTATTAGCATTCACATCCTCCTTTCACTATTTAACATAACCTAAACGGAAAAAATCTTTTTTATTGTTTGTTCCGAATTCTCATCCTGAGCACATTTTCTTGATCACCTGTTATGCTTGCCTAAAAACACTAAATAATGGGGCATTTATTGGCTACTGTAATAGTGAATCTCACGTTTATATAATTACCACTTTTACCAACTTAGACTTTATAATGTTACAATTATCTGTAGATAAAATTTTCAGCTAGGAAGGAAAAAGGCAGTTCTTAAAAGGGAGAAAATTTATGAAGATTATATTATTTAAATTATTTATAGTAGTAACGTTTATCTATTGTTGTGGATTTATTATATTCGATTTCCCTTCCGATACATTTGTTATGCGTGCGGTTAAAGGTGTAATGTCGATGGTTTTTTCTTGTAGTCTACTGTTCTTTTTAATTAAAATTCTTGATAAGAAACAGAAAAAAGAGCTGAAAGAATAATGTTTTTGGATAATTATTTCTTTTCTAAATCAAAACCTTAGCCATCACATGCAATTTTAGAGCTTGTACATGAAAAAACACAGTCCTTTTGTTTAGGCTCTATAAATTTACAAGAACATTCCGTAAGCTTCATATGTAGCAACTGTTGGAAGTAACGGTGAATCTCATCCATTTCATTCTCACCCTTATTTTACCAATACATGATTTTCTATGTTACAATCTTAATGATGAAATTTTCAGTTAGATGAGGAGAGGCAGATGAAAAGGCATTGAAAAAAATTTTTTTAGTGTTTTTGTCAGTAATTTTATTAACATCATGTAATACATCAACGTTAAGTATTAGTGAAATTGAGATTGTTCCGGATAAAGTGCAAAAGGTAATTGATGATAAATATACGCTTCAAAAAATCAATGTAGTAGATAAGCATATTTCCTATATCGTTTTTCGCTCAAACGGAAAAGTTACAACAGATCTTGAAGCTCAAGGTGACACATTAATAGTAAAATTAGATGTTACGAATCAACAAGATAAAGCAATAACACAGCATGTCTATAAATTAACGTTAGATCCTAATATTGATACCATTGATATTCACATCAATGGTAAATCTACAACTATTGATAATTTAATAGGTATATAAGATGGTAAATGAGAGATAAAATTGATTTTGGACAACAAAAAGCAATGACTTAAACATTAGACGCCACATAGTATTTGACTCTATCGCTTGCTTCCTTGGCATTTTAACCGAGCATTTCGCTGGCGCCTTTCCTCTTTCCTGACACTCGTCTATCAATAGATGAACACGACAAAAAGTAGGCCCAAAATGTGCAGATCTAGCTGCAAAAATTTCTTTATATAACAAAACACTACCTATCCAAAATTGAACAAATTCAAATGGAGAATGCTGGGGAGAAACTATTCCTTGAGTAGATAAAAAAGGAGCTACCTCAAAATGACTTTAAGGCAGCTTCAAGCAGGCTACGATTATAAAGAAGTAAACACATCATTAATGATGAATCAGCGTTTATAGGTGCAGTTGGGCATTAGCTGCACTACTAGGATTTATGGCAATCCATGTAACAAAGTTCTGCGTAACATAATAAAGCACACCGACTTAATGATGAGCTATCGCAATCTCATCATAACTTTCTTTATAAGCTTACACTTCCCTACACTAATATTTGTAAATGTGTTTACAATATTTAACAAAACAGAAGGCTGATTATTCAGTTAAATGGGAAAATATTGGCGATTTGATAGGAGGTTGAACATATGAATGATAAGAAGAAAGGGAAATTACAGGTCGCGATAATAGTTTTAATGCTATTAATATTGGTTGCGGCGTTTGTTTTATTCTTCTTAGGTCATTATACTATGGCGTTTGTTTTATTTGGAATTTTTATAGTGGGTATTAATTTTATTAGTAATTGGTTAAAAATTAATAATGAAGACTACGTTTATAGAAAAAATTATAATAATAATAGTAAGTGGTAGTTACACTTAGGTACTCCTAAGCTTTTAACATGGTCTTTAGATCAATAAGAATGGGACTTGTGTTAATGATTGAATACTATATAAACAAGTCCTATTGTTAATGCTTCCTCAATTTCTCCTGTAGCTCCCACACATGACTTTGTAGCTACAATTAAACAACCTGTGTAAATGCTTTCCAGACTTCATTATCAATGCTCATCTGCTCGTTAAATGCCTCTAGTTCAATATATCGACTTTCAATGCTTTCTGATGGCACTAAGAAGTCATAAATCAAGTGACTTTTTTCAATATAAGCCTGCTCTATGTGCTTTTAAATGATTCCTGAATGTCTGATAAGTGTTTTTAGATAAGTGTAGCTTTACATAGTTTTCATCGTGCACGTTTGACCGTACCCTTAAAACTTGGTAGCTGTAAAGATTCTATCACATCCTCTAAATCAAAAATCCCTGTACACTGACCTTTTCTAGCCAAATAAAAAACCTCCTAACAATTGAATGTTAGAAGGTAATTTTATTGCGATATTTGAAATGCGTTCTATTCCCTATTCTATTCCTTAAATCTGCAAATCCATTACTTGCTTGTCCCCAAAACATCATTCTCTTCAAGGAACTTCGTATTGAATTGTGCTGATTTGAAGACGTCATTGTTCATCAATGCTTGGTGGAATGGAATTGTTGTATTGATCCCAGGACCAGATACTTCAAATTCGCTTAGCGCACGGTTCATTTTTGCAATTGCTTCTTCACGTGTGTCCGCATGAACAATTAGTTTTGCCACCATTGAATCATAATACGGTGGGATTGTGTAGCCTGCATATACTGCAGAGTCAATACGCACACCATAGCCACCTGGCGTTACATACGTATCGACAGTACCAGCTGAAGGCATGAAGTTTTTATAAGCATTTTCTGCATTGATACGGCATTCAATTGCCCAACCATTTAATTTTATATCATCTTGCGTGAAAGGAAGTTTTTCACCAGATGCGATTTTTAGTTGTTGTTGTACAAGATCTACACCAGAAATCATTTCTGTTACTGGGTGCTCAACTTGAATACGAGTATTCATTTCCATAAAGTAGAATTTATCTTCTTGGTAATCATAAATAAACTCGATTGTTCCAGCGCCTTCATAGTTACAAGCTTGTGCTGCTTTAACTGCAGCCGCTCCCATTTCAGCACGACGTTCAGAAGATAGAGCTGGAGATGGAGCTTCCTCTACTAATTTCTGCATACGACGTTGAACTGTACAGTCACGTTCACCTAAATGTACAACATTCCCATGACCATCTGCTAATACTTGGATTTCACAGTGACGGAAGTACTCGATGAATTTTTCTAAATATACGCCAGGGTTACCGAATGCTGCAGCAGCCTCTTTTTGCGTAATTTCGATGCCTTTTACAAGATCTTCTTCTGTACGAGCTACACGGATTCCTTTACCGCCACCACCAGCAGTAGCTTTGATGATCACTGGGTAACCAATTTTAGCAGCCCATTCTTTACCTGTTTCGATATCTGGAACAATACCAGTACCCGGAACAAGCGGAACACCTGCTGCCTCCATTGTTGTTCGAGCAACGTCTTTAATACCCATAATTTTAATGGAATCAGATGAAGGACCAATAAATTTAATGCCAGCATTTTCACAGGCTTCAGCAAAGTCAGCGTTTTCAGATACAAAGCCGTATCCTGGGTGAATACCATCAGCACCCGTTTTTTCTGCTACGCTCAGTAAAGCCGGGAAGCTAAGATAGGAATCTTTAGATAGCTTTGGCCCGATGCAATATGCTTCGTCTGCTAATTTCACATGTAATGCGTCTGCGTCTGCTTCAGAGTATACGGCAACTGATTGAATGCCTAACTCTTTACAAGCACGAATGATACGCACAGCGATTTCGCCGCGGTTTGCAATTAAAACTTTTTTCATGGTTTGCACTCCTTACTCAGCTTTTACAAGGAATAATGGTTGTCCGTATTCTACTAATTCGCCATCTTTAACAAGTACTTCAACGATTTCCCCTTGAACTTCTGCTTCAATTTCGTTGAATAGCTTCATAGCTTCTACGATACAAACGATTGTTTCGTTACCTACTTTGTCACCCACTTTAACATAAGCTGGTGAATCTGGGTTTGGAGCTTGATAGAAAGTACCAACCATTGGTGATACAACTTTATGTAACGATGGGTCGTTAGCTGTCGGTGCTGCTGGTACTTCTTCAGCTTTTGCTGGAGCTGCTGGAGCTACAGGTGCTGCTGGTGCAGATTGTTGTATAACAGGGGCTACTACTTCTTTTTTCGGTGCTACAGTTTCAGTAACAACAACACCATTCTTTTTTAACTTAACTTTTGCGCCATCTACTTCATACACGAACTCGTCGATTGAAGAAGAATCTACTAATTTAATGATTTCACGAATTTCTTGAATTTTGAACATTTCTAACTCTCCTTATGAAATAAAATCTACTACAAGCACTATTTTATATTTTTTTCGAACAATTTGAAATAGTTTAATGAAAATTAAGTAAATATGAACAAAATAAAAGGCTTTCCTTTACTAAACGAAAGCCTTTTCATTGCACTGATATATAACAAAGACTTATAATAAACAGAATATTCCTTTTTTTCTTTATCTTTTAATAGTTATTAGCATTGAATTTCACTTGAACATCATTTGCGCCTTCCCACTCCGTTTTTACTAAATAAATAATTTCATTTGCTTGAGATTTTGACAGCTCCTCCGCCATAACCGTAACAGATACTTTGTCACCGTCTGCTTTTACAAAAGCATCGGAATAGCCTAAAGATTTAATTAACATTTCTAGCATTGCTTCTGCCGACTCTTGTTTAATTAGACTATCAATGTCATTAAAGGCTTTATTTTTTTCATCAGCAGTGGCTTCTTGAGAAGCAATCTTCTGTGTTAATTGTTGACGAAGCTGACTTCTTTCATCACTCACTTGCATGCGCATTTCTTCAAACAAATGGCTCGGCGAGGAGACTTCCTGTGTGATACCCTCTTTCGTAGCCTCTTGATCTGTTACACCTGTAACGGCAGTTTGCTGTAAAGTATCATCAGTAAAAATAGTTAGTCCATTAAATTGTTTTGCTGGATCGACCAAATAATACACTGAAATTACTGCTACTAGACTTAATAATGTCATAAACCAAACTGTTCTTCTACGTACGCGCATTTACTTTTCCTCCTTATTTTCCATTGGAACAATAATTATTCGATGTATCGGTAACTGCATCACTTGACTGACAACCGCACGAATCTCATTTTTCACAAAGATATCTTTGGCACCTTCTGAAACAATGAGCAGCCCTGTTACTTCTTTCGTGCTTTGCTCAGTCCCTCGAAAATATTGGCTAAATAGTTTATTTTCGTCCTTCTCATCAGTCATCTCTCCGTAATAAAGATATACTTTAACCTCCCCAACACCTTGCATTGCCTTTAGTGTCTGTTCCAGTTTTTCTTCATTGGACGTCGGTGTTACTTGATTATTTGTGGAACTCGTTTGATACATTGGTAAAATGATGAAAATTCCTACGGAGGCGGCAATAAGCATTAAAATCATAAATGACGTTGTTTTTTTTCGAGCCTTTTCCACATCACTTGTACATTGCCTCCTTTCATCTTCTCTTTTTCAAGTGTATGTACGCTTGTTTCTTCCTATGAATTGATAAATGGAATCTTTAATAGCAATTGCAAAAATACTAAAGTAATCACCAGTTTTGTCAGTGAAATTATTTCTTTATCATCTGTCAAAAAGACAAATATCTGACATACAAAGAGCAATGCCAATAAAAGAATCAATCTATCTCCCCCCGGCCATAACTTGTACAAAAACGATGAGGAAAAAACAAGAAAACATAAATGAAAAAGCAATTAAAAATGATACTGCACATAATGTAAATAGAGATTTACTAACGTGATCTAGTAATCTGCATATATCATCAAAAGCAATCGGCTCTAAAATAGCTGCCAGTAGCTTTAACGAGTAAGCACTGATAACAAGCTGTACTGTTGGAATAAATGACACAGTAATAACGGCTATAAAGGCACTAATGCTACTAATTGAAGAGGAAAATTGTGTCATATGCTGGAACATTGAAAAACTATCAACGATAAAAGAACCTACCACGGGAATATTTTCTTCAATTAATTTTTTAACAGGCTCTGCAACCGCTGCATTCACACTAAATGCCGCTACTCCACTTGCCGACATTAAAATAACGTAGCAAATGACAGATGCAGAGACGATGCTCATAATGGTAAAACGGATTAATTCAGCAATTCTTGTAAAGGAAATTTCTTTCACAATGACACTACAAACATCAAATACAATGGCAAATAACACACCCGGTATCAGCCACTTACTACTAACTATTGTTAGGACTTGTACAAAAAAGAGCAAGAACGGCTGCCAGGAAGCAATTGCCGTAATACTACTTGATAACAGAAAACTTGAAGTAAGGATAGGATAAAATGCTGTAAATATGTGGGCAAGTCCCTGTGCTATTTCATCAATCAGTTGAAATGACTTCACTACGACAGGTCCTATTGTTGCGAGCACAATCAGAAAGAATAGTATTCTTGTCCCTTTTTCAAATGTAGGTAATAGCATATTCACGATTAAAATTATGATGACATAGCCACATAGTGTGAGCGTCATCTTCAGCAAGAGAAAAAATGGATCAATTAAAAATGACAGTATCTGCTCCTGCATGACCTTCGCCCCTTAGTTTAGCCGTTGTAAAATAGCAGACACCTCCTGTAAAACAGCCAAAAATTCTTTAAACCAATACAACAAAATAACAATCTTAACCCCATCAATGACAATGTTTCCGAGTACTTTATAATTTTGCTCTACAAGTAACATCGACACCCATTGCCCCACATAAAAAAGACTGGCACTTATGACAATCGCTTTTGCATATGGCAAAATAGCTAACGTCTCTAGCAGCTGCTTGATGAACGGCAATAAGAGTGTCGAGAACAACATACCGAACAATAAAAATGAAAACATTACACTTATTAGCGCATGGAGTGGCTGTATGACTTCTTTTATAAGTAATAATAAAAGCAGCATGACAACAGCAACGATGACAATTTCCATCTACACTTACCCTGAAGAGGTCAGCCATTGAAAGAATGTAAGGATTTCGTTAAAAAATAGACGTAAAAATCTCAACAATTCCGCTGTCATGTATAGATAAGCAATGAAAAAGAGGAAAAACGAAAATTCCTTTTTCCCTGTTTGGTCAAAGAAAACATGAAGAAGCGCAACTACTAGTCCCACTCCAGCGACTCTTAATACGTCTTGTAATTCCATACATACGCCCCCTCGTGTACAGCAATATATGTTGCAATCAATAAAAAAAGACCTCTATACATTTGTATAGAGATCTACTATTTAAAGACGAGTCGTATGAAAAAAATAACATACAATTATAGTAATTTTTCAATAATGCTTTTCACAGTGCCTGTCTGTTTTACTAAATAGCTTTTTTCACCCATCCACATGGATAGATATTCAGGATTCCCCTGTTCTGCACTTTCTTTACGAATCGTAGTCGTTAATTGATTTTGCAAAGGATAGGGCGCTACAGGTGCATCTTTCATTCGTTTTGTAAAATCATTCGCTAAGCCTCTTGCTGGTTTTCCTGTAAATGCACGAGTAATTGTTGTTTGCTGTGCTTTTGATTGGAGTACGGCATTTTTATAGAGCGGTGAAATTTCACACTCATCTGCCACTAATAAAGCCGTGCCAATTTGAACAGTCTGTGCTCCACTGGCTAAAGCTTTTTCTATATCTTCTTTCGAGACAATTCCTCCTGCAGCTATAATAGGAATAGAAATCTGTCCAACTACTTGCTGCAATAAGTCAGGTAATGTAATTAATTGCATAGGCTCTGTAAAGGAACCGCGATGACCTCCAGCTTCACCACTTTGAAGAACTACAGCATGCATCCCCTCCTGTTCCACACGCTTTGCCTCTTCTAATGTAGTGGCTGTACCGATAACAAATACCTTATTATCCTTTAAGCGTTGAATAACATCTGCTGAAGGTATGCCAAAAGTAAAGGAACAAACGGCGACATTTTCATCAAGAACGGCTTGTATTTGTCCTTCAAATACTTCCTTGGACATAACACTCTGTACAGGTGAAAGACCTAATTCATCATAAAATGGTTGTAATGCCATCCGAGCTTTTTGAAGGACTTCGATATCAATACGTGGATCTTCCTGCACAAATAAATTGACAGCAAAGGGCTTCTTTGTAAGCTTTTTTACTTCTTGGATAAAGTTTTTTGTTTGCTCTCCATCTAAATAACCCGCTCCTATTGAGCCTAAAATACCTTCCTCCGCACAGGCAGCAACAAATTTTGGTGATGTTACACCTGCCATTGGTGCTTGAATTATTGGATAAGGTATCCCTAATGTTGTTTGTAGCATAGCACTCACTCCTTACGTTTATTGTAACATTTCTGCCATGTATAACCATCAATCGGATGATAGAAACAATTGCTAAGCTAGTAAAAAAACATACAATGCCTCTATCGAATGGCACAAAAAACAGTTTTTTTTGCTTTATATGTATAAAAAACAAATAAAAACCTACTCTTTCGTTAAGAAAAGAGTAGGTTTTTTAAAGGCATTACGCACGAGAAACGTATGAGCCCTCTTCTGTATTGATAATTAACTTATCACCTTGGTTAACAAAGAATGGCACTTGTACAATAAGCCCTGTTTCAAGTGTAGCAGGTTTTGTACCACCTGAAGCTGTATCACCTTTGATACCAGGCTCTGTTTCTGTTACTTCTAGCTCAACTGTGTTTGGTAACTCAACACCTAGCATTTCACCTTGGTATGATTGGATATAAACTTCCATATTTTCTCTCAGGAATTTTAATTCATATTCAATAGCAGCTGAAGCTAGTTCAGTTTGCTCGTATGATTCTAAGTCCATAAATACATGCTCGTCACCTTGTGCATAAAGATATTGCATTTTACGGTTGTCAATTTGTGCCTTTTCAACTTTCTCACCAGCACGGAATGTTTTTTCATTCACTGAACCGTTACGCAGATTACGTAATTTAGAACGAACAAACGCAGCACCTTTACCTGGTTTAACGTGTTGGAAATCTAACACGCGATATAATTGGCCATCTACAATAATTGTAAGACCTGTACGAAAATCGTTTACTGAAATCATTTGTGTTCCTCCAAATTTTATAAAATAATAAGCTCTTTTGACGAATGTGTTAGCAGCTCATTACCAGTTTCTGTGATTAAGATATCATCCTCAATACGGACACCACCGATACCTGGTAAATAAACTCCTGGTTCAATCGTTACGGCCATCCCTGGCTCTAACACCGTATCTGAACGCATTGATAAGCCAGGACCTTCATGTACTTCAAGACCAATTCCATGTCCTAATGAATGACCAAATGCCTCACCATAGCCTTTTTCTTTAAGGTAATCACGTGCAATCGCATCTGCTTGGATGCCTGTTAGACCAGGACCTACCTTTTCAAGTGCTAATAGCTGAGAAGCAAGGACTGCATTATACATATCCACTAATTTTTCAGAGGGATCGCCAACTGCTACAGTACGTGTAATATCCGAAATATAGCCATTATATAATGCGCCATAGTCTAATGTGACAAAGTCGCCTTTTTCAATCACTTTATTTGTTGCAACGCCGTGCGGTAGTGCTGAACGAAGACCAGATGCAACAATCGTATCAAATGAGGACTGGGTTGCTCCTTGTTTACGCATGAAAAATTCTAATTCATTCGAAACCTCAAGCTCTGTTTTACCAGGCTTGATAAAGTCTAAAATATGTGTAAATGCGTGATCAGCAATTTCACACGCAACCTTAATAATATTAATCTCTTGTTCCGTCTTAATCAAGCGAATTTTTTCAATTAGCCCAGAAATCGGCACTAAATCAGCTTGAATCTTACTTTTATACAGTTCAAATGTGCCATAGCTGACAGTATCTTTCTCAAAGCCCAATAATTTAATACCCATATTTGTTACTTGCGTTGCAATTTCTTCAATAATCGTTGCCTCGTGCTGTACGATTCGGAAATCCTGTACTTGTGCAGCCGCTTGCTCTGTATAACGGAAATCTGTGATAAATACAGCATCATTTTGAGACACAATCGCTACGCCCGCTGTACCTGTAAAACCAGTCATATAACGACGGTTGTACCCGTTTGTAATTAAAATGCCATCGATGTTTTGTTCTTGAAGTGCCTTACGTAGCTTTTGCAATTTCAACATAATCAATTCTCCCTCTCAATAAATGTGCGTAGTGCCAGTTCATAGCCTTTCGTACCTAGTCCACAGATTTGGCCAAGGCATGCCGGAGCAAGATAGGAATGATGACGGAAAGCCTCACGTTTGTGGATATTTGAAATATGTACTTCGATAACTGGCACAGTGATTCCAGCAATGGCGTCATGTAACGCGATGCTTGTATGGGTATATGCACCGGGATTAAAGATAATACCATCATATTTTTCGTCCTCTGCTTCATGCACCCAATCGATTAGTACCCCTTCATGATTGGATTGACGAAATTCAACTGTAGCACCTAAAGAAGCCGCAAGATTTTGAACATTTTCTCTAACATCCTCTAATGTTTCATGTCCATAAATATGTGGCTCTCGTTTACCCAATCGATTTAAGTTCGGTCCATTTAAACATAATAACTTCACGCATCTTCGCCTCTTTCTATGTACTTGCCATTTATTTTATCATACACGACGTATACAGCAACTAATTTCATTTTTGAGCTGTATGTTCTTTCTGATGAAAATTCGCTGTTTCAAGCAAGAAACGCAGGAGACAAATAACGACCACCATAAAGGGAATCGATAATCTTTTAAAGGAGGAGAGCTGCATAGGCAAATCAAGAACGACCCACTCTAATGTAATCGTCACAAATAAACCAAGTAAAAATGAAGATAAAACAGCTGGAATAATATAGACATATCTCAACACAATAAATAATAAAAAGCCTATGATAAATAAACATAAAATAAGAAAACTCCAATGAAAGAGTTTTGAGCTTTCTTGAAAAAGCCCCAATTTCTTATAAAAACCTACTGGACTCCATTTAATAAGATGAAAGTAATGTAAGCCCTTTAAACACAATGCTAAAACAAGGGCACTGACAAGGGAAGTTATACTAGCTATTTTCAAATAAAATCCTCCTAATTTGTATACTTAATTGATTTTTAAATTGTTCATTATTTCCTTAACTGTACGAATAGTGTAGCCATATAGAAATTTTACTATGCGTAACTCTAGAGGTTTTTCATTAAATTTAGTACAATGGTACAGTTGAAATATATATAGAGAGTGGTGTTAGCCTTGAGCAATTCACCTGTATACGGGGGACAAGCACAATTAGAAGGTGTAATGTTCGGAGGAAAGGAACATACGATTACAGCCATTCGCCGTAACGATGATTCCATTGATTATTATCATTATAAAAAAGTTCAAAATCCTATTTTACAAAAGTTAAAAAAAGTTCCATTTGTACGCGGCGTTGTGGCGTTGATTGAATCTGCTGGACTAGGCTCACGTCATATGCAATTTTCAGGGGATCGTTACGACGTTACACCCGGTGAAGAAGAGGAGCATAAAGAAGAAGGCTCTAAGCTGCAAATGATTTTAGGCGTTGCCGTTGTTGGTATACTTTCCTTTTTGTTTGGAAAATTCGCCTTCACATTAATTCCTGTTTTTATAGCGGACTTTTTCTCAAAATGGATTGAGGGGAAAACTGGACAAATTCTACTTGAAAGTGGCATTAAGCTACTTTTACTATTAACCTATTTATATTTTATATCGTTAACTCCTATTATTAAACGAGTATTCCAATACCATGGTGCAGAACATAAGGTGATAAATTGCTATGAAGCTGGTATGGAGATAACAGTGAAAAATGTACAAGCTCAATCACGCTTACACTATCGTTGTGGTAGTAGTTTTATGCTATTCACTGTCTTTGTCGGCATGTTTTTATATTTTTTCGTGCCCACTGATCCACTATGGTTACGCATTTTGGACCGTATTTTATTAATTCCTGTTGTACTTGGTGTTTCTTTCGAAGTATTGCAAGCTACAAATGCATGCCGTAACCTCCCAGTATTACGCTTCCTTGGCTATCCTGGCTTATGGCTTCAATTATTAACAACTCGTGAACCTAAGGACGATCAAGTGGAAGTAGCGATTGCTTCCTTTAATATGCTGCTGCAGGTGGAAAAACAGCCAGAAATTGCAGCTACACTAAATCATGACTAAAAATCAATTTCGCCTTGGCGTAATTGCGTCCGGATTTTGAATTGTGCCCGCACAATTCATTCCTTTGAAAATCCGTGACATCCGCCGGAGGCTATATCTTCATTCAGTAGGTGTTTGGACAACTACTGAAAAGGAACCATAGCCGTATTCATTTCACCACCTATAGAGCTGGAGTCTTTTGTATCTGCCGCTACGCTTACGAGCATAAAACATCTGCCGCTATGCTTTCGATACAAAATACATTTGCTGAATGAAGATAAAGGGCAGTTCAAACTAGAAATAGTTCTAGCTTGAATGCCCTTTTTTCCGATTAGCCACGCATCTTACGTTTAAATAGTAGGATAGCGATTGCAAATATGATGATTGTGTAACCAATGACAATAACAAGTGGGATGAAAGCCTCTGTATAGCTTGTGCTTTGAATTGCACGTGCTGCACTCACAGCATGAACAAATGGTAAAAATTGTGCAATTGCTTGAAATGTACCACCAATCATATCAGGCTCGAACCAAGTTCCGCTAAACCATGTAGATACATTTACAAATATGGCAAAGATACCGCCAACCTGCTTATCCGTAAAAATTGTCCCAAACAATAAACCTAAGCCAATATAAAGTAAGGAGATAATCATAAGTACCCCCACCTTCCATAGAATAGAGCTATCCAGTGACAGCCCTAAAAACATGGCAGCAAGCAAACACAATATAATTTGTAAAAATGCAATAGATAACAAAGGCAGAACATAGCCTAGAATATAATCACCTGCTGACATGGGTGAGGCAAAGATGCGCATTAAAAAGGAGGAGCTTCTATCCTTCCCAAGTAGCATTCCTGAAAAAAGAGTAAGAAAGGAAAAACTAAAAACAATAACACCTGGAGTTAGATTACTAATTTCATAGAAGGCAAATGGCATATTTTTTTGCATAACTGAAAATAAGCCCATAAGCAGAATCGGTAAGCCTAAGCCAATTAACAATGTTACTGGATCACGAACGATTTCCTTATGATTTCTTGCTGCAAACACATTAGCCCTCAACATAAGCCCTCCTCTGTATATGCTAAAAATATTTCTTCCAAGGATGATTGTTTTGTTTCATGCATCAATTGTTGAATTGTGCCAAGCGCACATAGCCTGCCATGATGCATGATCCCTACACGATCTGCAAGCATCTCGACCTCTTCTAAATAATGAGTTGTTAAAACAATCGTTACCTTTCCCTTTAATCCGCTTAGTATTTTCCATAAATCATGGCGCGCACGTACATCCAGTCCTAATGTAGGTTCGTCGAGAAAAAGTATTTTAGGATTTGACATCATAGCCATTGCAATGCTTAATCGACGCTTAAATCCACCTGATAGTGTTTTGGCCTTGTCGTTCTGACGTTGTGAGAGGGCAAATAACTCCATATTTGCGTTCGCCCGTTCCCTTGCCTGTGTTTTGGAGCAACCATAAATTCGACCTAAAAATAGTAAATTTTCAAATACTGTTAAATTGGATGCAACTGCCGTTTCCTGTGGAGAAATATTCATAATCTTTTTTGCCGCAACCTGATTTTCAACGATACTTTTTCCATCCAATAAAGCATCACCATCTGTTGGCAACAAAAGTCCGCAAAGCATTTTAATTGTGGACGTTTTGCCTGCTGCATTTTGACCAAGAAGTGCAAAAAACTCACCTTGCTTTATGCTGAATGATAACTGATCCACTACTACTTTTTCGCGGTAACATTTGGTTAGTTCCTTTATTTCAATTGTCATGCAACTCACCTTCCTTTTTTAACATCGCATTAATTTGTTCAATATCACGCTTTGAAAATGTATATTGCAATAGCCATGTCATAACATATGTTCCTAAAAAACTTGCGAGTAAGGAGAACACATTTGCCATCGTCTTGGGCATCCATAACGTCATGACAATTGGTATCCAAACAATTGCCGTTACAGCAAAATGCACGATATATTGCTTTAACATCCCCCATCTGGCTATTTCAAAAAACTGTGCAGCTAAAGCAAATGTTATGCCAATCAAACCTGTTAGCAAAATCTGAGCGATAATAGCTATTGCTTCACTTGGGAAAAATGCTTGAAATTCTGGAACAACCCAAGCATAGCCCTCTTGTTCGATCCCCATTGCTACAAAAAATTGTACTAATAGTCCAAGGGTAACACCGATTCCAAATCCTCCTACAATACGTATCAGTATGTCTTTATGCACATTTTCACCTCATAATCCTAACTGCTTTTTAATTTTTGTGACGTAGCGCCTTGATGCATATGTGTTGATATTTCCTACTAGTTCAACCCCAATTGTCCCAGTTCTGCTAATATCCATGCGTTTAATCATATGGCGATTGACAATTTCAGCATTTGAGATTCGTACAAATATCTGCATATTTAGCCTTTCCTCCAGCTCATACAAACGTAAGCGTACCGTATAGATTCCTGTTAATGTTTGAACAAAGACCTTTTTCTGTTCCGTATAAATGCGGACGATATCCTGACAATTGACAAACTCAACCCCTCTATCTGATAACACCGATAATGTATGGATTCCTGCTGAAGCAATACAATGCATAAGATGTTCAATTTCATCTGTCATCTCTGCTGTATGAATGGTAACCTTTGGCTCTATACATTTAGGGTCAACGGAAACTTCTACCTTCAATATCATCACAGTCCTTTCTACCGCCTTCACTATAAATTTTTCCTTTAACAATGTAAATAAATTTTCGACGATTGGTCATTTTCCGAGGATAACTGGCTCGAAAACAAAAAAAGTTCCTAATCTTTTTTGATATTTTCTTAAAAAATCTATCTAAAAAAGCGTGTTTTGAATTAATCAAAACACGCTTTTTCATAGTGTTGAAAAACTAAATGGTCAAGGGACTCTTTGTGAATATTTAGTCAAAATGAAGGTGATTTCCGTTCC